>CAVWSA010000028.1:0-321638 GCA_963757545.1 uncultured Actinomycetes bacterium | reverse complement strand
TCGCTTAACGTCAACAGCCGTTTGCGGCCAAAACGATCGGTCAGCTTGCCGCACAGGGATCGTCAGCGCGGCCATCACCAGCAAGAACAAGGTGATGCAGACCTGGACGCCGTGGACGTCGGTGTGCAGGTCGTGGCTGATGTCGTTGATCATGACGTTCATGTTCGAGCCAGCAAAACTGCAGATGAACTGGCCAAGGCCAGCGGCACCAGCATCTTGCGCAGCGACGAAGCCGGGGCCCCCGGGGCGGCGCCGCTGGTCATGTCCATGCGTTCGCCCCTCCTCCCCGCAGAACCCCGCGCGCCCGCGGCCAAGGTCATGGGACGGCCACAGTTACACCCTCATGCGTATCTTTGACGGGACGCATCACCCGCCGCGAGTGAAAGCGGCCGCCCCCTCAGAAACAGCGACCCAGTACCCGGCCGTGGTTCTTGTTGCCCGCTATCTCTTGGAAGGACTCGACTAGCCCGCGTTCCTTGAGCAGCCCCATTGCCCGCTTGATGGGGTAGTGCTGGCCGTTCAAGCAGCGAGTGACGAGCCGTACCAGCCCAGCTGATCCCCGCGATCACCCTCGGCTGGGTGAAGCGCCGGAGGTGCGACCATGTGACGATCCCGAGCATGGGCAAGAAGCAGGCAAGCACAAGCAGCACGATGCGGACGATCCAGCACCAGCCGGGACGCTGCAGCCACACAGCCCAGCGACTAAGCAGGTGAGCCAAATGGCCACCGAGCCACAGCCAATATTCCGGACAACCGGCCCTGCTAACAACCAGTCCCGCTGATCAGTGGAAGTGAGGCGACTGCGGTGCCTGAGGACCCACCCTCAACCGATTCCCCGGCCATGCCCAGCAGCTCAAACCCCGGCTCCAGCCGCCGCGCTGCGGCCATGAGAGATGGCAGCCGCCTGGCCGGCACCGTTGCTGGTCACCTGACGAACCAGGCGCGGCAGACCGCCACTGCCGCGAGGGCGGGACGGGTCGTCAATAAGGGCGACGATCCAGGCGTGCTTGATTTGACCCCCATGACCGACCTGCTCGCCGAGTTGATGGATGAGTTTGGGAAGCTGCGGTTCCGGGACCGGGTAGCCAGGGCGCTGCGGCAGGCGGCCGACATCATCGACTCACAGCCTCGTGCGCAGGGCGGACAGTGAGCCCGGACACTACGCCGTCAGGCCTGGCCTCCATCGCCTAGGAGGCAGGGCGGTGGACTGCGTCCAGGGCGGCCGGGTAGCAGTACTGCTACCCGGCCGATCACCATGGGGGCCGACATGGCGGGGCTTTCCGGCAATGGCACCTGCCCGTCCGCGGCAGCGACGTTCCTGGCGGAGGTGGCCGTGGTTTTCGTATCCGCGCTAAGCCCTTGGGTCCGTGCAGCGGCCAGCCGGCGGCGTCGGGCTCACCCGGCCGGCGCGCCCACTGCTTGCTCTCCATGATCTCGCCCGCATCGTGGTGGTGGCCGAGCCGCCCGCCCCGGGTTCCGACGGCATGGACCGCCGGGCTCCTGGCTGGTCTTGGGGTAGCGCTCTTCGGCGCCTCTGCGCTGTTGGTCAAAGCGGGGACGATCAGCTGGGATGCGCGCCTGTTCCGGATTCTCAACCAGGTCCCGCCGGCCGTCGCCTCGGTACTTACGCCGTTGTCGCATCTGTTCCTGCCGACAGGCATCATCGCTGTCGTCGTGCTCACCGTCGTTTACGCCGTGGCCAGAAACCGAAGTGTCCTGCCGGTAGCCGCCGCAGCCGTAGCGGCCGGCGCTGCATGGGTGCTGGCGCACGTGGCCAAGGCCATTGCCGACCGCCCCCGGCCCTACGAAGTGATGGCCGGTACGGTGCTGCGCCAGCAGCCTGCGCACGGCACGAGCTTTCCCTCCAGCCACACCGCCGTCACCGTGGCGGTAGTCATCGCGCTCGTGCCGTTCCTGATCCGGCCGCTGGCCGCCGTGGCGATCGGCTACGCCGTCCTGGTGGGCTGGTCCCGGGTGTACCTGGGGGTGCACTATCCCCTGGATGTCCTGGCCGGAGCTGGTATTGGGATCGCGGTTGGAGGGGTACCTGCTGGCCCTCCAGACGCTGCTCGGCCAGGCAGGCCGGGCAGCGAACGACCACCACGCCGCGGCCGATGCCCAGGCCCCCCACACCGGCCCCGAGCCCCACGGTGAGCCATAACAACAGCGGACCACGCCAGGCGGTGAACGCCCAGGACCGGGGTCGGCAGCATCTGTCAGAACGCAGGGGGCATTGCATGACCTGCCCCGTGCGAGACCCCGCTCTGAGGCGGAGGCAGCGCCGTGACTGCTGAACTGAGGCTCGTCCGAGGGATGGGCTACGGGTTCGGGTTCATCAATAATGTAGGAAGACCCAGCTAACAAGAGCGGCAACGGTGCCGTCCGCAGGCTCGTCGCCGAGGCCCAAGGGGGCGGCATGTCACATGTGGCCTCGTTAGCGAGTGAGGACGGCGCGGATACAGAGCGCCGGGTGGCACGGCGGTTGCGTGCTGTAGTGCTCGGGCCCCGCGGCGGGGGCACTACCCGGCGGCGTGCCTCCGATGCGTTCCGCCTCGGATTTGCCATCGCGGTGGTGGCGGTGTCCATCCCGGTGATGCGGGCTAACTCGGCGGCGGAACTGGGGGTCGTGCACGCTCTGAATCCGCCGCCCACGGCGATCAGGTGGCTTGTCACTTCGGTTTTCTGGCTCGGTTCCATTGGCGTCATCGTTCTTCTGGTGATCCTTGGCCTCCTGGTTCCTCGGCTGGCTGTGGTTCGGTGGACTGCCGTGGCCGCGGTGGTCACCTGGGGGGTGTGCCTGCTCCTTGGCCACATCCTCGGGCCTTCGGCGGGGCGGCCGGTGACCGACGCGCTGACTGGGCTTGATATGAGCTATCCAGTGACGCAGTTCGCGGTCACGATCGCGGTCGCGGCAACCGCGCTGCCGTATCTCAGCCGTCCGCTGCACCGGCTGGTGGTATCGATGGTCATGCTGGCGTCGATCGCCGCGGTCATCAACGGGTCGGCACTTCCGGTCAACACCATCTCCAGCCTGGCGATCGGATGGGGGGTTGCGGCTGGGCTCCACCTGGCGGTGGGGTCGCCGCTCGGCCTGCCCTCGGCGGAGGAGATCACCGAATGGATCACCGAGCTGGGTGTCCCGGTCGAGGGCATTACCCGGGCACCAGGTCAGAGCTGGGGGGTGGAGAAGCTCACCGGGCGCGATCCCGCTGGCCAGGCGATCGAGCTATCGGTTTACGGCCGTGACGCGTCCGACGCACGGGTGCTGGCGAAACTGTGGCGGTTCTGCTTCTACCGCGATTCTGGGCCCACCCTCATTCTCGATCGTCTCCAGCAGGTCGAGCACGAGGCCTATCTCACCTTGATGGCAGGGCGCGCCGATGTTCTCGTGCCCGAGGTGCTTGCCGTCGGCCGGTTCGGGCCCAGCGGGGACGCCGCACTGGTGACAAGGCTGCCACCCGGGCCCGCCTTGTCGGTGGCCGATGACGCCGCGCTGCCCGACAAGACGCTGGACGAGCTGCTGCAGGCTGTGCTGCGGCTGCGGCCAGGCCGGCGACATGGGACGCTCGGCGCGGAAACGATCATCGTTTCCGCCGACGGCGTCTGCCTGAGGGACTTCCGCTGCGCGACTGCGGCGGCCTCCGATGCCCGCCTGGACGGCGATCTGGCGGCAGCGCTGGCCGCGATGGCAGTGCGGGCCGGGGCCAAGCGGACGGCCGCGGCGGCGGCCCGGGTGCTCAACACCGACACGGCCCGCGGCGCGCTGGTTCACCTCCAGCGCTCGGCGCTCGACCCGGTCACCGTGGGCGCGCTTCGCCAGCACAAGGACCTGCTCCCCCGGCTGCGGGCGGCGGTGGCCGACGCAACCGGCATCGAGGTGCCGAAGTTGGCTGAGGCCAAGCGGGTCAGCTGGGTCAGCCTGGTTTTCGGCATCGGCACACTGATCGGTATCTGGGCGATCATCGGGATACTTGCCGAGGTCGGCGCGTCGCTGGATGTGATCAGGGGTGCTAGCTGGGGGTGGGTGGCGCTGACGTTCGTGTTCGCCCAGCTGCCCATCGTCGCCGAGGCCTGGGCGCTCAACGGCACCGTCCCCGGCCAGTTGCCCTACGGCCGGTGCCTGGCACTGGAGACCTCCAACACCTTCACCGCGTTGGTCGGCGGCGACGCCGCTGTGTTCGCCGTCCGGGTCAGGTTCTTCCAGCGCCAAGGGTATGACGCAACGGCGGCGGTCAGCTCAGGTGCCATCGCGACGACCGCAAGCTGGAGTGCGAAGAGCCTGCTGTTCCTGATCTCTATCGGCTTCGCCGCCGGGAACTTCCACGCGCCGTCGAGCTTGAGCGACCGCCAGACCGCGGTCTGGATCGTGCTCGCCGTGGTCCTGGCCGCAGGGATCGCTGTCGCGCTGATCACCCTGGTGCCGCGGCTGCGGCGGCTCGCCAGCAGCCGGGTCCGGCCGCATCTGGTGACCATCTGGGCCAACGTCAAAACGATCGCCACCGAGCCACGCAAGATCTTCTATGTCGTGGCCGGGTCGGTGCTAGCCCAACTGCTGGTGGCCACCGCACTTGGCGCGTCGCTGCACGCGGTCGGGCAGCAGGCCAGCATCGCGACGATACTCGTGGTCATTACGCTGGCCTCGATCATCGGCGGAGCCATCCCGGTGCCTGGTGGCCTCGGCGTCGTGGAAGCGGGCCTGATCGCCGGGCTGACCAGCGCCGGTATACCCCAGGACCAGGCCGTCGCAGCAGTGTTCATCCAGCGGCTGTTCACCGCCTACCTGCCCCCTATCTGGGGCTGGGCCACCCTCGCCTGGATGCGCCGCCGCGAATATGTGTAACACCTGACACGTGCACAGGGACGTGGTACTTCCAATCACCAGCTCATATACGGCAGGGCCGAGACGCATAGCGACCCCCATGCGCGCGGTGCCAGGAGGATGTCCTCGGCAGCCCGGAGTGGGTGTGGCTGGGGGTGGCCGCGTTACCCTGGGCCATCGTCCCCTGGCAGCGATCCGCCCGGTACTGGCGGGGAGCCACGTGCCGCTAGGTGGACGCTGACGCGGGCGGCGGGGATGCGTTCCTGCTCGCGGGCTAGCAGGGCCAGTGCGCGGGCATCCGCCGCGGTCGGGCGGGTCAGGTCCACAGCGCGTGGCCACAGCCCGGCATAGCGGACGGCGGCGACCTCCGCCGCATACACCAGCGCCTGGCCGACCAGGTATAGCAGCGCGAATATGCCTGCCACAGTTGCGAAGCTGCCATAGACGGGGCCGGCCTTGGTCACCAGCCGCGCCAGCAGCGGCGCCCCGAGGTTGAGCACCACCGTCACCACTGCCGCGCCCAGGAGGGCGCCTGGCCACAAGGCCCGGACCGGTGCGGGCCGTACCAGCAGCAATCTGGCGGCGAGCAACAACACCGCGAAGACGATCAGCGCCGACCCGAGCACCGCCGCCGCCCGCTGCACCCCGGACTGGCCGGGCAGTGCGGTGGCGGTGGCCACGACCGTGAGCGCACCGACCGCCAGTCCTCCCAGCAGCAGCGTCGCCAGCATCACGAACACCCGGGCGTAGCGTGCGAAGAAAGGGGCCCGGTGGCGGTGCGGGACTGCTGCGACATGATTCAGCGTCTGGTAGACGGAGAACACGACACCAGTTCCGGAGAACAGCAAACCGATCAGGCCGACAACGAACGGAATCGTTGACGTCGGCAAAGTGGCCAGCGAATGCTCAACCGTGGCTCGCAGGGCGTCCGGTACGACCGCATCGACGAGACGCTCACGCAGGTCCGGATGACCAGCCAGCACCCGCCACAGGACCGCCACCCCCAGCAACAGCAGCGGGAAGATGCTCAGGAACCCGTAGTAGGTGATGAGCGCGGCTTCCCGGCCGCCCCCATCGTCGCCGTACTTCTTCACCACCGCGTAGGGGAACCCCAGCACCCCATGCCTGCGCTGCAGTCCATCCGCCCACGCGATGACCCGGTTCACCCGGGCGCTCAACCCCGCCAACGTCATGGGCCCAGCCTGCCTCGCACCGCCGGGCCCGTGAGCGCTTCGCAGATCTTCGCCGGGCTTGCTCTGATTGTCGGGCTGGCGGGCCTGCCAGATCCTCGCCGCGAGTCTGCGCATCCCGGGGATCATCTTGCTGCTGCCGGTCGGGTTCGCCGCGGGCGCCGCGACCACGGTGGTCAATCCGGACAAGATTTTCGGGCGGCGTTCTTCGCCGCTGGTGGGCCTTGCGGTCGCCATCATTCCTGTTCCGACGGCGGCCTCGATCTGACCTTCAAAGGGCTGGAGGGCGACAACCGCCGCGTGGTGCGCCGGCAGGCCGGGAACCGTGATCTTGGGATTACGGTGGGCGTGGATGATTGGCCCCTTCCCGGTTTCTGCAGCTTGCCTCCGCTCCTGATCTGGGGATGTCCGGGGTGCACAGAGGCGGCATGAGGTGTGGAATCCTGGTGACCAGGCCCGGCTGGACAGGCCACCCCTGCGGATCGGGGTCGCAGGATCCAGGGCCTGACCTTGTGCCGTGTCGCGGTGGAAGGCGGTGGCCCGATCGTGCTCATCTGGAAACCTGCCGGGGGTGAAGGCGACATGCCGAGCTGGGGCTCTTCACAGTGCCGTGCAGCTGACCGGGACGGTCCAGGGTGCCGCTGGCGGCTGCGGCGGGGTGCGAGTTCCGCTCCGGCGGGGCCGGCGTCGTGACCGCGGCGGCCGGGCCAGCTGCTGCTCCGCCGGTCACCCAGAAGCGGGAGTTCTGGGTCCTGATGGGTTACGCGGCCGCCCTGGGGGTGTTCGGGGCGTTCGCCGGCCTGGTATTCATCGGGGTGATCAAGTTCGGGGGCAAGTGGTACACCGATTCCCATCCGGGCTGGTTCGGCGGGCACTGGTGGTGGATCGCGGTCGCCGCGGCGGCCGGTGTCGCGGTCGGGCTGCTGCGCCGCCTGACCCGCCTGCCCTGGGAGACTCCCGGCCTGTTCGACGACTTGAAAACCGGGCATGTCGAGACACGATTGGTGCCGGGAATCGCGGCCGTCTCGGTGGTGTCGCTGATCGGTGGGGCGAGCCTGGGCCCGGAGAAGGCGCTGGGCGCTATGGGCGGCGGGGCGGGCAGCTGGATCGCCGGGCGCAGGGCGCTCGGCCAAGAGGACTCCCAGGTGAATACCCTGGCCGGCTTCGCCGGCGCCTACGGGGGGCTGTTCTCCAGCACGGTGATCGTGGTGCTGCTGATCCTGGAGGCCGCCCGCCCGGGCGGGCAGCGGCTCGCCAAGGCCCTGGCCGCGGAGATCGTGGCATCGAGCGTTTCGTTCGGCATCTACTTCGCCATCGCCGGCGCGGTGTTCCTGGACGACTACCAGGTGCCCCACTACACGTTCCACGACTGGCAGCTGCTCGCCGGGGTCCCCCTGGGCCTGTTCGCGGCCCTCGTGGTCACATTGCTGGCCGGGTTCATGATGGGGGCGGCGCGGCTGTTCGGCCGGCTGAAAGTCCCGGCCATCGCGAAATCAACGCTCGGCGGGGTGGTGTTCGGGATCATCGGCGTGGCCCTGCCGCTGACGATGTTCTCGGGCAGCGACCAGCTCAAGACGGTGCTCAAGGACGCGGGTACCCTCGGCGTGGGCCTGCTCGCCGCCGTCCTGATCGCCAAGATGCTCACCTTCGCCGTCAGCCAGGGCAGCGGATTTGTCGGCGGGCCCATCTTCCCCTCGCTGTTCATCGGCGGAACCGCCGGGGTCCTCGTCCACCAGGTGATCCCCGGCGTGCCACTGGGACTGGCGTTCACCTGCCTGCTCGCCGCCGTCCCCGGTGCGCTCGCACCCGCGCCTTTCTCCATGGTGCTGATGGCTGCGTTCCTGACCCAGGTAGGAGCACTGCAGACCGCACCCATCCTGATCGCCGTCGTCACCGCCTACCTCACCATGGAAGCCGTCAAATACCTCCTGGCCAGCCGCAAACAGGCCCGCGCAGCCGCAGCCAAACCAGCAGCCCCGGCTTAAGGGTGATCAAGATCTGGGCCCATATGGCTGTCACGATTATCTCTGCCAACGCCGTGATCCGCGCGCCAGTGGCGTCGGCGACGATTCTCGCCATGGCACAGCGGATGAACCGGCCAGGCCCAATCGTCAGCTTCCCCGAGTCAGCACGTCGCTAACAGCACGGTGCGGTCTTTGGGTGAAGGCCTCGCGCTCCTCACCGGCGCATAGGCTTGCCATTCGCCGGCCCCTGCAAGAGCGGCAAGAACCGGCCTTGAAACGCCAGATTCCGCACACTGCCCGCTGGCCGCCGGGCAGGCGGCACAGCACCATGCCGATGACGTTCTTCCTGCTCAGTGACCCGAAACCCGGCCCAGAACCTGGCGTACGGACGCCGCAGGCCGCAGCCGACCGCGAGGAGCAAAGCCAGCTCGAACGCGTGTCCGGCATCTCACGCCATCCACGGTTGCGGTACTTTGCTGCTGTACTCGCCCCAAATCCGGGGCTCAAGATTTCGAATTAGGCTTCTGACCTGTGGAGCTAAGGGGACTCGAACCCCTGACCCCCTGCTTGCAAAGATTGTGGCCGTGGCAGCCTGGCCTGACCCTTCGCAGGTTGGACGCCTCGTTCGGGTTTCCGTCAGCAACCGTGATTTACCGTTGATGACCGCCTGATCGGGCACGCCACGGGCACGACCTTCTGATCCGTAGATACCAGCGTGGGCGTTCGGCCCCGTTCAGATCAGTTCGTGACCTCGGGTTTGTCTCTCCTGGTTGTCCATATGGGTCCGGAGCATCCGAAGGTTGTTCATCCGTGTGGCTCCCAGCGTGGCTCCCCGCCCGCACGCGCCCCGCAGGTAATGCTGATGGTTTTCAAGAGCATCCGTGGCTCATAGTCTGCCATCGCTGCTACCTGCATTGTTGACGCTCGGGCTGGCTCGCCGAGCAAGACCATCCCGCGTATATCCCGCGGTTGCTGTCAGCCGTTACCGGGAGAGCGGGCGGCCGATGGTTTGCGCGGCCCTCGACCCGTTGCTCAGGAGGATGCGGGCGGCCAGACCGGGATGCTCGCGCGCAGGAGCGGTACGGTGTGGAAGGGGTGAGCTTATGGTCAGGTTCTGGCGGCGGAGAGTGCAGCCAGACCCGCCGCATGCCCAGCCAGCGGCCCCGGCAGACCTTGTCGCCTGGGCGGGGGAGGTGGATGTGTCGCGGCTATCGGACAGGACCTTCCAGGACGCCGAAGACTACCTAAAGGGGTACCGGCACATGAACCTGGACCTCAGCCAGCAAATGGGCTGGCGCGTGATCGCGGCCGTCGAGGCCCAGGTAACTCCCTCGCCGCCAGCCTTCGCCCAGCCGTTGGATGTTATCGCGACAGTCGTTGCGCTGCGGCGCAAGCAGCTCGGCATTGGCTGATCGTCGCCGTCGGCTCTCGCCTGACAGGAAATGCCGCTCCAGCGCGGCGATCATGTCGCGACCGCGATGTTGACGACCGCCAGGTTGAGCAGTGTCATGAAGAATCCTGATAACACGACTGGCCCGCGTCACCTTGCAGGGGATGGCCCGCGTCCGGTCCGGGCAGGCTCCGCCTGGCCCTCGTCTTCTGACCGGAGTGCCCGCAGAGGTCTCCAGGATCAAGCGTGACTTCGCGTGTACGTCGGCCAGGCACGTTCTTCCTGTGCTCATTGTCCTGCGGTCACAGTCACGCTTGATGCTGGAGGGGCGGGCACGTACAGTCAGCGGGCCATCCCCGGATCTGAGCCAGCCGGTTCTTTTCGCCTCCGCTGTCATCTACGGCCAGGTGGTCATCGTCCTCGCCGGTCTGATTACAGACGTTGGCCCAGCCAGTCGCCTCGCCCGTGTCGCTGATCAGCGTGCCGTGTGCGTGGCCATGGCCAGTTGCTGCGAGCACGTGACCGGCGCTTGCGCCGCTGGCCGGTCTTTATAACGGATCAGCCCTGTCAATCTGGTGACCCGCCGCTACCGGCCTGCCCCAGCGTGCGCCGCGCGGGCCTAAGGCTGAGCGGCGGCGCTGACGCCGGGCCCGCGGCGCCTGCGGCGCCGCGCTTGATCAAAGACGGCGCAATTCGGCAGTGGTCAGCCAGGGAGCGTGCTCAGGGCTGTCTAAGAGGGCACAAGACGGCACACGGCGGAACGGCACAAGGACGGTTCAAGGCCGCGACGGCCGCGACGGAGGTATCAAGGGGCATCGAGGGCGCATGCGTTTGGCGCAAAGGGGTGGCGCCAGTGTGCGTGATCGATCAGGTTGATGTGGTGGCTGACGACTCAACCAGGGAGGACGGCTAGTGGACGCTGCACTTTGGATCACGGCCTGGTTGACCCTCGGGCTCTTCGTGGCAGCCGTTGTGGCGGGCGTCCTCGCCTTAAGGACGTTCAGGGCAGAAAAGGAACAGGACCGACGTGCACAGGCCGTGCGGATCGGTGCGTGGACTGCCACCCGTGGGCAGGCGCGACCGCAAGGGACATTCGGTCTGTGCCTTCTGAACGACTCATCGTTGCCGGTTACTGACTTCGAGGTGAAGGTGCCGCATCGCACAGACCCAGTTGACCACCAGCGCTACCAGGTGCTGCCGCCTGGGTTTTACTTCGCTCCGAGCATCAGTCCTGTCAATGGCCGGTACGGTCACTTCGATCGGTTCGAGCCGATAAAACGAGACGAGCAGGGCTTCAGCCGACCACTGTTCATGCCGAGAGCTCGAACGTCGAGTGGTTCTCCTTCGTGGACGCGACTGGACGGCGGTGGCGACGAACGCTTCGTACTGGGCCTGGCGAAGCCTCGCTGACCCGGGTTCACTCGCTGACTGCTGGTCCAGGACTCCTACCGCATGCTCAAGAGCGTCGTCATCGACGACACGGAGCTGTTCAACGACAAGCTCACCGAGTGGTAGAACTTCTACAACTACCATCGACCGCACGGCGCCCGCGGCGGCCAGACCCCCTACGAACGCCTACGGCAGAAGACCACCACGGCAACGACCCCGAGTAAACGATCTACGTCAGCTGCACATCAGCCAAGGAATGAGCGACAGCGTGCACCACCGCGACGATGATCCGCCAACTGCCCGGATGAGTTGTGTCAAGGATCTTGGACAGTTCCTCGGCTTGTTGATCATGCAGCGGTTGCTGCGGTCTGGAATTCGGTGAAGTACTTCGAGCGGGAGTGCGATAGCCGAGGGTGGAGTGGAGCCGCTGGCGGTTGTAGAAGACCTCGATGTAGTCGGCGACGGCGAACCGGGCGCGAGCCCTCGTCGGGGAAGGCCTGGCGGTAGTACATCTCGTTCTTCAGGGCGCGCGAAGAAGCTCTCGGCGGCGGCGTTGTCCCAGCACACGCCTGTCCGGACGACGCTGGTGCGGATGCCGTGTGCCTGGCAGAAGTGGGCGAACTCCGCGGAGGTGTACTGGGCGCCCCGGTCGCTGTGGAAAATGACGCCGGGCTGACGTGGCCGTGAGTGATGGCCATGGCCAGGGCGTCGGTGACCAGGCTGGTGCGCATGTGGTCGGCGAGCTGCCAGCCGGTCACCATCCGGGTGGCCAGGTCGATCACGGTGGCCAGGTATAGCCAGCCCTCGCCGGTGCGCAGGTAGGTGATGTCACCGACCAGCGCTGGTCCCGGGCGCAGCGGCGGTGAAGTCCCGGCCGATCAGGTCCGGGCTGGTCACCGGCTCCTTCCCGGGCAGCGTGGTGCGCTTATAGGCCCGCGGCTGGCAGGCCCGCAGGCCCAGCTCGCGCATCAGGTCCGCGACCAGGCCGACGCTGCACGCATGCCCGTCCCGGTTCAGCTGCGCGGCGACCCGCCGGCAGCCGTAGGCGCCCCGGCCCGCCCCGAACGCCCGGCGCACCATGCCGGCCAGCTCGCGGCGCCGGGCCGCAGTGGCGGTCTCGGCCCGGTTGCGCCAGGCATAGAACGACTGGACCTGGGCACGCCCAGCAGCGCGGCACATCCAGGCGACCTTGTAGCTGGCCTTCTCCGCGTCGATCACAGCGCACCGCTCAGCTACGGGTGCGTCCGCGCGAAGAAGGCCGCTGCTTTTTTCAGGAACTCGTTCTCCATCCGCAGCCTGCGGTTCTCATCCTCGAGTTCCTTCACGCGCGCACGCTCCACCGGGGTAAGGGGCTGGTCAGGTTCCGGGTGCTCCCGCCGCCAGGCATTCACCCAGTTACCCAGGGTCCCGTCATGGATCCCCAGGTCCCGGGCCACCTCAGCGATCGGCTTTCCGGTCGAGATCACCATCTGCACGGCCTCAGCCTTGAACTGCGGGCTGAACTTCCGGCGATGCTCCGGCATAAGACAGATCCTCTCAGTCAGACCGAGAGTCACTGTCCAAGATCTTTAATACACCTCACTGTTACGGGCTGGCCGATGCGCAGGCGATGCGGAGGATGAACTCCGCGTCCTACCGTTGAGCCTGCCCGGCCGCCCGCTCGTGCATCGAGCCGCCCCGGGCGATCAGGTATACCAGCACGCCGATGATCGGAATGAACAGTACGAACAAGAACCAGAGGGCCTTGGCCCAGCCAGACAGGTCATGACTGCGGAAGATGTCGATAAACACCCAGATCAGGATCCAGATCCAGATCACCCACAGAAAGAAAATGCACATCGTCCAGAAGAGGTTCAACAGCGGATAGGACGATGATGCGGCCAGTACCATTCCTCCTCCTTCACGCTCGGGAGACTGCCGGCAGCCGCCCGCTAGCGGTCCCGCGCCCAGCGCAGGATCAACACTCGCCCAGGAACCGATCACCGGCATCACCCAGCGTGGGTGAGGCACATCGCTCCTCAGCCCACTGGCCAGGGAGCCGGCTTTTCACCGCTCCCGCCCCCTACGGCCCCGGCGCGCGTGGTCAGTGATCACCCTCGCAGGTTGATGCCCGGCTCCGGGCGGAAGAGTGCGTTTGTTCCCGGCGCCAGAGGCTTCTCGTGATCATCTGGGATGAGCGGTGACGGATCTCCACCAGCGGCGTAGGTGCTACCGGTCCGCAGAGGGACAGCCCCGGTGCATCTCACCCATCGGGGGTGATGCACCTGGTCAGGAGCAGCGGTGGACTGCTGGCATATCCAGCGAGGCCAGCAGCCACGCGTTCCGCAGTAGCCGGGGGAGGGCTCAGTGACTGCCGAGACACCTGTCCTTGACACGCTCGCCGACATCACCACCGCATCGGTCGAGCACAATTCTCTTGCGCCGCGCGAGCTCATGCTCGCGAGGATGGCCGCCCTGATCGCTGTGGACGCACCGCCTGCCTCCTATCTCGCCAACGCCGAGGCCGCCGCGGACAGCGGGGTCACCGCCGACGACATCCAGGCAGTCATGATCGCGGTTGCCCCGGTTGTGGGCACGGCGCGGGTGGTCTCGGCAGGCGGGAAGATCCTCAGGGCCCTGGGCCTCGCGATCACTGTGGCCGGCTCCGAGATGGCCGACGACGGGCAATAACGACCAGGCCTACAAGGTCACCCGCCGGCCACGGGGGGCGCTGGCGCGTGGTGCGGTGGGGGCCTGCCGATCAGCTCGATGAGGCCGAGTGCCACCAGCAGCAAGACGGCGATCACGATGGCGACCATGGCGGTCGGCTGGCCCCAGAAGACGAAGATCAGGGCGGCCAGCGCCACCGCCCCGATGCGCAGCGCATGCCGGTGCGCGTAGGTCCATGAGCCCACTGGGCCGGTGGACAGGCCTGCGGATTCGCCGCCTCGGCGCAGCGAGCCGAGGCCGGAGGAAAACGCCGAACGGGTCCGCACCGCTGCCCTGGATGGCCCGGTGAAGAACGCGCCGACGGCCACGATCAGGCCTGCCACGAGCAGGGTGCGAAGCGCGGTCTTGATGAACCGGACCAGGATGTCGAAGGCGGCGGCTGCCGCGTCGCGTGGACGCACTGGCAGGCACGCTGTTGAGGTAGAGAGCCCGGGCGATCGCCAGGCCGGCGCCGAGCACCAGCATGGACGCGGCAAACCCGAGCCCGGCGCCGATCAGCGCCCGCCGGTGGCCCCGGGCGGCGAGCACGCCCAGGCCGAGCAGCGCAAGGGTCAGGATCGGCAGCACGATTTTCAGGTCGTTGATGAGCCGGTAGAGGCCCTGTGCCTTGGCCAGGTTCTTGGATGGGAACAGCGGGAACGTTTTATGGACGACGGGGATCTTGGCCGCGATCGTCAGCCCGCGCGCGACGAGATCCTGCTTGGCGACGGTGATCAACGGCGCCAGGTCGAGGGTGACCTGGCCGTTGCTGACGCCGACAGCGCCGTTCTTGCTGCCGCGGCCCGACAACGCCGCAACGAGCGCCTGGTGCGCCACCCGGTTCACCTGGACCCACGCGCGCGCCATCCGCGGGCTGGTGATGATCTTGTGGACGCCGCTGTGCACGTATCCCTGCACTCCGCTGGCCAGCGAGCCGGACACGCCCTTCAGCAGCCCGCCGATCCGGGTGAAGCCCTTCTGCGACAGCTCGGCGGCCGCCTGATCGGCCCGCGCTTTGACGTCGATCCGGAGGACGATCTCGTTAGTGATCTTGCTTGTAAGGGCGTTCTGGATAGCCGGATCCTTGATCAACGGCGCCATGTTGGCGACATACGTTCCGGTGTCGGAGACCTGGTTCGCGGTCCACACGGCGACGACCGAGAGGGGTGCCAGAACACACCCGGCAACGATCAGCAGCGCCGCGACCAGCGTCCGCCAGCTGAACCGGCGGCGAGCCTGCCGCGGCCCTCCGCGCGGGCCGGCCACCTCGGCGCGCGCGGCTTCACCTTGGAGGTGCTCGCCGGTGCCGGGGCCCTCACCCGCAGGCACCTGACCCTGGCCCCCGTTAATGCCGGACACGGGTCACCTCCCCCTCCCGGCCCTCACACTCCGCGCGGCTGCCAGTGACAGCCCTGGGCCTTGCCGCAATACCGCACGACCCCAACCTGAGACCCGAGAGCCGTGAACCGGGTACCGGCTCCTGTGGCGCACCTCCAGCCGGCCATCACCCGCATGGGCTGCCATCGCCCTCCACGGGTGAAGTGGGCTTCGGCGCGAGCAGGTGCGCGGCCGCCGGGCCGAGGTCACGTTCGCCTGCCGGCGGACGGCTCCGGTGCCTCCGCGCGGCTGCACCGGCGGCAATGGCTCGCGGGTCAGCGGGTCCTTGGCCGCGTTCAGGAAGTTAGCCTTGACCCTCATGACGTCGCGGGGGGGAACATGAGCGATGGGCCCAGCCGGGAACAGCGGCCGGCAAAGCGGAGGCGGCTCGTCTTCTGGGCGGTAGTGCGCGGTGTGGTGGTCACGACGGTGCTGGTGGTTCTTTATTACCTGCTTCCGCTGGACCGGCCGTTGGATGCCGGCACCGCATTGCGCCTGCTGATTGGGCTGCTGGTTTTCGCAGGCGTGATGGTGTGGCAGGTCCGGGCGATCACCGGGTCTGATTACCCGGCGATGCGGGCGTTCGAAGCGCTGGGGCTGATCGTTCCGTTGTACCTGCTGCTGTTCGCCTCGACGTACTTCCTGATGGAACGGGCCACCGCGGCGAGCTTCACCGAGCCGCTGACCCGCACGGACGCCTTGTACTTCAGCGTGACCGTCTTCACGACGGTGGGTTTCGGTGACATCACCGCCAAATCCGAGACCGCCCGGGTAGTGCTCATCGTCCAGATGCTCGCCGATCTCGCGCTGCTGGGCGCTGGCGCACGGGTGCTGCTGGGGGCCGTGCGCCGCGGGCAGCAGCGAACACCCGGCAGCGGCGGCGGCGCCGGCCCAGTCCCCAGCTGACGGCATCCCCCGCGTACCTGACCTGAAGGCTGGTGCCGCCTGCCCCCCGAGAGGCATTTACGCTCTGCGCGTCCTGGGAGCGCGCTGTGCGCCCAGGGTCCGCTGTTTGTCCCAGGCAGCCAGGCGCGCGAATGAGCGGGCCTGGCTGGCCCGGCCGAGTCCCGCCACCGCGGCGACCCCGATCACGGCCATGATCACATGTTGGGTGCTGCGGCTGTCGTGTGCCAGGTGCGCCAGCACTGCCAGCCCGATCGCGGCCACGATCACGTGGCGCTGGCTATTGGCCCCCGGCTGACGCGCTGGCCTTGCGGGGCCACGCACCGCCGGCCCGGGTCCAGCGGGCACCGTACGGATGGCCCGAGATTTCACTTCAGCTGTCACTTGTCTCACTTCTTCCGGGATTCGTCCTGCTTTCCCTCGCCGTCCAGGGGCTCGCCGAAGGCGGGCCGCTGGCCCAGCGTTCAGCGCTAGCTGACCGCTGTCGTAGCCCCGCCCGGGATATGGGTGCGGTCCGGGACGAGGTAGGCGACGATGATCGCGGCCGGGAAGAAGAACAGGCTGAAGATGAAGTACCCGATGAAGCTGTGGCCTTTCCGGCCGGCGACACGGGCGGGCCAGAACGCGATCGCGATCCAGATGAGAGCAACCAAGATCCACCAGAGGACGGACATGACCGCCTCCTCCCCGCGTTCGCACGGAACGCTCATCCTTGCTGCCGGCGGCAGTGCCGACCCCAGCGACGTTGCCGCACCAGGCCGTTCCGCGCACCACCCAGGCATCACCCAAGGCGGGGTGATCTGCGGTGACCGTCGTAACAACTCGATGGGCGCGGCGTTGGCTGCTGGCCCTCGCGGGCTTGCAAGCACGTCGATTCGCGCTGCAGACGTGGCGCCCAGGGCGCCCGCTGCCCGGTCAGATCAGCCCACGGGCCTCCCCTTCACGGACCGCGCCTGCCCTGGAGCTGACGTCTAGCTTGCGGTAGATGCTTTTCGTGTGCGACTTGAGCGTGTTGGGGGATACGTACAGCGCGCCGGCGATCTCCTCAGTGGTGAGCCGGCTGGCCAGCAGCCGGAGCACGGTCAGTTCACGGTCGCTCAGGAGCCCGCCGGGCGGCGGTTCGGCGGAGCCCCTGGCTGAGGCAGTGACCGCCTCTGCGCGCACGGACAGCTCATCGATATAGGGCTTGAGATCGGGGCCGGCCGGCAGCGAGCGGAGCAGGGCAGCGATGCCGGGTCCTTGCTCGATGATGGTGGCGAGGTACCCGTGGGGGCTGGCCAGCGTCAGGGCCGTCCGCAGGTAGGCGTGTGCCCGCGTGAGGTCGGGCGCCTGTGCTGCCAGGCTCTGGAGGACCCCCCATTCGACCCGCTCACGGATAGTGAGGGGCTCTGCTTCCTCCAAGATCTGCCCGGCTTTCGCCCACTCCCGCTGCAGAATGTGCAGCCGGGCCTGGAGCAGCCGCGACGTGGTGTTCGCCGGCAGCCGCGGGACCAACGCGCTTGCTTCGGCTGGCGCCAGGGCGAGCGCGACGCGGAACTCCTCGATCGCGAACTGCGCCCGGACCCTGTCGTCAGGCGCGGCGAGGACCAGGCGCGCCTGGGCCAAAGAGGCCATGGCGCCCGTCCGGTCCCCCTGAGCGGTGGCCAGCCGGGTGATCCAGGTGTCGACCATGGTCTGGAGGAGGGGGCGGCCGTTGATCCGTGCCGCCGCGCGTGCTGCGGTCAGCAGGGCCGCGGCGGGCTCGTGTTCGCGCCGCTCCAGGTGGATTCCCGCTTGGACCAGGTTGGTGAGGATCAGCCCCAGGTCGTGCGGCACGGCGCCGTGTTCCGCGGTAGCCCTGACAGCGCGGTCCAGCGCCGCGTGGGCGAAGACCAGGTCGCCTTGCAGGAAGGCCACCCAGGCCGCAGCAGCGGGTGAGCGGAACTCATCCATGATAGAAGCTGACAAGGGTCCGGTGCCGTGCTGGAGGGCGGCGGCCGCGGCCAGGAGGTCGCCGGCCAGCAGGTGCGATCCGGTTTCCTGCAGGGGCAGCTCCGCGAGCATCGGGAACAGCGGGCCCTGCCCGGCCGCGGCGCTGACCGCTTGGCGGGCCAGCCGGTTGTGCTCCAGCGCAAGATCGACGCTGCCCCGGTTGTTGTAGTAGCCCGCCCAGACGCCGTGCGCCAGGGCGTCCAGGCCCGGGGCCGGCCTCGGGTGAGCCTGGTTCACCTTGACCAGCCAGCCCTCCGCGTCCCGGTGCCCGGCTGACGCCAGTAGGAGCACGAACTCGAGCAGTTGCTCAGGGTTGGCTTCCGCGGCGGCGTCGCCGAACCTGGCCAGCCACGCCCGGGCGACCATCTTGCCCTCTTGCGCGTTGGTGATCTCCAGGATGGTGTGCATGGAGTCGGCCAGGACCGCCGCGGCCAGCTGCATGTCGGCCACCGCCATCGCATGACGCAACGCTCCTAGCCGGTCCCCTCGCTCCTGCAACGCTGCCGCAGCCCGGTGGTGCGCTTCCTCGAACTGCGTGCCGCCGAGGGACTTCAGCCGCGCCCGCAGGTAGGCCGCGAACATCTGGTGGAGGCGGAACCGTTCGCCTGCGCGGTCGACCTGGTAGATGAACAGGTCATCAGCGACCACGCGGTCGAGGAGCCGGCCAGCGTCATCCTGGCCGCTGAGGGCCTGGCAGAGCTGGGCGTCGAACTCGTCGAGGACGCAGATATCCATCAGGAAGGCGGCCAGGTCTGGGGGCAGCCGGTTCATGACCTCGTTGGCCAGGTAGTCACTCGCCTCCTGTGTCGTCGAGGCGAAGGCGTCGATCACCTCGTGCGGATCGCCTCCGGCGCGGATCGCCAGGACGGCCATCTGCAGCCCGGCGGGCCAGCCCTCGGTGAGGGAGCGAAGCCGCCGGCTGTCGATGGGTTCGCGTCCCAGGCCTGCCAGCTCAAGCAGCTGTTCGACCTCGACCTGGGTGAACGCGAGATCGTCGGCGCGCAGCTCGGTGATAACGCCGGCCAGCCGGAGCCGGGACGTCGAGAAGACGGGGTTGTGCTGGCTGGCCACCAGCAGCCGGACATGGGCCGGCAGACGCTGGGCAAGACCTGCCAGCGTGCGTTGCGACGGCTCCGCGAACTGAGCGTCGTCGATGATGACAGCGGCGGCGCGCGGCGGGCAGTTCCGCCAGGTCGCGGGCGAGTGAGTTCACCAGCTCCGCCTCGTCCCACGAGGGCCGCTCCAGGATCAGCGCCGCGTCACTGCCCATGGCGGGCCATTGCGCAGCCAGGCTGGCGGTGAGCCGCGACCAGAACTGCGCCGGCTCCTCGTCGGATTCATCGCAGGACAGCCAGGCAACCTGCGCGTCTGTCGTCGTGGCCCATTCCGCAAGCAAGCTGGTCTTGCCGAAGCCGGACGGAGCCACCAGCAGCACCAGCGGCTCGCCAGCGGACTCCAGCCTGCGGAGCAAAGCAGCCCGCTGCACCCGGGGCCCCCGTGGCCGGGGCACGGCGACCTGCTGGCTCCGGACGGACATGCTGTCTTCGGTCTCGATGGTTATCCCCCCCGGGCGACCTGGGACGCGGCACCGTCCCCCGGCCAGGCGCCGTCAGATTCACCCTGCCGCGGGTGATCCCTGGGTGATGCCCGGACACCACCCCGCAGCTGATAGTGGGCGTGAGCGCCACCCAGTCGAGGGAAGGCGACGTGACGGACAGTTTCCCCGGCGTTTGCCGGGACGAAACGTCCCGCTATACGAGGTCAGCCTTGGTGAATCGCGGGCCGCACGCTGCCGGGCACAAGGGGAGAGAGTCATGACTGTGACAGCTGATAGGCCCGCGGCAGTGAGGCCTCGCACACAGGCGGGCCGCGGGGATGTGGCGCGAACCGGCACAGAGGAGCAGTTGAGCCGGGCGGACCGGGTGGCGCGGGGTAAGGATGCCCGGGCGGTGACACCGCTGGAGTCGCATGCCGAGTTCGCGCCGGATGGGCCGCGGGATCCGGTGGGGCTGCTGCTGGAGCAGGCGAAGTCGCGGGTGCCGGAGCTGGTGCCGGTGCGGCACGGGCGGATGCTGGTATCCCCGTTCACGTTCTACCGGGGGGCGGCGCTGCCGATGGCGGCTGACCTGGCCATGACGCCTGCCTCGGGGCTGCGGGTGCAGTTGTGCGGGGATGCGCACCTGTCCAATTTCGGGGCGTTCGCCTCGCCGGAACGGCGGCTGGTCTTCGACGTCAATGACTTCGATGAGAGTCTGCCGGGCCCGTTCGAGTGGGATGTCAAGCGGCTGGCCGCCAGCCTGGCCGTGGCCGGGCGGGACAACGGGTTCCCGGCCAAGGCCCGCCGCAAGATCGTCCTGGCCGCGGCCGAGGGATACCGCGGCGCGATGCGCGGCTTCGCCGACCAGCCGCTGCTGGACGTCTGGTACGCCCACCTGGACATCGAGCAGGCCATCGGCGAGTTCCAGGTCCCAGATGAAGGCGAAAAGGTTCAAGAAGGCCCAGGCGCTGCTGGCCAAGGCGCACACCAAGGACAGCACCCTGGCGCTGCGCAAACTCACCACCGTGGCCGACGGGCAGCGGCGGATCATCAGCGACCCGCCGATGATCATGCCCATCGAAGACGTCTTCGCCGACGTGCAGGCCGACGCGATCTACCAGGAGATCCGCACCGTGCTGGGCAAGTACCGGCGGACCCTGCAGTCCGACCGGCGGCACCTGCTGGAACAGTTCACGCTGGTCCAGGTGGCCCGCAAGGTCGTCGGGGTCGGCAGCGTCGGCACCCGCGCCTGGATCTTGCTGATGGACGCCGGTGACGGGACCGAACCGCTGTTCCTGCAAGCCAAAGAAGCCCAGCCGTCCGTCCTCGCGGAGTACTGCGGGCGCAGCCAGTACACCAACCAGGGCGAGCGGGTCGTCGCCGGGCAGCACCTGATGCAGGCCGAAAGCGACATCTTCCTGGGCTGGACCCGCGCCGCGGGCCCGGACAAGGTGGACCGCGACTTCTACGTCCGCCAGCTGAAGGACTGGAAATTCTCCGCCCCCATCGAGCTGATGATCCCCTCCGGCATGGCCGTCTACGCCGGCCTGTGCGGGTGGACCCTGGCCCGGGCGCACGCCCGCTCCGGTGACCGCGTCGCCCTCGCCGCCTACCTCGGCGGCTCCGACCGGTTCGACCAGGCCATCGCTGACTTCGCCGAAACCTACGCCGACCAGAACGAACGCGACTACGCCGCGCTGCAGGCCGCCGTCAAGGACGGCAGGGCTGAAGCCGCCACCGAGATCTAACACCGGGCTCAGCTCCGCGCGTCCGCTAAACGGCGGCCAGCAGGCCCTCGTAATCGTGATGGCATGCTTCGCAGCGGCGCAGGTGCGCGGTCACCCCCGGGAACCGGCATGGCGGGTCGGCCCCCGTTGAGTTCAGCTTCGGCATAGCGATCGAGCATGTGGAACGTTATGTCGCATCCCGCGTCCCCCGGATCGGCAACGAGCAGATCATCCAGCCAAGGCGGACCGGTCCAGGGGGCACCGGGAAGGTGGTCAGCGTCCTGTCCATTTGCTTCCAGGCGGGCGGCCACGACGCGGCGCGCTTCGAACAGCGCCTTGTAGATCGCGTTCCGGTTGGATCCCAGCGTGGCGTCTAGCTGGGCGGCTGGCACCCCGTGGAGGGTGACGGCGGTGAACACGGCGCGCTGCCCATCACAGAGGTCCTTATCAATGGCCCGGCGCAGCGCACAGAGAAGCTCGTTCCGTTCTGTGCGCTCCTGCGGCTGAGGGCTGGAGGAGAGGCGGTCTCAGTCTTCCTGATCGAGCGACATTGTCCTGGTCGGCCAGCAGGCCGCTTGCCGGGCCAGATCGTCTAGGTCAGGACCGGTGAGGCGCTGGCGCACCCGGCTGCTAGCCCTCCGCTACCTGGCCGGGTAGTTACGGCGGGGCCGGGTCGTCTGATTCCCCGGTGTCGACGGCGTCCACCTCAAGGAGGACCAGCCCGAGCGTCTCGATGCGCTTGATCAGCCCATACAGCGCCGCGGTGTCGCTCTCGCCCGTTCGCAGGCAGGTGCCCCCCGGGACCTCCCACAGATCCACGTCATCGAACTCGGCCCGTACGAGGTCGCTCGCGACTCCACGGATCTTGAGTTCGTATGCGCGGGGACGTTTCGTCACGTCACCTGCCCTCTCGTGTGCGGCGCTTCCACCCACTATCGGCTGTGGGTGGTGTCCGGGCATCACCCAGGGATCACCCGCGGCAGGGTGAACCCGGCGACACTTACCCTCCGGGGGGTGCCGCGTCCCAGGTCACCTGCAGCGTCAGGACGTCAGGAGCCCGGCCCTGGTTGCAGGGGTGGGCTCGTCCGCTGGCGGAGCGCGTGCCAGGCCGCTGGCAGCCGTACCGGCAGCCAGACCAGTCGGCCGACAGGGTCCCAGGGGCCCCGCCACCACACCGTGGCCACGTGCCGGGTAGTACGGCCGTGGTAGAGCTCGAGCCTGCGGTGCGCAGCGATCACCATAGCGATGAGCAGGCAGGTCGCGGTGAAGGAGAGCAGCGAAACGCCGATGACGAGCGCCTCGGAGGTCAACAGGCCGATCGCGATGAGGAGCCAGAGGATGAGGTGGGTGGCGGTGAGTCCCCACGCGCCAAGGTAGGAGACGCCCTGTGCCCGGCTGGAGAAAAGCGGCTCATCGACGGGCGGCGGGAACCGAATGACCCTGTAGACCCGGCACACAAGGCCCTGACGCTCCGGCTTCGCGGTGTCAGTCATGAGAATCCCGTCCTAGCCTCGGCGGGCGACGCTGCCCCAGAGCGCACGCCGGACTACATGGCCGAGACCTTGCGCCTACCTATCTGATGCTCTTAGGGAACGATTTCGCTCCCGGTAGGGCGGTGACATCACCCGGCCTCACCCAACGCGGGGTGAACCCTGGGAGCGCGGGAACCGGTCAGATCAGCCTGCGGGGCTTCCCTCACCCAGAACGCTCCCCGGTGACTAAGCGTCTGCTGCCGGTCACAGCAAATGGTTCGGGTCACACGGAGTGCTGAGGCCAGCCCGCGCGGACGGCGCGGCCCATCGAGCTGCTATCCCATTCACCGCGAATCACCCCGCCTGGGGTGATGCCCGGGTGGTGCGCGGAACAGCCCGGTACGGCAACGTCGAAGAAAGCTCGGAGCGCACCAGGAGCGATGCGGCTTCGGCTCCATCAACAGGGGGATTACGGGCATGGCACAGTTGGACTGGCAGGCAGAGTACGCCTACACCACCGGGATGCAAGCGTTCATTTACGGCTTTCCGTATATCTACAACGCCAAGCTCCGGCATGACTGGGTGACCAATAAGCGTGACCCTGACGTCGTCCCCTACGCCGCGGTCGGCCAATTCTGGCATGCGGCACGCGTGCTGGATGCGACGTACCGGGATGGTGGCTGCCCGAACAACGACACGCTGTATTCGCTGGCGTGGCTGGACCTCAGCGAGGAACCGGTTATCTTGTCCCACCCGGACATGGCCGACCGGTACTTCACCTTCGAACTGATGGGGTTCACCTCCGACAACTTCGGCTACGTCGGGCAGCGCACCACCGGCAGCAAAGCCGGGCACTTCGCCATCTGCGGGCCCGGCTGGCACGGGGACCTGCCGGCCGGGGTGTCGGCGGTGGCGTCGGCGCCCACCCCGTGGGTCCTGGTTTTGGGGCGCACGCTGGTGGATGGTGCCGCGGACCTGGCGACTGTGCACGCGCTGCAAGCGCAGTACCGGCTCACCCCGCTGAGCCTGTGGGGCAGGCCCGGCGCCACGGTGCCGGAGCGCCGCGACGTGTATGCGCCGGTTCAGCCGAAACAGGATCCGCTGGGGCCGTGGAAGACGCTCAACGCCATGCTGGCCGAAAACCCCGCGCCGCCGCATCACGCCGTGGTGCTGGGCCAGTTCGCCCGAATCGGCATCGGGCCCGGCCTGAATATAGATGCCCAGCCTGACGTGGTCAAGCAGGGCCTGACCCGTGCCGCGATGACGGGGATGGGCCTGCTCCAGCAGCAGTTCCTATCCGGGGAGTGGGCCACCGTGGTCAACGGCTGGCGCTACCCGCCGGCTGCCGAAGGGCGTTTCGGGGATGACTTCCTGCAGCGCGCCGCCGACCAATCCCTGGCCGGCATCACCGCCAACGACCCGGCCGAAGCGGTCTACCTGGTGAACTTCAACGACGCCGACAGCGCCAAGCTGTCCCCCCAGGGCCGCTACGAACTGCGTTTCAGCGCCGGCGACCTCCCCCCGGTGGATTCGTTCTGGTCGCTTGCCGCCTACACCGAGCAAGACATGAACCTGATCCCCAACCCGGCCCAGCGTTACTCGGTCGGCGACAGGACTCCCGGGCTGGCGCACGACCCGGACGGCGGGCTGACCATCTACCTGCAGCCCGGCTCACCCGGCGCCGAGCGGGAACCGAACTGGCTGCCCACCTCCGCAGAGCACCCATGGTTCGTGATCTTGCGGATGTACCGGCCTCATCCGGCGGTGATCGAGGCCAAGTGGGAATGCCCGGGCATCACCCCGGTCAGCTGAGAAGAGGAGTACGGGTCATGAAGCTATCTGCCAAGCTGCCCCCGGACGACGCAGGCGCGAAACTCATGCGCTTCGAGAACGTCCGCGGCCAACGGTACACCGAGATCTTCCTGATCGGCGGCCACGCGATCACCCACCACCTGGTCGGCGGGGTCTACAACACCATCGGGATGAACGACCCCGCCGGGACCGGGGATACCAGCCCACAGGCCCTGCTGGACAAGGTCGATGTCGATGACCTGAAAGAGACCTACGACATCCTTGGCGCGTTCAAGAACGGCCCGAGGCTGTGGTGCCTGGACTGGGCGGAGGTCATGGTGGGCGGGGAGCGCGACTTCAGCGGGCTGAAAGCCCGCTGGGTGATGTGGCTGGACGTGCCCAAGGAGATGCGCAAGCACGAGAGCGTCGCCTACAAGCCGATCAGCGGCAAGCGCGACACCCAGCTCGGCATCAACGCCGGCTCGCCTGCCTTCCTCCTCGACGACCCCGACGGCGATATCTGGTGCATGAAGTCGGCCAGCCTCATCATTGACCCCCACCAGACTTACGAGAGCCTCAAAGACCTCGGCAGCCGCCTGAAGCTCGCACCGGGCTGGAACTTCCGGGCCGTCGTCCTCGAACAGGACCTAGTCCTCACCGCGGATGAAGGAGCCGTCAAGATCACCCAGGACGACCTGGGAAACACCTACGACCGGGTCGGCGGCGCGTACAGCAACTACAAGCCGTGAGGTGCGCCACGACCGGCGACCGGCAAAGTACGGCTCAACCGCTATCAGGGCTCCGGAACCAGTAAGGCCTTTGGCTACGGAGCAGCAAATCAGCAGACTCAGCCGGAAGCAATCCAAGACGTTGAGACCTTCCTTAGCGTCCGTAATGCCTGGAGATCTACTGGGCGTGGCCGTGGCGGGAAGACGCGGCGCGAGCTCGCTGACAACGGGAGGATGGAACATGGGCCTAAGAGAGCGGATGCGAGGCGACGACGGTCATGCCGGCCGGCGCTACCGGATGCAGCAGAAGTTGTTGTCGATCGGTGATGACTACTGGATTGAAGACGAGACCGGCCAGCGGGTCTTCAAGGTCGATGGCAAGGCCGTACGGGTCCGCGACACCTTCGTGCTCAAAGACGCGTCGGGAAGGGAGGTCGCGAAGATCCAAGAACGCAAGCTGAGCGTGCGCGACAAGATGAAGATCGAAATGGGTGGCCGCAGCGCGACTGTCCACAAGGCCATGGTGGGGATCCGGGACCGCTACAAGATCGACGTAGACGGCGGGTCAGACCTTAGCGCCCATGGAAACGTTGTCGACCACGAATACAAGATCGAGCAGGACGGTGATACGGTCGCGACTGTCTCGAAAAGCTGGTTCCGGGCCCGTGACACCTACGGCGTCGAGATTGCGCCGGAACAAGATGACGCGCTCATCCTCGCGGTCACGGTGTGCATGGACTCGATGGCGCGCGGATAGCTGCCCGAGCTCATTCCACAGTGTGACATGCAGGGGTGGCCGGACTCCGTGAACTCATGGAGTGTCACGAGAAATCTCACCAGGGTGACGGAAATAGCTTGCCATTCGCTGACCCTGTGCTTGAGCGGCAGGAGCCGCCTTGAAACGGCAGATTCAGCACCCTGCCCGCTGGCCGCTGGGCAAGCGGCACAGGACCCTTCCCAAAAGGCGTTCTTCCCGCTCAGTGGCCCGGAACCCAGCCCCAAGACCTGGGATCTGTGCGCCGCCGCCCGCGAGGGCAAGGCCCAACTCGAACGCGTGTGCGGTATCTCGAGCGGTCCCGGTTGCGGTACTTTGCTGCTGCACTTGCCCCAAATTCGGGGCTCAAGCATTCGAATTTTGCTTCTGACCTGTGGAGCTAAGGGGACTCGAACCCCTGACCCCCTGCTTGCAAAGAATCGGCCCATGACCGCCTGACCTGCCTTGCCGCAGGTGAGCGCTAACGTGGGGTGCCCGTGAGCGACCGTGATTCACTGCTGATCACCGTCCGATCGGGCACGCCACGGGCACGGATGCAACAGCACTTCTATCCGTGGATCAGCGCGGAGGTCCAAGTGGTCTGCCAGCTCTGGACCGCGCCCGGCTCGTGTCCTACTCGTCCCCCGTCCCCTCGTAGCTGCCTGCCCTTGGCCGCGGCGGACGTGTCCAGGCTCGCGTAAGCGACCGCGCAGCGGCGTGGCCTGGACTCGGAGGACTCGGCCGAGACAATCGTGTAGCGAGGAGGACGGAGATCACCCCAAAGCTCATCGAGAGCAACCGGGTCAGGCTTGCAAGGAGTGAACCTCTACGCCAACCGTCTTTGATCAGGTCGCGCACGACGGGACGGCTTCGGCTGGACGAATGTGCGGCGAGATTCGAGCACCGCCTCCGCCAAGGCCATCGTGTCGAGAATCGATCGGCCCATGACGGCCAGGAGGTCGGGCCGCCTTGCGTCGATGCCGAACTGGCAGTCCGTGGCTTCAACGAGTGGTTGCAGCGCCTCAGCACGATACTCCGTCGTCGCGAACAGCACGACAGGAAGGGGGACCAGGCCCGGCCGCCCGGATGCCCTCGACAGCTGGCAGCTGGAATGATGCGAACCGTAGCAAGGGCGTACACGAGCCCTGCCAACTCCGAGTTCGAGGGAGTCCAGAGGAGTAGCTTCATCGTCGGATAAGACCTGACCGAGTTCTGCCCGTTCAGTGTTGGTCAGGCTGTAGTCCCCGTCAGGCTCAAGGCCTTCTTCAACAGCAGTAGCAAGGCGATCAAAGTCCTCCGGCGTCGTCGCTAGCCGACCAACGACCTCCGCGATGCGGCTCTCCTCTTGCCTCAGTCGCCGCGCCTCACGTACGGGCACGTCCTTGATCAGCCATGTGTCGTGGATAAGCACGCCGATGCCGTCGTCGTCGATGTCCTCTGGCTTCGGCATCCAGAAGGTGGCCTCGCCAGGGACTGTGGTGCTGCCTGACAGCGGCGAGGTTGGGAACATGATGCTCCCTCAGGATGTAAGTGGCTGGCACGTCCATCACAGCATGGCCGTCCGACAGGACTGAGACGCCTGCAGCCTTGGACCTCTAACCGGCCCACCGCGGCCGAGATCGCTACGATGCACACGCCGGGCACGCAGCTCCACGGAACCAAGACCAGTTTGATCGCTTGACTTCGGCGCGGCTCCCAGCGTCGTCACTGGGAACCGATACTCTGCGACCTGTGGTCGCGTGCCCGCCCTAGCCTCGGCGACGGATGTGTGCCAAGATGAGTAATCGTACACATGTTCGATAAGTCGGAGTACACAGCATTGGCCGCAAGGAGCGAGTACGTGTCAGAGCTGACGTGTCTTGAGATTTGTGCTGGTGCCGGCGGTCAGTCGCGTGGCTTGGAGTTGGCTGGTTTCGGCCATGCGCTAGCGCTCGAGATCGATCCGATGCAGCCGAGACCCTACGCCTGAACCGGCCAGACTGGGACGTCATTGCAGGACGACGTCCGCAACCTGGACGGGGCACAGTTCCACGGCGTCGATCTCTTGGCGGGTGGGGTGCCGTGCCCACCGTTCTCCGTAGCGGGTGGTCAGCTCGGTGCCGCAGATGAGCGGGATTTGTTCCCCGAAGCGCTTCGGCTCGTACGGGAAGTCGGCCCAGCGGCCGTCATGCTGGAGAACGTCAAAGGGCTCGCCGAACGCAAATTCTCCGACTATCGCGAAGCTGTGATCGACGAGCTGGAAAGCCTTGGCTACGAGGTTCATTGGCAGGTACTTAACGCTTGCGAGTATGGTGTGTCGCAACTGCGACCGCGGTTTGTGCTTGTCGCGATCAAACGTCGGTATGCTGCGCACTTCACCTGGCCGACGCCAACGAGTACCCCTCCAACGGTGGGCGAGGTCTTGTATCCGCTGATGGCAGCCAACGGGTGGCCGGGCGCAAAGCTTGGGCCAAGCGGGCCAACAGCATCGGCCCCGACGATCGTGGGTGGTTCGCACAAGCACGGGGGTCCTGATCTCGGACCGACCCGTGCCCGAGCAGACTGGCTGCGACTTGGTGTGGAAGGCCGCAGCATCGCCGAGGACGCGCCGCCTGCTGATGCCCCAGTATGACTATCTTCCCCGTCTCACCTGCGAGATGGTGGCTCTCATTCAGGGTTTCGATGCCGACTGGGAATTTGCTGGACGCAAAACTTCCAAGTATCGCCAGATCGGCAATGCGTTCCCACCGCCCAGTCGCGCAGGCTATCGGAGTCCAGATCAAAGCAGCACTGGATGGTGCGCGATCTAAGCCGCTCCGGCTAGTCCGGGCTAGTTGAAAGCCGTTTCTTTAGCGCCTTTCGCCTAGTCTCTTCGGCGCGGATAGCCTGCGAGATATTCTCCGGCCAGGGAGCTGATTTCGTCAAACGGTAATAAGTCCACACCCGCGAGCCTTCGCCATATCGCTTCTCATGTTGGTAGTCCCAGCCTAGAAATCTCAAGTCACGCATTCGGCGTTGCCAGTCCTCTTGGAAGTTCTTGGCGCTGGCAACAATGCCGAGGAGGTCCGAGCGGACCCAGGTGCCGTCGAACGCCTTTAGTAGTTCGCCGATGCGTTTTTGCGGTTCGTCGTAGCCAATTGCTGCCCGGATTTGCTCGGCGTAAGCTTCGAACGAGCGGAAATAATCGCGTTTACCTGCGTAACATTCCTCGCAGAGCGGCTGTAGATTCTCAGGCTCGTTGTCTCCGCCCCATGACAGAGGCACTTTGTAGTCCACTACGAGCTTGACATGATCCTCAAGCGGCTTCCGGCCGCACTGTGCGCACCGTTGCGGCGCCAGCACTTCTGCCCGGCGCCGCAAACTGATCGTCACACCTGCGTTGGGCGGGCCGTGTCGCCGACCAGCCTTGGAGCCGGTAGCGGCTCTGGTTGTCGATCTCCACCTCTTTGATCTCGAAGTATCGTCGCAACTCGCGAAGGCGGCGGTCAGTGCTTGATTGGTCTTCGCCAAGCGAGTCTGTAACAAAGAAGCGCAGCTCGGCCATCGTCGGCGGATTGTCGCGCCGCCGATACAAAAAGCCGTAGAGCAACCTCTGTGTCGTTGATCCAACAAGCGCAGCGATCTGTTCGCTGTCCGGCTCAGGCAGCTGCGGTGGTTCAGCCAAGGCAGCCCCACAAAGTCGCACGGCTATTACCAGGAGGCGAGGTGTTCGCCGAGCAGGTTGTAGTCGAGCAATCGCCCTTGTCCGGTGATCTCTCCCCAAGCTGACTGCTGCGCGGCGTTGTTCGATGCCTGGACGGCCGTGTCGAGTTCGTCGTAGGCGACGTGATATACAGCATCGACCTCACCTGTACCGCGGGCGATCGCAGCGAGACGGCTTGGCAGCGGTTCAGCCGTAACAGCGACTAGGTGCGGCTGCCGACCACGGCGGTGGCGCACCATCTGATTATTCTCGTGCCGGATGTTCTGAACTCGGTCGGAGCGGATGGTCCACTTGCATGAGACAGCCGCGTGTAGCATTGGCAGACCGTTGATTGTAGGTACATCTTCTAGGCCGATCAGGACGTCGGGCTTGATGAGGTAGTCCTGGCCAATGGTAACCGACAGCGTTGGGTTATCAATCACTAACTGGTTAAGGTGCAGCAGGTGGACGTACTGGCTGTAGTCGGTCACGAGGGCCCCACGCCGGGCCGTCCAACGGCGCGAGTTGTCTCGGGTCTCCAGCTCTCGCGCGAGGTCCACTCGCACGGCTTCCTCTAGCAGAACACCCGGGTTCAGCGGAGGTGGCGGAAGCTCCTGACCGGTATGGGCAGACAGCGACTCCAGCATGGCCGCGCTGAGCTGCAAGCTCTCACGATTGTCAATGTCGGCGTTATTAGGGACCCGCTCCCAGCCGAGCCTGTTATTGCCGCTGTGCTTCCAGCCTAGAAGGCTACGAACGAAGGTTGGCGCTGGCACAATCGACACATTAGCCGAAACGAACCAGGTCCGCGATCCCGCGGGTGACCACGAAAGATCAGGCGCTCTATCCCGGGTTCTACGGAAGTGGCCGCTGATGTGGCGAAGCACCTCCACTTGGGTTCAAGGAATCCGGGGACGCCTAGTAGACCGGAGAAGAAACAGGTCTTAGATCACTCAGCCATGCTGGTAGGACCGTCGTGTCGCCGTACCGAGCGGCCGGAGTACGACCGTCGCGAGCGGCTCCCGCTGAGAGCAGTCGTAACGGGCGGCCGCCCCTGCACTCGGACCGTTGCGGCGGGTCGGCCCGTAGGGCCGCAGCCCGCCTCAGGACGGGCTGCACGCGACGGCGCTCGCGCCGTCGCCTTGACTCAAGTACGGCTCAATTCGGCAGTGCTGGCCGCCGGACCCACGCCACACGTCTGTACATATTGGACTAACCTGTAGAAGCGGCGGCAACATGACCGCCAGGCACTGAGGTATGTACCGCGAATCATCCCGTATCACTTTCTTCTGTTTACTGATGGTAGGTTGCGATGGGACTGCCGTGGCCTTCTGCTACCTTGAACGGTGGCGACATTACGGGCGAAGCACAGCGAGAGCTAAGAGCGCTCTTGGACCAGTTCGCTGACGCGGTTGCTGCTCGTCTGGCACAGATGGGCCTCCCGATGCACACGTCGCCCTTGTGGTGTCCGTGGAACTTGGTCGTGGTTCGCGATGCGCAAAAAGTGATCGCGGCCTTCAGCCCTCTACAGGGCGGAATGGCCACGATTCGATGGCTCGATCACTCACACATAGTGGTTCCGCCGAGTCCATTGTGGCTTTTGTGGCACGCGAACTCGGAATGCCTGTGATCGCGCTCGTCGTTTTGCCCATCTCGAATGATCCACAATCACCAACGAACCTCTCGACAGCAGTTGAAACGCACGTGGCAGAGGTGGAGCGGGCAAATAGACTCGGCCAACTGGGTGACCTGAACAGGAGTGTCTCATCTAGAGCCGAGCCTTCGGCAATTCCTTGACGATCACCCCGACCCGAGTCGCAACGTGTTTGTTATGATGCGATTCATAGAAACGTCACAGATGGCCGAGATCTATACGTCGATCAAAGAGAGCTGTTCCAGCTACGGGTTTCATGCCGTTCGCGCTGATGACCGCGATTACACGGGCGAGCTTTGGTCGAACATCGAAGTATACATGACCTGCTGCCATTATGGCGTCGCAATATTTGAGGACATCGAGAAGCGCGACTTCAACCCTAATGTCTCACTTGAGCTTGGTTATATGCTCGGTCGCCGCAGGCGCACCCTGATCCTCAAGGAGGAGCGGCTTCCCAATCTACCTGCGGATGTTATCCATCGGCTGTACAAACCGTTCGACATGTTTAGGATTCCCGAATCCGTCTCACGCGAGGTACGGCGTTGGATCGAGGTCGATCTAGGAATTCCTCGCTTGGCGCCTTGAGTGCACGAGATGCGCGCCAGTCCGAGAGGCGTTAGCGTCGGTGCTGTGACTGATGCGCGGGATGGGTCGAGCCAGTGGCGGACGTTCGGTGAGCGGACGATCTATGACAATCCGTGGGTGTGGCTGGGGCAGATCGATGTTGAGTTGCCTGGTGGTGAGCGGTTCTGGCATCACGTGGTGCGGCTGCACCGGGCGGCGATGATGGTCCTGGTCGATGAGCAGGACCGGGTGCTGTTGCTGTGGCGGCACCGGTTTGTGCAGGACAAGTGGGGCTGGGAGCTGCCGGGTGGGCTGATCGATGAGGGTGAGGAGCCTTCGGAGACGGCGGTGCGGGAGCTGGAGGAGGAGACCGGGTACCGGGCTGGCCGGGTGGAGCATCTGGTCACGTTCCAGCCGATGGTCGGGATGGTGGACTCCGAGCACGTCGTGTTCGTCGGCCGGGACCCGGAGAAGATCGGCGAGCCGATCGAGACGACCGAGGTGGAGCGGATGGAGTGGGTGCCGCTCGCCGATGTTCCCGGGCTGATCGACTCGGGGGCGATCTGGAACTCCGGGAGCCTGGTCGGGCTGCTCAAGCTGCTGGCGCCGAAACCGGAAAGTTAGGCGGCGTGGCCGAGGCGCTTGGCCAGCTCGGCGATGCGGCGGCGCTGACGCGCTGAGCCGGTGAGCTGGGCCAGCTCCGCGGCGCGGGCCAGGTGGCGGCGGGCTTCCTCGCGTTCCCCGGTGACGTGCAGCGCGGCGGCCAGGTCGCAGCGCAGGCCCGCCTCGGCGCGGGTGAAGGTGCCGTCCATCCCGGCCAGGGCGCGTGGTCAGCTCGGTGATGGTGGACGGGTCGCCGAAGTGGACGAGGCAGTTGCCGCGCCAGCGGGCCAGGTGCGCGTCATTGAGCGCGAGGTAGGGCAGGTCTTCGCCGCTGGGGCCGTGGCCGAGTTCGGTGCTGGCCTGGTCCAGGGCACGGTGGCAGTCGCCCGTGCTTACGGCCGGCGGCGGCCATCTCGCCTTCGGCGGCGCGGAGCCAGCCGCGCATCTGGTGCGGGATGGCGGCGTGGGTCTGGTCGTAGACGGCGCGGACCTTGTCGAGGGCTTCGGTGGGCTGGCCGAGGTCGAGCAGGACGTATGCCTGTTCCCCGGCGGCGAAGGCGAGCAGGCAGTTGTCGTGGGCTTCGCGGGCGGCGGCGGTGGCGGTCTCGAAGTGGTTCCAGGCGGCGTCCATGCGGCCCATGTCGATGGCCTGCCATCCGGCGAGTGCGGCGGCGTCGGCCAGGACGGCGGCGAGTTGCTGGCGCCGGTCGGGGCGTAGGGAGTGGTGCAGGCTGACGGCCAGGTGGCTGATGTGGGCTTCGAGCTTGGCCGCGACCGCGGGGGCGCCGAGCCTGCGGTCCAGAAGCCGGACGGCGTTGGTCTCCTCTTGCAGGACCTGCACGACTGCGGTGTCGATGTTGCCGGCGCTGGCGAGCTGGCGCAGCAGATCGCGCTCCTGACTCCTGATCCCCGGGAAGGAGGCTGGTGACTCGGATCCCCGGGATGAGTGCTGGATCGGTGGTGCTGGCTGGCTCGTCGGTGGCGACGCCGAGGAGGATGCGGGCGTGCTCGGGCATGTTCAGGCCGTCGGCGATCCTGCGGAAGACGGCCAGGGACCGGACGTGCTGCTTGCCGTGGACGATGTCGCTGACCCGGCCCTGCGATCAGGCCGGCGGCGGTGGCGATCCGCGTCTGGGTGATCTTCGGCTTTGAAGTGCAGCAGCCGGAACAGCTCGCCCATGTCCCTGCTGGTCAGGGCAGCGATCACGTCTGAGCGGTGCCAGAAGGAATCCGGTAACGCTATGGGGCCGAACGCGCTGTCCCGCATCGGGTCGCCTGCCTCGTACGGATATACGGGGATTGTTCGTAGTTGTGTGTGCCAGGTTACCTTCCGTGTTTACCACAGTGGTAACTCGCCGTGGGATGGGTTACCAAGCTGCCAGGCCCGATCGTGAGGGACATGGCACAACGCGAGAGTGATGGCGATAGCTGCCCGGGGTGCCGCGGGCGCGGGTGGAAGCTCCGCCGCTCCCGCCGGGCGCTGGTACGCGGCACGCTGACCCGCGGCACGGCAGAACCGGTGCGGGTCACCTGCCGCGATTGCGACGGCTCGGGCCATGCAACCTGACCCAGCGTCGGCCGTGCTCGTCCAGTCCTGGTTCCCGGGGCATCGCCTCGGCTGTTTCGCAGGCCCGGCGGTTCGTAGCTGATGTGCTCGGTGATGACTTCCCCGGCCGCGACGACGTGCTGCTCCTGGTGAGCGAGATCGCTTCCAACGCGGTCAAGCACAGTGCCTCCGGGGACGGCGGCGAGTTCGAGGTGGCCGTCTCGGTGGCCGGTGGCGCTGGTACGGGTCGAGGTCGGCGACCAGGGCGGCGCATCGAGCCGCGGCTGACCGAGCGAGACAGCCAGGCGGACGCGCTCACCGGCGGCCGGGGCCTGCGGATCGTGGACGCGCTGGCGGCCAAGTGGGGTCATGCGGGTGACGAGCTGGGCAGGGTCGTCTGGTTCGAGATGGAGGGCCGGTGAGTGCGGCCCCGGGTGCCCCGCCGTTGCGGTTCGCCGTACGCAGGTGGCACCGGTTCCGGGAGTTGCAGGCGCTGGAGGATGCGGTCAACTATCGGCTGGCCCGCCTCGCGGTGCCGTGCGTGCGCTGCAAGCCCGCGGCTGCGGGTGGCCGGTGTGATGAGCACGCGTGTGACGTGGCGCTGATCGCCGGATACCTGCAAGCGGCTGAGGACACCATGGCGGCGCTGGCCGAGCTGGCCCAGGACATGCGCAAGGACGGCGGCCTTACCCGCCGGAATCTGTCAACCTGAACGGGGCACCGCTCGGTGGGTTTTACTGAGTGGCGGTCTCTTTCTGCCCGGGCGGGTTGATCCATCAGCCGGCCGGGAGGTCTGGCGGGGCGGGCGGGCTGCGGACGAAGCGTTCGGGGTGGGCGAGGTAGGCGGTGGTTAGCACCTGGGCCCGGGCGGCCCGCACGGCTGCGGCCCGGCCGTGGTGGACGTCGGCGGCGGTGTGCAGGCCGAGCCCGCCGTGGCGGTGCTGGTTGTTGTACCAGCTGAAGAAGTCCTGGCAGTGCGCCCGGGCGGCCTCGATGGAGCCGAAGCGGCGGGGAAAGCCGGGCCGGTATTTCAGGGTCTTGAACTGCGCTTCGGAGTAGGGATTGTCGTTGCTGACGTGGGGCCGGGAATGGGACTGGGTGACGCCAAGGTCGGCGAGCAGCAGCGCGACCGGCTTGGAGGTCATCGAGGAGCCGCGGTCGGCGTGGATGGTCAGCTGCCCGCGGCTGATGCCCTGCTTCGCCGCGGTCGCGGCGATCAGCTTCTCCGCCAGGACCGCGGACTCGCGGGTGGCGACCATCCAGCCAACGGCGTAACGGCTGAAGATATCCAGGATCACGTAGAGGTGGTAGTAGGTCCATTTCGCTGGGCCGTGCAGCTTGGTGATGTCCCAGGAGTACACCTGGTTCGGCCCGGCGGCCGCTAGCTCGGGCTTGACCGTGGCCGGGTGCGCCGCCTGCGGCCGCCGCTCACGGCTTTCCCCGGTCTGGCGCAGGACCCGGTAGTAGGTCAACACCGATCCGAGGTAGGTGCCCTCATCCAGCAGCGTGGCCCATGCCTCGGCGGGGGCGGTGTCGGCGAACCGCTCCGAGTGCAGTGCATCCAGGATGGCCTGGCGCTCGGCGGCGGCCAGTGCGCGGGGCTGCACCCGGTCCCGCTGCGGCACGGGCGCCCGCCGCGGCGGGCGGGGGCTGGCCCGGTGCCGCCGGTACCAGGTGGCCTGGGCCACGCCGGTCGCCAGGCATGCCGCCCGGGTACCGATCTGCGGCGCGAGCAGTGCGATCGCCTCGTCGGTCACGAGCTCGACCCGGGCTCGGTGTCCGCGCCCTCGGAGATCGTCTCCAAGCTTGAGATTTAACCAGCACAAGATCAACTTCGGGCAGGTTCCGTCGTTCCCCGGACAGCCGGGCGGCCTTCGCGCGATCGTGTCTTCTCGCCAAAGTCAACACTGATCACCCGAAGGCCGCAGAGGTTGAGTGTGCTGCACGAACAGGCCGCAGTCGAGGCACTATCTGAATTGTCCGGGTTTCGTGACGGGTTCTATGACTGCCTGGATGCCCGCGCGGATGCGCTGTTCGAGCTGGCCGACGCGGCGATCTGCACCGACGGCCCGGTCACCTCACTGGCGCAGCTGTCGCTGGCACCGGTGTTCCGCCGCGGGCACGGCGCGCTGTATGACGCGTTAGCCGATGGCGCGGTCGATGAGGAACGGCTGCGTGACCTGCTGGCGGGCCAGCTTCCCGCCGGTGCTCCGCTGATGTTCGGGGTGGACGCCACGACCTATCCGCGGCCGAACGCCGAATGCTCACCCGGCCGGGGCCTGCACTACGCGCCGTGCCGCTGCGACGGGGACCGCAAGGTCGTGCCGGGCTGGAAGTTCCAGTGGGTGACGGGCCTGGAGTGGGGCACCTCGTCGTGGACGCTGCCGGTCGAACGCACGGCGGCTGGCGGAGGGAGCCTGCCCGGTGACCGCGACCGCTGGGCAGATCCGTGACCTGGCCGCCCGGCTGGGCAGGCGGCAGGAACCGGCCGGGCAGCCCGCGCCACTGTTCGTCCTGGACCAGGGCTATGCCGCCGCCGCGCTCACGCACGCGCTGGGCGGCTTGGAGGTCCAGCTGCTGGTGCGCATCGCCGGCGACCGCGTCTTCTATGACGGGCGGCCCAGCCCCCGCAAGCCCGGTCCCGGCCGCAACGGCGTGCACGGCCAGCGCTTCGAGCTCGCCGCCGACGCGGACGTGCGTCCTGCTGACCAGCTGCTGGTCGTGCCCGACACCAGCCACTACGGGCGAGTGGAGGTCCGCGCCTGGCACGGCATGCACCAGAAAGTCCAACGGACCGGCTACTTCGCCGGGCTGGAAGCAGACATGTTCACCAGGCTCCCGGTCATCGAGGGCTCCGTCATCGAGGTCCGGGTCGAGCGGCTGCCCGACGGCCGCAGCCCGCACCGCACGATGTGGCTGTGGCATTCCGGCCCGCAGGCACCTGACCTGGACGTGTGCTGGCGTGCCTACCTGCGCCGCTTCGACATGGAACACACCTTCAAGCTCATGAAGTCCCAGCTCGGATGGACCGCGGCACGCGTCCGCCACCCCGAGCAGGCGGTGCGCTGGACCTGGCTGCTGATCGCCGCCTACGCCCAGCTCCGCCTCGCCCGCGGCCTGGCGTCCGACCTGCGCCGCCCCTGGGAACGACGACCCCGCCCCGGACGGCCGCTGACGCCCTACCGGGTCCGGCGCTCATTTCGTCATCTGCGCAACCAGCTGGGCACCCCGGCCCGCCTGCCGAAAACCACCCGCCCCGGCCCCGGACGCCCGCCCGGAGGCAAAAACGCCCCAGCCCCGCGCCACCGCCTCGGATCAGAACTTCGCAAAACAGACACGCCCAAGAAGCCGGGCAGCAAGAAGAAAGGTTAAATCTCAAGAGGCCGCCTGCGACGATAGTGAGGGTGGCTGATGGCCGGGCAGACCATGGCTGATTCGGGTGTGCTGCGCCGGGTGCTGGGGCGCTACCTGCGGGGCTTGCGCAACCAGGCCAGGCTGACAACCAAGGTGGCCGCTGGGCTCCTGGAGTGGTCCGAGCCCAAGCTGTGGCGGATCGAGACCGGGCAGACGGTCCTGCGGAGCCTGGATGTGGAGGCGATGTGCACGGCTCTACGGCGCACCGGCTGACGTGACCGCTGCCCTGGCCGGACTGGCCAGGCAGGTGCGGGCCGGTGGGCAGTGGCATCCCTACGGGGAGGCTGTGCCCGGGGATTTCAGCGTGTACGCCGAACTGGAGAACGAGGCGTCCGAACTGCTGGGCTATGCGTGCTGCCAGGTACCGGCGCTGCTTCGGACCGACGCCTACGCCCGCACGCTGATCATGACCGCCCGGCCGGGCACCAGTACTGACGAGGCTGACCGGCTGGTGAGCGAATGCGTGGCCCGCCAGGCGCTGGTGACCCGGGCCAGCGCACCACTGCCCGCAACGGTCATCCTCAGCGAAGCCCTGGTGCGCTGCCCGGTCGGCGGGGCGGACGTGATGGCTGAGCAGTTGCGGCACCTGGCCGGGCTGGCCGCGCTGCCCAACGTGCGCCTGCGGGTGATCCCGCTCAGCGCGGGGATGCACCCCGGAGTGATCACCGGGCCATTCACGCTGTTCCGCTTCCCGCTCAACGGCCAGGGGAAAGAAACCGACCCGGACACGGTCTGCCTGAGCGGCCTGTCCGGTGAGCTGTACCTGGACAGTCCGCACGAGGTGCAGCCCTACCGCGACGCGCACGCGGCCATGCTCGGCGCTGCGCTGGACCAGGTCGCCTCGCAGGATCTGCTGCTGACGGTGGCTAAGGAGCTTGCAGGGAGTGACAGACCGGGTAGCTAAGCAGTAGGCTACTTGGGTAGCCAAGTGCCTGGCTGCTCGTTTATGCCTAGTGAGGCGCTGCCATGCCCTATGAGTACACGCCGCCGAAGTACGCGCAAGTGATCGCGGAGTTGCAGCGGCGGATCGAGAGCGGAGAGTACCCGCCCGGGTCGCTCATCCCGAGCGAGCACCAGCTGTCGGCGGAGTTCGGGACGGCCCGGCCGACCGTGGTCCGTGCGCTGCGGGTGCTGCGGCAGGAGGGCTGGATCGAGACCCAGCAGGGCAAGGGCAGTTTCGTCCGCGGCCGTCCCGCGCTCGCCGAGGTGGCGGTGGCCCGGCGGGGTCAGGGCGAACTGGACCGGGACGAGGCCCGGGAGGGCGGCGAGCTGGTGAGCGTCGGCCTGGCTTCTCCCCCGCCGAGGATCGCTGCGCTGCTGGGCTGGCCGAAGGACCGGGAGCTGGTGTGCCGCAGGCGGCTCGTCCGCCAGGACGGGGAAGCCGTCCGAGGTGGTCACCTGGTGGTTCCCGCCTGAGCTGGCCGAGGGCACCGGCCTGGCCGGAAGCTGACCCGCTGCGCGGCGGCATCCGGGCTTACCTGGCCAGGCGCAAGGGCGTGCGGGTGGATCACGTGGTCGAGCAGGTGACCGCCCGGCACCCGAGCACGCAGGAGGTCAAGCTGCTCGGCATCACGAAGACGGCGCCGGTCCTGGCGCTGTATGTGGCGGCGCGGGACGCGTCCGGGTCGCCGCTGTTCGCGCTGGATGTGGCCATGCCGGGTGACCTGCACGAGCTGGAGGACGCCTACCCGATCGGGTAGAGGTACCTTCCCTCGGCTCGCTGATTGCTTGACTAACCAAGTTGACGGGCCGTACCTTGGAAGTCAGCTTGGATAACCAAGCAGCCAAGTAACTCTGCTGGAGGCTTCATGGCACTGCAAGGCCCGATCCCGGTCGACTTCGCCCAGGTCTTCCCGCGTGGTGTGTTCGCGGCGGGGCCGTTCGAGCCGGTCCGGGACTTCGAGGCATCCAAGGGCGACCGGTTCGTCCAGTCCAAGGACAAGCACGACCGGGCTGCCGCTGTGGGTGGCCGAGGTCATCGACGGCGACCCGGCGGCGCGGCAGAAGTCGCTGCGGGTCAAGGTCGCCGCAGCGGACCAGCCCGTGCTGCCCGCGCCGCATCCGGGGATGCCGTTCATCCCGGTGGAGTTCACCGGGCTGATGGTGACCCCGTACGTGAACCAGGCCGGGCGGCTGGCCTACTCGCTCAAGGCGGCCGGGGTCGCGCCCGGTGGGCCGCCGAGCAGCCGGCGCAGGTCCGCCGGGGACACGGCGGCGTGAGCGCACGGGTGGGGCGGCAGGAACGGCCATTCCTGCCGCCCCCGGTATCTCCCCAGGTCAGCAAACCGTAGAGAGAGGTCTCGATCCTAATGCGTGACTTCACGGGCGAGCAGATCGCCCAGGTAGACAACGCTGACCCGTTCGCGGCCCCGGTGTGGCGTTCCCCGGTGCACCGGACCCCGGAATGGGTCATCTGGCTGGTTCAGCTCGTCCGGCTGCTGGTGCGGGTGATCTGGTTCCTGATCCGCCACCCGCTGCTGGACGTGGCGGCCGGGCTGGTCATCCTCACCTGGGCCAAGGCGGGCTGGCCCGGCGTCGCCATCCTGGCCAACGTCACCATCGGCGTCCCTGGTGACGCTGCGGCTGTGGCGGCCGGACTGGTACGCCCGGCTCGTCACCGTGCCGGTCCGGTGCCGGTGGCGGTGGCTGGTCTACCGGCGCCGCTGGCAGGCCGTCATGACCATCGCCGGGCTGGCACCGACCTACCGGGGCCGGGTCACCCTGCCGGTGCTCGGCAAGGTCCAGGCCGGGACGTGCGCGGACCTGGTGACGCGTCCGGCTGGTCTCCGGGCAGTCGCCGCAAGGCGTTCGCCGACCGGGCCGACGAGCTGGCCCACGGGTTCCGGGTCTGCTCCTGCCGTATCCGCACCGCCCGGCCGGGCCTGGTCGTGCTGGAGCTGGTCCGCCGGGACGCGCTCGCCGCCGTGATCCCCGCGCTGCCGATCCCGGCCGTGACGGATCTGCGGGCGCTGCCGGTCGGGCGCCGCGAGGACGGCGAGCCGTTCACGATCCGGCTGCACGGCACCCACCTGCTGATCGCGGGCGCGACCGGTGCGGGGAAGGGCTCCTACCTGTGGGGGCTGGTGCGGGCGATGCTGCCCGCGATGGCGGCCGGGCTGGTCCAGGTGCATGCCTGCGATCCGAAGCTGATGGAGCTGGCGTTCGGCCGGGCCATGTTCGAGCGGTTCGGCAAGTACGCCGCCGACCCGGCCGACATCGCCGACCTGCTCGAAGCCGATGTCCGCGACATGCAAGCCCGAGCGGCCCGGTTCGCCGGGCGGCAGCGCGACCACACACCAACGACCGCGGACCCGTTCGTGGTGGTCCTGGTCGATGAGGTCGCGTTCCTGACCGCCTACCAGGCCGACCGCAAGCTCAAAGAACGCATCCTCGCCGCGCTGGCCACGCTGACCACGCAGGGCCGGGCGGTCGGCTACTGCGTCGTCGCCGCGTTGCAGGACCCGCGCAAAGAGGTCCTCAACATCCGCAACCTGTTCCCCGACAAGATCGCCCTGCGGCTCGATGAGCCGACCCAGGTGGACCTGGTGCTCGGCGACGGCGCCCACGACCGCGGCGCGCTGTGCGAGGACATCTCCGCCGACCCAGCCACCGGCGCCGGGGTGGGCTACGTCCGGCTGGAAGCCGACCCTGACCCGGTGCGGGTGCGGGCCGCGTTCGTCACCGACGACGACATCCACGCCATGACCGCCACGGTCACCAGCGAGGCGCTGATGACTACGGGCTGGCTGTCTCCCGAGGACTGCCCGGACTGCGGCGGCCCGCTGCTCGACACCAGCACCGACGAGCGAGTTCCTGCTCCTGGAGTGCCCCGGCTGCGGCTACCGCACCCGCTGGCACACCACCGACCCCGACGACGCCGACGCCGCCGACGAGAGCGAGGCTGAATGACCCAACGGACCACCAGAGCACAACGGCTGGCCATGCCGCTGGCCCGGAACGTGGTGCGCGAGCTGGCCGTCAGCCACGGCGGGTGCGTCCGGCCGATCCAGCTACGCCGCACCGACCTGCACACCGGGCAGACCGAACCGGTGCTCGTCCCCTGCGGGCACACCCTGGCGGCGGTCTGCCCATCCTGCGCCGAGCGGAACCGGGCGCTGCGGGCGGCGCAGTGCCGGGAGGGCTGGCACCTCGAAGCACGAGCCCATCGTCCAGGCCGACGAGCCCGACGACGAACAGCGCATGTGGATCGAGCTGCGCGCCCAGGCCCAGCCGAGCACGACCAGGCCGACCAGGGCAGGACCCGGCCGCCGATGACGAGCTGATCGGCGAGCTGGATGAGCAGATCACCCGGTCCGGGATGCGCGGCAACGTGCTCCCCGCCAGGCCAGTACGCCGTCACCGGTCAACCCGGCGGCGGCAGGATGCCCCGGACCTGCCCCGCCGCAAGGTCGCCCCGCGGACGATCGGCAAGACCTACACCGCGGCGGACGGCAAGACGTTCCGGCCGTCCATGTTCCTCACCCTGACCTGCCCGAGCTATGGCCGGGTCCAGACGCGGACGGCACCCCGGCCGACCCGGCCGCCTACGACTACCAGCGGGCGGCGCGCGATGCGCTGCACTTCGCGGCGCTGTTCGACCGGTTCATCCAGAACCTGCGCCGGTTCCTCGGCTACGACGTGCAGTACTTCGCCGCGGTCGAGCCGCAGCGGCGGCTGGCCCCGCACATCCACATCGCCATGCGCGGCACCCTGTCCCGCACCGAGCTGCGCCAGGTGCTCGCCGCCACCTACCACCAGGTCTGGTGGCCGGACACCTCGACCGTCCGCTATCACGATGACGAGCTGCCGGTCTGGCATGAGGCCAGCGGCAACTACCTCGACCCGGCGACCGGCGAAGTCCTGCCTAGCTGGGACCAGGCGCTGGATGCCATCGGTCGCCGACGACGAGCCGCTGCACGTGGCCCGGTTCGGCGAGCGGTTCGACGCCCAGGGCGTCATCGCCGGGTCCCGGGATGCCAACCGGTGCATCGGCTACCTGACCAAGTACCTGACCAAGCACGTCGCCGACTGCCACCAGGCCACCACACCAGCCCAGCACGAGCACACGGACCGGCTGGCCGACGCGCTGCGCTACGAGCCGTGCTCGCCCACCTGCGCGAACTGGCTGCGCTACGGCGTCCAGCCCAAGAACGCCCGGCCGGGCCTGCGCCCCGGGCACTGCAAGGGCAAGGCGCACCGCCGCGAACACCTCGGCTACGCCGGGCGCCGCGTCCTGGTCTCCCGCAAATGGTCCGGCAAGACCCTGGCCGATCACCGCGCCGACCGCCGCAACTGGCTCCTGGAAACCCTCGGCCTGCCCGCGGCCGACCCGGCCCGCTACACCTGGGAACCCGTCACGCCCGGCGACCCCGACCACATGCCCCCCGCCCAACGGCTGCTGCACGTCGTCGCCGACCGCCAGCGCTGGCACGCCGCGCTCACCGAAGCCACGAGCCAGAGCCAGTGGCCAACCCGCTCCCGAACTTTCGGCAACCGGGAGGGCGGCATGACCAAGACGCCAGGAACACGCGCCGGACCGGCTGCTCACCGTCGCCGAAGCGGCCGAGGTGCTGAACACGAGCGAGCGCTTCCCGCGGCGGCTGATCGAGGAGCGGCGCATCCGCTTCGTCCGGGTCGGCCCGCGGCACGTACGCATCCCCGAATCCGCACTCCGCGAGTTCATCCAGGCCGGACAAGTCGAGCCGATCACCACTAGGAACAGAAAGAAGGTCGCGTAATGGGCAAGAGACGCTTCGGCCGGGTCCGAAAGCTACCGTCCAGCCGCTGGCAGGCCCGATACCCCGGGCCGGACGGCACCGACCGGCCAGCACCGGAAACGTTCGGCAGCAAGGGCGATGCCGAACGATGGCTGAGCCTGAAAGAAGCCGAGATCCTCAAAGGTGAGTGGATCAACCCGGACGACGGGAAGGTCTCGCTCGCCGACTACGCCGAGACGTGGATCGAGGAACGGCCCGGCCTACGGCCCAAGACCATCGAGGGCTACCGCTACCTCCGGCGCAGGCACCTTACCCGGTTCTCGGCAACATGCCGATCGCCGACATCAAGCCCGGCCACGTCCGGCGCTGGCGCAAGGAATTGCTCGACACCGGCACCAGCCCAGTGACCACGGCCAAGGCGTACCGGCTGCTCAAGGCAGTACTGACCACGGCGGCAGACGACGGCGCTATCCACAGCAACCCGTGCCGGATCAAAGGCGGCGGCAGCGAGACCTCGCCCGAACGGCCGATGCTGACCGTCCGCCAGGTCTACGCGCTCAGCGAGGCCATCCCACCGCGCTACCGGGCGCTGGTGCTGCTGGCCACGTTCACCAGCCTGCGCTGGGGAGAGCTGTGCGCGCTGCGGCGGAAGGACATTAGTCTCGATACCAGGACAGTCCGGGTCAACCGCACGCTGACCGAGCTGGAAAATGGCGGGCTGACATTCGGCCCACCCAAGACCGAAGCCGGGCGGCGGACAGTCAGTTATCCCCAGCTCGTCGTGGCCGAGGTGCACTGGCACATGACGTGCTTCGCCCAGGACGGCGACGACGGCCTGGTCTTCACCGGCCCGAGCGGCGCACCACTGCGGCGCGGCAATTTCCGCTCCCGCACCTGGCTACCAGCGCTCAAAAAGGCCGGACTTCCCACCGCGCATTTCCACGATCTACGGCATACCGGAAATACGCTCACCGCCCACGCGGGCGCGAATCTGCGCGAGCTGATGACGCGCATGGGCCACAGCAGCTCACGGGCCGCGATGATCTATCTGCACTCCACCGACGAGCGCCAGCGCACGATCGCCGACGCGCTCGGCGACCTGGCCGCAGGGGAGCTGGACCGCCAGCCCAAGCAGGCACGCCAAAGCACCGGGACCCGAACGGGCACGCCACGGGCACGCCGCCGCAAGAACGCCTCGTAAGAACTCTGAGCACAGACCGGAAACCAGGCCCTGAGCTGGGAGAAGGAGAGAGTGGAGCTAAGGGGACTCGAACCCCTGACCCCCTGCTTGCAAACAACAGGCAGCCCGTCCACCGCCGTCCATACCCGCAGGTCACCGTCCCTGGCCGTGCATATGGACCCGCACGGGTCCGGGTCTGTTGCGGTACTTCTGTGCTGTACCCCGGCGCAGGATCAGGGGACGGTTCCCCGGGACACGACCCACGTCACCGGCTGGCCGGTGACGTGAGCGATGAGCTCATAGTCGCTGTCGTAGTGGAGCACCGTGACGCGTTCCCGCTCCGCTACGGCGGCGATCAGCAGATCCGGGAAACCAACCGCCCTGACCTGGCCACCACGCCACAGCGCTGCCTGTACATCCAGAGCCCGGCGCCAGTCCTCATCATGGGTGGGCAGCCACTCATAGCCGGTGTCCCGGTCGGCGCGCAATTCTTCGAACTCTTTGCCGCTTCTGGTCGCCCAGCCCAGCTCGAATTCGATCACCCCGCAGGTGGCGACCAGCCCGGCCGCGATCATCGGTCCCAGCACGACAGCGACCGGGCGGTGCCGCAACCGGGCCAGCGCGCTGGTATCGGCCAGGTAGCGGGCTACCGCCGCCATGCCCCGCGCATCACCTCCTCGTCCTCCAGGTCTGGCAGGCTGCCGGACTCCAGCCGCTGCAGATCCCGCCGCCGGGCGGCCAGTGCGGCCACCTCACGCAGAGCCGCATTCACGGTGTCCTTCTTCGTCTCCGTGTGCAGCACCTCCTGAGCCGCTGCAAGGTACTCCTCATTCACGTCGATCAAGGTCTTCGCCACATTCCACCTCCTCCGACACCAGTATATCCATACTAAGGCCGTACGTATATACGTCGGCCTCGCGGTACCGAGACGCCTGCGGGCCAGGTATGGCACGTACCGACAGGCGTACGCCAGAGGTCATGGATGCGCCCAACGTGGCCGGACCCAGGTGCGGAATGTGGCAGACCGCCGAAATGCGACGCGCGCCGACCCGCCGTTCTGCAGCGGTGTGGCCGCCTGGCGAGCTCTTGTCTGTGCAGCACCGAACAGGTTGATCGGCGATCTCGCCGCGGAAGGAGGTTCTCTCTTTCATTTTTAATCAGGGTGGCATTCTACCGTGGCTGAATAGGTGTTTCCGGTGTCGGCGCGTTCATGCCGGACAGCCCGGATTCGGTTCAGGACCTTGGCCAACCGGGGCAGCAGCCCTGGGGTCGGACCCAGGCGTCGTGGCTCGCGCAGTCCCGCCCGACCTGCCGTGAGGCATCTCCTGTGAAGTACTCCGGGAGAGACTCGACGATGACCACGACCGCCGGAACGTCCTGGCTAACCATGCGGCGGACCACAAGCATGAGGCCCAGTCTTCCCCGGTGCGGCGCTGGTGTCTCTTCAATTCGTGGCAGTACACCTGGGCGCCCGAACGACAGCGTCGCGCACGCAGTACATGTCGATCTGGAAGGTTGCCAGGAATGAGCTGAGAGACCGTAGGCGGTCCACCAGGTCTGCTGATTGCTCTGCGTGGCGGAGGGCGGCGAGCTCATGGGTTGATGAGCTCGCCGCCACAGAGCATCAAGGGTGGGCTGGCAGTCAGCCGTGGATCCTGACGTTGAACGTGGTGCCGGAGTTGTACAGTGTCGGCGCGTTCGCAATCACATGGTTGCCGTTGACGGCCTGCTCCTGCTGCACACCCCAGGGGCCGTTGATCCCGGTGCCATGGGTGCCGTTATAGGTGGTCGCGGCAGCGTCAGTGAACGGCACCAGGATTTGGCTGGTGCCCGGAGGGGGCGGGTGAGGCAGCGGAGTGGCCACGTTGGCGCTCAGCACCGCTTGACCGGTCGGCATGCGGTGAACCGCACGGTGTGGTCGGCCTGGCCGTAGTAGATCTGCAACAGTATCCGGTCGCCGGGATTGACGATGGGGCCCAGTTGGTTCAGAAGGGGCTGCTCGTTCCCCAAATATCCCACGGTCCAGGCGACCCGGTAGCGATTGCCGAGGAGGGGGATGAAATTGCAGTTGACGCCGATTGCGCTGTTGAACCCTGTCGTGCCGATCAACTGCAGGCTGTTCTCGAGGTAGTTGCGGCCACTATCAATGGGGCAGCCATACTGAGGGCTGGTCACCTGCGGCAGGCTTACCACGGCCTGCACGTACCGGAAGTTCCAGGCGTTGTTGCCGACCTGGTAGCCGGCTTGGTTGGTCGTATTGACGATGGGGATGGTGGCGGCGAATGACGGGGCACTAGGGCCGAGCTATGCTCCCATCCCCGCGCCCCGGCGGGTACCGGCCGGGGCGCGGGGTGCCCTGGTCAGGAGCCGGAGCGGGCGGTGTGTGCTAGCAGGGGGACGAGGTACTGGGCGTCGGGGCTGCCCCAGCCGGTGACCGGGTCCCAGCCGGGTCCGGCATTGTAGCCGGTGAAGACCCCGGTGGCCGTCACTACCGAGTTGTCGCCGGTGATCACGTCGTGGAAGGCGCGGTGGTAGGCGGGGCTGTGGCCGATGGCGTAGAGGGCGGGGTTGACGAAACCCAGGTGCCGACCGGCTTGCTGGTCGGCCAGGGCGATCACGCCCGCCCACAGCGAGGCGGAGGAGCTGGTGCCGGTGTCCCCCCGGAGTTCGCCGTTGCCGTACTCGATCGCCATGGGGCCGTAGGGGTCGGCGTTGGCGGACACGTCGGGGACGCCGCGGGTGGTGCGAGTGAGGCCGTCCTGGTAGGCGGGGCGGAGGAACAGGGTGCTGTAGCCGCCGCCGGAGGCTTCGGTGTTGTCATTCCAGGCCATCTCGCCCAGGTAGGCGCCGGCCGGGGTGGTGTCCAGGAGGGTGCCGCCGGCGCCGAGCACCAGCGGGTCGGAGGCGGGCAGGCTCACCCCCATGGACGCGCCGCCGTGGGCGGGGATCGCGCCGCCGTCCCCGGAGGAGCCCAGGACGGTGACGTGCTGGTCCCGGGCATGTTCCAGCGCCGCGTGCATCGCGTCAACCTCGCTGCGGGTGAAGGCGTCCTCGGGGCTGGTCCAGCTGGTCGAGAGCACCGCGACGTGCAGGGCGGCGCTTTCGCGGACCGCCTTGGTCATCGCGGCGGCGACGTTCGCGGGGCTGGATTTGGCGGTGGCGGGGACCAAGATGATGTCGAGGGTGGCGCCGGGCGCGAACGCGTGCGCCATCTCGGTGTCGCCGAGTTCATCGTTGTTACCGAGGTAGGGCGTCGGGGGTCCGGCGATGGCCGTCACGACGTGCAGCCTGGCCCGGGGCAGGCTGAACTTGGTGTCGAAGGCGGCCAGGTCCTTGCGGATGTCGGTGGCTCCAGGGTCCGACGGGGTCTGGGCCAGCGCGAGTATGGCCACGGTCTCGCCGCGGCCGGTGATGCCGCGGCGCAGCAGGGTCGCGACGCCGTAGGCCGCCTGGTAGGCCTGCGGGCTATAGCAGGTTTCCGGCGCCAGCCCGGACGGCGCGCAGTTCAGCTGCGGGGGCGGGCTCGCGGCGGTCGCGGCCATGCCGCCGAGGGCAGCGGACGCGTACGCGGCGGTCAGGCAGGCCGCCAGGGGCACGGCGGCCAGCCACGGCCAGCGTCGCGGCCGTTCCGGGTGCGGCCGGTGAGGGGGGATCTTGTTCATGTGCATCGTGTTTGTCCATTGGTGTTAACGGGCTTGTCCGATGGCAGGCCCTGGGTCTGGTGGCAGCCAGCAGGCGGGCACTGTGGTTTCCCGGGCTGCAGCCCGGTGGGTTTGATCGCTGCCGGGATGCTGTCTGGTGGCCAGGGCGCCAGCCTGGCCACGAGCCCGGCGCCTGGCGACGGAACGGCCGGTGGTATTACTCGTCGGCGAACCGGGCGGCCGTCAGGGGGTGGGTCAGGCGGCGCGGCGGTGGACCAGCCAGATGGTCGCGGCGATGAGCAGCGCTGACAGCGCGAGCTGCCAGCCGCCCTCGATCCACTGGAATGGCCAGAACCGGCTGGCTGGCTGGTAGCTGGTCCACTGCGTGTAGCCGTGCCGAGCCAGGCACTGCGCGACTGCTTCCAGCGAATGCCCGCCTTGCCCGGCCCCGCTGGAACGGAAGAGCAGAACTTGTTGACGAGGCTGATGGGGGGATTGCCGGTGAAGGCGAACCTGCCGTCCTTGGCCGACCACTGGCTGATGATCCACGCGGTGCTGGTGCCGGGCAGGTTGAAGTTGTTGGTGGTGACCAGCGGGGTCAGGTAGTGCTCGCGCAGCAGCCCCGCGGTCGCGAAGGCGAGCCCGGCGTAGACGGCCAGGGTGGCGACGATCGCGGGGACGACCCGGCGGATGAGCATGCCCGCCAGGGCGCCGATCGCGAAGGCGACCAGGTCCAGGCGGGGAACGTGACCTCGCGCAGGCTGAACCAGGTACGAACGGGGAGTTCGCGTAAAGGCCCAGGGCCTGGTTGGCCGGTGCCGAAGTACGGCCGGTAATACCAGGACACCAGCACGCTGAACGCGGCGCCGGCGGCGGCCAGCACGACCGCGAGCAGCACCAGCTTGGCGAGCGCCCAGCGCCACCGGCCGAAGCCCTGGGTCCAGGCGTACCGGAAGGTGCCGGTCTCCATCTCCCGGGCCAGCACTGGCGCCCCGGCGAACGCCCCGATCAGCACGGGCACCACCTGCAGGAAGACGCCCCCTGGGCCCTTGCCGGGCCCATCAGTAGGTTGTCCATGCCCTGGAAAGTGCCGTCCAGGCCTGCGCAGGCGGGCGAGCTCGCCGGGTGGCAGTCGATCGCGGCGGCGTAGGCGTGGTGCAGCGGTGTGCCGAGGATCCACAGCCACACCGCCAGCGCGCCCAGCAGCACGGCCACGCCGGCCAGCGCATATCGGTGCTGCCGCCAGGTGACCCCGGCCATCCGCCGCCACGGCACTGGCCGCAGGCTGGCGCCGCTGGCCGGGCGGGCGGGCATGGTCAGCGCGGTCATCGCGTCACCTCCGAGGTCTGGGTCCCGCGCAGGTAGGCCATGGCGAGTTCTTCCAGGCTGGCCTGGCCGTGGGTGGCGAGCAGGTCACCGACCTCCCCGGCCAGCCGCACCCGGCCCCGGGACACCAGGATCGAGGTAGCCGGCCACCCGCTCCAGTTCGGTGAGCACGTGCGAGGACAGCAGCACCGACACGCCGTCGGCGGACGCCGCCGCCAGCACCGTGGCCATGAAGTCGTGCCGGGCGACCGGATCGAGCATCGCCACCGGCTCATCCAGCACCAGCAGCCGCGGCAGGCGGGCCAGCGCCAGGGTCAGCGCCAGCTGCGCCTGCTGGCCGCCGGACAGCTTCCCGGCCTTCCGCTTGGGCGGGATGCCGAGCTCGTCCAGCCGGGTCTTCGCGTAGGGCTGGTCGAAGCGCCGGTTCAGGCTGCGGGTCACGTAGATCATGTCCGCGACCGACAGGTTCTTGTACAGCGGCGTGTCCTGCGCCACGAACGCGATCCCGTCCAGCGCGGCCGGCGACCCGGCCCGGCGGCCGCCGAGCACGGTGACCTCGCCCGCCGACGGCGCCGTCAGGCCGACCGCCAGGTTCAGCAGCGTGGTCTTGCCGGCCCCGTTCGGGCCGACCAGCGCGGCCACGTGCCCGGCGGGGATCTCCAGCGTGCACTCGCGCAGCGCCCAGGTACCGCCGTAGCGCTTACCGAGGCCGCTGGCCTCCACGACGTTCATCGATCTCCTTCCAAGCAGAATCCGGTGTGTCCGCCGCCCACTGTCCCCGGATCCCGGCCCGGTTGTCTGCGGCCGCAGGTCCGAACCGGTTCAACCGCAAGTCTGAATCCAGGTCGACTTACGTCTGATGCACATGGCCTGGCCAGGCGCTACGTTCGGGTGCATGCAGGCAGTTCGGCGCTTGGCGGGCGGTGACCCGGGCATCATCGCCGATGCCGGGTTGGGGATCGCCGCGGCCGGGCTGACCGCCACCGCCGTGTGGGGGCCGCCCGGCCTGATCGGCACCGCGATCACCGGGCCTTCGTGGCTGCTGGTGCTGCTGCCCCTGCTGATGGGCGTGCCGCTGGTACTGCGCCGCCGCGCGCCGCTGCTGATGTGGCTGGCGATCTGGGCGGCCCTCGCGCTGCTATCTCAGCTCGCCTACTACCACCCGGACCGCGCTCTCCCTGTCGTTGCCCAGCTGCGGGGCGTGGAGTTCACGTTCGTGCTGTTCGCCGCCGCCTACTCACTGGGCGCGCACGCCAGCTTGCGCCGCGGGGTCGCTGGCCTGATCATCACCGCCCCGGTCGTGGCCCAGATGACCTCTAACGGCGTGCTGGCGCTGGCGCTGGCCTTCTCGCCGAGTTCCGGCAAGATGGCCGCGGGATTGCAGTCGCTGCAGCTTCTGGCATTCTGGCTGGTTGGCATTCTGGTCCGCGGCCGCAGGCAGGCCGTATCGATGGCCGCGCGGAGCGCGGCGCTGCAGCGGCAGGCCGAGCAGGCCGCGGCGGCTGAGCGGGCCCGGATCGCCCGGGAACTGCATGACATCATCGCCCACCACCTCAGCGTGGTCGTGCTGCACGCCGCCGGGGCGCGGGCCGCCGGCGGGGCGGACCCAGTGACGCTGGAGGAAATCGAGAACAGCGGCACGGCAGGCCCTGACCGAAACCCGCCGCCTGTTCGGCGTGCTCCGCGAACCCGATCACGAGACCGGCCGCGCTCCGCAGCCGGGCATCAGAGAGCTGCCGGCGCTGGCCGGCCGCCTGCGCGCCGCGGGCCTGGAAGTGAGCCTGTCCATCGACGGTGACCACGCGGCGCTGCCGCCGGCCGTCAACGTGTCTGCCTACCGCATCGTCCAGGAAGCGCTGACCAACGTGCTCAAGCACGCGGGCCCGGCCCGCGCCGAGGTAACGGTCGACTGCACGGACAGTGCGGTGACAATCGAGGTCACCGACGACGGCCCCGGGAACCCGGCGCCCGCTGCAGTGAAGGGGGAAGCGGAGGTGGGTGGGGGCCAGGGACTGGCGGGGATGCGCGAACGGGTCGCGGTGTTCGGCGGAGACCTGCGAGCCGGGCCGCGTCCCGGCGGCGGGTTCACCGTCTGTGCCCGGCTGCCGATCGGCGAGCCGTCATGATCAGCGTCCTGATCGCCGACGACCAGCACTTGATCCGCAAGGGCCTGCGGATGCTGCTGGAAGCCGAACCAGATCTCCGCGTCGCCGGCGAGGCCGGCGACGGCGGCCAGGCACTGGCCCAGGCACGCCAACTGGACCCTGACGTCATCTTGATGGACGTCCGCATGCCCGGACTCGACGGGATCCAGGCAACCACCCAGCTCGCCCAGGCCGGCAGCAGGGCCAAGATCCTCATGCTGACCACCTTCAACCTCGACGAGTACGTCTACCAAGCCATGAAAGCCGGAGCCAGCGGCTTCCTGCTCAAAGACGCCACCAGCGAGCAGCTGACCGGCGCCATCCGCGCGGTCTGCGCCGGCGAGACGCTGCTCGCCCCGGCCATCACCCGCCGCCTGATCGAGGACTTCTGCCGCGGCCCGGCACCCGGCACCCCGGCCAGCGGCGCCGATGGCGGCCTGAGCGAGCGGGAACGCGAGGTGGTGAATCTTGTCGCCGCAGGGCTGTCGAACGCCGAGATCGCATCCAGCCTCTACCTCAGCGAAGCAACCATCAAAAGCCACATCACCCGCATCCTCGCCAGACTCGGCCTGCGCGACCGCGTGCAAATCGCCGTCTACGCCTACGAGAACGGCATCGTCCGGCCAGGCCACGGCACTCCGCCACCCGGCCGGAAACCAAGATTGTAGCGAGCCAGGCGGGCCTTTCAGCCTCTGTAGCCACTGGCGATGCCGCCTGAACCCTTTGAGATTGGCCTAGCTAGTCCGCCCTATCAGCCAGGCCTGGTTGCCGGGTGAAGAAATGTCACTGATCATGATTGGGGGCGGATCTCAAGACCGCCGCCAAAACCGTCGTGACCTGAACAAACGGAGCAAATCGTTGGCACTTGGGCACATTTAGCCAGTCCACTGACCGCACAGCGGCGGCGATATGCGTGCCGTGAACTCATGAAGCGTCACGAGAATGCGTAACCGCATGTGACGCCCATAGGTTGCCATTCGCTGACCCTCTGTATCAGCGGCAAGAAGCCAGCCTTGAAACGGCAGATTCGGCACGTTGCCTGCTGGCCACCGGGCAAGCGGCACTGGGCCCTCCCAAGGCCGTTCTTCCTCCTCAGCAGCCCTGAATTCGGCGCCAAGACTGGGATCTGTGCGCCGCAGACCGCGAGGACGAGGCCCAACTCGAACGCGTGTGCGGCATCTCACACAGTCCCGGCTGCTGTACTTTGCTGCTGTACTTGCCCTAAAGAGTGGGCTCAGGATTTCGAATTATGCTTCTGGACCTGTGGAGCTAAGGGGACTCGAACCCCTGACCCCCTGCTTGCAAAGCAGGTGCTCTTCCAGCTGAGCTATAGCCCCGCGCGACGGCGGTACCAGGGTACCTGTTCACGGGGGCGGCATCAGCGGCGCCGATGTGGGCGGCGAAACCATCCCGGGTGGCAGCGTAGCCGGGTCGATCACCGGCTCCGCACCAGCCGCACCAGCCGCCCCGTCCAGCACACCGGGCAGTTCCGCAATGCTGCCCAGCAGATGGGTGGCCCCGGCCCGGTGCAGCCGGTCCCGGGTGTGCCCGCCGGTCAGGATGCCCGCCACGATCGACGCGCCGGCCCGCTTGCCGCACAGCACCCCGCTCTCGGTGCCGCCCGCATACGCCGTCTCCCGCACATCGGTCACCCCGAGGCGGAGCATGGCGCACAGCATGGAGTCGGGCCACGGGTAGCCGCGCGGCGCGTCTTCCGGGCAGAGCACCAGATCGACGGCCCGCCACCAGCCGAGCGTGTCCAGCACCAGGCCGAGCAGGCTGCGGGACAGCCCAGTGAGCAGGCAGACCCGCACCCCCAAACCGCGGATGTGCTCCAGCGCCTCCGCCGCGCCCGGCATCGGGGCCAGGCCGGACCGGTCCACGGCCAGCCGGTAGGACCGGTCGAACGCGAGCGTGGCGGCCTCGGCCCGCCCCGGCGCGTCCGGGAATAGGGCGCGGAACACATCGACGGCGGGCTGCCCGCGGGTCTGATGGACGTGCACCATGCTCCGGGCGTAGGCGGCGGTCCCCGGGACGATGCCCTGGGTCGCGAAGGCTTCGGCGAACGCCCGCTCCAGGATGCCGCCGTCATCGACGGCGACCCCGAGCAGGGCGGAGCACAGCAGCGTGACCGGTGGCGCGCTGCTCACTCGAACCCCCGTCCGAGGGCCCGGCTCACCCCGGGCCGATCCTCGCCTAGTCGTCGCTCGTGGTCGCCTCGGTCCACAAGTCGAGCTCGGCGCGGTCGGCCTGGACCTTCCGCCAGAGGGCGAAAATACCAAGCCCCGCCAGGGCGAGCAGAAGCAGCTTCTTCACGGTGCGGACCCCTTCACCTCGACGATCCCGGAGCCGGGCCCGGGAAGGGTCGGCCGGGCTCCCTGCGCACCACGCAGCCTAGCAGCGCTCCGCTGACCGCAGCCCGGCCACGCGAGTCTCGCTCACCGGGACCGGGCCCTACGTCACCGGGGCCGGGCCACCCGCGTCTCGTCCCACACCGGATTGTCTGCCTCATACACCTCGCCGTCCGACCCGAACACCAGGAACCGGTCGAACGACTTGGCGAACCACCGGTCGTGCGTCACCGCCAGCACCGTGCCCTGGTAGGACCCCAGGCCCTGCTGCAGTGCCTCGGCGCTGGCCAGGTCCAGGTTGTCGGTCGGCTCGTCGAGCAGCAGCAGGGTGACCCCGGCCAGCTCGAGCAGCAGGATCTGCAGCCGGGCCTGCTGCCCGCCGGACATGGTGGCGAACGGCTGGTCCGCGCAGAACTGCAGCTCGTACCGGGCCAGCGCGGCCATCGCCTCGTTGCGCTGCAGCGCGTGCTCGGTGACCAGGATCTCCGCGGGGCACCGGTCAGCCAGGTCGGGCCGGGCATGGGTCTGCGCGAACAGCCCGGGCACGACCCGCGCGCCGAGCCGGGCCACCCCTTCGTGCGCTACCTCGGCCCCGCCCAGCAGCTGCAGGAACGACGACTTGCCCGACCCGTTGGAACCCAGCACGGCCACCCGGTCGCCGTACCAGACTTCCAGGCCGAATGGGTGCATGAGGCCGGTCAGCTCCAGGTCCTCGCAGATGACCGCGCGCTTGCCGGTGCGCCCGCCCCGTAGCCGCATCCGCACGTTCTGCTCCCGCGGCGCCAGTTCTGGCGGGCCAGCTTCCTCAAAACGCCGGAGCCTAGTCAGCGCCGCCTGGTAGCGCGACGCCATGCTGTCGTTGTACGCGGCCTTCTGGCGCAGTGTGCGCACCAGCTGCTTCAGCCGTTCGTGCTGCTCGTCCCAGCGGCGGCGCAGTTCGTCCAGCCGGTCGATGCGGTCCCGGCGGGCCTGGGCATAGTTGGCGAACCCGCCGCCGTGCACCCAGACGCTGCCGTCCTCCACGGTGATGATCCGCCCGGCCGTGTTGGCCAGCAGTTCGCGGTCGTGGCTGACCATCAGCACGGTCTTCCGGGTCTGCGCCAGCTGCTGCTCCAGCCACTGCTTGCCCGGCACGTCGAGGTAGTTGTCCGGCTCGTCGAGCAGCAGTACCTCGTCCGGCCCGCGCAGCAGCGCCTCCAGCACCAGCCGCTTCTGCTCGCCGCCGGACAGCGTGCCGACGTCCCGGTCCCGGCACCGTTCGTAGCTGATGCCGAGCGCCGCGACGCAGCAGGCGTCCCACAGCACCTCGGCGTCGTACCCGCCCGCGTCACCCCAGTCGGCCAGCGCCGCGGCGTAGCGGAGCTGGGCCCGCTCGTCGTCCCGCGCCGCCATCGCCTGCTCCGCGGCGTCCAGCCGGGCCGCGGACTCGCGCACCCGGGGTGCGGCCACCGACACCAGCAGGTCCCGGATGGTGGTCCCGTCGCCCCGGACACTGCCGACGAACTGACGCATCACGCCCAGCCCGCCGCTGGCCGTGACCGTGCCGGACTGCGCGGCCAGGTCGCCGGCGATGAGCCGGATCAGCGTGGTCTTCCCCGCCCCGTTCGGCCCGACCAGGGCGGCCACCGAGCCCTCACCGACCCGGAACGAGGCGTCGTCCAGCAGTACCCGCCCGTCCGGCAGCGCCTGGCTCAGGTGCGCCACCTCGACGTGACCCACCCCGGTCCCCTTCCAGTGCGCTGGTCAACTGCCTTCCCCGCTCGAGGTAACCAGGTCAGCGGCGTGTCCCGCAACGGGATTTAACCGCGCCCGGCCGCACCGCAACAGCAGCCCTCTTACCACTTCTTACGACTTTCTTACCGGTGCGGAAAGGATTCGTCCCGGGTGTCCAAGGAATTAGCCGAATGCCCGATTTCCCACGTCCGGCCCGTGGATACTGGTTCGGTGATTTGCCGCGAAATTGCCCTCCCCGGCCTATGAGGGGCAGCACATACCTAGCCAAGGAGGCTTTGTCAGCCCCGCCGGGGTACACCCATCCCTCGATCCCGGCCGGCCCGCCCTCCGCGAACCGGTGGCTGGGCGGGGAGCACCCGTCGCTGCCCGGCGGATGGCCGCCGCCGGGGCGCCCGTGGCCCCCGGAGCCGGAGCGGCCGGACCAGGATCCGTGGCCTGAGGACTGGTTCAAGGACCCGCCGGCCGCGGCGCCGGCGCCGCCCCCGGTCAAGGCCCCGGCCGAGCCGGCCCGGTTCTCGCCACGCCGGGTGTCCTGGCCGTGGTGGCTGCTCTGGCCGTGGACGGCCGTCTGGGTCGCGCTGCAGGTAGCGCTGAAGATGAGCGGGCAGTCCTGGCACTTCTTCGCCCAGGGCGGCCAGTTGCTCTTCGCAGCCGGCCCGGGCACCGGCCTGCAGCTCTACGCGGCCCACCCGGACCTGCAGATCGGCCCGCTGGCGCTGGCCGTCTCCGGGGTGCTCCGGCTGATCGGCCCGGGCCAGGGTGAGCTGGCCGCCGTGCTGCTCATGTCGGCCACCGGCCCAGTTGTGCTGTGGGCGGTCTGGCGGCTGCTGCCGCTGGCCGAGCGCGGCAGGCAGATCCGGCTCTTCCTGGCCGGGCTGTTCTTTCTGCCCGTGTGGACCGAGCTGACCACCCACTTCGCGCACCTCGACGACCTGCTGGCGCTCTGTTTCTCGGTGGCCGCGCTGCACGCGGTGGCCAAGCGCAACCCGCTGTGGGCCGGGCTGGCCCTGGCCGCGGCGACCGACGCCAAACCATGGGCGGCGGCGTTCGCCGCGCTGATCTTCGCGCTGCCCCGGCGGCAGTGGCTGGCCGCGCTGGGCACGTTCGCCGGCGGGGTGGCGGTGGCCTGGCTGCCGTTCCTGGCCGCCGACCCGCGGACCCTGTCGTCGGTGGCCCAGTTCACCATCCCGAACAACCCCTCCTCGGCGCTGCGCGTGCTCGGCGTGATGTCCCCCCGGACCCCGGGGTGGGACCGGTCCGCCCAGCTCGCCCTGGGTGCCGCGGCCGGCTGCGTGGCGGTGCGCCGCGGCCGCTGGCAGGCGGTGGTGCTGGTCGCGGTGGCCGCGCGGATCATGCTCGACCCCGGCGTGTACGCCTACTACACGGCAGGCGCGGTGCTCGGCACGATCGTGGTGGACCTGGTGCTGACCAAGTGGCGGTTCCCGTGGGTCACCGCGGTCACCGCCTTCCTGCTGTACCTGGCCCGGATGACACACAAGCTGGTCCCGTTCGACCTGCACCAACTGGGCGTGCTGCGGCTGCTCTTCGCGATCGGCGTGCCTGTACTGGTACTCGGCATGCCGGGCTGGTGGATCGCGCGGCGGCGCGGCAGACACGCCCGGGCCGGGGACCAGGTCACGATCATCAGCCCGGTGCGCCCCGCAGCGTTAGCCGGCTACCGCACCGGTCACGAGCTGAGGTAGACGTCGGCCCGCATCCCGGTGAGCGCGGTGGCCGGGGTGGTCCCGCGGACCTGGATCACCGCCACATGGCCGCCACCAGTGCTGGCTGGGCCGGCCGTCAGCGCGGTGATCACGCCGCTGACCCGGGTCAGCCGGGCCGCCGGGACGGACAGGGTCACCGGTGAGCCGACCCGCAGCGCCGCCGGCGATTGTGCCGGGATGAGCAGCTTGACCTGGACGCTGCCCGAGGTGCGCAGCGCGATCACCGGCAGCTTGCGCCCGCCGGCCCGCAGGCCGGCCAGGGTCAGCGCGGGCAGCTGGGTGGCGGCCGGCTGCTGGCCCGGGGTGGGCAGGCCGGCCGGGGTGACGGTGTCACCGGCCCGGCCGAAGACGGCGGCCACGGTCCCGGCCAGCGGCGCCCTGATCACCATGGCCGCCCGGTCAGCCGCCTGCTGCTGCTGGTCGGTGGTCAGCTGGGTGCGGGCCGCGGTCACGCTGGCGGGTGGCGCTCCTTCCGCGGTCAGCGCGGCCAGATCCGCTTTGTCGGCCACGATCGCGGCGCGGTCGGTGCGCAGCACGCTGAGCGCACCGGCCGGGGTGATCTCGCGGGCCAGCAGTTGGCCCTTCTTCACCACCTGCCCGAGCCGGACCCGGACCCGGAACACCCGGCCCGCCGCCGCGAAGTTGAGGCTGTCCAGGCTGCTCTGGGTGACCACACCGGTCAGCGTCTCGTTCTCCGCCGCGGTCAGGATCGACGGCGCGAGCAGCGCAACGCCCGCCAGGGACGCGGCCGCCAGCACGATCCCGGCCACGCGCTTCGGCCTGGTACCGCCCCGGCGGCCCCGGCGCCCGCCGCGGTACCGGCGCCCGCGCGGGCGGCCGGCCGGTGGCGGGGCATCGGGAATGTCGGCATCCGCGCCGGTCCCGGCATAGCCATCGGCCGCGGCGTCCAGGTACCCGTCCGGCTCCGGCTGACCGGGGAAGCCGTCTCCGGGATCTTGGTAGTAGCGCGGATCCTGGTAATACCCGTCCGGCTGGTAGGCCTCCCCGGCGTAGCCGGGCTGGTCGTAGGCCAGGCTCATAGTAGGGCTCGCCGTAACCCGGGTCGTAGTAACCGGGGTCCTCGTCCTGCCCGGCCCACCCGGGCTGCTCCGGGGAAGGCTGACTCCAGGCGGCGGCCCGCGGCCGGGCCGCCCCGGGGTAGTCCTCGGCCAGGAAGGACATGTCGGCTCACTCCAGCTGAACTCGGATAACGAACGTATCACGGCCCATTAGGGGAATGCGGAAAACTCCGGGTACCGCAATTGAATACTTGGCGGCAGTGTTTGCCTTGCACCTCCGGCGCGCTGGACCCGCCTCCTTCCCTCGTCGCTCGTTCCTCGCTCCTCAGTCCAGTCGGCGGCGCGCGCCTTTGGCGCACCCTTTAGTTGCCGTGCTTAATGGAGGTTTTGGCCGTTGCCTTAACCGGGTTACAGGACCCCGTCCAGCCAGTCGAACAGCACCTGGTTACGCCGCTGTGGCGCCATCGGGGCGTCGTGGAACTGGCACCCCGCCGCCGCGGTGAACTCGTGCCGCGTGGCGGCCGAGCGGAGCAGCCGCATCGTCGCGGCACCCTGGCCCGGGAACGCGGTCTCGCCCTGGTACTGGGTGACCAGCACCGGTGCGCTGATCTTCGGCAGGTAGGCCGCCGTGCCGTACTCGGCCAGTGCCCGGACCAGCGCGGAAAACGTCGGCTGGCGGAACGGGTAGCTGGCCTTGGTGAAGCTGAACCGGACGCTGGCCGGCAGCCGGGCGAAGATCTGGGCCCAGGCGCGGTCCGCCTCAGCTGGCTGGGTCCGGGCTACGCTGACCAGCTGCCCGGGCAGGTGGAACGCGGCCATGAAGTCGGACACGCCCGGGTCCAGCACCAGCGCGGCCAGCCGGTGCTCGAAGGCCGCGGCCCGGGCGGCCAGCGCGCCGCCCTGGCTCCAGCCGACCAGCGCGATGCGGTCCGGATCGACGTCCGGCCAGGCCGAGCAGGTGATCCACGACCGGGGTGATGACGGCTTCCCAGTCGGGCCGGAACCCGATCCTGCGCCGGAACAGCATCGAGCCCTGCCCGGGGCCCTCGAACAGCAGGGCGTTGTAGCCGAGCGCGACTGCCTCGGCCGCGCCGTACACGTACAGGCCGATGAGCTGTGCCTGGTTGCCGTTGTTGAAGATGATGGTCGGCCGCCTGGCGCCCGGATGCGGCCCCGGGCGGGCGGAGCAGCCAGCCCGGCATGCTGGTCCGGCCGCAGCGGGATCTGCACCGGCTCGGCGGCCGGCTCCAGCAGCCCGGCGGCCCGCACCCAGGCGTCGTTCATCGCCCGGTAGGCGGCCGCCTGCCGCCGCGGGTGGCTGGTGCCGATCGCGACGTACAGCGGGTTGGCCAGGTAGCTGGCCGCGCGCAGGAACGCGCCGCGGGCCGCGGCCCGGTTGCCCCGGTCCAGCGCGTCGTGCCCGAACCGGCTGGCCAGCCGCCCCAGGTCGCGGAACGCCCGGTAGAAACTGTCGTAGCTGTCGCCGGCCGCGTGCACGCCGGCCACGGCGGTGGCGAACTCGCCGTACTCGGCCGCCCCGTACCCGGCCGCCCCGACGGTGAACAGCGCCTGTGCGTTCAGGTTCGGGTCGGCGAAGAACACGGCCGGGTCCCGGGCGACGGCGGGCCCGCGGGCCACGGCGGGCGGGCGGCCGGCCACCGCGGGCCGGCAACACCTTCGGCACCACCAGCCCGCTGCCGGGCACGGCCCGCCGGGGGACCGCCGCCGGGTCGAGGGCCGCGGTGCCCAGGGCCGCGGCGACCCCCATGCCGGTGCCGGCTGCGCGCACTCATGATGTCCCCGGCCTTCCCGCCCTATACGCTAAGCCACCGCCTAACTACCCTTAGTTCCCGAACCGGTAAACCACCCCGCGGGCGCGGGCCGCGGGCGGGGGAGCGCGAGGGTGCCGGGACGGCACGAAGGTGGGCCGCGGGCGGGGGAGCGCGAAGGTGCCGGCCGCGGGCGGGAGGGACCGCACGAAGGCGGGCCGCGGGCGGGGGAGCGCGAAGGTGGGCCGCGGACGGGGAGCGCGGGGGTGCCCGGGGCGGCGGGAAGTCAGCCGGAAGCAGGCAGCCGGCGGGTGGCGTCCAGCGACGAGGGGCGGTGCCGGGATGGCCGGGCCAGTGCCGCGGTCAGCTCGTCCAGCGCGTGCACCGAATGCGCGCTGACCACCGCGTCGCAGAACGGCCACGCGGCGGCCATGCCACCGGCCAGCGGACGGTAGTGCTCGCTCTTGGTCCGCGGGTTGACCCAGATGATCCGGTGCGCCACCCGGGACAGCCGCTGCATCTCGCGGCGCACCACGGCCGGGTCGCCGGTGTCCCAGCCGTCCGAGATGATCAGCACGACGGCGCCGCGGGCCAGGCCGGGCCGTCCCCGGGTGTCGTTGAACTGCTGCAGCGCGGCCCCGATCCGGGTCCCGCCCAGCCAGTCCGGCGCGGCCTGCCCAGCCCGGTGCAGCGCCTGCTCGGCGGACATGTGCGCGAGCGCCGGGGTGAGCCGGGTCAGCCGGGTGGCGAACGTGAACACCTCCGCCTCGGCCCCGCCGGCCGCGCAGTACAGCAGCTGCAGCATGGCCCGCGCGTACGGCTCCATCGACCCGGAGATGTCACACAGCACGATCAGCTGCCGCGGCCGCATGGCCGGCGCCCGCCGGGCCAGCCGCAGCGGGTGGCCCCCGGTGCGCCGGGCCTGGCGCAGCGTGCTGCGCAGGTCGGTGTGCCGGCCGCGGGAGGTGGGCTGCTGCCGCCGGGAGCGGCGCTGCGGCACGGCCAGGGTGAGCTTGCGCATCAGCCCGGCCAGCGCGGCCAGCTCGTCCGGGGTCAGCTCGGCGAAGTCGGTGCCGGCCAGCCGCTCCGCCCGGCTGGCCAGCGCCGGGATCCCGGTCCCGTCCTCGTCCCTCCCCGCCGCCTCGCCGTCGGCCACCGCGACCCGCTCGGTGCCGCCCTGGCCATCCGCTTCCGGCCCGCCCGGCGCCGCCCCGTCAGGCTGGCCGTCCCAGTCCGGCAGCCCATGCTGCTGAGCCGCCCGCGCCGCCTCGGCCAGCAGGTCATCCGGGCGCGGCGCGGGCAGGCAGCGGCATACCCGGCCCGGCCGGCGCCGGCCTGCCTCCCCGTCCTCGCCGGTGCCGCCGAAGAACTCGGCGAACACCCGGCGCAGCGGCTCCACCTGGGCCTGCCCGGTAACCAGCGTGGCCAGCGCGCACAGGTACAGCTGATAGCGGCTGGCCGGCCGGGCCACCGTCACCGCGGCGGCGAACCGCGCGCAGCGCGCCGGGTCGGCGGGCACGCCCGCACCGCGCAGCGCCGCGCCGAACCGCGCGGCGATCAGCGCCAGGTCGTCATTCACCATCGCTGGCCGCGGTCGCGAACCCTGCGGCCCGGAGCACCTGCAGGTCCTCGGAATACTTCAGCACAACGCCGGCTGTCTGGGCCGCCGCCGCCTCGTCGATGCGGTCCGCGCCCAGCACGACCAGCGCCTCGGCCCAGCTGATCGCCTCGGCCACCCCGGGGGGTTTGGCCAGGTCAAGCCCGCGCAGCCGGGTGATGCCGGTAGCCACCTGGCTGGCCAGCGGGGCGGCCGCGGCCGGCACCCGGCGGCGGATGATGGCCGCCACCCGCTCGGTGTCCGGGTACTCGATCCAGTGGTACAGGCAGCGCCGCTTCAGCGCGTCGTGCAGGTCCCGGGTGCGGTTCGAGGTGAGCACCACGACCGGCGGATAGGCCGCCCGGCGGGTACCCAGTTCCGGGATGGTCACCGCGGCCTCGGCCAGCAGCTCGAACAGGAACGCCTCGAACTCGTCGTCGCCCCGGTCCACCTCGTCGATGAGCAGCACGGCGGGCCGCGGGCCCGGATGGTCCAGCGCGGCCAGCAGCGGGCGGGCCAGCAGGTACTCCGCGCTGAACAGGTCGGCGTCGCGCAGTTGCTCGCCGCGGGCCTCGGCCAGCCGGATGGCCAGCAGCTGGCGCGGGTAGTTCCACTCGTAGAGCGCCTCGGCGGCGGTCAGCCCTTCGTAGCACTGCAACCGGATCAGCGGTGTGTCCAGCGCGCTGGACAGCGCCTTGGCCGCCTCGGTCTTGCCCACCCCGGGCTCGCCTTCGAGCAGGATGGGCTGGCCCATCCGGGCGGCCAGGAACAGCGCGACGCCGAGCGGGTCGTCGGCCAGGTAGCCGGTCGCGTCCAGATCGCGCATCAGGGTCGCGACGTCGGGCAGCCGCTGCACGATGCCGCCGTTCGGCGTGGATTCCTGCATAACTCCATAATGCCCGGGGGGACGACCCCCTGGACCCCCCGCTCGCCGCTGCGCGCCGAACGCTCTGCCCGGCGAGCCCCGACCCCGCTGCCGCTGCGCGCCGAACGCCGACTCGGCGAGCACACGCCTCGGCGCGAATGACGTGCTGCGACGTGCCCGCTTTCAGCTGGCGGCGAGATCGGTGCGGACCGGGCGGCCCTGCATGGCCGACCAGACGTTGGCCGGGGTGAGCGGCATGTCGGCGTGCCGGACGCCGAACGGGCGGAGCGCGTCCATGACCGCGTTGACCACGGCGGCGGGCGAGCCGACGGTAGCCGACTCGCCGACGCCCTTGGCCCCGACCGGGTGGTGCGGGCACGGCGTGACGGTCGCGCCGAGTTCCCAGGACGGGCACTCCACCGAGGTGGGCAGCAGGTAGTCCATGAACGATCCGCCCAGGCAGTTCCCGGCCGTGTCGTACGTGATGGCCTGCATCAGCGCCATGCCGATACCGTCGGCCAGCCCGCCGTGCAGCTGGCCCTCCACGATCATCGGGTTGATCCGGACCCCGCAGTCGTCCACCGCGATGAACCGGCGCACCCGGACCTCGCCGGTGCCCGGGTCCAGGTCGACCACGCAGATGTAGGCGCCGTAGGGGTAGGTGAGGTTGGGCGGGTTGTACACGGTGCCCGCGTCCAGGTGCCCGTCCACCCCGTCCGGCAGCTCCAGCCCGGAGTGCGCGGCCATCGCGATCTCGGGGATGGTCCGGCCCTGCTCCGGGTCACCGCGCACCTGCCACCGGCCGCTGGCCCACTCCAGGTCCTCCGGCGCGGCTTCCAGCATGGCCGCGGCCACGATGCGGGCCCGCTCGCGGACCTTGCGCGCGGCCACCACGGCCGCCGCGCCGGACACCGGGGTGGACCGGGAGCCGTAGGTGCCCAGGCCGAACGGGGTCCGGTCGGTGTCCCCGTGCACCACCTCGACGTCGGCCGGGGACAGCCCCAGTTCCTCGGCCACCAGCTGGGCGAACGTGGTCTCGTGGCCCTGCCCCTGGGTCTGGCAGGAGATGCCCAGCACGGCCGTGCCGGTCGGGTGCACCCGCAGGTCCGCGCCGTCGGCCATGCCCAGGCCGAGGATGTCCATGTGCTTGCGCGGGCCCGCCCCGACCCCCTCGGTGAAGAAGCTCAGCCCGATGCCCATGTGCTCGCCGCGGGCCCGCTTCTCCGCCTGCTCGCGGCGCAGCCCGGGGTAGCCGGCCATGTCCAGCGCGAGCTGGAGCGCCCGCGGGTAGTCCCCGGAGTCGTACTCCCAGCCGGTCGGGCCGGTGTACGGGAACTGCTCGGGCCGGAGCAGGTTCTTCATCCGCAGCTCGGCCGGGTCCATGCCCAGCTCGGCGGCCAGCAGGTCGACCATCCGCTCGACCAGGTACACCCCTTCGGCGATGCGGAACGAGCACGAGTAGGCCACCCCGCCCGGCGCCTTGTTCGTGTACACGCCGGTGACCTCGCAGTGCGCGGCCCGCAGGTCATAGGAGCCGGTGAAGATGTGGAAGAACCCGGCCGGGAACTTGGTCGGCTGGGCCGAGCCGTTGAACGCGCCGTGATCGGCCAGCACCCGGGCCCGCAGGCCGAGGATCCGGCCGTCCCGGGTGGCCGCGATCTCCCCGTGCATGTGGTAGTCCCGGGCGAACGCGGTGGACATCAGGTTCTCCGACCGGTCCTCCACCCACTTGACCGGCCTGCCGGTCAGCATCGAGCCGACCACGGCGCACAGGTACCCGGGGTAGATCGGCACCTTGTTGCCGAACCCGCCGCCGATGTCCGGCGAGATGATCCGGATCTTGTGCTCGGGCAGCCCGGCCAGCAGCGCGTACATGGTGCGGTGCGCGTGCGGGGCCTGGCTGGTGCACCAGACGGTGAGCTTCCCGGACACCGGGTCCAGGTCGGCCACCGTGCCGCAGGTCTCCAGCGGGGCCGGGTGCGAGCGCGGGTAGAGCATGTCCTGGCCGACGATGACGTCGGCCGCCGCGAACACCGCCTCGGTGGCCGCCTCGTCCCCGGCCGACCAGTCGAAGATGTGGTTGTCCTGCTGCCCGGCCAGGTCGTCGCGGATCACCGGGGCGCCCGGGTCCAGCGCCCGGGTGGCGTCGGCCACCACCGGCAGCGGCTCGTACTCCACGTCGATCAGCTCGAGGGCGTCCCGGGCCGCGTACGCGTCCTCGGCCACCACGAACGCCACTTCCTGGCCCTGGAACCGCACCTTGTCGGTGGCCAGCACGGCCTGCACGTCCCGGGACAGCGTCGGCATCCAGGCCAGCTGGCGTTGTTCCAGCATGGCACCGGTGATAACGGCCCGGACCTTGGGATGCGCCTCGGCCGCGGCGGTGTCCACCGAGACGATCCGGGCGTGCGCCAGCGGGCTGCGCAGGATGACCCCGTGCAGCATCCCGGGCAGCGCGATGTCGTCGGTGAACGTGCCCAGCCCGCGGACGAACCGGGCGTCCTCCTTGCGCGGCACCGCCCGTACGCGGTGTCAGCGGGCGACCCCCCGGCCCCCTGCGAGTCGCTGGCTCGGAGGGGACACGGCTTCGCCGCGCCCGCCTCGCCAGCCGAGTCCGTCACCGCTTCTCCAGCCCGTGCGCTCGCCTCGTGCTCGGCCGCCCACAGACGGACCGCACGATGTTCTCGTAGCCGGTGCACCGGCAGAGCTGGCCGGACAGCGCCTCGCGGATCTCCCCGGGGGTGGGCGACGGGTTGTGGTCGAGCAGCCAGCGGGCGGTCATCATCATGCCCGGCGTGCAGAACCCGCATTGCAGCCCGTGGCATTCGGCGAAGCCCTGCTGCACCGGGTCGAGCCCGCCGCTGGCGGCCAGCCCCTCCACGGTGCGCACCTGGTGCCCGTCGGCCATCGCGGCCAGCACCGTGCAGGACTTCACCGGCGTGCCGTCCAGCCACACCACGCAGGCGCCGCAGTTCGACGTGTCACAGCCCCAGTGTGAGCCGGTGAGCCGCAGTTCGTCGCGCAGGAAGTGGATGAGCAGCAGCCGCGCCTCCACCTCCCGGGTGTAGCCAGTCCCGTTGACCGTCACGGTGATCTGCACGTCAGGCGTCCCCCGCCACCCGGGCCAGCGCCCGGCGCAGCGCCCGGATGGTGAGCTCCTGGGCCAGGTGGCGCTTGTAGTCGGCCGGGCCGCGCTGGTCGGACGACCGGGCGGCAGTGCTCGGCCGCGATCTGGCCGGCCCGGGCGAAGCTCTCCTCGGTGGCCGGGGCGCCGCGGAGGAACTCCTCGGCCTCGGCCGCAGCGAAATGCGCCGCGCCGACCGCGGTCAGCCCGATGCCCGCGTCGGCGATGGTGGCCCCGTCGCCGTCCAGCCACAGCGCCGCGCCCACCGCGCCGACCGGCCAGTCACCCACCCGGCGGCCCACCTTCTGGTACGCGCTGCCGCCGCCGGACCGGATCGGCACCCTGATCTCGCTGAGCAGCTCACCCGGCGCCACCACGGTCTCGTACGGCCCGGTGTGGAAGTCCCGGGCGGGCACCGTGCGGCTGCCGTCCGGATGCCGGATCACCATGGTCGCCTTGAGCGCGGCGAACGCCGCGGACAGGTCCTCGGACGGGTCGGCCTGGCACAGCGAGCCGCCGACCGTGCCCCAGTTCCGCACGATCGGGTCGGCGATGACCCGCTCCGCGTCGTGCAGGATGGCGAAGTGCTGGCCGCGCCGCCGGGTCGGCGAGCAGCTCCGCGTGCCGGGCCAGCGCGCCGATGCACAGTTCGCCGTCAGCCACCCGGATATAGCTGCAGCTCGGTCAGCCCGTTGATGTCGATCAGCGTCTCCGGCTGGGCCAGCCGCAGTTTCATCATCGGGATCAGGCTGTGCCCGCCGGCCAGGATGCGCGATTCCGGGCCGAACCGGGCCAGCAGCGTGAGCGCGTGCTGCACGCTGACCGCCTTTTCGTACTCGACGTGCGCCGGAACCTGCATCCGCCCTCCCCTCCTGGCTGATCCGTTCGCAGTTTACGAGCGGGCCCGCCTGGCGAGCATAATCAGACCCGTGAGCGCTATTCAGGACCGGCTAACGAGCCCAGGCCGCCAGGCCTGGGCGAGCGGCCGGCATGTGCCGCTCGCAGGACCAGCATGACCGCCTGAATAGCGCGAACTTTATGAAGACAGAGCTATGACCCTGACTCAGCTGAACGCGTTCGTCCTGGTCGCCCGGCTGGGCTCGGTGACCTCGGCGGCCAACGCCCTCGGGGTCAGCGAGTCCGCGGTGTCCCAGGCACTCACCGCGCTCCGCCAGCACCTCGGCGACCAGCTGGTCAGCCGCGGGCCGAGCGGCATGACGCTCACCCCGGGCGGCTCCCGGCTGCTGGCCACCGCGTCCCAGATCGTAGTGCTCGGCGCCGAGGCGCACGCCGCGGTCCGGGCGGCCCAGGGCGCACCCGAGCAGCTCCGCGTGGTGGCCACCTCCACGCTGGCCGAGTTCGTGGTCAGCCCGCTGATGGAGGCGTTCACCCGGCGGTTCGCCGGCGCCCTGGAGGTGTCCGCCGGGGTGGGGGTGAGCAACGAGATGGGCGTGCTGGTGGCCAACCGGCTGGCCGACGTGGCCATCGGGCCCGAGGTAGCCAGCGACGCGGCGCTGCCCGTGGTCAGCGAGCCGGTGTTCCGCTACCGGCTGGTCGTGGTCACCGCCGGGCAGCCCCGGCTGCACGGCGCCCCGCAGCAGTGGCGCTGGCTGGTCGGCCCGTCCGGCACCGACCCGGGCAGTGCCGCCGGGCAGCTGCTGGCCGCGCTCCGGGTGCCGGACAGCATGGTCCGGGTGTTCCCCAACCAGACCGCGGCGTGGGCCGCCGCCGCGGACGGTGCCGGCGTGGCCCCGGCCGTCGAGCATCTCGTCGCCCAGCAGTTGCGCCGCGGCGAGCTGTCCCTGGTCGAGGTGCCCGGCGCACCGGTCAGCGCGTGCTGGCACGCGACCCTGCTGGAACGCCAGCACCGCAGCACGGCGGCCAGTTCGCTGCGCCGGTTCCTGAGCACGCCGGAAGCCATGCAGCTGATGCGGTCACCCGCGGCCGGCGTCCCGCCGTCCCGGTTCCGGCCCCCGGTCTACGTGACGATCTGGAGCTGACCAGCTCGCGCTGAACACTCTGCCGGTGCGGTGGCAATTCCTGGGTGGAGTGGGACCCAGCGCGAGGAGGACCATGGCGTCAGATGCAGAGTTGATCGCGGCCTCGCTGGCCGGTGACGGGGAAGCCTTTGTCGAGGTGATCCGCAGGCACGAGGTGGCTGTGGGGGCCTACCTCGTGCGGCGGGCAGGGCGGGAACTCGCCGAGGATCTGCTCGGCGAGGTGTGGGTGGCCGCCTTCGGTTCCCGGGCGGCCTACGACCAATCATTTCCCGAAGCCCGCCCGTGGCTGTTCGGCGTGGCGCACAACACGCTCCGGCGGCACTGGCGGTCCCGGCCTGCCGAGGACCCCGTGCCCGACCTGACCGGTCTGGCCGCCGGGTGGGATCCCTGGCCCGCCGTGGACCGGCGGATCGACACCGAGCCGGTGGTGCGCAGCGCCCTGGCCCGGCTCAGGCCCACCGAGCGGGAGGTGCTGACCCTGGTTGCGTGGGAGGACCTGACCGTCGCCGACGCGGCGCGGGCCCTCGGCATCCCGGCTGGGACCGCCCGCCGCTGCTTGCACCAGGCCCGCCAGGCACTGCGGAACGCGCCCGGCATGGTCGCGCTGATGACCGAACTGAACACGGTGAAGGAGGCAACCTGAATGGTTGACGAGATGGAGCTGGTCAGCGGCCTGGCCGGCGCGGCGCCCATGCGGGATGCGGCGTTCGAGGAGGCCAGGGCGCGGCTGCGGGAGACGATGGGCCCGGCCGGGGAACCCCGGCGGCGCCCGGGCCACGGCCGCCACCAGCCGCGCCGCCGGACCTGGGCGATCTGGAGCATGGCCGGCCTCGGGGTCGCCGCGACCGCGGCGGCGGTCACGCTCGTCATCACACCGGCGGCCCAGCCGGCCAGCCCAGGCGGCCAGCCGCCTGGCCTCTCGGCCGCGGCAGCCGGGGCGCACGCGCCGCTGATCCGGCTGGCCGCCGCCATCACGGCGCGGGACACCCGGCTGCCCGGCGACGCCACGCTGATAATCCGGACCCAGACCAACGCCGCGGGCCAGTTCGACCGGCGGCGGCGCCGACCTCTACACCGACAGCGGCGCCTACTACTATGCGCAGACCGAGAGCGGCCTGCCGGCCCAGATCGCCGCGCACAACGACACCGGCGACGGCGGATTCGCCCGCGAGCTGGCGGTGGCGAGGTACGCGGTGCACGGTGACCTCACCGTCGCCCGCCACCGGATGGCCATCGCCATGCTGGACCCACATCTCCCGCAGCTGACGTGGGCCCAGCAGATCGCGCAGCTCAGGGCCCTGGCACGGGCCAAGCACGCCAAGATCCCGATCCCCGCGCATCCGCCGACGGCCGCGCAGCGGGCGGCCAGCATGGACAACGAAATCTGGGAGAACTCGCTCGACGCGCTCCAGGCCGGGGCCGGCCAGCCGGCCGGTCCGGGCGGGGGTCGCTCCGCCTGCTGTCCACGCTGCCGGAAGTCACCGTGCGCAGCGCCGACATCAACGGGGAGGCCATGCTGACCCTGACCGCGCAGGCGCCGGCGCTGCCCGCGAACTACCAGGAGACACTGACCATCAACGGCACCACCGGGGTGCCGATCGGCTTCGCCGGGGGCGTCCCCGGGCACCGGCCCGAGACCACGGCCACCTACCGGGTCTCCCGGGTGACGGTAGCGGCCATCGCGGCCGGCCGGTTCTGACTCACCCCGGCAAAACCCGGCCGGGCGCCCGCCACGCGCCCGGCCGGGTTTCCGGCTAGTTAAGCATCCCCTTATTCGCCGGTTGCCAGTACGTCGCCGCACGACCGATCATGGCGCAAATGCCGTGCTCACGTTGGCCGGAGCTGCATGCAAGGGAGCGTGCCGATGCGGATTGAGTCCGACGGGCACAGCCGGGGCAATCCCCGCCTGTTCGAACTGGTCGAGCACACGCCGAAGACCGGGAAGAGCCCCACCGTGTGGGCCTGGCCGGAGCTGATGGACTACCTGAAGATCGCTGGCCAGCCGGTGGCCGGGCCGTGGCCGCCGCACCAGGAGCCCCGGCCAGACCCGGATGAGGACACCCTGCCGGTGGCCGTCCCCGACCCGGAATCGGACTGATCGCGATGTACCCATCCCGGTTCCGCTACGAGGCACCCCGGTCGCTGGGCGAGGCGATCACCCTGCTGCACGACGGCGGGGACTACGCGAAAGTGCTGGCCGGCGGGCAGAGCCTGGTCCCGCTGATGAAGCTGCGGTTCGCCGCGCCGGACCTGCTGGTGGATATCAACAACGTGCCCGGGCTGGATTACCACCGGGCCGATCCGGACGGCACGCTGCGCATCGGCGCGCTGTGCCGGCACGCCGACCTGGAACGCTCGGACCTGCTGAAGAGCAGCCAGCCGACCATGGCGGCGGCCGCGCCGCTGATCGCCGACCCGATCGTGCGCACCCGGGGCACCCTGGTCGGCTCGCTGTGCCACGCCGACCCGCAAGGCGACTGGGCGTCGGTGGTGACCGCGCTGGGCGGCTCCGTGGTGGCCCAGGGACCGGCCGGCCGGCGCACCATCCCGCTGGCCGGGTTCGTCACCGGGCCATTCGAGAACGTGCTGGCCCCGGACGAGATCGCGGTCGAAGCGGTCATCCCGCCCGCCCAGGGCACCCGGTCCGGCGGCTACCTGAAGCTGGAGCGCCGGGTCGGCGACTTCGCCACGGTCGGCGTGGCGGTCGCGGTGGAGACCAACGGCGACACGGTAACCCGGGCCGGCATCGGGCTGACCGGGGTGGGCGGATCGACGATCGCGGCCACCGAGGCAGCCCAGGCGCTGACCGGGCAGCCGCTGACCGCCGAGTCCATCGGCCGGGCGGCCGACCTGGCCGCGGCGGCGGCCCGGCCGCGGACCGATCACCGCGGCAGCGCGGAGTACAAGCGGCACATGGTGCGCACGTTCGTGGTCCGCATCCTCAGCCGCGGTGTGGCCGAGGAGAGGGCAGCCTGACATGACAGTTGTCTATGAGGACCACGGCGACGAAACCGAAGCAGCCGATGTGCCGGTGCGCCGGATCAAGTTCAGCATCAACGGCCAGAAGAAGATCGCCGAGGTCGAGCCGCGGCTGCTGCTGGCCCACCTGATCCGCCGTGGCCTGGGGCTGACCGGTACGCACATGGGCTGCGACACCACCAACTGCGGCGCATGCACCGTGCTGGTGGACGGGCGGCCGGTCAAGTCGTGCACGATGCTGGCCGTGCAGGCGGACGGGCACGAGATCAGCACGGTGGAAGGGCTGGCCGGGGCGGCCGAACTGCACCCGCTGCAGGAGGGCTTCCGCGAGGAGCACGGCCTGCAGTGCGGGTTCTGCACGCCGGGCATGATGATGGCGGCCAAGGCCCTGCTGGATGAGAACCCGGACCCCAGCGAGGAAGACGTCCGCTGGGCGCTGTCCGGCAATCTGTGCCGGTGCACCGGCTACCAGAACATCGTGAAGTCGGTGCTGTGGGCGGCCGACAAGCTGCGAGCGGAAGGCTGACCCAGTGTCGCAAGCACCAGTGTCACAGGCAGTCGACGAGATCAAGATCGGCGGGCTGGGCGCGAGCCGCAAGCGGGTCGAGGACAGCCGGTTCATCCGGGGCAAGGGCAACTACACCGACGACATCACGCTGCCCGGCATGCTGCACATGGAGATCCTGCGCAGCCCGCTGGCGCACGCCCGGATCAAGTCCATCGACGCCAGCAAGGCGTGGGACATCCCCGGCGTGCACCTGGTGCTCACCGGCGAGATGATGGCCACCCGCAACCTGGCCTGGATGCCGACGCTGTCCTACGACACCCAGGCGGTGCTGGCCACCGACAAGGTGCGCTTCCAGGGCCAGGAAGTGGCCTGCGTGATCGCCGACGACCCGTACATCGCCAAGGACGCGTGCGAGGCCATCGACGTCGATTACGAGCCGCTGCCGGTCATCGTGAACCCGGAGCAGGCCATGGCGGACGGCGCCCCGGTCATCCGGGACGACAAGGAGAACCAGGCCGGCAACGTCATCTACGACTGGGAAGTCGGCGACGGGGCGGGCACCGAGGCCGCGTTCGCGGCGGCCGACGTGGTGTCCCGGCTGCGGCTGCACTACCCGCGCTCGCACCCGTCGCCGATCGAGTGCTGCGGGTCGATCGCCGACTTCAACCGGGCCACCTCGAAGCTCACCGTGTACATGACCACCCAGGCGCCGCACATCATCCGGGCCGCGGTGGCGCTGGTCGCCGAGCTGCCCGAGCACATGATCCGGATCATCTCGCCGGACATCGGCGGCGGGTTCGGCAACAAGGTGCCGGTCTACCCGGGCTACGTCTGCTCGATCCTGGCCTCGATCCTGCTGGAACGGCCGGTGAAGTGGATCGAGGACAAGTCGGGCAACCTGATCTCGACCGGGTTCGCCCGGGACGTCTACCTGGACGGCGAGATGGCGCTGCGCCAGGACGGCAAGATCCTGGCCGTCCGGATGCACACCGACGCCGACCACGGCGCGTTCTTCTCCGACGCCCAGCCGAGCAAGTTCAAGATCGGCCTGATGCACTCGGCGTTCGCCGCCTACGACATCCCGGTGGCGCACCTGACCGCGCGGGGCGTGTACACCAACAAGGCGCCCGGCGGGGTGGCCTACCGGTGCTCGTTCCGGGTCACCGAGGCGATGTTCTTCCAGGAACGGATGATGCAGGCGGCCGCCGACGACCTGGGCCTGGACCAGGCCGAGTTCCGCCGGATGAACTTCGTCCGCGACGAGGACTTCCCGCACCGCACCCCGTTCGGCTTCCTGACCGACTCCGGCCAGTACGCCAAGTGCCTGGACGTGGGGCTCAAGGCGGTCGGCTATGCCGACTTCCGCAAGCAGCAGGAGGAAGCCCGGGCCCGCGGCCGGCTGCTCGGCCTGGGCATCTCCACGATGACCGAGCCGCTCGGCGCGGGCAACAGCCGCGAGTACGACATCCTCGGCATCAAGATGTTCGACTCGGCCGAGCTCAAGGTGCACATGACCGGCAAGGCCATCGTGCGCACCGGCGCGCGCGGCCAGGGCCAGGGGCACGAGACGACCTGGGCCCAGATCGTCGCGCACGAGCTGGGCATCCCGGCCGAGGACATCGTCGTCGAGGAGGGCGACACGGACACCGCGCCGTTCGGCATGGGCACCTACGCGTCGCGCAGCACGCCGGTGGCCGGCGCGGCGGTGGCCATGGTGTCGCGGAAGATCCGGGCCAAGGCGCGGCGGCTGGCCGCGCACCTGCTCGAAGTGTCCGAGGAGGACATCGAGTGGGAGCTCGGCCGGTTCTACGTGCGCAGCGCCCCGGACCGCGGGGTGACCATCCAGGAGTGCGCGATGGCCGCGTACAGCAACATGCCGGACGGCATGGAGCCCGGCCTGGAGAACACCGCCTACTACGACCCGCCGAACCTGACCTGGCCGTTCGCCGTGTACATCGTCACCGTCGAGGTGGACCCGGAGACCGGGGTGTGGGACGTGCTGAACATGGTCGCGGTGGACGACTGCGGGGTGCGGATCAACCCGATGATCGTGGAAGGCCAGATCATGGGCGGGCTGACCGAGGCCTACGCGATGTCCAACATGCAGTTCATCACGTTCGACGCGGACGGCAACTGCGTCGGCGCGAACTACATGGACTACCTGCTGCCCACCGCGTGGGAGACGCCCGGCTTCGAGCTGCACAGCGAGGTCGTCACGCCGTGCCCGCACCACCCGATCGGGGCCAAGGGCATCGGCGAGTGCGCCGCGGTCGGCGGCCCGGCCGCGTTCGTCAACGCGGTGATCGACGCGCTGTCCGGGACCGGGGTGCGGAACATCGACATGCCGCTGCTCCCGGACCGGGTCTGGGAAGCCATCACCCAGCGGCATGACGTGTCCGGCGCGCCTCCGGTGACGAACGGACTGAGGGGAGCGAGCCGTGCACGGCCTGGGAGTACTCGAGGAGGCCAGCGAGCTGACCCGGCGCGGGCAGCCGTTCGCGCTGGCCACCGTGGTGTGGCGGCAGGGCCCGTCGTCCGGCCAGCAGGGCGCGCGGGCCATCATCACCGAGTCCGGCGACCTGCACGGCTGGATCGGCGGCGCGTGCGCCGAGCCGGTGGTGATCCGCGAAGCCCGCGAGGTGATCGCCGAGGGGGTGCCCCGGCTGCTGCTGCTCGGCGCGCCCGAGCAGTTCGGCGGCCGGGCCGAGGCGATGCCGGAGGGGATGACGCTGGTGCCCATCTCCTGCCAGAGCGAGGGCGCGCTGGAGGTGTACATCGAGCCGGTGCTGCCCGCGCCGCACCTGGTCATCGTGGGCCGCTCGCCGATGGCGCGCACGCTGGCCGACCTGGCCCAGGCGCTCGGCTGGCGGACCGCGCTGCGGGACGCCGCCGAGTTCGCCGCGGCCGACGCGGATGAGGCCTCGATGGTGGTGGTAGCCACCCAGGGGCATGGCGACGAGGAGGCCGTCGAGCAGGCGGTGGCCGCCCAGCCGGCCTACCTGGGCCTGGTCGGGTCGGCCAAGCGCGGCGCGGCGGTGCTCGGTTACCTGGCCGACCGGGGCGTGCCGCAGCACCAGCTGGACCGGGTGCGCGTGCCCGCCGGGCTGGACCTCGGGCACACCACGCACCGGGAAATCGCGGTGGCCATCCTGGCCGAGCTGGTCCAGCTGCGCGCGTCCGGGAAGCTGAGGGTTGGTGGTGGAACCGGCAGTGGAACCCTCGCTGGCGAGGAGAGGCGCGCCGAAGGCGTGTCCTCGCCGAGCCAGGAGCTGGCGGGGGGTTCCGGGGGGTCGCCCCCCCGGGATGGCAGAGACCCGGTGTGCGGGATGACCGTGACCCCCGGGCCGGCCGCTTTCCCGCTGCGAACACGACGGAGTCACGTACTACTTCTGCAGCGCAGGCTGCCGACAGTCCTTCGAGCGCGACCCCGGTGCGTACCTGACCACGAAGACGGAGACCCGATGCTGATCACCAACGACTTCGAGGTTGCCCAGCCGGTGGACAAGGTATGGGCGTTCTTCCAGAATATCCCGCAGGTTGCCGCGTGCTTGCCGGGCGCGGAGCTGACCGAGGACCTGGGCGACGACACGTACCAGGGCCGGGTGGCGGTGCGGATGGGGCCGGTGCGGCTGAACTTCGGCGGGACCGCCCAGATCACCGAGCGGGACGAGGCGGCCAAGCGGCTGGTGGTGCACGCCACCGGCGCCGAGGCCAAAGGCCGCGGCCAGGCCAGCATGGACGTGACCGCGACGCTGGCCCGGACCGGCCGGGGCACCAAGGTGGCCGTCGCGCAGGACCTGCAGTTGGCCGGCGCGGCCGCGCAGTACGGCCGGGGCATGATCTCCGACGTCACGTCGGTGCTGATGCGGGACTTCTCGGCCCGGATGCAGGACCGCATCGAGCGGATCGAGCGGGGTGAGTCGGCCGAGCAGGTAGCCGCGGCGCCGGCCACCCCGGCGGGTGGTCTCACCCTCGGCCTGCGGGCCGCCCTCATGGCGCTGAGCCGGGTGTTCCGCCGGTTCTTCGCCCCCTACCAGCCGACAAGCTGAGGAGACGAACCATGGTCTTGTGGTGGATCGGCAACGTGGTGCTGCTCGTCGTGGTGCTGCCTGTCGTGATCTTCCTGCTGAACCGGGTGCTGGCCGCGCTGGAGCGGATCCGCGGCGCGTGCGACAACATCCTGGCCGGGGGCGGTGCGCTGGTCGGCGAACTGCAGGGTGTCCCGGACGGCCTGGCCACCACCGACGCCACCGTGCATCAGGTGTCGGTCGGCGCGGTCCGGTACGCGGGTTCTGTCGCGAAACTTCTCGGGTGAAAGGGGAGAGCTGATGCCAGCAGCTGCCTGGTTCACGATCATCGTCGCGGCCCTGATCATCGCGATCACCGCGGTCGGCCTGCTGCGGGTGATCTTCCACCTGCGCGCGATCCGCGCCTCGCTGGTCGGCGTGACCGGCGGCGTGCAGGCCGTCGCCCAGCTGACCAGTACCGTTCCGGACCGGCTGACCTCGGTGAACGCCAGTCTCAAGCCGGTCCGTGACTTCTGCGAAACGGTGTGAGCGGGATGGAAATACATGGCGCCGTGCTCGCCGCCGGCGGCACATCGACCACCGGCTGGGTGATCGGCTACACCATCGGCATCATCGTGGTGCTGGTCGTGGTGGCCCTGGTGGTGCCGATCCTGCTGCTGGCCCGGGCGATCGGCAACGAAGCACCGAAGATCAACGATGCGCTGACCGAGGCGGTGCACAACACCGCCCCGCTGGCCGCGCTGCGCACCACGATCGAGCACGCCACGATCATCATCGGCGGGCTGCAGCGCGGCCGCGCCAGGCTGGGAGGTTAACGATGGAGCCGCACATCGTGGCCATGTCCTCGACCGAGCACACCCTGTGGACAACCGCGATCATCCTCGGGCGCGTCGTGGTGGTGGCGGTCGCCGCCCTGCTCAGCCTGCTCGTCTACCTGGTGAAGATCATCGACCGGCGGGTCGTGCAGATCCAGGGCACACTGCACGCCGCGGCGGACAATACCGCGAACACCGTGCTGATCCCGCAGGTCGCCGACGGGGTAGAAGCGGTGCTCGCGGAGGGCCTGCAGCACCACCTGTTCCTCGGCCGGGTACTCGGGAAGGTCAAGTCATGACCGCACTGGTCGTCTGGACGGTTATCGTCATCGCCGCGCTGATCGCCGGGCTGGCGTTCTTCCTGTACTGGGTCGGCACGCTGCTCACCCGGATCGCCGGGAACCTGGAGGAGGCGTTCGGCACGGCGGCCACGATCGTGGGCGACGCCAAGCTGATCGGGCCCGGGGTGGAGCACATCAACCAGACCGGCGGCGTGGTGGCCGGCGCGCTGCCGCTGCTGTACGGGATGGCCGAGGAGATCGTCGCCGACGTGACCTACACCCCGGCGGCGGCAGCGGGGGACGGGACAGCGCCGCCCGAGCCCGAGCCCGCCCGGCCCGCCTCGGGCCGCCGCCGGTCCCGGCTGCACGACGCCGTCGGTTACGCTCCCCAGCCCTAGCTGGGGGCACGGGGCCCGCCGGGGGGCGGCCGGCGGGCGACCGGGGCGGTGGTCGGCGCGGTGTACCCGCCGATCCACTCGTCTTTCCACGCCTGGTCGTACTGCTGCTCGTTGCAGCCCGGCCGGTAGATGGCGGTCAGCTCGCGGCTGATCTGCTCCCGGTGCGCCCGGCCGCCGCCGGGCACCTGGTAGGTGCAGATGTACACCTTCCAGCGTGACCCGGCGCGGCGCAGCCAGCACGGCGCGCGCGGGTGCCGGAACGGGAAGCGCTCCGCGGACAGGTCATCGGAATGATCGACGTAGATGACCGCGTAGCGTTCCGGCTTGGTCTCCGGGTCGGGCTTGCACAAGATGGCATAGACCGCGGCCACCGGCGGCGGGGTCCACCCGCCGAGCAGCCGCGGCCCCTCGAACGGGTAGCCGGCCAGCGAGCCGAGCCGGATCATCCGGGTTCGTCCTCTGCTGCTTCTTGCTCGCTGATCGCCTCGGTCCTGGATACTGGCGCGGCGGGCAGGCCAGCCCGGGCCGCGGCCTGCCGGAACTGCTCGGTGGCCTGCTCGATCGCCTCGTCCCGGCTGGCTGCCTCCACGATGAGCTGGGCGCCGTAGTGGCTGGTGCCGATGCCGGTGGCGATGCCGTCAATGCCCGCGACCGCATCGGCCAGCTCGACGACTTCCTCGCGGGTCGTGATCCGGCCGAGGTCGGCCTCGATCCCTACGCTCCATCTCACCGGGACTCCTTAACGCAGTGCTGGCAGCAGCGTAGCCAGTTCTTCCAGGCTGCCCAGATCGTGCCCGGACAGGATGAGATCGATATGTGGCGCGGCCACCGTCATGCCCAGGGTGCTCGGCACGGCCCGGTCGCTGCGCTTATGCGGGTTCAGCCAGACGATGCGGTGACTGAGCCGGCTGAGCCGTTCCATCGCGGTGGCCAGCGCATCCGGGTCGCCGCGGTCCAGCCCGTCGGAGCAGATGACCACGATCCCGCCACGGCACAGCCCACGGCGGCCCCAGTCCCGGACGAACGTGTCCAGGCTGGCCCCGATCCTGGTGCCGCCCTCCCAGTCGACCACGGCCTGGGTGGCCCGCTGCAGCGCCTCGTCCGGCCGCCGCCGGTCCAGCGCCCGGGTGATCCGGGTCAGCCGGGTGCCGAAGCAGAACACCTCGACCCTGGCCGCCTGGCCACCCCGGCCCGCCTGGCCCCCTGGCTGGCCGCGCGCTGGGCCGAGTAGGCGAACTGGAGCAGGCTGCGCGAGTAGTCGGCCATCGACCCGGACACGTCGAGAATCAGGATCAGCGGGCGCAGCCGGACCTTCCGCCGCCGCCAGCTCAGCTCGGCCGGGTCCCCGTGCAGCCGCAGCGACTCGCGCACGATCCGGCGCAGATCGGGGGACTGCCCGGCGGGCGCGGACCGGGTCCGCCGGATGCGCCGCCGCGGTGGGGCCAGCCGGATCCGGGCCATGATCCGGCGCAGCGCGGCCAGTTCCTCCGGGGTGCAGGCGGCGAACGACTTGTGCCGCAGTGCCTCCGCGTCCGAGGCCATCAAGCCCAGCGTGGCCTCCTCCGGGTCGCCTTGTTCCTGCGGCGGGTCGGTGGCCGGCACGTCGAGGACGGCCTGGGTTTCCGTGCCCACCTGGGCCCGCAAGGTGAGCATCTCCCGAACCGGGTCGGCGGCGTTGAGAAAAAATTGCCGGAACACCCGGTCGTAAGTCGCGATACTGTCCCGGCGGGTGACCAGCGTGGTGCGGCCCGCCCAGTACAGGTCGACCAGGTCGGTGGGGTCCAGGGTGCTCATCGCGGTGGCGTAGGCCAGCACGTCCCCGGAGCCGACGGCCAGCCCGGCGGCGCGCAGCGCGGCGGCGAAATCAGCCAGCATGCGGACGAGCGGGACGCCGGGCGTCAGCCACCGGACGTGATCTCTTCCAGGTTCTCCCGGACCAGCTCCAGGTCGTCGCGCTCCTTCACCACCGCGCCCAGGGTGTCCTCGGCCGCCTGCGGGCCGAGTTCCGCCGCGCCGAGGAAGTCCAGGGTGCGGGCCCAGTCGATGGTCTCGGCCACCCCGGGCGGTTTGGCCAGGTCCAGCTCGCGCAGCCGGTTGACCGCGCTGACCACGGACCGGGCCAGCTTTTCCGGTACGCCGGGCGCGCGGACCAGCACGATCTCCACCTCACGGGCGGCAGGCGGGTAGCCGATCCAGTGGTAGAGGCAGCGGCGCTTCAGCGCGTCGTGCAGTTCCCGGGTGCGGTTGGAGGTGAGGATGACCAGCGGCGGGCTGGCCGCCCGGACGGTGCCGATCTCCGGGATGCTGATCTGGAAGTCGGACAGCACTTCGAGCAGGAACGCCTCGAACTCGTCGTCGGCCCGGTCCACCTCGTCGATCAGCAGCACGGCCTGGTCGCCGGCCCGGACCGCCTCGAGCAGCGGCCGTTCGAGCAGGAAGCGCGGCCCGAACACCTTGTCCACCGCGTCCTGCTCGGTGATCTTCTGCTCGGACAGCGCCCGGATGTACAGCATCTGCCGGGCGTAGTCCCACTCGTACAGCGCCTGGTTGGTGTCGATGCCCTCGTAGCACTGCAGCCGGATCAGCTGCCGGCCGAACGCGGCCGCGAGCACCTTGGCCGCCTCGGTTTTGCCCACCCCGACCTCGCCCTCGAGCAGGATCGGCCGCTGCAGCGACAGCGCCACGTACAACGCGGTGCACAGCCCGCGATCCGCGAGGTAGCCGCCCTGGCGCAGGATCCCGCTCAGCTCAGCGACGCTGGCTGGCCGGTCCAAGGCTGGTTGGTCCAACGCGGAACTCAGCGGGACTCGCCGCGGACCAGGTCCGCGACCGTGCCGCCCGCCGTGTTCAGCTTGCCTTCGCGGGCCAGCCGCGACCGCCAGGCGGTGCGCAGGTCCTCGTCCTCGGCGGCCAGCCCGTCGAAGTTGATGTCCGCCATCCGCTTGCAGGACTTGGTGCCGCAGGCCTCGTCGAGATCCGCACTGGTCTGCCCCTGGGCGGCCCAGATCCCGCGGAGCACGCCCAGCGCCTCATCCGGCTGATCACTCATGGTCCCGATGCTAATTCGTCTGTCCAGGGCAGGCGACCGCCGATTAAGTGATCTCTTATCAGCAGCTGCGGTTGAACACCAGTGCCTTGACCGTCGCCGCCCATTCGTAGGCCAGCTGGTACGGCCACATGTGCCAGGGGATCGGCGCGGTCATCACGTACACCTGGCCGGTGAAGCAGCGCTCCATCCGCAGCCGGGCCCGGGAAGTCCTGCGGCGTGATCGCGACCAGCGCGATCGAATGCCACTGGTACTGCCTCGCCAGCCGGCCCGCGTACTCCGCCTCACCCTGGGTGGTGGCCGGGTTCGGGTTCGAAGCAGATCACCTTCACCCGCGGCACCGGCGGCGCGCAGAAGTCCCCTGGCCGTAGTAGCTGTTTGCCCGGGAGATGCAGCAGTACCTGGCCCGGTCCTGGAACGCGAGGTCCAGCGCGGTCTGAAACCGGCTGCCGCCGTCCGGGCCGTTCATCATCACGATCGCGTCCACGTGGGCGGGCATGCCCGAGGCCGGGAAGATGAACAGCCGGGCGGTCAGCCCGCAGAACGCCACCAGCACCGCGACGAGGGTGACGCCCAGCACCGTCCGGCGCCGCCGGCGCCGGTTGGGGACGTCGCCCCCCTGGGTGGACTGCTCCGGGACTTCATTGGTGAGCACAGGCATCCCTATCGCGGGGAGGTTGTCAGCAGCAGCGGGGTGGCCAGGAGCGGGCCCGTTGTGCGGACAGCCCCCGCGAACCAGGGTAAACGGTCCATCGCCGGGGCATGATCTCCGGCCGGCCGTGCAGAGTGAATGCAGAGCTAACGCCCAGCCGGGCAGCAGACAATGGACGGGTGATCGAGGTCGAGCCGGAGCGCTTCGAGGAGATGGTCGCGGCCGCCCTGGACAGCCTGCCGGAAGACCTGGGCCGGCTGATGCGCAACGTGGCCGTCACCGTGGAGCACGGCCCCGGGCCGCGCGGCCTGCTCGGCCTGTACCAGGGGGTGCCGCTGACCAGCCGGACGACCCAGTATGCCGGGGTGCTGCCGGACCGGATCACCATCTACCGGCTGGCCATCTGCGCGATCTGCCGCACCCCGGACGAGGTCGTCGAGCAGGTGCGCCGCACCGTGATCCACGAGGTAGCGCACTCACTTCGGCATCAGCGACGAGCGGCTGCGCGAACTGGGCTGGTGACTCAGGGCTTGGCCACCGTCATCATGGCCACCACCACGACGGTGTGCCCAATCTTGATCTTGTCGCCCTTCTTGAGCCGCTGCGGCGAGTAGATCCGGCGGCCGTTCAGCCAGGTGCCGTTCTTCGAGTCGAGGTCCTCGACGTACCACAGCCCGTGCGCCACCTGGAACCGGGCATGGTGGCCGGAGGCGAAGTCGTCGGTGATGAGCAGGGTGCCCTGCCGCCCGGCGGTGAAGTTGGCGTGGAAGATATGCCGTTCCGTGCCGACCTCGACGTGCAGCGACTGGCTCGGCACGCTGTCAGCCAGCGTCATCCCGGTCTGCCCGGCCACCGCGGACACGGCCACCTTCCAGGCTTGCTGCTCTGGCTCAGGGGCCTCGTCCCACGGCGGCAGCTCCCCTGGATGGGCACTGCGATGCGCCTCATAAGCGGTTTGTGCGAGGCTGTCCAGTCCGGGGCTACTCACCCTTCGATAATGCCAGAGGACGGCCGGTCGCCGTTCGAAGTCCTCGCGCACCCACATCACTGAGCGTGACGTAACGTGGACAACTCGATAGGTGGGCGTACGTGGACTTGAACCACGGACCTCTTCCTTATCAGGGAAGCGCTCTAACCGACTGAGCTATACGCCCTCATGGCGGACACCGCCGGGACAGGTTATCGCATTCTGCGGGTGACCCGTATCAGTCGGTCTCCCGCAGCGTGACCTCGATCCCGCCGCCCAGGTGGGTGACCAGGTTGTAGATCATGGAACCGACCGTGCACAGCGCCGTGATCAGGACGATGTTCACCGCGCCGAGCAGCATGGTGTAACCGAGAATCCGGGACGCGGAGAACCAGTGCTGCAGGTTCATCCCGGACGAACTGGTACTGGACGTCACGCTGGTCAGCGTGTGCTGAATCGAGGTGAACACGCCCAGGCTGGACAGCGTGAAGTAGAGGAACGCCACGGCGACGAACAGCACTACCCAGGCCACCAGCGACATGAGGAAGCTGAACTTCATCACCGACCACGGCTCCAGCCGGGCGACGACCAGGTCGGCCCGGCGGCCCGCCGCCTGGCTGGCCGCCTTGCCGGGCTTGGCCGGCTTGGCTCGACTTGGCCTTGCCGGGGAGCGCGGCCGCGGCGCCGGCCAGGTACCGGCCGCGCGGGATCGCGCTGAACGTGCTGGTCCGGCCGTCCGGCTCGTCCGTCGCGCCGCGGCTGCGCGGCCGGCTCGGACAGTTGCGCCGGGTACGGCGGCACCTGGGACGTCGCCTCACTGGACGGCTTGTCCTCGTAGCTGTAGCCGGCCACGGTGGCCCCTCCCTGGCCGAACCCGTCGTTGCCGTTCGAGTAGGAGGATTCCCCGTCAAAGCTGTACTCAGTCGGGCCACCGGGCGCTGCCTCACCAGCCTGGTCGGCGTCCGGGCTGCGCACGTCAGCACCTGTACCCGTCTTCGGCTGCGCCCCTTCAGGCAGCCATGACGGCGGTTCCGCGCGTTGATCCACCCCGTCCTCCTCGAGCAGCTTTCCTACGAGGTTATCTCCGAATGGCGGTGATGCCCCTCCCGTCACCGCACCGTGACCTTAGCTACCCAGTTCGGGCTCCGCCTCACCCTCCGCCATCTCAGCGTCGGTTTCCGCTTCGGCCAGGGACTCGGCATTGCGGGCAATGGCCACCACACTGTCCCCAGACGCCAGGTTCATCAGCCGGACGCCCATGGTCTGGCGGCCGGACAGCTTAACCTCCGCGGCCGAGGTGCGGATGACGCCGCCGGACGAGGTGATCGCGAACACCTCGTCCTCCGGGTGCACCATCAGCGCGCCCACCAGCTCGCCCCGCGAGTCGGTGATCCTGGCCGTGAGCACGCCGCGGCCGCCGCGGCCCTGCACCGGGTACTGGTCGGCTGGGGTCCGCTTGGCGTACCCGCCGCCGGTGGCCACCATGACGTCGGCCCCGTTGCGCAGCACGTGCATGTCGAGCAGCTCGTCACCGTCGGTGAACCGCATGCCGATCACGCCCGAGGTGGCCCGGCCCATCGGGCGGAGCGCCTCGTCGGTGGCGTGGAACCGGATGGCCTGCGCCTTCCGGCTGACCAGCAGCAGGTCATCCTCGGGGGAGACCAGCCGGGCCGCGATCACCTCGTCGTCGTCGCGCAGGTTGATCGCGATGATGCCGCCGGACCGGGGCGAGTCGAACGCGGTCAGCAGCGTCTTCTTCACCAGGCCCGGTGCGGGTGGCGAGGACCAGGTAGGGCGCGACCGAGTAGTCCGGGATGGCGAGCACCTCGGCGATCCGCTCGTCGGGCTGGAACGCGAGCAGGTTGGCCACGTGCTGGCCGCGGGCGTCGCGCGCCGGTATCCGGCAGCTCGTAGGCCTTGGCCCGGTACACCCGCCCCTTGTTGGTGAAGAACAGGATCCAGCGGTGCGTGGTGGTCACGAAGAAGTGGTCGACGATGTCGTCGGTGCGCAGCTGCGGCGCCGCGCACGCCCTTGCCGCCGCGGCGCTGCGCCCGGTACAGGTCGGTCTTGGTCCGCTTGGCGTAGCCGCCGCGGGTGATCGTGACGACGACGTCCTCCTCGGCGATCAGGTCCTCGTCGGTCACGTCGCCGTCGAACGGGATGATCCGGGTGCGCCGCTCGTCGCCGTACCGGTCCACGATCTCGCCGAGCTCGTCGCCGACGATCTGCCGCTGCCGCTCCGGCGAGGCCAGGATGGCCTCGTAGTCGGCGATCTTCGCCATCAGCTCTTCGTACTCGTCGACCAGCGCCTGCCGCTCCAGGGCGGCCAGCCGGCGCAGCTGCATGTCGAGGATGGCCCGGGCCTGGACCTCGTCGATCTCCAGCAGCTGCATCAGGCCCTGCTGCGCGACCGCGGCCGACTCGCTGCCCCGGATCAGCGCGATCACCTCGTCGATCCGGTCGATCGCCTTGAGCAGGGCGCGGACGATGTGCGCCCGCTCCTGCGCCTGGCGCAGCAGGTACCGGGTGCGCCGGACGATGACCTCGATCTGGTGCGCGACCCAGTACCGGATCATCTGGTCCAGCCGCAGCGTGCGCGGCACGCCGTCGACCAGCGCGAGCATGTTGGCGCCGAACGTGTCCTGCAGCTGGGTGTGCTTGTACAGGTTGTTCAGCACGACCTTGGCCACCGCGTCCCGCTTGAGCACGATGACCAGCCGCTGGCCGGTGCGGCCGCTGCTCTCGTCCCGCACGTCGGCGATGCCGCTGACCCGGCCGTCCCGGACCAGCTCGGCGATCTTCATCGCCAGGTTGTCCGGGTTGACCTGGTAGGGCAGCTCGGTGACGACCAGGCAGGCCCGGCCCGCGGGCGTCCTCGTCGATGTCCACCACGGCGCGCATGGTGATCGAGCCGCGCCCGGTCCGGTAGGCGTCCTCGATGCCGCGGCGGCCGACGATCAGCCCGCGGGTCGGGAAGTCCGGGCCCTTGACCCGCTCGATCAGCGCCTCGAGCAGTTCCTCGTCGGTGGCCTCGGGGTTGTCCAGGTACCACCGCACCCCGGCGGCCACCTCGCGCAGGTTGTGCGGCGGGATGTTGGTCGCCATGCCGACCGCGATGCCCTCGCGACCCGTTGACCAGCAGGTTGGGGAACCGGCTGGGCAGCACGGTGGGCTCGGGCGTCCGGCCGTCGTAGTTGGGCCGGAAGTCGACGGTGTCCTTGTCGATGTCCCGGAGCATCTCCATGGCCAGCGGCGCGAGGCGGCACTCGGTGTACCGCATGGCGGCCGGCGGGTCGTTGCCCGGGGAGCCGAAGTTGCCCTGGCCGTCGATCAGCGGCATCCGCATCGACCACGGCTGGGCCAGCCGGACCAGCGCGTCGTAGATGGCCGAGTCGCCGTGCGGGTGGTACTGGCCCATCACGTCGCCGACCACCCGGGAGCACTTGAAGTAGCCGCGATCCGGCCGGTAGCCCCCGTCGTACATCGCCCACAGGATGCGGACGTGCACCGGCTTGAGGCCGTCCCGCACGTCGGGCAGGGCCCGGCCGACGATGACCGACATCGCGTAGTCGATGTAGCTGCGCTGCATCTCCACCTGGATGTCGACCGGTTCGATCCGGTCCCCGGCCGCCTCCGGTGGTGTCCAGCTCAGTCACGTGTAACAACCTCTCCTGTGGCCACAGGCGTACCTGCGAGCCGTCTCCGGCAGTGCCGCCCGTCAGATGTCGAGGAACCTGACGTCCTTGGCGTTGCGCTGGATGAACGCCCGGCGCGCTTCCACGTCCTCGCCCATCAGCACGGTGAACAGCTCATCGGCCTGGGCCGCGTCGTCCACCGTCACCTGCTTGAGCACCCGGTTGGCCGGGTTCATCGTGGTTTCCCACAGCTCGTTGGCGTTCATCTCACCCAGGCCCTTGAACCGCTGAACGCCATCGCGTGTCCGGGGATCCCGGCGCCCGCCGGCGATACCGGCCTCGATGAGCGCGTCGCGCTCCCGGTCCGAGTAGGCGTACTCGGACTTGACCCCGCGGCCCTCCCACTTGATCTTGTAGAGCGGCGGCTGGGCCAGGTACACGTGCCCCGCTTCGATCAGCGGCTTCATGAACCGGAACAGCAGGGTGAGCAGCAGCGTGGTGATGTGCTGCCCGTCCACGTCCGCGTCCGCCATCGGGATGATCTTGTGGTAGCGGAGCTTGCTGATGTCGAAGTCGTCGTGGATGCCGGTGCCCAGCGCGGTGATCAGCGCCTGGACCTCGTTGTTCTTCAGCACCCGGTCGATCCGGGCCTTCTCCACGTTCAGGATCTTGCCGCGGATCGGCAGGATGGCCTGGAACTCGGGGTTGCGGCCCTGCTTGGCCGAGCCGCCGGCCGAGTCACCCTCGACCACGAAGATCTCGGACAGCTCCGGGTCCCCGGACTGGCAGTCGGCCAGCTTGCCGGGCAGCGAACTGCTCTCCAGCAGGCCCTTGCGCCGGGTCAGGTCGCGGGCCTGCCGGGCCGCGATCCGGGCCCGCGCCGCCTGGCTGGCCTTGGTGATGATGTCCTTGGCCTCGCCCGGGTTGCGGTCGAACCAGTCGCGCAGGTGGTCGTTGACCGCCTTCAGCACGAACGACCTGGCCTCGGTGTTGCCCAGCTTGGTCTTGGTCTGCCCCTCGAACTGCGGGTTGGTCAGCTTGACGTGGATGATCGCGGCGAGTCCCTCGCGGACGTCCTCGCCGGCTCAGCCGCTCGTCCTTCTCCCGGACCAGCTTCTGGTCCCGGGCGTAGTTGTTCACGATCGTGGTCAGCGCGGCCCGGAAGCCTTCCTCGTGGGTGCCGCCCTCCGCGGTGTTGATCGTGTTGGCGAACGTGTGCACCGACTCCGCGTAGCTGCTGTTCCACTGCATGGCGATCTCGGCCGAGATCCCGTCGCCTTCCTCGCCGAAGTCGATGACGGTAGCGTGCACCGGCTCCTTGGACGCGTTCAGGTACCGGACGAAGTCGGCGATGCCGCCCTCGTAGCAGTACCGCACCGACCGCGGCTTGCCCGGCTCGTCGCCGTTCCCGGTGGCCTCGTGCTCCGGGCGCTCGTCGGTCAGGTTGATCTGCCAGACCGCGGTTCAGGAACGCCATTTCCTGCAGCCGCCGCCGCAGCGTCTCGTAGTCCCAGTCGGTGGTCTCGAAGATGTTGGCGTCCGGCCAGAACGTGATGATGGTGCCGGTCTCTTCGGTTGGCTCGCCCCGGGTCAGCGGGGTGACCGGCTCGCTGGCCTGATAGCTCTGCCGCCACACGAACCCGTCCCGGCGCACCTCCACCTCGAACCGGCTGGCCAGCGCGTTCACCACCGACACGCCCACCCCGTGCAGGCCGCCGGACACCGCGTAGGACTTGCTGTCGAACTTGCCGCCCGCGTGCAGCGTGGTCAGCACCACCTCGACCGCGGGGCGCTTTTCCACCGGGTGCTCATCGACCGGGATGCCGCGGCCGTTGTCGGTCACCCGGACCCCGCCGTCGGCCAGCAGCGTGACGTCGATGCGGTCGCAATAGCCGGCCAGCGCTTCGTCTACCGCGTTGTCCACCACCTCCTGGACGAGATGGTGCAGGCCGCGCTCACCGGTAGAGCCGATGTACATACCGGGACGCTTGCGTACCGCCTCCAGGCCCTCCAGGACCGTGATCGAATGTGCGTCGTAGGACAAGAGCAAGCTCCTCTTGGCATAGATAAATGCGCGGCACGGGCACAGGCAGCCTGATCGGCCATGAGGGCCCCCGGGCGCAGTCTCATTTTACCTGGGAGAACCTTCAGTCTCAGCCGTACGTGTCGCGTGGCCCGCGACTGCCGCGAACCCGCCATTCGCCGGGCCGCCGCGGCTGCTCCGGGCCCCGGATCTTCACCTTGGCGACCATGCCGCTGCCGAGCTCCGCGTTCAGCGTGCGGATCAGGTCCTTGGCCAGCCAGCGCAGCTGGGTGGCCCAGGCGGTCGAGTCGGCGATGACCACCAGTTCGTCGCCGTCCAGCCGGTCCGGCTTGGTGTGCGCGGCCATCTCGGCGCCGACGATCTCCGGCCACCGGCCGAACACCGAGCCCACCGCGGCCTGGGCCTGCCAGCCCTGGTCGCGGAGCAGCCCGGCGATCGCGCTGCCCAGCGGCTGCGGATCGTCACGACGGGGGCGCCGCGGCCGGGCGGCCCGGTCAGCCTTCCGTGCCGCGTCCGGCGCGGCTGACGACGGTGCACCCGGCGCGTCGCCGCGCGCCCGCGCGTCCGCTTTTGCCCTGTTCAGGGCGTCGCGGGCCAGCTCCGCCCGGTCCCGGCTCAGCCGGCACGGCGCACCGTCCCCTCAGCCACGTCGAACCGGGCCCCGGCCAGGCTGGCCGGCACATCGGCCGGCACCGCCGCGGTGACCAGCACCTGCTCGGCGCCGGCCACCAGCCGGGCCAGCCGGTCGCGGCGGGCGGTGTCGAGTTCGGCGAACACGTCGTCGAGCAGCAGCACCGGGTCCTCGCCGTCGGCCCGCAGCAGCTCGTAGGCGGCCAGCCGGAGCGCCAGCGCCATCGACCAGGACTCGCCGTGGCTGGCGTAGCCGCGGGCGGGCAGCGGGCCGATGGTCAGGTCCAGGTCGTCGCGGTGCGGGCCGACCAGGCAGACGCCGCGGTCGAGTTCCTCGGACCGGGAGCGGGCCAGCGCGTCGCGCAGCTGCGCCGCGAGCACCGCACGGCCGGTAGTGTCTCCTTCACCAGTGTCAACGCCCCGTTGACGGTAATTAATCCCGGCCGCGCCGTCCTCGCCGGACACCGCCGCGTAGGCCTTGGCCACCAGCGGGCGCAATGTCGCGGTCAGCCCGAGCCGCCCGGCCAGCAGTTCCACCCCGTTGCGCACCAGGTGCTCATCCCAGGTCTCCAGCGCGCCATCGGGCAGCCGGTGCGCCCGGGCCGACTTCAGCAGCGCGGTGCGCTGCTTCACCACCCGCTCGTAATCGGACCGCACCGCCGCGTACCGGGGCGCCGCCGCGACCAGCAGCTCGTCCAGGTACCGGCGGCGCTGGTCCGGGTCCCCCTTGACCAGCGCCAGGTCCTCCGGGGCGAACAGCACGGTGCGCAGGATGCCGAGCACCTGGCGCGGCCGCGGCACCGCGCACCCGGTTGACCCGGGCCCGGTTGGCCCGGCCCGGGTTGATCTCGATCTCGACCAGCGAATCGCGCTCCGCGGAGGTGATCGCGGCGCGCAGGATGGCCCGCTCGGCGCCCTGCCGGACCAGCGGCGCGTCGCTGCTGACCCGGTGGCTGCCCAGCGTGGCCACGTACCCGGCCGCCTCCACCAGGTTGGTCTTGCCCTGCCCGTTCTGGCCGATCAGCGTGCTCACCCCGGGGCCCAGGCTCAGGTCCACCGCCGCATAGCACCGGAAGTCGGTGAGCGCGAGGCGGGTCAGGTGCACATGTGGAGACTACTCGGCTGGTCAGGAGCCCGGCTGATCACGAACCCAGCCGGATCGGCATCAGCAGGTAACGGTAGTCGGGCTGCTCGTCCGGGGCCGGCTTGCCGGTGATCAGCGCGGGCTTGCCTGATTCGGTGAACGAGATCCGGGCCACGTCGGAGTCCAGTGCGGTCAGCCCGTCCAGCAGGTACTGCGGGTTGAACGCGATCTGGATGTCGTCGCCCTCGAAGCTCGCCTCGATGACCTCGACCGCCTGCGCCTCGTCGCCGGTCCCGGCCTCGAGCACCAGCTGGCCCGGGGAGAACGACAGCCGGACCGCGGTGTTCCGCTCGGCCACCAGGGCGACCCGCTTGACCGCCTCGGCGAACGGCCCGGCGGCCAGCTCGGCCACCGAGTTGACCTGGTTCGGCAGCAGCGACTGGTAACGCGGGAAGTCGCCGCCGAGCAGCCGGGTGGTGGTCCGCCGGCCGGCCCCCTCGAAGCCGATCATCCCCTCGCCGCCGGCCCCTTCCTCGCCGGGCAGCGCCAGCGCGATCGACACCTCGGCGCCCGCGGTGAGCGCCCGCGCGGTCTCGGCCAGCGCCCGGGCCGGCACCAGCACCGCGGCCGACATGTCCGGCCGGGCCGGGGTCCAGCGCAGCTCGCGGACGGCCAGCCGGTACCGGTCGGTGGACACCAGGGTGAGCGTCTCGCCGTCGATCTCGATCCGCACGCCGGTCAGCGCGGGCAGCGTGTCGTCCCGCCCGGCCGCGGTGGCCGACTGGCTGACCGCCGACGCGAACGCGTCGCTGCCGATGGCCCCGGCCGCGGGCGGCATCTCGGGCAGCGACGGGTAGTCCTCGGACGGCATGGTGAGCAGGGTGAACGTGGCGCTGCCGCAGGTCAGCGTGGCGCGCGCGCCGTCCGAGCTGATCTCGACCGGGCGGGCGGGCAGGCTGCGCGTGATCTCGGCCAGCAGCCGGCCGGAGACCAGCAGGTCACCGCCCTCTTCCGTGCTGACCGGCACGGTCGCCTGAGCGGACACGTCGTAGTCGAAGCTGGACAGGGTCAGGTCCCCGGCGGCCTGCAGCCGGATGCCCGCCAGCACCGGGACGGCGGGCCGGGCCGGCAGCGCCCGGGCGGTCCAGGCCACGGCCTCGGCCAGCACGTCGCGTTCCACCTGGATCTTCACAGGAACCTGCCTCCCCTTCTGATGAAAGTGCGCTCCGGCGGCAAGACCGGTTTCAAGCTGCCTGCCCGGTGGGTATCCCCGGAGTGGGTATGGCACAGCAGGCTTCCTGGTGTGCCCGGCCCACGGCCAGCCTGTTGCGTAGTTGATTTCTCTTTGAGATACAAGAACGTAGTCGCAATAGGGTCGGTGGACGCTGGGGATAGTAGGCATGTCTCCCAGCTCAGACTGCGAATGCGGGTCCACAGGGGCTGTGCGGCAGACCCGTGTCGCGGGGGATGTGCTGGGGACGGCCGGCCGATTCCGCTGCCATCCCCAGTCGGCGCCCACCGCTTTAGCCGCGTTGTCCCCCGATAGTCCCAAGCCTGTCCACAGGGATTTCCACAGCCTGTGTGTACCCATTGTTACAGCCGACGCTGTTCTGTGCTTGTTCACCCGGACCGCGCCTGCTGTTTGATTCGGTTGGTGAGTTCGGTTACCTGGTTGTAGATCGACCGGCGCTCGGCCATCAGATTCCGGATCTTCCGGTCCGCGTGCATGACCGTGGTGTGGTCGCGGCCGCCGAACTGCTGGCCGATCTTGGGCAGCGACAGATCGGTGAGCTCCCGGCACAGGTACATGGCGATCTGCCGGGCGGTGACCAGCACCCGGGACCGGGACGTGCCGCACAGGTCGTCGATGGACAGCCCGAAGTAGGACGCGGTCTGGCCCATGATGGTGGCGGCGGTGATCTCCGGGCCCTGCGCCTCCGGGATCAGGTCCTTGAGCACGATCTCGGCCAGCTGCAGATCCACCGACTGCCGGTTCAGGCTGGCGAAGGCGGTCACCCGGATCAGCGCGCCTTCCAGTTCCCGGATGTTGGTGGAGATCCGGGAGGCGATGTACTCCAGCGCCTCCGGCGGCGCGTTCAGCCCCTCCTGGACCGCCTTCTTGCGCAGGATCGCGATCCGGGTCTCCAGTTCCGGCGGCTGGACGTCGGTGATCAGCCCCCACTCGAACCGGCTGCGCAACCGGTCCTCCAGGGTGACCAGCCGCTTGGGTGCCCGGTCGCTGGATATCACTATCTGCTTGCTGGCGTTATGCAAGGTATTGAAGGTGTGGAAGAACTCTTCCTGAGTTCCTTCCTTGTTCTCCAGGAACTGGATGTCGTCCACCAGCAGCACGTTGACGTCCCGGTACCGGCGGCGGAACCCGTCCTGCTTGCCGTCCCGGATCATGTTGATGAAGTCGTTGGTGAACTCTTCCGAGCTCACGTAGCGGACCTTCACCCCCTGGTACAGGCTCTGCGCGTAGTGCCCGATCGCGTGCAGCAGGTGGGTCTTGCCCAGGCCGGAGTCGCCGTAGACGAACAGCGGGTTGTAGGCCTTGGCCGGCGCCTCGGCCACCGCCACCGCGGCAGCGTGCGCGAACCGGTTGCTCGAGCCGATCACGAACGTCTCGAACGTGTACTTGGGGTTGAGCCGGGCCTGGGTGGGCCGCGGCGTGCCGGGCAGCACCGGCTGCGGGCCGTGTGTTGGATTAGGGACCCGTAGTTAGTGGACCCGTGGTTAGTGGACCCTGTGCTGCCTGCCGTCGGCCAGCGGGTCGAACGGGCCGCTGCCCAGCACGCCGTTACCGGCCAGGCCCGGGCCGGGCGGCGCCGGATCCGGGCGTCGGCCTGGCGGTACGGCCGGGTGCTGGTCCGCAGCGGCCGGCGGCGGCATTCCCCCGCAGGCGGCGCCCCTGCCGGGAACGTGGTGGCCGCGGATATGGCCGTCGGATCGACCGTCACCGCCAGCTGGATGCTGCGGCCCAGCTCCCGGGACAGCGCGTGCGTGATCAGCGCGCGCAGCCGCGTCTCCAGTTGCTCCTTGACGAACTCGTTCGGCGTGGCGATCAGCGCCGTGTTCTCCACCAGCCCGAGCGGCCGGGTCAGCTTGAGCCAAGCGCGCTGATGCGGCTCGATCTGCATGGTCGCGAGTTCTTCCAGAGACCGGGCCCATACCTCCGCGAGGTCTGTTTCGCTCACTTGTCGTTCACCCCTCGCGCCCCCCACATCTGATCAACAGCTTTGTCCACAGCTTGTGCACGCCGGATATCGCGGTGTGCACGGATCGCGCGGAACCTGGTGCCCGCCGAAGGGGCGCTGTCCCGCGTGCCGGCTTTCCCCCTGCCGGAGTGGTTGTCCACAGCCTAGGGTCCTCGGTTGGCGGGCGCTGCGCAAACGTCTGTTCCGGGCGGCCGCCGGTTTGACCCGTGCCCGGCGGTGCGCGTAACGTGAACAGACCCAGCCGCTCATCCAGTGGCTGTGCCCGCATGCGCGCCTATCGCTCGCCCGGTTCAGCTGACGCTGTGCAGCTGAGACTGTGCGGCTGGGCGAGCGCAGCAAAGCCCGGACCGGTACCTGGAGTTCTCGTGAGTAAGCGTACGTTTCAGCCGAACAACCGACGGCGTGCCAAGACGCACGGGTTCCGGCTGCGCATGCGGACCCGGGCCGGCCGGGCCGTCCTGGCCGCGCGGCGCCGTAAGGGCCGTGCGCGGCTCAGTGTCTGACCAGCTTGCGCTGACGCGAGGTCATCCTTGCTTCCCGCAGCGGCCCGGATCCGGCGACGTGCGGATTTCTCCGCCGCCATCCGGGGTGGCGGCCGGTCTGGCCGCTCGCTGCTGACGGGGCACCTGCTGGTCCGGGCAGGCGATCCAGGCCCGCCCCGGGCTGGCTTCATCGTGAGCCGCGCGGTGGGCGGCGCGGTGGTCCGGAACAAGGTGCGCAGGCGGCTGCGCGAACTGGTCCGCGGGCGGCTCGACTCACTGCCGGCAGGTAGCCTTCTTGTGGTCCGCGCGAATCCGCGGGCCGCGACCGCGCGCCAGTCGGATCTCGCCGCCGAACTCGACCTGGTGATCGACACATTGCTCCGGCGGCAGGTGGGGGCGCTGAGCCGATGACCAGCTCAGCCCGGATGAGCGCAGCCGGGCGGCGGCCAGACCGGCCGTCGGCGGTGGCGGCTGTCCTGCTCTGGCTGATCGGCGGGTACCGCCGGTTCATCAGCCCGCTGCTGGGCGCCAGGTGCCGGTTCGCGCCGTCGTGCAGTGCCTACGCCCTGGAGGCGGTGCGCGAGCACGGCGCGCTGCGTGGCTCCTGGCTGGCGGTATGCCGGATCGGCCGCTGTCATCCGTTCCACCCCGGCGGCTACGACCCGGTGCCGCCGCGCCGCGTGGGGCGGCTGTCGCCCCCATCGCAAGGAGCTAGTTCGTGAGTATCCCGCTGCTTGACCCGCTGTACGAGGCGGTCGCCTGGGTGATCATGCGCCTGCACGCATTGTTCGGCGCGATGTTCGGCCCGTCCAGCGGGTGGGCGTGGGCACTGACGATCATCTTCCTTGTCGTCATCATGCGCCTGATCCTGGTCCCGCTGTTCATCAAGCAGATGCACGCGACCAGGAAGATGACCGCGCTCGCGCCGCAGGTCGCGGAGCTGAAGAAGAAGTACAAGAACGACCGGCAGAAGCTCAACGAAGAGACGATGAAGCTGTACCGGGAGAACGGGGCCAACCCGCTGGCCGGGTGCCTCCCGGTGGTGGCCCAGCTCCCGGTGTTCTTCGCGCTGTTCGGCGTGCTGCGGGCCATTTCGCTGGACGAGCCCAAGTACGGTCTCACCCCGGCCGTGGTGCACAGCGCGCAGACCGCGCACATCCTCGGCGTGACCGTGGCGGACCGGCTGCTGTCCAAGCTGTTCCCGCCCACGTTCTTCCCGCTCGATACCGAGCAGCGGATCGTCATCCTGCTGACCGTCGTGGTCAGCGCGACGACCACGTTCATGACCGTGCGGCAGAGCATGAAGCGCGGCATGACGCCGCAGGTGGACCCGGACAACCCGATGGCGTCGTCGCAGAAGATGATGCAGTACATCGTGCCGGTGTTCGCGCTGTCCGGCCTGTACTGGCAGTACGGGCTGGTCATGTACTGGGTGACCACCAACCTGTGGACGCTCGGCCAGCAGTACGTGCTGTTCAAGCGGTTCCCGCCGCCGGTTCCGGTGGGCGCGGCGGCCGCCGCGGCCGGGCAGAGCGGCAAGCCGGGCGGGAAGCAGGCCGGCGGCGCGCCGGCCAAGGCGGGCGGCAGCGTGACCGCCGCGGGCCGGGCTGCGGCCCGGCAACGGCAGGCCAAGGCGGCACCGGCTGAGGCCGCCCCGCGGCCAGCCCGCCAAGACCGCCGGACAAGTCTAGCCGAACGCCAACTGGTGGCCAGTCCGCCAAGACGCCGGCGCCGTCCGGGCAGGCGGCTGAGCAGCCGATCAACCAGCTGCGCAAGCCGGCCGAGCAGCCGTCCAGTCGGTCGTGCCAAGACCGGCGCGGCCAAGACCGCGCCGCAGGCCAAGACCGCGCCGCAGGCCAAGACCGCGCCGCAGGCCAAGACTGCGCAGGCCAAACCGGCCAAGCCAGCGAAAGCGGCGTCCGGGTCGGCCGCGGCCAAGGAGTCCAGCTCGAATGGCAACAGCGGCAGCGGCGGTGGTGGCCTGCTCCGGTTCGTCAAGGGCAGCAAGGCTGAGCCCGAGCCGACGCCGGCGGACCAGCCCGAGACTAAGATCGTCAGGCGGCAGCCGGCCCGCCAGTCGCGAAGCCGGCGTTCGGGCAAGCGGTAGAACGTAGGCCGGCAAGATCCGGGCACGTGCCGTGCCAGGATGCATCGACCCGGAACGAGGAGGGACCCGGTCGTGAGCCAAGCGGACAATGCGGGCACCGTTACCAGCGGTGATGTCGCAGGCCAGGCATTGACGGGGGACGAGGCGGGCAGTGCTGCCCAGGTTGAGCCCGGCCTGGATCACGACGCTGACGGGCTCGCCGATGCCGCCGTGGTCGACGAGGCCGAGGCCGAGGCCGAAGCCGATGACGAAGCCGGGGACGACGAGGAGCCAGCGGCGGAGCCCGCGGTGAACCCGGCCGACCTGGAGCAGGAGAGCGAGATCGCCGCCGACTACGTCGAGGGCCTGCTCGACGTGGCCGACCTCGACGGCGACATCGACATGGACGTGGAAGGCGACCGGGCCGTGGTCTCGGTGGTCGGTGCCACGCTGGACGAGCTCATCGGCCCGCGCGGTGAGGTCCTGGAGGCGCTGCAGGAGCTGACCCGGCTGGCCGTGCACCGGCAGACCGGGAGCCGCACCCGGATCATGCTCGACGTGGGCGGCTACCGGGCCCGGCGCCGGTCCGAGCTGACCGACCTGGGCCGGGACGCCGCGGATGAGGTCCGGTCCAGCGGGGTGCCGCGGCGCCTCGAGGCGATGACCCCGTTCGAGCGGAAGGTCGTGCATGATGCGGTCGCGGCCGCCGGGCTGCGCAGTGAGTCCGAGGGCGAGGAGCCGAACCGCAGGGTGGTCGTGTTCCCGGTTAGCTGACCCTGGGGTGAGCTTGGGCGCGATTCCTGCCCCGCCAGGCGATACGGTCCCGCCGGAACCTCCCCGCCGGATCCTCCGGCCGAGGCGGTCGCGGTGTTCGGGCCGCTGCTGCCCGCCGCCGAGCGCTACGTGCAGCTGCTGGCCGGGCCCGGGGTGGCCTGGGGACTGCTGGGCCCCCGCGAGGTGCCCCGGCTGTGGACCCGGCACGTGCTGAACTGCGCCGCGCTCACCGACCTGGTGCCCACCCCATCCACCCTGGTGGACCTTGGTTCTGGCGCCGGGCTGCCGGGCATCGTGCTGGCCCTGCTGCTGCCGGACGTCCAGGTGACCCTGCTGGAGCGGATGGAGCGGCGGGCGAAGTTCCTCATCCAGTGTGTGGCCGAGCTGCGGCTGGGCAACGCCGAGGTCCGCCAGGCCACCGCCGAGGAACTCGTCGGCAAGGTACGCGCCGACGTGGTCACGGCGCGCGCGGTGGCGCCGCTGGACCGGCTGGCCGGCCTGGCCGCGGGCCTGATCCGGCCCGGCGGCCTGATACTGGCTATCAAGGGTGCGAGCGTGGACAGGGAGGTCGCCGAGGCTCGGCCGGCCCTGCGCCGGCTGGGTATGCGAGAGGTAACCGTAGTGCGGGTCGGGGACGGTAAGGTCGATCGCGCTGCGACAGTCGTGCGGCTGATCGCTGGCCGCTAGCGGGCCGGACTGCGCGGAGCAGGGAGGAGCGCGGCGATGGCTTCCGCAGGTGGCCTGGGCTGGCCGGATGAAACCGGGCCGGGCCAGACCGCCGGTTCCGCGCAGGGTCTCGGCTGGCCCGCGGATGGGGCTGGTTCGCCTGCGGGCGCGGCTGGGCGGCCGGCGGCCGCGGTCGTGGCCGCACCGGTGAGCCCGCTACCCGGGCTGGCGCACCGACCGGCCGAGCCGGTGATTCAGCCACCGTCTCCGGCGGCCGTCCTGGACGGAACGGGATGGCCAGTACCGCCGGACGACGGAAGGCATGCCAACGGAATCGGGGGGGACATGGGACGGCGCCGGGGACCGGCCGCTCGGGACACTGGCGAGCAGGGAGACGTGGTGAGCGAGGGCAGCAGCACGGCCGGGAATGTCGCCGTGGGCGGCGGCCACCCGGAGATGGTGATTCCCGCAGCGAGGCAGCCGGCCGGGCACGGCCGCCGGCGAACCGGCCCGCGCCCCGGGCGCGGGCGGTGCCCGGGAGCGGGCCTGGCCCCGGCCGGCCGCCTGCCGGGTGATCACGATCGCCAACCAGAAGGGCGGGGTGGGCAAGACCACCACGGCGGTCAACCTGGCCGCCGCGCTGGCCCAGCACGGCTCCCGGGTGCTGGTCATCGACCTGGACCCGCAGGGCAACGCGTCCACCGCGCTCGACGTGGAGCACCGGGCTGGCACCACGTCCATCTACCACGTGCTGGTCGAAGACCGGCCGCTGGTCGGGATCATCCGCGCCGTCGACGACATCCCGCTGCTGTACTGCGCCCCGGCCACCATCGACCTGGCGGGTGCCGAGATCGAACTGGTCCCGATGGTGGCCAGGGAAGGCCGGCTGTCCCGGGCGCTGCAAGCATACGATGAGTCACAGCTTGACTACATTTTGATCGACTGCCCGCCGTCGCTCGGGCTGCTGACGGTCAATGCCCTGGTCGCCGCGGCCGAGGTGCTCATCCCGATCCAGTGCGAGTACTACGCGCTGGAAGGGCTGGAGCAACTGCTACGCACCGTGGACCTGGTGAAGAGCCACCTGAACCCGGGGCTGGCCATCTCCACCATCCTGCTCACCATGTACGACGGCCGGACCCGGCTCGCCTCGCAGGTAGCCGAGGAGGTCCGCAGCCACTTCGGGGACGTGGTGCTGCAGTCCATCATCCCGCGCAGCGTGCGGGTCTCCGAGGCGCCCAGCTACGGGCAGTCGGTGATGACCTACGATCCCGGGTCGAGCGGCGCGGTGGCCTACCTGGAGGCCGCCCGCGAGATGGCCTTCCGGTCCCAGTCAGGCTGAGCCCGCGAGCCCCAGCACCCGGCGCTGGGACAGCGAAGCCGCGATCCCCCTGCCCGGCGGCTACGAAGCCGGCCGGGTGGCAGTGGGCGCATCTACCGTTGCGGGATGGCATGCTCTTCTGTGGACCTAACCGGCAGCAAGGAGAGGCGATGGCTCAGCAGAAGCGCGGGCTCGGCAAGGGGCTCGGTGCGCTCATCCCTACCGGCCCCGTGCCGGGCGCCGGGCCATCCGCTGGCTCAGCCCAGGCTGCCCCGGCACCGGGCTCGGCCGGACCGGCCGGAGCCGACGGCCGGCCCGCCGACGCTCACGGTTCGGTCGGCGGCGCCTACTTCCAGGAACTGCCGATCGAGGCGGTCACGCCCAATCCGCGCCAGCCCCGCGAGGTGTTCGACGAGGAGGCCCTGGATGAGCTGGCCGACTCCATCAGGGAAGTGGGCCTGCTGCAGCCGGTGGTCGTTCGTGCAGCTGGCCCCGGGCAGTACGAACTGGTCATGGGGGAACGCCGCTGGCGGGCATCGCAGCGCGCTGAGCTGACCCATATCCCGGCCATCGTGCGGGCCACCGGGAACGACGACATGCTGCGCGATGCGCTGATGGAAAACCTGCACCGGGAGCAGCTCAACCCGCTCGAGGAAGCGGCCGCCTATCAGCAGCTCCTCGATGACTTCGGCGCCACGCACGAAGAACTGGCCAAAAAGGTAGGCCGGTCCCGGCCGCACATCTCGAACACGCTCCGCCTGCTGCAGCTGTCGGGTGCGGTGCAGCGCCGGGTGGCCGCGGGCGTGCTGAGTGCCGGGCACGCCCGTGCGCTGCTGTCTCTGGAAGACCCGCAGGCACAGGATCATCTGGCGCACCGCATTGTGGCCGAAGGCCTGTCGGTCCGGGCCGTCGAGGAGATCGTGACCATGGGCGGGGTGCGGCCGGTCAAGGCCCGGCGCCCGGCCATGCGGCAGGCATCAGCACCCGCGCTGGACCGGCTGGCCGACCGGCTGTCCGATGCGTTCGATACCCGGGTCAAAGTGGAACTGGGCAAGCGCAAGGGCAAGATCGTGGTCGAGTTCGGCTCGATCGAGGACCTGGAGCGGATCATCACCACCATGTCCCCGGAGTGGGCCGCAGCGCTCAGCGCGTAGCCGCGTTTCACGTGAAACTGCTCCGGTTAGCCGCTGGGTGATGGCGGAATGAACCGGGCATGCCCTGTCACGTTGCTCTGGTTACCGGCGCCTCGTCCGGAATTGGTGAAGCCACCGCCCAGCGATTGCACGGACTCGGTTACCTCGTCTACGGCCTGGCCCGGCGAGTGGACCGGATGGAAGGCCTGAACCGGATGGGTGTCCGGACCCTGGCCGTGGATATCACCGACGAGTCGGCGACCGCGGCCGCCATCGAGCAGATCGTGACCGAGCAGGGCCGGGTCGATCTGCTGGTGAACAACGCGGGCTACGGGTCCTACGGCGCACTGGAGGATGTCCCGCTCAGTGAGGCCCGCTACCAGTTCGAGGTCAACGTGTTCGGCCTGGCCCGGCTCATCCAGTTGGTGCTGCCGCACATGCGCCGCCAGGGTAGCGGCCGGATCATCAACATCTCGTCGATCGGCGGGAAGATCTACGAGCCGCTCGGCGGCTGGTACCACGCGGCCAAGTTCGCGGTGGAAGGGCTGAGCGACAGCCTGCGCGTGGAACTGCGGCCGTTCGGCATCGATGTGATCATCATCGAGCCGGGGGCGATCCGTACCGAGTGGGGGGCCATCTCCGCCCGCAAGCTACGCCAGGCCTCGGCGGGCAGCGCGTACCAGCAGCAGGCGGCCACGATGGCGGCCGTGCTGGAGTCGTTCTCCGCGCTGGCCTCCCCGCCGTCGGTCATCGCGGACACCATCGCCCGGGCCGCCACCGTGTCCAGGCCGCGTACCCGCTACGTGGCTGGACGAGGTGCCCGGCTGGTGATCACCGCCCGGCAGGTGCTGCCCGACCGGGCCTTCGATGTGCTGATCGCATCGGGCTACCGGATGGCCGGGAAGCTGGCCACCCGGCAGCACGGCGCAGCAGAACCTGCCCCGGAGATGCCAGCCCCGTGACGAAGGCTGCTTTGGTCAGCTGAGCCGGTACTCCCACCCTTCCTGCCAGGCGAAGTCCTGCTCGATGAGACGTTCCAGCGGGATTCCACCGATGAAGTGGTCCAGGCCCCACCGGGTGGCGACGTGACCAATGACGACCACCCGCTGCCCGCTCCAGCGCAGTGGCAGGTCGCCGGGAAACCGGCCGACCCGCGCGACGGCCTGCCGCCAGCTTTCCCCGCCCGGATAGGGCCGGTCCAGATGGGTCGCGCCGGCGATGTGGCTGTCTTCGTTTGCCGGCTGCTGGGGCACCGCTTTTGTCGGTGGGTCTCGCTATTCTCGAATAGAGCTTCGAGATACGGGCCGTGCCTGGGAGGAGGTGGCCAGCGTGTGTGGGGGCATCCATCCACGGTGGACGAGGCGCTGGCCGCCGTGCAGGCCGGGCTGGCGTTCCTGAACCAGGTGGCGGCGGCTGAGCTGCCCGGGGCGGTGCAGGCGGGGTGCCTGCGCGAGCTGGCCCGGGCCGAGTCGGCCTATACCGCGGCGCATGCCCGGATGCTGGGCGCGTTCGCGGCCAGCGGGGCGCATGAGGATGATGGGCAGCAGACGGAGCGGGCGTGGCTGAAGTGGCAGACCCAGATCACCGGCGGCGCGGCGGCTGGTGCGGTGGGCTGGATGCGCCGCCTGGCCGCCCACCCGGCGGTGCCGGCCGCGTTAGCTGAGGGGGCGATCTCCCCGTCGTGGGCGCGGCACATCTGCACCTGGACCGGCCAGCTGCCCGAAGACGGCCGCGACGACGCCGATGAGATCCTGCTGGCCGCGGCGGCCGGGGGTGCGGTGCTGCCGGATCTGGCCGCGCTGGCCGAGGAGATGCGCCGCCGCACCGCCGCCGCTGACCCCGGCGGCCCGGGCGGCGATGCGGGCTTCGACGAGCGGCGGGTGCGGCTGGGGGTGACGTTCGGCGGCGCCGGGGTGCTGGAAGGCGAGCTGACCCCGGCCTGCGCCGCCGCCCTGGCAGGCGGTGCTGGAGGCGCTGGGCAAGAAGGCCGGGCCCGAGGACGTGCGGACCGCGCCGCAGCGCCGCCACGACGCGCTGGAGGAAGCCTGCCGCCGGCTGATCGGGGCGGGGTGCCTGCCGGACCGGGCCGGGCAGCCCACCCACATCCAGCTGCACCTGACCTTAGACCAGCTCCGCGACCTGCCCGGCGCGGCAGGACGCCGAGGCTGCCTGGGCGGCGGCGCACGCCGCCCAGACGACCCGGGCGGCGGCGGAGGGCCAGCCGGGCTGGCTGGCCGGCCGCGCCGCCGAGGGGTACGCGTGCGACGCGGCCATCACCCCGATCGTCACCGGCCAGGTGGATCAGGCCGCGCTCGAAGCCCTCGCCGCCGAGCTCCTGGCCGGCCTCCGACCCGCGCCCGTGACGGCCGGGCCGCACTCGGCGGCAGGCCACATCCACCCATCCCCCCACCCAACGCATCTTCCCACAACCCCCCAGCCACCAACCCACTGCCATTCGTCCCCGTCCTCTGGCACCCGCACCCGCCGCTCCCCGGCCGCGCTGGCCCGCCTGCACGACACCCTGCTCCGGCACGCCACCGCCATCCTGTCCGGCCCGGACGGGCTGGCCGCGTTCCTGCGCACCCGCCTCACCGGCGATCAATTCCCGTCCGTGAGCCTGCCGCTGGATGCCGGCACCCCGGCCAACATGGTCACCGCCCTGCCTGCGCCGCGCCATCCTGGCCCGCGACCGGCACTGCGCCTTCCCCGGCTGCCACGCCCCACCCGCCGCCTGCCAGGTCCATCACATCAGGCCGAAGTCCAAGGGCGGCAAAACCAAGCTGACCAACCTGATCCTGCTCTGCGCCTTCCACCACCTGATCGCCGTGCACCAATGGGGCTGGGCCCTCACGCTCAACGCCGACGGCACCATCACCGCGGTCAGCCCCGACCGCAGCCGCACCCTGCACAGCCACGGCCCACCCAGCCGCGCCGCCTGAGCGCGGCCCGCAGCAACGCCCCGGCTGCACGCGGCGCTGTTTCACGTGAAACATGTCAGACGCGATGCCGAGACACCCTTGATGTGCGGCACTGGCGCACCCCTGGTGCGGATCGCACGGGCACCGGGGGTACCGTAACCCCCCGGGATACGCTCGCACCGTGTTCATGCTCCGCTGCCGAGGGAGGCGCGCTCATGGCCGGAGGTGAGTACGAGCCCATCACCGTATCGCGGCGGATCGGCTCACCAGCGAGTGAGATCTTTCAGATCCTGGCCGACCCAGGCAGGCATCGTGACCTCGACGGTTCCGGGATGTTGCAGGAGTGGTTTCCGGCATGACTCGGACGCTGGAACGACTTGACGAGCTCTGCACTGGCCAGCCAGGAACAGCAGCCACGCCGGACTAGGTCAAACGCGGGACTGGCTCGCCTCGACTTCGCGCACGCTGGCCAGGAACGCATCGACGTCGGCCGCCGTGGTGTCGAACGCGGTCATCAGCCGGACCATGTTCTGCGGCGCATCCCAGACGTAGCAGCCCCACTCGCGCTGCAGCGGCTCGATAAAGCGCGGCTCCAGTTGGGCGAAGACAGCGTTGGACTCGACCGGGTACCGGACCGTCACGCCGGGCATGCCGTGCAGGCCCGCAGACAGCCGCTGCGCCATCAGGTTGGCCTGGGCCGCATTAGCCAGCCAGGTGTCGTTCTCCAGCAGACCGGCGAACTGGGCGGCGAAGAAGCGCATCTTCGAGCCGAGCTGGGTCAGCTGCTTGCGCTGGAACGGCACGGCGCCGGTCAGGTCCTGGCGCATCACGATGACCGCCTCGGCGGCCACCGCGCCGTTCTTGGTTCCGCCGAAGCTGAGCACGTCCGCATGCGCGGCCAGGTCGGCCAGCGTGCAGCCCAGGTAGGCGGCCGCGTTGGCCAGCCGGGCGCCATCGATGTACAGCCGCAACTGCTCGGCCCGGCAGAACTCGCCCAGCGTGGCCAGTTCGGCCAGCGAGTAGCAGGTGCCTAGTTCGGTGGCCTGGGTGATGCACACGGCCCGCGGCTGCGCGCGGTGCTCATCGCCCCGGCCACCGAGCCGGGTAGCGATCAGGTCCGGGGTCAGCTTCCCGTCCGGCGTGTCCACCGGCAGCAGCTTGCTGGCCAGCAGCCGCTCCGGCGCCCCGCACTCGTCGATGTTCAGGTGCGCGGACTCGGCGCAGATGACGGCCTCGAACGGGCGCAGCAGCAGGCTCAGCCCGACCATGTTCGCGCCGGTCCCGTTGAACACGAAGTACGCGCCCGCCGCGCCGAACCGGGTGCACAGATCCTGGCTTACCTGCCTGGTCCACGGGTCGTCCCCGTACCCATGGGCGTCACCGGTGTTAACGGTGCTGAGCATCCGCAGCACCGCCTCGTGCGCGCCCGCGTGGTTGTCGCTGCCGAAGCTCTTAGCTGAAGTCACCCGAGGAGCTTAATCGCCCCGGGTAGCCGCGATACGGAGCAGTTCCCGGCAGGTGACCCCGAGATCGCGGCCGGCCGCGGTCAGCGCCATCGGCAGCGTGCTGGTCTCGGTCATCCCGGGGGCCACGTTCACTTCGAGGAAGAACACCTCGTCCGCGGACACGATGAGGTCGGTCCGGGACAGGTCGCGCAGGCCGAGTGCCTGGTGCGCGGCCACCGCAACGCCGGACGCCTGCGCCAGCAGCGAGGCCGGCAGCCGGGCCGGAGCGTAGAACTCGGTCTGCCCGGCCGTGTACCGGGCCGCGTAGTCGTAACTGCCGCCCAGCGGGTGGATCTCCACCGGCGGCAGGGCGTGCGGGCCCTCGCCCAGGTCCAGCACGCCGACCGCGACCTCGGTGCCGGACACGAACCGCTCGACCAGCGCGGTGTCCCCGTACCCGAAGCAAGTCATCATCGCGTTCGGCAGTTCCTCGGCGGTCAGTACCCGGGTCGCGCCGAGCGCCGACCCGCCGCGGGCGGGCTTGACGAACAGCGGCAGCCCGAGCCGGGCCACCACCCGCTCCAGGACCGCGCTCGCGCCCAGATCGTGGAACGTCTCCCGGGGCAGGGTGACGGACGCCGGGGTGCGCCAGCCCGGCCGCGGCGGCCACCGCCTTGGCCGTCGGCTTGTCAAAAGCGGACCGGCTCGCGGCAGCGGTCGAGCCGACATACGGGACCGACAGCAAGGCCAGCACCTCGCGGATCGAGCCGTCCTCGCCGCAGGCTCCGTGGATGGCCGGGAACACCGCCGCGGGCGGGTCCGCGGTGATGGCCGGGATCAGCGCGGCGTCGGCGTCCGCCAGGTCGGCCTCCACCCCGATGTCACGCAGCGCGTCCAGCACCCGCTCGCCGGAGCGCAGCGACACGGCCCGCTCCGCGGACAGCCCGCCGGCCAGCACCAGCACATGGCCGAGATCGCTCACTGCGCCGAGCCAAACTGCGGCGGGCCAAACGTGGACTGCAGTTCGCGCTCGGCGTCGATCACGCCGGCCAGCCGCCGCACGCCTTCCCGGATCCGGTCCGGCTCGGGGAAGCAGTAGGACAGCCGCAGGTGATCCGCGCCGGTGCCGTCGGCGTAGAAGCCGGTGCCCGGCACATAGGCGACCCGGGCCGCGATGGCCCGCGGCAGCATCGCCTTGGCGTCCATCCCGGGGAGCCCCAGCCACACGTAGAACCCGCCGCCGGGCGAGGTCCACCGGCAGCCAGCCGGCATGCTGGCCCGCAGCGACTCCAGCATCGTGTCCCGCCGTTCGCGGTACAGCTCGCGGAACACCTTGACCTGCTCGCGCCATGGCTGGGTGGCCAGGTACTCGCGGACCAGCAGCTGGGCGAAGCTGGAGTGGCAGAGCACGGCGGATTCCGCGGCCAGCACCAGTTTGTCGCGCAGCCCGGCGGGCGCCACCGCCCAGCCGACCCGCAACCCTGGCGCGATCGTCTTGGAAAACGTGCCCAGGTAGATGACCTGCGGGTCATCGGCGCGCAGCGCCCGGGGCGGCTCCCCGTCGAAGCCGAGCAGCCCGTACGGGTTGTCCTCGACGACCGGCAGGCCCGCCCGCTGGCAGATGCCGAGGACCTCCGCACGGCGCGACTCAGACAGGCTCACCCCGGCCGGGTTGTGGAAGGACGGGCAGGTGTACAGGAACTTGGCCCGCCGCCCGGCCGCGGCCAGCCGGGCCAGCACCGAACCCAGCGCGTCCGGGACCAGGCCGTGCTCATCCATCGGCACATGGATCACATTCGCCTCATAAGACGCAAACGTACCCAACGCCCCCACGTACGCCGGGCCCTCGGCCAGCACCACGTCGCCGGGATCCACGAAGACCCTGGTGATCAGGTCGAGCGCCTGCTGTGAGCCGACCGTGACGACGACCTCGTCCGGGTGGGCCCGGATGCCCTCCAGCGACATCACCTCGCAGATGCCCTCGCGCAGCCCGGGATCGCCCTGGCCGGAGCCGTACTGCAGGGCCACCGCGCCGCGGTCGGCCACCAGCTGGCCGGCCATCTCGCCCACCACGTCCAGCGGCAGCGCGGAGATGTACGGCATGCCGCCGGCCAGCGATACCACCTCGGGCCGGGCGGCCACCGCGAACAGCGCGCGGATCTCGGACGCCACCATGCCGCGGGCGCGCATGGCATAGTGCTCCAGGTACGGGTCAACCCGGGACGGGACAGGCAGTCGGCACTGCTCGGATGACACAGCCGCTCCAGAGGTCGGTGGGTACCATGTCAGGGTACGGGCCCGGTGCCGGGCACGCTCAGCGAACTCGTCGAGCAGCGCTGGACCGCCGCCATGAACACCAGGGGTTGTCCGTGACGCGCCGTCTCGTCAGCGTCACCCTGGACAATCTGGACGATCTGCCTAAGCGGTGCCGCCGGTGCGTCTTCTGGGAACTCGACCCGGTGAGCTATGCCCGCGCGGAAGAGGTAGGCGACCCGGCGCTGGAAAAAGAGGCCTGGATCTCCTCGACGCTGCTGGAATGGGGCAGCTGCGGGAAGATCGCCTACGTGGACGGCGCGCCCGCCGGCTACGTGCTCTACGCGCCCCCGATGTACGTGCCGCGCTCGCTGGCCTTCCCGACCAGCCCGGTGAGCGCGGATGCGGTGCTGCTCATGACGGCCAGCATCATGAGCGAGTTCACCGGCGGCGGCCTGGGCCGGATGCTGGTGCAGGGTGTCGCCAAGGACCTGACCCGGCGCGGGGTGAAGGCCATCGAGGCGTTCGGCGACCTGCGCTCCGAGGGCCTGTCCTGCGTGCTGCCCGCCGACTACCTGCTCGCGGTGGGCTTCAAGACGGTCCGGCCGCACCTGCACTATCCGCGGCTGCGGCTGGAGCTGAAGACCGCCGTGTCCTGGCGGGAGGACGTCGAGGTGGCGCTGGAACGGCTGCTCGGCTCGGTGAGCCCGGAACGGGCGCTCCGCCTCGCCTAACGGCGCTCTTCGTGCAGCAGCAGCAGCGAGTACGCGGCGACGGTTGAGTCATCCAGGATGCTGGCGTTGGCGGATCATGTCCTTGAATTCGCCCCGGGTCACCCAGCGCTGGCGCATGTCCTGCTCGGACGGCTCCCGGTCTGGTTCCCCCTGGGTCAGCCCGGTGGCCAGGTAGGCGTGGAAGCCCTGGCTGCTGGTGCCGTGGGCACAGTGCAGGTAGCCGAGCAGGGTGAGCCGGCTGGCGCGCAGCCCGGTCTCCTGGGCCAGTTCCAGCCGGGCCAGTTCCTCAGGATCCCCCGTCCGCCGCCCAGGGAACCCGCCCTGCGGGAATGACCAGGTGCGCCGCCCGACCGGGTACCGGAACTCCTCGACCAGGCAGAACCGGTCCGCCTCGGCCGGGATGACCAGCGCGAAGTCGGGCTTGTTGACCACGGCGTAGGTGCCCCGGCTGCCGTCCCGGCGCTCGATCTCGTCGCAGCGCAACACGATGTGGGCGTCCTCGTACACCACGCTGGACGCCAGCGTCCGGATGTCCGGGTCAGCGCCCGGCCCGGCCGGCTCAGATGAACTCGGCAAGTTCCTTGAGCAGGGCGGACTTGGACTTGGCCCCGACCACCTGCTTGACGACCTCGCCGCCGGAGAACACGTTCAGCGTCGGGATGAGCATGATCCCGTACTTCTGCGCGGTCTGCGGGTTCTCCTCGATGTTCAGCTTGACCACGTCGATCTTGTCGGCGTGCTCCTTGGCGATCTCCTCGAGAACCGGGGCAACCTGGCGGCACGGACCGCACCATTCGGCCCAGTAGTCGACGATGACCGGCTTGCTGTTCTTGACGACTTCCGTGTCGAAAGTCGCATCGGTCACGACCTTGGTTGCGCCCACGGCGGTTGTTCCTTTCCCGTTGTCTCGGACTTCTCAGGACTCGTGGTCCGCGAGCCACCGCTCGGCGTCCAGCGAGGCGGCACATCCGGTGCCTGCGGCCGTGACCGCCTGGCGGTAAGTGTGGTCGACCACGTCGCCGCAGGCGAAGACCCCGTCCACCCCGGTGCGCGTGCTCGGCTGCTCGACCAGGAGGTAGCCCTCCTTGTCCATCGGCAGCTGGCCGGCGAACAGTTCGCTGCGCGGGTCGTGCCCGATCGCCACGAACAGGCCGTTCACCTCGATCGTGCTCTCCTCGCCGGTCTGCGTGTCACGCAGCCGCAGCCCGGTGACCTTGGCGTCGCCGAGCACCTCGGCCACCTCGCTGTTCCACCGGAACTTGATCTTCGGGTTGTTCAGCGCCCGATCCTGCATGATCTTGGATGCGCGCAGCTGGTCCCGGCGGTGGATGATCGTCACCGACTTGGCGAACCGGGTCAGGAACGTGGCCTCTTCCATGGCCGAGTCACCCCCGCCGACCACGGCGATGTCGAGTTCCCGGAAGAAGAAGCCGTCACAGGTCGCGCACCAGGACACGCCGTGCCCGGACAGCCGCTTCTCGCCCTCGACGACCAGTTCGCGGTAGCGCGAACCGGTAGCCACGATCACGGTGCGGGCCTGGTACGTCTCGCTGGCCGTCTTGATCACCTTGGGGGTGCTGGCCAGGTCAACCTCGGTCACGTCGTCGGCGATGAGCTCGGCGCCGAAGCGCTCGGCCTGCTTGCGCATCGAGTCCATCAGGTCCGGGCCGAGCACGCCGTCCGGGAAGCCCGGGAAGTTCTCCACGTCGGTGGTCTGCATGAGCGCGCCGCCGGCGGTTACCGATCCCTCGAACACGAGCGGGGACAGCTTGGCCCGTGCCGCGTAGACCGCTGCCGTGTAGCCAGGCCGGACCCGAGCCGATAATGATGACATCCCGTACCACGTCTGATCGCCCTTCCCGTTCGGGGGTGTCAACCGATCCTAGGGCGCACAGATTCCCCGGGAGCCCATCCCCCTCGCAGGCATTATCCCGTGGCTTAGCCCGAAGTCACAGGCAACCGCGCGGACTGCAGCGGTGCGCAGGAGGGGCTGACCGCGACGACCGTGTCCGGCTTGCCCAGGATGATGACGATGGCTGGGTGGTGCTGGTACCGGGCCAGATCCACTACGAGCACCGAGCGCCCGTGGGCGGTCTGACTGACACACATGTGTACCTGCCGGGCCGCAACGCTGTCGGCAGCCAGCATGCCCGGCCCGCTGAAGGCGCTCACGCCGTACTCCGCCAGCACCTTCTTGCCCTGCGTGGCGAGCGTGCTGCGCCGGTAGTCGGTGCCGGTCCGGACGTACCGGGTGGTGCTTGTGGGGATGTATGGGCCGGCGTGCGGCTTCTTCGCGTGCCCGCCCGTGGAGCCCGCGGACATGTTTGGCGCGGCCCGGCCTGCGGGGTGCTGGGCACTGGGCGCACTTGCGGATGAGGGGGTGCCGGATCCGGAGAACTGGCTCACCGCGTAGCCGACGCCGCCCGCCACCGCCAGCGTCACGCCGGCCGCAGCCAGGATGCGCAGCGCGGCCGGGGACCAGATCGGGTTGCGCCGCGGCGGCCGCCGATGGGAAGCCGGCCGGCGCGGGCGCAGTCGGCACGGGCGCAGCCGCGCGGTGCGCCGCCTCGGCGCGGAGCGCTGCGTCCAGCCGGGCCGTCACCGCGGACGGCATCGACGGCGTCGGCACGTGGCTGAGCTGGCTGGTCACCTCGGCCAGCGTGGCGAGCGTGGTGGCGCACTCCGCGCAGCCGGGCAGGTGGGCGGCGATCCGTGCGGTCCGGCCGCGGCTGAGCTGCCCCTCGGCATACAGCGCCAGGGACTCCGCGTCCACGTGCCCACTCATGACTGGTCTTCTCTCCTCCGCTGGAGGTGAGACGCGCGGTACGCCCGGCTGGTTCCGCAGATGTGCCAGTTGCGGCAGCAGCCGGGCCCGGCCCCGGGCGCACCGGCTCTTCACCGTGCCGGGGAGACGCCCAGGATCTCCGCGGTGTCCGCCACCGAATAGCCGAGCATGTCCACCATGACCAGCGCGGCGCGCTGCTCCGGGACCAGCGTGCGCAGCGCGGCCAGCACGTCCAGCGCGGCGTCCCGGTCCGGGGCGGCCTGCGGCGCGGCGGCCAGCAGGTCCAGATCGTGGCTCGCGCCACCGGCCGGGCGGCCCGGCGGCGCATCCGGTCCAGGCAGGCGTTCACCACGATCCGGTGCAGCCAGGTGGTGACGGCCGAATCGCCGCGAAAATCCGCCGCCCGGCGGAACGCCGAGATCATCGCGTCCTGCAGGGCGTCGGCGGCCTCGTCCGCATCCCCCATCGTCCGTAGCGCCACTGCCCACAGGCGATCACGATGGCGCAGGAACAATTGGCCGAACGCCTCCGCGTCGCCGGTCACATGACGGCGCAGCAACTCGGCATCGGGGGGCTCGGCCTGCGGCACGCCCCAGGGGCCGGACAGCGCCGGGCCTCGCTGGCCCGCCACGGGTCAGCCCGATCCGTGCAGGACGACGTTGTAGATGAACGCCTGGAACTGGTTGCCGCCGCTCGGCGGCAGCTTGGTGAACCAGATCAGCACGTAGCGGCCGGACGCGGAACTGCTGGCCGGGAACGTCTGGGTGCCACCGCCGACGTTCTTCTCCTTGGCCACCTTGGTGAACGAGGCCAGGCCCGCCGGTGACACGCTGTTGTTGCTGCCCACCTCGATATCCACGTTGGCCCCCGCGGCCGGGCCGAACGTGACCTGCACCGAGCTCAGCCGGACCGGCTTGCCCATGTCCAGGATCAGGCCGGTGCCCGCCTTGAGGTCACCGAAGCGCGGATAGTTGAAATAGAACTGAGTGTGCCAGGCCGTGTGCGGATTGCTGTCGATGGCCAGGCCCGCCCCGGCGTTGTCCTCGTTCCCCGGGTCGTTCCCGAGGCCGAGCGCGTCGAAGCCGCCCGCCTTGACCGGCGTGAGCACGGTGTTCGCCGCCGGGCTGGCCGAGTGACTGCCCCCCGAGGAGCTCGGCGTGGCCCCCGCACCGCCGCCCTTGTTCCGGTTCAGGCCGTACAGCCCGGTGCCGATGGCGGCCAGCACGAGCAGCACGATCAGCGCCAGCACGGCCCGGCTGCACCGGCGTCCGGTGGCCCGGCGGCCGGGGTGGCCGGCGCTGCGGCGGGCGGGCCGGCCCGGGCGGTGCCCAGTTGCCGCCGCCCGCGTACTCGGCGGGCCCGGAGTCGGGCTGGTAGTTCTGGGTGAAGCCGGACCAGGCCGGGGCGGCCGCGGGCGGCGGGGCCATCGGGGCCGGGATGACCTCGAACAACGCGTCCGCCAGCAGGCCCGGAGTGGTCAGCAGCGGGCCGCGGCGCCGCTCGAGCTGGAACAGCGCCTGGCAGGTCACCTCGTCGATGGTGGCCGGGACGCCGGCGCACACCTGGCGCGGGCTGCACGGCTTGCCATCGGCCAGCGGGGCCGGCGGCAGGGTACCCATGCCCGGCCCGGGCCAGTAGCGGGTCAGCGCCGCGTACAGCAGCATGGCCAGGCCGCGGGTGTCGGCCAGCGCCGGGTCGTCCGCCGTGACGTCGGCCAGCGCGGCGTCGATGCCGGTGCCGGTCACCTTCACCCCGCCGCCCGCCGTCCAGCGCAGCGACTGCGGGGTCAGGCAGAGGTGCGCCACGCCGGCCGCATGCGCGGCGGCCAGCGCCTCGGCCGCCTCGGCCACGATCTCCGCGCCCCGCGCGGGCTCCAGTGGGCCGTCGGCCAGCAGGTCGTCCAGCGAGTCGCCGGCCACCCACTCCATCACCACGTAGGCCTGGTCCCAGTCGTCCTCGACGTCGAAGACCTGGGCCAGCCGGGCGTCGGTGAGCCTGCTCGCGGCGCGGGCCGCGGTGAGCACCTCACGGATACGCGGGAAGCCCGGCGCGAACGTCAGGACCGAGACCGGCCGGGCCAGCGTCTCGTCAATGGCCTTCCAGGCCGACCAGCCACCGCTGTCGTCGATCCGGTCCTCGAGCCGGTAACGGCCGCCGAGCCGGGTACCGGGTTCTGAGATAAAGGTGCTCATAGGTATGCAGGAGGGGCAGCCTCCCGACCCTCCTTCCGAGCCCCCGGATCTGCCAGCATGCTGCGGTTCATCGTGGTGCCGTACACCATGCTAAGCCGCGCGCGATGATCAGGCGCGTCCCGCATGCCCCGGCACCGCAAACCGTTACACGTGAGAGACACCATGTTCGGTTCCCGGTAGCGGGCCCGCCCATCCCTCGCCCGCGTCACCGGCCCAGCCGGGCCCGCACACTGCCGAGCAGGTCAGTGACCTCGCTGACGTGCAGCGCCCGGCAGAACAGGAAGTACAGAAACAACCCGCCGCCCCCGCCCAGCAGGATGGTGACCAGCCCGTAGGCCGGGCCGGCCGTGAGCAGCACGCCGACCATGAACGTCACCGCCCAGGCGAACAGCAGGGCGGGCAGCGCGGCCAGGTGCATCCGCACCAGGGTGCGGCTGATCTCGCGGCCGGCCAGGCCGCCCAGCCGCCGGCTGGCGATCCGCCAGGCCACCACGGCGCCGGCCAGGTTGCCCAGGCCGAAGGCCACGCCGAGCCCTTCGACCACATGGCCGGCTGGCAGCAGATAGCAGCGCGAGCAGGCTGATGCCGCTGTTGACGGTCATGGTGGCGACGCCGATGAACATGGGTGTCCGGCTGTCGTGCAGCGCGTAGAACACTCGCAGCAGCAGCTGGAACATCATGTACGGGACCAGGAACAGCGAGAAGACGCCGAACACCTCGCCGATGTAGCGGTTCTCCGCCACCGTGGTGCTGCCATGCACGAGGCCGAACAGGAACTCGGCCAGCGGCCCACCCAGCACGATGAGCAGCAGAGCGGCGGGCACGACAACGGCCGAGGACAGCCGGACGCCCGTGGAGAAATCGCTACGGACCAGCGCGAACCGGCGTTCCGCGGCGTGCGCGCTCATCCGGGGCAGCAGGGCGGTGATCACCGAGACGCCGACCACCGCGTACGGCAGCTGGAACAGCATCCAGGCGTACGTGTAGGTGGAGAACGAGTCCGAGGGCACGTGGTCGGACGCGGCATTCGCCACGTTCTGCACCACCAGGAAGGACACCTGGGTGGTGACGATGTAGCCGAACAGCGGGGCGGCCATCCGGCGGATCTCGGCCACCTCCGCCCGCCGGAAGTCGAACCGGGGCCGCCAGCGGAAGCCGACTCGTCGCAGCGCGGGGATGAGCGCGGCGGTTTGCACGATGATGCCCAGCGTGGTGCCGAAGCCGAGCAGTTGGACCTGGGCGGATGAGATGTCTGACGGGTTGGTGCCGATGCCGCCGGTGGCCATGAACAACAGCAGGACGAGGATGACCACGAGGTTGTTCAGCACCGGCGTCCACATCGGCGCGGCGAAGCTGCCCCGCGAGTTCAGCACCCCGCCGGCCATCGAGCTGACCCCATAGAAGAAGATCTGCGGGATGAAGAAGTAGGCGAAGATCACCGTGAGGTTGCGCTCGGCGCCGCTCAGCGCATGCGCGTACAGCCCGACCAGCAGGCTCGCGGCCAGCGTGGCGACCAGGGTGAGGCCGAACAGCGCGACGGTGGCCAGGGTGAACATCCGCTGGCTGTAGGCCTCGCCACGATCGGTGTCCCGCTTGGCCGCGCTGACCAGCAACGGCACCACCACGGCGCTCAGGATGCCGCCGAGCATCAGGTCGTAGACCGCGTTGGGCAGCGTGTTGGCGTTGTTGTACGAGTTCGCCACGCCTATAGCGCCGAGCGCGTAGACGGTCAGCAGGGTGCGCAGGAAGCCGGTGCCGCGGGAGGCCAGCGTGCCGATGGCCATCACACTGCTGGACCGGACCAGACTCGGGCCGTCCCCACCGCCGGGTGGCGCTGGCTCCGGTGGCATGTCGTGCGCCGGGTCGCGGTAGCCGGGGTCCGGGAAACCGGGGTCCTCATAGCCGGGGACGGTCGGCGGCGGGTAATTCCGGTAACCGGAGCCGCCCGGTGCCGGATAGGCCTCGCCGGGCCAGGCGGCCGGTTCCCGCGGGCTCGGCTGACGCGGGTCGCGGTAGCCCGGGGTCACGTCTGGGTCGCGGTAGCCCTGGTCAGCGCGGGCCTGGGTGGGCGGGCCAGCGGGCGGGCCAGCGGGCCGGCCGGTGGCCCGGCGCCGTCCCGGCGCGCGGCGGCGCCCGGGGCCGCGGCCACGGTCAGGGCCGCTCCACCCACCCTGGGGCGCTGGCGTATTCATCCGGCTCCTCGCGCGTGTCGACCCCTTGCCCGGACTGGCTGACACCGGGCGCGGGCTTCCTGCTGACCGTATCCGTTTCGTCCGGCGATCGGCCGGGATCCCCGGGAGTAGCGTCCTGACCTGGGGAGCCGTCCGGCGTGCGGCGCATGCCCCGGCGCACCGCCCGGACCGCGGAGGTGACCACGAACAGGCCACAGGCCACCGCGATGATGACCAGCGCCTCGGTGCCGAAGTGGGTCGCGTCCACGGTGACCTGGGCGCCCGGGCCGGGCAGCGGCGACCTGTTCGGCGCCAGCAGGCTCACCTTGAGCACGGTGGAGCCCGCCACCGACGAGCGCACCCGCACCGCCACCGTCTTCTGCTCGAACTTGCCGATGGTCACCGGGACGGACTTGTACAGGATGGTCAGCCGGTTGGCCGGGGCCTGGACCAGCAGCCGGACGGTGACCGGCTGGCCCATCCTGTTGACGATGGACACCGGCACCGGCCCGGACTTGCCGGTCAGCGTGACCTGGCCGCCGCCCGCCACGATGTGCACCAGGTGCGACCGGGCGGCCACGAAACCGGACACCCGGGACAGCAGCCGCTTGGCCTCGGCCGGGTCGCCGCGCCAGGCCGACGATTCGATGGCCGCCACCGCGCCGGACAGATACCTCGCAGTCCGGCTGGCCCAGCACACTGGCCTGCACCCGGATGGCCGCTTCCAGGCCGCGGACCTTGCGGAGCAGCGACTTGCGCAGCTCACCATGGCCGTACTGCTGCGGCGGGGGCTGCTTGCGGGCCACCTGGCCCGGGGTCGAGTGCTTGGCCAGCAGACTGCTCAGGCTGGCCGGCCGCAGCCAGGGCGCGCTGTCCGTCTCCGCCAGCAGTGCGCATGGCCAGCCCCGGCGCCGGGTTCCACTGCCGCGGCGGGGTGATGACCACCGAACGGGGCAGCCCAGGCTGCTCGGCGGCGATCATCGCGGTCTCGGCCAGGAACCGCTGCTCGGTGCTGAACGACGCGGCGGCGGACGGCGCGTGCGCCGCGGTCGGCGCGTCCGCCAGCACCTCGGCCAGCGTGCTGTCGGCCAGGGCCACCCGCAGGCCCGCGTTCACCCCGTCCGGGGTCGTGGTGATGGCGCTCGGCGTGAACAGCACCGGCCGCGTCGGCGGCATCATGCTGCTGTTCAGCACGACCGCACCGATCCCGTTGGCGGCCAGGCTGCCGAGCACGCCGTAGTCGGCGATCCCGTCGGCGGGCCAGTCGATCCGGGCCGTGTCGGCCGGCCGCTGCACGCCGCCGAGCAGGCTGGGGCTGGCCGCTACCTCGCGGCCTTTGCCCAGCGCCCGGGCCACGTCGTTGTCCAGGCCGGCGTGCGCCAGCGCGGACACGTCCACATCGGCGTACGGGGTGGTGAAGAAGTCCTGCTGGCTGGCCAGCGCATGGACCTTGGCCAGCCAGGCCCGGGCGGCCGGGCTGGCCCGCCTGGTCTGCGTGCCGGTGCAGGCCGGTGTGCCGCCCACCCGGTAGGGGCGGGTCATCAGCGCCGCGCTGGACAGCAGGCTCGGGTCGATAGCCCAGGTCAGGCTCGCGCCCAGCCCGGCCGAGCTGGTGCCGTCGGCCAGCAGCCCGCCCAGCCGGCCGGTGCTGGCCAGGCTGCTGGCCAGGCCGTCGCTCCGCAGCGCGTGGCAGGCCGCCTGCTCGGGCTGCCCGATCAGCGGCCAGATCCAGGCCACCTGCTCCGGCCGGGTCAGCCCGGCGGCCCGGGCGCTGCCCGGCCAGAACGGCAGGAACGTGTAGGCGTCGGCCACCGGCGAACCCGCCGAATCGAGCTGCGCGGCCAGCGGGTACACGCCGAAGCCGCTCGCGAAGCCCAGGGTGGCGACCGGGACGGTCACCGTCCACTGCCGCGTCGCGCCGGGCTTGAGGCTGCCCGCGAGCTGGTCCACCGCCCCGGTCACCGGCGCATCCACCTGCAGCTGCCCGGCCGCGTAGCTGGCCAGCTGGCTGCGGGTGGTGAACCGGGCGGTGGAGGACCACAGCTGGACGCGCCAGGTCGGACACCGGGCGCCAGTGGGGTTGGTCACCGTGCCGGACACCGTGACCGGCTTGCCGGGCCGGGCGATCTGCGGGCTGATCGAGGTGATGGCCACGGTCACCTGCTGCTGGCTGGCCGAAGTGACTGTGCTGGCCAAGGCGGTGGCCGCGCCGCCTGCCGCCGCGGCGGGCGCCAGCCCGGCCACGGCCCACGATGCGCGCCGGCCGCGGCCAGCTGCCTGAGCCGGCCGCGGGGCGTGGTGCGCTGACGCGGCATGCCGGAAATGGTATTGCCGTTCCCTGGGTGCTCCTTCAGGTTCCGGGTGCATCCGGGCCCACCGGATTTCCCCCTGAGCTCACCTACCCCCTACCCTCAATGCCCGTGCCGGATACCCCACCCATCGGCCCGCGCGAGCAGAAAGCCGCCGCGGCGCTGCTGCGCGCCTCGGCCGCGCCCGCCCTGGAACTGGGCCGCGTGTTCGCCCGGCACGGGCACCAGCTGGCCCTGGTCGGCGGGACGGTCCGGGATGTCTTCCTCGGCCGCGGGCACAGCGACCTGGACCTGGCCACCGACGCGCTGCCCGACCAGGTGCTGCAGATCGCGCACGACTGGGCCGACCGGGTCTGGGAGACCGGCATCGAGTTCGGCACGGTCGGGCTGCGCAAGGGGCCGGTCGTCTTCGAGGTCACCACCTACCGGAGCGAGACGTACCGGCCGGAGTCCCGCAAGCCGGTCACCCGGTACGGCACCTCGCTGCCGGAAGACCTGCGGCGGCGCGACTTCACGGTCAACGCGATGGCCGCCCCGCTGCCGTCGCTGGAGCTGCTGGACCCGTTCGGCGGGCTGCGTGATCTGCGGGACAAGGTGCTGCGCACCCCGGCCAGCCCGGCCAGTTCGTTCACCGACGATGCGCTGCGCATCATGCGCGCGGCGCGGTTCGCGGCCCAGCTCGGCTTCGCCGTGGTGCCCGAGGTGGCGGTGGCCATGCACGAGCTGGCCGGCCGGCTCAGCGTGGTGTCGGCCGAGCGGATCCGCGACGAGCTGAGCAAGCTGATGCTGGCCCCGGGGATAGGTCCGGGGCGTGGCATCGAGCTGCTGGTGGACACCGGCGTCGCTGATGTGGTGCTGCCCGAGGTGCCCCGGCTGCGGCTGGAAACCGACGAGCACATGCGGCACAAGGACGTGTACCAGCATTCGCTCACCGTGCTGGCCCAGTCCATCGAGCTGGAGCCGCGCTACGGCCTGCAGCCGGACCTGGTGCTCCGGCTGGCCGCGCTGCTGCATGACATCGGCAAGCCGAAGACGCGTACCCGGCTGCCGGACGGGCGGGTCGCGTTCCATCACCACGAGGCGGTCGGCGCGGCGATGGCCCGGTCCCGGCTCAAGGCGCTGCGCTTCCCGGCCGCGGTGGTGGCCGACGTGACCACGCTGATCGCGCTGCACCTGCGCTTTCACGGCTACGGCCCGGGGGAGTGGACCGATGCCGCGGTGCGCCGCTACGTGCGGGACGCCGGGCCGCTGCTGACCAGGCTGCACGTGCTGACCCGGGCCGACTGCACCACCCGGAACAAGGCCAAGGCGGCCCGGCTGGCCCGGGCCCAGGATGGGCTGGAAGAGCGCATCGCCCAGCTCAGCGCGCAGGAGGAGCTGAAGAAGATCCGGCCTGATCTGGACGGCCATCAGATCATGCAGATCCTCGGCCTGCCCCAGGGCCGGGACGTCGGCCGGGCCTCTCAGCACCTGCTCGACCTGCGCATGGAGCATGGCCCGCTGGGTGCGAGCAGCGGGCCACTCAGGAACTGCTCGGCTGGGCCGAGCGGAAGGGGATATCCGGGCCGCCGGGACCGAGCCCCGCCGGACGACTCGCGGCCGGCCAGCCAGTAAGCCACCGCGGCGACCAGGTAGCCCGCCGCGACCAGCGCGATGATCGCCGGTGACCGGCCGTTGGCCGGCATGAACGCCGCGCTCAGCGCGGCGCCGCAGACGAACGTGATGTTGAACGTCATGTCGTAGAACGAGAACACCCGGCCGCGGTAGGCGTCGTCCACCTGCTCCTGCAGGATCGTGGTCGCGCAGATGGCCACGCCCTGCCCGACCAGGTTCAGCCAGAACCCGATGATCAGGAACGCGGGCTGGCTGAACGTCTCGCCCAGCGCGGCCATCACCACCCCGCCGCTGGCCAGCAGCAGCGCCATCCAGGCCGGCTTGCCCAGCCGCTTGGCCAGCCCCGGGGTGATCAGCGCGGCACACCCGTAGCCCACCGCCGACACCAGGACCAGCACGGTGAAATGGCTGAGCGCGGTGTTGGCCCCGGCCGACCGGTAGAAGTAGTTCCGGTACAGCAGGATCGACATCAGGAACAGGATCCCGTACAGGAACCGGTTCGCCCCGGTGGCGCCGAGCGCGGCGGCAGGCCCGCGGCGCCGGATCACGTACCGGGCCCCGGCCACCAGCCCGGCGGCCACGTCGGCGATCTCGCCGAGCACCCGCCCGGCGACCCGCGCAGCCAGGTCCGGCCCGAGCAGGTCGCGGCGCATGGTCCGGGCCACCACCCCGGCCAGCAGGTAACAGCAGCCGCCGGCCAGCAAGGTGATGGCCGAGCCGGTCTGCCCGCTGCCGGTGGCCACGTGCACGCCCAGGCCGACCAGCCCGCCGACCGACGCCATGATGCCGCCCGCGGTGGGTGACACCGAGTTGGCCATCACCAGTTTGTCCGCGGGCACCACATGCGGCAGCGCGGCGGACAGCGAGGACAGGAAGAACCGGTTCACCCCGAGCACCAGCAGCACGCTGGCGTACAGCGGCACACCCAGCTTGCCCGAGGCGACCAGCGCGGCGGTGAGCACCACGAACAGCGACCGCGCCGCCGCCGAGTAGACCAGGATCTGCCGCCGCGACCAGCGGTCGATGAACACCCCGGCGAACGGGCCGATCAGCGAGTAGGGCAGGTACAGCACGGCGAACGCGGCCGCCGCTGACGCCGGGTTGGGGAACGTCGTCTTGTTGAAGAACACATAGGAGCCGAGCCCGGCGGTGAACACCCCGTCACCGGTCTGCGAGATCAGCCGGGTGGCAAACAGCCGCCGGAAATCCCGCTCGCGCAGCACGACGCGCAAGTCGGTAACGAAGGAGGTCGCGGGGAATCGGCACCTGATCAGCCTACGGGGCACCGCCTCCGGCAGTACGGTGGCGCAGCCTTGATCGTGGCCAATCGGTGCCGAATGCTTGACTCCCGATTGACCACGATTACGGCGTTATATATGTGGGTTGGGGTTTTACCGCTCGATCTCGCCGCGAATGAACTGCTCGACCAGGTCGCGCGCCACGTCGTCGCCGTACTGCTGGGGCGGCGACTTCATGAAGTAGGACGCGGCGGACTCCACCGGGCCGCCGATGCCGCGGTCCTGGGCAATCTTCGCGGCGCGGATCGCGTCGATGATGATGCCCGCCGAGTTCGGCGAGTCCCACACCTCGAGCTTGTACTCCAGGTTGAGCGGCACGTCGCCGAACGCGCGGCCCTCCAGCCGGACGTAGGCCATCTTCCGGTCGTCCAGCCACGGCACGTGGTCGGACGGGCCGATGTGCACCGCGGCCTTCTCCATCTCATGCGGGATCTGCGAGGTGACCGACTGGGTCTTGGAGATCTTCTTGGACACCAGCCGCTTGCGCTCCAGCATGTTCATGAAGTCCATGTTGCCGCCGAAGTTGAGCTGGTAGGTGCGGAGCAGTTCCACCCCGCGGTCCTCGAACAGCTTGGCCATCACCCGGTGCGTGATGGTCGCCCCGACCTGCGACTTGATGTCATCGCCGATGATCGGCACGCCGGCCGCGGTGAACTTGGCCGCCCACTCCGGGTCGGACGCGATGAACACCGGCAGCGCGTTCACGAACGCCACCCCGGCGTCGATGGCGCACTGCGCGTAGTACCGGTCGGCGTGCTCGGAGCCCACCGGGAGGTAGGACACCAGCACGTCCGCGCCCGACTCGCGGAGCGCCGCGGTGACGTCCACCATCGGGTCGGCCGACTCGGTGATCAGCTCCTGGTAGTACTCGCCCAGGCCGTCCAGGGTCGGGCCGCGCTGCACGGTGACGCCGGTCGGCGGCACGTCACAGAACTTGATGGTGTTGTTCTCGCTCGCCCCGATGGCTTCGGAGAGATCCCGGCCCACCTTCTTGGCGTCCACGTCGAACGCGGCCACGAACTCCACGTCGCGCACGTGGTACGGCCCGAACTGGACGTGCATGAGCCCAGGGACCCGGCCCGCAGGGTCCGCATCCTTGTAGTACTCCACGCCCTGGACCAGGGAGCTGGCGCAGTTGCCCACGCCGACGATGGCTACCCGAACCGAACCCATGGGGTTTACTCCTTCTCTCAGCCGTTGTGGCCTCAGGTTGTTCTTTTTCAGTCAGTCGCTGGCGCCGGGCTCGTTGTCCGCCTGGCGCTCCGAAGCGATCAGCTCGTTCAGCCAGCGCACCTCGCGCTCCACCGACTCCAGACCGTGCCGGTGCAGCTCGAGCGTGTAGCTGTCCATCCGCTCCCGGGTCCGGGCCATGGCCGCGCGCACGCCGTCCAGCCGTTCCTCCAGCCGGGTGCGGCGGCCTTCCAGGATGCGCAGCCGGATGTCGGCCCGGGTCTGGCCGAAGAAGGCGAAGTGCACCCCGAACCCGTCGTCGTCCCAGGCGTCCGGGCCGGACTCGGCCAGCAGGTCCTGCAGCCGCTCCTTGCCCTCCGCGGTCAGCCGGTAGACGATCTTGGACCGGCGGGACAGCGGCTTGGCCGCCCCTTCCGGGGCCTCCGGGGCCTCCTCCGCGATCAGCCCGTGCGCGAGCAGCTCCTTCAGGCACGGGTACAGCGACCCGTAACCGAAGGCGCGGAACGCACCGAGCGTCGAGTTGAGCCGTTTGCGCAGCTCGTAGCCGTGCATCGGGGTCTCGTGCAGCAGCCCGAGGACCGCCAGCTCGAGCACACGTGACCGCTGCCCGACCATGCCAGCCGCACCTCCGTCCGCCGCTACTGGACAATGTACCCAAGCGATGTATCGAACCGATACATCATTAAGATATGACGAGTTGACACATAGTGCAACCCGGGGTGCCGGGTCGCCGCCCTGGGCAAACCCTCATACGCTCTAGAGGGTGGGGAGTCGCCGATCGGTGGTGGATTACGGGCTTGCCCGCCGGGCAACGCTCGCCTCGGTGCTGGCCGGGCACACCACGCTGGCCGATGTCTGCGACGCCCATCCGTACCTGCTCCGGGCGGCGAAATTTCATGGTGAGGCGACCCAGGTGGCCTGCCCGATCTGCCGCCGGGCCAAGCTGACCCACGTCACGTACGTGTACGGCGACGAACTCGGGCCGTACGCCGGGCGGGTAAAGCAAGGACCGGAACTGGCCGAGATGGCGTCCGAATACGGGGAGTTCCGGGTATATGTGGTCGAGGTCTGCCAAAGTTGCTCCTGGAACCACCTCGCCTCGTCCTATGTGCTCGGCACGGGTGAGCCCCCCACCCGGCGCACCCGGCGCGCCCGTGCTGGCGAGTAACAGCGGGCCAGGCGCCGCCGTTCCTGGTGAGTGACGACGGGTAGGACGGCACCTCCCCGCGCCGCCCAGCCAGGGCGGCTGAGGAACAGTCAAAGACGCGGTAAGCAGTTGTGACGAATTTCTAACCCGCGCCGGGTAGCCCGTGCCACCAGATACCGTGAGGCCCCAACCTGACACTCGCCCCACGACTGCCCCACCCAACCAGTGAGGACGCGTGAGTAACCCAGACTTTCCCGGCGCTTATCCCGCCGGCCCCGGCCCGGGCGCGACTACGGCGCCGAGGACTACGGCTGGGACCGCGGCCAGGCGCCGCAGGGCGGCCGCCGCCCGCCCGGCGGTGGTCGCCGCTCCGGGCGCCGCGCCGCCCGGGCCGAGGTGCCCCGCCGCGGGATGAGCGCCCGGGACCGGCTGGCCGCGCAGCTGGGCACCGGACCGGGTGGCTACCCGGACGGCCCGGCGCCGGTGGCCGCCGCCGGGTACCCACGTGACCGGAATGGCGGCGGTAATGGCCGGGGCGGCAATGGCCGCGGCCGGGGTGGCCGCGGCGGCCGGCCGCACCAGAAAGGCGACTGGTGGCGGCGCTGGACCTGGAAGAAGGCCATCGGCCTGTCGCTGGCCACCGGCACCGGGTTCTTCATCCTGGTGCTGGTCGGCGTGTTCTACATGTACGCCAGGACGCCGATCCCGGCCGCGTCCTCGTTCGCCACCGGCCAGGCGTCCCGGGTCTACTTCCGCGACGGCAAGACGCTGGTCGGCATGTTCGGCAGCACCAACCGGCAGATCCTCAGCTCCAACCAGATCCCGACCATGGTCAAGCACGCCATGGTGGCCTCGGAGGACAAGCACTTCTATGACGAGGGCGGCATCTCGCCCACCGGCATCATCCGCGCCGCCATCGCCGACCTGACCAGCGGGCAGGTGCAGCAGGGCGGGTCGACCATCACCCAGGAACTGGTGCGCAACTACTACCTGGGCATCGGCGACTCGGAGACCGCGACCCGGAAGATCAAGGAGATCTTCGTCGCGGAGAAGCTGGCCTCGCAGGAGTCCAAGGACTGGATCCTCACCCAGTACATGAACACGGTGCCGACCGGAGTGGGTCTCTACGGTTTCGGCGCCGCCGCCCAGCAGTACTTCGGCGTGCCGGTCAGCAAGCTGACCGTGGCCCAGGCCGCGATGATCGCGGCCATGCCGCAGGCGCCCGATGGTTACAACCCGAGCCCGTCGGGTGGCGCCGCCTACACAGAACCTGGTGTACCGCTGGCACTACGTGCTGAACACCATGGTCCAGGAGGGCTGGCTGTCGCAGAGCCAGGCCAGCGCGCAGAAGTTCCCGAAGCTGGTGAAGGCGTTCAACAACTCCTGGTCCGGGTACCGCGGCTACATCATGGAAGCGGTGCAGAACGAACTGGAGAGCACCTACCACTACACCCCGGCCGAGATCGCCAACGGTGGGCTGCGCATCACCACCACGTTCAGCAAGCCGATGATGAACGCGCTGTACGCGTCGGTGAAGCAGGAAGAGTCGCTGATCCACGGCGGCATGCCGAACTGGGCGCACGCCGGGGCGGTGCTGGAGCAGCCGAGCACCGGCGAGATCTGGGCCATGTACGGCGGGCCGAACTTCGAGGCCACGGCCAAGAAGTGCGCCAGGATCCGCTGCCAGTGGAACATGGCGCTGCAGAACCGGGAACAGGTCGGCTCCTCGTTCAAGCCCTACGTGCTGGCGCTGGCCCGGCAGCAGGGCATGAGCGTGAAGACCAGCACGCTGGACGGGCATTCACCGCTGTGGATCCCGCCGGTCGCCAACCCGTTGACGTACGCCAGCTGGACCCAGCCGACCGCGGCCAACGCGCAGAGCTGGTACGAGGTCGGCAACGACGCGGGCGACGCACAGGCCAGCGGGGTCAGCGTGGTCACCGCGTCGGCCGAGTCGCTGAACACCGCGTACACCGACCTGTACCACCGGGTGGCGGGCACCGACGGGATGAACATCGTCCACCTGGCCCAGGCGTTCGGGGTGGACACCGACGCCTCCGGTCTGGGCACGATGCGCAGCGAGGTCGGCACCGCGCTGGGCCAGGCCTCGCTCACCGTCGGGGAGCAGGCCAGCACGTTCTCCACGCTGGCCAACAACGGCCAGTACGTCACGCCACACGTGATCCTGCAGATCCAGGTGCAGAAGCCGAACGCCCCGCTGACCACCATCAACGCCAAGGTGATGCACCGGATGGTGCTCACCCCGGCCGAGGACTCCGACGTGGACTACGCGCTGTCCTTCGACACCAAGCCGGGTGGCACGGCGGCCACCGCGGGCCTGCCCGACGGCCGGCCGATCATCGCCAAGACCGGCACCACCAACCTGTCCCAGTCGGCTTTCTTCATCGGCTCGATCCCGCAGTTCACCCTGGCCGTGGGCATGTTCACCAACGAGCAGGGCTGCCCGGGGAACGTGTCCGGCTGCGCGGCAGCGGCCAACCAGGAGAGCGCGCCGCCGGCCGGCGTGCAGACCCTGTACGGGCTGGCCGGCCTGCAAGGCTACGGTGGCCAGGAACCGGCCTCGATCTGGCACATCTTCGCGATGAAGGAATTCGCCCAGATGCAGGTGCAGAGCTTCCCGGCGCCGGACTTCGGCGGCACCGCGTGGAACCTGCTCGGGCCGTACACGCCGAAGCCGAGGAAGGCCCACCCGAACCCCACGCCCACCATTACCTGCCAGGGCTTCTTCTTCGGGCGGCACTGCCACCAGAACCAGGGCAACGGGCCGTCGCCGACCCCGACGCCCTCGCTGCCCGGCACGACGGTGACAGCCACCCCGACTCCGACGATCAGGCTGCCGGGCGCCCGGCGCTGAGAGAGAAGATAGGAGGGCGCCGGCCGCGGTGGCCGGCGCCAGGACCGTCTACCTCAACGGAGCGTGGTGACCGACAAACCGGCCGGCCTGGCTGGCCAGGAACCACCGGCCAGGCAGCGACTGGCGGCTGGGCGGCTGGCGCTGCTGGCCGGGACGACCTCGGCGCTGATCACGGCCAGCGTGCTCGGCTGCATGCTGGGGCTGGCCAACAAGTGGGCCTGCCGGGCCGGCGCGTGGAACGGCTACCTCACCCAGTTCCAGGGGCACTGCTACACCGACATCTACCCGCTGTACTTCAACGAGGGCCTGTCCGCCGGGAAGGTGCCGTACGCGGACCACCCGGTGGAGTACCCGGTACTCATCGGCGGCGCGATGCAACTGGTCGCCTGGCTGGTCCGGCCGATCACCGACCCGTTCGTCCGGGGCCGTGAGTTCTTCGACCTCACCGTCGCGGCGCTGAGCATCTTCTTCGTGCTCGGCGTGCTGGCCACCGCGTATCTGGCGGGCCGGTCCCGGCGGTGGACCGCGCTGGGTGTCGCGCTGGCCCCCGCGGTCATCCTGGGCGCGTTCATCAACTGGGACCTGGTCGCGATGGGCCTGGCCATGCTCGGCATGGCGGCCTGGGCGGCGCGCCGCGGCGTGCTGGCCGGGGTGCTCATCGGGCTGGCCGTGGCGACCAAGTTCTACCCGGTGCTGTTCCTCGGCCCGCTGCTGCTGCTCTGCTGGCGGGCCTGCCGGATGCGCGAGTTCTGGGTGACGGGCGGCTCGGCGGCCGCCGCGTGGCTGGTGGTCAACGTGCCGGTCATGATCATCGCCCCGTCCGGCTGGGCCCGGTTCTACCTGCTCAGCGAGACCCGCTCCGCCGACTGGGGCTCGATCTGGTACTTCTTCGAGTCGGAACACTGGCCCCTGATCGGCACGACCAGCGTGCACAGCCTCAACGCCATTTCGTCGCTGGTGTTCCTGGCCGCCTGCGTCGGGATCGCGCTGCTGATCATGGCTGCGCCGCGGCGGCCCCGGCTGCCGCAGGCCTTCTTCCTGGTGCTGGCGGCGTTCCTGCTGTCCAACAAGGTGTGGTCCCCGCAGTACGTGGTGTGGCTGGCGCCGCTGGTGGTGCTGGCCCGGCCCCGGTGGGGTGCCTATGCGCTGTGGCAACTGGCCGAGGTGGGCTACTTCTTCGCCATCTGGGCCTATCTGATCACCGTGTCGGTGACCGGGCCGGCCGCGGTGGACGGCATCAGCCAGGGGCTGTATTTCGCCGCCCTGCTGGCCCGGTTCCTCACCGTGCTGCTGCTCTGCGCACTGGTCATCCGGGACATCCTGCACCCGGCCGGTGACCTGGTCCGGGCCGGCGGGGAGGACGACCCAGCCGGTGGCGTGCTGGCTGGTACCCCTGACCGGGTGGTGCTCCGGCTCCGGCGCCAAAGGGGGCGCGCCGCCGACTGGACTGAGGAGCGCGGGAGCGAGGAACGAGCGACCGGGCGACGAGGGAAGGCGGCGGGTATAGCGCCCCCGGAGGCGCAAAGCTAGAACTGGCTGCGTAGCCAGGCTATGTCAGTGGCGGGATCGGGCGTTTCGCAAATGACGGGTGCGCCTGCGGATCGGATGACGTCGACGAGAAGCTTCGGGTCGATGGTGCCCTGTTCCAGGCCGGCGTGCCGGTCCCGGCCCGAGTCGAACTCGTCCCGGGAGTTGTTGCCGTGCACCAGGTCGATGCGGCCGGTGATCGCCTTGACCCGGTCCGCGATCCCGGCCAGTTCCTCGCCGCTGGCGTAGGCGTGGCAGGTGTCCAGGCAGAACCCGACGTTCTCGGCGGCGGCCGCGTCCCACAGCCGGGCCACCGAGTCCAGGCCGCGGGCCATGGTGTTGTCCCCGCCCGCGGTGTTCTCGATCAGCATCGGCACTGGGCGCGCGGTCCGCTCGACCGCTTTCCGCCAGTTCGCGTAGCCGTCGGCCACGTCCTGGCCGGCCGTCACCCCGCCGCCGTGCACGATCACCCCGGCCGCGCCGATCTCGGCCGCGGCCGCCAGGTACTGGCCGAGCAGCGTCCGGCTCGGGATGCGGATCCGGTTGTTCGTGCTGGCCACGTTGATCCGGTACGGGGCGTGGATGAACGCCTGTACCCCCGCGTCGTCGAGCGCCTTGCGGAGGGCCGCCGCGTCGCCGCCGGGGAAGCTGGGCTTGGCCCAGCCCTGCGGATCGCCGAGGAAGAACTGGACCACCGGGGAGTCGGTGGCCTTCGCCGCGGCCAGCGGCTGGTCGTCATGCACGTGTGGGCCGATGCTGAGCATGGTCACGAGACTAGTAGGGGTTGGTCTGACCGGTACCGGCAGAGTATTTCTCTGGGTACGGGAGGTGCCGCGCAGCGATGCCTCGCGGGACCAGATATCCCGGGGGGTCCAGGGGGGTCGTCCCCCAGACCAAACAGCGTTACCCCAAACCCCCGTTGGCCAGCCCCAGGCACAGGCCGACGAACGCCGCGACCAGGCCGGCCACGATCAGCATGCGCTCCTGCCTGGTGGCCGAGACCAGTTGGCTGTACAGCCCGACCAGCAGCGCGGCCAGGCCGAGCCAGGTCGCGATGATGTGTGCCCACGGCTGACTCACAACGTAGTTGGCCAGGAAGCCCGTGATGCAGGCGACCAGGCCGGCGGCCAGCGTGAACAGGGTGAGCACGTTCTCCACCGGGTGACGCCGCCCGTCCGTGTTCAGCGCGACGTGCAGGAGGCGCGGGCGGGCCCGCTCGGCCGTGCTGCTGCGCTCTCCGGTGGCTTGCGACATGGGAGCCCCCTCGGACATAGGTGCCCGGCGACGGATCTACCGGACGTTGTGCCCGCTGCCGGGCGGGCGGAATCCTGAGCCAGGTTGTCGGTGTGCCCTGGTACTCTGATTCGGCTGCAACCGCCACCGGCGTGCTCGCCGGCCTGGCGTGGTGGCCCCTCCTGCCACGGAGAGACCGTGGCCGCATCAGTCCAGAGGAGGCATGTTCCAGCATGCGCCGCTATGAAATGATGATCATCCTCGATCCTGCCCTCGAAGAGTCGACGGTCCAGCCGTCGCTCGACCAGTTCCTCTCGGTGATCAGCACCGAAGGTGGCAGCGTCAACAAGATTGACGTGTGGGGGCGGCGCCGGCTCGCCTACGAGATCGAGAAGAAGCCCGACGGTATCTACGCGGTCGTCAACATGGTCGCGGAGCCGGACGCGGTACACGAACTCGACCGTCAGCTCAGCCTCAACGAGGCCGTGCTGCGGACCAAGATCCTCCGTCCGGAAACGCACTGAGAGCTCTGTTAGCTACGTTCCGGCACACCCTCCGAGATTAGGACCGGGAGCAACCCCGATGGCAGCAGGCGACACCCAGATCACGATCGCCGGCAATCTGGTCGACGATCCTGAGCTCCGCTACACCCCGACCGGCCAGGCGGTGGCCAAGTTCCGGGTGGCCTCCACCCCCCGGTTCCGCGACCAGCAGTCGGGTGAGTGGAAGGACGGCGACTCGCTGTTCCTCACCTGCAACGTGTGGCGGCAGGCCGCTGAGAACGTGGCGGAGAGCCTGCAGCGCGGCATGCGGGTGATCGTCAACGGGCGGCTGCGGCAGCGCTCGTACGAGACCCGGGAAGGCGAGAAGCGCACCGTCTACGAGGTCGAGGTGGACGACGTCGGCCCGTCACTGCGCAACGCCTCGGCCAAGGTCACCAAGTCCAACCGCTCCGGCGGTGGCGGTGGCGGTGGTTTCGGTGGCGGCACCGGCGGTGCTGGCGGTGCTGGCGGTGCTGGTGGCGGCGGCGGGGGCAACTTCGGCGGTGGCGGCCAGGGTGGCTCCGGCGGGTATGGTGGATCGTCCGGTGGCCGGGCCAGCGACGACCCCTGGGCCTCCGACGCCGGTGGCTTCGGCGAAGGGTCCTCCGACGAGCCGCCGTTCTAAGCCAAGCAGCACTGGCCCTAACTAACTAACCGACCATCCCCGCATGCGCGGGGCTCTCTTCAGGAGCACCATGATGGCAAAAGCACCAATCCGTAAGCCCAGGAAGAAAGTCTGCCTGTTCTGCCAGGAGAAGATCTCCTACGTGGACTACAAGGACACTGGGCTGCTCCGTAAGTTCATCTCCGACCGCGGCAAGATCCGGGCCCGGCGGGTTACCGGAAACTGCACGCAGCATCAGCGCGACGTCGCCAAGGCGATCAAGAACGCCCGCGAGATGGCGCTGCTGCCGTACACCAGCACGGCACGCTGACCGGGAGAGGACCGATGGGCACACCGATGAAGCTGATCCTCACCAACGAGGTCACCGGCCTGGGCGCGCCCGGCGACGTGGTCGAGGTGGCCGCCGGCTACGGCCGTAACTACCTCGTCCCGCGTGGCCTGGCCATGGCCTGGACCCGCGGCGCCGAGAAGCAGATCGAGCTGATCAAGCGGGCCCGCTCGGCCCGCGATATCCGCGGCCTGGATGACGCGAAGGACGCGGCCAAGCGACTGGCGGCGCTCCCCGTCCGGTTGGACGTGCGGGCCGGGGCCGCCGGGCGGCTGTTCGGCTCGGTAAGCGCGTCGGACATCGCCACCGCGGTGCGGAAGGCGGGCGGCCCGGAACTCGACCGGCGGCGGATCGAGATCACTACCCCGATCCGGACGGTCGGCACGCACCAGGTCACCGTCCGGCTGCACCCCGAGGTCACCGCCACGCTGGACGTCGAGGTCCGCGGCAACTGACCGCTGGCTTGTTCAGGCCCGGCCGGTACGCCCGGCCGGGCCTCGAGTCACTCCGTGTATCCCGGCAGCCGCTGAGCCAGCTCAGGATCGATGGCGGCCACCATCGCCCACAGCTCCGCCAGTCGGGCGGCCAGTGTGTCCACCGCCTCCCCAGCCGCGTCCTCGGCCAGTTCGTCGATCGCCGTGCCGATGCGGGTGAGCCGGGGATCCGGCGTCGAACACATGCTCGAATCCTAGGGCACCGTGGCCATGATCGCGGCACGTTTCGGCGCGGTGGCCGACCCCGGATCTCACGTCAGCTGTCACGTTCCGTATGTGGATAACTTCTCTCCCTGTGTGGACGCAGAGCTGGGCCAAAGTTTTTTCCGCACACATCCGGTGGACTGCATCACCGCAGGTAGTGGCGGTGCGCCCGGCCCGGACCGGCGGTCATCCCCAGCTCTGTCCCCAGGCTGCGCACAGCGTCGGCGGCGTGTCTGCACAGCCTGTCCACAGGCCTTTACACAGCCCGATTGGACGCTGCGGCGAGCCGCAAGCAGACTGTCAGACCTGCCGACTACAACAGGGGTAGCGGCCGGTCGCGCCGCAGTGGTCCGGGTCATCGGGGAGGTGGTATCTGGTGAGCGTTGCCGAGATCGCTCCCCGGGACGAGGGATTCGACCGCACCCCTCCGCACGACGTGGCGGCTGAGCAGTGCGTGCTCGGCGGGATGCTGCTGTCCAAGGACGCGATCTCGGACGTGATGGAGACCATCCGGCCGGATGATCACTACCGGCCCGCGCACCAGATCGTGCACGAGGCCATCCTGGAGCTGTACGGCCGGGGTGAGCCCGCCGACCCGGTCACCGTGTCGGACCTGCTGAACAAGCGCGGTGAGCTGGCCCGCATCGGCGGCCCCAGCTACCTGCACACGCTGATCGCCTCGGTGCCCACCGCGGCCAACGCCGGCTACTACGCCCGGATCGTCCGCGAGCGCGCCATCCTGCGCCGCCTGGTCGAGGTCGGCACCCGCATCGTGCAGCTGGGCTACTCCGGCGACGGGGAAGCCGATGAACTGGTCGACCGGGCCCAGGCCGAGGTCTACGGGGTAACCGAGCGCCGGGTCAGCGAGGACTACCTGTCCCTCTCCGAGATCATGCCCGGCGCGCTGGACGAGATCGAGGCGATCGGCAGCCGCGGCGGCGGCATGGCCGGCGTGCCCACTGGCTTCGCCGACCTGGACGCGCTCACCAACGGCCTGCACCCCGGCCAGATGGTCGTCATCGCGGCCAGGCCGGCAGTCGGCAAGTCGACTCTTGCTTTGGATCTTGCCCGGGCGGCGACGATCAAGCACAGCATGCCGACCGTGATCTTCAGCCTGGAGATGAGCCGGAACGAGATCACCATGCGGCTGCTGTCCGCCGAGGCCCGGGTGCCGCTGCACAGCATGCGGACCGGCCAGATGGGCGAGGAGGACTGGACCCGGCTGGCCCGGCGGATGAGCGAGGTGGTGGACGCGCCGCTGTTCATCGACGACTCGCCGAACATGTCGATGATGGAGATCCGGGCCAAGTGCCGTCGGCTGAAGCAGCGGCAGGACCTGAAGCTGGTCATCGTGGACTACCTGCAGCTGATGAGCTCGCCCAAGCGGACCGAGAACCGGCAGCAGGAAGTCTCCGAGATGTCCCGGTCGCTCAAGCTGCTGGCCAAAGAAATTGACGTGCCGGTAATCGCGATATCCCAGCTAAACCGGGGACCGGAACAGCGTACCGACAAAAGGCCGCTGCTTTCCGACCTTCGTGAGATCGGGAGCATTGAGCAGGACTCGGATGTGGTTATTCTGCTGCACCGGGAGGACGCCTATGAAAGGGAGTCCCCGCGCGCCGGAGAAGCGGACCTTATTATCGCCAAGCACAGAAATGGGCCGACCGCCACGGTGACCGTGGCCTTCCAGGGTCACTACTAGCCGCTTCGTGGACATGGCGCCCGGCTGAGCCGGATGGCAGGGTGGACAGCGATGGACTTCCCTGACGGCGCCGTGGTGCCGGACCTGGATGTCGCGTGGATCCACGGATCAGAGGCGGCTAAGTACAACACGGATCCGGACATCCAGGTGCACGCGTGCGGACGAGCACACGTACATCCTGCGGCAGAACAAGGCGGTGCACTACGAGGCGCCGTTCATGTTCCTGCTGTTCGGCGCGTCCAGGGCGGTGCTGCTCGACACGGGGGCCACCGCGAACCCCGAGTTCTTCCCGCTGCGCCGCACGGTCGACACGATCATCGACGGCTGGCTGGCCACGCATCCACACCCGGACGACTACGAATTGCTCGTGCTGCACACGCCACGGGCACGGCGACCACGTGGCGGCCGACGGGCAGTTTCTCGACCGCCCGAACACCGTCCTGATCGGCGCCGCCCGCGATGCGGCGTGGCCGTTCTTCGGCTTCGACCGGCAGCCGGAATCCGTGGCCGAGTTGGACCTCGGTGGGCGGGTTCTCGACTGCCTGTCCACGCCGGGGCACCACAACGCGGCGGTCACCTACTACGACCGGTACACCGGGATCCTGTTCACCGGCGACACGGTCTACCCCGGCCGCCTGTACGTCTTCGACTGGCCCGCCTTCGTCCGCTCGATCGACCGGCTCGTCGGCTGGTGCCGGGAGCGGCCGGTCAGCTATCTGCTCGGCTGCCATATCGAGATGTCAACAAAACCGGGGGTGGACTACCCGGTTGGCTGGACCTACCAGCCGGACGAAACCCCCCTGCAGCTGACGACGGACCATCTGCTGGAGATCCAGCGCACCATCGAGGCCCACGATTACCAGCCCGGTCGTTACGTCCTGCCGCAGCTGATCATCACGCCGGAAGGGTGACTCCGGCGATGATCCTGGTGGCCGGGGAGAGCCTGATGGACCTGATCGTCGGGCCGCAGGGCGACGTGCACGCCGCTGCGGGCGGCGGCCCGTTCAACACGGCCCGCACGATCGCCCGGCTCGGCCAGCCGGTCCGGTTCCTGGGCCGGTTCTCGGCCGACCCGTTCGGCGCGCTGCTGGCCGGGAAGCTCGCTGCGGACCAGGTCGAACTGGAGTTGCCCGGGCAGGTGGCGGAGCCGACCGCGCTGGCCATCGTGTCGCTCGACGATGCCGGGGTCGCGCGATATTGGTTTCACCTGATCGGGACGGCCGGGTTCGTGCTGGACCGGCAGTCGGCGGCACGGGCGTTGCGAAAAGATGTGACTGCGCTGCATGTCGGCACGCTTGGGCTGGTCGTGGAGCCGATGGCGGCGGCGGTGGAAGACCTGGCCCGGCAACTGCCTGAGCCGGTGCTGCTGATGCTCGACCCCAACTGGCGGGCGTCGGCCATCCCGGATGCCAGCGCGCAGCTCGATCGGATACGCCGGCTGCTGCTGCGCACCGACATCCTGAAGACGAGCAGCGAAGACCTGGCTTTCCTGGTCCCGGGCCGTGATCTCCCCGCGGCAGCCCGCGACGCTGCTCGGCTGGGGCGCGCGGTGTGTCCTGGTCACCGACGGCCCGGCGCCGGTTCAGGTGTTCACCCCGGACGGCCAGCAGCTCACCGTGCCAGCGCCGCACGTCGAGGTGGTGGACACGGTTGGGGCCGGCGATGCCTTCGGCGGCGGCTTCCTGGCCTGGTGGGCTGAGCATGGGCTGTCCCGGGACCAGCTGGGCGATGCCGAACTGCTGACGGCCGCAGTCGAAGCGGCTGCCTGGGCTGCGGCGCTGACCTGTACCCGGGCCGGCGCAGAGCCGCCGTGGCGGCACGAACTCGATACCGCGGCACGCTAGACCGCCAGGCAGCGCGGCCGGCCCGCGCAAGCCGCGACGAGCAGCAGGGGTCGCCGGGTGCCGTAGACTATCCGGGCATCCGGCGCTCGTAGCTCAACGGATAGAGCATCTGACTACGGATCGTTTCGCTGTCCCCGCTGTGCTGGCCAGGGAAAACACAGGCAACGTCCGACCGGTGTGCACCGAATCAGAGGCTTAAGTCCATTCCCTTCGAGGGTCCGTCTTGGGCTTGTCTTCAGCTTCGGCGCAGGATTGGAGACACCATCGTGGCCCGGTCTCAGAAGCGCGCCGATCGCGATCGACGGGGCGATGCTCACCGGCGCGAAGCCGGAGAGGCCCGCGCGGGTCGTCCACGGCCGGTGTCACCCAGCGTCAACCCCGCGGAGGAGCCTGGGCTGCGAGACACCCTCCTGGTGGGCAACGGCCCGTGGGCCGACGCTCTGGCTGACCCCGTTTTTCAGCTCCCGGTAGTGGTGGCGCATCCGCCTGGCTTCGGGACTCAGCGGCGAGCAGGCGAACAGGCGCCGCTCCCAGCTGACGATCCCGGCCGCTGCACCGGTCGCGGCGGCGCAGCTGCGGACCGGGAACGTGATGGTCGTGGCGGCTATCCGGGCGATAAGCACGGCGATTCGCGGCATGATTCCTCCAGCGTAAAGGCGCTGCTAGGCAGGCATGATCGTCTGTTATTTGTGGGATCTAACATTCCTTAATCACAGTAATAACCCCGACAGTATACGAGATCAATTTTGTCTCACCCGCAAACGACACAATATGAGGCAAGATGATCGGCTGCAAGTGGCTGAAGCAAGACATTGTGTTAAATCCATGTCACAAATACGCCAGATATGTGACAGTATGCGCAACATCCCGGGTGGTCTCAAGCAGCAGCAATAGCCTGGCCCGCCACACTGCTCGCATTGGCCACGAGTTTGCGGGGGCACTGGCGTCGGCCAGCGCCAGGGTCATGGGGTGGGCTGAGCCTCGATCAGCGAGAACCTGTCGCCGCGCTCGAAGGCGACCTGAAGGGTGTCCCCCCAGGGCGCCCGCCACCCCCTCCGGCCTCGCGCTGGCCCAAAGTGGACGACTGACCGGCTAGGTGAGGTGCCGTACATCGACGCGACGTTGATCACGCTGGCCGCGGGCGCGGCCCGCAAGAGGTCTGCGGTCAACCCGGGCCCCCAGCCCGGCTGAGGCCCCGGTCACCAGCGCGACGCGGCCGTCCAACCGCCACCGGTCATTGGTCCCGGCGGCCGGAACCGCCGGTTCTGCATCGCTCATCGTGGCTCCCTCGGACTGGGATGGTTTCCGGCCGTGACGAGTTGAACGGGATCTCGGCAGCGGGTCACAGGCCCGCCACGGGGGTATCGGGATGCGGCCCCACTCGGCCCAGGAGCCGTCGTAGACCCGGACCCGGTCGCGGCCGATCAGGTGGGTGAGCACGAACCAGGCCGTGGCTGCGCGCCCGCCGATGGTGCAGTAGGTGATGAGCTCTCCGCCGCTCTCCAGGACGACCAGTATCCCGCCAGGGGCGGGACTGATTGCTGTCCGTGCGAAGATCGTGCCCGTGCTGTGCCCGACCGGACGGTGACCAGTGGCGAATCATGGTCACTCACGGACACGCCGCGTCTCCCAGTCCGAGGATCAGAAGCTCTGCTACCGCTGTGCTCGCTGCATGGGTCATAAACACGTCCAGGGAGCGCATGGGTAGCCCGTATACTGCTGGAACCTGCGCTCGTAGCTCAACGGATAGAGCATCTGACTACGGATCAGAAGGTTGGGGGTTCGAGTCCCTCCGAGCGCGCTCATGAAACCGCTGGTCAGCATCGTGGTCACGAACTATCCCGGCTGTCCTCGTCGTCATCTGGCCTGATTCTGGCCGTACCGGCGTCCTCGGCCGCGCTGTCAAGCCGGTCTGCGTAGCGGTCCATGTCGCCCGGGTAGAGGTGGCCGTACAGGTCGAGAGTCGTCGGAGATGATGGCGGGCTTCCCGTCGATGTAGCGGACGTGCCTGCGGACCACGCAGACGTCAGCGTGCGGGTCGAGCCTGAGCCGCGTCGCGATGGTCTCCGGCGGGGTGATCCTCCAGTACACGATCCCCACCTGAGCGCTACCCCGCTGCTCAGGACTTGGAGCGGTTGGCACGCCTGAGACGCTGTGCTCATGAGCAACCTCCTCGGACCGATAGCAGCACTCATCGGCGTCGTCGTTGGCGTTGTCACCACGGGTTGGGCCGACAGGGCTCGCTGGAAACGCGGCCAGGTGGTCCGTTGGGACGAACGACGTGTTGATGCCTACGCTGAGTACGCCAAAGCGATCAAGAAGATGCACATAACCGCGTTGAGGCTAGTCGATCCACGTTTGGCCGGAGACAACCCGGCTGAACCAATCAATCGTAAAGCGGGGCTTGAGACGCTCGCGCAAGCCGAAGTCCACCGGGGCGAATGTTGGGAGCTGATGCTACTTCTCGCCGACCAAGGGACTGCACACGCGGGCCTACGATGGCACACCCTGGTCTCAAATGAGGCAAAGTTCGCTCGCAGTCACCCCGATGATGCTGAGTCGGACGATTGGATAGCTCTCGTAAGGAGTGCCGACCAAGCGCGAGACCACTTCTACGATGCAGCCCGCAAAAGCGTAAACGTGGGCGGAGGATCAGTAGCGATAGCGCAATTGCTTCCAGCAGCAGAGCGAACGAGGACAGACGGCGAGCAGCCCACCGTGCCCGCTGACTTGTGACAACTTTCTCTACGGCTTCAAGGGCGCGCCACGGCGCGCCAGGCTGGCCAGCCCAGGCCACGCTCCGGGCATGGGCGCGAATCAGCCAGGGGGAGAGGGTTGAACAGGCGAAGGTGCCCCGCCGCAGTCGGCCGGGATTGCAGGGGGAAGCTCGCCACATGGGGCGGCAGCCTGGCCCACTGCCTTAGCGCGGGAGCGCACGGCGCGGGCCGCTGCCGCCGGTGCCGCACCCCCGCACCCGCCGCCAGGCGGTAACCGCCGTAATGCACCCCCGGCTGAACCGCTTCTGCACAGCTGGCCGAGTTGTCCCCCTCGCGCCCGGCATCCTGTCGCCGCGCAAAGATCACCGGCAAGGGCGCGCCCAAGGGCGCGTCACTTCGTGATGGCGCAAGCGCCACCCTTGACACTGATCTTCCACGGCAAGACCCGGCACCTATCAGGGGGAAGGGGGGAAGAGCGAGGATAGACCCGTGCCTGGCCTGGGGACTGGCCAGGCTGCCGACTGCGGGAAAGGACGAGTTCCTGAAGTGTTCGGTTCCCGGACGGAATTTGAAGCGGACATGTGGTCGCGGACTTGCGCCTACAAGGGCCATCAGAACTGCCCGCACTTTCACGCCACAACCTGGGTAATCCCACTCCCTCCGTCGAGGTTCGACGGGAGGTTGTGCACATGCTCCTGCCACTCATCCTGCCCGATAACGGCCAAGAACAGGGCGTGGACCTCGATGGGGGCGTGGCTAGAGTCGTGCACCTGTCCCGGTGCCGAGCGACTACGACATTCCCTTAACGAGGCGCAGGACTGAAACGCTGGCAGCGATCACGACACTGACGGACAGATGCCGCCGGTCGGCTATTGTCAACTGCGGCTTGACACCCAACCTCCGACGAGCCTTGCCGGTGCATCCGCCCCTGACTGGCCGGATTTTGGCCGGATAGCAGCGCTCAATGCTACCGGTTGCTGCGCACCACCGAGCGCTGTTCTTGCAGGTCAATAGGCTTAGAGCCGGTAGGGGACACTTGCGTAGATCACTACGGATCAGACGGTTGGGGGTTCGAGTCCCTCCGAGCGCGCCGAGCGCGGCACCGAATCCGCAGGCCAGGGTCTTGATCTCACTCGTGAGACGAGGCCCTGTTTGCTGCCGGGCACCTGCCGGTCTCACAATCTCTCCGTGCAGCACGGTCGTCATGCGTCGGTCTACTTAGGAGGCGTACATGCCCGAATCCCCGGTGATCGCCCATGTGACTCTGACAGTCAGCGATCTCAACCGCAGTGTCCCGTGGTACGAGCGAGTCTTCGACACCAAGCTGGTCCTTGACGAAGAGCCTGGACCATTTCGACGCGCTGTCTGGCTCGTCGGAGGTCAAACCCTCGTCGGATTCCACCAGTTTCCCGATCCAGCTGACACTCTCCCCTTCAATGAGCGTCGAGTTGGCCTGGACCACCTAGCCCTTGCCTGTAGTAGCCGAAGTGAACTTGAAGCATGGAAGGTCCGGCTAGACGAACTCGGCATCGTCAACGGCGGTGTCGTCGATGCCAAACACGTAACAAGATCGGCGCTCATGATAACTGGCTGCGAAACTGTCCGCATGGCTACCAGCCGATGAGTCCCGCTTCGCCGCGTCGTCTACATCGGGGGAGCGACAGCACTTCTGCAGGCAAAACCGTGCGGAACCAGAGGAATCGGAGGCCAGCTACCATGACCGAGGAGACCGTCGCCGCGACCACCACGATCAGCACATCGGCCGAAACCGTGTTCGCGGCGCTGGCCGATCCATCCCGGCACGCGGCCATTGACGGCACCGGCTGGGTTTGCGACTCCCTCGATTGCCAACGGCTAACCGGGTCAGGTCAGATCTTCCGGATGGCCATGTACCACCCCAACCACCCGGACGGCAGCTACGAGATGGCCAACCAGGTACTCGCGTTCGAGCCGCCACGCGTCATCTCGTGGAAGCCGGGCTATGTCTCACGGGAAACGGGAAAGCTGGAGTTCGGCGGCTGGATCTGGCGTTACGACCTGACCCGGCTCGGCCCGGACATGACCAAGGTCACACTCTCCTATGATTGGTCGGCGGTAGGGCCGATTCCCCGCCAGCGCATTCAGTTCCCGCCCTTCACTCCCGACCATCTTGACAACTCGCTGAGCCATTTGGCGGCAATCGTTGTGCGGTAACGGGGCTCCGGCCGCCTCCGGAGCCGGGAGCCAAACTGGGAGCGGGCCAGCGACTGGTGACGTCCACGGCCAGTGCGGCGGGAGAATCAGCCGTCCGGGGCGGGGTCGGCGCGGGTCAGGGAGCGCAGGCACGGGCGCAGCAGGTCGATGACCTGCTGCGGGCTCGCGGCGGTGAGTGCGTCAGAGTTGAGCAGGTGCCGTGAGACGATCACGCCGAGCCACACGGCGCTGACCAGCGCGGCCCGCACATCCGCGTCGTCGGCGGGGATCGGCCGGCTGATCTGGGCCTGGACGAGGGCCACGCCTTCCCGCAGCGCCTGGGCGGCTTCCGGGTGCGTGAGCATGGACCGCAGCAGCGCCAGCGAGTGCACAGGCTCGGTGGCGAGCGACTCGGCGAGCCGGGCCAGGAGTTGCTCGGTGACCTGCTCCGCTGATCCGCTCAGTTCCGGCACCGGGCGGCCGTGCGTCACACGCTGGAAGAGTTCCTGCTTGGAACCGAAGTAGTGCATGACCAGCCCACCATCCACCCCGGCCGCCCCGGCGATGGCCCGGATGGTGGTTCGCTCGTAGCCGCGCTCGACGAATAGGCGGGACGCCGCGGCCAGGATCCGGGCCTCGGTCCTGCGGCGCTGCTCGGCCCGCGACGAGGCGGCGTCGGTTTCCGGCACGGATTTATTCTACGAGTGTTGACCGGGCCGGTGGTTTCGTTCTACGCTCGTTCAATCAACAAGCGTTGAACGGGAGGCACAATGACTCACTTGACTCCGGCGCATGTCCTGGAGCGACGGCGGGAACTGCTGCTGAATCAGGACACCGAAGGCTTCGTCAACCTGTTCGCGCCGGGCGGCGTGATCGAGATACCGTTCGCGGGCCCGGATCTGCCCGCCCGGCTCGATGGCCAGCAGGCCATCCGCGACTATTCCCGCCGCATCGCGGCCTCAGCCCTGCGGATCGACGCCCTCGACACGGTCGCCGTTCATCACACCGACGACCCCGAGGTCCTGATCGTCGAACTCGTCGCGAGGGCGACCGTCACCACGACCGGCCGTGCGTTCACGGCCTGCTCGATCCAGGTCTTCCGGATCCGTGACGGCAAGATCCTGCTCTTCCGCGACTACGCCAACCCGAACGCCCTAGCCGAAGCACTCGGCGCCTGAGCCTTACTGCGGCCCGCCCGATACCGCCCAGCCGAGCGGCTTCAGCGTGCCGGCGCGCTATTAGTCTCCGGTGACTCCGTCGATGCGCTCGCGGAGCAGGTCGGCGTGGCCGTTGTGCCGCGCGTACTCCTCGATCATGTGGTTGAGGACATAGCGGAGCGAATATGTCTCGTCGTCATAGTGCCCGGTGACGTCGAGGGACTGAGCGGCGTCTACGAAGTCACGGGAACGCGCGCACTCAGCACCCCAGACCCCGAACGCCTCCTCCGGGTCGGCGTCCGTAACGTCGAACTCAGCACTGCCAGCATCCTCGCCTGGCCCCTGTGGCCAGAGATAGGGAACGGGCTGGCCGCTCATCACGAGCCGGAACCAGCTCTGCTCGACCTCGGCCATGTGCCGGACCAGCCCAAGCAGGGACAGAGCCGAGGGCGGCACTGCCCGCTCCCGTAGCTGTGCGGCGGTGAGGCCCGCGCATTTGATGGCCAAGGTCTCGCGCTGGTAGTCCAGGAAGCCCGTCAGCGTGACGCGCTCATCAGCCAATCGCGGAGGCTTGCTTCTGTTGTCAGCGTCCACCGGGAAATCATGACAGGCCAAGGCTCTGCTCCGGGGGCCTGGTGCTGTTGACGGAGCCCCCAAAAGTGATATCATTTTGATAGGTGATCGGGCGGCCGACACCGCAGGTAACAGGAGGCATCCCGATGAACGCACCCAATGACAACACCGCTCCGAAGGGCCTGCGCGGATGGTGGGCCTCGCCCCCGCGATCCGGCCTGCAACGCATAATCATCCCCTGGGAGTACCGCCACCTCCGTGGCTTCGGGCGCGTGCGCATTGCCGCCGGTACCGTGTTGATCGGCCTTGGCGCCGTTACGCTCGTGGGGGGTTCCTTTACCACGGAGGCTGCCGGGTGGACAGCGTTCTGGCTGGTGCTGGCGGCGCTGCAGTTCTCGTTCGGCTACTGGGAGCTGACCATCGCCCGCTCCGCATTTCCCCGGACCTGAGCCTGGGTGCATGGCCATCCCGACGGGTGCTGGCCTTATGGTTACCCGGATCCCCTACCACCGCGAGGCTTCATGACTCAGGTGATCGTGCTGAACGGCGGCTCCAGCTCGGGGAAGTCCTCGATTGCGCGGGCCTTGCAGGAGGTCCTTCCGGGGCTGTGGCTCACGTTCGGCACGGACGTCCTGGCCGAGGCTCTTCCCGGCCGGGGCGACGATCCGCGGTCCGGGCTCGTGCTGGAGCCAGACGGCACCGTGACCGTGAAGCCGGAGTTCCGGACCGTCGAGGAGATCTGGTACCAGGGCCTCGCGGTCATGGCCAGTCACGGAGCATTCCTGATCCTTGACGAGGTATTCCTGGCTGGCGGTGCGGGACAGCAGCGGTTGCGGGCTCTGCTGGGCGGCTTGGATGTGCTGTGGGCAGGGGTTTACTGCGATCCGCTGGTGGCTGCCAACCGCGAAGCGGGCCGCCCTGAGCGGGTCCGGGGCATGGCGATGGCCCAGGCCGTCGCTGTGCATGCCGGTGTCGTCTACGACGTGGAGGTTGACACCACCGACTGCTCGGCTATCGCCTGTGCCCGCCGGATAGCCGAGGCGGAATCCGGAATCTGGACCTAGGCACCTCTGGGCACGCCCAGGTCAGCCGCCCTTTCCGAGCATCGATAAACTGCACGGGTGACGAGCCGAGCCGCTGGGGCGCAGCACCTGCGCGATCTCGCGCTGCTGCGCCGGGTCCGGGACCGGATCGACCGGGAGTACGCGCAGCCGCTGGACGTGGAGGCGCTGGCCCGCGGCGTGCATATGTCGGCCGGGCACCTGAGCCGCGAATTCCGGCTCGCCTACGGCGAATCGCCCTACGGGTACCTGATGACGCGGCGCATCGAGCGTGCGATGGCGCTGCTGCGCCGTGGCGATCTCAGCGTCACCGACGTCTGTTTCGCGGTCGGCTGCTCGTCGCTGGGCACGTTCAGCACCCGCTTCACCGAGTTGGTCGGTGTGCCGCCCAGCACGTACCGGCGGGACGCGGCGCGTGCGACGGCGGGCATGCCGTCGTGCGTCGCGAAACAGGTGACCCGACCGATCAGGAATCGAGAAGCGCCGGTCACCGAGCCGCACCTAGCCTGACCGTCATGGACCTCAGCACGGCCCGGCAACCTCGCCGGGTCGATCTGACCACGACTTCAGGAGTGACTATGACCGGCTCTCCCACCGAGGGAATCAAGACCGTGCTGCATCCGGTGACGGACCTGGCCAGGGCCAAGGCGGTGTATGCCGCCCTGCTCGGCATGCCGCCGACGGCCGACGCTCCCTACTACGTCGGCTTCGAGGCCGCGGGCCAGCAGATCGGGCTGGTGCCGGGCGGCGGCGGACCGCAGGACATGACCTCGCCGGTGGCCTTCTGGCACGTGCCGGATATCGAGGCGAAGCTGGCCGAGGTGATCGCCGCCGGTGCCGCCGTGAAGGAGGCCCCGCACGACGTCGGTGGCGGCCGCCTGGTGGCCACCTTCACCGACCCCGATGGCAACGTCCTCGGGCTGATTCAGGACCGGTGAGTGCCGAGCCGCTCCGGCTCCGCGCACTCAGCGTGACCGAGCTGCCCGGCCCCGGCTAACGGATGGAGACACGATGAGCATGGCCGCGACGACGGACACGCAGTCGCCTGCGCTGCACGCTGCCGACAGCCACGAGCTGATCCGGGTGTACGGCGCGCGGGTGAACAACCTCAAGGATGTCAGCATCGAGATCCCGAAGCGCCGGCTGACGGTGTTCACCGGCGTCTCCGGCTCGGGCAAGAGCTCGCTGGTGTTCGGCACGATCGCCGCGGAGTCGCAGCGGCTGATCAACGAGACGTACAGCGCCTTCGTGCAGGGCTTCATGCCGACGCTGGCGCGGCCCGAGGTTGACGTGCTCGAAGGGCTGACCACCGCGATCATCGTCGACCAGGAGCGGATGGGTTCCGATGTCCGCTCCACGGTCGGCACGGCCACCGACGCCAACGCGATGCTGCGCATTCTGTTCAGCCGGCTCGGGCAGCCGCACATCGGCTCGCCCCAGGCGTTCTCCTTCAACGTCGCCTCCATCAGCGGGGCGGGTGCGGTCGCGTTCGAGCGCGCCGGGAAGACGGTGAAGGAACGGCGCAGCTTCAGCATCACCGGCGGCATGTGCCCGCGCTGTGAAGGCCGGGGCACCGTCTCCGACATCGACCTCAGCCAGCTCTTCGATGACGCCAAGTCGCTCGCCGAGGGTGCGATCACCGTCCCGGGCTACAAGGCGGGCGGCTGGAACTACCGGCTCTACAGTGCGTCGGGCTTCTACGACCCGGACAAGCCGATCCGCCAGTACACCAAGAAGGAGATGCACGACTTCCTGCACCACGAGCCGGTCCGGATGAAGATCGCAGGCATCAACATGACCTACGAGGGGCTGATCCCGCGGGTCCAGAAGTCGATGCTGGCCAAGGACAAGGAAGCGATGCAGCCGCACATCCGGGCGTTCGTGGAGCGGGCGGTCACCTTCACCGCGTGCCCCGAGTGCGGCGGCACGCGGCTCAGCGAGGCGGCCCGTTCGTCGCGGATCAACGGCATCAACATCGCCGAGGCGTGCGCCATGCAGATCACCGACCTGGCCGAATGGGTCGACGGCCTCGACGAGCCGTCGGTCGCGCCGCTGCTCGCCGCGCTCGGCAGACCCTCGACTCATTCGTGGAGATCGGCCTGGGCTATCTCAGCCTGGACCGTCCGTCGGGCACGCTCTCGGGCGGCGAGGCGCAGCGCACCAAGATGATCCGGCAGCTCGGGTCCTCGCTGACCGACGTCACCTATGTCTTCGACGAGCCGACGATCGGGCTGCACCCGCACGACGTCCAGCGGATGAACGACCTGCTGCTGCGGCTGCGCGACAAGGGCAACACGGTGCTCGTCGTGGAGCACAAGCCGGAGGCGATTGCGATCGCCGACCACGTCGTTCACCTCGGCCCGCGCGCGGGAACCGAGGGCGGTGAGGTGGTATTCGAGGGCACCGTGCAGGGGCTGCGGGCCGGCGGCACCCTCACCGGCCGCCATCTCGACGACCGGGCCACGCTCAAGGAGATGATCCGGACGCCGTCGGGCGCGCTGGAGATCCGCGGCGCGACAGAGCACAACCTGCGCGACGTTGACGTGGACATCCCGCTCGGGATGCTGGTCGTCGTCACCGGCGTCGCGGGCTCCGGCAAAAGCTCCCTGGTGCAGAGCTCGATCTCCGGCCGCGAGGGCGTGGTGTCGATCGACCAGGGCGCGATCCGCGGCTCGCGACGGAGCAACCCCGCCACCTACACCGGGCTGCTCGACCCGATCCGGAATGCGTTCGCGAAGGCCAACGGTGTGAAGCCGGCGCTGTTCAGCGCCAACTCCGAGGGTGCCTGCCCCAACTGCAACGGCGCCGGCGTCATCTACACCGACCTGGCGATGATGGCCGGCGTCGCCACCACCTGCGAGGAATGCGAGGGGAAGCGGTTCGACGCGTCGGTGCTGGAATACCACCTCGGCGGCCGGGACATCAGTGAGGTACTGGCCATGTCGGTGACCGAGGCCGGGGAGTTCTTCGGCACCGGCGAAGCACGCACGCCGGCCGCGCACGCCATCCTCGGCCGGCTGGCCGACGTCGGGCTCGGCTATCTCAGCCTCGGCCAGCCGCTCACCACGCTGTCCGGCGGTGAGCGGCAGCGGCTCAAGCTGGCTACCCACATGGCCGAGAAGGGCGGCGTCTACGTCCTCGACGAGCCGACCGCCGGCCTGCACCTGGCCGACGTCGAGCAGTTGCTCGGCCTGCTCGACCGGCTCGTCGACGCCGGCAAGTCGGTCATCGTCATCGAGCACCACCAAGCCGTCATGGCGCACGCCGACTGGATCATCGACCTCGGCCCCGGCCCCGGCCATGATGGCGGCCGGATCGTCTTCGAGGGCACCCCCGCCGACCTCGTCGCCGCCCGCTCCACCCTGACCGGCGAGCACCTGGCGGCCTACGTCGGCTAGCCGCCCGGCGGCGGGTCGGCCGCCAGCGCGGCCTCGACGGTCGGGTACATCGGCAGCACGTGCTGCAGACCTATCGCCTGCAGCGCACGCCGTACCGCGCCGCCCCGGGCCACGGCCAGCCGCAGCTGGGCATGGCGGGCGGCGACGCTGTCCCGAGCGGACAGCAGGGTGCGGATGCCCGCCGAGTCGCAAAACTGGGTGGAGGTGAGGTCGGCCACGATGACTGTGACCCCTGGGCTGCCCGCGATACGCAGTTGCTCGCCGACGCGGTCCGCGTTGGCCAGGTCGATCTCAGCCGGCATGAGCACGATGACCGGGCTGCTGACCTGTTCGAGATCATCCATGGCTGGCTCCCCGGGCCGCCGGGGCGCGGCCGTACCGAGCACGTGCTGAGTGGGCCGGTCCGGGTCGCGGAACGGATCAGTGCGCGTGAGCATGGTCGAAGCCTCCTCACCAGGCGGTTTCTGCCCTGGGCGGTGCGCCCACGATGTATATAGCACGGCACTGGATTACCTAACAAGACCTGACTTAGATTTACTGACTGGCTGCACTGAGGTAACCTGACGGCTATGGTGAACCCGGAGTGGGCGGACCTGGACCAGGGTCTGTTCAGCATCTCTGTCGCAGCCGAACTGGCCGGGCTGCACCCGCAGACCCTGCGCATCTACGAGCGGGAGGGGCTGCTCGACCCGGTGCGCAGCGCGGGCGGCACCCGCCGCTACAGCCGCAACGACATCACCCGGCTGCACGAGATCTGCACGCTGACCGGCGATGGCCTGAACGTGGCCGGGATTCGCCGGGTGCTGGAACTGCAGGAAGAGACCCAGCGGCTCAAGGCGGAACTGGCCCGGCTGAAGCACGCCAGCCGCGGCCAGCCCTGGCTGACCGGGCCGGGTCAGGCCAGCATCTTCTGGATCGCCTGCCGGGTGACGCCCATCTCGCGGGCGATGTCGGCCTGGGAGAAACCGTCCGCGGTCAGGCTGCGGATCAGGTCACGGCGCTGGGCGTGCAGTTGTTGCGCCAGCCGGAAGTGCTCCAGCGCCTGCGCGCGGACCTCCTTGAGACGGCGGAACGTTTCCTGGTGGGCATCGGATTCTGGGTACTTAGCCATGAGCCCAGTCTGACAACCCCCTGTTGTCAATGTCAACCCCTGGTTGTCACATAGGCGGCCGGCTCGGGCTGGCCTGCCCTTTGCCTGCTGGCCAGCCTCGGGCATACTCGACATGTCGTCACGACACCGCCCAGACCTTGCGGTTGTCCAGCCTCGACGTTCCGTCATCGCGCCGCCGCGGCCCGCGCCGCCGCGGCCCCTTCTGGCAGCAGCCGGCGAGGTCCGTTCCGTCACTGTGGCCAGGAGGTCTGATGAGCGGGTCACGCCGCCCGGCGACCGCGCCGGGCCGGGTCAGCTATGACGACGGGGTGCTGCGGATTTCCCGCCGCGCCGGTGCCCGGCTGGTGCTGGCCGGCGAGATCGACGAAGAGACCTACCCGGCGCTGGTCAGCAGCCTGGGCGAGGTCGCCGCGGGCGCGGCTGAAGTGCACATCGACCTGTCCGCCGTGCGGTACTGCGACCTGGCCGGGCTGCGGGCCATGATCCGGCTGGCCGGCCCGGGCGGCGCCGCGTCGTGCTGCATGGGATACCGGAACAGCTGGACGAGGTACTGCGCGTGCTCGGCTGGGACGGCACTCCCGGCCTCATCGTGCACCGGCCGGCCTAGGCTACGGTCGGCGGGTTGCTGACGGCAGGAGAGGATGCACTCATGCGCGCAGTGATGGTGGGCGAGCACGGCGGTCCCGAGGTTCTCCAGGTCACCGACGTCCCAGTGGCGCAGCCCGGCCCCGGGCAGCTCCTGGTGGAGGTGGCCGCGGTGGGCGTCAACTTCGCCGATATCTACGCCCGGGAAGGCCGGTACCCGTACGCCGGCCAGCTGCCGTTCGTGCTCGGCCAGGAGGGGGCGGGCACGGTCACCGCCGCCGGCCCCGGGACCGAATTCACCGTGGGCGACCGGGTCGCCTGGACCGGGGCGGGCGGCTGCTACGCAGAGCAGGCCGTGGTGGCCGCCGCGTCCGCCGTACCGGTGCCGGAGGGCATCGACCTGGACACCGCCGCGGCCGTGCTGCTGCAGGGCATGACCGCGCACTACCTGTGCCACAGCACGTACCCGGTCAGCCAGGGTGACCCGGTGCTGGTGCACGCCGCAGCGGGTGGGGTCGGGCTGCTGCTCACCCAGCTGGTCAAGATGCGCGGCGGGACGGTCGTGGCCACCACGTCCAGCACGGCCAAGGCAGTACTGGCCCAGCAGGCGGGCGCCGACTTCGTGGCCGGGTACGCAGACTTCGGCGATGTGCTGCGCCGGGTGACCGACGGCGGCGGGGCGGCCGTGGTCTACGACGGGGTTGGGCAGGCCACCTTCGAGGCCAGCCTGGCCGCGCTGCGGCGGCGCGGGTACCTGGTGCTGTACGGCGCGGCCAGCGGGCCGGTCCCGCCGTTCGACCTGCAGCGGCTGAACCCGGCGGGCTCGCTGTTCGTCACCCGGCCGACCCTGGCGCACTACGTGGCCTCCCGGGAAGAGCTGCTCTGGCGGGCCGGCGATCTGTTCCGCTGGATCAGCGAGGGCCAGCTCTCGGTCCGGGTCGGCGGCCGCTACCCACTGCACCGGGCGGCCCAGGCCCAAGCGGACCTCGCCGCGCGGCGGACGACCGGGAAGCTGCTGTTGCTGCCCGGGGAGACGGCATGACGCAGCCGCCAGCCGGGCCGCCGGATGGGCGGGTGGTGCCCCGCTTCGCGGGCCCGGACACGTTCGCCCGGCTGCCCCGGCTGGCCGACGTCGGCCCGGCCGACGTCGCGGTGCTCGGCATCCCGTTCGACTCCGGCGTGTCCTACCGCCCCGGGGCCCGGTTCGGACCGGGCGCGGTGCGCGCCGGGTCCAAGCTGCTCCGCCCGTACCACCCCGAGCTGGACGCGGCGCCCTGGGCCGGGCAGCAGGTGGCCGACGCCGGTGACCTGGCCGTCAACCCGTTCGACATCGGCCAGGCGATCGGCCAGATCGAGGCCGGGGCGACCGCGGCACTGGCCGCGGCCGGGCGGCTGATCGCGCTGGGCGGCGACCACACGGTCGCGCTGCCGCTGCTCCGGGCGACCGCGGCGCGGCACGGGCCGGTGGCGCTGATCCACTTCGACGCGCACCTGGACACCTGGGACACCTACTTCGGCGCGCCGTACACGCACGGCACCCCGTTCCGCCGGGCGGTCGAGGAAGGCCTGCTGGCCCTGGGCAGTTCGGCACACGTCGGGGTACGCGGGCCGCTGTACTCCAGCGCCGACCTGACCGAGGACGCTGGGCTCGGCTTCGCCACCGTGTCCACCGCGGAACTGGCCCGGCGCGGGGTGGACGAGGCGGTGGACCGGATCAGGGCGCGGGTCGGCAACCGCCCGGTGTACCTGAGCGTGGACATCGACGTGCTGGACCCGGCGCACGCGCCGGGCACCGGCACGCCTGAGCCAGGCGGGCTGACCACCCGGGAGCTCCAGTTCATCCTGCGTGGGCTGGACGGCCTGCACCTGGCCGGCGCGGACGTGGTCGAGGTGTCGCCGCCGTACGACCACGCCGAGCTGACCGCGCTGGCCGCGGCTAACGTGGCTTACGAGATGCTCAGCCTGTTCGCCCGGGGGACTACATGACCGTCATCGCCGTCGCCCAGCTCAACCTGGCCGTAGCGGACATCGAGGGCAACCTGGCCACAGCGGCGGACGCGGTCGGCCAGGCGGCCGAGGCGGGCGCCGGGCTGGTCGTGCTCCCGGAACTGTGCGACAGCGGCTACGTGTTCTCCGATGTGGCCGAGGCCCGCGGGCTGGCCAGCCCGGCCGGCGACAGCCGCACGCTTCGGCAGTGGCACGAGCTGGCCCGGGCCAACCAGACCGTGATCGTGGGCGGGTTTTGCGAGCTGGCCCCGGACGGGCGGCTGTTCAACAGCGCGGCTGTGGTGGACGCATCCGGCACCCGGGTGGTCTACCGCAAGGCTCACCTGTGGGACCAGGAGAAGCAGGTGTTCACCCCGGGCGATGGGCCGCCGCCGGTGGTCAGCCTGACGATCGGCCGGGTCGGCATGATGATCTGCTACGACCTGGAGTTCCCGGAATGGGTGCGGCAGGCCACGCTGACCGGCGCCGAACTGATCGCTGCCCCGGTGAACTGGCCGGCCGCGGCCCACCCAGCCGGCGAGCGGCCCGCCGAGGTGGTCAAGGTGCAGGCCGGTGCCGCGGCCAACGGCGTTTTCATCGCGGTCGCGGACCGGTGCGGCGACGAGCGCGGGGTGTCCTGGATCGGCGGCAGCCTGATCGCCGGCCCGGACGGGTACCCGCTGGCCGGGCCGGCCGACCGCGGGCCAGCCCGCCCTGCTGGCCGTGGACTGCGACCTGGCCCGGGCCCGGGACAAGCGGATCAACGAGAACAACGACCTGCTGGCCGACCGCCGCCCGGACCTCTACGGCTAGGCCGGGTAGCGCGCGCCGGTCACCGTGACGCGCAGCGCGTAGACCGAGGCAGTGGCGCAGATGAACAGGTGGTTGCGCTGCGCGCCGCCGAACACCAGGTTGGCCACCGTCTCCGGGACATGCAGCTTGCCGAGCAGCGTGCCGTCCGGGTGGAAGCAGTGCAGCCCGTCCCCGGCGGCGGCCCACACCCGGCCCGCGCTGTCCACCCGCAGGCCGTCGAACGTGCCCGCGGTGCAGTGGGCGAACACGTCCCCGCCGGTGAGCGCGCCGTACTCGGTCACACCGAACACCCGGATGTGCCGTTCCTCGCTGTCCGAGATGTACAGCTGCCGCTCGTCGGCGGCGAAGGCCAGCCCGTTCGGCTGGGTGAAGTCGCCGGCCACGATGTGCACCCCGCCGCGCGGATCGGTCCGGTACACGTGGCTGGCGCCGATCTCGCTGTCCGCCTGGTGGCCCTCGTAGTCGCTGACGATGCCGTAGGTCGGGTCGGTGAACCAGATCGAGCCGTCGGCCCGCTCGACCACGTCGTTCGGGCTGTTCAGCCGCTTGCCCTGGTAGCGGCCGGCCAGCACAGTGACCGATCCGTCCGGCTCGTCCCTGGTCACCTGACGGCCGCCGTGCTCGCAGCTGATCAGCCGGCCGCGCCGGTCCACGGTGTGCCCGTTGGCGAACCGGGCCGGCTGCCGGAACACGCCGACCGCGCCGGTGGTCTCGTCCCAGCGCAGCAGCCGGTCGTTGGGGATGTCGCTGAACACCAGGTACCGGCCGGCCGGGAAGTAGGCCGGCCCCTCCGTCCACCGGCAGCCGGTGTGCAGCAGCTCCATCCGGCGGTCGCCGCGGCAGTCGCGGAACCGCTCGTCGAGCAGCTGGAACCGGGCTGGGACCGTTTCGGTCACGCGGACGGCTCGTTATCCCGCTCCGGGATCAGCACGCCGAGCAGCCAGCCCACGATCGCGACGATGATCGCGCCCCAGAACGCCGCCCAGAAACCGGTGATGTGGAACGGCAGCGAGAGCTTGCCCGCGACCCAGCTGGTCAGCCACAGCAGCAGGCCGTTCACCACCAGGCCGATGAGGCCAAGGGTCAGCACGTAGAACAGGCAGCCGACCGTCTTGACGATCGGCTTGATGATCGCATTGACCAGGCCGAAGATGACCGCGACGACCAGCAGCGTGACTACTTTGGCCAGCGTGCTGCCCGGGCCGAGGTGGATACCGGGCACCAGCCAGGTGGCCACGGCGAGGGCAACGGCGGTCACGACCGCCCGGATCAGGACGTGCATGGAGCAATCCTGCCATCTATCCGGGGCTCCGGGGATCGTCCCTCCGGGCTGGCACCGCTCCGGCATGGTGCGCAGGCAGATGGGGTATAGCAGACAAGACCGATACGCCTAAGCAAATTAGTAATAGGAATGGCGCTGCAATTCGCGCTTTGACTGGACATCCCGACGTGGTCCATGTCACGATGACAAAGGCTCAGGCAGATGCGGGAGGCCACGGGTCGTGGTCGCCTGCTTGTCTGTGTTTGGGGGAATGGAGGCATTGCCGCTGTTCCCGGGGGGAGTACAAGGGCGGGCGCCCGGCCGGGATCGGCTGTCGGCCACGGCCAGTTACCACTGGGCAATGGCCAGGCCAATACCAGTGCGGCGTGCGTTGGTGAGGGGGGATTTAACTGTGGGCTGTGTCTGGCAATCGGCATACCCTCCCGACGGGCGGTTCACCGATCCGCGGGTGCACCGGTTCGCGCCCCGGCATCGCAAACCCACCCGGCTGGTCAGGATGGCGCGCGCCGCCACCCCGCTGATGCTGCGGCTGCGGGCCAGGCTATTTCCACCGGAAATGCACGAAGACCCGGCCGAAGTTCTTTGAATCTTTCTCGACGCGCGAGTACAGCTGCTTGATCTCTTTCTGCTCAAGGAACCGCAGGACATGCTTTTTGAGCTGACCTGAGCCCTTGCCCGGAATGATCTCCACGACCGGTGCCTTCTTCGCGACCGCCTCGTCAATGATCGCGCGCAGCGCCTGGTCGATGTCCGCGCCGCGGTTGTAGATGTCGTGCAAGTCCAGTTTGAGCTTCATGGCCTCATCTTTCCCCGGACGGCTGTAGCTGAAGGCGGTGGATCACCTCGTCGGCGAGGACGGCCGGGGGCTGGCCAGCCTCCGCCACCACCAGCAGGCGTTCGGCAGGCTGTGGGGGGTCGAGATCAGCCAGCTGGCTGTCCAGCAGCGTGGCCGGGAAGAAGTGCCCGTGCCGGGCGATCAGCCGGCTGGCCAGCTCGTCCCGGCTGACGTCGAGGAACACGATCCGCACCGTGGGCCGGCCCGCGGTGAGCTGATCACGGTAGGAGCGCTTGAGCAGGCTGCAGGCCAGCACGGCCGACTGGCCGGCCTTCAGGTAGCCGTCGATCCGCTCGGTCACCGCGGCCATCCAGGGCCGCCGGTCGGCGTCGTTCAGCGGCTGGCCAGCGTGCATCTTGGCCACATTGGCCACCGGGTGCAGCGAGTCGGCATCGGTGAACGGCCAGCCGAGGCGGTCCGCGATCAGGCTGCCCACCGTCGATTTCCCGCTGGCGGCCACGCCGGCCACGACCACAATCATGCCGCGAGCCTACCCGGCGGGCCGGCCGCTGTCCCTCGCGGCCGGCCGCTCCCGCTGTTAATGTCAGGAAGGTCCATCCGGGCGGCTGGTGGGAGCCGCCCCAGGCCACCTGGAGCTGGGATGCGAGTGCGCCGCCCCATGTCCATCGCCGCAGGTGCGGCCGCGATAGCGGCCGCCGTGGCGGGCGGCTCGACGGCCGCCGCCGGCAGTTCGGCGGCCGCCGCCGCGCCCGCCGTGGTGCGGATCAGCCCGGACGCCGTGCATGCCATGCCGGTGGACACGGCCGGGCCGCCGAGCACCCAGACGTGTGAGCAGCAGTTCAAGATCGCCTGCTACTCCCCGCTCCAGGTGCAGCAGGCGTACAACACGCCGCAGCTGTACCGCCAGGGCATCACCGGCGCGGGCCAGACGATCGTCATCGTGGACTCGTTCGGCTCGCCGACGGTCCAGACCGACCTGGCCAAGTTCGACAAGCAGTTCGGCCTGCCGGCGCCGCCGCACTTCGCCATCGTCCAGCCGGCCGGCCAGGTGCCCGCCGTACAAGGCCACCTCCAACCGGGAAGGCTGGGCCGGCGAGACCGACCTGGACGTCGAGTACTCGCACGCGATGGCCCCGGGCGCCAACATCCTCCTGGTCGAGACGCCCACCTCGGAGAACGAGGGGACGACCGGCTTCCCGCAGATCGTCAAGGCCGAGGAATGGGTGATCAACCACCACTACGGCAGCGTGATCAGCCAGAGCTTCAGCGCTACCGAGCAGACCTTCCCCTCGAAGCAGTCGCTGCTCAGCCTGCGCGGCGCCTACACCGACGCGGCCAGCAACGGCGTGACCGTGCTGGCCGCCTCCGGGGACAGCGGCGCGGCCGACGTCAAGTTCGACCAGACCACCTACTACCTGCACCCGGTGACGTCGTGGCCGGACAGCGACCCGCTGGTGACCGGGGTGGGCGGCACCCAGCTGCACCAGCCCGCGAGGTCCGGGGCGCCCTGGACGTCCACGGTGTGGAACGACACCTACAACGTGCCGACCAACCGGTACATCTTCGGGAATTCCGGGCCGAACCCGCTGGCCGGCGGGGGCGGCAAGTCGGTGATCTTCGCCCGGCCGCAGTACCAGGACGGCGTCAGCGGCGTGGTGGGCACCCAGCGCGGCGTGCCGGACATCTCGATGAGCGGGGCCTGCAACGGCGCGGTGGACATGTACCAGAGCTTCAAGGGCCAGACGGCCGGCTGGTACCCGACCTGCGGCACCAGCGAGGCGACCCCGCTGTTCGCCGGGGTGGTGGCGCTGGCCGACCAGATCGCCGGGCACCCGCTGGGGCTGATCAATCCCGCGCTGTACCGGATGTCCGCCGGGCACCGGTGGGGCCTGGTGGACGTGGTCAAGGGCAACAACACCGTCTCGTTCATCCAGAACGGCGAGCACACGGTCACAGGGGTTCGCCGCGCGGCCCGGGTACGACCTGGCTTCCGGAGTCGGCACGGTGAACGCGTACTACTTCGCCTATCAGCTCGCGGGCAAGGAGCCAGCGGCCGACCCCGTAACCCGGCCGCGCCGCCTACGGTGGTGCCATGAGCATGGCAAGTGGTGCCGCCGGGACCGCGCTGCCCGCCCAGCAAGGGCAGCCAGAGCGTCCTGGTGGTGGAAGATGACCCCGGGCTGGCCACCCAGCTGGTGCGCGGCCTGACCCGGGGCGGATACAGCGTGGATCACGTGACGACCGGGCGGGAGGCGCTGTCCTCCGGCCAGCCCGATGTCGTGCTGCTGGACCTGGGACTGCCGGACGCGGACGGGGTCACCGTGTGCCGCCGGCTCCGGGAGCGCTCGGACGCGGCCATCATCGTGGTGACCGCCCGTGGCGAGGAGCCGGAGCGGGTACTCGCGCTGGACGCGGGCGCGGATGACTACCTGGTCAAGCCGTTCGGGCTGGCCGAGCTGCTGGCCCGGATCCGGGCCGTGCTGCGCCGGGTGCGCCCGGACGGCCAGGTGCTGCGGCACGGCCCGCTGACCGTGGACGCGCGCACCCGCAAGGTGACCGTGCGTGGCCACGAGGTGGCGCTGACCCCCAAGGAGTTCGACATCCTGGAGTGCCTGGCCAGTGACCCGGGCCGGGTGATGAGCCGTCAGGAGATCCTGGAGAGCGCCTGGGACTCGCACTGGTACGGCCCGACCAAGGTGCTCGACGTGCACGTGGCGGCGCTGCGCCGCAAGCTCGATGTGCCCGGCCTGATCGAGACGGCGTACGGCAGGGGCTTCCGGCTCGGCGAGGTCTGATGGCCCGCCGCATCGTGCTCACGATGCTCGCCCTGATCGGCGCCCTGCTGGTCACGACGGTGGTCCCGCTCGGGCTGATCACCACCGGGCATGAGCGGAGCTCGTTCCGGGAGGACACCGTGCTGTTCGCCCGCGCGCTGGCCGGTTTCGCCGAGGACCGGCTCGATGACCAGTCCCGCAGCATCACGCTCACCCGGGCGCTGGTGGAGGCCCAGCGGGCCGGGGAGCAGGTCCGGGTGTACGACATGCGGCGCCGCGTGATCGCCAGCACCGGCGGCGCTGACCTGGCCGTCCCGGCCAGCACGCTGACCGCCGCGCTGCACGGCCGGACCGTGGTGGACAGCACGGCCGATGACCGGCTGCGGGTGATCGCCCCAGTGACCGGCGACCGGGGCGGCGCGATCGTCGGCGCGGTGGTGCTGTCCCGGTCCACCGACGAGCTCGAGGAGCGGGTCAGCGTGCTGTGGGCCTGGCTGATCACGGTGGGCGCGGTCGGCCTGGCCGCGGCCGCGGTGGCCGCGATCGCACTGGCCCGCTGGGTCAGCCGCCCGCTCAGCGCGCTGGATGGCGCGGCGCAGCGGCTGGGCGGCGGCGCGCTGGACACCCGGTCGGCGGCCGGGGACGGGCCGCCCGAGGTCCGCCGGCTGGCGCAGAACTTCAACACGATGGCGGGCCGCCTGGAGTCCCTGGTGCACGGCAACCGGGCGGCCATGGCCGACGTCTCGCATCAGCTGCGCACCCCGCTGGCCGCGCTGCGGCTCCGGCTGGACGTGCTCAGCCAGGACACCGACCCGGCCACCGCGGAGGAACTGGCCGGTGCGCAGGGCGAGATCGCCCGGCTGTCCCACCTGGTGGATGGGCTGCTCGCGGTGGCCCGGGCGGAGAGCGTGGTCCCCGAGCCGGCCAGCATCCAGGTGGACGAGGTGATCCGGGACCGGGTGGCGGCCTGGCGGCCGGTGGCCGAGGAGCGCGAGGTCGAGCTGCGGCAGGCCGGCCCCGGGCCGGTGTACGCCATGGCTAGCCCCGGGCATCTGGAGCAGGTGCTGGACAACCTGCTGGCCAACGCGCTGGACGCGGTGCCGGCCGGCGGCCACGTGCGGATCAGCGCGCTCGCGGACCCGGCCGGGGTCACCGTGGTGGTAGCCGACGACGGCCCGGGAATGAGCGCCCGGCACCAGGACATGGCGTTCCGCCGGTTCTTCAGCGCCACGCCGGGCGGGGCCGGGCTCGGCCTGGCCATCGTGCACCGGCTGGTCACCGCCAACGGCGGGTCCGCGGCGCTGTCCGATACCCCGGGCGGCGGGCTCACCGTCACGCTGCGCCTGCTGGCCTGGCGCGTCCGACTGAGGTCGGGTTTTTCCTTACCGGTTCTGAACGGGTCCTGAACCAGTTCCCGGCGGTCGCGCCACGCAGGCTGGATGGGGCGAAAGCTGGGGAGGATGTGATCTGATGGCAGGCAGCCCGCGACGCACGCTCGGCCCGTATGGCCCGCGCGACGACGACGGGCCGCCGGCGCCGGTGCGCGGCCCCTTCGACTCGTACGGTGCCCCGCGGGGCCGCCGCGCCGCGGGCGCGTGCCGTGCCGCCGGCCTGGCCGCGCCGCGGCCGGCGCCCAGCGCGGCCGGACCGGCACCGGGGGCGCGGACGGCAACGAGCGGCTGACCGCCGCGACCGGCGCCGTGCTGCTGGTGCTGTTCGCCGCCGAGGGATTCACCATCCTGTCCATCCACCAGCTGATCACCGTGCACTTCTTCCTCGGCATGCTGCTGATCGGCCCGGTGCTGCTGAAGGCGGCCACGGTCTGCTACCGGTTCGCCCGCTACTACACCGGCGCGGCGGAATACCGGCGCAAGGGGCCGCCGGCCCCGCTGCTCCGGCTGCTCGGCCCGGTGGTGCTGGGCACCTCGCTCGGCGTGCTGGGCACCGGGGTGATGCTGGCCGTCGACCAGTCCGCGGTGGGGCCCTGGCTGTTCCTGCACAAGGCATGCTTCGTGCTGTGGTTCGGCGCGATGACCATCCACGTGCTGGCCTACGTGTGGCGGCTGCCCGGCCTCATCGGCGCCGACCTGGCCGGCCACCCCGCGGCGGCGCCGGCCGGCGCGCGGCAGATCCTGGCCGGCCGCGGCGCTCGCTGGCTGCTGCTCGCCGCCTCGATCCTGGCGGGCCTGGTCATCGCGCTGAGCACGGTGCACCTGGCCGCGCCCTGGGGCGGGTGGCGAGGCTGATCAGGCTTCGTAGTCGAAGATCAGGGCCAGCGCGTCGTCCAGCTTGCGCATGGTCTCCTGGGCCAGCGTGCCGACCCGGTCACCGGACAGCCGGTTGCGGCGCACCCGCACGGCTGAGTAGGACTCCAGGTGCCCGGGGACGGGGTCGTCGCGGCTGAGCGCCACCACGTAAGGGGTCTCGGTCAGGTCCGGCCGGTCGCTCACCTTGACCACCACCGGGTGGCCGGTGATCGCGTTGAACCCGTCGTTGCTGACGATGGCTACGTAACCGGCCCGCGCTACCCCCTTGTACGCGAAGATGTCACCGCGGTTCACGCGGCGCCCTTACCCGCCCCTGGTGGGAAGTCGTGCACGTTGGCCTCGGTCCAGTCGGCCCAGTCGTGCCCGGTGATCCGGTCAGCCTCGGCGATGGCGCTGGCCGCGTCGCGCTGGATCTTCTCCCGGGCGGCCCGGGTCATCCAGGCTGACATGCTCAGCCCGGCGCGGTCAGCCTCGGCGCGGGCCTGCCGGTAGGCCCGCTCGCCCATGCTGATGCTGAAAGTCTTCACAGACATGCTCATAAAGCTAGCAACGATGCCGCTGCGAACCGGGCGAAACGCTCAACCTGCCCGACCCGCCCGGCCGTCCAGGCCTGCCCAGGTCAGGACGACGCGGCCAGCGCGACGACGGCCTCGCTCGTGTAGGCCAGGAACGTCATCGTCTCCTGCAGGTACAGTTCCACGCTGTTCGCGTCGTGGCTCAGGTAGCCGATCGAGATGTCCTGGCCCAGGTACAGCGCGAAGTCGCCGCCCCGGGTGGTCAGCACGAACGCGCCCTCGATGGCCGGCGCCCAGACGATCTCGCCGCTGATCAGCCGCTTGATGTGCTCGTGCACCGGGTAGCCGTGGTCCCGGGTCTCGCTCACCGCGGTGTACGCGTCGGCGCTGAGCAGCACCGAGTACGGCCCGTTGACGCCCGCCTCGCGCAGGTGCCGGAGCGCCTCGGCGATCGCCTCCGGGTAGCTGAGCACGTCGGCGGGCAGCGTCATGGCCGGGTTGCTGGTCGCCGCGCGGATACCCGGGATCTGCGCCGCCGGGTAGCCCTCGAAGATGGCCCGGTCCTCGGCGAACGCGATCAGCCGGGCGGCGTCCTTGACCGGCTGCCAGTCCGAGTCCTGCGCGCCCCGCTCCACGTCGTCCACGGCCGCCCGGTCCACCCGGAACGGCACCCGGAGTTCGGTCAGCGGCGCGACCTGCCGCTGCCGGGCCAGGATGCCCTGCTGCGGTGCCTCGATCTCGGCCAGGTGGCCGGTGCCGACCGCGGAGTAAGCGTCGCCCGACGGGCCGTTCACGTCCACCACGCGGCGGCCGGCCAGGTGGCGCTTGAGGGTGCGGGCGGCTTCTTCCTCGATCTGCGCCCACGCGGCGCTGGATATGGGGGCGAGCTCGCGGTGCAGGTTGTTCATGCTGCGACTTCCCTGTCGAGGCGGGCAACCGTGATCGGAGTACCTTGCCGAGCCTACAGGTGCGGCACTCCCGCCTCCCGAACGGCATCCAGTTTCCCGGGCCCACCCCGCACCGGCTTTCCCGGCCCTCCGCGTACCGGCGCGGCGTTGACACGCATACCAAGCAAGCGCATGCTTGGTTTGGCTCGAATGGCCCATGAATGGCTCGAATGGCCGGCGGATGAAGGCCCGTGTTGAGGGAGTGGTGTCATGACTGAACACGGCTTTCAGCCGGCGCCAGGTGCTGCAGGGCGCGGCGGCCATCGGCGCCGGGGCCATGCTCGGCTCAGGGGTGCTGAACCGCCGGGCCGCGTCGGCCGCCACGCTGAGTTACGACGTCGTCGTGGTCGGGGCGGGCGCATCCGGGATGACCGCCGCGCTGACCGCGGCCAAGCGCGGCCTGTCCGTCCTGGTGATCGAGAAAGCCGCGGTGTTCGGCGGTTCGGCCGCCCGGTCCGGGTCGGGGATCTGGATACCGAACAATTCGGTGATCCTGGCCGCCGGTGTCCCGGACACCCCGGCGCTGGCCGCCGAGTACCTCGCGGCGGTGGTCGGCTCGGTGGTGCCCGCGGACCGGCAGGCGGCATTCCTCAGCAACGGCCCGTCGATGATCGATTTCGTGATGAATAACACCCCGCTCGGTTTCCGCTGGATGGAGGGCTATCCGGACTACTATCCGGAGCTGCCCGGGGGAATGCCGAATGGCCGGTCGATCGAGCCGGCCATGTTCAACGGAAAGCTGCTGGGCAGCGAGCTGGCCAACCTCAACCCGGCCTACATCCCGGTCCCCTCGGGCGAGGTGGTGTACAGCGCGGACTACAAGTGGATCGTGCTGGCCGCGGTCAACGCGCAGGGCGCCGCGGTGGCGGCCGAGACCGTCAGCCGGTACCTGGCCGCCGAACTGGCCGGGGTCAACCCGCCGCTCACCATGGGCCAGGCGCTGGCCGGCGGCCTGCGGGCCGGGCTGCTCTCGGCTGGCGTGCCGGTCTGGCTGAGCACGCCGCTGGCCAGCCTGGTGCGCGACAGCACCGGCCGGGTCACCGGGGTCATCGCGACCCAGGGCAGCACGCAGCTGCAGATCACCGCGACCCGCGGGGTCATCATCGGGTCCGGCGGGTTCGAGCACAACCTCGCTATGCGCGACGAGTACGAGCAGCAGCCGATCGGGGTGGACTGGACGGTCGGCGCGGCGGCCAACACCGGCGATGGCATCGAGGCGGGCATCACGGCCGGCGCCGCGCTGGCCCTGATGGACGACGCGTGGTGGGGGCCGACCATCCCGCTGCCCGATCAGCCCTACTTCTGCCTGGCTGAACGCACCCTGCCCGGCGGGCTGATGGTGAACCAGGCAGGCGTGCGGTTCACCAACGAGGCCGCCCCGTACAGCGACGTGGTGCACGCCATGTACCGGCTCAACCCGGCCGCGCCGGACATCCCGGCCTGGCTCATCGTGGACCAGAACTACCGGGACCGGTACCTCTTCCAGGAACAGCTGCCGGCGCTGCCGCTGCCCGCCTCGTGGTATTCGGCCGGTGCGGTCTTCCAGTCCGCCACGCTGGCCGGCCTGGCCAGCCGGATCGGAGTCCCGGCCGCCGCGCTGGCCAGCACCGTGGCCCGGTTCAACGGCTTCGCGGCGACTGGGGCAGATCTCGACTTCGGCCGGGGCAACAGCGCGTACGACCACTACTACACCGACCCATCGGTCACGCCCAACTCGTGCCTGGCCCCGCTGTGGCTGCCGCCGTTCTACGCGTTCAAGATCGTCCCGGGCGACCTCGGCACCAAGGGCGGCCTGCTGACCGACGCCAGCGCGCGGGTGCTCAGCACCAGCGGTGCGGTGATCCCCGGGCTATACGCGGCGGGCAACGCCAGCGCGGCGGTGATGGGGCACAGCTACGCCGGCGCGGGCTCGACCATCGGCCCGGCCATGACGTTCGGCTACGTGGCGGCCAACTTCATCGCGGACAACCCGGCCGCCTGATCCGGCGGCCTGCGGCTAGTCGGCGGGCGCCCCGCCCAGGCTGCCGATGCCGAGCGAGCCGGACGGCCCGGCCGCGCCGTCCCCGGCCGCCGGCCGTCCCCGGCGGCCGCGCTGTCGTCCCCGTCCCGTCCCCGTCGTCCGCGAGGCTCTCCAGCAGCGGCATCGACGGCACGAAGAACAGAACGCCGGTGACCGCGGTGCTGACGTCGAGCAGCCGGTCGTAGTTGCCGGGCGGCAGGCCGACGAACATGTTGGTCAGCATCTGCTCGATCGGGTCCGGGGACTTCGCGTAACCGATGAAGTAGGTGCCGTACTCGCCCTCCGACGGCCGGCCGAACGGCATGTTGTCCCGGACGATCTGGATCTCGCTGCCGTCGTCCGCGGTCAGCGACGTCAGCGCGTTGTGCGCGTAGCTCGGCTTGACGTCGTCGCCCTGTTCCACGTTGGACAGCTTGTACCGGCCGATGACGTTCTCCTGCTGCTCGATAGGCAGCGCGTTCCACTTGTCCAGGTCGTGCAGGTACTTCTGCACGATGACGTAGCTGCCGCCGGCGAACTGCGCGTCCTCGGCGCCGATGATGGTGGCCGCGACCGCGTCGGCGCCGGCCGGGTTCTCGGTGCCGTCCACGAAGCCGAGCAGGTCCCGCTCGTCGAAGTAGCGGAAGCCGTGCACCTCGTCCACCGGGGCGACCGCGTCGCCCAGCCGGCCGGTGATCTGCGTGGCCAGCTCGAAGCACAGGTCCATCCGGACGGCCCGGATGTGGAACAGCAGGTCACCCGCCGTGGACACGGCATGCCGGCCCTCGGCCAGGATCTCCCGGAACGGGTGCAGCCCGGCGGGCCGCGATCCAGTGCCCAGCCGGTCCCACAGGTCCGAGCCGAACCCCATGACGCAGCTCAGCCCGCCGTCAGGTCGCGGAAGCCGACCGAGCGGAGCAGCCCGCCCAGGTCGCCGCACAGGTCACGGACGGCCTGCTCGCCGCCGGGCCGGACTGTGACGATCATGAAGATGGCCGCCCCGGTCAGCGGCCCGCTGACCGGCTGCGGGATCGCCACGCGCGCGTCACCGGCTGGCTGGCCGGCCGCTGTCCGCGGCTCACAGGTGCGGCCGGAGCAGGGTCAGGTCGGCCGGCGAGAGCCGGTCCCGGGCCGTCTTGGCCTGGTGCCAGTACGGGTACAGCAGCACCGGCGCGCTGACCTTGTCCAGCCGCCGGAAGTCGTCGGCGGTCAGCTCCAGGTCGGCCGCGGCCAGGTTGTCGGCCAGTTGCTGGCTGGTCCGCGCGCCGATCACCAGCGAGGTCACCGCGGGCTTGTCGAGCAGGTAGGCCAGCGCGACCCGGGCGGCCGACACGCCGTGCTGCTCGCCGATGTCGACCAGCACGTCCACCGTGTCGTGCAGCTTGTCCTGGTCGTACACCGGCGGCTCGTTCCAGTCGGTCAGCTGCCGCGAGCCGGACTCTGGCCGCTGGTCCCGGCGGTACTTGCCGGACAGCAGGCCGCCGGCCAGCGGGCTCCACACCAGCACGCCCAGGCCCTGGTCGACCGCGGCCGGGATCAGCTCGTACTCGGCGTCGCGGGACTGCAGCGAGTAGTAGATCTGCTGGCTGGCGAACCGGGGCAGGCCGTGGCGGTCCGCGATGCCGAGCGCCTTCATCAGCTGCCAGCCGGCGTAGTTGGAGCAGCCGACGTAGCGCACCTTGCCCGCGCGGACCAGCAGGTCCAGCGCCTCCAGGGTCTCCTCCAGCGGGGTCACGCCGTCCCACTCGTGCACCTGGTACAGGTCGATGTGGTCGGTGCGCAGGCGGCGCAGGCTGGCCTCGCAGCCGGAGATGATGTGCTGCCGGGACAGGCCCGCGTCGTTCGGCCCGTCGCCCATCGGCATCCGCACCTTGGTGGCCACCAGCACCTCGTCGCGGCGGCCGTCCAGCACCTCGCCGACGATCTCCTCGGACAGCCCGCCCGAGTACACGTCGGCGGTGTCGATGAGGTTGACCCCGGCCTCCAGGCACATGTCCACCTGGCGCCGGGCCTCGTCCACCCCGGTCGACCCCACGCTGGCGAAGCCCCCGGTCCCGCCGAACGTCATCGTGCCCATGGTGAGCACGGAAATCTTCAGTCCTGATCTGCCCAGAGTTCGGTATTCCACGAATCTGACCCTACTCAGCCGCGGTCCGCACTGCCCATCGCCTCCCGGGCCAGCGGCACGACCTGCTCGGCGAAGATGCGGGACTGCCGTTCCCGGTCCGCAGACGGCCAGAAGATGAAGGCGTTCATCTGCTGGTTCTCATAGAGATCGGCCAGCGTGTCCACCCAGCGCTGCGGCGGGCCGTGGAACGGCCCCTCGTCCTGGTCGGATGATCAGCCCCATCACGTTGTACAGCCGGGTGATCTGGTCCGGGTCGCGGCCCGCGGCCAGCGCGGCGTCGTCGATGATGCCGTTCAGCCCGGCCAGCCGCTCCGGCGGGACGTAGGGCGCGGACACCGACCAGCCGTCCGCCTTCGCGCCGACCAGCGCCACCGCCCGCGGCCCGCGCACGCCGAGCCACAGCCCGACCGGGTGCGCGGGCGGCGGGCCGGGCTGCACGTCCGGGGCGGCATAGCAGCTGCCCTGGAAGCCGAACGGCTCGCCCGGCCCAGCTGGCCCGGATGATGTCGATCGCCTCGCTGAGCGCGGCGACCGCCTCGGCCGGGGTGCGCCGCGGGCCGCCCATCCCGGCGATGCCGTCGGCGAACGCGCCCGCGCCCAGGCCGAGCTCGAACCGCCCGCCGCTGAGCACGTCGATGGTGGCCGCCTGCTTGGCCAGCATGGCCGGCGGCCGGAGCGGCAGGTTGGCCACGTTGGGGAACAGGTGCACCCGGCTGGTGCTGGCGGCCAGCCAGGTGATCAGGCTGAACGTGTCCACGAAGCCGGCGTTGTACGGGTGGTCCTGGAGGCCGGCGTACTCCAGGCCGGCTTCGTCGGCGATGGCCGCGATCCGCCCGGCGATGGCCAGCCCGCCGGTGTTGGGATCGACGTTCAGGCCGAACGCGGCTGGCTGTGCCATGACGGCTCCTTCCGGGATAGCCGGGTCGCCCGCTGCGACCCGGGTCAGCGCCCGGGCGAGCAGCTCCTGCTCGTCCGGGGTCAGGCGGTCGAGCAGCAGGCGCCGGATCGTCCTGGTCGTGCGCGGCCGCGCCGCGGGCCAGCACGTCCCGGCCCGCCTCGGTGAGACTGACCAGCACGCCACGGCCGTCGCCCGGGCGCGCCGGACCGGCGCAGCCAGCCCTGGCCCTCCAGCCGCGCCACCGCCCGGCTGAGCGACGGCTGGGTGAGCCGGATCATTTGACTCAACGCCCCTACCCGCAGGCCGCCGTCCGGCCGCGTGCCGCACCCTGAGCAGCACCTCGAATTCGTGCGATGCTCAGCCCGCAGGCCGCCGCCAGCGCGGCCGCCAGCTGCTCGGTGACCAGGGCGTGCGCGGCGCTCAGCGCGGTCCACGCCTGGGCGCAGGCGTAGTCGTCGCTGTCCGGTTGCCACCGTCCGGCATGCCCTCACCAGCCGGGCCAGCGGGTGAAGGTGCGCAGCGTGCCGGCGATGTGCTCCTCCTCGTAGGCCAGGTGGGCCAGCAGGTCGGTGCTCAGCGCGCCGAGCGCCGCGATGAGCCGGTCCCGCGCCGCGGTGGGCTCGGCCAGTTCCTGGGTGGCCGCCTCGACGTCGTCGAGCAGGGTGGATATGTGTTCGTGATCGGCCTGCAGCTTGTCCACCACCGGGTTCAGCGCCGGGTTGGCCTGGCGCAGCGCCGGGAACAGCAGGTACGACTCGTGGCTGTGGTGCGCGTGGACGAACCGGCAGTGCCGCAGGCAGCCGGCCTTGAGCTGCCACACCGGGCTGGCCGAGGCCAGCGCGCGGATGCCGCGCCGGATGGCGCCGGCGGGTTCCCCGCCGCGGTGTCCGCGGCCAGCTGCCGGATCAGGGCCAGGTCCTGCCGGATCATGTCGTGCACCCACGTGAGCTCGGCCACCATGGCCTCGCCGCGCGGGTTCGGCATGGGCTCGCTGGCCCGTTCGCGGGCCGCCGTCACCGGAGCCACTCCACGTCAGCCCACTCCACGTCAGCCACTCCCACCTCGGCTAGATGCATGCGCATGTATCTAGGCTAACACGGCGGGCGTGGCGGTGGCTCGGGGTGGCTGGTGGCTCCGGCGCGGGTGGTGGCTCCGGGCTGGGCAGCGCGTAGCTGATCAGCTCCTCGGTCACCGTCCTGGCCAGCCGGCCCTGGGCGGCCAGCAGGTCCAGGTGCACGCCGGTCTCCAGCACCGCGAGCATCTGGTTGAACGGGTCGAGGTCGGCGAACCGGCGGCCGCGCCGGGTCCACGGCAGGGCCAGCGCGGCCGTGTAGGCGGTGTGCTCACCCGCGGCCACCCGGTCCAGGCAGGCGTCCAGCCGGTCCTCGTGGTGGGCCAGCAGTTCCAGCGCCCGGGTGTGGCTGCTCCCGCCGGCCGGGCCGTGCGCGGGCAGCAGCCGCAGGTCGGGCAGGTCCAGGATGAGCCGCAGCGAGCGCAGGTAATCGCCCAGCGGCAGCTCGCCGGTGACCGGCTCGAAGCCGACCGACGGGGTGATATGCGGCAGCACGTGGTCGCCGGCGAACAGCATCCCGGCCGCCTGGTCGGCGAACACGGTGTGCCCCTGGGTGTGCCCGGGGGTGGGCACCGCGAGCAGGTCGCGGCCGCCCAGCTCGATCGTGGCCCGGCCGTCGAGCCACTCGTCCGGGTACTCCCACACCTGCTGGCCAGGCGGGCCGGCCGCGGAACATCTCGCTGAGCGCGCGGATCACCGGCTCCGGCCCCGGACTGCTGCAGCCGCCGCAGGTTGCCGGTGATGGTGGCCCGGTCCCGTTGCACCGAGCTGGTCAGCGACGGGCGGTCGCCGATGCCCAGCGCGACCCGGGTGCCGAACCGCTGGCGCAGGATGACCGCCATCGTGTAGTGGTCCCGGTGCACGTGGGTGACCAGGCAGCGGGTGATCTCGGCCGGGCCCGGCCGAGCTGGCCGAGCGCCTTGTCGAGCAGCCCGCCGGTCTCGGCCAGCGCCCAGCCCGCGTCGATCAGCACCAGGGCGTCGCCGGACTCGATGGCGTACACGTTGACCGCCCGCAGCCCGTCATTGGGCAGCGGCAGCGGGATCCGGTGCACGCCGGGCGCGACGGTGAACAGCCCGGGCTCGGTCCAGTCCGGGCCGGCCGTCATCAGCGTCCCACCTGCAGCGCCCCGGCCGCCCCGGCCAGCGCGGCCAGATGGTCGTCCAGGCTGGCCAGCCCGGCGCCCATGGTGTTCACCGACAGGTGGGTGGCCCCCGCGTCCTGCCACTGCCGGGCCCGCTCCGCCAGCGTGGCCGGCGTCGCCCCGCCAGTTGACCCGGCCCTCCATGCCGAGCTGGGCCGGGTCCCGGCCCGCCGCGGCGGCCGCCGCGGCCACCACGGCCCGCGCCCGGTCCAGGTCCGGTCCCGGCCCGACCTGCGGGAACCAGCCGTCGGCCAGCCGCCCTATCCGCTGGTAGGCCCGCTCGGACTGGCCGCCGAACCAGACCGGGATCGGCCGCTGCACCGGCAGCGGGGCCAGCCCGGCCCCGGTCAGCCGGTCGAACTGGCCGGCGAAGCTGACCGACCGCTCGGTCCACAGCCGGCGCATCAGCCCGACCTGTTCTTCCAGCCGCCGGCCCCGGGTGGCGAAGTCCTGCCCCAGCGCCTCGTACTCCACCCGGTTCCAGCCCAGCCCGACGCCCAGCCGGAACCGTCCCCCGGTGAGCAGGTCCACCTCGGCGGCCTGCTTGGCCAGCAGCGCGGTCTGCCGCTGCGGGGCGATGATGATCCCGGTGACCAGTTCCAGCGAGGTGACTGCGGCCAGGTAGCCGAACATCACGAACGGCTCGTGGAACGTGGTGGTCACGTCGTACGGGCCGTCCCAGCCCTGGTGCACGGCCGGGTCGGCGCCCAGCACATGGTCGTAGGCCAGCAGGTGCCGGAAGCCGAGTTCCTCGGCCCGCTGCGCGTAGCTGCGCACCGCCGCCGCGTCTGGGCCGATCTCGGTCTGCGGAAAGACGACGCCGATCTGCATGCTGCCTCCTCCGGGCCTGGCCTACGCATCCGCCAGGACGTCCAGCACCTGCTGGCCGTAGCGGGCCAGCTTGGTCTGGCCCACGCCGCTGACCGTGCCCAGTTCGGCCAGGGTGGCCGGGGACTCGGTGGCGATCTGCCGCAGGGTCGCGTCATGGAAGATCACGTAGGCGGGCTTGCCCTGCTCCTTGGCCTCGGCCGCGCGCCAGGCCCGGAGCCGCTCGAACACCGGCGCCGCTTCCGCGGGCAGCTCGGCCACCGTGGACGCGGCGGCTTTCGCGGCCCGGGCCGCCTTGGCGGCGCGGGCCGGCCGCTCCGGCTCGCGGCGCAGCATGACCTGACGGCGCCGCCCCAGCACCTCCTGGCTGCCCTGGGTGAGGTCCAGCGTGCCGTAGTCGCCGCTGACCGCGAGCAGCCCCTGGGCCAGCAGTTGCCGGGTCACCCCGCGCCACTCGGCCTCGGTCAGCTCGGTGCCCACGCCGAACACGGTCAGCGAGGCATGGTCGTTGTCGATCACCCGGGCCGTCTTCCGGCCGAGCAGGATGTCGATCACCTGGCCGGCCCCGTAACGCTGATCACGCTCGTGCTTCAGCCGGTACACCGCGGAGAGCAGCTTCTGGGCGGCGATCGTGCCGTCCCAGGACTGCGGTGGGATCAGGCAGGTGTCGCAGTTGCCGCACGCCGCGGCCTGCTCGCCGAAGTAGGCCAGCAGCTGCGCGCGGCGGCACTCGACCGTCTCGCACAGCGCCAGCATGGCGTCCAGGTGCGCGGACTGGCGGCGGCGGTGCGCCAGGTCACCCTCGGACGTCTCGATCAGCTTGCGCTGCTGCACCACATCCTGCAGGCCGTAGGCCAGCCAGGCGGTGGACGGCACCCCGTCCCGGCCGGCCCGGCCGGTCTCCTGGTAGTAGCCCTCCACCGACTTGGGCAGGTCCAGGTGGGCCACGAACCGCACGTCGGGTTTGTCGATGCCCATGCCGAACGCGATCGTGGCCACCATGACCAGGCCGTCCTCGCGGAGGAACCGGGCCTGGTTGGCCGCCGCGGGTGGCCGCGTCCAGGCCGGCGTGATAGGGCAGCGCCCCGATCCCGTTGGCGGTGAGGAAGTCGGCGGTCTTCTCCACCGACGCGCGGGTCAGGCAGTAGACGATGCCCGCCTCGCCCGGGTGCTCGGTCTCGGATCAGCCGCAGCAGCTGCCGGGCCGGCTCGGCCTTGGGCTCGATGCGGTACTGGATGTTCGGCCGGTCGAAGCTGGCCACGAACTGCCGGGCCTCGCCCAGCCCCAGCCGGGACACGATCTCCGCCCGGGTGGCGCTGGTCGCGGTGGCGGTCAGCGCGATCCGCGGCACCTCGGGCCAGCGCTCGTGCAGCCCGGACAGCGTCAGGTAGTCGGGCCGGAAGTCGTGCCCCCACTGCGAGACGCAGTGCGCCTCGTCGATGGCGAACAGGGATATCGTGCCGCGGTCCAGCAGGCGCAGCGTGGACTCGGCCCGCAGCCGTTCCGGCGCCAGGTAGAGCAGGTCCAGGTCGCCCGCGAGGAAGTCGGACTCCACCTGGCGCCGCTGGGCCGGGGTCCTGGGTCGAGTTCAGGAACCCAGCCCGGACGCCGAGCGCCCGCAGCGCGTCCACCTGATCCTGCATCAGCGCGATCAGCGGGGAGATGACCACGCCGGTGCCGCTGCCGGACCAGCGCGGGAATCTGGTAGCAGAGCGATTTGCCGCCGCCGGTGGGCATCAGCACCAGCGCGTCGCCGCCGCCGATGAGGTGCTCGATCACATCCTGCTGGGCACCGCGGAACGAGTCGTAGCCGAACACGCGGTGCAGCACCTGCGGCGCGTCGCTCATCGCGGCGCCCGGCTCGGTTGGCAGCACCCGGCGATTCTACGGCGAAGGCGGGTCGTCACGGCTTAGCAGCCACCGCGCCGTAGCAGGTGACCAGGTGCGGCTCGGGCCGCGGCTGGCCCGGCTCCGGGCGCCAGTCCGAGACCAGCACCACACCCGGGTCGAGCAGGTCGAGCCCGGCGAAGAACCCGGTGAACTCGGCCCGGGTGCGCAGCCAGACGGGCACCCCGGCCGCCCGCCCGGCCTGGCTGGCCTGCTCGCTGCGCCCTGGGTTGGGGTCCTGAGTGTCGAAGTCCTGGGTGGGATGCGAGGCGATCAGGCAGCTGCCCGCGGGCAGCGCGTCCAGCAGCGTGCGCACGATGCCCACCGGGTCATCGGTGTCCGGGATGAAGTGCAGCACGGCCAGCAGCATCAGCGCCACCGGCTGGCCGAAGTCGAGCGTGCCGCGGACGTCCGGGTCGGCCAGGATGCGGTCCGGCTGGCGCAGGTCGGCCTGGCTGTAACTGATCCGCCCGTCCGGATGGCTGGGCAGCAGCGTGCGGGCGTGCACCAGGACCAGCGGGTCGTTGTCCACGTAGGCGACCCGGCAGGCCGGGTTGACCGCCTGGGCGGTCTGGTGCACCGTGCCGCCGGCGGGCAGCCCGGCGCCGATGTCCAGGAACTGGGTGACTCCCTGGCCGGCCAGCAGCCGGATCGCTCGGGCGTGGAACCGGCGGTTCTGCTGCGCGCTGGTCCGCCAGCCCGGCAGCACGCTGAGCCGGCGTTCCGCGGCTTCCCGGTCGGCCGGGAAGTTGGCCGTGCCGCCGAGCACGTAGTTGAGCATCCGGGCCGGGTGGGCGACGGTGGCGTCGATGCCCGGCGGGACTAACGGGCTGGCCGCCGGGCGGCCCGCGCGGGATCGTGGTCAGTCATGCGTGCCGCCCCCTCTCGGCGCGGGTCACCGACGGGTGCAGCATAGCGGTGGCATCTGACGGCGCTTCAGGAGGTCGCTGTGGCACATCATCCGCTGATCGGTTATCTCGTCTGGGCGCTGCTGTTCGGCGCGCTGTTCGCCTGGGAAGGCCTCGCGCTCAGCCATCTCAGCAACTACGTGCCGACGCTCAGCGACACCTTCCGGGCGATCATGCGCTACCCGGTTCGGCCGGTGGGCGCTGTTCGCGCTGTGGCTGTGGTTCGGCTGGCATATTTTCGTCCGTGGCTGGCACTTCCTGCTCCGGGCCTGACATGTCATCCCACCTGCTCCGCTCCGACTTCGACCCGATGGTCGGCGGCTACGTGATCATCATGGTGGCGCTGGCCGTTGGGCCTGCGGCTGTCCCGGCGGCCGGGCGCGGCCCGGCCCGGCGGGCCGGCGCCCGCGCCGGTCACCGCGGCGGGCTGGGGCCGGCTGGCCCGGCACGTGGCCAGCACCGCCGTGGGTGGCTACCTGTCTGCTGATAGTCGTCGTGGTGCTCTACTACTACGGCGTGGCCCGGGTCGGCGGGGCGTTCATCAAGAGCGCGTTCACCGGCGGCGCCCTGCTGATCGGGCTGGCCGCCCCGGTGTTCGCCGCCGCGTCCTGGCTCACCGAGTGGCACCGGGACCGCGCGGCACGCGCGCATCCGGCTACCGGTGAGCGGCCAGGAACGCCGTGACGGCCGACTGGTCCAGCACCGCGCGCAGCTGACATCACCCTGGTGCTGGCCCGGCTCACCCGGTTTAGCGCCCGGAGACCGCCCACCGGCGCATCATGTCGATGCGGGCCCGGATCTGCTCCGCGGTGGCCTGCGGCAGCGGCGGCCCGCCGCAGGCGCGGCGCAGGTCGGCGTGCACCGCCGCGTGCGGCTGCCCGGTCCGGTGGTGCCACGCGCCGACCAGGCCGTTCAGTTCCTTGCGCAGCGCGGCCAGGTTCTCCCGGGTGACCGGCGCCGCCGCCGGGCCGGCCGGGGGAGCGGCCCAGGCCGGCGCCTGGCCGCCCCGTGCGCCGGCCCGGCCCGCGCGCTGCCCCGCAGCTGATCCGCCTGCCGCTTGCGCAGCAGCAGCGCGACCTGCTCCGGCTCCAGCAGCCCGGGCAGGCCGAGGAAGTCCTCCTCGGCCGCGGTGGTGCCGAACTCGGCCCCGTCGTACAGCACCCGGTCGAAGTGCGCCGACGCCTGCAGCGCCTCGAACGGCAGCGCCTGGTCGAGCTGGTCCGGGGTGTCCCGCTGGCGCTGCGCCGCGGCCAGCTCGCCGGCTTCCGCGTCGTCCGGCGCGGCCTGCAGCACGTGGTCGCGTTCGGCTTCCAGTTCCGCGGCGTAGCCGAGCAGCACCGGGATCGACGGCAGGAACACCGACGCGGTCTCGCCGCGCTGCCGGGCCCGGACGAACCGGCCCACCGCCTGGGCGAAGAACAGCGCCGTGCCGACGCTGGTGGCGTACACCCCGACGGCCAGCCGCGGGATGTCCACCCCCTCGGAGACCATCCGGACCGCGACCATCCAGCGGTCGCCGGAGTCGGCGAACGCGGCGATCTTCCGGCTGGCCGCCGGGTCGTCGGACAGCACGACCACCGGGCGGCTGCCGGTCAGCCGGCGCAGCCGCGCGGCGTAGGCCCGGGCGTCCTCGTGGTCGGTCGCGATGACCAGGCCGGCCGCGTCCGGCATGCCCCGGCGCACCTCGGTGAGCCGCTTGTCCGCCGCCTCCAGCACCCGCGTGCACCCACTCGCCCTCCGGGTCCAGCGCGGTCCGCCAGGCCTGGGCCAGCTGATCGGGCAGCATCGGGGTGCCCAGGGTGCCGGTGATCTCGTCGCCGGCCCGGGTCCGCCAGCGCATCTCGCCCGAGTAGGCCAGGAAGATCACCGGCCGGACCACGCCGTCGTCCAGGGCCGGGCCGTAGCCGTAGACGTAGTCGGACACGCTGCGCCGGCTGCCGTCCGGTTCCGGGGCGTAGCTGACGAACGGGATCGGGTTGGTGTCGGTGCGGAACGGGGTGCCGGTCAGCGCCAGCCGCCGCCGGGCCGGCTCGAACGCCTCACGGACCGCGTCGCCCCAGGACAGCGCGTCGCCGGCGTGGTGGATCTCGTCGAAGATGACCAGCGTGCGCCGGTTCTCGGTGCGCTGCCCGGTGCAGCACCGGGTGCGCGGCCACCTGCGCATAGGTCACCGCCACCCCGGTGAAGTCGGCCGACGCGCGGCCCTGCGCGTTGCGGTACGCTGGAGTCCAGCGCGATGCCCACGTAGTGCGCGGCCTGCGCCCACTGGTGCTTGAGGTGCTCGGTCGGCGTGACCACGGTCAGCGCGGCGATCTCCCGCCGGGCCAGCAGCTCGGCGGCCACCGTCAGCGCCCACGCGGTCTTGCCCGCGCCCGGCGTCGCGACCAGCAGGAAATCCCGCCGCGGGCCGTCCGAAGTACTCCCGGTAGGCCGCCTTCTGCCAGCCTCGCAAGCTGAACAGAAGATCCGGCCGGACGCTGCCAACGGGGCTGCCGCCATCATCCTCTGGCGCGGTCGCGGGGGTAGTCACAGGGACGGAAGGCTACCAGCGGCCGGGCCGCACCGGCGGGTGGCTACTGGTCGTGCCGCGCGTCCGCTAGCTCGGCCGGCTCGTCCTCCCCGTCGTCCGGGGTGGCGCGGGGCCGGCCCCGGCCGCGCATCCGGCCCGCGTGGCCGGGCAGCCGGCCGGCGTCGGCCAGCGCCCGGCGGAGCAGGAACTCGATCTGGGCATTGGTGCTGCGCAGCTCGTCCGCGGCCCACCGGGCCAGCGCGTCGTGCACGGCCGGATCCAGCCGCAGCAGCATCCCCTTGCGTTCACTCAACCGACTGCACGCCGTTCCGTCACTGGTACAGGGACCCGGTGTTGACCACCTGCTGGGTGGCCTGCTCGCTGCACAGCACCACGAGCAGGTTGGACACCATGGCCGCCTTGCGCTCCTCGTCCAGTTCCACCACGTCCTGCTCCTCGAGCCGGCGCAGGGCCAGGTCGACCATGCCCACCGCGCCCTCGACGATCCGCGTCCGCGCCGCGACCACCGCGCCGGCCGCCTGGCGGCGCAGCATGGCCTGGGCGATCTCCGCCGCGTAGGACAGCCGGGTGAGCCGGGACTCGATGATGGTCACCCCGGCCGACGCTACCCGGGCGGCGATCTCGGCGGACAGCTGTGAGGTGATCTCGTCGGCGTTGACCCGCAGCGACAGCTGGCCCGGGTCGCTGCTGGTGTCGTACGGGTAGCTGGTGGCGATGTGCCGGACCGCGGTCTCGGTCTGGATGGCCACGAACTTCACGAAGTCATCCACCGCATACAGGGCCTGGGCGGTGTCCCGGACCTGCCAGACGACCACGGCCGCGATCTCGATCGGGTTGCCGTCGGCGTCGTTCACCTTGGCCACCGTGGTCTCGAGGTTGCGGATCCGGGTGGATATCTTGCGCCGCTTGGTGAACGGGTTGACAAAGCGCATCCCCGGCTGCCGGACCGTGCCGTTGTACTGGCCGAACAGCTGCACCACGCGGGCCTCACCGGCCTGGATCGGGGTCAGGCCGCTCAGCATCAGCGAGCCGACGGTCGCGATCAGGGCAATAAGGAAGGCCAGCCAGCCCTGCGCGCTGCCGCTGTAGTTGTGCGCGACGACGATCAGCCACACCGCGACGACCACGAGGACGATGCCGGCCAGCAGCACCGGCACGCCCGGGGCGGACCCGGCCACCCGCTCGGTGAGTGGCTGGCCGGGCCGCCCCGGGTCCGGAGTCACCGGGCCGGGCGCCATGACGCCCGCTGCTCCCGGCACGCGAACGTGCGAGGCTGGTCTCTGCGGGGCAGGTGGCTGGGTGCCGGGTGCCTCCGGGTTAGGCGCGGCTGCGCTATCTGTGGCCATCGTGGTCTCCTCAACGTCTGTAGCTGATACTAGACGCTTATCATAATGATATCTATTTTTCGGCTCGGCGGCAACATGGGCGGCGTGTCGCGATGGCGGGAGGTCCGGCGCCGCGCTGGCCAGGCGCGGCGGGCGGCCCGCGGGCGGGCCCCTGCGCCGCCCGCGGGCCAGCGGCCGGTCAGCGGACGGCCGCGACCCCGGCCAGCAGCAGCAGGATCGACGCGGTGGCGAGCAGGATCGCGGGCCAGCAGCGGTTGCAGGTACATGACGCTCTCCTTGCGCACAGCCGGGCTGCTCCGGCCGGGTGACCGGCCCGGTCACCAAGGAGAGGGTCGGACCCCGGCGCCGCCAACAAGATTTCGCGGGTCAATTTCCGTGCCGGGGGAGGGCGGGTCAATTTCCGTACCGGGGGAGGGCGGGTGGATTCCGTGCCTGGGACGGCGGGTCAATAGCCGTGCCGGGGGACGGCCGGTCAATACCCGTGCCGGGGGACGGCAGGTTGCGCCCGGGAAGATTGCCGGCCTCAGGCCACGCCGGCCCGGCCCGGCTCGCATATCGTTGGGGGCATGGGAAAAATCCTGCTCTTCCTGCTCGGCGTGTTCGCCGTGATCATGCTCATCTCGCTCGTGATCTCCGCGCTGCACTTCCTGTTCTATGTGGCGCTGATCGCGGTGATCGTGGTGGCGGCCATGCGCCTGACCGGCAGTGCGCGGCGCCGCCGGGTGCGCAGGTAGCCCGCGGCACCACTGCACCAACAAGCAGTGCAGCCATTCAGTTATGACGCGCTGCCGGGCCGGGTGGTGTTCGGCCCGGGCACGGCCCGGGCCGGGCTGGCTGACGAGGTCAGCCGGCTGGGCGTGTCCCGGCTGCTGCTGATCACCACCCCGCGCGCCGAGCCGCTGGCCCGCGAGCTGGCCGGGCCGCTGGGCGGCCAGCTGGCCGGAGTGTTCACCGGGGTACGCCCGCACGTGCCGGCCGAGGTGGCCGCGGCGGCCCGGCACCGGGCGGCCCGGACCGGCGCCGACGCGGTGCTCAGCATCGGCGGTGGATCGGCCACCGGAACGGCCAAGGCGGTCGCGCTGACCACCGGCCTGCCGGTGATCGTCATCCCGACGACCTACGCCGGCTCCGAGGTAACCCCGGTCTGGGGGCTGACCGAGGGAGAGCGGAAGACCACCGGGACCGACCCGCGGGTGCTGCCCCGGGTGGTGATCTACGACCCGGAACTGACCGAATCGCTGCCCGCCGGGCTGACCGCGGCCAGCGGGCTGAACGCGCTGGCGCACTGCGTCGAGGCGTTCTGGGCGCCGCACCGTAACCCGGTCACCGCGCTGGCTGCCGAGGAGGGCATCCGGGTGCTGGCCCAGGCGCTGCCGCTGGCCGTCAAGGACGGCGCCGACCCGGACGCGCGCGGCGACCTGCTGTACGCGGCCTACCTGGCCGGCACCGCGTTCGCGGCGGCCGGCTCCGGGCTGCACCACAAGATCTGCCACGTGCTGGGCGGCGCGTACGGCCTGCCGCACGCGCAGACGCACGCCATCGTGCTGCCCTACGTGATGGCGGTCAACCTGCCCGGCGCGCCGGAAGCGGCCGCCGGATCGGCCGGGTTCACGACGCACGGGCCCTGGACAGCACGGCCCTGGACAGCGCGGGCCTGGACGGCACGGGCCCGGCGCGCCGCGGTGCAGGCGCTGGCCGCCCGGCTGGGCCTGCCCGGCGCGCTGCGCGACATCGGGCTGCGCGAAGACCAGCTCGACGAGGCCGCCCAGCTCATCGAGCCGGCCGTGCCCGCGGACAACCCGGTGCCCACCGGGGCCGCCGAGCTGCGCAGCGCTGCTGCACGCCGCCTGGGCGGGCGCGCCCGCGGCCGTCGTGGCCAGCCCGGCCGGCCAGCCGGTCACCGACGACGCCGCGGTGCAGGCCGCCCGGGAGGCGGCGGTCACCGCGGAGGTGCTGGCCAGCTTCGCGGGCGCGGCGTCGCCCCGGTACCGGGAGGTCGCGCAGAGCCTGGTCCGGCATCTGCACGGCTTCGCCCGGGAGATCCGGCTGAGCCAGGACGAGTGGCAGTTCGGCATCGACTTCCTGACCCGGGCCGGGCACATCACCGACGACCGCCGGCAGGAGTTCATCCTGCTGTCCGATGTGCTTGGCATGTCCATGCTGACCATCGGGATCAACGCGCCCGCGTCGGCCGGGGCCACCGAGTCCACCGTGGTCGGCCCGTTCTTCACCGACGGCGCGCCGGAGACGCCGCTGGGCGGCGATATCGCGGGCGGCGCGAAGGGCCAGCCCTGCTACGTGTCCGGCACGGTAACCGGCGCGGCCGGGCGGCCGATCCCCGGCGCCCGGATCGATGTGTGGCAGTCCGACGAGGACGGGTTCTACGACGTGCAGTACCCGGATGACCGGACGGCGGCCCGGGGCTGGCTGCGCAGCGGCCCGGACGGCGGGTACCGGTTCTGGTCGGTGCACCCGGCGCCGTACCCGATCCCGGACGACGGGCCGGTCGGCGACCTGCTCAAGGCGGCGGGCCGCGGCCCGATGCGGCCCGCGCACCTGCACTTCAAGGTGACCGCGCCCGGTTTCCGCCCGCTGGTCACGCACATCTTCGTGGCCGGGGACCCGTACCTGGACCGGGACGCCGTGTTCGGGGTGAAGGAGAGCCTGATCGTGGAGTTCACCGAGCACCCGCCGGGCGCCGCCCCGGAGGGCCGCTCGCTGGACCAACCGTGGAGCCGGGTCACCTTCGACATGGTGCTCGCGCCGGCCGCGGACCTGGCGCCGTAGCGTGGCGCTCCGGCACGCGATGCTCGTCATCACCCGGGCGGTGTTCGACCTCGTGCATATCCCGGGACAGCAGCCGCTGGTCGTGGCCAAGGACGCCGGCGACGAGGCGGCCCGGCAGTGGTGGGACGAGCATGTCCGGGCGGCCGCGGCCGGTGTCTTCGGGCGGACCAGCGCGGGCTGGGACCAGCAGCTGGCCGACTGGCAGGCGGCCACCCATGTCCAGGTGGGCAAAGAACGGCTGCACGACGGCGGTCCCCGGGTGGAGGTGGCCCGGATCACGTTCCCCGATGGCACCGATGGCCTGGTCGATCCGGCGGCCGCGCACGACTACATCACCGAGGAGTTCCGCGCCCGGTTACCCGCAGCCCACGGTGGCCGCTCAGTTCGCCGACTGGCGGGAGGCGGTGCAGATCGCCGACCTGCACACCTGGACCGGCTGGCTGTTCCAGGGCGCGGAGCGGATGCCGCTGGACATCGGGCTACCCGCCGCGGAGTTCGGCTACCCGATCCGCGAAGTGCTCGGCTGCCTGGACCGGCTGGCCGCGGATGGCTGGCAGATCGTGCACGTGTCCGAGGACCGGGCCGGTCACCCGCCGGACGGCGAGCTGATCGGCGAGCCCGGCGTCGGCACGGTCCGCTACCTGCTGAGCGCCGCTTACTGAGCGCTGCCCGCTGGCCGGGCTAGCCAGGCTGGCCGCTGGCGCCCGCCACGTTGGTCAGGCTCTCCCGGACCACCTGGGTCAGCCGGTCACCGGGCGGCAGCACCCGCTCGCACCGGGCCAGCGTCTCGCGGAGCAGGCTCTGCGCGTCGGTCAGCCGGCCCACCGTGTAGTAGGCGGTGGCCAGGCTGAGGCAGCGGGCCAGGGTGTCCGGGTGATCGGGCCCGAGCACGTGGTCGTAACCGGCCACGGTCTGCTCGTGCAGCTGCAGCGCGGAGGCCATCCGGCCCGCGGCATGGTAGGCCGCGGCGAGGTTGCCGCGGGCGGCGATGGTGTCCAGGTGCTCCGGGCCGAGGACGCGTTCCCGGTCGGCCAGCACCCGCTTGTAGTGCCCGATCGCGTCCTTCAGCCGGCCATCGGCCAGGTACGTGTCGGCCAGCTGCTGCCGGGTGGTCAGCGTGTCCGGATGCCGCGCCCCCTGGATGCGCTCCCGGTCGGACAGGATGCGCCGGTACAGCGGGATCGCGTCGCCGAACTGGCCCGCGGCCCGGTACGCGGCGGCCAGCTCGTCCCGCGCGGCCAGCGTGTCCGGGTGGTCCGGGCCGCGCAGCCGCTGGTACTCGCTGACCGTGCCGCCCAGCACCGTGATCGCCTCGGTGAACTGGCTGGCCGCCATCAGGGCGTGACCCAGGTCGCGGCGGGCCGCGGCGGTGCCCGGGTGGTCCGGGCCGAGCACCTTGACCCGGTTGGCCTGCACCCGCTCGAACCAGGACACGGCCTCGCCCGGCCGCCCGGCGGCCAGGTACGCCTCGGCCAGCCGCTCGTCGACGAACTGGGTATCCGGGTGCGCGGGCCCGAGCGTGGTCTCGCACGCGGTGGCCAGCGCCTGCCAGTAGGCCACGGCCGGGCCGCTGAGCCGGGCCAGGTCCAGGCTCTGGCCGGCCCGCAGCAGCAGCGGATGGCAGCCGCCGGCCAGCAGCATCTTGCCGCCGGCCTGCTGCAAGCTGGCCGCGCAGCAGCGCAGGCTGTCGGCCAGCCAGGGATCCTGCTCCTCGCGGGGCCACGCGGCGAGCAGCGCGTCCGCGGCCACCCGTACCGCCCGGTCCCGCATCGGGGCCGGCGTCGCGGCCTGCACGGCATCACGGATCACCGTGCTTATCCGGACCATCGGCGGGGTGGCCGAGGTGTCGATGTCCAGCAGCCCGGTCCGCTCCAGGACGAGCAGCGCGTCGCGGGCCCGTTCCCGCTCAGCCGTGCCCGCCGGGCCAGTACCGCCCGCGCCGGAGCCGGCCAGGTAGTCGGTGGCTGGCTGGGTGCTGAACACGGTGGCCGGGATGCCGTGCCCGTCCAGCAGGGCAGCCAGCGCCAGCAGCGGCTGGACCGTTCCGCCGGGGGCCAGCCGGTCAGCCTGCTCGACAGAGAACCGCCAGGTGACCGCGGCCGCGGGCGGCTTGGCCCCGGGCACCTCGGTCAGCTGGGCCCGCCGGTCCACGAAGTAGCCGCGGTAATCCCGGCAGGACAGTGCCGAGCTGGCGATCACCCCGCTGGCCTGGGCCAGCGCCAGCGGTTCGCTGCTCAGGTCGGTCACCAGGTCAATGGCGCCCAGCCGCTGGTCGGTGTCCGCGGTGAGGCGGCCCATCAGGTAGCTGAGCGCCTCCCGCGAGCTGAACGGCCCGACCGGGACCACCCGCACCTGGGACTCGGCGGGCAGCACGGCCGGGCTGGCCGCGGTGATCAGCACCCGGCCCGCCGGGCCGTCCGGCCACAGCCCGGCCAGGTCGGCCGCGGTGGTCAGGTCGTCGAGCACGACCAGCCAGGGCTGGCTGGTCGTGGCCAGCCAGCCGACGAACGCGGCCGCGATCGCGTCGGCGTCGCCGGCCGCGTCGCCGCCCAGCACGGTCAGCGCCGCCTGCGTGTAGCCGGTCAGCACCGAGGCCCGGTTGCTGGCCACCACCCAGACCAGCAGGGTCACCTCACCGGACTGCCAGAGCGACTCCGCGGTGTACACGGCGAGCTGGGTCTTGCCGCAGGCGCCCAGCCAGTCCCGGACCCCGGCGGTGGCCGGCCGGGCGGGCACCAGGGCCACCGCGGTCCCGGGCACCAGGGCCGCAGCCAGGCTGGGCGACGTCTCCGGCCGCGTGCTGAACCCATCGGCCAGCGGCGGCACGGTGCCCGACCGGACCGGCCGGGTCGGCTGCCCCCCCGGCCACTCTGCCTGCCCACCGGCCGGCATCTGGCTGATCACCCGACATCACCTAAATCTGCGGTGCTGATACCTGAGACGTTGCTGGAGCCTGCCATGGCCCGGAGCCGTCTCCGGTTCGGCCGGCCAGAACATGTTCTAGCAGGGTGATCAAGACTTGTTTGACCGAATCCAATTTCCGGGCATCGCAGAGCACGGCCGGCACCCGCGGATCGAGGTCGAGCGCGGCACGTACCTCAGCAAGATCGTAGCGGGGCGCGCCGTCGAAGCAGTTGATGGCGACGACAAAAGGCAGCCCGTGCTTCTCGAAGTAGTCCACCGAGGCGAAACAGTCGGCCAGCCGCCGGGTGTCGGCCAGCACCACCGCGCCCAGCGCGCCGTAGCACAGGTCGTCCCACATGAACCAGAAGCGCTCCTGGCCGGGCGTGCCGAACAGGTACAGCACCCGGCTCTGGTTCAGCGTGATCCGGCCGAAGTCCATCGCCACGGTGGTGGTCGTCTTGGCCTCGACGCCGCTCAGGTTGTCGTAGCCGACGCTCGCGCTGGACAGGTTCTCTTCGGTACGCAGTGGCCGGACCTCGCTGATCGAGCCGACCAGCGTGGTCTTCCCAGCACCAAAGCCGCCCGGCAACTATGATCTTGAAGACGGCGAGGCTGCTGTCCGCCTGCTCAGAGGGCGCGGAGTCCATGCAGTACCTCCCTGAGCAGATCGGTGCTGGGCTGCTGGCCCGCGGGCCGCTGCGGCAGCACCTTGATCCGCCCGGACTGGATGAGATCGGCCAGCAGCACCCGGACCACGCCGAGCGGCAGCGCGGTGTCAGACGCCACATCGGCCACGGTAGCCGGGCGGTGGCACAGGCTCATGATCCTCCGGTGCTCGGGGCTGAAGTCGATCGGGTCGGCGTCCGCGCTGCCCAGGCCCGCCTGGACCACGATCGTGATCAGGTCGAGCACCTCGCCGTCAGCGGGCTCGGTGCGGCCTCCGGTCACCGCGTAGGGGCGAACGACGGGGCCTGCGTTGCGGTTGACCCACTTGCTTTCCGCGCCCATCGCGGGCTACTCCACCGGTATCTTCGCGGCCGGGAACCTGGGCCGCGCTTCCAGGTGCGGGCCTGCCCGCTTGACCAGCAGGGCCATCTCGTAGGCCATGAGACCGGCGTCGGCGTCGGCCGGGCAGAGCACCGCCAGGCAGCTGCCATGGCCCGCCGAGGTGACGAACAGCAGAGCGTGCTCCAGCTCGATGATGGTCTGCCGGACCGCGCCCACGCCGAAGTGCTGCCCGGCGCCACTGGCCAGGCTCTGCACCCCGGCCGCGAGCGCGGACATCCGTTCCGCGTCGTCCCGGGGCAGGCCGGCAGACTTGGCGATGACCAGCCCGTCCTTGGACAGGATCACGGCCTGCTGGAAGTGGCTCACCCGGGACGCGAGGTCGTCGAGCAGCCAGCTCAGGTCCGGCCCCGGGTCGTCCGCCGGGTGCTCGGCCATCACGCCTCCTCGCCGTTTGCCGCCGTGGAGTCTTGCCGCGGGCTAAGCGGGAACGCCGCGTTGGGTGCATCACCCTGGCGGCCGCGCCGCCAGCCGGTCTGCAGTGATGCGGCCAGCGCCCGGGCCTGCTCAGGGCTGCGGTCGCTGGACAGCTCGGCGTCCGGTTCCGCGGTGGCCTGTTCCGCGCCGTCCCGCAGGTGCGGGGACAGGCTGGCCTGCCGGGTGCGCTGCGGCAGCCGGGGCGCGGTTCCGTCGGCTGAGCTGGCCGGCGACGGGGCGGCGACAGGCCGCCGGGCTGGCTGGTGTGCTGGCCGGTGGCGTGGCCGGCCCGGCCGGTGCGGAAACCGCCGCGGCCCGCCGGGCGGCCAGCGCCGGGCGTGCCGGCCCCGCCCAGATCCAGCGCGCCGTGCCGGCCGGGCAGCGAATTTCTGGCCCCGGCCAGCGTGCCCGGCAGCCGGGTGATGGCGGACACGATGCTGTTCGGCATCAGCACGATCGCGGTGGTGCCGCCGTAGGGCGAGGGGCGCAGCGAGACCCGGACGCCGTGCCGGGCAGCCAGCTTGGCCCCGACGAACAGGCCCAGCCGGTCGGCGTTGGCCAGGTCGAAGTCCGGCGGATCGGCCAGCTGCTGGTTGAGCTCGTCCAGCTGGGCCGGCTCGATGCCCAGGCCGCGGTCGTCGATCTCGATGGCGAACCCGTTGGCCACCCGCTCGGCCCGGACCTCGACCCGGGTGCCGGACGGGGAGAACATCGTCGCGTTCTCGATCAGCTCGGCCAGCAGGTGGATCATGTCCGCGACGGCCGGGGCGGCCACCGCCTCCTCGGCCTTGGTGAGCACGCTCACCCGCCGGTAGTCCTCGACTTCGGCCATCGCCCCGCGGATCACGTCGATGACCGGCACCGGCTCGGTCCAGGTCCGGCCGGGGGCGGCGCCGGACAGGATGGCCAGGCTCTCCGCGTGCCGCCGCATCCGGGTGGTCAGATGGTCCAGCGCGAACAGGTCGGCCAGCGCGGCCGGGTCCGGACGCCTTCTGCTCCAGCGAGTCGATCAGCCGCAGCTGGCGCTGCAGCAGCGACTGGTTCCGCCGGGCCAGGCTGACGAACACCTGGCGCAGGCCGCTACGCAGGCCGGACTCGCCGGTGGCGGCGGCGATCGTGGTCCGCTGCAGCCGGCTGATGGCCGTAGCCGCCTGGTCGATCTCGACGCTCCGGGTGCGCGGCCAGGCGGGGGTTTCCTCGGCCAGGCCGGCTTCCTGGCCGTCCCGGAGCCGCTGCATGGCCTGCGGCAGCTGCTCGTCAGCCAGCCGCCGGGCGGTGCCCGCCAGATCGGCCAGGTCGCGGGACAGCTGCCGGGTGAACGTGCCCATCAGCACCACCGCGCCGATGATGACGACCAGGCCGCCGCCGCCGAGCAGGATCATCTCGGCCACCTGCGCGTGGGTCATTTTGGACAGGTGGTCGTCCAGGCCGGTGCCGAACACCACGGCCAGCGCCCACAGCGCGACCAGGCAGGCGACCGGCAGCGCGACGGTGGCGATGAAGGTGAACCGGATCGACCGGCGCGCGGGGCGCGGCTGCTGCGGAGCCGCCGAGCTGGATACGGCCATCAGGTCACTCCTGGATCGACTCCGCGCAGGCCCGCCACCGTCAGCCGGACGCTACCCGTAGGCGATCCATCCTGCGCCATTAAGCAGCCATTGTCATGGAGCTTCGCAGAATTGCTGGACCGTTAGCCGTACTGTTATGCCGGCCCTAACCCAGGAAGATCACCGGCCGTCCGGGACGGTCAGGACGAATACGTGGTCGTGCACACCGTCCCGTTGAGGGTGAACGCGGCGGGCGACGGATAGGCGCCGTTGTTGGCCCCGACGAAACCGATGTCCACCGTGTTCCCGCCGCCGCCGCGAGCGTGCCGTCCCAGCTCAGGTTGGTCACCGTGACCGCCTGGCCATTCTCCGTCCAGTTGCCGTTCCAATCTGAACTGATCGACTCGGAAGCGGCCGGGAAGGAGAAGGCGAGCGTCCAGCCGTCGATCGGGTCCGGGCCGGCGTTAGTGATGCTGATGTTGGCCACGAACCCGTTGCCCCAGCCCTGGGTGACGGCGTAGCTCACCTGGCAGCTGGCGTTGGCCGGCGTGCTGGTGGTGAACCTGACCGGGGCGGATGGCACGGACAGGTACCCGGCCTGATCCCGGGCCAGCACGTTGAGCGTGTACCCGGTCCCCGGGACCAGGTTGCTGACCGTGAACGAGCCGGACGTGGACGTGCCGAGCAGTTCGCTGTCGGTGCCGTTCTGCCGGTACACCTCGTACTTGTCCACCGCGCCGCCGGTGGCCGGGGTCCACGAGATCGTCGCCTGGGTGGCGGTGACGTCGCTGGCCGTCGGCGAGCCCGGCGCGGACAGCGCGCTCCCGGTGCCGGCCTGCGGCCGCAGCACCACGGTCTCGATGGAGTACGGCGGCAGCACCTGGCTGGCCGCGCTGCCCTGGGCGGCGGAGGTGATGGCCGGTGCCTCATCGCCGTAGCTGTAAACAGCCGGCGTGGCGGCGGCCGGGGTGAACCCGGCGTAGTCCAGGTTCACCTGGTAGGAGTTGACCGGGTCCTTGTTGATCAGCATGACGCTGAGGTCGCCGTCGGCATTGCGCACGGCATGCGCGGACACCAGCGGGTTATCGGTGCCCGCGCGCACCATCGTGTCGCCGGGCTGGCCGGTCTTGCTCAGCATCTCCAGCGCGAAGTACGTCGGGAACGGGGTGTTCACCGGCGGCTCGCAGGTACTGCCCACGCAGGTGCCGCTGGACAGGATGCCCCAGTCGGCGTAGTCGGTGGCCCCGTCCGGCGCGGTGCTGATCGCGGTGGGCCCGTTGTGGGTGTCCCACCAGTCCACGGTGAACACCCCGTTCTCCAGCGCGGTCAGGTAGGTGTCCGCGCCGAACAGCGCATCCGGCTGGGTGTCGGTGTCCACCCCGGAGTTCACCTCGGTCATCGCGATCTGGATGTCCGGCCCGTCCGGCCCGGCGTAGGCGTCTATCTCCTGGCGCAGCTGGGCGAGTTCCCCGGCCACCTGGGCGGGCTCGTTCAGCATGGCGGCGGCGCCGGTCGGGCTCGGGTACCAGTGCACGATGACGAAATCGATGGCGCCGCCCGCGTCGGACAGCACGGTCTTGTTCCAGTCCGCGCTGTCGCCGGACGCCACCACACTGTCCGGCCAGTTGCCGGGCAGGGTCAGCACGGCGCCGATCTTGATGCTGGGATCGACCGCCTTCATCGCGCTGGCGTACTGCACCACATTCTGCGCGTACGCCGCCGGGCTCTTGCTGGCGTGATCGTCGGCTTCCCAGCCGGAACCGTAATACCCGTTGCCGTAGACCTCGTTGCCGATCTCCCAGTACTTGACGCCGTAGTCCTTGGTGACGTTGGCGTACTGCACCCAGCCCGCCGCTTCCTGCGGCGTGCCGGTGCCGTAGTTGGCGATCAGGATCGGCTGCGCGCCGATCTTGCGCACCGTGCCCATGAACGAGTCGAAGTCGGTGCCCGGCGCCACGTACCCGCCGGGCGCGGTGTTGTCCTGCCAGTTGTAGATGTCGCCGTAGGAGCCGCCCGGGTAGCGGAGCATCCGCACACCGGCCTGCTGCAGCAGGTCCTGCACCTGCGGCACGTTCATCTGGCTGTCCCAGACCGCCGAGTTGAGGCCGTAGCCGGTGGCCGGGATCGTGCCCAGCCCTTCGTCCGCGTTCACGGTCACGTTGACCGGGGTGGGCGCGGCCGCGGCCGGCCCGGCCGCGGCCACCCCGCCGGCCAGCGCGGCCGCCCCCAGCAGCAGCGCAACGGGCAGGGACAGCGAGGTCGGCGACAGGCGCATGGGGCAGCTCCTCAGACGATTCAGCGCGATCGTCCGGGCCGCCCGGGCCGCCGTCAAGAAATGGGTGGCCAGGCAGGCCCCTGTCGTCGCACGATGCATCCTGCGGGGCTGAAAATTACAGGCCAGGCTGCGAGGGAACGCCAGCCCGCACTGCGGGGCGTCATCCACCTGACCATGCCGCTGGCCACCTGGCTGGGTTGTTCTCAGGCGCCCGGTGACGTGGCTGGGTACGGTCCGCTCGATGCTGACGACTCAAGGACAGTCGCCGCTATGCTCGCCGCTCACCCAGCCACCACCTGGTGCATCAGGCGGCCGCGGCGGGATCAGCCGCCAAGCTTGGGGTGAGGCGCGGCATGTCACGGCCGGGCGATGTCACAGCTGGAGGCGAGGATCGCAACTAGGGATATGAGCCCTGAGGCAAGAGCACCGGTGAGGACGATCCGAGAGCGGCCGGTCGCGGTGAGGGCGCGGTCGCGTGGACGGCCGCCGAGCTCGCCGCTTGAGGAGTTCGAGCAGGTGTACCTGCGCAACGTCGACGTCCTCATGGGCTACTTCGCGCGCCGGTGCCGCGATCCGCAGACGGTCGCCGATCTCACCTCCGAGACGTTCGTCCGGGCCATGGATGGCTTCGCCAGGTTCGACCCCCACCGGGGATCGGACCGGGCGTGGCTGTTCGGCATCGCCGCCCGGGTGTTCGCCCGCCATTGCGAGCGGTCGGCGGGTGACCGGGACGCGGTTGCGCGGCTCGGCGGCCACCGGGCGCTTGACGAGGACGAGATCGAGGAGCTCGCCGAGCGGATCGACGACGCGCGCGAGGGCGCCGCGCTGATGCAGCGGTACGCACGGCTGCCCGCGGTCGAGCGGGCGGCGATCGAGCTCGTCGACCTGGAGGGCTTGACCCCGAAGGAGGCGGCGCTGGCCCTCGGCGTCTCTGGTGTCGCATTCCGCAAACGGCTGTCCCGGGCGAGGTCCCGGCTGAGAAAGGAGCATCGAAGCGATGACTAAGTTCACCGACAATCTCTGGCGTGATCTCGCTCAAGAGCACGGCCCGGCCCTCGCGCAGGCCGTCCCGGACCGGGCCGGGCCCGGAGCCCGCGCGTCATCGCGGGCAGCACGCTCGCGCTGGCGGGCGCCGGCGCGGCGATCGCGCTCGTCCTGACCTCAACCTCGAGCACGCCAGCGTCCGCCGCCGTTACCGTCGCCAAGACCAGCGATGGCTCGATACTGGTGACGCTCAATCAACCTGGATCCCAGGCGATCTCCCAGGCAGACCAGAAGCTCGCCGCAATGGGGCTCCGCGAGGGGATCGTGATCTACATGGGGTCCGGTCCGGCCGCCGTCAGCGGCCCGGTCACCTGCACGCCGGAGCCGGGCATACCGAACCAGCCGACGGTGAAGGTTCTCGTGGGCACGAACGGCACGGAGGTCATCAACCCGGGCACCACCCCGGGCAACACAGGCGTCGGCACCTGGCACCTCAAGTCCTGCAACCTCGCGAGTGACACCGGCGGCACCGGCAACACGGGCGCCGGGTGATCTGGTGAGGGCCGCCGACGCCCGCCCGGCGCGGGCGCCGGCGATGACCCGGCTGGCGGTTCGGCCGCCGGCTGATGGCGGGGGCCGGACCGCTGTGTGGTGGCCGTGGTCGATCGTCGCCGCCGCGGTCGGATGGAACCTCGCGAGCCTGCGGGCGCTCACGCTCGGGGTCGCGTACCTCGACGACAGCACGATGCACGAGCAGATGGTGCGGTTCGCGACGGCGCGGCTGCGCGCCGGGCACCTGCCGCTCACCAGCTGGTTCCCGTTCCTCGGGGAGGGGTCGCCGCAGTTCCTGCACTATCAGAGCCTGCCGGCGATCCTGACCGGGCTGGCGGGCCTGGCGGTCGGCCCCGATGTGGCGTTCCGCTGGTCGCTGTACCTGCTTTTGTCGCTGTGGCCGGTCAGCGTCTACCTGGCGGCCCGCGCGTTCGGGGCCGGCCGCGGCGGCGGCCGCCTCGGCCGCGATGGCTCCGTTCCTGATGAGCGCCACGGGGGTCGGCTTCGAGCAGGTCGCCTACGTGTGGACGGGATACGGCGTCTGGACGCAACTGTGGGCGTCGTGGACGCTGCCGCTCGCGTGGGGCTATAGCTGGCGAGCGATCCGCGACGGGCGCGGCTACCTCCGCGGCGATCAGTCTGACCGCGCTCACCGTCGCGCTGCACTTCGAGACCGGCTACCTCGCGCTTTCGGTGCTGCTCGTCTGGCCGCTCGTCGCCGGAAGGCCGCTCGTGACCCGGTTGCGGCGGGCCGCGGTCCTCCTGGGCGGTTCGCTGCTCGCGGCGGCGTGGGTCATCGTCCCGCTCCTGGAGCAGCGGCCGTGGGCGGCGGTCAACGCGCCGCTGCAGGGCAGCGGACTCGTCAACGGTTACGGCGCGCGTGAGGTGATGCACTGGCTGCTCTCGGGGCAGCTGCTCGACCACGGCCGGCTGCCCGTCGTAACCGTGTTCGCGGCGCTCGGGTTCGCACTGGCGTGGCTGGCCTGGTCCTCGTCCCCCGACGCCCGCGCCCTGCTGGCCGCGCTCGCGGTGTGCCTGCTGCTCGCGTTCGGCCGCACGACGTTCGGCTCGCTCGCCGACGTGATCCCGGGCAGCGCCGACATCTTCTTCCGCCGCTTCATGATGGGCGTGCAGCTCGCCGCGCTGCTGCTCGCCGGCCAGGGAGCAGCGTGGCTGGCGGCGAGATGCGTGCGGCTGCTCGAAGCCCGAGTTCCACATTGGCCGGCCATCCTGACCCCAGCGGCCGTTCTCGTCGCGGCAGTCGCGGTGCTCGCGCCCGGGTGGCTTCAGCTCGGCGCCTACGACCGCCACGACAGCGCCGCGATTGCGGCCCAACGCCACGCGGACAACACCGAGGGCACCAACCTCGATCGCCTCGTCGCGGTAATCAAACGCGACGGCGGCGGCCGGACGTACGCAGGGATGCCCTCGAACTGGGGCCAGGACTTCACCGTCGGGGCGGTGCCCGTGTTCAAGTACCTGGAGAGCCGCGACGTCAACGAGGTCGGATACACACTGCGGACGGCGTCGCTGATGACTGGCCCGGAGTACTTCTTCGACGACCGGAACCCCTCCGACTACCGGCTGTTCGGGATCCGCTACCTCATCCTTCCCGCCCGCGACCAGCCGCCCTTGCCCGCGCGGCTGGCGATGCGCTCCGGCCCCTACTGGCTGTGGACGATCGACGGCGCCGGCTACATCCAGGCCGGCCAGATCGCCGGCGAGCTCCCGGCGAACCGGACGAACGTGGGTGCCAACAGCGGTCCGCTACTTCGCTCCGGGCTCGCCGCGGACGGCGCGTATCTCGCTGTCAGGTACGGGTCCGGCCGTGGCGGGAATGACCTGCCACCGCCGGTGCGAAGCCAGCCCTCCGCCGGCGCGGTCAGCACGGAACGCGCCGACCTCGATGACGGCGAGGCCTCGGCGACGGTGCGGATGCGCCAGCCCGGAATCGCGGTGCTCAGCGCCTCCTATGACCCCGGGTGGACGGCAACCGTGAACGGCCGGCAGCGGGCTATCCGGATGGTGTCGCCGGCCCTCGTCGCCGTTGACGTGCCCGCAGGCACAGACCACGTCGTGTTCCGCTTCCACGGGTACGGCGACTACCCGGCGTTGCTCGCACTGAGCTGCCTCACCCTCGCCATGGTCGCCGCCGCGCCGGTGTGCGTGCAGTGCGCGAGGCGTCGCCGCGACGCTGAAGAAGCGCCGCGTGCCGCTGAAGGCCGACGAGATCATCAAACCGATCGAGGCTGACGGCTGGTAGCTCATTGCGACCAGGGGAAGCACCGGCGGTACAAGCACCCGGATAGGCCTGTCCGGCTTCCCGCGGGGCACCACCCGGGCACGCACGGCGGGGCGGGCCGGTGACCGGCTGATCCGCGCCGCGACCGCGGCCGTGGTGTGCGCGGTGGCCGCATTCGCGGCGGTGGTCAGCTACTCCCACATCTACGACCTGGGCCACGCACACGGCCCGGGCACTGGAAGGCTACGCGGACGTCGCCGACGAAACGGCGGAAGAGGCAAGTTCATGACCCGGCTGCCGGGAATGAATGGCTGGTTGGGTAGTGTGGGCTAACCGGAGGATCTCTTCCAGTATTCTGCTACCAGGCTCACCAGGCCTGGATGTCCGAGCAGGAGGAGCATGATGGCCGCAGAAGGTAGCAGGGCGGCGCGGACCGGCCCCGACGTGGAGGCGCTGGCGCGGGAGGGGACGCTGGCCGGCCGCTGGGTGCTGGATCCGCGGGCTTCCCGCGTGGGGTTCGGTGTCAGGCATTTCTGGGGAGCAGTCACTGTCCGCGGCTGGTTCGAGCGGATCGAAGGCGAGGGTGTCGTGAGCCCGGACGGGAACGTCAGCGGGCAGCTGGTCATGGACGCCGCGTCGCTGACCACCAAGAACAAGCAGCGTGACCGGCACCTGCGCTCCGGTGACTTCTTCGGCGCGGCTGACCATCCCCGGGTGGTGGTGACGGTGAGCCGGGCGGAGCTGATGCCTGGCGGTCAGCTGGCGGCTGAAGGTGAGCTCGAGGCGGCTGGCGTGCGTGAGCCAGTCAGTTTCACCGCCGAGGTCGTGGACGCCAGCGCGGATGCGGTTACGTTGCGGGCCGGGCTCACCGTCGACAGGAGCCGGTTCGGGATGACGTGGAGCCCGTTGAAGATGACTTCCATGCAGGCGACCGGGTCGGTGACCGCACGGTTCACCCGGGCAGGGGCCGGGCGGCCGCCAGATGCAGGCCCGGCGTAACGCGCAGCTGCGCCATCTAGCCTGAACAGGCTCGCCGCCGACGCGGCCGCCGGGCGGCTGCGTCTACCAGTCACCCGCACCTGTACCTGGCCGAGTGCCCCAGGCTCGCGGACCTCGCCGCCGGTGCCCCCGGCAAGCTCCCTACTACCAAGGAAGGACACGCTCATGCGCAGCGCACTTCTCCTCGGCGCCCGGGCGGTCGTCGGCGGCTACCTGGCCGTCCACGGTGCCCAGAAACTGTTCGGCGCATTCGGCGGCCCCGGGCTGGACAAGGCAGCGGCCGGCTTCGAGCGGATCGGGCTGGCTCCGGGCAGGCAGCTGGCCGCCCTGGCCGGGGTGACCGAGCTCGGCGGCGGCCTGCTCACCGCCGCCGGCATGGCCGACCCCGCCGGGCCGCTGGCGATCATCGGGGCGATGACCGTCGCCGCTGCCACTCACCGGGCGAACGGCCCGCTGGCGGCCAAGGGCGGGTTCGAGCTGCCGCTGACCAACCTGGCCGCGGCGGCTGCTCTTGCCGCCGCCGGGCCGGGCCGGCTCAGGATCGGCCCGCCGCTGCCCCGGCCGCTTATCACGGCCGCCGCCGCGATCGGCGCGATCATGGCGGCAGGCTCGCTAGCCAAGATGGCAAGCGCAGCGCGCGCTGCTCACGCCAGCTCGCCGGTCGCGGAGCCCTCCGCCCAGTCCCCCCAGCCACCGAAGATGGCATAGCCGGTACAGACCCTGCTCACTGCCATCCCGGCCGGGCCCGAGGCGTCTGCACGCAATCAGGCCGGCGCGGGCTCAGCTGGGCGCGTCTCCGGCCAGCGGCGGCCTGGCAGGCCGCTGGACCGGCCGCCGCCCGCCGGTAGCGATCACGCCGTACAGATGGCCGGTCTGCAGGCGCACGACAAGGCGCCCGTTCGTGATCATTTCCTGGTCGAAGGCGGCTGGGTCTTGCTCGCCGTAAAAAGTCGAGTGAACCGCCCGCAGCTCACGGCAGGCCTCGTCGCCCGGGGTGGCTGCGACGGCGGACAGGGTGGTGGTTCCCTCGGCCACGGCGTACTGCCAGAAGTCGCGGCCGGTGACGTGGAGCGCTGCGCGCGGATCCCGGGCCAGGTTGCGTGCCTTGACCCGGCCTGCCACTGGCACCCCTGAGTCGGCATCGGGGTGGGACGGGTACAGTGTCTGTTGGTGTAAGTGGAGGAGATCATCCATATATTGCGAGTGACGAGGTGAAGCATCTGATGAAGGCCATCGCGATCGACGACTATGGCGCCCCGCCGCGCCTGCAGGACCTGCCGCTGCCCCGGCCGGGTGAGGGCGAGGTGCTGGTGCGGGTCCGGGCCAGCTCGGTGAACGGGTTCGATCTGGCTGTGGCGGGTGGTTACCTGAAGGGGATGATGGAGCACCGCTTCCCGGTGGTGCTGGGCAAGGACTTCGCCGGGACGGTCGAGGCGGCCGGGCCGGGAGCGGCGTCGCTGCAGCCTGGTGAGGCCGTGTTCGGGGTGGTGACCAAGCCCGTGCTGGGCGATGGGGCGTTCGGCGAGCACGTCACGAACCCGGAGACGTACACCGCTCGGGTGCCCGCCGGGCTGGACCTGGCATTGGCCGGCGCGCTGGGCCTGGCCGGCACGGCGGCGCTCAACGCGGTGGACGCCATCGATCCGCAGCCGGGAGAGACGGTACTCGTCTCAGGGGCCACCGGCGGTGTGGGGGCGTTCGCGGTGCAGCTCGCGGCGGCCCGGGGCGCGCACGTGATCGCCACCGCCCAGCCGGGGGAGGACGAGGGTTACCTGCGTGGCCTGGGGGCCAGGGACACGGTGGATTACACCGGGGACGTTCCCGCCGCGGTGGCCGCGCTGCGGCCGGACGGCATCCATGCCATGGTTCACCTGGCCGGTGACGGGCTGGAGCTCGCTGAGCTGCTGGTGGCGGGCGGGCGGATCGCCTCCACTCTCGGCCTGGGTGCTGACCAGATCGAAGGACGGGCGGTCCAGGCCACGGCGGTCATGGCGCTGCCTGGCACCCAGACCCTGGCGAGGCTGGCCGCCGACGTGGCGGCGGGCAAGCTCACAGTGCCGATCCAGCGCACCTATCCGCTGGAGGAAGTCCCCCAGGCGTTCGCCGATTTCGCGGCGGGCACCCGCGGCAAGCTGGCCATCAGCATCTGACGGCTGCCGGGAATCACGTGGAGGCGGTGATGGCGGACAGCCCCGAGAAGTTCGCGAAGGTCTTCAGGGCTGCCAACACGGTGGTCCGGCCGCTGCTGCGCTCCAGGCTGCATGGCGTTCTCAGTGGCCGGCTGATGCTGCTGGATTACACCGGCGGCAAGACCAGGCGCCAGTACAGCTTCCCCGTCGGCTACTTCAGCTGGGACGGTGGCGACGTGCTGGCCTTCAGCACCGGAGGGTGGCCAGGCCACATCGGTGGGGCGCCGGCAGTCCGGCTGCTCATCCGGGGCCACTGGCACGACGCCGTGCCCACGGTCATCAGCGACACGAACGACAAGGCCGCGGTGCTCGCCGAGTTCGCGAGGCGCAACGGTCCGCGGGCCGCCAGGGGCCTGATGCTGGGCCTGCCTGGTGACCGCCAGCCGGCCCGGCATGAGCTGCTGGCCGCGGCGGCCAAGACCAGCATCACCCGGTTCGCGCTCACCGGCCGGGATGGCACCTGAGGAGGCGGACGGTGGAGCTGGGAGTCTTGTCGCTCAGCGACCTGCAGAGCGACCCCGCTACCGGGCAGCGGGTCAGCCCCCGGATCCGGACCCAGGACATCATCTCCTACGGGATCCTGGCTGACCAGCTCGGCCTGGATGTGTTCGCGCTGGGGGAGCGCCACAGCCTGGACTTTGCCGTCTCCTCGCCGGCCGTCACCCTGGCCGCGGTCGCCCAGGCCACCGGGAAGATCCGGCTGACCAGCGCGGTGACCGTGCTCAGCACGGCGGACCCGGTCCGGGTACACCAGACTTCGCCTCACTCGACCTGGTCAGCGGCGGGCGGGCCGAGATCATCGCCGGGCGCAGCGCTTTCACTGAGCCGTTCGGCCTGTTCGGCGTGGATCTGAGCCAGTATGACGAGATCTTCGCTGAGAAGCTGGACCTGCTGCTGGCCCTGCGGGACAGCGAGCGGGTGACCTGGTCCGGCCGGTTCCGGCCGCCGCTGGCTGATGCGCAGATCCCGCCCCGCCCGGTGCAGCCGCGGCTGCCGGTGTGGCTGGGCGTCGGCGGCAGCCCAGGCAGCGCGGTCCGGGCGGGCACCCTTGGCCTGCCGATGGTCCTGGGCCTGATCGGCGGGACTTTCGCCAGCGCCGCGCCGGTCGTGGCGCTCTACCGCCAGGCCGGTGCGGCGGCCGGGCATCCCGCGGACTCGTTGCGGCTGGGCCTGACCAGCCACTTCTTCATCGGCCCGACCTCACAGGGCAGCCGCGAGGCGTTCTATCCCTACTACCGCGAGTACCTGCGGCCGAAGACCCCCGGCGGCCGGGGCTGGGCCGTCAGCCCGGACGATTTCAAGCAGATAGCCAGCCCGGCCGGCGCCCTCATGATCGGCAGCCCGCAGGAAATCATTGACAAGATCATGGCCGAACGCACCCTCCTCGGCACTGACCGCTTCCTGGGCCAGGCCGACCTGGGCGGGCTGCCGCCCAGCCTGGTCCGCCAGTCCATCGAGCTGTTCGCCACCGAGGTCGCCCCGGTGATCCGGAAAGAGACCTCCGCCGCAAGCCCGGGCGCACACCGGGACGACGCGGCATAACACACGGTGAGGGCCGGGCGGGCCTACCCGCCGCTGCAGCGCTGATCCCGGACCCCGGCCGCCTGCAGGCGCAGCAGCGCCCGGTACATCGCGGTGGGCGCAGGCGGCGGGGGAGCGGACCGGCGTGGCCGGCGCTGAACGCCTGGATCATGTAGGCGGCGAAGCGCCGCCACGTCCGGGGCGCGGCGCCAGCGGTGCCGGCGAGCACGCCGGCGTTGGCCATCAGCAGCATCGGGAGATCCTCCGCGGCGAAATCGCCGCGGAGCTTGCCCGCGGCCTGGGCGCGCGAGATTAGGTCGAGGAACCCGTGGTAGGCCCGGTCGCGTTCGGCTTCGAACTGCCTGGCCGCCGGGAAGGTCATGGTGAGCACGTTGCCGAACCCCCGGTCCTCCGCCTGCATCGCGCACACGCTCTCGATGAAGCCGCAGAAGCCGGTCCACGGGTCCGGATCGGCCAGTCCCGCGCTGACCGCGTCGGCGTAGGCGGCCATCTTGGCCTCGAACGCCCCCGCGATGAGATCGGCGCGGGTGGGAAACCGCCGGTAGAGGGTGGCCACACCCACCCCGGCGTGCCGGGCGATGTCCTCGATCGGCACGTCGAGGCCACGCTCAGCGAACACTTCCCGGGCGGCGGCGATCAGACGCTGACGATTGCGCTCCGCATCGGCCCGCAACGCCTGCCGGGCCACCCCAGCCTCCATGGTGCCGGAATCGCCAGCCGCGTCGGCACGGCTTGCTCGCGGGGACATGACCCCAGGCTATCAATCGGAATAGATCGTCCAGATAACCTGAGTGCCAGCCTTGAACCGAACGCCGCTGCCACCTGGCGATGGCGTCCAATCACCGGATTGTGCGTATGACGTCGGCCGGGGCTGCCCGCAAGGCAGGCCGCTCGCGCTCGCATCGGCGGCCCGGAACGTGCGGCTTTGCGGAATGCCTCTACGTCCGCACGCCGGCATAGCCCGTCGTGCAAGCGATAACCACACAGCCCCTGGTGTCGCTGCGCGTGACGCCGTACCGGCGTGAAAATAGCCAGCGGTACCGCCCGTGACGTCGTTACGACCTTGGTCCGGTTGAGGCCGTTACACAGCCTGACGCTGGGATCCGGTCTTCCAAGGGGCCGTTCATTGTTGCTTCGAGCACGCGGGTCAGGTTCTTCCGTTCGCCCCCGGTTCCCCGGGCGGTGCCACCTCGCAGGCTGGCAGCCCGGGACTGGGCGGAGGAGGGATACGCGTGGACGAGGTAACTGACGAGCCGCTGTACCGGGACCGGGTGTGCGGGATCGACATCGGCAAGGCCGGCATGGTCGCCACGATCCGGGTGCCGTCGGACACGGACCCGGCGCGGCGGGCGGCTGAGACCCGTACCTTCGGCACGACCAGCCGGGAGGTGCTGGCGCTGGCGGACTGGCTGCGGTCCTGGCGGGTGCCTGCCGTGGTGATGGAGGCGACGGGGGACTACTGGAAGGGGCCGTTCTACCGGCTGGAGGCCGAGGGGTTTGAGTGCGTGCTGGCGGACGCGAAGCAGGTCAAGCACCTGCCCGGCCGCCCCAAGCGCGACCCGGCTGACTCCCGGTGGCTGGCGGCGTGTTCCGGGCGGGGCGCGATCCGGCCCTGTTTCGTGGCCGCCCCTGAGTTCCGGGTGATCCGGCTGCACACCCGCTACCGGCGGGACCTGACTGAAGAACGGACCCGGGAGAAGCAGCGCGCGGAGAAGCTGCTGGAATCAGCGGCGCTGAAGCTGTCCTCGGTACTCTCACCGGCTGACAAGCCGGACACCGTGACGAAGCTGAACTAGGCAAGTGACAAAGACCGCCGACCCTATCTAGCCCCGCCTTTGTCAGGCCAGCTTCAGCTGCTCGTCGCCGAAGTCGGCGATGAGCTTGAGGGTGCCACCGAGGGCAGCGACGAACCTGCTCAGCACGTCCTGGGTGGAGACATCGCCGCTCTCGATCTGGGAGACCCGCGCAACCGACACGCCCATCCGGACAGCGACCTGCTCTTGGGTCAGCCCGCGCCGCTTGCGCATCTCAGCCAGTCGCCAGCCGCGGGCGTCGTCCAGCATCGCAGCGACGGCTGCGTCGAAGGCATCCCGGCCACCGGCTGTCTCTACGGCGCGCTCCAAGTGCCCAGAGTCCCGCCAGCGTGACACGCCACTCATGGATCCATCTCCTTCCTCCGCTCAGCAAGGTAATCGTCGTACAGTTGCTCGGCTCTGGGGATGGCACTCCGGTACCACTTGTCCCACTGTCCTGACTTGTCCCCGGCCACTAGCAGGATCACCGACCGCCACGGATCGAAGACCAGCAGAATCCTGATCTCACTACGCTTGGACGACGGCGGCCTGAGTTCCTTCAGATTCGCGATCCGCGACGCCGTGACGGAGTCAACCAGCGGTCGGCCTTCGGCAGGACCGTTACGCTCCAAGACCAGGATCGCCTGATTCACTAGCTGGTGGCTGCCCGGGTCGGACTCGTACAGATCGTCGAGGAATGACTCAACCTCAGCGGTCAGTAGGATCTCCCACTCCGTGACGTCCTCCCCTCCCGCGGATGCCATGTGACCACTCGTCCTTAAGAATATCCTTAACCCGGCGGATGCTAAACGACCGCTAGCGGCTTCATCGGCAGTGAAGGAAGATCGTACGGACAGGCACTGACGTTTTAGGCAGCCGTCAGGGATTACCGGATGAGCGCAGACCGGGCCATAGAGGCACCCCGCGAACGCGCAGCCTACGAGCTATTCTCCCAGTTCAACGGATGTATCTGTCACTGCAGCCACGCTCCGCTCTGCCGCCGGCACCACCGGTGTAAACAGGTTCCCCGGCTGGACCCTCACCCAGAGCAGCCCGGGCGCCTTCACCTGGACGACCCCAGCTGGTCGCCGCCGCCAGGTCCGCCCGGCCGAATACCCGAGCTGACCTAGCGACAGTCAGCGCGCCTCCGCGCAGCCCAGGATGGCCACTGCCGCCCCGCTGAGCAGCTCGCGGAGCCGCTCGTCGGGCAGCCCGCTGGCGTGGAACAGCGCCGACTGGATGGCGCCGATCGCCGCGCGCACCAGCGCCCGCGCGTCGCTGTCGGTCAGCCCGGCGTGCAGCTCATCCACCAGGTGCACCCATTCCTCCAGGTACAGGCGCTGCTTGCGGCGCAGCCGGCGGCGGTCGCCGGCGGGCAGGTTGTTGATCTCGTTGTGGTAGACGATGGCCAGCTCGCGGTCGGCGATGACGAAGTTGACCTGGCCCTGCACCAGCAGCAGCAGCGCCCGGCGCAGATCGCGCACCTCGTGCACGATCTGCCGCTCGTCGCTGAGCAGCCCGTCGATGGCCCGGTCGAACAGCGCCACCAGCAGCGCCGACTTGCTGGCGAAGTGCCGGTAGATGCCCGACCCGGTGATCCCGGCGGCCGCGCCGATGTCGGCCATGGACACCGCGTGATACCCGCTGCTGGCCACCAGGTCGGCCGCCGCGGCCAGGATGCGTTCCTTACGGGCCGGGTCCCGGGTCCGCACGGTGTCCGTCATGGCCCATCCAGCAAGTCGGCCGGAATGTTCGACAAGTCGGCTGCGCAGGTACTCGCCGAGCCCCTTGGCCTGCGGGTCGGGCCGGGCCGAGGCGGCTACGCCGTCGCCGAGCAGGCCGACCAGGACGAAGTTGAGCGCGCTGAGGTTGGCCAGTTCGTAGCGGCGCACCGGCAGCGCGGCCGCCTCCGGGATGAGCTGGCGGATGCGGTCTACCGTGAGGTAGTAGCGGAGCCAGCCGAACGCGGCTGGGTCGCGGGTCCACACGCCGACGTTGGCGTTGCCGCCCTTGTCGCCGGACCGGGCCGCGCAGACCCGGCCAAGCGGAGCGCGGATGGTGCGGCCGTTAGCCGGCGAGTAACCGACATATGTAGAGTTGGGCCCGGCCTGCTGGTACCCGACATATGTAGGGTTGCGTTCCGCGGGTGGGATGAGCTGGCGCGTTCCGTCGGGCCGGACGACCGTGTGCTCGACCTCGCTGGCCGGGATCAGCGCGGGCCAGTACACGCCGTACGCGCTCTCCGGGGTGGGCGGGGTGGTGGTGTGGAAGCCGGCGTAGCCGCCGAGCGCCAGTTCCATGGTGGCGCTGGCGAACCGGCGGCCGACCTTGCCCGGGTCCGGGTCCTTGACCGTGATCCGCAGGTGCGCGGTGGCCTGCTCGTTGCTCGGCGCGTCCGGCCGGTCGAAGCGGAGCAGCCGCACGTCCACCTCGGCGAAGCTGTCCTTGCCGCCCAGGATGCCGAACAGTTCCTGCTCGGCCCAGGCCGCCTTCTCCTCGATGTCCAGCCCGGTCAGCACCAGCGTCATCGTGTTCCGGTAGCCGCCCAGGTAGTTGATGGCCACCTTGAGGTCAGGCGGCGGGGGGCTGCCCCGGGTGCCGGATATCCGCACCTGGTCCGGGCCCGCTTGCGCCAGGTGCACGGTGTCGAAGTGCGCGATCACGTCCGGGTTGCGGTAGGCCGGCCCGGCGATCTCGTACAGCAGCTGCGCGGTGACCGTGCCCGGCGACACCAGCCCGCCGGTCCCCGGGTGCTTGGTGATCACCGCGCTGCCGTCCGCGGCCACCTCGGCGATCGGGAAGCCCGGGTAGCGCCGGTCGGTGATTTCGTCCAGCCAGGAGTAGTTCCCGCCGGTGGCCTGCGGGCCGCACTCGATCACGTGCCCGGCCACCAGCGCGCCGGCCAGTTCGTCGTAGTCATCCGGGGCCCAGCCGTGCCACCACGCGGCCGGGCCGGTGACCAGCGACGCGTCGGTCACCCGCGGGCAGACCACGATGTCCGCCCCGGCGGCCAGCGCCGCGGTGATGCCCCAGCCGCCCAGGTAGGCGTTGGCCGTCACCGGTTTGGCCGCGGCGCTCGGCCAGCGGCTGGCCGGTGTCGGTGTTGGCCAGCGGGTGCCCGGCGGCGAGCAGGCTGTCCAGCCGGCCGGACAGGTCGTCGCCCTCGATCCAGGCGATCTTGGGGGCCAGGCCGAGCCTGGCCAGCTCGTGCAGCCGCTGGCCAGGCCGGCCGGGTGCAGCCCGCCCGCGTTGCTGACGATCCTGATGCCGCGGTCCAGGCAGTTGCCCAGCACCTGCTCCATCTGGGTCAGAAACGTCTTGGCGTAGCCGGCGTCCGGGTCCTTCTGCCGCGCCTTCCACAGGATGAGCATGGTCAGCTCGGCCAGGTAGTCGCCGGTCAGCACGTCGATCGGGCCGCCCTCGACCATCTCCCGGGCGGCCGCGATCCGGTCCCCGTAGAAACCGGAGCAGTTAGCAATCCGTACTGGTCCGGGGGGGCGGCCCCCGGATACCAAATGGCCCCGGGCTCACCGTATGCCCCCGCCAGGGAGCGCCATGCCGGGCTTGCGGCCCTGGCCCGGCGCGCCCGCGAACGCCTGGGCGATGGACATCCACTCCGTCGCGACCGGGCCGGTGATTTCGAGCGCCAGGTCGTCGAGGTGGCGGCGCTGGGTCACAGCCAGGCAGAAGTCCAGTGCCGGGCCGGTCACCCGGTTGGCCGCGTCGGCCGGGCCCCACGTCCACCGCTGTTCACCCGGCGCGGTCAGCTCGACCCGGATGGGGGCGACCGGCACCGCACGGGTGTTCAGCCGGAAAGTGAACTGGAAGGTGCTGACGCCCAGGTGCGCCACGTGCCGCAGCCGCGCGGACGGTGGGCGCGTCACGCCCAGCGTGTCGGCGATGTCCTGGCCGTGCGCCCAGGTTTCCATCAGCCGCGCGGTGACCGAACTGGCCGCGCTCATGTCCGGGCCGTACCAGGGCAGCCGCTGCCGGGCATCCAGCCCGCGGAACGTGGCCAGGTAGCCGGCCCGGGCGCGGCGGAACCAGTCCAGCGCGCCGGCCGGCGGCATCGCCCGGTAGCGGCGGGCGATCTCGTCCGGGAAGGTGTCGCCCAGCAGCATCAGCCCGGCCGCCTCGGCCCGGAAGTGGTCCGGATCGGTAGCCGCCCATGCCGCGGTCTCGTCGAAATAGGCCAGGTGGGTGACCTGGTCCTGGATGGACCAGCCAGGTGACGGGGTGGGGGCGGGCCAGCGCGCCGGGTCCAGCCCGGCGACCAGGCCGTCCACCACCTCGGTCTCGGCGGCCAGATCGTCCAGCAGCCCAGCCAGGTCGGCGGGCACCGGTCAGCGCCCCTTCCAGGCGGGTGGCCGCTTGTCCCGGAACGCGGCCGGGCCCTCCTGCGCGTCCTCGCTGTGGTACACCGGGGCCCAGATCCGCTCGGCGGCCCGGAACGCCGCGGCCAGCGGCTGCTCCGCCACGAGCCGGACGGTCTGCTTGGCGGCCAGCACGGACAGCGGGGCGTTGGCCGCGATCCGCTCGGCCAGATGTTGTGCCGCCTGGGCCAGTTCGGCGGCGGGCACGACGTCGTTGACCAGGCCGATCTCGTGCGCCCGCTGGGCGGTGATCGGGTCGCCGGTGAGCAGGATCTGCATGGCCACCCGGGGCGGGATCAGCCAGGGCAGCGGCGCGGCCCACGGTGCGCCCCGGCCCACCTTGACCTCGGTGATGGCGAACCTGGCGTGCTCGGCGGCCAGGCACAGGTCGCACTGCTGGGCCAGCGCGAACCCGCCCGCGTAGGCCACCCCGTTGACCGCGGCGATGGTCGGCTTGGGCACGTCGATGTTCCGGCCGAACTGGGGCAGGAAGTCCGGCGGGGGTATCTGCAGCGCGTCGGCGGCCATCTCCTTCAGGTCGCCGCCGGCGCAGAACGCCTGGTCCCCGGCGCCGGTGAGGACCAGCACCCTGGCGTCGTCGTCGGCGTTGAACTGGCGCACGCCGTGCCACAGGCCGTCGCGGACCGCCTTGTTCAGCGCGTTGCGCGCCTCCGGGCGGTTGATGGTCAGCCAGGCGGCCGGGCCGCGCCGCTGGTAGCTGACCGGCTGCCCGGTCACTTTTCCGCCGCCAGGATGTCCACCACGGCCAGCACGGTGCCCACGTCCACCTGCTGCCCGCCGGTCACCTCGATGTCCGTCACCACCCCGTCGTGCGGCGCGCACACGCTGTGCTCCATCTTCATCGCCTCCAGCACCACGATCGGGGTGCCCGCCGTCACGTGCGCGCCCGGCGCTACCTCGAGCCGGACCACGGTGCCCGGCATCGGGGCCAGCAACGAGCCGGGGGCGGCCGTTGCTGCGGGATCGGGGAAGCGGGGCAGCTCGGTGAGCTGGGTGCTGCCCAGGTAGCTGTCCACGTCCCAGGTATCGCCGGACTGCTGCGACGGCGAATCTCGCGGCGGACCCCGTCGATGTCCGCTATGACCCGGCCGGGAGTGGCCTGGCGCAAGGCCAGGCCGGTCACCGGCTCGCCGTTTACCGTCGCGGTGAGGGCGGTTCCGGTGCACCGGTAGCGCACGTCGAGCTGGGCCCGTCGCTGGTCTCGAACGTGACGTGCTGGTCCTCGCTGGGCACGTTGCGCCAGCCGGACGGGATGGTGCGCAGCACCGGCGCGGTGGCCCGGCGGGCGGCCTGGCCGGCCAGCGCCGCGGCCAGCGCGTGCCACCGCGGCGCGGCCGGGTCGCGCCAGGACCGGGCCAGACGCGTCCGGGTCGTGCCGGGTCAGGTAGCCGGTGTCGATCTGGCCGCTCGTGAACTCTTCCTCGCGGAGGATGCCGACCAGCAGGTCCCGGTTGCTGGTCACCCCGTGCAGCAACGCGTCGGCCAGGCAGCGGGCCAGCCGGCGCCGGGCCGCGTCCCGGGTCGGGCCGTGCGCGATCACCTTGGCCAGCATCGCGTCGTAGTGCAGCCCGACGGCTGATCCGGCGGCCACCCCGGCGTCCACCCGGACCCCGGGCAGGTCCGGGACAGTCGAACGCGCGCAGCGTGCCGGTGGCGGGCAGGAAGCCCGCGGCCACGTCCTCGGCGTACAGCCGGGCCTCGATGGCGTGCCCGGTCAGCGTGGCCAGCCGGACCTCGGCCGGCAGCGGCTGGCCCTCGGCCACCTGGAGCTGCAGCGCGACCAGGTCCAGGCCGGTGACCAGCTCGGTGACCGGGTGCTCGACCTGGAGCCTGGTGTTGACCTCCAGGAAGTAGAACCGTTTTGCGCTGTCGAGCACGAACTCGACCGTGCCGGCGCCGGTGTAGCCGATGGCCTTCCCGGCCGCGATGGCCGCCTCGCCCAGTTCCTGGCGCAGCGCCTCGTCCACGGCGGGGGAGGGCGCCTCCTCGATGATCTTCTGGTAGCGGCGCTGGATCGAGCATTCCCGCTCGAACAGGTGCACCAGCGTGCCGTGCGTGTCGCCGAAGATCTGCACCTCGATGTGCCGCGGCGCGTCCAGGTAGCGCTCCAGGAACACAGTGCCGTCACCGAACGCGGCCGCTGCCTCGCGGCGCGCCCCGGCCAGCGCGCTGCCCAGCTCCGCCTGCGTTGCGCACCACCCGCATGCCCCGGCCGCCGCCACCGAACGCCGCCTTGACCAGCAGCGGGAAGCCGATCCGTGCCGATCTCCTCGGCCGTCTGGGCGGCTGCGTCGCCTTCGATCGTGATGCTGGGCAGGACGGGGACGCCCGCCGCGGCCATCAGTTCCTTGGCCGCGATCTTGGAGCCCATCGCCTCGATGGCCTGTGGCGGCGGGCCGACGAAGGTCAGCCCGGCGTCCGCGCAGGCCTGGGCGAACGCCGGCGTTCTCGGACAGGAAGCCGTAGCCGGGATGGATCGCGTCCGCCTCGCTGCGCTGGGCGGCCGCGATGATGGCCGGGGCGTTCAGGTAGGTGTCGGCCGGGGCGCTGCCGGGCAGCGGCACCGCCTCGTCGGCCGCGCGCACGTACGGCGCGTCCGCGTCCGCGTCGGAGAACACGGCCACGGTGCCGATGTCCATGGCCCGGGCGGTGCGGATCACCCGGGCGGCGATCTCGCCCCGGTTGGCGATGAGCAGCTTGCTGATGGCCGGCATGTGCGGGCGCCTCACATCCGGAAGACGCCGAAGCCGCGGCGGCCTTCGACGCGGTTGGAGTGCGCGGCGGACAGCGCGATGCCGAGCACGGTCCTGGTGTCCCGGGGATCGATGATCCCGTCGTCGTACAGCCGGGCGGTGACGAAGAAGCTGTGCGACTCCCGCTCGATCTGTTCCTCGATGGCCTGCCGCCTGGTGTTGTCCGCGTCCTCGTCGAACGGCCGCCCGGCGGCCTGCGCCGCCTGCCGGCCGACGATGGACAGCACCCCGGCCAGTTGCTGCGCGCCCATCACGGCCAGCTTGGCGTTCGGCCAGGCGAACATGAACCGCGGCCGGTAGGCCCGGCCGGACATGCCGTAGTTCCCGGCGCCGAACGAGGCGCCGATATTGATCGTGATATGCGGCACCGTGCTGTTCGCCACCGCGTTGATCATCTTGGCGCCGTCCTTGATGATGCCGCCCTGCTCGTAGTCGCGGCCGACCATGTAACCGGTGGTGTTCTGCAGGAAGATCAGCGGGGTTTCGGTCTGGTTGGCCAGCAGGATGAACTCGGTGGCCTTCTTGGCCTCCTCGCTGAACAGCACGCCGCGAGCTGTTGGCCAGCACGCCGGCCCGGAAGCCGTGCACGCTGGCCCAGCCGGTGACCAGGCTGGTCCCGTACAGCGGCTTGTACTCGCCGAACCGGGACCCGTCCACCACCCGGGCCAGCACCTCGCGCGGGTCGAACGGGACCCGGAAGTCGGCCGAGGCGATGCCGAGCAGGTCCTCCGGGTCGTGCACGGGGGGATCGGCCGGCTCGGCCGGGCCGGGCCCGAGCTTGCGCCAGTTCAGCTCGGACACGATCTGCCGGCCGATCCGGATGCAGTCCAGCTCGTCGGCGGCGAAGTAGTCGGACAGGCCGGATACCCGCGAGTGCATCTCGGCCCCGCCCAGTTCCTCGTCGCCCGATTCCTCGCCGGTGGCCATCTTGACCAGCGGCGGGCCGCCCAGGAACACCTTGGCCTGCTGGTCCACCAGCACCGCGTAGTCGCACATGCCGGGCACGTACGCGCCGCCCGCGGTGGAGTTGCCGAAGACCAGCGCGATGGTCGGGATGCCCAGCGCGGACAGCTCGGTCAGGTCGTGGAAGATCTGCCCGGCCGGCACGAACAGGTCGGACTGGGTGGGCAGGTCGGCGCCGCCCGACTCGACCAGGTTGATCAGCGGCAGCCGGTTCACCCGGGCGATCTCCAGCGCGCGCAGGTTCTTGCGCAGCGTGTACGGGTTCATCGAGCCGCCGCGCACCGTGGGGTCGTTCCCGATGATCACGCATTCCACCCCGGACACCACGCCGATCCCGGTGACGATGCTCGCGCCCACGGTGAACTCGGTGCCCCAGGCGGCCAGCGCGGACAGCTCCAGGAACGGCGCGTCCCGGTCCAGCAGCAGCTCGACGCGCTCGCGGACCAGCAGCCGGCCGCGGGACCGGTGCCGCTCGGCGTACCGCGGCCCGCCGCCCGCCCGGGCCGCCGCCAGCTGTTCGTCCAGCTCGGCCAGCACGGCCAGCTGGGCGGCCCGGTTGCGCTGGTGGGCATCGCTGGCCGGGTCGGCCGCGGACGTCAGCACCGGCACGCGGACTCTCCTGGCACGCGGGCGCTCCTCCCGTCACAGCGGCGGATGCTTCGCAGGTTACTCCGGATTCACTAAGCCTGGAACACCTTGGCTCGCCGCACCGATGCGCCTACCATACGGCTGTTAACCGCTGTTCACATGCGGCGATGGAAGCGAGGGATCCCATGGCCCTTGACGTCACCAGCCTGAATCATCGCCGCGCGGTGCACCGGTGGGAACGGGTCAGCGTCGGCGATGTGCTGGAGCGGCTCCGGTGGAGTGTCCCGGACCAGGCGGCCATCGTCGGCTGGGCCGGGGCGTACGCGTCGCCGGAGTATGCCCGGCTGAGCTACCGGCAGGCGGACGAGCTGGCCAGCCAGGTGGCGCACGGGCTGCTCGGCCGCGGGCTGAACCAGGGTGACCGGGTCATGCTGGTCTGCGAGAACTCGGTGGAGGCCTACCTCACCAAGATCGGGATCGCCAAGGCCGGGCTGGTCTGCGTCCCGGTCAACCCGTCGCTGGCCGGTGACGTGGTCAGCCACCTGATCGGGCTGACCGAGCCCGCATTCGCGGTGGTCGACGCCGAGGCCTGGCCCGCCGCCGAGAAGGCGTTCCGCGACGCGGGCCTGGCGCCCGGGATCACGATCCCGATCGGCGGTGATGTGGTCCCGGGCAGTGCGGCGTTCGCCGACTTCGTGGCCGGCCAGCCGGTGACCGAGCCAGACGTGCAGAATCCACGGCGACGACATCTGGCAGATCCTGTTCACCTCGGGGACCACCGCGCTGCCCAAGGGCGCCATGGTGTCGCACCACTCCAGCCATCTCGCCGCGTACAGCTTCGCGCTCACCCTGACCCGCGGCATCCGGCTGGAAGGCGACCTCCGGCTGGCCACGTTCCTGCCGATCATCTACCACGTGGCCGACCAGGTGTTCACGTTCCCGGCCTTCCTGTCCGGCGGCACCCTGATCATCGGCCGCCGCCCGGACCCGGCCCAGATCGCGGCGGCCATCAGCCGGGAGGCGGTCACCGCGCTGTGGGGCGGGTCGCCGGCCATGGCCGGCGCGCTGGCCGGGCTGCTGGCCGCCGACCCGCTGGCCTACGACCCGCGCAGCCTGAAGGTGCTGGTCTACGGCTGGGCCGCGCTGCCGCCCGGGGTGCTGGCCGCGTACAAGCGGCTGTGCGGCGACGACTTCACCGCGGTGGAGATCTTCGGCCAGACCGAGGCCATCTCGTGCCACCGGTTCTGGCCGGACAAGTGGCCTGAGCTGTACCGGCGCACCGCGCCCGAGCACAACTACGTGGGCATCCCGAACCCGCTGCTGGAATCGACCGTGATGGACGAGACCGGCGCGATGCTGGACGGCCAGCCCGGCGTGCCCGGCGAGGCGGTCTACCGGTCACCCGCCATCACCGCCGGGTACTACCACGACCTGCCCGCCACCGAGCACGCGTTCCGGCACGGCTGGTTCCACTCCGGGGACAGCTGCGTGTACGACGCCGACGGGCTGCGCATCATGGTGGACCGGTACAAGGACATCGTGAAGACCGGCGGCGAGAACGTGTCCAGCCTGCGCGTGGAGGCCGTGCTGAACCAGCACCCGGCGGTGCGCAAGGGCGTGGTCATCGGCCTGCCGCACGACCGCTGGGGCGAAGCCGTCACCGCCGTGGTCATCGCGGACCCGGGTGCCGCGGCGGACACGGCGGAACTGGCGGCGGAGCTGATCGCGTTCTGCCGGGAGCGGCTGGCCGGCTTCGAGACCCCGAAGCAGGTCCTGTTCGTGGACGCGCTGCCCGAGACGGTCGGCGGCAAGGTGCTCAAGTACAAACTCCGCCAGCAGTTCGCCGGCACCTACCGCTGACCTGCCCGCCCCGGACGCCGGGAGCCCGGCCACCAACTGGTGATCATGAGTTTGGTGCGAATCTAGTAGCACCTAAGTCATGATCACGAATGGGTGATCATGCCCAGTCCAGCAGCGGTAGCTGATACTAGTCGGCCAGGTTGGTTGCTTTCATGACTGTGTGACGCCCCGGACCGGCCCAGCTCATCGCGGGCCGCGGCAGGCGCTGCTGGCGGGTGCCGGTGTCCGGGTCGCGGCTGGTGACGCAGTACGGCTGCCCGGCCGGGTCGAGCAGGGTGGTGAAGACGTCGGTGACGCGCAGCACGGTGCCGCCGAGCGTCTCGTGGCGGCGCACCTCGGCCGGGACGTCGTCGCAGGCCAGGTCGAGGTGCGCGCGGCACGGGCCGGACGGCTCGCCCAGCCGCTGCAGCAGCAGGCGCAGCGGTATCCCGTCCGGGCGGGCCAGCGACGTGAACTCCGACTGCGTACTGTCCCGCACTGGCCACCCGGTCAGTTCGGCCCAGAACGCCGTCTCGCTGGCCACCGCGTTGCCGGCATGTCGATGACACACCTGATCCAGCAGGCTGCGCTGTCCGGCTGGCCACCGTTGCGGGCGCGGGCGTTGGGCATGCTCGTGCTCGCTGGTGATACAGAAGGCGAGGCCGCCAGGGGAGCGGAGCACGGCCAGGCCGGGCACCGGATCCTGGTCGGTGGGCTGGGCGCCGAGCCGGAGCGCCCGGTCGGTCAGCGCCCGCACCTCCGGGGTATGCACGTCGAGGTGGCAGCCGGGGGAGCCGCCGCCGATGCGCTGCACCCGGAGGAACGCGCCGCCCTGCCCGGGGAGCAGGGTGACGAACTCGGCGGCCGGGCCGCGGGCCGCGGACAGCTGGTACCCGGTGACGGCCTGCCAGTAGGCGGTGGCCGGCCCGAACGTGGCCGGCGGGAGGTCGAGGAACGCGGTCAGCCATTCGATCGGCATGGTGCTGAGGCTACGGGTTGCCTGCCAGGTTTGTCGGCGGTGCCGGATAGCGTCGCGGTGTGGCCGCGCGATGGACTGCCAGCGACGTGCTGGCCCTCGCCCCGGATGCCGCCTCGCAGCGCGCCGCGGCGGGCCTGGCCAGGCCCGCGTGCTGGAGTGACGCCGGGACCGCCGGGGATCTGGTGTGGGGACGGTTTGCCGGGTCCGGACGGCAGCCGTACCAGACCGTCGTCGACCTGACCGGCCCGGCCTACCGGTGCTCCTGCCCGTCCCGGAAGTTCCCCTGCAAGCACGCGCTCGCGCTGCTGCTGGCCTGGGCGGGCGGCGTGGTGCCGGAGCAAGGTGAAGCGGCCGGTTACGCCAGCTCGTGGCGGGCCAGCCGGCAGGCCACGGCCGCCGCCCGGACGGCCACCGACGGGACAGCCGAAGGACGCGGCCGCCGCGGCGCGCCGGGCCGAGCAGCGGGCGCAGCGGGTCGCCGCGGGCCTGGCCGAGCTGCAGGTGTGGCTGGGTGACCAGGTCCGGGCCGGGCTGACCGCGGCCCGGGCGGCCGGGTACGGGCACGCCGACGCGATCGCCGCGCGGATGGTGGACGCCCAGGCGCCCGGGGTGGCCAGCGCGCTGCGCCGGGCTGTCCGCGATACCGATGTCGGGGGACGGCTGGCCCGGCCGGCTGCTGGCCGAGTACGGGCTGCTGCATCTGCTGGCCCGGGCGCACCGGCAGCTTGCCGCGCTGCCCGCGCCGCTGGCCGCCGTGGTCCGGTCCCGGGTCGGCTACACCACCAGCCGGGAGGACGTGCTGGCCACCCCGCCGGTGACCGACCGGTGGCAGGTACTCGCGGTCCGCGACGTGCTGGACGGCGCCATCCCGGCGCGCCGGGTCTGGCTGCGCGGCCAGCACACCGGGCGGTTCGCGCTGCTGCTGTCGTTCGCGCCCAGCGGGAACTTCGGCGGCAGCATCGAGGCCGCCCTCATCCCCGGCCTGGAACTCGAAGCTGACCTGCACTTCTACCCGGGGCAGCCCGGAGCTGCGCGCGGTGGTCGGGACCCGGCACGGCAGCCCGGCCGCGGCACGCCGGCCGGCTGCCGCGGCCGACGTGACCGAGCTGCTCAGCGCCTGGTCGGCCGGGCTGGAGCAGGACCCGTGGCTGACCGAATGGCCGGTGCTGCTGACCGGGGTGCCGGTCCCTGGCGAGCCGGGCTGGCAGCTGGTGGACGGCTCCGGACGGGCGCTGCCGCTGCTCGGGCAGGAATCCCGGTGGCCGCTGCTGGCCGTATCGGGCGGCCATCCGGTGTGCCTGGCTGGCGAGTGGAGCCCGGCCGGGCTGACCGCGCTGACTGTGTGGCACGGCGATCAGGCGGTCCGGCTGTGACCGGGCTGGGCTATGACGACCTGGTCGCGGCGGCCACCGTCGGGGTGGCCCGCCGACCCGAGCCGGTCACCGGCCTGGCTGGCCCGGCGGCCGGCCACGCCGGTGTGCTGGATGCCGACGACCCGGCAGCCAGCGTGCTGGACGCGGCCGTGCTGCTGACCGTGGCCCGGCGGGCCGGGTGGCGGCCCGAGCCGGAGGTCAGCTGCCCCGAGCCGGCGGCCCCGGACGCCGCGCCGGAACTGCCGCCCCGGGCCGCCGTGCTGCTCGGCCGGGCCGCGCCAGACGGATGCCGGGCTGCTAGCCGACCTGCTGGCCGCGGCCGGTGCGGCTGGTTACCGGGCACCCGCCCCGCTGCTGCCGGCGCTGCTCGACGCGGCCGTGCGGGATCGGGCGCTGCGCCCCGCGGTGGCCGGCGTGCTCGGCCACCGGGGCCGGTGGCTGGCCGCGCACCGCGCCGACTGGCAGCGGATCGTGGCCAGTGCCGCCCGGCCGGACCCGGCGGACGGACCGGAGGTGTGGCAGACCGGCAGCCGGGGTGAGCGGATCGGCTACCTGGCCGCACTCGCGTGACATCGACCCGGCCGCGGCCCGGGACCTGCTGGCGGCGGGCTGGGCAAGCGAAACCGGGGATGACCGGGCGGAGCTGCTGCTGGTGCTGGCCCGCGGGCTGTCCGCCGCCGACGAGGAGTTCCTGGAGGCGGCGCTGGATGACCGCAAGCGCGCGGTGCGCGCGGCCGCGGTGCGGCTGCTGGCCCAGCTGCCCGGCTCGGCCTGGTGCCGCCGGGCGGCGGAGCGGGCCGGGCCGCTGCTCCGGCTCGCAGGCTCCGCGGCGCGCCGCACGCTGGTGGCCAGCCTGCCCGCCGGCCTGGACCCGGCCGCCACCCGGGACGGCGTCGGCGGCCAGCCACCCGCCACCCGGAATCAGCGCTGCCGGGTGGCAGCTCACCGAGGTCATCTCGGTAGTCCCGCTCGGCCAGTGGGCCGACCGGTTCGGGCTGGACCCGGCCGAGATCGTGGCCCTGCCGGTATCCGGGGATCTGGCCAGCCACGTGCACGCGGGCTGGCGGCTGGCCGCGGTCCACCAGGCCAGCCCGGACTGGGCGGCCGCGCTGCTGACATCGGGCACCCGGCACCCGCAGACGCTCCGGGCCAGCAGCCGGCCGGCCGCGGCCTGGCCGGCCGACGATCAGCTGGCCGCGGTGCTGCCGCCAGCCGCCCGGGCGGCCCGGGTAGCGGCACTGCTGTCCCGGACGACCGTCACCCCGGCGGCGCTGGCCGAGCTGGCCGCCTGCCCGGGCCCATGGCCGGTGTCGCTGGCCGAGGTGGTGGTGTCCATGCTGCGCACGCGTGGTCACCGCGGCACCCGGATCGCCGGCCGCGCAGTCCTCCTGGGCCGGGACGCGCTGGGCCAGCGAACTGGCTACCGCGGCGGCCCGCAACCTGCCCGCTACCGGCGGGCTCGATTACGCCGCCGCGCTGAACCGGCTGGCTGAAGCTGGCCCTGCCCCCCGCCCTGGCCCGTGGTGCTGCACCGTATCGCCGGCACGATCGCGCTGCGGCGCGCCTTCTTTGAGGAGATCCGTTGACGACCACTACTGGCAAGCCGCTGCTGCGCCCGCACGCCGAGCAGGTCTACGCGGCGGAACTCGCCGCGCTGCCGCCGCCGATGACCGGCCGCGGCCGCCGTCCTGGCGGCTGTCACCGCAGGCGGTCGTCACCTACCTGCTCGGCGGCGCGCTGCCCGGACGGCACCGTGATCACGCCCAAGTACATCGGGCCGCGGCGGCTGATCGAGGTGGCCGTCGCCACCCTGGCCACCGACCGGGCGCTGCTGCTGCTCGGCCTGCCCGGCACGGCCAAGACGTGGGTGTCCGAGCACCTGGCCGCCGCGATCTCCGGCGACTCCGCCCTGCTGGTGCAGGGCACCTCGGGCACCGCCGAGGAGGCCATCAGGTACGGCTGGAACTACGCGCGGCTGCTGGCCGAGGGGCCGAGCCAGGCCGCCCTGGTGCCCTCGCCGGTCATGACCGCGATGGCCGAGGGCCGGATCGCCCGGGTGGAGGAGCTCACCCGCATCCCGTCCGACGTGCAGGACGCGCTGATCACCATCCTGTCCGAGAAGACGCTGCCGGTCCCGGAACTCGGCATCGAGGTGCAGGCGGCCAAGGGATTCTCGGTCATCGCCACGGCCAACGACCGGGACCGGGGCGTCAACGAGCTGTCCTCCGCGCTGCGCCGCCGGTTCAACACCGTGGTGCTGCCGCTGCCGGCCAGCGAGGACGAGGAAGTGGACATCGTCGCGCGGCGGGTGGCCGAGCTCGGCCAGGCGCTGGAGCTGCCCGAGGTGCCGTCCGCGGTGGAGGAGATCCGCCGGGTAGTGACCGTGTTCCGCGAGCTGCGCTCCGGGGTGACGGCCGACCGGCGGACCACGCTGAAATCCCCGACCGGGACGATGTCGCCGGCCGAGGCCATCTCGGTGGTGACCAACGGCATCGCGCTGGCCGCGCACTTCGGCGACGGGGTGCTCCGGCCGGCCGACGTGGCGGCCGGCATCGCCGGCACGGTCATCAAGGACCCGGTCACCGACCGCGGCGTGTGGGGCGAGTACCTGGAGGCCGTGGTCCGGGAGCGGCCCGGCTGGGGTGACTTCTACCGGGCCTGCCGCGAGGTCAGCGGGTGACCGGAGCGCTGGGCAGCCGAGCACCGGGCAGCCGGGTGGCGGTGCTCGGGATCCGGCATCACGGACCGGGTTCGGCCCGCTCGGTGCTGGCCGAGCTGGACCGGCTGCGGCCAGCCATGGTGCTGATCGAGGGACCGGCCGACGCGGCGCCGGTGCTGCCGCTGGCCGCCGACCCGGGTATGGTCCCGCCGGTGGCGCTGCTGGCCTACGCGCCGGACGCGCCGCGGATATCCGCGTTCTGGCCGTACGCGGTGTTCTCGCCCGAGTGGCAGGCGTTGCTGTGGGCGGCCAGGCCATCAGGTGCCGGTCCGGTTCTGCGACCTGCCGGCCTCGGTGCTGCTGGCCAGCCGCGGCGGCAGGCCAGGCCGGGCCAGCGATGATCCCGAGACCGAGCTGATCCCGAGACCGAGCCTGTCCCGAGACCGAGGAGGTGACCGGGGCGGAGCGGGACCCGGTGGCCCTGCTGGCCGCCGCGGCCGGGTACGACGACCCGGAGCGCTGGTGGGATGACCTGATCGAGTCCCGGATGGACGGGCAGTCCCCGTTCGCCGCGCTGACCGAGGCGATGGCCCAGGTGCGCGCCGCGTCCCCGGCCCCGCCGGACGGGCAACTGCAGGAGCAGCGCCGCGAGGCGTACATGCGCCAGGTGCTGCGGGCTGCGCTGCGGGACACCGCCCGGGCGGGCCAGCACGGCCCGGTCGCCGTGGTCTGCGGGGCATGGCACGCCCCGGCGCTGACCGGGAGACTCCCGCCCGGCACCGCCGACGCCGCCGTGCTGCGCGGCATGCCGAAGCGGAAAACCGCCCTGGCCTGGGTGCCGTGGACGCATTCCCGGCTGGCCGCGGCGTCCGGCTACGGCGCGGGGATCACCTCGCCGGGCTGGTACCACCACCTGTTCACCACCCGCGAGCACACCGTCATCCGCTGGCTGACCCGGGTGGCTGGCGTGCTCCGGGCCCATGACCTGCCGGTGTCCTCCGCGCACGTCATCGAGGCGGCCCGGCTGGCCGATGCGCTGGCCACGTTGCGCGGCCGCCCGCTGGCCGGCCTGGCCGAGGTGAGCGAGGCCACCGAGGCGGTGCTGTGCGACGGTGACGAGCACGCGACCGGGTTCGTCACCCGCGATCTGGTGGTCGGCGAACTGCTCGGATCGGTGCCGGACGCAGCGCCCGCCGGTCCCGCTGGAAGCGGATCTGCGTGCCCAGGCCCGGGCCGTGCGGCTGAAGCTGGACCCGCTGGAGCAGGCGCTCACCCTGGACCTGCGCACGCAGGCAGACCGGGCCCGGTCGGTGCTGCTGCACCGGCTCACCGTGCTCGGCATCGGCTGGGGCACGGCGGCCGAGGACCAGGTCCGGGCGACCGGCACGTTCCGCGAGACGTGGGCGCTGCGCTGGCGGCCCGAACTCGTGGTGGCCGTCATCGACGCCGCGCCGTGGGGCACCACGGTGGCCGGCGGCCGCCACCGCGAAGATCATCGAGGCGGCCCGGACGGCCGGGGACGTGGCTGGCGTCAGTGCCGCGGTGGAGAGCGTTCTGCTGGCTGATCTGCCGGACGCGCTGGATCCGGTGCTGCGCGGCGCTCGACGAGAAAGCGGCCCGGGACGCGGACGTGGCCCGGCTGATGACCGCGGTGCCCGCCCTGGTGCGCGCGGTCCGCTACGGCGACGTGCGCGGCACCGACACCGCCGCGCTGTCCGCGGTGGTGGCCGCGCTCACCGCCCGGGTCTGCGCCGGCCTGCCCGCCGCGGTCAGCAGCCTGGCCGACGACGCGGCCGCCGGGCTTGCGCGGCGCGCTGGACGGGATGCAGGCCGCGCTGAGCCTGCACGCGCAGCATGAGCGGGGCCGGGACACCCGGGATCGCTGGCTGGCCGCGCTCGGCCTGCTGGCCGTCCGGCCGGATGTGCACGGCCTGCTGGTCGGGCGGGCCGTCCGGCTGCTCACCGAGGCGGGCGTGCTGTCCCGGGCGGAGTCGGCCCGCCGGTTCGCGCGGCACCTGTCGATCGGGGTGCCCGCGGCCAGCAAGGCGGCCTGGGCGGACGGGTTCCTGTCCGGCAGCGGCCTGCTGCTGGTGCACGACCGGGACCTGCTCAGCATCCTGGACGACTGGGTGGCCGGCCTGGCCGGGCCGGACTTCACCGCGGTGCTGCCGCTGCTGCGGCGGACGTTCGGCGGGTTCGCCGCCGCGGAGCGGGCCAACATCGGGCAGGCGGTCCGGCAGCTGACCGGCGGCGCGCCGGCCCGGGACGGCCCGGCAGAGCCGGCCGACGCGGACCGGGCGGCCGGCCCGCTGCGCACCGTGGCCGCCATCCTCGGCGGTGCCCGGTAGCGGCGATTCTGGGCGGCGGCGCGATGCCTCGAGGGAGCGGCCTGATGCCCGGCTATGGACGAGACAGGTCCTGCGGGTGAGGAGGAGCGGCTGCGCCGCTGGCGGCTGCTGCTGGGCAGCCCGGCGGGCCCGGGCCTCGGGCGCCCGGCTGGGCCAGGCCGACCAGGCGATCGACGGCGCGCTGGCCGCGCTGTACGACACCGGGCCGGCGCCCGGGCCGGGCCAGCGTGGCCCCGCGGTCCGCCGGGCTGGGCGCCTCGGCGCCGTCGGTGGCGCGCTGGCTGGGGGACATCCGCAGCTACTTCCCGGCCACCGTGGTCCAGGTCATGCAGCGCGACGCGATCGACCGGCTCAACCTCCGGCAGCTGCTGCTGGAACCGGAGCTGCTCGAGTCCATCCAGCCGGACGTGCACCTGATCGGCACCCTGCTCAGCCTGACCAAGGTGATGCCGGAGACGACCAAGGCGACCGCCCGGCGCGTGGTGGCCGGGGTGGTGGCCGAAGTGGAGCGGCGGCTGGCCAACCGGACCCGGGCCGCGGTGTCCGGCGCGCTGAACCGGGCCGCCCGGTCCCGGCGGCCGAAGCCGCGCGACATCGACTGGAACCGGACCATCGCCGCCAACCTGACCCGCTACCTGCCGGAGCACCGCACCGTGGTCCCGGAGCGGCTGGTCGGGTACGGGCGGCGGCAGCAGGCGGTGGCCCGCGACGTGGTGCTGGCCATCGACCAGTCCGGGTCGATGGCGTCCTCGGTGGTGTACGCGTCGGTGTTCGGCGCCGTGCTGGCCTCGATCCGGGCGCTCAAGACCTCGCTGGTCGTGTTCGACACGGCCGTCGTCGACCTGACCGGCAAGCTGTCCGACCCGGTGGACATCCTGTTCGGCGTGCAGCTCGGTGGCGGCACGGACATCAACCAGGCGATCGGGTACAGCCAGACGCTGATCACCCGGCCCCGGGACACCATCTTCGTGCTCATCTCCGACCTGTTCGAAGGCGGCGTGCAGGAGCAGATGCTGGCCCGGATGGCCGCCCTGCAAAGCGGCCGGGGTACAGGTGGTCGTGCTGCTGGCGCTGTCCGACGACGGGGCGCCGGCCTTCGACAAGGACAACGCCGCGGCCCTGGCCGAGCTGGGCGTGCCCGCCTTCGCCTGCACCCCGGACGCGTTCCCCGACCTGCTCGCGACGGCCATCGGCGGCGGTGACGTGGCCGCCTGGGCACATCGCCATGACCTGGCCGCCCGGTAACCCGCGGCCCGCCGTGGCCGGCCGGTTCGTGCTCGTCGCGGGCTGGCGGCCACGCTGACCCGGCTGCTCGATCCTCCTGGTACCTAGTTACCGTAGTGCCGTGATAACAGTGGACCGGGTGCAGACCGGTGTCCGGATGGAGCGCAGCCTGCTGAAGGTGCTCAAGGGCCTGGCCGAGTATCTGGACATGTCGCTCGGTGACCTGCTGGAAGGGGTCGTGCTGCACGCGTTCGAGGGGCAGCCGCCGTTCTCCGCGGACACGCTGCACGTCATCGCGGAGCTGAAGAAGATCTACGGCTGCACGCTGACCGCCGCAGACAGCCACCAGCTCGCCGAGCCCGTCGATCCGGAGGGCTCAGAATCCGTCGGCCGACACGATGTTGCCGGCGATGGCCCGCTGCCGCCACTTAGCTCAGGGCGGCGTCGATCGGTAGCGGCTGGCTGGCGGGCGGCGTCGCGACCAGGATCTCGGACAGCCGCCCGGCCAGCCGGATGCCCTGGACCAGGGTGATGCCGTAGCCGTGCCCGCGCAGGCCGGCCGCGACGCCGAGCCCGGCTTCCGCGATGACCACAACGCGGCCGCGCGGCCCGAACGCGGCGGGCAGCTGCCGCCAGAACGGCGCCAGCCCGGCGGCGACCCGGCCGGCCGCGCCGACCGCACGGTTCCACGGCGGGTTGGTGACCACCTGGTCCAGCCAGGCCGGATCCGGCGAACGGGCAGGCCGCGTCCGCGCGGATGAACCGCACCGGCACGCCGGCCTGGGCCGCGTTGGCCCGGGCGTTGCCCAGCCGGCCGGCGTCCAGGTCCGCGGCCAGTACCCGGGCGGTGGGGTCGGCCAGCGCGACCTCGACCGGGATCGTGCCGTCGCCGCAGAACGGGTCGGCGATCAGGCCACCGCCCGGGTGCCTGGCGATCCGGGCCAGCGCGGCCGCCACCGGCGGGTGCAGGCTGCCCGGCCCGGTGCGCACCTTCCAGTCGCGGCGGTGCAGCGGCCGCGGGCCAGCCCGCAGTGCCACCTGCGCCTCGGTGCCGTGCAGGAACAGCCGGACGGTGAGGTCGGTGCCGTCGGCAGGCCAGTCACCCGGCCCGGCCGAACGCGACAGGTAGCGCCCGCCGAGCGCCTGGGCGAGCGCGGCCCCCGCCGTGTCCTCGACCGCGTAGCGGTTGTAGTTCCGCTGCCCGGCCAGGCTGGCCACCACGTCGAAGGTCAGCTTGTCCGGGAGCTCGCGGATGCCCGGCAGCGCGGCCAGCGGGCTGGCCAGGTCGAGCTGGCCGAGCCGCGCGGCCAGCACCGGCAGCGCCGCCCGGGTATGCCCCACCCCGGTCGCGGTGCCGACCTCGAGGAACAGGTCGTCCGCCGTACGCAGCGCCCAGCAGCCGCCGGGACAGCCGGGCCGCGGTGAAGCTGACCTGCCGCTGGGCCAGCCGCAGTCCGTCCGGGCCGAAGCGTCCGGCGATCTCGTCGGCCAGGATCCATTCCAGGCCCCGGACACACCGCGCGATGAGCGCCTGAGCCATCAGCCCGGCCCCGGGTTCAGCAGCTGGTAGAGGGCATGGTCCTGCCACTGGCCGGCGATCTTGAGATAGCCGGGCGCCAGGCCGAAGCGGACGAACCCGTTGCGCTCCAGCACCCGCTGCGACCTGACGTTGTGCAGCAGGGTGCCGGCTTCGACCCGGTGCAGGCCCAGTTCCCCGAACGCCAGCCGGACCATGTCCCGCACCGCGGCGGTGGCCAGCCCGCGCCCGTTCTCGGTCGCGCTCACCCAGTAGCCCAGGCTGCCGGACTGGAACGCGCCGCGGACGATGCTGTTCAGGTTGATCCGGCCGGCCACCGCGCCGGACTCGCCCAGGATGACGTGCGGCAGCTTGGTCCCCTGCCGGTACTGGATGAGCGAGCTCGCGGACCTCCGCGAGCTGCCCGGCCTCGGTGAAGTAGCCCTCGCCGTGGACCGGATCCCAGGGTGCGAGGAAGTCGCGATTGGCCCGCAACAGCCCGGCCAGGGCCGGGGCATCGGCTACGGCGATAAGGCGGGTAACACTCACCCGTTCATGGTCCCAGGTCCGGCCCGGCTGCTCCGGCCCGGCTGCTCCGGCCCGGCTGCTCCGGCCCGGCTACTCCGGGTCGGCTGGCTCGTCGGGCAGGTAGAACATCCGCAGCTGCATCAGCCGGGCGCCGGGCGGCGCCTCGTCCTTGCCGTAGCCGTACTTGCTGAGCAGCGTCATGTACTCGTCGAACAGCGCATCCAGGCCCTCGATCGTGTAGTACCCGTCGGCGCGGGACGCCTTGGCCCACCGGCCGTGCTTGCGCACCTCCCGGATGAACCGGTTGACCAGGTCGAGCTCGCCGGGGATCTGCCCGGCCCGCCACTCGTCCAGCGCGGCCCGGTCCGCCGGGCTGAGGCTGTCGTAATCCGGCTCGCGCAGGTCCACCGGGAACGTGCGCCACCAGCGCTCCCGCCCGTTCGCGCGCTCCGGGACCTCCTCGATCACCCCGGCGTCGGCCAGCACCCGGAGGTGATAGCTGGTCGTCCCGGTGTTCTCGCCCAGCGCGCTGGCCAGGGTCGTCGAGGTGGCCGGCCCATGCTCGCCGAGGTGCCGCAGCATCTCCCGGCGCAGCGGGTGGGACATCGCCTTCCAGCGTTTGGCGTCGCCGGTCACCCGCCGCGGCGTCATGGTCATGACCCGCAGCATAGCAGCGACTGCAGAGAAATCTATGCAGAAAATAATTTGCAGAATTTTCTCTGTAGTCCTACCGTGAGGGCCATGCAGACGGAGTTCCTGGACCGGTTCGGTGACGAGATCGACGACCGGGTCGCCGAGGTGGTGGACGAGATGCTCGGCCAGCGGCGCGCGCCCCGTCCCGGCCTGCCCGCACGGGTGGCGCTGGCCGGGGCCATCCTGCTGCCGGCCCTGGCGGCCAGCGTGCTGCTCCGGCAGGACGTGGTCGCGGCGGCCACGATCTGGCCCGCAGCGGCCGTGATCTACCTGGCCGCGATCCGGTTCGGCCGCGGGAGCAGGTCATGACGCTCGCCAGCACCACGCGGAACCAGGTGGACCGGTCCGCAGCGGATCGCCGCGGACCGGGTAGGAGGCGGCTCACCGCCCGGGCTGCCCAGGCGGCTCCCAGCGCGGCCACTGCTGCACCGGGCCCGGCTGGTGGCGCTGGCCGTGGGCGGCTTCCTGCTGCCGTGGTGCGTGCTGCTCAGCGCGATGCTGCCGGCCACCGCGCAGGCCCAGCACTGGTCGCTCGCCTGGACCGGCCTGGACGCGGCGGAGGCGCTGGCCGCGCTGGCCACCGCATTGCTGCTGGCGCATGGCGACAGCCGGGCAGCACTGACCGCGATGGCCGGCGGCTGCCCTGCTGCTGACCGATGCCTGGTTCGACGTGTGCACCTCGGCCCCCGGCCTCGATCATGCGCTGGCGCTGGCCGAGGCGGCTTTCGTCGAGGTGCCGCTGGCCGCTGCCGCGGGCTGGCTGGCACTCCGGCTCAGTACTCCCAGCCGCCGGTAACGGCCTGCCCTAACCTGCCGGCGACGCGCGGCCGAAATGGCACTCGTAAGCGGGTTTCGCGCCGCCGGCCTAATTCGCCCTCGCCGTTCGTGAGCAACCGATTGGTATTGCTGGGATAGCACCAATCAGTTGATCACGGCAGCGGGAGCGCGAAGCTGGCCGTGCAATGGATTGCGTAGTTTCGTTCAGCTGCCATTCAGCCGATGCACAGCTAGCTGGCGCCCGGTCCCGGCCCGTGGACTGGCGCAGCCGACCCGTCGCTGACCGTTAACCTGGCGTGGGCCTGCCGCCCCACGCGCATCCTGCTCACCGACGGGAAGGCCAGGAAAGATGGCGATATACCAGCACATACGCCACCCGCGGATCGCCTCCCGGCTGGCCGACAAGCCGGTCAAGGTGGCCGACCTGCTGCCCCGGGGCACCGCGATCAACCGGTTCAACACCAAGGTCGCGCTGGTCGTCACCTCGGTGGTGGGCAGCATGTGGTGTGCCTACGCGTTCGCCCTGTTCGACCTGATCAGCCTGCCGGACGCGATCCGCGCGGGCACCGCGGCGGTGGTCTCCTGGGTGGCCCAGACCTTCCTCCAGCTGGTCCTGCTCAGTGTGATCATGGTCGGGCAGAACGTGCAGGCCGCCGCGGCCGACAAGCGGGCCGAGGCGACGTTCCACGACGCGAGCGCGACGCTGCACGAGGTGGCGCACGTGCAGGGCCACCTGGCCGCCCAGGATGTGCTGCTGACCCGGATCGCGGAGAAGATCGGCCTCGACCCGGTGCCGATCATCGACAACCCGCCGGACGACGCGACGGCCGAGGCCGGACCAGGACGGCGGCTGAACCAGGACGGCTGACCATGGCGGCCAGGAAATGGTTGGACGCCATATTGATAGCCACGTTATGAGAAATTACGATTGGCGCACGCGCGGCTACCCCCGGCCGCACCAAAGGGAGAGGCACACCTCTTATGCGTCGTCCCCGTCTGCTGAACCTGGCTTTACTCGCCTGCCTGCCCGTGGCGGGCATGCTGCTGACCTTCGGCTCCGCCGCGGGCGCCAGCACCGCCGCGACCCCGAGCGCCCAGGCGGCCGCGAACGCCCGGGCCCTGCTGCACAACCTGTCGGTCGGCCAGCACTCCGCTGACCAGCGGGTGGCCGGGCATGCGGCCAAGATCAAGGGCCTGACCCAGGTATAGAGCACGAACTGGTCCGGCTACGCCGACACCGGCACCACGTTCAGCGCGGTCAGCCGCGAGCTGGAAGGAGCCCACGCGTGACCTGCAGCGGCCGCGCAACGTCAGCTGGCCGCGTTCTGGGTCGGCATCGACGGCTACAGCAGCGGCTCGGTGGAGCAGGACGGCACGCTGGCCGAGTGCTACCTGGGCTCGCTCTACCAGTACACCTGGTGGGAGATGTATCCCACCAACGATATCCAGGTCGTCGGCTCGTCGCTGGCGGCGGGCGACAGCATCACCTCGTCGGTGGTCCGCACCGGCACCAGCTACACGCTCAAGGTGACCGACTCCACCCACTCCACGGACAGCTTCAGCACCACCCAGACGTGCTCCAGTTGTGCCAACTCCAGCGCGGAGTGGATCGCGGAAGCGCCGAGCGGCTCCAGCGGCGTCTACCCGCTGGCCCACTTCAGCACGTGGACCGCGTCGGGTGCGACCGTCAACGGCCACGTCCGGGGTCATCTCGTCGTACACCGACGACGAGATCACCATGGTCGACTCCTCTGGCCGGGTCAAGGCCCAGCCTGGGGCCTTGACCGCAGCGGCAACGGGTTCGCCGTGACCTGGGAGCGCAGCTCCTAGCCGTCTGATCCGGGCTGGTGCCGCCGGGTGAACCCCGGCGGCACCAGCAGGTCGGCCGGGCCCAGCCCGGCGATGCTGGACTGGCCCAGCGCGAGCAGTGCGGAATCGATGCCGCCGCGCATGATGTCCAGCACGTTCTCGCACGCCCGGCTGGCCGGCCGCGGCCAGGCCCCACAGGTAGGCCCGGCCGATCATCACCGCGCGGGCGCCCAGCGCGAGCGCCTTGACCACGTCCCCGCCACGCCGGATGCCGCCGTCCAGCAGCACCTCGAGCTGGCCGCCCACCGCGGCGGCGATGGCCGGCAGCAGCCGGATGGTGGCCGGGGTCCCGTCCAGGTTGTTGCCGCCGTGGTTGGACACCGAGATCGCGGTCAGCCCGGCGTCCACCGCGCGCCGGGCGTCGTCCACCCGGCTGACCCCCTTGAGCATGACCGGCCCGCCCCACTGCGCGGCCAGCCAGGCGATGTCGTCCCAGCTCGGCAGCGGTGACTGCATCCACTCCGCGTACGCGCCGAAGAACGTCGGCGCCGCCTGCCCGGGCCGGGCCATGTTGGGCACGGTCAGCGCGGGCAGCCGCCCGGTCCGCGCGTAACCGGCCAGCCACCGCGGCCGGCGCAGGCCTTCCGGGGCCAGCCGGATCAGCTCGGCCAGGCTCATCCGCTCCGGGATGTGCGGGCTGCCCCAGTCCCGCCGGTGCGCGAACGACCAGTCCAGGGTGAGGATCAGCCCCGCCGCGCCGCCCGCGCGGGCGAACTCGATCCGCGCGGCCACCTGGTCCCGGCCGCCGATCCAGTACAGCTGGAAGAACGTCCGCGGGTTGGCCGCGACGACCTCGGCCAGCGGCTTGCTGGCGAACGAGCTCAGCCCCATCGCGGTGCCCCGGGCCGCGGCCGCCCGGGCCACGGCCACCTCGCCGTCCGGGTGCACCGCCTGCACGCCGGTCGGTGAGATCAGCACCGGCAGCGCGACCGGCTGCCCCATGACCGTGGTGGCCATGTCCCGCTGCGCGGACAGCCCGGCCACCTGCGGCGCGAACCCCAGCTCGTCGAAGGCGGCCACGTTGTCGGCCAGCGTCAGGCCCTTCTCGGTGCCCGCGAGCAGCGCGCCGTAGACCGACGGGGGCAGCCGCTTCCGGGCCCGGCGCTGCGCCTCGGCCACGGTCTCGAACCAGGCGCTGCCCATGGGTCAGCCCTCCGGCCCCGGCCGGGCCAGGTCGCCGCGCAGCGGGTGCCAGGCGATGGCCGGCCGGACCGGGATTGTGGTCCGGGCGCGCAGCGAACCGGCCCACACGCCGGCGCCGTAGGCCACGTCGTCGGCCAGCTGGCCGGCCGTGTAGCGCACCGGGTCCAGGTCCGGGCGCCTGGCTCGGACCACGCGGTCAGGGCCGGGCCGAGCAGCAGCGACGCGGCGGCGGCGCGGCGGCCCCAGCGGCGGGCCGGGCTGCCGCCCGGCGCCGCGAGCGCGGCGGCCAGTACCGGCGCGGCGAACTGGCCGCTGTACCGGCCGATGCCCAGCCAGGTCTGCTGGGTGGCGCGGAGCATGGCCGGCAGCACCCCGCGGTCCGGCAGTCCGGCCCGGCGCAGCGCGGCCCGCATGGCCAGCACCGATCCGGCGAGACCCAGCCCGGCCAGCACCGGGCGGCGGGCCAGCAACCCGGCCACGGTCAGCGCCGGCCACGGGTAGAGCAGCAGCGGCCCGGACTGGCCGGGATGCCGCAGCGCCAGCGGCGCGGCCGACGTGCCGTACCGGAACCGCCTGGCCAGCAGCTCGGGCCAGCTGGCCGGCTCATGATGGCGCGACCACCGCCGCGGGCTCGTAGCGGATCCGCCAGCCCGCCGCGTGCAGCCGCCAGACCAGGTCCACGTCCTCGCCCAGGCGCAGCTCCGGATCGAATACCTCCGGCGCCGCGACCGCCAGCAGCGCGGCGCGGCGGGCCAGCAGCGCGGCGGTCGGCACGTAGGAAAGCCGGGTGCCCGGCGCGACCCGGCCCTCCTGGCCGCCCATGTCCAGGCTGGAGCCCGCGGCGCTGTACCGGTCGGCCCAGCTCCGCCCGCCGGGAACCGGCCGGATGCGGGGGGCGGCCACGGCCACCGCCGGATCGGCGAGGTGCGCCGCGAGCCGTTCGATCCAGCCGGCCTCCGGAACACAATCGCTATCGCACAACGCCACCAACTCGCTGGTCACGCCAGCCAGGCCGGTGTTTCGCGCGGCGGCGGGGCCGCCGTTGGCGGCACGCCGCAGCAGCGTGGCGCCGTGCCCGGCCACCACGGTGGCGATCGCGGCCGGGTCGGCCGAGCCGTCGTCCACCACCAGGACCGGGTAGCGGCGGCCCAGCGCGGTGAGGCAGCGGTCCAGCAGCTGCGGCCGGTCCCTGACCGGGATCAGCACGGTCACGTCGGGCGGTCCGGCCAGCACCGGCGGCCGCGGGTGGGCCAGGCCCGCGTCGGTCAGCCGGCGGGCCAGCGTGCCCGCGGCGGTGCTGCGCACCGGGCCGTCCCGCAGCTCGGCCAGGGCCCGCTGGCCGGCCCCGGTCAGCCGGAGCACCCGGGCCGGCGAGCCGCCGAAGAACGTGCTGCCGTCCAGCTGCTTACTGCCCGGGTCCAGCGCGATGCCGAACCCAGCGGGAAGCGTCTTCACGGTGCTGGCCCGGGGGGACGACCCCCGCTCTGCTTTCCCGGGGGACTACCCCCGGAACCCCCGCCCCCGGGATCGCTGCCTCGGCGGGAACACGCCTTCGGCGCGCCCCGCCTCGCCAGCCAATATTCACAGTGCCAGCCCTCCGTCCACCGGCACGACCGCGCCGGTCATCCCGCTGCTGCCCGGGCCGGCCAGGAACGCGAGCACGGCGGCCACCTCGGCCGGGTCGAGCAGCCGCCCCATCGGCTGCTGGCGCGGCGAACGCCTCCGCCGCGGGCAGGCCGTACAGCCGGGCGCTCTCGGCCAGGATCGGGGTGCTGGTCGAGCCGGGGCTGACCGCGTTCGCGGTGACGCCGCTGTCGGCCAGCTCGGCGGCCAGCGCGCGGATCAGCCCGGCCACCGCCGCCTTGGACGCGCAGTAGGCGGCCAGCATGGGCAGCCCGCGGGTGGCCGCGGCCGAGGCCACGGCCAGGAACCGGCCGGATCGCGGGGCTGGGCGGCGGAGCAGCGCGGGAATGGCCGCCCGGGCCAGGGTGAGCACCCCGCCCAGGTTGACGTCGAGCACCGCCTGCTGCTGGCTCTCCGGCAGCTGCCACAGCGGGACCCCGCCGGCGATCACGCCGGCCGCGGCGATGGCCGCGTCCAGGCCGCCCCAGCGTGATTCCGCCTCGGCCACCGCGGCTGCGATGGCGGGCGGGTCGCGCACGTCGGCGGTGAACGGCCGCACCCGGCCCGGCGAGCCGGCCCGGCGGCTCGCTTCGGCGGCCAGCCCGGACAGGTCGGCCGGGGTGGCCATCGGGTAGGGCAGCGCCGGGTCGTCGGCCGCGCTGTCGGTGGCCAGCACCGCCCAGCCCGCTTCGGCCAGGGCCAGCACGGTGGCCGCGCCGATGCCCCGGGCCGCCCCGGTGACGACCGCGACACGGCTCATCCTGCCTGCACCGGAAGCCATGCGGTGACGTCGCGGATCAGGTCGGCGGCCAGCGCGTCGAGCAGGGCGCGGCCGGCCTGGGCGGTGGCGCCGGTGGGGTCGCCGAGGATGCCGGTCTCGCTGACCGCGCGGACCCCGGCGGTGCGCAGCTGCGGCCAGGTCTGGCTGACCGGGCGGGTGTCCCCGGGCACCGCCCGGTCCATCCGCACCCGGGCCGGGTCCAGCGCCAGCATCATCGAGGTCTCCGGGTGGCCGGCGTGCGGGTCGCCGTCCCAGCGCGGCTGGAACAGCAGCACCCGCCGCGACTCCGCACCCAGCTGGGCGGCCGCCCGGGCCACCGGCGCCGCGTTCCCGCCGTGCGCGGACACCAGCACCAGCCGGCCGAACGTCAGCGTGGCCGACCGGCCCAGCTCGACCAGGAGCAGTTCCAGCGCGCCCTGCCCGATGGACAGCGTGCCCGGGAAGCCGGCGTGCTCGCCGCTGGACCCGTAACTGACCGGCGGGGCGACCAGCACGTCCGGCCGGGCCGCGGCCAGCCGGTCGCACAGCGCCACCGCGATGTCGGTGTCGGTGGACAGCGGCAGGTGCGGGCCGTGCTGCTCGGTGGACCCGACCGGCACGGCCAGCACGGCGCCGGCCGCGGCCCGCTGGCCGATCTCCGGCCAGGACAGGTCGGCGAGCCGCACTCAGCCCCCCGGCGGCGCGAACCCGGCCAGCGGGCCGGGTTGCAGGCAGCTGGTCCGGGGGGCGACCCCCCTGGACCCCCCGCTCGCCGCTTCGCGCCGAACGCCGGCTCGGCGAGCGCACGCCTTCGGCGCGCCCCGCCTCGTCGGTGCGCCACGCCGTTGGTTCCGCGGGACGGTGGGTGAGGGTCAGCGGCACCGGGGCGCGGCGGGATCGGTGCGAGTGGTCACCGGCTGGGCGGGGCGCGGCTGCGGTGTCCGCCGCGGCCAGCGCGCGCTCGCCGTGCCCGTGCACGCACTCCGGGTCCGGCCCGTCCAGCGGCAAGCCGGTGAAGAACTTGGCCGCCATGCAGCCGCCGCGGCACGCGTCGTAGGCGGAGCACGACTCGCACGCCCCGCCGGACTGCGGCTGGCGCAGCCCGGCGAACAGCTCGGACTCCCGCCACACCTGGCGCGAAGCCGCCTGGGTCGCGGACGTTGCCGGCCAGGAAGCTGGGGTGGATGGCGAACGGGCAGGCGTACACGTCGCCGACCGGGTCGATCAGGCAGACCACCCGCCCGGCGCCGCACAGGTTCAGCCCGGGCAGCGCCGCGCCGTAGCCGCTCAGGTGGAAGAACGAGTCCCCGGTGAGCACGCTGCTGCCGTGCGCCACCAGCCAGTCGTACAGCTGCCGCTGCTGGCCCGCGGTCAGGTGCAGCTCGTCCCACACGTCGGCGCCGCGCCCGGACGGGCGCAGCCGGGTGAGCCGGAGCTGCGCGCCGAACCGGTCGGCCAGCGCGCTTGAACTCGTCGAGCTGGCCGACGTTGTGCCGGGTCATCACGACCGAGATCTTGAAACCGGCGAATCCCGCGTCGGCCAGGTGCCGCATGGCCCGCAGCGCCACGGCGTACGAGCCGCCGCCGCGCACCGCGTCGTTCACCTCGGCGGTCGCGCCGTCCAGGGAGATCTGCACGTCCACGTAGTCGCTGCCGGCCAGCCGCCGGGCGATCTCCGGAGTGATCTTGACGCCGTTGGTGGAGAACTTGACCCCGACGTCGTGCCCGGTGGCGTAGTCGAGCAGCTCCCAGAAGTCCGGCCGGACGGTCGGCTCACCGCCGCCGATGTTGACGTAGAACACCTGCATCCGCTGCAGCTCGTCGATGACCGCCTGGCACTCCGCGGTGCTCAGCTCCCGCGGGTCACGCCGCCCCGAGCTGGACAGGCAGTGCACGCAGGACAGGTTGCACGCGTAGGTCAGCTCCCAGGTCAGGCAGATCGGCGCGGCGAGACCGTAGCTGAACTGCTCGACCAGGGGGAGCGGAGCCGCGGTCACTCCGCCTCCCGGCGGCAGATCATCTGCGATGTCGGCCAGCGTGGCCAGCGCCCGCCGGTAGCTGGGCAGCTCGGCGTCGGGCACGCTCGGCCGCGCGGCAGGCCGCCCGGGCGCTGGGCTGCGCGGCCAGCGAGCTGACCACGGTCAGCAGCGCCGGGCTCTTCAGGAACGACAGCTGCCGGGTGCCGAAGTGGTACAGCAGCGCGCCGAACCGCTCCGGGCCGCAGCTGGACCTGCGGGGCCAGCCGCCACGCCGCGTCGAGGTCGAATTCCCCTGGCGCCGCGGAGCGGCGATCGGGTCCGGGGGTCTGGTAGTCCCCCGGGGAGCAGAGCGGGGGGTCGCCCGGGCGGCTCAGTAGACACCGCACATGCCATCGATCGAGACCTCCTCGACCAGCACCTCGTCGGCCACGACGTCTTCGCTGGCCTCGTTGGCCGGCTCGGTAGCGGGATTGTCAGCCATGTCAGCTCCTCGGGTCTGGTGCTGGCCGAAGATATTCGTCACACTGTGACGAATATCGGCAGGCTAAACGACCGGCCTGGACGCAGGCAATACCCCGGCAGGAAGATCCCGTCCGATGACCACCGACGTTCCGCCCGGCGCCGGTGTCGCGCCGTGGCCGCCCGCCGCGCACCAGCGCCCGCGAACTGGAGCTCATCGCCCTGCGGCTGTTCACCGAGCAGGGCTTCGAGGAGACCACCGTGGACCAGATCGCGGCCGAGGCCGGGGTGAGCAGGCGGGCGTTCTTCCGCTACTTCGACTCCAAGGCCGGGGTGCTGTGGGGGACGTTCGACACCGAGGTGGCCACGATCCGTGGCTTGCTCGACGAGATGCCCGCCGACCTGCCGGTCCTGGAGGCGGTGCGCCGGGCGGTGCTGGCGGCCAATCACTACCGGGCCGAGGACGTGCCGGAACTGCGCGCCCGGATGTCGCTCATCGGGTCGGTGCCCGGCCTGCTGGCCAGCGCCGCGGTGCACTACGACGCCTGGGAGCGGGCGGTGGCCGAGTTCGTGGCCCGGCGGGCCGGGCAGCCCGCCGACTCGCTGTACCCGCTGGCCGTGGGCCGGGCCACGCTGGCCACCTGCCGGGCGGCCTTCGACCGGTGGACGGTGCATGCCGACGCCGACCTCACCGTCTACCTGGACGCCGCGCTGCGCGCGCTAGCGGCCGGCTTCCGCGACGACGTGATCACCCCCGAGCCCCGCGGTACCCGCGCCGAAGGGCCGCGCCGCCGACTGGACTGACGAGCGAGGAGCGAGGAACGAGCGACGAGGGAGGAGGGAAGGCGGCGGGTAAAAGCGGCCCGGAGGCGCAAGGAAGCAGCGCGCGCCGCCGACTGGACTGAGGAGTGAGGGAGCGAAGCGACCGAGTGACGAGGGAAGGCGGCGGGTATAGCGCCCCCGGAGGCGCAAAGCTAGCACTGTGTCTACATAACAAGCGGTGACCAGCAACATTGTGCCGCTGCCTGGTGCCTTATCCAGCCCCGCCAGGCACACTCGGGCCATGACCGACGCCTGGCCGCGGCCCGCCCGGCCCCGGCTGGCCGCCGGGCTGCTGTACCGCATCGCGCCGTGGCTGGCCCCGAACGGGTTCTACCGCCGGCTGGCCCGCGGCCTGGAGTCGTCCCGGCTGGGGTACCGGCTGTTCACCTCGGCCGAGCACGCGGTCAAGGGCCCGCTGCTCGGCTGCCGGATGTGCGGCCAGTGCGCGCTGCCGGCCAGCGGCTACGCCTGCCCGGAGAGCTGCCCCAAGCAACTGCGCAACGGCCCGTGCGGCGGGGTCGGCGCGGACGGCTCGTGCGAGGTCTACCCGGGCACCCGGTGCGTCTGGCTGACCGCCTGGGAGCGGGCCGAGCGGCACGGTCACCTGGCCGACCTGAGCTGGCCGGTGCCGCCCGCCGACCACCGGCGGCAGGGCGAGAGCGCCTGGGTCAACTACTGGCTGGGCCGGGACGGCGCGCCGCGGTGAGCACCTGCCCATCCGCACTGCGCAGCCGGCTGGCGTCCGGCGACGTGGTCGTCACCGCGGAGATCGGGCCGCCGCGCGGCGCCGACCCGGCGGCGATCGGCGCCAAGGCCGGGCCGCTGCGCGGCTGGGTGGACGCGGTCAACGTGACCGACAACCAGAGCGCGTTCGTCCGCATGTCCAGCCTGGCGGGCAGCGTGCTGGCGCTGGCCGCCGGGGTCGAGCCGGTCATGCAGCTCACCTGCCGGGACCGCAACCGCATCGCGCTGCAATCGGACCTGCTGGCCGCGGCCGCACTGGGCATCCGCAACGTGCTGCTGATGACCGGCGACCACCCGCGGTTCGGCGACCACCCGCAGGCCCGGCCGGTGTTCGACCTGGACAGCGTCCAGCTGATGCAGGCCGCCCGGGGCATGCGCGACCATGGCCGGCTGCTGTCCGGCCGGACCCTGGCCGCCGCGCCGGGCTGGCTGATCGGCGCGGTGGAGAACCCGTTCGCCCCACCGGCCGGGTTCCGGGCCGCGCGGCTGGCCAAGAAGGTCGCGGCGGGCGCCGAGTTCGTGCAGACCCAGTACGTATTCGACGTGCCGCGGTTCGCCCGCTGGCTGGCCCAGGTCCGCGACCTGGGCCTGGACCAGCGCTGCGCGATCCTGGCCGGGGTGGGCCCGGTCCGCTCGATCCGCGCGCTGGAGCACATGCGGCCGGCGTGCCCGGGGTACAGATCCCGGCCGCGCTGGCCCGGCGGCTGCGCGGCGTGCCCGCGGGCCGGGTCGCCGCGGAGGGCGTGCGGATCTGCGCGGACACCATCCAGGAGCTGCTCCAGCTGCCCGGGGTGCGCGGCATCCACCTGATGGCCCCGGGCTTCGAGCACGGCGTCCCGGAGATCCTCGACCTGGCCGGGCTGTGCCATGCACATTGACATCCGCCCGGTGGCCAGGCTGCGCGGGCCGGACCCGGTGAACGTGCCCGCCGCGCTCGGCCCGCTGTTCGCGGCGCTCGGCGACACCCCGGCGGACCTGGCCCGGCTCCGGGTGGTGTGCGACTGGATCCAGTACCGGCACAACTTCTGCCCGCCCGTGCATACCAGGCCCATTCTGGCCGAACGCCCGTACGGCCCGGCGGACGCCGCCGACAGCCGAGCCGGACGCCGCCGTGGAAATCGCCATCGACCTGCGCCGCTGTGCGGCGGTGCGCGGGGACGGCCCGGAGCTGGACCTGGCCGCCGCGGTCAAGGCGGCGCTGGCCGGGCCGGCCGTCCCGGCCCGGACCGTGCTGGAGCCGTGGCGGCCGGCCAGCGAGAGCTGTATCTGGCAGTTCAACACGCTGTACTGGCAGGCGCTCACGCTGTGGGAGCAGGCGGCCGGCCGGGAGTACGAGCAGGCGCTGCCGGGCGGGCGCAGCGAGGCCCGGGACGCCGGGCCGGTCCGCGAGCTGATCCTGGAGCTGTTCCGGGTCTGGGACGAGCTGGACACCCGGCGCGCGCTGCCCGCCGAGCTGTACGTCGTCGAGCTCGGCGTCGGCAACGGCAACCAGGCCCGCACCTGGCTGGACGTGTTCGCCGAGCTGGACCGGGCGCACGGCCGGGACTACTACCGGCGGCTGCACTACCTGATGGGTGACTACTCGCCGCACGTGCTGGACCGGGCCCGGCAGACGGTCGGCGAGCACGGTGGCCGGGTCAACGCGCTGGTGCTGGACGCCACCCGGCCGCAGCTGACGCTGGGCTTCCTGGCCGGCAAGGCGTTCCTGGTCTACATCTCCAACGTCTATGACAACCTGCCCACCGACGAGGTGGCCAGCATCCAGGGCCGGCCGTACCTGGTCGAGGTGCGCGCGTACCTGCCGGACGAGGACGCGGACGCGATCGCCGGCCGGCTCGGCCTGCCGCCGGGCGAGCTGGCCGGCCTGATCGGGCGGCTGCTCCGGCTCGGCCCGGAACTGCTGGCCGAGGCGGTGCCCGGCACGCTGCCCGGGATCAGCGACGCGGTGGCGCTGTGGCGGGACAGCTGGGCCGCGCTGCGGCTGGCGGAACGCTACGTGCCGCTGGCCGGGCTGGACGCTTACCGGGTCATCCCGGCGCTGTCCGGCGAGATCCTCCGCCCGCTGCTGGGCAGCAGCGGTGACATCCGGATGCACGTCAGCAACGGCGCGCTGGCCAGCTTCACCGGCACGCTGCCGCTGCTGCACCCGTTCGGCCGGCTGATCTGCCATGACCTGTTCCGCACCGAGCCGGGCCAGTACCACACCGGGTTCGGCGGTCCCGGCAAGTACGACGGCTCGGTGGTCAACTGGGTGAACGGCCCGCTGCTCCAGCTGGCGGGCAACCGGCGCGGTTTCGACGTGCGGATCGGCCCGCTGCCCGGCCGCCCGCCGGGCCATGTCAAGACGCTCACCGCGCAGGTCCGGGACTGACCGCGATGCTGCTGCCCACCACCGTGGTCGGCTCGTACTCGGTGCCGGAATGGCTGGAGCGGGTGAAGACCGACTATTACCAGCGCCGGATCAGCGCGCAGCACCTGGACGAGATCCACAACGTGGCCATCAAGGCGGCGCTCAAAGACCAGGAACGGGCCGGCATCGACATCGTGTCCGACGGAGAGCTGCGCCGCGACAACGACATCGATTACCTGCTGGTGCGCATCCCCGGGGTGGACATCGCGCGCCGGGCCAAGACCGACTACTACGACTACTACGACGCCGCGCTGAGCCGGCCGCTGCCCGCCGCGGACCGCGGCGGGGCCGGGCTGGCCGCGGACTACGCGTTCACCCGGGAGCAGACCGACCGGCCGGTCAAGTTCTCCTTCACCGGCCCGTTCTCGCTGTCCCGGCGGATCCGCAACGCGGCCTACCCGGACGCGGCCGGCCTGGTCCGGGCGCTGGCCCGGTGGCTGAACACGGCCGCCCAGGAGCTGGCCGCGGCCGGGGCCAGCCTGCTGCAGATCGACGAGCCGTTCCTGGCCGGCTACCCGGAAGCGGTCGAGCTGGCCGTCGAGGCGGTCAACATCGTCACCGCGGACGTGCCGGCCAGCTGGGCGCTGCACGTGTGCTACGGCAACCGGTACGCCCGGCCGCTCTGGGAGGGCCACTACGACTTCCTGTTCCCCGCCGTGCTGGCCGCGCGGGTGGACCAGCTCGTGCTGGAGTTCGCCCGCAAGGGCCCCGGCGACCTGGGGCTGCTCGCGCAGTGGGACCGGACCGTCGGCCTCGGCGTGATCGACGTGAAGACGGCCGAGGTGGAGGCGGCCGACCTGGTCGCCGCGCGGATCCGCCGCGGGCTGGCGGTCGTGCCCGCGGACCGGCTGGTCATCAACCCGGACTGCGGGCTGCGCCACCTGCCCGCCGCGGTGGCCCGGGCCAAGCTGCGCGCGCTGGTGGCGGGCACCCGGCAGGTCCGCGAGGAACTCACCAGCCAGGTCAGTCTCAGCTGACCGCGGCAGGCTCGGGCAGGAACACCGCGCTCGGCCGCAGGTACGCGTCCAGGCATTCCGGCCCGCCGAGATCGGGCAGCCAGCCGTTGACGCGCAGCGGGCCGGCCCGCAGCCGCCGGGCCAGGCCGAGCCCGCGGTCCAGGTCGGCGGTCCACACGCTGCCCGCCAGGGCGCAGCCGCCGTCACCCAGCAGGGCGACGAGCTCCGCCTCCTGGGCGTACGGGATGACGCTGACCACCGGGCCGAACACGGTGCCCGGCCCGGCCGGCCGGCGGCCAGCACGGTGGGCTGGTAGTAGTAGCCGCGGACCGGGGCGGCCGGCCGCCGGCCACCCGCCGCCAGCCGGGCGCCGCGGGCCGTGCTGGCCGCCACGTACGACTCCACGCTGGCCCGGTGCCGCGGGCTGACCAGCGGGCCGAGCGTGGTGTCCGGGGCCATCGGGTCGCCGATCACCCGGCCCGCCGCCTCGGCGGCCAGGCTGGCCAGCGTCTCCTCATAGCGCGACAGCGGGGCCAGGATCTGGGCGGCGGCGGACCGGGTCTGCCCGGAATTGGCGAACGCCAGCTGGCCGAGCGCGGCCGCCGCGGCGCCCAGATCGGCGTCGTCCAGCACGATGGCCGCGGATTTCCCGCCCAGCTCCAGGTGCACCGGCTTGAGCGTCTCGCCGCAGGCGATGGCGATCCGGCGGCCCACCGCGGCCGGGCCGGCGAACGACACCGTGTCCACGCCGGGGTGCCGGGCCAGTAGCTCGGCCACCTCGTGCGGGCCGGTGACCAGGTTGAACACGCCGGGCGGGAACTCGGCCGCCTCGATCGCCTCGGCCAGCAGGTAACCGCTCAGCGAGGTCTGCCCGGCCGGCTTCAGGATGACCGTGCAGCCCGCGGCCAGGGCCGGCCGAGCTGGGACAGCGCACTGGTCAGCGGGTAGTTCCACGGCGCCACCACGGCGGCCACGCCGACCGGCGCCCGGCGGACCATGGTGCGGCCGGGGAAGCCGGCCGCGACCCGGATCTCCTCCGGGCGGAGCGCCCGGGCCAGCGCGGCGTAGTAGCGCAGGATGCCGACCGGCGCCTCCCCGTTGTGCCGCCGGGACAACGTGATCGGCATGCCCATCTCCGCGGTGACCAGCCGCGCGGTATCCGGCGCCCGGGCCTCCAGGGCCAGCGCCAGCCGGTCCAGCGCGGCGGCCCGCTCGGCCGGGCTGGCGCGCGGCCACCAGCCGGTGTCGAACGCCAGCCGGGCCGCGCGCACCGCGGTGTCCACGTCCGGCCCGGTACCGGCCGGCGCGGACCCGACGATCTCCTCGGTAGCCGGGTTGGCCACCGTGATCACGTCGGGGGAGGCCGCGGGCAGCAGCCGGCCGCCCGCGTAGATGTCCCGGTACTCGAGCATCCAGGCCGCCTCCCGGCCGCCCGGGGCGGCGCTGCCCCGGGCGCTCACCCTGAAATGTGCGCGGCAGGCCGCCGGATTGTCAAGGTCAGATCCGGCTGACGCAGCAGACACCTAAGGAGTAACCGGGTACTTTGTGCCTGGCCACAAGGTGATACCTGGGCTACGGTCATATTCTGGATAATCATGACAGAAAGACCTCCGGCTGCCGTCGGACATGTCGCCAATCCGGGCCGTCAGCGTGACCTCGGCCGGGAGAACGCGGTGCTCCGCGAGCTGGTCACGGTCTACCGCCAGCTGTCCGGCCTGGCCCTGCAGGATGCCGACCTGGCCAGCGTCACCCAGCTGATCGCCGACCGTACCGCCGCCACGGTGGCCGTGGTCAGCCCGGTGATGGACGTGATCGCGGCCGCGTCACCCGGCCTCCCGGCCGAGAAGGCGGCCGCGCTGATCCGCGAGGCCATCGTGCACCCCCGGCTGGGCCAGGTGCTCCGTGCCTCCCGGGAGGGGCACCGGCCGCTCTGGCTGCCCAGCGTGGGCGGGATGCCCGCGGTCATCGTCGCGCCGGTGCTGGTCGGTGACGAGGTGCCGGCCCATCTGATCACCATGGAGGCGGCCGGCGCGGACCCGGCGGAGGACATGCGCCTGCTGGTCACCGAGCACGCGGCCACCATCTGCGGGGTGATCCTGGGCCGGGAGAACGTGGTCGCCGCCGCGGCCCGGCGGGTGCGCGACGACCTGGTCGAGGGCCTGCTGCTGGGCCGCGGCCGGGACGACGGGGAGACCAGGCGGTGGGCCGCCCATCTCGGCTACGACGCCAGCCAGGAGCACAACGTGCTGGCCATCGCGTTCGACGTGCCGCCGCCGCGGCCCGGCCTGGACGCGGCCGCGCTGCGGCAGCGGGTGTGCGACGTCATCGAGCACTTCTTCACCACCCGGGCCCCGGATGTGATCGTCTCGGTCCGCGAGTCCGAGGTGGTGCTGGTCACCGCGGCGGCCGGCCAGCCGCCGCCGGACGGCCGGAGTGCCCGGCGGCTGGCCGACACCTGCCTGTCCAGGCTGGCCGAGCTGTTCCCGGACACCCGGGCCATCATCGGCATCGGCGGCCCATGCCGCGGCCCGGGCGAGATCACCCGGTCCTACCAGGAAGCGCACCGCACCCTGGAGACGCTGCGCCGCCTCGGCCGGGCCGGCACCGTCACCGCGTTCGCCGACCTGGGCATCCACCGGCTGCTGCTGCAAGTCCCCGACCTGGCCGAGTTGCGCTCGTTCGCGGACGACGTGCTCGGCGCGCTGACCCGGGCGGACCGTGACCGGCACGCCGACTACCTGACCACGCTGGCCTGCTATCTCCGGGAGAACAACAGCCCGCAGCGCGCCGCACGGTACCTGCACGTGCACCCGAACACGGTCGCCTACCGGGTGAAACGGATCGAGGAGATCACCGGCCTGTCCCTGGACTCCTACCGGGACCGGCTCAGCACCCAGGTGGCGCTGGAGATCCTGGACGCACTGGGGTTTGCTGCGGAGGGGTTTGCCGCGGAGCGGCTTGGCCCGGCGGGGGGTGGATCATGACCGGATTCGCCGCGGTGCTCGGCACCCGGCTGCTGGTCGGCGACGGCGCGATGGGCACCATGCTGCACGCGGCCGGCTGCGCGCTGGACCGGGCGCTGCCCGAAGTCAGCCTGTCCGATCCCGGGCTGGTCGGCACCATCCACGACAGCTACCTGGCCGCCGGTGCGGACGTGATCCAGACCAACACGTTCGGCGCGAACCGGCTCTGGCTGGCCGGGCACGGCTGCGCCGGCCAGGTCGGGGAGATCAACCAGGCCGCGGTGCGGATCGCCCGCGCGGCCAGCGCCCGTGCCGCGGAACACCGGGCCGGGCGCCCGGTGTACGTGGCGGGCGCGGTCTCGCCCGCGGTCACCGCACGGCTGCGCCGTCAGGTGGGCGCGGCCGAGCGGGCCGAGGCCCTGGCCGAGCAGGTGCGGGCGCTGGCCGCGGCCGGTGCCGACCTGATCATGCTGGAGACGTTCGGCTATCTCGACGAGCTGGCCGAGGCGGTCACCGTGGCCAGCGCGGCCTGCACGCTCCCGCTGGTCGCGCAGGCCACGTTCGCCGAGGACGGCCGGACGCTGGGCGGTGAGACGCCGCGCGAGGTGGCCGCGGTGCTCGGTGAGCTGCCGGTGGTCATGCTGGGCGGCAACTGCACGACCGGGCCGCAGCGGATGCTGGCCGTGGTCGAGGACCTGGTCCGGTGCAGCCCGCTGCCGGTCAGCGCGCAGCCCAACGCCGGGCAGCCGCGCCGGGTCGGCGGCCGGGACTTCGAGTTCAGCGTGGACGGCAGCTACTTCGCCCGGTACCTGCGCCGGTTCGCCCAGGCCGGCGCGGCGCTGGTCGGCGGGTGCTGCGGCACCACCCCGGCGCATATCGAGGCCGCGGTGGCGCAGCTGGCCGGGCTGCGCGGCACGCCGCCCCGGGCGGCCGCGGCGACGCTCCGCCAGCCAGCCGGCGGGCGGCCCGGGGTGCGACCGGTCCAGGCGGGCCTGGCCGGCCGGCTGGCCCGCGGCGAGTTCGTGGCCGCCGCCGAGCTGGCCGCGCCGGAAGACGGCATGGCCAGCCGGACCACCGATACCGCGGCGGCGCTCCGGGAACAGGGCGTCGACCTGATCGCGGTCACCGCGCCGGAGCAGCCCCGGGCGCACCGCGACAGTCTCGGCATCGCGCTGCACCTGCAGCAGCACTCCGCCGTCGAGGCCATCGTCACGATGACCACCTGGGACAAGACCATCATGACGTTGCAGGCCGACCTGCTCGGCGGGCACGCGCTCGGCATCCGCAACGTCATCTGCGAGGCCGGCAACCCGCCGGTGCTCGGCGACTACCCGGCGGCGGACGGCGTCTGGGAGGTAGACCCGCTCGGCCTGATCACGCTGCTGGCCAGCCTGAACGCCGGCCGCGACCTGGATGGGCTGCGGCTGGCCAGGAAGACCTCGTTCTGCATCGGGACCCGGGTCAACCCGGCCGCCCACGACCTCGCGGCGGAGACCGCCCGGGCCCGGGCCGAGATCCGGGCCGGGGCCCAGTTCCTGGTCACCCGGCCGGTCTACGAGCTACCCGGACTGCACGCGCTGGCCGAATCACTGGCTGGCACTGGCGTTCCGCTGCTGATGTCGGTAGCGCCGCTGGGCAGCTTCGCCGAAGCGGACTACCTGGCGCACGAGGTGCCGGACGTGCACATCCCGGCGGACGTGCTAGGCGCCATGCAGCAGGCCGGGCGGTCGGCCCGGGAGACCGGGCGGCGGCTGGCGCTGGACCTGCTCCGGGACGGGCGCTCGCTGGTCAGCGGGGTGCTGCTGACCGTCAGGGCGGATGACGCGGCCGCGCTGGGCCCGCCGCTGCGGGCCGCCGCGGGCCGCCCCGAGCTGCGAACTGCACGCATTCCGTGACTAAAGGGGCATCGCGCCGCGGCGCGTGTTGCGGTACAAACGGACGAGCATCGGCCCTGAAGGAGGCTATGTGAGCATCCTGGGCACCCGCGTGGTGCGCACCGAGGACCCTAAGCTGCTCACCGCGGGCGGCACTTACGTGGAGGACCTGCGGCTGCCGGAACTGATCGGCGCGGCCCGGGTCACGTTTGTGCGCAGCCCGATGGCGCACGCCGAGATCGCCGGGGTGGACGGCGCCGGGGCACTGGCCGTGCCCGGCACGGTCGCCGTGTTCACCGCCCAGGACATGGACGACCTGTCGCCGCCCCCGCCGCCCAGCGAGCCGGGCAGCGAGGGCGCGCCGCTGCCGATGGGCGGCCCGTACGCCGAGCCGCTGCTGGCCGTGGGCCGGGTGCGCTACGTCGGCGAGCCGGTGGCCATGGTGCTGACCGACGACAGCTACCAGGGCGAGGACGCGGCCGAGCTGGTCAGCGTGGACTACACCCCGCTGCCCCCGGTGCTCGGGTTCGGCGCGGTGGCGGGCACCGGGACGCTGCTTTTCCCGGGGACCGGCTCGAATGTGGCCGTCGCGATGGGCGCGGCCGCCGACGACAGCGCGTTCGACGGCTGTGACGTGGTGGTCCGCCAGGACATCGTCAACCAGCGGCTGGCCCCGGTGCCGATGGAAGGCCGCGCGGTGGCGGCCAGCTGGGCGGACGGCAAGCTGACCGTGTGGGTCAGCACGCAGAACGCGCAGATCAGCCGGTTCATCCTGGCCGGGGTGCTCGGCCTGGATCCGGGCGCGATCCGGGTGGTCACCCCGGACGTGGGCGGCGGGTTCGGCGCCAAGGTCGGGGTGGACCGGGACGTGCTCGCGGTCGCCTGGGCGGCCCGGCGCACCGGGCGGCCGGTGCGCTGGACCGAGACCCGCAGCGAGAACCTGGTCGGGATGACGCACGGCCGGGCCCAGCGGCAGTCGATCACGATCGGCGGGACGCAGGGACGGGCGGATCCTCGGCTACCGGATCGACATCATCCAGGACACCGGGGCCTACCCGCGGATGAGCGGGTTCCTGCCCACGCTGACCAGCCTGATGGCGGCCGGCCCGTACGACATCGCGCAGGTGCAGACCGCGTACCGGGTGCTGCTGACCAACACCACACCGATCTCCGCCTACCGCGGGGCCGGCCTGCCGGAGGCGACCGCGGCCATCGAGCGGGCCATCGACCTGTTCGCGGCCGAGATCGGCGCGGACCCGGCCGAGGTGCGCAGGCAGAACCTGATCCCGCGGGACGCCTTCCCGCATACGATGCCGACCGGCGCGGTGTACGACACCGGGGACTACCTGACCGGGCTGGACAAGGTGCTGGCCGCGGCGGGCTACCGCGAACTGCGCGCCGAGCAGGCCCGGCGCCGGGAGCGCGGCTCTGTGCTGCAGCTCGGCATCGGCCTGGCCAGCTACGTGGAGATCACCGCCGCGGACGCGGCGGCCGGTGAGACCGCCCGGCTGGTGGTGCACGGCGACGGCACCGCGACCTGCTACACCGGCAGCTCCGCGCACGGCCAGGGCCACCACACGGCCTGGGCCATGCTGGTCCAGTCCGAGCTGGGCATCCCGATGGACCAGGTCACCGTGGTGCACGGCGACACCGACATCATCCCGGAAGGGGTCGGCACCTACGCGTCCCGGTCGCTGCAGCTCGGCGGCGTCGCGGTGCACAAGGCCGCTTTGGACGTCAAGGAGCAGGCCCGCCAGGTGGCCGCGGATCTCATCGAGGCGGCCGAGGCCGACATGGAGCTGGACACCGGCACCGGGGCGTGGCGGGTACGCGGCGACCCGGCTACCAGCCGGAGCTGGGCCGACGTGGCCAGCCACGCCGGGCCGGGCGGCCTGGTGGCCGCCGTGCAGTACACCGAGGGCGCGCCCACGTTCCCGTTCGGCAGCCATGTCGCGGTGGTCGAGGTGGACACCGAGACCGGCAAGGCCCGGCTGATCCGGCACGTCACCGTGGATGACGCCGGGATCGTGGTCAACCCGCTGCTGGCCGAGGGCCAGCGGCACGGCGGCATCGCCCAGGGCGTGGCCCAGGCGCTGCTCGAAGAGGTGGTGTACGACGCCGACGGCAACCCGCTGACCGGCACGCTGGCCGACTACGCCGCGATCACCGCGGCCGAGCTGCCCAGCTTCGAGCTGGTCGGCAGCGAGACACCGACCGACATCAACCCGCTGGGGGCCAAGGGCATCGGCGAGGCCGGCACGATCGGCTCCGTGCCCGCGGTGCAGAACGCGGTCATCGACGCGCTCAGCCACCTCGGCGTCCGGCACATCGACATGCCGCTCACCCCATCCCGGGTCTGGGCCGCGATCGACCAGGCGAGGGAGGGCATGTGAAGGTCAGCATGACCGTCAACGGCGGCCCGGTGGCCGCGGAGGTGCCGGACCGCACCCTGCTGGTGCACTTCGTGCGGGAGCAGGCCGGGCTGACCGCCACCAACGTGGGCTGCGACACGAGTTCCTGCGGGGCGTGCACGGTGCTGCTCGACGGCCAGTCGGTGAAGTCCTGCACCGTGCTGGCCGCCCAGGCGGACGGGCGCGAGGTGACCACCGTGGAAGGGCTGGCCAGCACGGACGGCGAACTGCACCCGGTGCAGCGCGCGTTCCGCGAGGAGCACGGGCTGCAATGCGGGTTCTGCACCCCGGGCATGGTCATGGCGGCTGTCTCGCTGCTGGCCGAGAACCCGTCGCCCACCGAGGACGAGGTCCGGCTCGGCCTGGAAGGCAACCTGTGCCGGTGCACCGGCTACCACAACATCGTCCGGGCCATCCTGGCCGCCAGCGAGGCGGGTGCCGGGACCGCGGCCAGTGCCGTCAGCGAGGAGCAGGTGAGTTGATCCCGGCGGAGTTCAGCTATCAGCGGGCCGGCTCGGTGGATGAGGCCCTGGCCCTGGCCGCCGACGGCGGCGACGACGCGAAGTTCCTGGCCGGCGGGCATTCCCTGCTGCCGCTGATGAAGCTGCGGCTGGCCGTGCCCGAGGTGCTGGTGGACATCGGCCGGCTCACCGAGCTGAGCTACGTCCGGGCCGACGGCGACGACATCGCGGTCGGCGCGCTGACCAGCTACCACGACCTGGCCCAGTCCAGCCTGCTGGCCCGCGAGCTGCCGTTGCTGGCCCAGGCGGCCAGCCAGGTCGGCGACCCGCAGGTCCGGCACCGGGGCACCATCGGCGGCTCGCTGGCCCACGCCGACCCCGCGGCCGACCTGCCCGCGGTCGTGCTGGCCCTGGACGCGGTGCTGGTCGCCCGCGGCCCGTCCGGCGTGCGCGAGATCGCGGCTCCGGACTTCTTCCAGGGCCTGTTCGAGAGCGCGCTGGAACCCGGTGAGCTGCTCACCGAGATCCGCATCCCGCGGCCGGCCGCGGCGGGCTGGTCGTTCCAGAAGTTCACCAAGCGGGCCATCGACTGGGCCATCGTGGGGGTCGCGGTACAGGACAGCCGGGTGGCTCTGATCAACATGGGCCAGCAGCCGGTGCGGGCCAGCGCGGTGGAGCACGCGCTGGCCAGCGGGGCCGCGCCGCGCGACGCGGCCGCGTTCGCGGCCGAGGGCACCAGCCCGCCGGACGACCTGAACGGGGATGCCCGGTACCGGGCCCACCTGGCCCGGGTGCTGACCGCCCGGGCCCTGGCCGAAGCGGCCGCCCGAGGCTGACCGCGGCCGCCTGCTGCCAGGCCATACGGCCGGGCCCTGCTGCTGGGCCCTGGAGCCGGCTCAGTGCTCGAGCAGCATGACGCCGCGGACGTTCTTGCCGTCCAGCAGGTCCTGATAGCCCTGGTTGACCTCGTCCAGCCGGTACTGGTTGGTGATCAGCTCGTCCAGCTTGAGCCGGCCGACCGGTACAGGTCCAGCATCAGCGGGATGTCGTCGAACGGGTTGCCGCCACCGAACAGCGCGCCGTGCAGCCGCTTCTCGAACAGGGTGAGCTCGAAGCTGGACAGCTGGATGTTCTGCTGGCCCGGGCCGGCCAGCCCGGTCACGATCACCGTGCCGTGCTTGCGGATGGCGGTGAACGCCGCCTGCACCACGTCCGCGGTGACCACGCCGACGGTGACCAGGGCCTGGTCGGCCCCGACGCCCCGGGTCAGCTCGGTGATCATCTGCTGTGCGGTGGCCGCGTCCGGTGCGCTGTGCGTGGCGCCGAGCTGGCAGGCCAGCTCGCGCTTGCCGGGCAGCGGGTCCACCACCACGATGTGCCGCGCACCGGCGAACGCGGCGCCCTGCACCGCGTTGATGCCGACCCCGCCGATGCCGTACACCACGACGGTGTCGCCGGGCCGCACGCCGCCCGCGTTCACCGCGGTGCCCCAGCCGGTGGGCACGCCGCAGCCCACCAGCACCACGGTCTCCAGCGGCAGGTCCGGGTTGACCTTCACGCAGGAGTACTCGGACACCGTGCCCCACTGCGCGAACGTGCCGAGCAGGCACATCTGGCCGAAGTCCTGGCCGCCGGCGTGGAACCGGAACGTGCCGTCCGGCAGGCAGTTGTCCACCAGCAGCGCACCCAGGTCGCACAGGTTGGTCAGCCCGCGCGAGCAGAACCGGCAGTGCCCGCACACCGGGAGAAAGGAGCAGACCACGTGGTCGCCCGGCTGCAGCCGGCTGACCCCGGGCCCGGTCTCCTCGACGATGCCCGCGCCCTCGTGGCCGCCGACTATCGGATAGCGGACCGGGATGTCACCGGTGCGCAGATGCTCGTCGGAATGGCACAGGCCCGCCGCCATCCAGCGGATCAGCACCTCGCCGGCTTTGGGCCGGTCCAGGTCCAGGTCGATGACCTCCCAGTCCTGCCCGACGTCGTGCAGCACAGCCGCCCGGGTCTTCATGAGGATATGGTGCGCGGCTATCGCGGGGCGGTCATTGTGGCCCGGGCCAAGAAACCCCGCCGCCGCTTGTGCTGCCGCTTGTGGGCTGCCGCGAGCCGGCCGGCGGTTACCCGGGCGGGGCCGCGGTCTGCAGCTCGGAGCTGTGGTGCGTGGCGAACCGGGCCAGGTCCGGGCTGTACCGGGCGATGATCTGCCGGACCCGCTGCGCGGCGAGCGGGCCGAGCAGGTCGTAGGTGGTGGTGAACAGCTCCCGCGCAGCCGCCCGGGGCCAGCCGTCGGGCAGCAGCTCGTCCGGCAGATCGGGGTCGAGCTCGGGGAACGCGCGCCACTCGTCCATCAGCCGGGTCCGGGTCACCAGCGCCACGTCCGGCGACAGCTGGCCGTCCAGCGTCCGCATACGCAGCGCGCTGGCCTGGCCGATGAATCGGTCGTACCTGGCCCGCAGTTGGTCCAGGTCCCAGGCCTGCTGCGGCAGGCCGTCCGGGCTGACCCCCGGGACGGTGCGGGCCCGGAACGCGGTGGCCGTGGTGATGCCCAGCCCGGCCAGCTGGCCGAGCACCTCGCCCGCGTGATCCCGCGGGGACACCCACAGCCCGTCGTAGAGCGGGGCGAAACCGAGCCAGCGGAGCTGCTTGCGCAGCGAGTCGCGGGCCGCCCGGTTCTGCTCCGGGACGGAGAACGCGACCAGGCTCCACATCCCGTCCCAGGGCTGGGATACCCGGCCGAAGGAGAAGATCTGCTGACCGCCGTCGTCCAGCACCCGCGCCGCGCGGGCGCTGAGCCGGACCACGGTGCGCCGCCCGCTCTTGGCCGTGATCAGCAGCTTGTTGCGGGTGAGCCGGCTCAGCGCGGCGCGCGCCGCCGAGTCGCTGACGCCGAACTCGGCCAGCAGCGCGACCAGCGCGGCCGAGGGCAGCGGTTCCGAGCGGCGCCACCAGTAGTCGCCGAGCAGGGTGAGCAGCAGCCGCGGCGGCCGCTGCGGGCTGCCCGCCGGGCCGGGTGGCCAAGCCCCGGGTAGCTCCTCGCCGGCCAGGCCGGGCGTGTCCAGGCCGGGCGTGTCGAGGCTGGGCAGCAGCGGCGTAGTTCGGGCCATTTTCCCAGCTTAGCGGTTCCTCTACGGTAGCCGTCAGATGACAGGCTGTTTTCTGGCTCACGCTGGACGCTCGCTTCGTCAATTGAATTCAGTACACGGCGAGCCGACAATCGTCATATATATGAGCCTGACGGTGGCTCAGCACCCAGCCGAAGGAGTCCAGATGAGTGCCCGCACGGTTCCCCCGTTCCGCGCCGATCACGTGGGCAGCCTGCTCCGCCCGGCCGCGCTGGTCGCCGCGCGGGGCGAGCATGCCGCCGGCCGGCTCAGCGCCGAGCAGTTGCGGGCCGCGGAAGACGTGGCCATCGCCGACGCCGTGGCCATGCAGCAGCGGGCCGGGCTGCAATCGGTGACGGATGGCGAGTTCCGCCGGGCCACCTGGCACATGGACTTCATCTACCAGATCGGCGGGATCAGCAAGGCGCCCGGGAACCTGGCGGTGAAGTTCCACAACGCAGTCCGGGGACATCGAGTGGACCCCGGCCGCGCTGCACGTGGGCAGCAAGCTCCGCATGGACAAGACGATCTTCGGCGACGATTTCCAGTACCTGCAGTCGGTGGCCGGCCCATCGGTGGCCAAGCAGACGATCCCGTCGCCGAACATGGTGCATTACCGGGGTGGGCCGGCGTTGGTTGATCCGGCGGTGTACCCGGATATTGAGGAGTTCTGGGCGGATCTGGCGGCGGCGTATGCCGATGAGGTGGCCCGGCTGGCTGCGCTGGGGTGCACCTACCTGCAGTTTGATGACACGTCGCTGGCGTACCTGAATGACCCGGCGCAGCGGGCGGAGATCGCGGCGCGGGGTGAGGATGCTGAGCATCTGCATCTGCGGTATATCAGCCAGGTGAACGCGGCGCTGGCGGGCCGCCCGGCGGGGCTGGCGGTGACCACGCATCTGTGCCGGGGGAATTTCCGGTCCTCGTGGGCGGCGTCGGGGGGTTATGACTTTGTGGCTGAGGCGCTGTTCGGGGGGCTGGAGGTGGATGGGTTTTTCCTGGAGTTCGATGATGAGCGGTCCGGTGGGTTCGCGCCGTTGCGGTTCGTGCCGCCGGGCAAGATGGTGGTGCTGGGCCTGGTCACCACCAAGAGTGGTGTGCTGGAGGACCCTGATGACCTGAAGCGGCGGATCGGGGAGGCGTCGAGGTTCGTGCCGCTGGAGCAGCTTGCCCTGTCGGGGCAGTGCGGGTTTTCCTCCACCGTGGAGGGCAACGAGCTGACCTATGACCAGCAGGTCGCCAAGCTGGAACTGATCGTCAGCGTCGCCCACGACGTCTGGGGCTGACCAGCCGGTCCCGGGGTAGGCGTGCACTTAGCATGCGCCTGGTACCCCCATACCGGGCAAAACGGGCACTTTCCTGTTTTCGCGATCCAGGGCGGACCGCCGACCGGGACGGTGGTGTGGTGGGTGGGCACAGGAACGGGGCGGTGGGTTTGGGCGCCGGCCTGATGTGCCGGCTGGGCAGCGGTGCGACCCTCCAGGTGAACACGGAGGGAGCGCGAACCACCGATGCTGGCCGCGGTGACCCAGTCCCCGGGTGTGCTGACCCTGGACGAGCTGCCGGACCCCGGCCCGCCCGGCCCGCAGCAGGTGCTGATCCGGCCGGAGGTCGTCGGCATCTGCGGCTCCGACCTGCACGTGTACCACGGTGAGCTGGGCGCGCTGTCCGGCGCCCGGTCCTTCTTCCCCCGGGTCCAGGGCCACGAGTTCTCCGCCATCATCGAGGCGGCCGGCCAGGACTGCCCGGCCGGGCTGCGGCCCGGGGACCGGGTGGCGGTGTGGCCGCTGCGCGCCTGCGGCCGCTGTTACCCGTGCCGGGTCGGCCGCCGAACGCCTGCGTGTCGCTGGAGCTGTACGGCATCCACCGGAACGGCGGGCTGCAAGAGCGGCTCTGCGGGCCAGCCAGGTGTTCCGGGTCGGTGACCTGAACGCGGAGGCGGCCGCGTTCATCGAGCCGATGTCGATCGCCGTGCACGCCCGGCAGCGGGCTGAACTGCGGGCCGGCCAGCGGGTCGCGGTGCTCGGCGCGGGCCCGATCGGGCTGGCCATGGTGCTGGCCGCCCGGTGCGCCGGGGCCCGGGTGCTGGCCGTCGATCCGCTGCCCGGGCGGCGCTGCCTGGCCACCCGGCTGGGCGCCGAGCAGGTGGCCTGGGGCAGCCCGGCCGCGGTGACCGGCGTCATCCGGGACTGGGCCCGTGGCGAGGGCCCGCCCCGGGTCATCGACACCACCGGCGACCCGGCCGCACTGGCCCAGGCGGCCGACGCGGTGTGCGCGGCGGGCCGGGTCGTGGTGGTCGGCATGTCCGCTGCGGCCGCGCCGCTGCGGCCTGGCCTGTTCCCGGAGAAGGAGATCGACGTCGTCGGGTCCAGTTGCGCGACCGCGGCTGACTTCGCCGCCGCGGCCCGGCTGGTGCACGCGCACCAGGTGCCGCTGGCCGCGCTGCTCACCCACCGCTTCCCGCTGACCCAGGCCCAGGCGGCCATCGAGTGTGTGCTCGCCGCGGCCGATGCCGTCAAAGTCCTGGTCACCATCGATGGCCAAGCAGTTCAGGAGGAACGCCATGAGTGACGGAACCAGCCTCGACCGCGTGGTGCGCGAGTATCAGCGCCCGGACCTGTTCATCGCGGGCAGCGAGGACGCATCCCCGTGGGTCCCGTTCGGGGACAAGGCGTACATCCGCCATCTCGCCTTCGACGTGCGGAGCAACTCCTTCACCAACATCCTGTGGGTGGAAGGCGGCGGCATGCTCGGGCGGCACAAGCACCGCGGCCCGGTCTCCGGCTTCGTGCTCGAAGGCAGCTGGCGGTACCTGGAATACGACTGGGTGGCCACGCCGGGTGGCTACGTGCACGAGAGCCCTGGCGTCATTCACACGCTGGTCTGCGACGACCCCAACGGGATGAAAACCGTATTCTGGCTCAACGGGTCACTCGAATTCTACGATGACCATGACAACCTGACCGAGACGTTCGACGTGTTCTGGTACATCGACCATTACCTGAGCTACTGCAAGGAGCACGGGCTACCCGTCAACAATGCCCTCTTTGTCTGAACGCCCCGCCGCACGTCCCGGGCCGCCTGCTGCCGCCGCGGACGGCGACCTGCTCTGGGCGCCCAGCCCGGCGGAGATCGCGGACACCAACCTGGCCGCGTTCACCGGCTGGCTCAACCGGGAGCGCGGCCTGCGGTTCGGCAGCTACGACGAGCTGTGGCGCTGGTCCACCACCGATCTGGCCGGCTTCTGGCAGGCGGTGTGGGACCGGTTCGGCGTGCAGTCCTCGGCGCCGCCCAGCCGGGTGCTGGCCAGCACCGCCCAGCCCGGCGCCGACTACCAGCCGGGCCGGGACCAGTACTTCTCCGGGCGGCAGTGGTTCCCCGGCGCCCGGCTCAACTACGCCGAGCACGTGCTGCGCAACGAGCGTCCCGGCCACGACGCGCTGCTCTACCGCAGCGAGCACACCCCGCTGGCCGGGCTGCCCTGGGAAACCCTGGCCGGCCAGGTCCGGGTGCTGGCCACCCGGCTGCGCGAGCTGGGCGTCCGGCCGGGCGACCGGGTGGCGTCCTGCCTGCCGAACATCCCGCACGCGGTCATCGCGATGCTCGCCACCACCAGCATCGGCGCGATCTGGTCCAGCTGCTCGCCGGACTTCGGCTGGCGCGGGGTGATCGACCGGTTCAGCCAGCTGGCCCCCCGGGTGCTGTTCTGCGCGGACGGGTACCGGTACGCCGGCCGGGACTTCCCGCGCACCACCCAGCTCGGCCAGATCATCGACGCGCTGGACAGCCTGCAGCACGTCATCTACCTGCCCTACCTCGAGCCGGACCGGCTGCAGCCGCCGGTGCCGTGGGCGGTGAGCTGGGCGGCCACGCTGGACCGGCCCGCGGTGCCGGCCCAGGAGTTCCGCTTCGAGCAGGTGCCGTTCGACCACCCGTTGTGGATCCTGTTCTCGTCCGGTACCACCGGCCTGCCCAAGCCGATCGTGCACGGGCACGGCGGGATCCTGCTGGAACAGTTCAAGCTGCAGCACCTGCACCTGGACCTGCGCGCTGGCCAGCGGCTGTTCTTCTTCACCACCACTGGCTGGATGATGTGGAACTTCCTGGTCAGCTCGCTGCTGCTCGGGGTGTGCCCGGTGCTGTTCGACGGCAGCCCGGCGCACCCGGAGCCGGACGTGCTGTGGCAGGTGGCGCAGGACGCGCAGGTCCCGCTGTTCGGCGCCAGCCCGGCCTACGTGGAGCTGATGTCCCGGGCCGGCATCGTGCCGGGCGACCGGTTCCGAGCTGCCGCGAGCTGCGCGCCGTCATGCTGGCCGGCTCGCCGGTGTCCGCGGCCTGCGGGGCCTGGTTCTACCGCAACGTGAAGCCCGACCTGTGGCTGTGCACCGGCAGCGGCGGCACTGACGTGTGCACCGGCCTGGTCGGCGGCGTGCCGACGCAGCCGGTGTACGCCGGGGAGATCCAGGCCCGGCATCTCGGGGTCGCGGCGCACGCGTTCAGCGAGCGACGGCGAGCCGGTGACCGACGAGGTCGGCGAGCTGGTGGTCACCGCGCCGATGCCGTCCATGCCGGTCGGCTTCTGGGGTGATCACGACGGCAGCCGGTACCGGGCCGCCTATTTCGCCGATTTCCCGGGCGCCTGGCGGCAGGGCGACTTCTTCCGGGTCAACGCCCGCGGCGGCTGCTTCGTGCTGGGCCGGTCCGACGCCACGCTGAACCGGCACGGGGTGCGCATCGGCACGGCCGAGATCTACGCCGTGCTCGCCTCGGTGCCGGAGATCGAGGATGCCCTCATCGTCAACCTGGACCTGCCGGGCGGCGGTTTCTTCATGCCGCTGTTCGTCACCCTGGCCGGCGAGCAGGTGCTGGACGACGCGCTCCGGGACAAGATCTGCGCCCGGTTGCGCACCGAGTACACGCCGCGGCACGTACCGGACCGGATCATCCAGGTGGGCGCCATCCCGGTCACGCTGACCGGGAAGAAGATGGAGGTCCCGGTGCGCCGGATCCTGCTCGGCATGGCGCCCGACGCGGCGGCCAACGTGAACGCGATGGCCAACCCGGCCGCGCTGCAGGAGTTCATCGGCTACGCACGGACCCAGCAGGACTACCCGCTGGCCGGGCGGTGACCAGCCTGGCGAGCGGCGCGACTGCGCACGCGGCCGGCCGTCCCCGGCCGGCCGCGTGCGCAGGCCCCCCAGCCCCTCACCATCGCGCGGCCCGCACTGCTCCTCCCGGTGGGCTTCCGGGCACAAAAAAATCCGGTCCCCGCGCCATACCCGCAGTGTGCCTGCGGACATGGCTGCCTGGGTCCGGAGCAGCGGGCTTAACGTTACTCTTCCCCGGCGGCAATGGAAAGGACGCGGCCCGGCCGATTGTGACTGCCCCGGCTATCCGGGACAGCGCCAGGGGCGTAGCGTGACAGTTACGAGTGCCCGCACCCTTCTCGCGTCGAGCCGCAGACGGATGCGGGTGACCGCGTCGCTCTGGACCCTGGTGGCACGGCCTGCCCTCCGCGGGGCCAAGACCAGGGAGCGCGACCCATGCACCGATCAGCAAGCTTGCCCGCTGCCGCTGCCGCTGCGCCGGGTGCGGTCAGTGCAGCTCGACATGACCCGGTACCTCACCGAAGATCACGATCGGATCGCCCAGCGCATGAATGACGTCGTCATCCGCCGGATCTACTCGGCCGGGCTGACTCTCCAGGTGGCGCTGGGCCAGTTGCACGATCAGCCTGCCGCCCGCGAGATCTGCCACGCCCTCGACGAGCTGGACCACGCCATCCGGGACATCCGGGACATTGTCTTCGATCTCGGGCCGTCGGCCCGCTGATGGCGTAACGTGGCGCCGGAGAGGCCCGTCGCACCGGGCCCGGAACGGCGTTACCCCAGCCCTGCTGACGCTTTCCTCGTCTCGTGAAGGAGCCGGCAGGTGAACGATCGCTGTGATGCCGCGGGCCGCACCCGGGGCCCGCGCCTGGGACCGGATCGCTGACGTGCCCGGCGGCAGGCTGCAGCGGATACTGGCTGAGCTGGCGGACAGCGGAGACGCCTGGTCAGCGAGTCCGGCTGTGCCTGGCCTGCCCGGGGATCGTGCAGGTGGACGGGGCTGGGGTCATGCTCATGTCGGGTGACATACCACGCGGGTCGCTGTGCACCAGCAACGAGGTGAGCCACCTGATCGAGGAGATGCAGTACACCTTGGGCGAGGGTCCCTGCGTGGACGCCTACCTGCAGGACCGGGTCGTGACCGAGCCTGACCTGGCGCACCCGGTGACGCACCGGTGGCCGGCGTTCAGCGCGCCGGTGCTGGAGGCGGGCGTGCGGGCGGTGTTCGGCTTCCCGTTGCGGGTCGGCATGGTGCGCCTCGGGGCGCTGAACCTGTATCGCACCCGGATCGGCCTGCTCAGCGCCGAACAGCATGCGAATGCACTGGTCATGGCGGATATAGCCGCCCGCTGGGTACTGGAGGCCCAGGCCGGGGCGCCCGCCGACACGGTGGCCGCGGAGCTGGAGATCGGCGCCGATTTCCACTTCCTGGTGCACAATGCGGCCGGCATCGTCTCCGTCCAGGAGGAGATCAGCGTCACCGAAGCGCTGATCAGGCTGCGGGCACACGCCTTCAGCAACGGCCGCCTGCTCGCCGACGTGGCCCGGGACATCGTCGCGCGCCGGCTCCGGATCAGATGAATCCCGGCCTGCCCTGGCCCGCCGCCGCGGCCAGGTTCACGGTAAGATCGGAGTCACCACCCGGGCAGAGGTTCCTGCGCCCAGCCGGCTGCGACGAGTCGGCTCGCGCCGCAGGAAAGTGGGGTTTGCGATGACCCGGGAAGCCGACGTGGTCCGCTCCCTGGTGGAGATGGCCGACACGCTGGTCGATGACTACGACGTCGTCGACCTTTTGACCGGGCTCACCGACCGGTGCGTCGCCTGCTGGGCGTGTCCGCCGCCGGGGTGATGCTGGCCTCCCCAGCCGGGAGCCTCGGGCTGGTCGCGTCCTCCAGCGAGGCGATGCGGCTGCTGGAACTGTTCGAGCTGCAGGCCCAGGAAGGCCCGTGCCTGGACGCTTTCCGTACCGGGGAGCCGGTCGAGCACGTCAACCTGGCGGTGGAGTCCGGCCGCTGGCCCGCATTCAGCGCCGCCGCCCGCGAGGCCGGTTTCATGTCGGCCGTCGCCCTGCCGCTGCGGCTGCGGGACGTGACGCTCGGCGCACTGAACCTGCTCAGCGTCTCCGGGACCCCGATGCGGGCGGCCGATGTCATCGTCGCCCGGGCCTTCGCCGACCTGGCCGCGCTCAGTATCATTCAGCACCGGGCCAGCACCGAAGCCCAGCGCCTGAACGAGCAGCTCTCCGTCGCCCTGACCAGCCGGATAGTGATCGAGCAGGCCAAAGGCGTGATCTCGGAACGGGCCGGCACCGGCCTGGCCGAGGCTTTCTCCCGGCTGCGGGCCTATGCCCGCAACAACAACCTCCGGCTGACCGACGTCGCGCATGCCGCCGTGGACGGCACCCTCGATCCACGCGCCTGGGCGGCGCCCGCCACCCGTCCGCCCGGCCCTCAGCACCGCCGTCGCGGCGGGCGCGGCCCAACAGTAGGCCGAGACCCACCCCGGACGTGGGTGCCACCCCATGGCGGGCACGCTGGCCTGGACCACGATGGCCGTATGGCGTTCTTTGACGACGTGCCAGCTGCCGAGCCGGAGCCCCGGATCCATCATCCGTGGGACCCGCCGGAGGCGGAGCTTCCTGGTTAGTACAGGTCAACACCGTGCTGCTCGGCCGGACCGACCGGGCGGCGGTCGCGGTCACCGGGATATCCGCTTACTCAGCCGGATTCGAGATCTTCCTGACCGCCCGCTTCCGGCCCGAACGGGGCCGGGCTCTCCGCGGAGCAGCGGCCAGACGCTGCGCTCGGCCGCATCGAGGATCCGCGCGCCCTCCGGCGGTCGTTGCGGTTCGGGCTTCAGCTGTCCGACGGCCGCAAGGTCATCGGCCAGCACGGCGGCCCAGGACCAGATTCCGACGCGCCGCCGGACGGCCCGATCTTGCGCCAGTTCCTCGGCGGCGGCAGCCCACGCTCACTTTCTCCCGGTGGTGGTCGTGGCCACTGCCACCGGCTGGCCCGCTGGAGTTCGTCTGCGAGTGGTCCGCGCTGGGGATCCCCGAAACCCGGGCCAGCATCGACGCGCAGCTGATCCTCGACGCGGCGGCCCGCAGCGTCCAGCTGTGGCGGGCGGGCGACGGCTGACGGCGACCGGGCTCAGGCCCGGCGCGTCGCCTGGGCCGCGTGCCGGCCTGCCCGGCGGCCGAAGAACGACCCCTCGCCGAGCTGGGTGCCTGAGCCGTAGCCCTTGCCGTCCTGGGCGATGTTCGACGCGCAGGCCCCGGCCGCGTACAGCCCCGGGATGACCGAGCCGTCGTGCCGCTGCACCTGCCCGTCAACCGTGGTGCGCAGGCCACCGAGCGTGAACCCGGCGTACAGGGCCCGGCCGAGCCGCAGGTCGAACACCGCCCACGGCGCCTGGTCCTGGGCCGCCAGCCACTGGGCGCTCTTGTGGAAGTCCGGGTCCTCGCCGCGGGCGGCGTAGTCGTTGTACCGGGCCAGCGTGGCGGCCAGCGAGCCGGCACGGCAGGCCGAGGCCCTGCTCCATGCCGGCCTACGGTCTCGTAACCGTCGAGCAGCGGCACCAGCGGCATCTGCGGCTGCTGCACATGCGCGCTGTCCACGATGAGGTACGCCGCGGAGCCGGGCTGCTCCAGCACGAACTGCGAAGTCCGCGCGTGGTAGGAGTCCTCGGCCACGAAACGCTGGCCGCGGGAATTGACGATCAGCCCGGTGATCAGCTGGGCCGGCGGATAACAGGGCGCGGTGATGAACGGCTCGTCCATGTGCCGGACGTCGGCCGCCACCGACATGCCGAGCCGGATGCCGAGCCCGTCGTCGTAGCTCGAGCCGAGCGTGATGAGCTTCCCGCCGAGCGCCGGGGTGTACTCGGCCACCATGTCCGGGTTCATCACGAACCCCCCGGCGGCGATCACCGTCGCACCCGCCCGGACCAGGCCGGTCTCGGCGAAGGACCGCCAGGCCAGGCCGGCCACGCCACCCGCCTCGTCGGTGACCAGGTTGGTCGCGCCGGTCTCGTAGCGCACCTCGGCGCCGGTCTCCGCGATCCGGTCGCGCAGCAGGTCCACCACCAGCCGGGCGCCCTGGGTGTCGCCGGGCACCGGCACCTTGTGCCCGCGTGGCGCCGGCCGGGCCAGCTCCCGGAACGGCCACACCTGCTCGTTGCCGCTGAACATCAGCCCCTCGGTGCCGGGCTGGATCACCGCCTTGCCGGCGAAGTAGGACCGCTCGAACTGAAAGCCCAGCGACTCCAGCCATCCGAAGTGCTCGACCGACCCGGCGCAGTAGGCACGGATCTTGTCATGCTCGGGGTCCTTGGCCGTCGCGACCAGGTACTTGTACATCTCCTCGGGCGAGTCCTGGTGCCCGGTGGCCAGCTGCACCGGGGTGCCGCCGCCCAGGTAGAAGTGCCCGCCGGCCAGGCAGGTGGTGCCGCCGGGCACGGCCGCCCGCTCCAGCAGCAGCACCCGGGCGCCGGCCCGGGCGGCCTCCAGGGCCGCGCAGCCGCCCGCGATGCCGAAGCCGATGACTGCCACGTCATACGTGCCAGTGCTGTCGGCCAGCACCGACGCGGGCAGCGCGGCGGGCAGCTGGCCGCTGGCTGCGCTCATGGCCGGCGTCACCGCCAGCTCGCCACGCGGGCCGCCAGCCGGTCCAGGTAGGCCGCGGCCGATCCGGCCGGGCCATCCGGCACCCCCCACAGGCACTCGGTGACCCCGGCCTCCGCCCAGCCAGCCAAGTCGTCAGCGGACGGCTTGGCGGCGACCAGCACCCGGATATCGGGGGCGCCCGCCCGGCTCGCCGCCGCCCAGGCCTGCCGCAGCGCGGCCGCCTTGGCGCTGATGTCCCGTTCCCCCGGGGTGGTCAGCCAGCCGTCGGCGTGCTGGGCGATCCAGCCGAGCGTCTGCGGGCCACCACCCGCACCGATGATCAGCGGCAGGTGCGGCTGCACCGGCTTGGGGAACGCCCAGCACGGCCCGAACGACACGAACTTCCCGTCGTACGCCGCTTCCGGCTGAGTCCACAGCGCGCGCATCGCCGCCACGTACTCGGCCAGCACGGCGCGCCGCTGGCCAGCCGGAACGCCGTGATCGGCCAGCTCGTCGGTGTTCCAGCCGAACCCGGCGCCGACCGTCACCCGGCCGCCGGACAGATGATCCAGCGTGGCGATCGTCTTGGCCAGCGTTATCGGGTCGGATTCGGCGGGCAGCGCCACCGCGGTACCCAGCCCGATCCGCGCCGTCACCGCGGCCGCGGTGGCCAGCGACACCCACGGGTCGAGGGTGCGCAGGTACCGGTCGTCGGGCAGCGCCGCACCGCCGGTGCGCGGGTGCGGGGCGGCCCGCCGGACCGGGATGTGCGTGTGCTCCGGCACATAGAACGTGTCGAAGCCGCGGTCCTCGGCCGCCTTGGCGGCCTCGGCGGGCGTGATCCCGCGATCGCAGGTGAACAGGACGATGCCGTGCCGCATGCGCTCAGACTAGAACCTGTTCTAGTCGTGGTACAGCCGGGTCAGCTGCCGTACTTGAGGATCACGCCGGTGGACCGTCCCTTGCCGAACAGCCCGGTCCGCTGGCCGACGGCCCACCGGGACACCGAGCCCGGCACGGCGGCCAGCGCAGTGACCGCGACGTAGCGGCCGTTCCGGCGCGGCAGCGGTACCGGGGTGAACGTGCCGGCGGTGTAGTGCAGCAAGTGCGGCGGGACGCCCGTGGCGTCCCAGGCGGTGCTGGCCCACAGTCCACCCTGGCCGTCGGATATCGCGCTGGCCAGCATGAATCCGGTGGCCGTCCAGTTCAGGCTGGTCCAGGCCGAGCCGTTGTACTGCGCGCCCAGCGGGATGTAGGTCCCGTCATTTTCCCGGATGCCGCCTACCGCCCATACGCCGGTGGCCGACTGCGCATAGATAAAGGTGATCGGCCCGTGCCCGGGCCCGTCCGGAAATCCTGCGAATGGCCCGACCGTCCACGTGCCGTTACCGGCGCCGTGTACTGGGACCGACGCATAGAAGCCATTGGTGTCATTCGATCCGATCACCCACAGGTCGCTGGCCGAGGTGGCGGTCACATTGAAGAAATAGGAATTGTCGAGCAGGCCCGCGGCCTCCTGCCAGGTATGCCCGTTGTAGTGCTCGTAGGCGTCCTGTTGGCGGCTGAACACCCAGACGTTGCCCGGGCTGGACACCAGCGCGTCGAGCCAGCTCGATCCGGGCCAGCCTGGCCCAGCGTTTCATGGCCGCCCAGGAACGGCCGTTCCAGCGCAGCGCGGCCTCGGTCCCGGCCTGGTTGTCCTGGTCGAAGGCGCACACGTTTCCTGGCCCCGAGGCACACACGATGGTGATCACGCCATGCAGCCCGCCGGGCAGGTTACTGCGTACCCAGGACCGGCCGGTGGACCGCTCCACCAGCGGGCGGGCCCCGCCCGCCGGGTAGACCGCGCCACCAGCCCAGGCCTGATCCCTGGCCGGGGGTGGCAACCATCTCCAGCGTGCTGGAAGGCGTGCCGGGCAGGGTCAGCACCACCCGCCAGCCGGGCGGCGTGGCTGCCTTGGCCGGGCCGAGCCCGGACACGGCCAGCAGCATCGCGGTGGCCCCGGCAGCAGCGGTTAACCCAGCCCGGCGAGTACGCACGGCAGCCTCCAGCACGAGCAGACGGCGTATACAGCGGGCAGTATGTCACGATGAGCCGGATCTGACCGGCTTGCTGAGCCGGATGTCCTCCGGCACGAATCCGGTCCGGGCATATAGCCGCTGGGCCCGGGTGTTGGCCGCGCCGGTGTCCAGGGTGATCCGGGCCAGTCCACGGCCGGCCGCCCACCGCTCGGCCGCGGCCGCAGGGCCCGGCCCGCGCCTTGTCCCTCCTGGGCCTGGCCGACGACGAGTTCGCCGATGTAGGCGTCCAGTTCCCCGGTGAAGTGCTCGCGCTCGACCAGGCTCACCAGCCCGGCGACCTGCCCGCCGAGCAAGGCGACCAGCAGGGCGTGCCCGTCCTGGCCGGCGGCCGCCAGCGAGGACTCGATCCAGCCCCGGGCCGCGGCGGCGACCCGGTCCGGATCGCGCCACGGGGCGGCGCCGATGGTCAGCCGGGGACTCAGCCCCAGCACCGCGGGGTGATCCGCTGGATTAACTGGCCGGATTTCGAAATGAGTGGTTTGTGTCATGCGCCGAGTATCGCATTTTGCAGGCCATTTTGAAAAAAGCCAGTTTGGCATCCGCATTTATTGGAATCCGCATTTTTTTAAATGCGGCGGCCCGGGTTCCGGCGGGCGGGCGCAGCCCGGAGGCCGCCCGGCGAACGCCCGGCCGCGCTGGCCAGCGTGTGACCAGCTGGGCACTGGCGTTAAGTATGGGCATCTTCGCTGGCGAGTCGGCGCGATTGAAGTGCCGCCAGCTGGGAAGCTGAGACCGGACGGCGCGGCGGGCTGCCCCGCTCGCTGGCGCCGGGAAGTGCGAGGTGGCGCCAGGTGATGGAACAAAGCAGGCAGCAGACCAGGGCCGGTGCCTCCGGCATGACCGCGCGGTCTACGGACTGCGCCCACTTGCACAGCGCGTTTGGCCCCGGGTGCCCGCACTGCTGGACGGCCGCCACCCCCACGGCGGGCCCGTCGGTCAGCACAGACCCGGTTGGGCCGGAACCGGGCCGGGTCACGAACCGCCGCTGAGGCCGGCCACCGCGCGGGCCTCAGCCCGGTCCCGGCAGGCGCGCATCTTGGTGATCCGTCCCTGGTCGAGGGTGAGCACCAGGTAGTTGCGGTCGTTGCCCTGCCGGATGCGCAGCCGGTCCAGGCCGGGCCGGTGGATCACCACCAGCACGGTATCGCCGCTGGCCACCACCTCTTCGAGCTGGGGCGTCAGGCCGTGGCGGAGCTGCCGCTCCAGGGCCACCCGCAGCTGCTCCCGGCCGTGGCAGGTCGCGGGCTCAGCGTTGGCGAAAGCCGGGTCGAGGTATGTCCACTCCAGGTCCGGATCGACGAGATCCAGGATGCCGCGGACATCCCCGCGGGCGTAGGCCTGGTAGGCCTGCCGGACCAGTTCCTCGTTGCGATTGGCCATGACGTGTCTCCCCCGGCCGGATCGGCACCAGTTTGCGCCGGCCGGATGCCGGTGGCAACCGGCAGCTACCGGCTGACCGGCCGGGCCAGCAGATACAGGCCGGTGAGATAGCAGGCCAGGGCCAGCGCCCACAGCACGGCCATGATCAGCGAGCTGGCATCGTGCCCGTAGTTGAGGAAGCTGGCCCCGTTGAACCCGGCACCCACGATGAACAGGGCGCCGAGCACCGCGGTCGTGGTGACCGCCGCCGCCCCGCCGCCAGGTGAAGACGATATTGGCCAGCGCGGCCAGCGCCAGGGCCAGCCCGAGCGCGGCGTGCGCGGCCGCCCAGCCCGGGCCGTGCGCGATCAGCCAGCCCAGGCCGGAGCCGATACCGGCGAAGTAGTTGCTGGCCCCGGCCCCGGGATGGTGCGCGGGCAGCGTGACGTAGAGGTTGGCCACCATGCCGAGCAGGTACTGGGCCAGCAGCAGCAGGCAGGCGGCCAGGTTGATGGTGATGAGCCGGTGCGCGGCCGGCGCCGATCGTGCCACGTCCGCCAAGCGTAGAGCAGCCCGCTGACAGCCATCCTCCCGGACCGCGCGCGCCAGGCTGGGCCGGGCCAGATGGGGCTGGCAGAGTAAGGGCCGGAACCATCGCCACCACGACGGTTCCGGCCACCGGCCCGCGCCGCGCTGAGCACGCTGCAGCGCGGCATCAGCCTGTCGTCGGACAGCATCGCGGCGCACGGCCGGTCGTACCGCTGGCCGGTGGCCTGCTACCCGGCCACCCGGTCCGGCTGTCCATTGACGGGCACCTGGCTGGCACGCTGACCGCCACGTTCAGCACCCACTAGAGGGACCGGATGGCCGCGGCTGCCCGCTGGCCGCGGCCATCCGGCTGGCCGGATTATTGTGCCGCCACACAATTCATAACGCCAGTTTCCTGGGCAGCGCCACAAGATAAGGCTATTGCCGTCCTGGGTAGCGGCCCGGACCTTGTGCCACCCCGGGCAGACCTCTAATATCGGCTCACCTTGCTCATCCGGGCGGGTTTACACCGTCTGCACCAGGAGGTGGGGGCAGGCGGGATTCTCCAGGCGCTGCCCGGATATGCGGCGCAGTTCGCCGTCATTGTTGCCATCGGCCTGGTTTCGCTGGCCGCGTGCGGCAGCAATGCCTCATCCGCCGGGGCGCCCCCGTCGTCCAGCGCGGCCGCTCCACCAGCCCGGGCGCGACCACGGTGAGCACGTCACAGTGCGGAACCAAGCCCGGGGTGAAGGCCACCGGCTCGCCCATCCCGCTCGGCGGCATCGTGACCAACCAGCCCGGCACGTCATTTACTGATATCGCGAATATGGCCAGCGCCTACTTCACCTGCGTGAACGACAACGGCGGGATGAACGGTCATCCAGTTAAGTACTACATAGAGCAGGGCAGACGAATCGGGTCAGATATCGGGGGAGGCCGGCCAGCTCGTACAGACCGATCACGTCGTCGGGATCGTCGGCAACACGAGCATTATCGAATGCTCGGTGGACCATGCCTACTGGCAGAAACTCGGGTTCGACATCATCGACTCCGGCATCGCCCCGGAGTGCTGGTCCACGCCGAACAGCGCCGCGGTCGACATGGGGCCGCGGTACAGCTCGGACGGGGCCGTGCAGTACGCGCTCAGCCAGCACGTCTCGAAGATCGTGTTCGACCAGTCGAACGTGCCGGGCACCGGGTACATCGCGGCCGGCCGGCCGCGCTGGCCGCCGCCAAGCACGTGCCGATCACCCAGCTGACCGAGAACGTGCGGATCTCCGACGCGGACTCGGTGGCCATCAAGGAGGTGGACGACGCGGGCCCAACGGCGCCGTGGTGCTCAACTTCACCCCGCCCGAGGCGCTGGTCATCCTGCAGGCCGCGCAGAAGCTGGGCCTGGCGGACCGGGTCAAGCTGTGGGGCTGCTCAACGCCGTGCAACGCCGACTTCCTGGCCCAGTCGCTGGGCGCCAGACTGGAACCACAAGCTGTTCGTCAACGCCGAGCTGACGCCGACGGACTCGGCCAACTCCCCCGGCCTGCGGCTCTACGAGGCCATCTACCAGCAGTACGGGAAGGCGATCTCCGGCGGCATCGGCAGCTTCAGCCAGATGGGTTTCACCGAGGCCGAGATCGCGGTGCACGCGCTGGAAACCATCAAGGGCAGCTACACGGTCAAGAGCGTGAACGCCGCGTTCAAGGCGGTCAGCAACTTCGACGCCGGCATGCTCTGCCAGCTGTGGACGTACGGCAGTTACCCGATGCACATCCCGAACAACGAGGACTACACCGGTCACCCCGGACAACGGCAAGATGGTCACCGCCCAGGGCTGCACCCAGATCTCCTCGGTCAACCCGCAGATCGCCAGCTACCGCCATGAGGTGGCGGGGATAGTATGCCGCACGGCACGCCACCATGCCGAGCTGGGCCGACTTCCAGCCGTTCCTCGTCAGCGGGCTGGCCCTGGGCGGCGTGTACGCGCTGTCCGGGGTGGGCCTGGTGGTGCTGTACCGGGCCACCGGCGTGGTGTACCTGGCGTTTGGCGCGGTCGGCGCGATGGGCGCGCTCATCGCCTGGTCGCTGGCCAGCGCCGGGCCTGCCCGGCTGGCTCGGCTGGCTGGCCTGCGTGGCGTTCGGTGGCCTGGTCACCCTGGGCTACGGGCTGCTGTTCGGCCCGGCCCTGGCCGGGGCGGGACCCACTGGTCAAGGCGGTGGCCACGCTGGGCCTAGACGCTGGTCTTGTTCGGCGCGATGGACCTGCTCTGGACGGCCAGCGGTGGCGAGTCCCGGGCCATCACGCTGCCCACCGACAACGGCGGCTTCATGGCCGGCCAGGTCCAGGTGGGACCTGGACGCAGGTGATCTCGCTCGTCCGCCGGCGTGTTTCTGCATCACCGTGGGCACCGGTGTTTTCCTGCGGTACACCCGGCTGGGCACCGCGATCGGGCGATGGCCAACGACCGGGAGATCACCGCCACGCTTGGCGGGCCAGGGTCCGCCGGGTGGAAGCGGCGGCCTGGCTGGGCTAAGGGCTGCTCGGCGGCCTGGCCGGGCTGCTGCTGGCCGACCTGGTCGCGCTGGACGCCACCACGCTCACCTTCCTGGTGGTACTTCCTCGCTGGCCGCCGCGCTGATCGCCCGGCTGCGCTCGGATCGCCGTCACCTTCCTGGCCGCGCTCGCCGTCGGCCTGGTCCATGACCTGCTGACCCCGATCCAGGCGCTGACCAGCTACCGGGACATGACCCCGTTCGTGCTGGCCGCAGTGGCGCTGCTGGTGCTGTCCCGGCGCCGGGTGCTCACCCTGTCCCGCGAGGAGGGCTAGCGGGCGGTGATCAAGCACCACGGGGCACGCCGAGGCGGCCTGGCCGCGGTCCGCGCTGCGCCGGCCGGGCCGCCCGGGCGCTGGCCCGCGCCGGGACACTGGCCGCGCTGCTGCTGTTCGTCCTGCTGGCCCTGCCCGAGCTGCTGAGCTTGTACTACGTCCAGGCGATGACGCAGGTCGCGGTGTACGCGGTGGTCGCGTTCGGCCTGAGCCTGCTGGTCGGCCGGGTCGGCCTGGTATCCCTCGGCCAGGTCGCGGTGCTGGCCATCGGCGCCTGGGTGGCGGCCCGGCTGCTGTTCGCCAGCACGCTGCCCTATCCGCTGGTGCTGCTCGCGGCAGGCCTGCTCACCATGGCCGCGGGCACCCTGATCGGGCTGCCTGCGCTGCGGCTGCGCGGGCTGTACCTGGCACTCATCACGCTGATGCTGGCCGGTGCCATCACGGTGGTACTGGCCAGCACGAACTTCCCCCAACGGCGGGGCTGGCTTCCTCGGCTACAACGGCGCTGAGGTGCATATCCCGCCGATCCGCCGGCCCGGCGTCGCGGGCAGCGACCCGGCCTACTTCCGTTATGCCGTCGTGGTCGCCGGGCTGATGTTCGCGGCTGGTTGCCGTGCACCTGCGGGGCCGGCCCGGCCGGGCCTGGGCGAGCTCCATCCGGCAGAGCGAGGCGGCCGCACCCGCTGGCCGCCAGATCAACACCACGCTGTACAAGCTGTGGGCGTTCGCGCTGGCCTCGTTCATCACCGGGGTGGCGGGTGGCGTGCTGGCCGGGGCCGTGCAGTACCTGTACTCGATCGACTTCCCCACCCAGGACTCGATCACGCTGCTGGCCGTGGTGCTGATGGGCGGGGTGTACCGGTGGTACGGCGCGATCGTGGCCGCCCTGCTGCTGGAGTTGCTGCCCCCGCTGCTGAACAACTGGGGGGTGTCCGCGGACTGGCTGGCCATCCTGTTCGGCCTGGGCGTCCTCCAGGTGCTGACCACCGCCCCAGCCGGGCTGGCCGATCAGGTCCCCCGGGACCTGGCCCGGCTGGGGCGGCGGCTCGGCCGGGGACGGGGGGCGCAGCCGTGATCGACGTGGCCGGGCTGACCGTCCGGTTCGGCGGGGTCACCTCGCTGGACGCGGTGAGCCTCCGGTTCGAGGCCGGTACCTGCGGGCTGATCGGGCCGAACGGCGCGGGCAAGACCACGTTCTTCAACGTGCTGAGCGGGTTCGTCCGGCCCGCGTCAGGCACGGTAGCAAGGCGGATTTCAGGCGCCGACCTGCTGGCCATGCCCGCGTTCCGCCGGGCGCGCTGGGGTGTGCGCCGGACGTTCCAGACCGAGCAGGCCATCGAGGAACTGTCCATCTACCGAACGTGGCCATGGTGCACGGCACCAGCGGGCTGGTCAGCCGGTCCCGGCGGGCCGACGTGCTCGGCGCGATCTCCTTCGCCGGGCTGGACACCGACCCGCAGACCCCGGTGCGCGCGCTGGGGGCGGAGCCAGCGCCGGCTGGTCGAGCTGGCCCGGGCCGTGGTCGGGGCGCCCCGGCTGATCCTGCTCGACGAGCCCGCCGCCGGGCTGCCCGACGCGGAGACCAGCCACCTGGCCGGGGTGATCCGGGACATCCCGGCGCGTACTGGCGCGCTGGTCATCCTGGTGGACCACGACATGAGCCTGGTGTCGGCGTGCTGCGCCAGCACCGCCGTGCTGGACTTCGGCCGGCTCATCGCGGTCGGCCCGACCGCCGAGGTGCTCCGCGACGAGCAGGTGATCCAGGCCTATCTGGGCCCGAGGCGGGGCTGTCATGACCGGCGCCGGCCGCGAGGCGCTCGGGCTGCGCGGCCTGACCGTGGACCGGGGCCGCCGCACCGTGGTCCAGGACGTGTCGGTGGACGTGCCCGGCAGGCGCGGTGACCGCGCTGCTCGGGCCGAACGGGGCGGGCAAGTCCAGCCTGGTGCTGGCGGTCGGCGGCGTGCTCCGGCCGCGCGCCGGATCGGTCCTGCTGGACGGCCGTGACCTGGCCCGCAGCAGGCCAGAACGGATCCGCCGGGCCGGTGTCGCGATCGTCCCGGAAGGCCGCCGGCTGCTCGGCGACCTGACCGTCGAGGAGAACCTCCGGGTGGCCACCTACGCCCTGCCGCCGGCCGCGGCCCGGTCCGGCCGGGAGCGGGCGCTGGATCTCTTCCCGGAGCTCGGCCGGCTGGCCGCACCGGCCCGTACCCTGTCCGGCGGCGAGCAGCAGATGCTGGTGCTGGCCCAGGCCCTGGTGTCCGGGCCGCGTTATGTGCTGATCGACGAGCTGTCCCTGGGGCTGGCGCCGGTGGTGCCTGAACCGGCTCATCCCGGTGATCCGTGCGGTCGCCGGGTCCGGGACCGGGGTGCTGCTGATCGAGCAGTTCGCCACGCTGGCGCTGGGCCTGGCCGGGCACGCCTACGTGATGGAGGGCAGGACGGCTGCGCTTTTCCGGGCCAGCCCGCCGGCTGCGCGATCAGCCCGAGCTGCTCAGGTCGGCCTACCTGCTGCGCGGCAGCCCCGGGCTGCCCGTTCGGTGCGCCGCCCTGGGCGGGTGCCACAGCTGAACGGTGAGCGTGCTGCCGGCGTGCACCCGGTGGCCGGGGGCGGGCGTCTGCCCCACGACCAGGCCCTCCACGGGCATCGGGTGCGCGGTCAGCTCGGACCGTGGCGAGGTGCAGGCCAGCCCGCCCGGCCGCGCACGCAGGCGTGATAGAACAGGCCGCCGACATCCGGCGTCACCACCCGGGAGGGTGGGCCCGGCGCCCCCTCCAGGGCCGCCGCATCCGCCGTGGTCCACCGCTGGCCGAGGGTGACGTCAGGCCGGGGTCGGCCCCACGCCCGGCGGCTCCAGGCCCTCCCCGGGCCGCACGACGCCGATGTCCACGTCGTACGCATGGCGGGTGGCCGCGTCCCCGAGCACCCGCCCGGCCTCGTCCACCTCCTGCCCGGCCCCGCAGGCCGCGGCCAGCACATCGGGCGGAGCCCCGGCCAGTGGCCAGCGCGAGCGCTTCCCCGCCTCGCCTGCCACCCGGCGCGGACGTCATCCGGTGTCGCGTCCGGTAGCACGCCCAGCACGTCATACCAGGTGACGGCATTGTTTTTTGCGGCACTGCTCATTGATCACTCCAGGACAGTACACGGGTCAGCGCTGGAGCGACGTCAGTGAGCCCGCGCACCGGCTGGCACCGGCCGCCACCGCGGCGGGCCAGCGCGGCGGCGGCCCGTTCCGCCGCCGCGGTCAGCCACGGGCACGGCACCCAGTGTGCAAGGTACTTATTCCACTCAACGCCAGTGCCGGGTCCGGGCAGGCCGTCGGCAGGCAGTCGGACAGCAGCACGGCAACCCGTTCGCTGGCCGGTACGGTCGCCAGCTGAGCGGCGGCCGCACGGAGTGCCGCGGCCAGATCGGTCAGGCCGTGCCCGCGCAGCGCCACCAGCTCGCCGACCAGGCCGTGGGCGAGGCGGGTGCCCAGCGCCTGCAGCACCCGGACCTGCCCGCTGAACGCCACGATCCCGGGGCTGAGCCGCCCGTCGCCGGCCGGGACGTCAGGGACCGTCATACAGGATCACGCCGCGGACGTTCTAGTTCGGTGATCTCGAAGTCCTGGCCCACTCCGCGTAAAACCGCAGCTCTGGTCTTCATAGACCTCTCCTGATGCAGTCGACGGTGACCTTGGTTGTCACCCAGGTCGGCCCGGGACGCGGGCGACCCGACGGCGGGTGAACGGCGACACTGCGGATCTCCGGAAATGCCATTTTTTCAGACCGATTCCGCTAAGGTTCAGGTCCTGTTGGGTTTCCCGGCGAGTTCGCCGTCACCCTGAGCCTGTGGCTGGCACAGCGGAAGCACCCTGCGATGGGAGCCCCGTCGTGGCAAGCATCGTATCTTCCACCGTTCCTGTTCCTTCCCTGGCCCTGGCCACACTGGTGGCGATTCCCTCGCTACGCACCAGGCCGCCAGGGCGGGTACACCGCGGCCGGGGTCTATTTGGGGCGTACCACCAGCATGGCGGGCCACCCGTACTGCTGGGGCGGTACTGGCCGGGCGATGGCTTCACTGCTCCGGCCTGGTGAGCGCCGCGTACGCGCGGTGGCACATCTACTTCGGCCGGACCACGTACCAGATGCTGAACTCGGCAAGCTGATCAGGGAGAGCGAATCCCAGGCGCGCCGCGGCGACCTAGCGTCTACGGCAGCGACATGTGGAGTTCTTCGTACGGCCTGGCCACACGTTCGGTGCTCTGGATAGCGGAACGCTGATCGGCTGGCATACCACGAACGCGTGGTGGCACCCGACCATGTTCTTCCGGGTGCGCGGCGCCGGTTACGCGCGGTGACCGCTCGCCAGCCTGGGGCCAGCGTCCTCGAGGCCAGTGCCAGCCGGGCCGGATATCCGCCGGGCGGCTGGGTAGCTGGCCAAGCCTGGTACCGGGCGGGATCGGCCCGGGGCCGTCGCCGAGCAGCCCTGGAGGCCAGCATGTGGCACGCCATGTTCGCCGAGCAGATCCCGCTGGCCGAGAAGGTCATCCGGACGATTGCCGTGTATGCGCTGATCGCCGTGCTCTTCCGGCTGGCCGGCAAGCGCGGCCTGGCCACCATGAACACGTTCGACTTCGTGGTGATCTTCCTGCTGTCGAACGTGGTGCAGAACGCGGTCATCGGCAACGACTCCTCGCTGACCGGCGCGGCGGTGGGCGCGGCGACCCTGGTGGCGGTCAACGCCGCGGTCAACCGGCTCATCGCGGCCAGCGCCACCGCGGCGCGGATCTTCGATGGCCAGCCGACCACGGTGATCAGCGACGGGCACGTCATCCAGCGCGCACTGGTACACCTGGGACTGCGGCGCAGCGAACTCGACAACGCGGTACGGCTGCAGAACGGGGACGACGTCAGCGACGTCAAGACCGGGGCGCTCGAGCCAGGCGGCCAGCTTGTGCTCAGCCTCAAGCCCACGCAGCAGGCCGCGACCAAGGCGGATGTGGCTGCGCTGCACGCCCTGCTCAGCCGGATCGAGCGCCAGGTCACGACGGCGTGACCAGGTGTTGCGGCAGACATACCCGGACCCGGGGCACAATGAAGGCTGGAGCATCCGACTCGTGGTGCTCAGGCGGGGACGATGCGGTGAAGCCTGATGTGCACGTGGGTCCCGGGGTCCGGTGCACGCTTGGCCTGCCCATGTCCCAGGTGGCTGGTTCTGATGCATATCGCCATCGCGCTGTGCGCCGCGCTGCTGGTGGGCACCGGGCTGGTGCTGCAGCAGAACGCCGCCGAGCAGGAACCGACCAAGTACTTCCTGCACCTGAAGCTGATCGCCGAGCTGATCCGGCAAGCCGCGCTGGCTGCTCGGCATCGGCGGTGATGACGGCGGGCTACGTGCTGTCCGGCTATACCTTTGACAACCTCCAGCTGACCGGTGGCCGAGCCACTGCTGGCCACCAACCTGCTGTTCGCCCTGATCGTCGCGATCCCGCTGTCCGGGGTACGGCCGCGAAAGTCGGAAATCCTGGGCGCGGTGCTGCTCGCCTCGGGGGTCGGCGCGCTGTCGGCCGCGCGCGCGGTCGGCGCCGGCGGGGATGCACTTCGGGTCCGCCGCGTACTGGCCCGCCGCCGCGGCGGTCGGCTTCATCGCGCTGCTGCTGGTCCGCGCGGGCCTGCGCCGGACCGGCCAGCGGCGGGCCACGCTCACCGGCCTGGCGGCCGGGCTGATCTGGGGCATCTCGGACGCGCTGACCCGGAGCACCCTGCTCATCCTGGACCACCACGGCATCGTCGCGGTGCTGACCAGCTGGCCCGCCTACTCGCTGGCCGCCGCGGCGCTGCTGGCGCTCTGGCTCATGGAGAGCTCGTTCAGCGCCGCGCCGCTGCACGCCTCGCTGCCCGGCATCACCGCCGGTGAACCGGTGGTCGGCATCCTGCTGGGGGTGGTCGTCTTCGGTGACGTGATCCGCATCACGCCGCCCAGATCGCGCTCCAGGCGGCCGGGATCGTGGCTCTCGTGGCGGGCGTGATCCTGGTCGCCCGGGCGCCCGCGCTGAGCGATATCCGGGCGAAAGGCGTGGGCCTGCGGCACACCGCGACCGAAGACCTGCGCCGCAGCGCAGGCCGGGTGCTGCCGGGACCGAAGGTGCCGGATGCCGTGCCGGACCGCGCGCCCGAGGCGCCGAGACACCCCGAAGGGGTCTAGCAGTCTTGCTTTGCGCCTCCAGGGGGCTTGAACCCGCCTCCTTCCCTCCTCGCTCGTTCCTCGCTCCGTCAGTCCAGCCCGGCGCCCCCCTTGGCGCTGCGCCAGGCCCAGCCGGTCTCCTCGTTCAGGTGCGGCTCGGCCGCCGGATGAGGTGGCTTGGTGCAGACCACCGCGCCCGGCGAGCCCTTGAGCGGCGGGTACTCGTCACCGCAGAACGGCGGCTGCGTGCTGCCCGGGGCCCACCGGGCTGGGCCGCCCGCGGCCCCGGCATCGGCGGGACCACGCATCGCGTCGATGGGGGGCCTCCTCGCAGGTACTCATCGCGGCCATCACCTCGCGGCGGGCCGCACACTTCAGGATGGCCAGGGCACGTCACGCCGTCGTTACGGCGGGCGGGCAATCTCGTTACCGGCCGCTGGCACCTGGCGCGCACCCGCCACGGCGCGGGCGGCCAGCGCGGCACCGCAGTTGGCGGTGAGATGGAGCAGCACCGGCGCGACCAGGCTACCCGAACGATGCCGAAACCAGGACAAAAGCCCACCAGCCGCAGCGGTGCCCGCCACCGCCGCGGCCGCCCGCCCGGCCGGCCCGGCCGCCCGCGGCCACGCTCGTTGATGCGCAGCGCGGCGATCGTCGGCCGGATGTGCCAGAGCCCGAACACGCCGCTGGTCACGGCGATCGCGGCTGGCCCGGGCAGCGCCCGGCGCAGCGCGGCCTGCAGCACACCGCGGAACGCGGTTTCCTCCCACAGCACGGTGCCGACCGGGATGCGCACCGTGACCTGGTAGGCCACCTGGGGCCAGGTCAGGCCGGCGATCCGCTGGTCGGCCAGTACCGGCGGCTGGCCGGTACCGCGGCCAGGGTGAGCCAGGCCGCGGCCAGCGCAGCAGCCGGCCCGGCCGCGCCGCGCAGCCCGGCGCGCCCCTGGCCGGCGGTCAGCCCCAGGTCGGCGGCGGTCAGGCCGCTGGCGGCGGCCGCCGCCACCAGCAGGCCGGCCGCGCCCAGGTTGGTGACCGGGTACCACCGCTGGCGGCACGGATGCTCGCCGCCGATGTTGTTGTAGACCGCCAGCCCCCCAGGCCACGGCCACCGCAAACGCCGTGTTTGCTTTGCGCCTCCGGGGGGCTCGGGCCCGCCTCCTTCCCTCCTCGCCGTACCCCGCTCGTCAGCCAGTCCGCCCCCCTTTGGCACGCTCATGCACCTGGCTGGACCAGGCCGGTCTCGTAGGCGAGCACCACGGCCTGGGTGCGGTCGCGCAGGCCCAGCTTCATCAGGATCCGGCTGACATGCGTCTTGATGGTCTGTTCCGCGACGATCAGGCGGCCCGCGATCTCCGCGTTGGACAGGCCGCGGGCGACCAGGGCGAGCACCTCGCACTCACGTTCGGTCAGCCCGTCCAGGCTGTCCCGGCTGGGTCCGCGGGGCGCGCCCATCCGGGCGAACTCGGCGATGAGCCGCCGGGTCACGCCCGGGGACAGCAGCGCGTCGCCGGCCGCCACGACCCGGACCGCGTCGGCCAGTTCCCGCGGCCGAGGCGTCCTTGAGCAGGAACCCGCTGGCCCCCCAGCGCAGCGCCTGGTACACGTAGTCGTCCAGGTCGAACGTGGTCAGTACCAGGACCCTGGGTGCGCCCGGCATGGCGGTGATCTCCCGGGTGGCCTGCAAGCCGTCCAGCACCGGCATCGCACGTCCATCAGCAGCACGTCCGGCCGCAGCTGGGCGGCGCGGGCGATCGCCTCCTGGCCGTTCACCGCCTCGCCGATGACCTCGATGTCCGGCTCGCTGTTCAGCAGGGTGGTGAACCCGGACCGGACCATGCCCTGGTCATCGGCGATCACCACGCGGACGGTCACCTGAGGTCCTCCGCATGATCCTTGGCATCGGGCAGCACGGCGGTGACCAGGAAGCCACCCTCGTCGGTGGGCGCGGCCTCCAGCTGGCCGCCCAGCATGGCGGCCCGTTCCCGCATCCCGATGATGCCGTGCCCGGCGACCGAGCCGGGCTAGTCCCGCCGCCGTCCGGGGCTGGCCGGGCGTGGTCCCCGTCGGCGGCCGCCGCGGTCACCGCCCGGCCGCGTTTCCCGTTGCCGGCCGGGTCGGCCACATCCGGGTCGTTCCGCACCTTGATCACCACCGAACTGGGGAAGTAAGCCACTTCCACCCGTACGGTCGATCCTGGCGCATGACGCATCGCGTTACTCAGCGCTTCCTGCAGGATCCGGTAGGCGGACAGGTCCATGCCCTGGGGCAGCGGCCGGGGCGCGCCGCTGACCGACAGCGCGACCGGCACACCGGCGCTGCGGGCCGAGTCGAGCAGCCCGGTCAGCTGGCCGAGCCCGGGCGGCGGCGTGGTGTCCGGGGTGCCGGTGCGCAGCACGCCGAGCAGGCGGCGCAGCTCGGTCAGCCCGTCCAGGGCGCTGGCCCGGATGTCACGGAAGCTCTCGACCAGTTCCGGCGGCGGGTCGGCGATCTTGCGCGGGCCGGCCTCGGCCTGGATGGCGATCACGGACATATGGTGCGCCACGATGTCGTGCATCTCCCGGGCGATGCGCTGCCGCTCCTCCAGCAGGGCGCGCTCGCCCTCGTGCTGCTTGGCCTGCTCAGCCAGCTCGACCCGGCTGCTGCGCCGGGACCGGATGTAGGCCCCGGCCAGCAGCGGGATGGCGGCCAGCACGGCGCCCACGCGCGGTCCGTGAGTCGATGACGATCGCGCCGGCCACGGTGACCACCCCGGCGGAGACCGCGAACCAGGTCTTGCACCGGACCGCCACCGCGTACAGGCACAGCCCATAGACCAGAACCCCGGCTGGCAGGTAGACGGCCGACGATAGCGTCCGGGGACCGATGCCGGTGGACGTGATGACCAGGGACAGCGCGGACGCGGCCCAGGCCAGCGCGGGGAAGCGGGTGCGCCGCAGCAGCGGCAGGCTGACGATGACCGCGAGAACAGCAGCGTGAGGTGGCTGTACGGGTTGCCGTTCGCCTGGTCCTGGCCGTCCAGCGAGTTCGTGGTCAGGATGAGGCAGAGCAACGCGATCACCGCGTCGGCCACTTCGACCAGGTCGAACCGCCCGCGGCGCAGCCGCGGCGAACGGGGCGGCGGCGGGTTGCTGATGCCCGTCTCCAGCCCGCGCAGGAAGCGGAGCGGCTCCCGACTGGTCATGCCCTCAGGGTAGGTGCGGGACGGCCGGTTCTTCGTGCCCCGCGACGGGGGATCTGTCCGGCCCTACTCCGGTAGGGGGTGGTCTAACCCGGCGCGGGTCCAGCCGGCGGTACCTGCCGGGCACGCGGGCAAACGGCTCCGCAGAGTGACGCGGACCACACGCGCGGCTCCGTAATTTCCTGCCCAGCAACCCGGCTGGACCAGGAAGGACACTCCCATGAGACGCCGCCGGACCGTGGCCATCGCCGCTGCTGCTGCCGCTGGAATCCTGGCGCTGACCGCAGCGGTGCTGCCCAGCTCGCCGCCCGACCCGCCGGTGAAACTGCCCGCCCTCACCACCCAGGCGCTGTCCGCCCGGTACGCCGCCAGCTCGCGGGCCATCGCGCGAGCCGAGGCGGCGGCCGCCCGGGCCGGCCACGTGAGTTACGCGCACGATCCTGGCCGCGATGCGCCGCGGTCACTTCCTCGCGCTTCGACACGGCCGGCCAGGGCGAGGCCGTCCAGGTCCTCGGCAACCTGGCCACCGCCCGGCGGGTGGTCATCATGGTGCCCGGCTCGGACACCTCGCTGGCCACCTGGGCGTCCCGCGGCGCCGCCTCGCCGTACGGCGGTGCCCGGGCGCTGGCCAACGAGACTGCCCGGCTGGATCCGCAGGCCCACCTGGCCATCATCGCCTGGCTCGGCTACCGCACCCCGAGCCTGCTCAGCCTGGCCGTGCTCACCTCGGGCAACGCCGGGCAGGGCGCCCAGGCGCTGCGCCCGCTGGTGACCAGCCTGGCCCGCGACGGCGACCAGGTCGCGCTGCTCTGCCACAGCTACGGCTCGGTGGTCTGCGGGCTGGCCGCGCCGCACCTGCCGGTCACCGACATCGCGGTGTACGGCAGTCCCGGCATGGACGTGTCCTCGGTGCGGTCGCTGGACACCACCGCCCGGGTGTGGGCGGGCCGGGAGTCCGCCGACTGGATCCGCGACGTGCCACACGTCCGGCTGCTTGGCGCTGGGCTTCGGCGCCGACCCGATGTCGCCGTCGTTCGGCGCCCGCCGGTTCGGCTGCGGCAGCGACGGGCACAGCGGTTACCTCAGCCCGGGCGGGGCCGCGCTGCGCAACCTGGCCTACATCGCGCTGGGCCAGCCCGGCCAGGTGACCCGATGACGAGTGCTGGCCCGGGGGGACGACCCCCGGAACCCCCCGATCGCCACTCCGCGCCGGGCGGCGGCAAGCCGCCGCGTGCCGGATCCGTGCGGCTGCGGGCCGTATTGACGCGGCCACCCCGGCCGGCCGGGACCGGACCGTGGACGCCCTCCGCGCGCTGGCCATCGCCGGGGTGATCTTCGGCCACTGGCTGGTCACCGCGCTGGTGCTGTCCCCCTCCGCGGGCGGGACCAAGCTGTCCGACACGAGCCCGCTGCAAGCCATGCCCTCGCTGGCCCCGGTGTCCTGGATCTTCCAGACGCTGGCCATCTTCTTCCTGGTCGGCGGCTACGCCGCGGCGATCAGCTACAAGGGCAATTACCTGGCCTGGCTGGGTAAGCGGATGGCCCGGCTGAGCCGCCCGGTGGCCGTGCTGGCCGCGGTCTGGGTCCCGCTCACCGTGGCCATGCTGCTCGGCGGGGTGCCGGGCGGCACCGTGCACACCTTGGTCACCCTGGTGCTCGACCCGCTGTGGTTCCTGTGCGTGTTCGCCGGGCTGACCGCGCTGACCCCGCTCGGCGGTGGCGCTGGTGCGCCGCCTCGGCGCCTGGGCCGCGGTGCTGCCCGCCGCGCTGGTGGCCGGGGTCGACGCGGCCCGCTTCGGCCTCGGCGGCCCGGCCTGGCTGGGCTGGCTGAACGTGGCGGCCGGCTGGCTGGTGCCGTACCTGCTCGGCGTCGCCTGGGCGCGCGGCTCGTTCCGCGGCTGGAAGGCGCCCGCCCTGCTGCTGGCCGGCGGGGTGGCCGCCACCGCCGCGCTGGTCATGCTGGCCGGGTACCCGGCCAGCATGGTCGGGGTGAACGGCGCGCGCATCTCCAACCTGAACCCGCCCACGCTGGCCGCGGTCACCTTCGGCATCGCCCAGGTCGGCCTGGTCCTGCTGCTGCGGCCCGCGCTGGCCCGGCTGATGCGCCGCCCGCTGGCCTGGGCCGCGGTGGCGCTGGCCAACCTGTCCGCGATGACGCTCTTCCTCTGGCACCAGTCCGCGTTCCTGGCCGTGAACCTGGCCGGGTCGCTGGCCGGCCGGCTGCCCGGCCTGCTCACCGCCCCGTCCAGCCCGCTCTGGATCGCCGAGCGGCTGGCCTGGCTGCCCGCCTTCGCGGCCGCGCTGGCCGTGGCGTGGCTGCTGTTCCACCGGGCCGAGCACGGCCGGGCACCGCGCTGGCTGACCTCAGCCTGGCGGTTTACCGCAATCCGGCACGTTATAGCCCGGCGGCGGCCCATTTCGCCCGGTGCGGATGAAATGCACCAGGCGAGCCGGGAATTGGCGGCGGGCCGATAGCCATGGCCCGGTCACAGCACGGTATGCCGATTGCCCAGCCAGCGGATCACGGCGATAGCGATGGCCAGCAGGGTGGCGGTGACCATGACCAGGAACCCGCCGGCCACCCACTGGGTCAGCCCGACGGCCAGTGCGGTGCGGGACGTGTCGATCGCGTGGTCGTGGATCAGCCCGGCCAGGATGGCCGCGACCACGTAGGTCAGCGCGGGCACCGGGATGATCAGGTACGCGGCCCCGGGCCGCACGGCGGCCACCCCGCAGACCGTGCCCAGGATCAGGCCCGCGGCCAGTACGAGACCCGGCTCGCGGCCGGTCAGCACGGTGCCGATCAGCCCGGCCAGTGCCCCGGCGATCACCAGCAGTACCCCGAGCCCGGCCGGGCCGGGACCCCCACCAACGCGGGGCCCGGCCGGGCGTGCGGCGCTCCCCGGACTTCCCGGCCCCGGCAGAATCCCGCTGGCCGGAATACCGGTAAGCTGCTATGTCGTAAGGCCCGGACACGCCGCGATACAGCGGGCCGGAACTTGCATCGTGCGGCAGCGGCTCCACCAACAACTCCTAATGGTTTGGCCGGCAAAGCTTTACTGATGGAGAAGTGAGGGTAGCCTTCGGCGCAATACTAGCAAGCCGGCCCCGGAGGGGAAGCGGGTGCGCAGCGCTGCGGCATCAGATCGGGGAACGGGCGGCCAGGGCGGCCAGCCAGCCGCCGGCGGGCCAGCTCGTCACCCCGTACTGGCGCTCTGAGCAGGTCAGATGCCACGTACGCGCCGCGCCGCCGGATGACCGGGGTGTGGTATGCGATGACCTGCCTGGCCGCCGCGGTGGCCCTGGTAATCAGCGGCTTTTCCTACTTCGTGCTGCGTGACGTGGCCAGCATCGGCAGTTCGCACGCAATAGCCAGCGGCCCGTCGGTGGGCGCGCAGAATATCCTGCTGATGGGCCTGGAGAGCCGGCGCGACTGGAACGGGAACATCCTGCCCGGCAGAATACTGGCCAAGCTGCACGCGGGAAACGCGCAGGCGGTGGCGAATGGCACCGGCGGAAATGACACCAATACACTGATCCTCATCCACGTATTCGCGGGCGGCAAGAAGGCGGTCGGATTCTCCATTCCGCGCGACGACTGGGTCAATTTCGCGGGCACCGTGGGGCCGCAGCAGGCCGGCAAGATCGACCAGGCTTACGGCGTGAGCATGTACTACGAGCAGGCCAAGCTGCGCCAGCAGGACCCGGGCATGGGCCAGGACCAGCTGGCCTTCCAGGGCAACGAGGCGGGCCGCCGCGCGGCGGTGGCCACAGTCGAGCAGCTCACCGGGGTGCACGTGGACCACTTCGCCGAGGTCAACCTGGACGGGTTCTACGAGCTGGCCAAGGTCTTCGGCGGCGTAGAGGTGTGCCTCAACGACAACGTCTACGACCCCAAATCCGGCGCCCACTTCCATCGCGGTTACCAGCACCTGGACGCGGCGCAGGCGCTGTCGTTCGTCCGGCAGCGGGATGGGCTGGCCAATGGCGACCTGGACCGCACCCACCGCCAGCAGGCGTTCATCGACTCGGTGATGTACCAGCTGCGCACCGAGGGGGTGCTGAGCGACCTGGGCAAGGTGTCCGCCCTGCTGTCCGTGGCCAAGCGCTACGTGATCACTGACGCGGGCTGGAACCTGCTCGACTTCGCCGCCCAGATGCGCGGCCTGACCAGCCGGAACCTGGTTTTCCACACGCTGCCGATCAAGGGTTTCGCGACCATCGACGGCCAGGACGCGAACGTGATCGACGTGCCCTACATCCAGCGCATCGTGCGTGCCGCGTTCAACCCGCAGCCAGCGCCCCGGGTGGCCACCACCCCGCACCGGGCGGCGACCCCGATCAGCCAGGCCGCGGCCAGCCGGACCACGGTAGCCGTATTCAATGGCGGCCAGACGTCGGGCCTGGCCGGGCGCGTCTCGGCCGCGCTGGTCAAGCAGGGCTTCCGGGCAGGCGCGGTGGGAAACATCCCGGCCCGCACGTCCACCGCGGTGCTGTACGGCGCCGGGGCGGCGGGCAACGCGGCGGTGATCGCCAAGATGTTCGGCGTCACCGCCCTGCCGGACACCGGAGTCGCGGCCGGCGACGTGCAGGTCCTGCTGGGCTCCAGCGCGGTGTTTCCGACTGCCCTGGCGCCCGCCAGTTCCCCGTCGCCGTCCTCGATCATTCCCACCAGTGGCCCGCAGGGCGGCGCGGTGATCGCCGCCAGAGACGGCATCCCCTGCGTCAACTAGGCAGCAGAACGATCCCGTCGTCGTCGGCGTGCAGCACGTCGCCGGGGTGGAAGGTGACGCCGCCGAAGGTCACCGGGACGTCCACCGCGCCGGCCCCGGTCTTGCCGCTCTTGCGCGGGTTGGTGCCCAGGGCCTTGATGCCGAGGTCAAGGGCGGCCAGCGCGGCGCTGTCCCGGACCGCGCCGTGCACCACCAGGCCGGCCCAGCCACTGTCGCGGGCGAAGCCGGCGATCACGTCGCCGGCCAGCGCGGTACGCAGCGAGCCGCCGCCGTCCACCACCAGCACGGCACCGCCGCCCGGGGTCTGCACCAGGTCACGGAGCAGCGCGTTGTCCTGGTGGCAGGACACGGTGCGCACCGGCCCGGCGAATACGCGGCGGCCGCCGAACTGGCGGAACTGCACGTCACAGACGCGCAGTTCCGCCCCGTACTTATCGACCAGGTCGGCCGTGGCTATGGCGCCACCGGCCACCGGGTCAGCTCGCCGACTTGAGCCGCTCCAGCAGGGCCTCGTGCTCGTCCCACAGCCGGTCGGGCAGGTGGCCGCCGAAGATGGTGAAGTACTCCCGGGTGTGATCGGCCTCGTCCTGCCAGCTGCCGCTGTCCACGGACAGCAGCAGCTTCAGGTCCGCGTCGCTGATGGCCAGCCCGTCGGTGTCCAGCGCGCCGTCGGCCGGCAGGTTGCCGATCGCGGTGGCCTGCGCCCCGGCCTGCCCGTTCAGCCGCTCCGTGATCCACTTGAGCACCCGGCTGTTCTCACCGAAGCCGGGCCAGGCGAACTTGCCCGCGGCGTTCTTCCGGAACCAGTTCACCGCGTAGATCCGGGGCAGCTTGCCCGGGTCGGTCATGCCGCCGATCTTCAGCCAGTGGCCGAAGTAGTCGCCCATGTTGTAGCCGCAGAACGGCAGCATGGCGAACGGGTCGTGGCGCAGTTCGCCCACGGTGCCCTCGGCCGCGGCGGTCTTCTCCGAGGCGATGGTCGCGCCCATGAACACGCCGTGCTGCCAGGAGAACGCCTCGGTGACCAGCGGCACCGCGGTCGCCCGGCGGCCGCCGAACAGGATGGCCGAGATCGGCACGCCCGCCGGGTCATCCCACTCCGGGGCGATGGATGGGCACTGCCCGGCGCCCACCGTGAACCGGGAGTTGGGGTGCGCGGCCGGGCGTCCGGCGTCCGGCGTCCAGTCCTGGCCACGCCAGTCGGTCAGGTGAGCCGGCGGCTCGTCGGTCAGGCCTTCCCACCACACGTCGCCGTCGTCGGTCAGCGCGACGTTGGTGAAGACGGTGTTCCTGGTCAGCATCTGCAGCGCGTTCGGGTTGGTGTGCGCGCTGGTCCCGGGGGCGACGCCGAAGAAGCCGGCCTCCGGGTTGATCGCGTAGAGCCTGCCATCGTGATGGAACCGCATCCAGGCGATGTCGTCCCCGATGGTCTCGATCTTCCAGCCTGGGATGGTGGGCCGCATCATGGACAGGTTCGTCTTGCCGCACGCGGACGGGAAGGCCGCCGCGATGTACTTGGCCTCGCCCGCCGGCGGGGTGACCTTGAGGATGAGCATGTGCTCGGCCAGCCAGCCCTCGTCGCGGGCCATGGCCGAGGCGATCCGCAGCGCGTAGCACTTCTTGCCGAGCAGCGCGTTCCCGCCGTACCCGGACCCGTAGGACCAGATCTCCCGGGTCTCCGGGAAGTGCGAGATGTACTTGGTCGGGTTGCACGGCCAGGGCACGTCCTCCTGGCCGGGCTGCAGCGGGGCGCCCACCGAGTGCACGGCGCGGACGAAGAACCCGTCCTCGCCGAGTTCCTTGAGCACCGGCTCGCCCACCCGGGTCATCACCTTCATGGACGCGGCCACGTAAGGCGAGTCGGTGATCTCCACGCCGAGCTGGGAGATCCTCGATCCGATCGGGCCCATGCAGAATGGGACCACGTACATGGTCCGGCTGGCCATGCAGCCGGCGAAGATCTCGGCGAACGTCTGGCGCATCTCGTCCGGCGCGACCCAGTTGTTGGTCGGCCCGGCGTCCTTTTCCTGCTCCGCGCAGATGAAGGTACGGTCCTCCACCCGCGCGACGTCTGACGGGTCAGACCGGGCCAGGAAGCTGCCCGGCCGCAGCTCGGGGTTGAGCGGCAGCAGCGTGCCCTGCTCCACCAGCAGGCTGGTCAGCTGGGCCCATTCGTCCGCCGACCCATCACACCACTGCACGCGGGCCGGCTGGGTGAGTGCGGCGATCTCCTCCACCCAGGCGATCAGGCCGCCGTGTTCCGTCGGAGGCTGATTCAGCCCGGGGATAGCGTCGCTCACAGAATGTCCTTCCATCGCCGGCCGGTACCCGCAGCGGGAGTTGTCGGGTCCATACATACGCCGGGAACCTATCTTTACAAGATGCACGGCCGGGGGGTGAAGTGGAAGACCCTGGATGTGTGGAGGTTTGTGGTGCTCAGTTCGCGATTCTGTGATACTTGTGAAGGTGATCGGCGATGGTCTAGACCGATTAGCAAGGCGAACGACCGCGCCACCTGGGGGACTGGCCACGGCAACTGGCTGCGCTGCACGGTTGCGGACAGTGTTCAGCTGCGCGTTACCGGCCGGAAACTAGGTGTGTGATGGCGGTCACGAAAGCCCGGGTCGGCGTCCGGCTGCGCCGCTTCCGTGAGGAGCGCGGCCTGACCCAGGCCGCGCTGGCCAGCGCGCTGGGCATCTCGCCCAGCTATGTCAACCAGCTGGAGTCCAGCCAGCGCCCGATGACCGCCTCGGTGCTGCTCAAGCTGGCCAGCGTGTTCGACGCCGACCTGCAGCAGTTCTCCACCGAAGACGCCGACCGGCTGGTGGCCCAGCTGCGTGATGTGCTGACCGACCCGTCGGTCAGCGAGCAGGTCTCGATGGCGGAGATCCGCGAGCTGGCCGCGTCCATGCCCGCCGTCGGCCGGTATGTCATCGAGCTGCACCGCCGGTTCCGGCACGGCCGGGACGTGAACGAGGCGCTGGTCAACCGGATCGACTCCGGCGGGGTGGGCTCGATGACGGTGCCGCCGCCCATGGCCCAGGAGGAGGTGCAGGAGCTGTTCTACGCCCGGCGGAACTACTTCCCGTCCCTCGACCTGGCCGCCGAGCAGATCTTCACCCGGGCTGACCTGGCCATCGGCAGCCCGGCCCGCGGGATCACCGACCGGCTGGCCCGGCAGCACGGCATCCGGGTCACCGATCTGCCCGCCGGTGACCAGCCGGTCAAGCGGAGTTATGATCCGGCCGCCCGGGTGCTGGCGCTGTCCCCGCTGCTCAACCCGGGGCAGCGCGCGTTCCAGCTGGCCACCCAGCTGGCCTCGCTGGAGATGACCGGCGAGATCGACCGGATCGTGGCCGAGGCCAACCTGTCCAGCGACGAGAGCCGGCTGCTCGCCCGGATCGGCCTGGCCAGCTACTTCGCGGGCGCGCTGGTGCTGCCGTACCAGCCGTTCCTGGCCGCCGCCGAGAGCCTCGGTTACGACATCGAGCTGCTGCAGCAGCGGTTCCGGGTCGGCTACGAGACCGTGGCGCACCGGCTCAGCACGCTGCAGCGCCCGGGGGCGCGCGGCGTGCCGTTCATCTTCGTCCGGGTGGACCGGGCGGGCAACATCTCCAAGCGCCAGTCGGCGACCAGTTTCCATTTCTCCCGGGTCGGCGGATCGTGCCCGCTGTGGACGGTGTACGAGGCGTTCGCCCGCCCTACTGACATCCAGGTCCAGCTGGCCCAGATGCCCGACGGCCGCAGCTACCTGTGGATCGCCCGGACGGTGCACCGCCGCTACGGCGGCCACGGCACGCTGGGCAAGACGTTCGCCATCGGCCTGGGCTGCGACCTGCGGCACGCGCAGCGGCTGGTCTACTCCCGTGGCCTCGACCTGACCAGCCCGTCCTCACTCGTGCCGATCGGCCCGGGCTGCAAAGTTTGTGACCGGATCAGCTGCCCGCAGCGTGCCTTCCCGGCCATCGGCAAGCCGCTGGACGCCAACCCGCACCACGGCAGCTTCATCCCCTACGCCACCGACGGCGCCGTGGACCAGCCAGCCGGGCATTCAGCCGGCGGCGAGCCGGGGCTGGGCCTTCCCTAGCGGACGGCCCAGGAGTAGACCTGGCCTGAGGATGATCCACTAGTAGGCCTGGTGCGAGGGGAGCGTCCGCGATGGTCCGTCAGCGCGCCGTTGCTGGGGTAGCCGGTTGCACGCTGGCGCTGGGCAGCCTGACCGCCGCCGGGGCCGCCTGGCGGCCCGGCCGCGGGTGCGGCCCGGGCGCACGGCCAGGTGTGCTCGGCCGGGGCGCACACGCTGGCGCCGCCTGGCTCGCATCTGTACCCGGATACCGGCAACGGCGGGTACGCCAGCCTGCACACCGACGTGGACCTGGTCTACGACGCGACCAGCAACCAGTTCCTGCCGGGCAACCATGTCACGCTGACCGACCGGGCCACCCAGTGCCTGACCAGCTTCAGCCTGGACTTCGAGCGGAAGTCGGCCAACACGTCGGCGGGCCCGGACATGACGGTCACCTCGATCCGGGTGAACGGGCGGCCGGCCTCGTTCCGCTTCGTGCAGCCCACCTACCCCGGTGACCCGCACGGCCAGACCGACCCGGATCCGCGGGCGCATGAGGCGTCACAGGTCAACCCGGTCGGCGGCCCGCAGCACAATCCGCTGCCGCCCGCCTGCTCGCCGGAGCTGCTGTCCACCAACCCGGCCGGGAAGGAGTCGCTGAACGGCACCCAGTGCCCGGCCAACAAGCTGGTCATCACGCCCGGCCAGCCGATCAGGGACGGCAGCGTGTTCCAGGTCACGGTGGCCTACACCGGCCGGCCTGGGGTGCACAACGACGGGGACGGCACCACCGAGGGCTGGTTCCGGTCCAACCAGCCCAAGGGCGACGGCGGCTTCGTCACCACCGAGCCGGTCGGCACCGAGGACTGGATGCCGCTGAACGACTACCCGAGCGCCAAGCCGAGCTACGACGTCAACGACACCGTCAACGCGGGCAAGACCGTGCTGGCCAACGGGATCCTGCTGGGCAGGCAGAGTCACCGGCCGGACGCGGAGTTCCGGCACGGCTCGGTGACCTGGCACTGGGCCTCCGAGGCCCCGGTGGCCAGCTATCTGGTCGAGGACAGCGTGGGCGGCTTCGACCTGTCCGTGCGGACGGTGCACGGCATCCGGTTCTACCAGGCCCAGGCCAGCTCGCTGAGCGCGGCGCGGAAGGCCAGGAACCGCGCGATCATGAACATGCAGCCGGACATCACCCAGTTCGAGAGCATGTTCAGCGGGCCGTACCCGTTCCGCTCCGACGGGGTGGCCATCGGCCGGCCGTCGGCCTCCTTCGAGGAGGAGATGCAGACGATGATCACCTTCGCCGGCGGGACGATCGACACCGACACGCTGTACCACGAGAACATGCACCAGTGGTGGGGGGATCACGTCACCGAGGCCGGCTACACGATGACGTTCTACAAGGAGGGCCTGGCCACGCTGGCCGAGTTCCTGTACGCGGCCCGCCGGGCGCAGGCCAAGGCGGGCGGCCCGGGCACCCGGGCTGGCCGCCGCGCGTTCCAGCAGAGCCTGGTGCACACGTTCAACAGCACCTATGCGAGCAAGGACGGGTTCTGGACGGTGGCCCCAGTCAACCCCACGCCGTGGGCGCTGTTCGGCACGCCGAACACCTACCTGCGCCCCGGCATCTCCTACATCGCGCTGCGGCAGATCCTCGGCCATGCCAACTTCACCCGCGCCCTGGAGCAGATCCAGCGCCAGTACGGCGGCGGCTCGATCACCGAGCCGCAACTGGAAGCCGCCTTCGCACGCTGGCTGCCCAGCCGCGCCGCGGCCTGCACCAGCCGGCTCAGCCAGTTCTTCCGGCAGTGGTTCGACACCGCGTACCCGAAGGGCGGCCGCGCGAACCGGCCGCGCATCACCGGGCCCGGCCTGGCCGGCCCCGGCTTCTTCGGCGGGGGGTGCACCCGCCGCTAACAGCGCACTTAGCCAATTCACACCATTACCGGGCAATTGTCTTCGCGCTTCCTGGTGGCACCGTACTGTATGGCCAGCAGCCCATTCACCGACCGCGGAGGTGCCGGTGCACGGACTGGTTCCGCCGCTGGCCGACTGCTTCACCACCCGGCCAGAGACCGGCCCGGGTGCGCTGGACGCGCAGCCCCCTGGCCAGTTACTCGTGCTCAGCGCGCCGCCCGGGCCGGCCGTGGACTGGCCGGGCGGCACCGGCAAGACCCAGCTGGCCGTGCACCTGGCGCAGACCTGGTGCCGGGACCGCGCGGACGCGCTGCTGATCTGGGTGACGGCGAGCAGCCGGGCCGCGGTGCTGTCCAGCTACGTCCGGGCGTTCGCGGAGCGGACCGGCATGGTCCCGGCGGGCGACGCCGAGACAGTGGCCACCCGGTTCCTGACCTGGCTGGCCGAGACGGCCCGGCCGTGGCTGGTGGTACTGGACGACGTGTCCGACCCGGCGTACCTGGACGGGCTGTGGCCGGCCGCCCGGCGGGCCAGGTGCTGATCACCTCGGCCGCCGAGGCCACCGTCCCGGCCACCCGCCACCCGGTGCACTTCCCGGTCGGCGCGTTCAGCTCGCATGAGGCGCTGACCTACCTGATGGGCCGGCTCAGCGCGGACCCGGATCAGCGGCTCGGCGCGGTGGACCTGGTGCAGGACCTGGGCGGCGACCCGCTGGCCCTGTTCCAGGCCAGCGCGGCCATCGCCAGTTCCGGGCTGACCTGCCGGGACTACCGTGACCTGTTCGCCCGGCAGCAGGACCAGCTGGCCAAGGTGTCCGGCGTCCCGCCCGCGGCCAAGGTGGTCACCTGGATGCTGTCGATGGAGCGCGCCGAGCAGCTCGCGCCGGGCGGCGCGGCCCAGTCCTGCCTGGCGCTGGCCGTGCTGCTGGGCGGGCACAGCATCCCGGAGGCGGTGTTCGCCGCGCCGGCCGCGGGTGAGTTCATCGCCGGCGCCGCCACCGTGACCCCGGGCGATGCCCGCGGCCCGCAGGGCGCGCTGCGCAGCCTGGAGCGGACCGGCCTGCTGGCTATCGACCTGGCGGGCGGCGGGGCGCGGGTGATCCGGGTGCACCCGGTCGTCCAGGCGGTGGTCCGCACGGCCATGCCCGGCGCGCTGCGCGACCAGGCCGCCCGGGCCGCGGCGGGCGCGCTGCTGCAGGCCTGGCCGGACGACGACGAGCAGCCGCTGCTGGCCGAGGCGCTGCGGTCCTGCGTGACCAGCCTGGAGCAGGCGGCGGGCGACGCGCTGTGGGCTGGCGGCTCGCATCAGGTGCTGCTGCGCGCCGGGCAGAGCCTGGACAGCGCGCGGCTGTCCGGCCCGGCGGTGACGCATTGGCAGTCGGTCGCGTCGGCCAGCGAGCGGGCCCTCGGGCCGGCCCACCCGGACACCCTGCTGGCCACCGGCCAGCTGGCCAGCGCCACGCTGGCCGCCGGGCTGGGCGCGGAGGCGGTCGCGCTCTACCAGCAGGCGCTGGATACCCGGGTCAAGGCGCTCGGCCCGGACGACCCGGGCACCCTGGCCGCCCGGGCCGACCTGGGCACGGCGCTGCTCACCGCCGGCCAGCCGTTCGAGGCGATCGTCGCCCTGGAAGCCGTGCTGGCTGAGGCCGCCCCCGGCGCGGATTCCGCCGACCTGAGCGTGCTGGACATCCAGGACACGCTGGCCGCGGCCTACCAGGCGGCCGGGCGGAACCCGGACGCCATCCGGCTGGCCGCGCGCACGCTGGCCGAGCGGGAGCAGCGGCAGGGCCCCGACCACCCGGACACGATGAGCAGCCGGGGCAGCCTGGCCCGCGGCTGCCTGGCGGTCGGCCGGGTGAAGGACGCCATCCGGCACTGCCGCCAGGCGTACGACAGCGCCCAGCGGGTGCTCGGGCCGGAGGATCCCGGCACGCTCACCGCGCTCGGCGCGCTAGCCGACGCGTACCACTCGGCGCGCCGCCTCAAGGACGCCATCCCGCTGTATGAGCAGGCGCTGCACGACCGGGAACGCATCCAGGGCCCGGACCACCCGGATACCCTGGGCGCCCGTGGCCAGCTGGCCTCGGCCTACCACTCGGCCGGCCGGCTGGCCAGCGCGCTGGAGCTGTACGAGCGCAGCCGGGCGGACTGCCGCCGGGTGCTCGGCCCCGGCCACCCGGACACGCTGGCCGTGCAGGCCAACCTGGCGCACGCCTACTACGCCATGGGCCGGCAGGCCGAGGCGGCCAAGCTGCTCCGGGACGCGCTGGCCGACTGCGAACGGCTGCTGCCCGCCGGCGACCCGCTGACCGACGCGGTCCGCGACTCCCTGAACGCCGTCTCCCGCGGCTAACGCTCTGCTAGTCCGTCGCCAGCCAAATGACCAGCCGCGTACTGGCGTTAAGCAAAAGTAATGCCGGAACGCTGCTCAGCCATGGTCATCGCGCGGTCCAGGATGTCGACGGCCCGGTCGATCCAGGTCCTTCTCGATGACCAGGGACGGGATGAGCTGGAACCGGTTGTAGTAGTAGCCGCCCTTCTCGAACAGCAGGCCCTCGCGGACGCAGAAGTCGAGCATCCAGGCCGCCTCCTCGGCGGCCGGCTCCTTGGTCGCCCGGTCCTTGACGAACTCCAGGCCGACGAACAGGCCGCGGGCGTCGATCCAGCCCAGGATCGGGTGCCGGTCCTGCAGGCCGCGGAGCTGGTCGGCGAAGTAGCCGCCCACCTCGGCGGCCCGGTCCTACCAGCTGCTCGGACTGGTAGACGTCCAGCGTGGCGTTGGCCGCCGCGCTGGCCAGCGCGGTGGCGGCGAACGTGCCGACGTGCGCGCCGGGCCCCCAGGACGCGGCGATCTCGTCGTCGGCGATGACCGCGGACACCGGCAGCCCGCTGGCCAGGCCCTTGGACACCAGGATCATGTCCGGCACGACCCGCTCGTGCTCGCAGGCCCACAGCTCGCCGGTCCGCCCCATGCCGGCCTGGATCTCGTCGTCGATGAACAGGAAGCCGAACTCGTCGCACAGCTCCCGGATGCCGGTCAGGTAGCCGTCGCCCGGGATGATGTAGCCCGCGCTGGCCTGCATCGGCTCGAGCAGGATGGCGGCCACGTTGGACACCCCGCCGCGGTGCTCGGTGAACGGCGACTCCTTGCCCAGCAGCATCCGCCGGGTGAAGTCCAGGCAGGCCTCGGCGCACTGCTCGGGCGGCGCGCCGACCGGGCAGCGGTACGGGTAGGAGAACGGGATCTTGGCGTGCCCGGAGTCGGCGGGCAGCACCGGGTAGTAGAACGCCCACATGCCGCCCTTGGCGGTGGCCGCCATGGTCGCGCCGGTGGTGCCGTGGTAGCCGCCGTAGGCGGACAGGATCAGCGGCGCGCCGGTGTACCAGCGGGCCAGCCGGATGGCGAGTTCGGCCGCGTCGGCGCCGGTGGTGCCGAACACCACCCGCCGCGGCCGGTCCCCCGGGGCCAGCGCGGCCAGCCGTGCGGCCAGCCGTTCCCGCTGGTCGCCGGGCAGGTCGAAGTAGTGCATGAGCTGCGCCGGCCTGCTCGGTTACCGCGGCGGTGACGGCCGGATGGCAGTGCCCGGTGTTGGACACCGAGAACCCGGCCAGCATGTCCACGTACTCCTTGCCGTCGGCGTCCCAGACCAGCGCGCCGCGGCCGCGCACGATCGCGGGCGGGCAGTCGAACAGCGCGAAGCCGACCTGGCCGGTGGACTCGTGCCGGACCTGCTCGCGCAGAATTTCCTTGCTCGGCCGGCCCGTAGCCGGAGCGCTCCACGCGCTCCAGCAGCTGCTCTGGGCTAGCGTGCATCCGCTCGCGCTGGCTGATGAGCCGATTGCTGAACGCCCGCTGATCCAACTGACTCTCCCTTAAGCCGGTGTGCGTGGGTGCGGACTGTCCGGCTCAGCCGGACGGGAGCTGGTATTGCCGGACGCCGCGCTTGCCATCGAGTTCGAGCACGGCACCGCGCAGGATCCCGTCGCCGTACTCGCTGCCCGGGTTGATGGACAGCGTGCCGCCGAGCCGGACCGCGCCGCGCGACTCGTGGATGTGCCCGTGCAGCGCCGAGCATCGGCTGGTGCCGCTCCAGCACCCGGCGGACGCCCTCGGAGCCGACCGACTGCATCACCATGGCGCCGCCCTTGACGATCGGCTTGAGCGAGCTGTCCAGGGCCGGCGCCTTGTCGATGGACGTGCGGGCGGGCGGCACGTGCAGGTTGAACACGGCGCGCTCGGGCCGGTCCACCTGGCGGGCCAGCTTCTCGATCCGCCGCTCCAGCTCGTCGTCGTCCAGTTCGCGCGGCGTGTTCCAGGGCGTCGGGTTGGAGTACCCGAAGGAGATCATCGAGATGCCCTCGCCCAGGTCGAGCACGTTGTCCTCGGTCTCGGTCAGCACCGCCGAGCCGCGCAGCATCTGCTGCAGCTCGGGCGGGTCGTCGTTGCCGGTCATCGCGTACAGCCGGATGCCGGTCCGGCCAGCCGCTGCTCGGCCAGGTCCAGCCAGCGGGTGAGGGTCTGCCGCATCAGGGTCAGGAAGACCCGGTTGACCGCGTCGGGCTGGTCCCAGGTGGCGTCGAGCTCCTCGTCGGTGGTGCGGTACGGGTAGAAGCCCATGTCCCGGATCCGGGTCTCGGCCTGCGTCGGTCTCCTCGGCGGTGAGCACCCGGTCGCCGGAGAACTGGCGGACCAGGAAGCCGCCGCCGGATGGGCCACCACCGGGACCACTGCCTTGCCGGACACGTCGCCGCCCAGGATCAGCGTGTCCACGTCGTAGAACTTGGCCGCGTTGAGGAACTTGCGCCAGCACACGTCCGAGCCGTGGATGTCGGTGGCGAAGTAGATCCGCATGCTCACCGGGTGACCTCCTCCGGCAGCTGGTACCAGCGCACCCGGCGGCCCACCCTGGCCCGCGCCTTCCAGCCCAGCGACTTGGGTGCGTCGGCCAGTGCCTGGCTGAGCTGGCCGATCCGGGCGGCGATGCGGGCCTGGTGGGCTTCGTCGCTGACCAGTTCGCCCGAGCAGGTCCGCGCAGGCGGACAGGTTGTCGGTCACGGTGGTGTACAGCCCCCAGTCCGCGGCGCACCGGTCGGTCACCGCGGTCATGTTGAGCAGGCCGGGGCCGTCCTGGCCGCGGCACGGCTCGTGATCCCAGAGCAGCATGGCCGTGTCGGACAGGTCTTTCTGGTTGACCTCGGCGATCTGCAGCTTGGTCAGCAGCAGTTCGGCCGCGGCCAGCGTTTCCGGCTCAGCTTCCAGCCGGGCGGCCCAGGTCCAGCGTGTGCGACATCTCGAAGGTGTCCAGGAACACGTCCACCTGCCAGCCGTCCGGGGCGTGGTACAGCAGCCGCCGGGCGCCGTGCGTGGCGTTGAACACCCGCTCCGGCTCGAACCCGGTGTCCTCCAGCACCGCGCGCAGCGCCGCGGGACTGCTTCTTGTGCGCGACCAGGTCGACGTCCGGGTAGCCGCGGCCGAGGGCGGCGCGGGCCGGCGGCGAGCCACGCAGGTAAATGGCTACGCCGCCGACCAGCCGGACCGGGATGGAGCGGGCCGCGGCCGCGGCGATGATCGCCCGGCCCGCCGCCACCATGGCAGGCTCGGCTGCCCCTGGTGCTGGCTGGCCTGGCGCGCTCTGGCCCGCTCCACCCGGATTGCCCTCCGTTACCGGACTCCCATCGCTCATTCGGGCGGGATCTCCGCGAATGTCTGGCCGAGCTGCATGCCCTGGCTGCGCCGGTACAGCCGGATGCCGACGTAGTAGATGATGCCGATCAGCGGGGCGGTGAACGCCTCCACCATCGGCTTGAAGCCGAGCGTGCCGCCGAACCCGGTGTGGAACGCGACGTAGATCACGAAGATCCAGGAGATGGCCGAGATCGCGGCGGCCACGGTGATCACTGGCACGCCGGCCAGCTTCGCGCGGGCCCAGCCCTGGGCCTGCGCGTGCATGTTGCGGCCGCCGCCAAGGGGTGGCCGCGGCGGACAGCGACACGATGATGAACGCCAGCGCCATGACCGCGATCACGTTCAGCAGGTAGGCGCCGAGGCCCTGGTAGATGTTCAGGTAGTTGAGCAGTTCGACGATGCAGCCGACGGTGATGGTGGCGATCACCGGGGTGTGGAACCGGTCCGACACCTGGGTCAGCTTCTCCGGTGCGAGCCGGTCGAACGACCAGGCGAACATGTTCCGGGTGCCGAGCATGAAACCGGTCGGGGTCCACCACAAGATGGCCAGCACGAAGCACAGCGCGACGAAGATGAGCAGCCACTGCGGCCCGGGCAGGAAGTTCACCAGCGCGGGCAGGTACGGCTTGAACGCCAGCGTCCAGTGCGCCGAGCCGTTGCCCAGGCCCATGAACACGGCGGCGCCGAACCAGTTGAAGCCGTAGTACTTGTAGATCAGCGCGACCGCGACCACGTAGCCGATGGCGGAGATGAGCAGCGCGCCGAGGATCGAGGTGGTGGCGGTGCGGCGGACGTTGCGGATCTCACCGGCGAAGTACCCGGTCCACTGGAACCCGGTGTACACCTGGAACGAGTAGATCATCGCGAAGATGGTGGCACCCCACGCGATCGGGCCGGCCGCGCTGAAGCCGAGGTGGCTGGCCGAGCCGAGCACCTTCGCGTAGGTCGTGCCGGACGTGGCGTTCCAGCTGTGCACGAAGTGGCCGTGGCTGCCGACCAGCATGGCCACCAGCCAGACGATCATGCCGAGCCAGACGATGACGAACGTGACCAGCATGTACCGGGCGACGGCCCGCACACCGAGGATCATCAGCACGGTGAACAGCGCGGTCAGCACGGTCGCGATGATCATGATCTCGCCGTTGCTGGGCGCGGTCAGCGCGGACGAGTGCCAGCCGGCCACGTACGCGGCGGCCGGGCCCATCGTGCCCAGCATGTAGGTGAAGTTGAAGGCGATCCAGGTCAGGAACACGAACGTCAGCGAGAAGTTGACAAAGAAGCCGAAGAACGGGCTGAGCGTCCGGGATACCCAGACGTAGTCGCCGCCCGATCGCGGCATGATCACCGTGTAGTACAGGTAGACCAGGCCGGTCGTGGCGACCAGGGGAGTAGCCAGCAAGAAGGCCAGCAGCATGTTGGCGTGCGGCCAGAACGTGGGGGTAAACGCCATTACCTCGGTGATCCCGACCGGGATCAGCACGGCCGAGAAGACCAGGTTGAACGCGTCGAACGCGCTCAGTTCACGGACTAAGCCCGTGGCGTTGCGGACGAACAGGTTCCGGCTGCTGGTGGGCGGATGAGCACCGGCCCGGGCTCCTGCGGTGGTCACGTGAATCCTCCTGCGGGGTTGGACTGCTCACGGCTGACAAGCATCCCAGGCCTGGTTGGACACCGCGCCATACCTTGGCAATTGTCAAGCAATGGGGTTTTACCGTCAATACTGATCATTTCGGGATGACCTGCAAAAACGGCCAGGTGGGCACGTATCGCTCAACCGCGTCAATCCGTTCAGCAGAGCTGCTTGACTCCCCGGCAGATCCGAAAGGAACGCGTCGGCCGCCGGATACCCGGCGGCCCCAATGCCGAGGAGGAACGATCGTTTCCTTACCCTGACCGCTGGGCTGGCGCTAGGCGCGGCCCTGCTGAGCGCGGGACCTGGGGCCGCCGGCCTGGCGGCCGACAAACGGCGGCAGCGAACTGGCGCTGATCGGGCGCGGTTAGGCGGCGCCCTTGGCAGGCAGCCCGGGCGCTGGGCCCGGGCTGCCCAGGGCGGTCCGGGTCATGATGGCGGCCAGCTCGGCGCGGCAGGAGATGCCGGCCTTGGCATAGGTGCGGGCCAGATGGTTGTTCACGGTGCGCACCGACAGGTGCAGGCTGGCCGCGATGGCCTTGCTGGTCAGCCCGGACGTAGCCAGCAGCGCGATCTCGTGTTCCCGGCGGGTGAGCGGCAGCCCGTCCACCGCCGGGGCGGAGGCTGGCGCGGGCCGCGAGCGTCCCGATCCCGGCCAGCCAGCCCGCGATGCGCTGCGCCTTGCCGCGCGGCAAGGTGGCCCGGATGACCTCGCCGTAGATCGGGTGCCCCGGCCGCATGACCTGGCGCGAGCCGGAGTACCCGCAGCTGATCATGCCGCGCCGCTCGGCCCTCTCCACCGCGGCGGGGTCCAGCGCGCCCCGGTCGGCCAGCTCGTTCAGCAGCTCGGCGGGCAGTGGCTCGGCGCAGGCCACCACCTCCAGCACGGTGCGGCTGCCGTCGCCCAGCGCGGCCAGCCAGCTGTCCACCACCTCGACCACCGTGGTCCCGTAGTACGGCTGGTCCTTCCAGCCCCAGCCGGTCTCCTGCCGGACCAGCGCGCCCTCGTCCAGCGCGCCGGCCAGCAGTTCGCGGAGCAGCAGCGGGCTGCCACCGGTCACCCAGTTGATGTGCTGCCGGGCGCCGTCCTGCACGGCCGGGCCGAGCGCCTGGCCGAGCAGGTCATCCATGGCCGCGGCGGGCAGCGGGTGCACGGTGAGCCGCCCGGCCAGCCCGTCCTTCCACAGTGCGGCCACCGCGTCCGGGGCCGGCTCACCGGCCCGGACCGCGGCCAGCAGGAACACCGCGCCGTGCAGCACCAGGTGGTGCAGCAGCGCCGCCGACTCGCGATCCAGCAGGTGCACGTCGTCGGCCCCGACCACCAGCGGCGCCTGCGCCGCGGGCCGGGCCAGGTTGTCGGTGGCGCGGCGGAGCAGCTCCCAGGCCGGCCGGGCGGCCGGCCCGCCGGGCGGCAGCAAGCCGGACACCGCGCCGAACGGTATCGCGGCCGCGGACCGGGTGGCCGCGACCTGCGCCACGTCCCGGCCGGTCCGTCTGGCCCGGTGCAGTGCCTCGCGCAGCAGGCGTGTCTTGCCGGTACCCGCCGGGCCGGCCAGCATCATGCCGCCCGGGCCGCCGGATCCGATGGCCGCATCGAGCTGGGCGAGCTCAGCCGCCCGGCCCGTCATCCGCCAGGCTGGCATGGTCAGCCTCGTCCCCATCCTGGTCGTGCCGGTCCCCAGCGCAGGAGCCGACCCGCAAAAATCCCCACATATACCTCACGCCCGGGATGTGCGATCGGTTCACATTGTTTGGCGCTGGGTAACAATGGCCTGGCTGTGCGGCTGTATCTGGGGCCGGCGGGTTTGCGCAGCGGCCGATCGGGGCACCGCCGGCCCGGGCGGCCGGAGGTCAGGGCAGCCGCCGCTGTTCCTGGGGCAGCCGCGTCCCGGCCCCGTTCTGCGCCGCCTGGTAGGTACGCCGGAACTGGTCGTCGGCGACCGGCCAGCGTTCACCGCGGAATCCCTCCACCACCCAGTCCCCAGGCCGGGCGATGGCCTTCCCTTCCATCGTGCGCAGGATGAAGGGCTCGCTTACCTGCCAGGCCCGGTATGTCCCGATGCGCCGCCAGACTTGACCGCCGAGCGGCTCGTGGCTGGACCGGAACTCCTGGTCCCGCACCGTGCGCTCGTCGCCCGCGTCGTCCAGCACCCGCCAGTCGCCCGGATTTCCGGCCAGGTGCTCACCGGACCGCCGGGTCCACCGCCGGCGGGTGTGCAGCCGCCTGGCCTGCACCATGCCGACGCGCTCGAATTCGCTGGCTTCCGGGGGGCCGCCCTCCGGGACGACCGGCATGAAGCCCGCATCCTCCAGCTGGGCCAGCTGGGATCGCAGGTAGTCGATGGCCGCCGCCTGGTCGGCGGCGGGCAGCGCGGTCCAGGGCACCACCCGGCGGTTGACCCGGGCGCCGTTGTTGCTGACTGCGCCGTTCCGGCTGGCGCCCCCGGCCGGCGCGTTCCGGCTGGCGCCCCCGGCCGACCACCCGGCAGCCACCCGACGGTGGAACCAGCGGGTGTGCTCGGCCCGGGCGATCTCCGTCAGGTCCTGCTCGTTCAGTTCGATGAAGCTGCCTGGCGCGACCGCGCGGCCGGGGACCCAGCGCCGCCCGCGGCCCACCACGGCGGCCATGATGCTGCGCAACTGCAGGATGTTGTCCTGGCGGATGAACTCGTCCAGGTCCGTCCACGGCAGGCTGGTCAGTGGCCGCGGGTTCGCGGCGTCCGGGGGATGGCTGAGCCGGTAGCACTCGTGCCAGTGCCGGGCCACCCGGATCCAGGAATCCTCGGGCACCTCCCCGTTCACCAGGAGAGCCCGCTGGAAGGGATGCAGCAGATCGAAGATCGCACCGGTGGTACCCGCGCCGTCCGAGGTGAGCAGGAAGATGGGAATATCTGGGTGCAGCCGGGCCACCCGGCCGGCTTCGTGCATGCCCCGCTCGCTCAGCCCGGCGGCCACCAGCACGGTAGTCCCGGCGGCGTCCGCGGCCGGCATAGCATCGAGCAGGGCCAGCAGCTCGTCCGGCCAGGCCCTCGGCTGGGCGGTGATGTGGCACAGCGCCCCGACCAGCGGGGCGGGCGTGGTGGCCAGGTACTCGCGGCGCAGGTCGTCGGCCCGCTGGTCGAGCAGCAGCACGTGCTGGACCGGCAGCGGGCCGGGTGGCAGCCCGGGGTGTCGCGGGTGCAGAGCCTGCCGCTGGGGGTGCGGCCCGGCGCCGTTGCCCGCCGCGTTGCGCGCGGCACGGCCATTCTGGGCACTGCCCCGGGCGGCGGCCGCGGCCAGCTCCTGCCGTTCCCAGGCCCGCCGGGCCAGCTCGCGCAGGATGGCCAGGGCCAGCGTGCTGTCCCCGCACAGCAGCAACTGCCGGGCCGGGCGGCGGAAAACCTGGTCGAGCAGTGTCGATGCGGTGGTTTCATGGCAGCTGAGCGCGTCCTCGAACCACCGGCTCGACCGGCCGGCGTGCCAGCCGCGCCAGTGATCCGCATGCCGGGGGTCATCGATCCGGGCCACCAGATGGGGTTGCCGGTCCGGATCCGGTGGATAGCGGCCCAGAATGGTCTCGGCGGCGGCCAGGATGGCCTCGTTCTCCGTCACGTCGTCGCGCAGCGCATACAGTCGCCGCAGCGCACAGCCGCGCCAGCCCGCGATGATCGGCAGCAGCACCCGCGGGGAGGACGGCGAGCCGATCATCACCCGGGAGCCGGTGGCCCGGGCTTCGTCGAGCAGCGGATGGTTGCGGTCCGGCTCGATCACCACGATGCTGGCTCGCCGGCCGGTATCGGCCAGCCGCTGCAGCAGCGGCATCGTCATCGGATCCAGCCCGGTCACGATGGTCGCATCCCGGACCACCCGGGCACGCAGCCGGTCCACCGGCTGGCGCCACAGTACGGACGCCGCGACCAGCGCGCCGGTCAGCGTCGCCGCCATACAGATGATCCCACCGATCTGCAAGGCCAACGGCGGCGGCTCGGGGCACCCGTTGACCGGGAATGGCGGCAGGTTCCCCGTGTACGCGGCGAGCACCCAGCCCGCGACGGTACTGCCTGAGGCCCCGCCCCGGCACGGTGTCATCGCGGCGGCGGTGAGGACCCCACCGATCAGCACCATGGCTATCACGCTGGTCAGCCCGACCATTCGTGGCTGCTGCCGCCGTGGCCACCAGTAGCAGAACAGGGTGGTCAGCCACAGCCCGACCAGGACGAGCTGGGCCTGGTACCCACCGGGCCGGAGCCAGACCCGCCACCAGACCTGGTTCACGGTCAGCCACTGCGGGTCGTGCGCGGAGACCCACGCGCCCCAGGCGAGGTATCCCGTCACAGCAGCCGCCGGGAGGGCCGGCACCACCCACGCGGCCCGCTGAGTCATGCGGACCCTGGCCAGCCGAGCCCCGCTCACGGCATTCCCTATCCACCGCCACGACACCGGCGGAACGCATGTTCTGCGCCGAAGTGGTCAGCAGCGTTCCCCTTTGCCCACGGTGCCACACGACGCGGCCCTCGCCTAGACCAGCTTTCAGTCCTGGCCGCGCCGACTCATGCTCCCCGGGCCAGCGATGAGCGCGATCGCCGCCATCCGCTACGTTAGCGGCGGACCAAGCAGTCGCAATGGGCCTGAGAAGTGTACGGTCGGCTGTCAACGAAAAATTACATTCCCTCTGGCACGTCACCCGACGAATTAGCTGAAAATGCCGTTGTACGCGGCTGGCCATGGCGGGCCGCGGTGATTCTGGATTATGGCTCTCGTAGCCTACGGCGTAGATCGGGGTAGCCGTCAGTAACAATTTGGGCTCAGCCCCTGTGCTGTCCGCAGCTAGGCGAGATACCCGAGCAGGCTGATGCCCGGTGAAGGAGCATCTGGAAGCGGCCCCAGGTCGTTCACAGCGCGCGGCTAACGTCCCTGACCTGCGCTGATTGTCAGGCAAACGGCACCCCTGACCGACCCCGAGCCAGCGGCGAGGATAGCCAGCACTCGGCTAAGCGGTACCTCCGAGGTGCTGTCCGGGCAATCTCGCTACGGCACTGTTAGGAGTGGCGCCGGATCGGACGTCCGGCTAGCCCCGTAATGAACCGTAACCGGTCCAGCAGTACGGCAGGGCTGTGGGTGCTGTCGGGGTGGTGCTTGGTATCGCTTGGCGGACGGATGTTACCCCAGGTCACGGCGGGGTAGATCATGTGTGGTCTAGCTCTGCGAACCGCCGTCGAAGTGATCCAGAAGGGTCACACGAGTCGCTTGTTCAGCGCGCGTTGCGCGTGTATGATTCTGGCGCGTCGCTAACCCAGGCTCGCCAGCGCCGGCCCGCAAGCTGGTCCTCAGAGCAGGTGGCGCGACCGTCTGGATGTTGCGGCAGTTCAGGTAGCCCTACAAAACGGACGCTCGACGGCGAGCTATAGGGCCGGTTCGGGCCAGAAATGGTTGGCGCGCTATGCGCTCATTCCGCCTGCCATCATCCACATTGGTCATGTCATATTTGAGGTCGGGTATAGAGAAATCTGCTACGCTCGGGAAGGCGAAGAGCGCGGCATTTCATCTTACTCAGATTGAGATCGAATCTGCGGCCTTTGTGGTCACCTTCATAATAGCCCTCTGTGCGGTTCTCACTCTTTACGTGCACAAGCGGCAGCGGCATGCCGTCAGGGTGTCGGCTCACCAGTTCGAGCAGGCCAGGGCGGCCAGGGTGGCGCGGGTTGAATTGTCAGCCTGCAGGCAGTCCGTTGCCGATGCAGACAGTGCTCTAGAGCGACTGCAGGAGCTCAGGGTGGGATAACTTGGTCTCGGCCCGCCGGCAGCTTCGGTTGTCTCGTAGTTCTTTCCCTAACGATGATCATCTCTACAGATCTCATCAAAGCCTCCTTCGTGCCTTCGACGGCGCGTGCCTGGCTGCACATGATCACATCGCAGCACTGCACAGAGTCGTGCCTCTCGCAGCAGTACACAGTCCCGCTGCCTTTAAGCCGGATGTCATAGGAGCGCTCGTCGATGCTGAGTCCTCATTCGACCGAGTCCTGCACGACAGCAAGATTCTGCTGGAAGAGGCGGAACAACTCCTGGCCTCGATCAAGACCGACTTTGAGAATCTTCCTGGACCACCAGACCGGCCCGCGAGACCGTGACTATGGCTCAACGTCCCGGCCCAGTGGGTCGCAGACGAGGAGGTGCTATGGCACCAGCTCGTGCCGATCCTGACAGCCGCGGCCAGTCCAGGAGTCCACGATGCAGGCAGCCCGCCGGCCTGGGTTGTAGGGGTTGGGCCAGGTCCTCCCTCCAGTTGCCCCATAATGGACCCGGAAGGGGGGTTTCGGTGGTCTCATCATGGCGGTCGCTTCCGGGCCGCGGTGGCTGACTGTTCCGCGCTAACGGATGTGTGTTAGTGCTGGTCATGGTCGGGGTAGGCCCCAGGCAGATAGGTCGGCCGCCGTTGCCAAGATGATGGGAACAGGCCCAAATCGCCCCTTGTATGGCGCGGGTGTGTGACGGGTGCTAATGTGACGCCGCTAGCTACGGCGTCGCCCATCATTGATTGTGGGCAACCCACACTCGTTGCTCACAGGAGGGCAGCTAGTGAGGCCCGCGCGAGCACTAACCCAAAAATGGAATCCCGGCAAAGCGGACATTTTGCCGGCGTAGAGAACGGTTGGCGCGGTATGCAGAACGCCGGTGGTGTGGGGACAGACGTTCCTTCTGAGCTAGCAGACCTTCGCGGTGTGCCGCTCCACGAGATGCCCGCTGGCGTGCCGGTGGCCGTGGACATAGCTCTGCAGCGCGTTCTTCCGGCTGCCCCGGTCGCTGTCGTGACGCCCATCGCGACCTTCAGTTCCTGCATCTAAGCTGATCGGCTTGGCATGGGCAGCGGCGCTGCTGTTTCGCTGGGCCAGGTGGTCCTGAAGGTCCACAGCCGCTGCGACCTTGCCTGTGATCACTGCTACGTCTACGAAGCAGTTGATCAGAGCTGGCGTCGTCGGCCCATGGTCATCCACGACGATGTGGTGTCCCAGGCGGCCCGGCGAATAGCGGAGCATGCGGCTACTCATGCCCTGCCTGAGGTGCAGGTAGTGCTGCACGGCGGGGAACCATTGCTGGCTGGCCGGGATGAGCTGCGCCGGATCATTGCCGAACTGCACCGGATACTGGATGGCACCTGCCACCTGGACCTCCGGATCCACACGAATGGCGTGCGGCTGAGGGAGGATTTCTGTGAGCTTTTCGCTGAGCGCCAGGTCAAGGTCGGCATTTCCATCGACGGGGATCAGGTAGCCAACGATCGGCACCGCCTTTATGCGGACGGGCGCAGCAGTTACCGCCAGGTGGTGCAGGCTATTGAGTTGCTTCAGGATGGGCGTTTCCGGGACTTGTATGCCGGCCTGCTCTGCACCATTGATGTGGCCAACGATCCGCTGGTGGTCTACGAGGCGCTCATGGCGCTGCGGCCACCCCGGATCGACTTCCTGCTGCCCCATGCGACCTGGGACCATCCGCCGACCCGCAAGCGGGGGGCGGAGCACGAGTACGCCGACTGGCTGACCGCGATCTACGACCAGTGGATTGCGGATGGCCGCCCGGCAGAAATACGGACCTTCGATTCGATCATCGCCACTCTGCGCGGCGGGGACAGCCTGACCGAGGCGCTGGGGCTCGGGCCGACCGGTCTGGTGGTCATCGAGACCGACGGCAGCTACGAGCAGGTTGACTCGCTGAAGGTGGCCTACGGAGGCGCACCGGAAACCGGGATGAACGTCTTCAGCCACTCGCTGGACATGGTGGCCCAGCATCCCGGCATCGCGGCCCGCGAACAAGGCATCGCCGGGCTGTGCCGGACGTGCCAGGAGTGCCCCGTGGTCAGCAGTTGCGGTGGCGGCCTGTACACCCACCGGTACCGGCACGATGGCAGCGGCTTCGACAACCCGTCCGTGTACTGCGCGGACCTGCTCACGCTGATCTCGCACATCAGCCGCCGCCAGCCGGAGCCGGGCGCAGCCACGCCGGAACGTGCACCGCACGCGATCAGTACTGCCCACTTCACCGCGCTAGCCGCGGGCCTGGGGGATGAGGCTGCCATCACATCGCTCGTCCAGGCGCAGCGCAGCCTGGTCCGGGCTCTGCTGACCGCGGTGTACCGAGCAGCAACGACGTCGCCGGCCGTCGCGGAGCCAGTAAAGACGCAGTTGCAGGCGGCCTGGTCGGTGCTGGCCGCGGTGGACCGGGACCGGCCGGACGCGCTGGCCGAACTGCTCGACCACCCGTACCTGCGAGCGTGGGCGGTGCGCTGCGTGGAGCAGTTGCGGGTGGCTGCCGCGCGGCCCAATACCGCCGAGCTCGGTCACTTGTCGGCGGTGGCCGCGGCTGCGGCCGCCCGGGGCCGGCTGGGCGCCGCGGTCACCGTGCCCGTGCTGGACGGGGCCGTGCACCTGCCGACGCTCGGCCGACTGGTGCTCGGGCCAGACCAGGGTGATGGGACGGCAGAGGGCGCCGCGGCGACTGCGGCGACCGCGGCCGTCAGCGTGATCAGCAATGCCGTGATCATCCGGGTCGATGAGTCGTGCTGGACACTGGCCCTGGCTGGTCTGCTGGCCGGTGAACCATGCTCGGTCCCGGCCCGGGGCAGCAGCCGATCTGGTGACTGGCAGCCGGTGCGCATGCTGCGCGCGCCCGGCTGGTGCCTGGTTCTGGAGGACACCGATCCGTACCGGGACGGTCAGCAGTGGTCGGCCGCACCCCGGCTCACCGCCGCGGAAGTAGCCGGTTGGCAGCGCGACTTCCAGCTGGCCTGGCAGCAGATCGAGGGCGATTATCTGGCCTCGCGCCGGCCCTGGCGGCCGGGCTGACGAGGCTGACCCCGCTGCTGGCCAGCCCGGACGGGCCGCCGGTCAGTGCGGTTGACCGGCAGGCGTTCGGCGCCGTTGCCGCGTCGCGTCCGGCTGACCCGGCCGCACTGGCCCGGCTGTTCATCACGGAATTCCAGCGGGTCAAACTGGGCGCGATTCTTGACCTCTTCGATCTGTACGACCGAGCCGACGACCGCCTGTTCCAGACGCCCTGGGGTGAGGAGAAGGTCCAGCTCGACGGGTTGCTGCAGGGGGCCTACATGCACCTGGCGGGCGCGGCGGGGGGCCGGTCCGCGGAATGGCCGGGGCAGACCCGCGAGGCCATCGACCTGCTGCTCGGCTCCGGTGCGCTGACCCCGCTGGGGGAGCGGTTCGTCCGCCAGATGCGCCTTTCGGCAGCCCGCTGGCCAGCGGATACCGGCGAGCCCGGATAGCGTCCCCGGTCCCAGGAGGCAGCCAGCCCCTGGCCGCCGGGTAAAGATCATTGGCCCTTGCGGCAGGTAGCCGGAGCGTACCCTCTGGTAGCTTGCAGAAGTCTCTTATATCATTCCGCCTGGGTAGTTAGCGTGGCAAATGATTCCTGGTACACAGCGGGGGCTGATGTGACTGGCGTGACAGGGGGATAAGGCGCCAATGGTTTCAGGGCGGGACGACAGACCATACTTCTTCCTGAGCTATGCCCGGACACCCAAGCGCGACCCAACTGACCGTGATGATCCGGATCGCTGGGTCTACAAGCTCTACCGGGATCTGTGCGAGGTCATTTTACAAATGACTGACGCCCGGCCGGAGGAGGCCGGGTACATGGATCGGGAAAATAAGATCGGCGCCCAGTGGTCACCGGATCTGACCTCGGCTCTCGCCAGATGCCGGGTTTTTGTGCCGCTCTATTCCCGGCGGTACTTTGAGAGCGACAACTGTGGACGGGAATGGTTTGCCTTTGCCCGCCGGGAGATCACCAACCGGGCCCGCGGCCGCCAGCTGGTCAACGCTATCGTGCCCGCACTCTGGACCAAGCTCGACCGGGAGAAGCTGCCCTATGTCGCGCAGTCGGTGCAGTTCGATCACAAGATGCTGGGCGAGCGCTACTGCGCCGAGGGCTTCTACGGGATCATGAAGCTGCAGAATTACCGGGCCGACTACCAGCGTGCCGTGCACCGGTTGGCCGAGCGGATCATCGCTATCGGCGAAGAGAGCGTCTCGTTCGCGGATGAGAGCCCAGCGCACGGCGTGGCAGCTGCCGAGTTTGGCTCGCTACCCAGCGCATTCGGCCCAGCCAGTGCGCGGCGAACGGCGGACGGGCAGCTTCAGATCGCGGTGCTGGCGCACGACATGTCCACGCTGCCGCCTGGCCGGGCCGCCGACTATTACGGCGATAGCCCCGATTCCTGGAGCCCGTACCGGCCGGACTACCCGCAGCCGGTGGCCGACTATGCCCAGGAACTAGCCAAGAAGTGCCTGGACTGCAAACCGCTGGTCGGGGCGGTCGACCGCGATGTGGCGAATTGGGTGAGTAATGGGCGCCCGGTACCGCCCAGCCTGTACCTGGTGGACGCCTGGGTGAGCCTGTCAGCCAAGCACCAGGAACAGCTCAGGCGGCTCGATGCCGTGGCCGAGCCCTGGGTCAGCCTGCTGATCCCGTGGAACAACCAGGACCAGGGGATGCGCAACGCGGAAGACGAGCTCCGCGCGAACCTGCAGCAGCATCTGGGCCGGAAGATGGCCAGCGTGCCGAGGCGCTGCCAGATGGCCGCCACCGGGATTCCCACCCTGCAGGATTTCGGCCAGCTCCTCCCTGAGATGACGCTGCTCATGCTGAAGAGATTCCGAAAGGAAGCGACCGCCCATCCGCCCGCGGGCCCGGTGATAGTCCGCCCGCGGCTGAGGAGAGCTGACCGCATGGATCCGGAGAATCCCGATGAGTGACACCAGCCAGGGCCAGATCGTCACGTTCTACTCCTACAAGGGCGGCACCGGCCGGACCATGGCGCTGGCCAATGTTGCCTGGATCCTGGCCAGCAACGGGAACCGCGTCCTGTCCGTCGACTGGGATCTGGAATCACCTGGCTTGCACAAATTCTTTCATCCTTTCCTGGATGAATCCACGGTCAGTGCCACGCCTGGAGTTATCGAGATAATCAACGACTATGCCACCGCCGCCGTTGATCCTGGGCCGCGCGGCCATGACTGGCATCTGGAATTTGCCCAGGTGCAGCGGCATGCCGTCTCGCTGGACTGGGGGTTCCCGGACGGCGGCCGGCTGGATTTTCTCTCCGCTGGCCGCCAGAACCGGGACTATTCCGCCGCGGTCTGCTCGCTTGACTGGGACAACTTCTACGACCGGCTCGGCGGCGGGCGTTTCTTCCGCGCCATGCGGGACGACATGAAGCAGAATTACGATTACGTGCTCATAGACAGCCGCACGGGACTGAGCGACGTAGCCGATATCTGCACGATCGAACTGCCCGACGTCTTGACGATCTGCTTCACGCTCAGTGATCAGAGCATCGAGGGCGCGGCTAGCGTGGCCCGCCAGATCAGCGGCCGGTACCGGGACCGGAACATCCGGGTGCTGCCCGTCCCGATGCGCATCGAAGACGGCGAGAAGGAGAAACTCGACGTCGGCCGGGCGCTGGCCCGGATGAAGTTCGAGGGCTTCCCGGCTGGGATGACCCCGGAAGCCTCGGCCGTGTACTGGGCCTCGGTGGAGGTACCGTACAAGCCCTTCTATGCCTTCGAGGAAACTCTGGCCACCTTCGGGGACGACCCCGGGTCGCCGGCCTCGCTGCTGTCCTCGTTCGAGCGGATCACCGACTCCATCACGGTCGGCCAGGTCACCGCTATGCGGCCAATCGCCGAGGAACTCCGGCTGCAGTACAAGGACGCGTTCACCCGCCGCCAGCCCGCATCCTCGACCCAGGTCTACCTGAGCTATGCGCCGGAGGACCGGATGTGGGCCGACTGGATCGAGGCCGTGCTGACCCGGGCGGGTTTTCGCGTGCTACCCCGCAGCACGGTGCTGACCGGGGGCGGATTGGGTGAGATGCACGGCAGCATTCAGGCAGAACGCGAACTCCAGCTGGCGCCGCGCGCGGTCGCCGTGCTGTCCTCCGCGTACCTGCACTCGTCCGATGCGAGGTCGATCTGGAAGACACTGTCCTCGGCGGACACCGCGGACACCCACCGGCAGCTGATCCCGGTCCGGGTCACCGAGATCAGGGTCACCGAGCCGTTCAACGAGCATCCGGCGGTTGACCTGTCCCGGATGGACGCGGCCCAGGCGACCGCGAAGCTGCTCTGGGCGCTGGACCGGCCCGCGCAGCCACCGGGCCGCACCGGTACCCAGGCAGAAGAGCCCAGGTTCCCCGGCACCATCCCGCCGGTCTGGAATGTGCCAGCCAGAAACGCTGACTTCACCGGCCGCGGCGCGACGCTGGAACTGCTGCGCGACAAATTGGCTGGTGGTGGCCGGGCCGTCGTGGTGGCCCAGGCGCTGTACGGGCTGGGCGGCGTGGGCAAGACGCAGGTCGCGCTGGAGTACGCGCATCGGTTCATGGCCGACTACGACCTGGTCTGGTGGGTGCCGTCGGAGCGGGCCGACGAGATCAGCGGGGCGCTCGCCGACCTGGCCCGCAAGATGGGCCTGAAAGTCGGCGACAACGTGGCCGAGGCCGCGGAGGTGGCGCTGGAAGAACTGCGCCGTGACACCACCCCGCGCTGGCTGCTGGTGTTCGACAACGCCGACGACCCCAAGCAGCTGGAGCCGTACATGCCTACCGGGCTGGGACACGTCATCATCACCTCACGAAATCAGGCCTGGACGCATTCGGCCGAGCCGCTGGAGGTCGATGTCTTCACCCGGGACGAGAGCGTGAGCCACCTGCTGCGGCACGTGCCCCAGCTGGACCTGGCCGACGCGAAGCGGGTGGCCGACGCGTTGGGCCATCTGCCGCTGGCTGTCGAGCAGGCCAGCGCGTGGCTGGAGGAAACCGGCATGCCCGCCCAGGTCTACGTCGAGCAGCTGGCCACCCAGTCCACCCGGATCCTGGCCCTCAACCAGCCGCCGGACTACCAGACGCCGGTCGTGGCCACGTGGAATCTCTCCTTCGACCGGCTCAAGCAGCGGTCGCCCGCCGCGGTCCGGCTGCTGCAGCTGCTGGCGTTCTGCTCGCCGGGACCCATCTCGATGAACCTGCTGTACAGCGACGAGATGAACGAGTCGCTGCTGCCCTTCGACGACACTCTGAACGAGAAGCTGATGCTCGGCCGGGTCATCCGGGACATCAGCCGGTTTGCCCTGGTCAAAGTGGACCAGGGCACGAACTCGCTGCAGATCCACCGGCTCGTCCAAGCGGTGATCCGGTCACAGATGAGCGACGAGGAGCAGGTCGAGGCCCGGCACGAGGTGCACAAGATCCTGGTCGGCGCCCGGCCCCGCCAGGGGGAGACCGATGACCCGGCCAACTGGTCTACCTACGACATCATCTGGCCGCATCTGACGCCCTCGCAGGCCGATGAGTGCGACGATCCGCGCACCCGGCAGCTGCTCATCGACTGGGTGCGCTACCAGTGGAAGCACGGGGAGTTCGAGTCGGCGATGGTGCTGGCACGCCGGCTGGAGAACCTGTGGACGCATCAGCTCGGCGCCGATCACCAGCAGACCCTCCACCTGCAATTCCACCTCGCCAACCTGCTGCGTTCCCAGGGCCGGTTCGCGGACGCCCGCGATCTGGACACCTACGTGCTGGAACGGCAGCGGGCCGTGCTCGGCGCGGATCATCCGCACGCTCTCATCACGGCCAACGGGCTGGGCGCGGACCTGCGCGCGCTCGGTGACTTCCAGCGCGCGCTCGCCGCGGACCAGGAGACTTACGAAAGTTTCAAGGACCAGTTCGGCGAGGACTACCCGCGGACCCTGGCCGCTGCGCACAACTTGGCCAGCTCGCTCCGGCTGGCCGGTGACTGCTTCACCGCGCGCCGGCTGGACGAGGAGACGCTGGACCGGCAGCGGCAGGTCCTGGGCCGGGATCACCCGAACACCCTGCTGTCGGTGGCCAGCCTGGCGCTCGACCTGCGGGCGGCTGGCGCGTTCCGCGAGTCGGTGAACCTGCTGCGCGAAACCTGGGAAAAGTACCGGGACGTGCTCGGCGACGACATGACCGAGACTCTGCTCACCGCGACCAGCCTGGCCGTATCGCTGCGCAAGGCCGGAGAGCAGTCCGAGGCGAGGACGCTGGCCCAGGACACCTACGAGCGGTACAAGCGACGCTATGGTGCCGACGCACCTGACTCGCAGTCCTGTGCGCTGAACCTGGCCTGCGACTATGCCGCGGTCAATGAGATGTCACGCGCCCTGGAACTGGTAACGGGGGTCAAGGCCACGCTGCAGGCCAGCCTGGGTGACGAGCACCCGAACACCCTGGTGGCGGCCAACAACCTGGCCTGCTATCTGCGCTGCATCGACCGGCTCCCAGAAGCACTGGAGCTGACCGACGAGACGCTGGGCCGGATGCAGCGGAACCTGGGTGAGAGTCACCCGCTGACCCTGTCCTGCGCGGTCAACCTGGCCAACTGCCGGGGCGACGCGGGCGACGGTGCGGCCGCTGAGAAACTCGAGCGGCAGACCATCACGCTGCTGCGCAGCACCCTGGGCCGGGATCACCCGGACACGCTGGTCTGCGAGGCCAATCTGGCGACCACCCTCTGGCAGCGCGGGCACCATCAGGAGGCCGAAGAGCTCAGGACGCGGGTGATGGCCGACTTCAGCCGCGTGCTGGGCGCCGGCCATCCCGATGCCGCGCAGTTGCAGGACTGGCAGCGGATCAACCGTGACCTGGAACCTCAGGTGATCTAGCTGCCTCCGGTCACTGGGGCACCCGCAGGCGCGGCCGCAAACAGTACTGAAATGGGCAGCATCGATGGTTCTGTGCGCGCCCTGATCCATTTCGGTCAGGCCGCACCATACAAATTGAGGCTGAGATCATTTCATCGAGACGTGAAGAACATTCAACACCCGGCTGGTCTGTAAGTTAGGCTACAATTGGATTACTCTTGACGTGAGCCCGCCGCGATATGACTAGCGTGACAGCGTCTGCTCTGGCCCGAGCGTTGGTCAGCGAAGGTGGAAAGCTGGTACTCAGGATGACGCAGGTGATCTATGTTCCCAGTGGATCCCAGCGTGCACTTGCCTTTGAAGAGTGGGGCGCGCCGGGGGGATACCCCGTGTTTCTGCTGCACGGCACCCCGGGAAGCCGCCACGGTCCCCGGCCAAGGGCTAGCGTGCTCTATCGCCTCGACATCCGGCTCATCTGCTACGACCGGCCGGGCTATGGGAAGTCCGACATGCACCGGGGCCGGAGCGTGGCCGACGCCGCCATGGACGTACTCGCCATCGCCGAGGAACTCGGTCTGGATGCTTTCAGCGTCGTAGGCCGGTCCGGCGGCGGCCCGCACGCGCTAGCCTGCGCGGCCAGCGAAAAGCTTCAGGACCGGTTGCGGAGTGCCGCCGTGCTCGTCCCGCTGGCGCCGGCCGACGCCGATGGGCTCGATTGGTACGACGGCATGAACACTTCGAACACCGAAGGGTATACCGCCGTCAGCGATCAGGCAGCCTGGAATACGATCGCGGAAATCCTCACCGAGCGGGCCGGGCATATCCGGAAAGATCCCGAGTACCTGCTCCGGTTCCTGCAGCACGAACTCACCGAGCCCGACCGGCGGGTGGTGGAGGACTTCGGCATCCGGCGGCTGCTCACCGACACCTACCGGGAGGCCCTGCGAAGCGGCGCGGATGGCTGGATCGACGACATGCTGGCGTTCCGCAAGCCCTGGGGTTTCCGGCTCAACGCCATCCGGATCCCGACGCTGCTCTGGCATGGGCAGGACGATGTGTTCTCCCCGGCTTCGCATACCCGGTGGCTGGCCGGCCAGATTCCCGCCGAGTACTGCACGGTCGAGATGCAGGCAGGAGCGGCCCACTTTGACGCCGTCGGTGTGCTGCCCCGGATGCTCACCTGGCTGAAGTCGGCTGCGGCCAGCGCGGCCCGGCAGCGGTCAGAACGGCTGCGGGTCGAGCGCCCGGACCAGGCGCCGGCCCGCGCGCAGAACACCGATCGTCGGGTGGGCAGCGCCGATAGTCGCTGACAGTTGCTCGATCAGGGCTTCGCGTTCCGCCTCCGCGCTTTCCGCACCCAATTGACGCCTGGTCAGCAGCAGGTTCCCCCGGCAGCGGAGCGTATCCGGGTGGTCCGGCCCCTGTACCCTGGCCAAGGCGGCGGCGGTGTGCGCGTCCAGTTCCCCTGACGCAGTCAGGTCATCCCGGTCGGCCAGCAGGGTCGCCCGCACCATTTCCCCGGCCAGCGGGTATGGATGCTCCGGGCCGAGCACCTCGGTCAGCCCGCTGACGGCCAGTGTGACCTCTTCCATTGCCTGGTCATGGAACCGCTGTAGCCGCAGGGCGGACGCCAGGTTTACCCGGCAGGTCAGCGTGTGCGGGTGCTTCTTACCCAGGCGCTTCGTGTATCCCTCCAGTACCACGCGGATATCCTCGGTGGCCCGGTCGAGCAGGTCCAGCTGGATGAGGTTCGCGGCATGGCTCAGCCGGCAGGCCAGCGCCTGGCTGGAGTCGCTGCCGAACCGCTCGTCGAGCGGTTGCTGGGCCGCGGTGAACTCCTTTTCCGCCTCCTCTGAACGGCCCGCACTGCGCAATGTGATACCGAGCAGTACCTGTGCGTCCAGCGTCACCGGGGACTGGGCCCCGACCGACTCGGCGCAAAGCGTGTACACGTTCTGCGCCCTGGTGACCGCCTCTTCGTACTCGCCCGCCTCGACCAGGTCCCGCGCGACGTTCCCGGCCGAGCGCAGCGCGTTCGGGTGCCGCGCGCCGATCGTCACCCGGTACCGTTCCAGGGTCGTGATGTCGAGCCGCAGCGATTCCGCCACGTTGCCGATGAGCCGGTAGGAAATGGCCAGGTTGTGTGCCGCGTCGATGGCCCGGCGATGGTCCTCGCCGTACAGCTCTCCCCAGGCCGGGCATGTCTTCTCGTCCATGTCCAGGGCCTCACGGTAGCGGCCCAGCGCCTTGAGGTCGGCGGCGTACGAACTCGACGTGGCCAGGGTGTGTGGATGGTCGGCGCCCAGCAGTTCGGCCTGCGCGGCGAGGACGTGCTCGTCGCGGCCCGCGGCCTCGGTGAATTTGGACTGCGAACGCAGGACGTTGGCCAGGTTGAACTCCACCTGCAGTTGCTGCCTGTGGATGATCTGTGCGTTCTCCGGTGTCTCGCCTGCGGCCAGTTCGTCCCAGCGCCGGATGACTCTCTCCGCCACCTCGGCGGCGCGATCGAGGTCACTGACCACCCAGAGATAGCGCACCCGGTCCACCGATAGCTGGCGCACGTCCTCTTCGCTCGACGTCATGGCCCGCGACGGGCCGAGGTGTGGCCAAATAACCTCGTAACGGGTCCAGGCTTCCGGGTCGTCGACCTCACGCCTGGGACGGGCGGCCACCAGGATCTGCTGGACATCGCGCCGCATGTCGGCCAGTTCCTCGTCCGTCATGCGCCCCCGGACGACCGCCTGGACGAGCCGGTGCATCTGGATCTGCCCGGCCCCCGGGTCGATCTTGAGCAGGGCTAGCCGGCTGGCTTCCCGGACCACCTTGCCGATCACCATCGGCTCGCTGAGGGTCGCGTCGTAGGGCTTCAGGACAGTCGCCATTCCCGGGCTGTAGATGAGTTCCCGGGCGATGTTCGGTGCCATCACCGAACAGAGCTGCAGGAGCCGCATCGCCGCGGGAGAACGCTCGCGGAGCAGGTTTAGCGACGGATCCCAGGCCGCGGCTACGCCGCGCGGGTATCCGGCCGGCATCTGCCCGAGGGCGAGCGCCTCCGGCGCGTGGGCTTCCAACTCGCGCAGGTAATCGGCCACGCTGTAATCGGTGTCCTTCAGCCACACCGCTGCGGTCTCGATGGCCAGCGGCAAGTCACCGAGTACCTCAGCTACCCGCTCCGCTTCGGAGTCGGTGATTGCCGGGACCACGCGGTGCAGGTGGGCCACAGACTCCTGGCGGGTAAACACCTCGACTTCGATTGGCCGGGCCCGTTCAGCCCAGGCCCCGTTACGAGATGTGATCAGGGTGTGGCCGCCGCCCCGGGGCAGCCACTCGGAGACCACCTCAATGTCTTCGGCATTGTCGTAGATCAGTAGCCACTCCTCCACTGGCCTGGCGCCCCGTGGCCGGGCCAGCAGATTGAGTACGAACTTCGCCTTCTCCTCGACTGTCGCGCCGGCCGGCGGTGCGACCGCGAAGGTTTCCGCTAGCTGGTCCGCCAGGGCGGCCAGTTGCACATCGATGAACTGTTCCTGGCCGCACTCCACCCACCAGATCAGGTCATAGTCGCTCTTGAACCGGTGCAGATACTCCAGTGCCACCTGCGTCTTACCCACTCCGCCCAGACCCTGCAGGGTCACTGGGGGGACCACCACGGTGGTTCCGGCGCTGCGCAACTGCGTCCGGAGTTCCCTGATGTCCTCCTCACGGCCGGTGAACCGCGGGTTGCGGGCGTTGGCCTTGACGAGCCCCGGCTCCGCGCCGGGGAAACGCGGCGCAGGGATGCCGGCCATGGCGGGCAGTCGTGGGGAGTCCGCCATACCCAGCAGCAGGCCGAGGCGCCGCGCCGCATCGGCCTCATTCGCATCCGCCAGTGAGGTGGACGAGGCGGCTGGATAGTCGGGCAGGTAGGGGGTGACCGTGACATAGACCGCATAGTCAGCGTGGCTGTGGCCGGTGGCCTGGCTGTCCCGGCCGGGGGCCGCTCGGCGGGCGGTTCCGCGTTGGCCGCGGCGGGCCAGGTAGGCCATGGAGACTAGGGTGAGCGTCGGCGTCGCATCGCTGCCCGGGTAATCGCCGGATGACCCGCCCACGGACTCGGCCGCGGTTTCCGGCGTGGCGCTGCCGAGCCGGAGTTCACGCACCGTGAACCCACTCTCCTGGAGTAGCGCGGCGAGCCACTCGGCCCAGGACTGGTCTTCGGAGTAATACCTGAGCCGTATCTCGTTGCCCTCGACTGGCTGCTTGCGCACGAACCGCTGCCGGACTCGTGTGCGCAGGTCCTCCTCCAAGAGGGGCAGGCTGGTCGCCAGCCCCCTGGTGAGGTGAGCCGTGAGCCGCTCGAAGGAGCCGAGCATCGACCCGGGCCCCCCAGGCCGGTCGCCAAACACGGCCAGGATCTCCTCGAAAGCGTAGAACGCCTGATAGGGCACCTCCACCGCGTCCCAGTACTGCTGCCGTTCGGTGTCGCTCATCCCGGTGGGAAAGCCGGCGAACAGCCGACGGGCGAACGCCCGGCCCGCCTCGACGCGGTCCTTCTCTGCCTGATCCACCCGCATGGGAACCGGCAGGATGCGGATACCCCGGCTCGGGTACTGGGACTCGATGAGCCTCGCCACCCGCGCGGCACCCTCGATCCCCTGGGTGGACAGCGTAAAGCAGTCCACCAGAATGTCGGGCAGGTGAACCGTGCAGATATCCGCCACGTCGGTGAGCCCGGTCCGGCTGTCGATGAGCACGTAGTCGTAGTGGCGCTGCATATCCGCGCGCATCATGTCGAGGAACTCGCCGCCGTTCAGGCCCGAATAGAACTCATCCCAGTCCATGGCGCCGAGCGTCGCCACATACTCCAGGTTCTGGATGCCCGCAGGAAGAAAGTCCAGGGTCGCGCCAGGGGGGAACATCCAGTCGAGGGAGAACGCGTACTGCTCAACCCGGGCGTAGTCGGCGATGTGCCGCTCCTTGCGGCTGCGCTCATCGCTGCGCATGGCGGTCAGCTGATAGGCGCGGATCATGTCCACGACACCCCGGCCCTCGCGTTCCGCATTAGGCAGGAATGGGTGGAAGAATCGGTGCAGGCCAGGAGATTCCAGATCCCAGTCGGCGGCCAGCACCCGGTACCCATTCGCGGCGAGAATCCACGCCACGTTGGCTAGCGCCATTGTGCGGCCGGTGCCTCCCTTGTAGGAGTAGAAGGTGATGATCTTCCCCCGGGATCCGGTCGGCCCGCTCGGGTCAGGCATGGGTTGCTCCTCTTAGGACATCGGGCTCGCGGCCCAGCCACGCCCCACCAGCCGCGGCCGCGCTTCCGGCCGCTGCGCGGGCCGGTCGAGGGGGCCAAGCCGAAGATACTCCCGTCCCGCCTCGGCAACGAGGAATGGCAACAGCGCGGAGAGTTCGGTCATCGAACTGAGACCGCGCAGTGCACGCCGCACAGTGCGGGACTTGGAACTCATGATCTTGGCCAGGGAATGGCTGATCCCCGCCGCGGGCCCAGGACCGAGTCCGGGGACGGACCATGGGGGAAGCGCCGCGGCGAAGGCTTCGAACGCAGCGAGTGTTTCGGCGTCGGCCAGATACGACGGATCGATAAGCACCAGCACCGGGTGGCGGGTGAGCAGATCGGGGTGGGCCGCCTCCATCCCGGCTACCCGCACCGAGAAGTCGAGTTGCTCCCCAGCCATCCGGCCATATTCCGCGAGCGGGCTGTCCTCGGCGGCCACGACTACGAGCGCGAGCACCGGGACGGCCGTGCCTGCCGCGAACGCGCTCTCCGTCGTCTCGATGTCGGGGGCTGGCGACGGTCCCATGTATTCATGCTCGGCACGCTGCACGATCCGCGCGGCCAGTTCGTCCGTGATCATCTGGTACCACTTGCGGTACGGGTTCAGCCAGGCGCAGGGCCAGCAGCCCGTTCTCCCGGTAGACGGTCGCGGCGCCTTCTGGCGCCCCGGCGGGCACGAGGTCCAGGGCGGCCTGCAGCCCGCGCGGCTCGCCGTCGGCCGGCAACGGGACCCACAGCACGGGGGCGAACCGCTGTAACGGGTCAGCGATCCCGGCCGCCTCAACCCGCTGTGCGAAGCAGGCCCATTCCCGGCCCGGCCAGGACCGGGACATGTATCCGGGCGAATAGAGGGGGACGAACACCTCGGCTTCGCCCAGCGCCCGCACCAGTGTGGCCTTCCACCCCGGACCAGATGGGACCTGCAGGTCGATGAAGCCTGGGGCGAGCGGACGCTCGGCCGATGCCAGCCGGTCCACGGACCGGCTCAGGTCCTGGAAGAATCCCCGGACCAGCTCATCAGGCGGGGAGGCTTCATCGGCCGGCCTGCCGGGCAGCCGTGAGCCGGCCAGCGGAGGGGAATGTGCGTAGCTGAGGTAGAAATAGCGTGCGGTCATGGTGCGTTCTCCCATGGTCCTGCCGGATATTCAGTGAACACGTCGCGAAGTTCTTCGTACCGGAGCTCGCGTGGCTCGACCCAATGGCTGTGCTGCAGTTCGGCGATGGCCTTGGCTAGCTCCCAGACGATGGCGTGGTAGTCCGGGTCGCGGCGTTTCCGCTTCAGGCCCAGCACGCCCTCCTTCTCGTACCGTGCGGCAAGCCCGGCCATCAGCAGCCCGTCCGGCGCGAACCGCTGCACCCCGGCGACGGCGGCCGGGGTTTCCTCCTTGGTGTAGGGCGCCCAGATGACCGGCAGGATCGCGGTCTGCCGGGCGGACGCGGTGTCGCGCCGACGTAGCACCGGGCGCTGCGTGAACCCAAACCACTCCATACCGCACCAGTCGCAGGTCAGGTAGGGCGGGCCGACCAGGGCGACGAACACCTGGCAGGTGCCGAGGCAGTGCAGCAGCTCAGGTGTCCAGCGGCTGCCCGGATTCATCGACCGGTCGAGGTATCCCGGGTCCTCCCCGGCCGCCCGGCTGACCAGCTCGGAGACATCCTCCGAGAGGTCATTGAAGAACTTGATGACATGCCGGTTGGCCCCCCGTGACGGCTGGGGTGAGGCATGCGCGTAGCTGACGAAGAACAGCTTGCCGGTCATCCCGTGCCGTCCCCGGCGGCGGCCGCGATTCCGGCCGCGAACCGCTGCCCATCCGGGGTCAGTGCGCCCGAGGCCAGCAGCGATTCGGTCGCCGTGCGCACCCACGACTGGTAACGCCGGTAACACGGGCCGGGCCCGATCGCCCGGCGCAGATCCATCCTCCCGAGGAACGCGTAGGCACCGTGCAGGACGTCGGCAACGGGGCTGAGCTGCGGCTGCCACGGCACCCGCAGCAGCACCGGGCGGGCCCTGGCTGAGACCATCGGATGCCACTCGGCCAATCCGTCGAGCTTGACGTGCTGGAACTTGTGCAGCAGCAGTTCGGCGAGGGTGTCGTCACCCGCCGGGAGCGCGATGGCCACCGAGCCGGCGGCGGGCCGTGGCGTGGCCACCTGTGCCGGGCCGGAGTCTGCCCGCAGCGGAATCACGGCACGCAACCCCTCGGTCATCACGGCCAGATAGGACGGCACCGCGTCGCCCAGAATGCGCCCGGCGCCGGTGAGGCCCTGCCGCCAGGCCCGCCACTGCGACCCGGACAGCCGGGCCGCGGCTGGCCGCTCGGCACCGTCCCGGAACGGATCCAGATCCTCGATCACGGTCCCGCGCAGCTCACCCGCGTCCAGCTGGCGCACCGGCCGCCACTGCCCGGTCCCGCCGGTTACTACCCGGTCGCTGCGCACCCGCAGTATGGCGACCCGCCCCGCGGCCGGGGCCACCGCCATCGCGCCGACACCGGGCAGGTGCGCCCATCCGCCGTACACCGGTACCGGCAGCCGCGCGGTCACTCCGGCCCGGTACGCGGCCGCCAGCGCCAGTCCAGCCAGGTAGGCCCGGTCGAGGTCCAGGTCCGCGCCGGGTGCTGGGCGCAGGCAGCCGACCGCCCACGCGGTCACGCTCGGATGGGTGAGAACCTGCTGGACGGCCGGGGAGTTCTGCTCGTTCAGCGAGCACACCAGCTCCCAGCCGGCGATGGCCGCCTCCTGCAACTGCGCATCGCGCCAGCCGCGCTGCTTCACCACCTTGGCTACCTCGGCGACCAGGGCCAGGGCCTGAGACAGCCAGAACTGGTTGATCTCGCGCATGGCGGCCGAATCGCCGGGGCCGGCCGAAATGCGGTGAATACCCCGGCCGTCAGGGCGTGCGTCCGCACCGGTGCCACGCGTTCGTCCGCGGTGATCTTCGTGATCAGTTCCTTGAGATCGGCGCAATACACGCTCGGGTTGTCGAACCCTCCTGGTCCGTACCGGTGCGCGTACAGGCCGCCGCCGCAGATCCGGACTACTGGGCATGCACGGCAGGCCGCGCACAGCGTGGCGAGGCCACCTTGCCGGGCGGCTATCTGGGGATGCCGGGCCACCTCGTCGACAGTGTGCTCGGTCACCCGCATACCGGTGGCGTCGGCGCCATCCCGGACGGTCTTCATCGAATCCGGCTGTGTCCAACTCCCATCGGTGTCGATGATGAGCAGGTCCGCGGGATCGGTGCCGAGCGCCTCGGTGAAGCTCGGACCGCCGCGTGCTGCCGACAGCAGTGAGTCGAACAGCCGGATCGGCATCGGCCGGCCTTGCCGGGTCCAGCGCCGGTAGATCCGCAGCAGCCAGTCGGCGTAGGCCGTGTCCTCGTGGTGCTGGCCAGCATCTCCGCCCGGCCGCGGTGGCCGGCCCGGCGGATTGCGCCATGTGGCGTGCGGCAGCAGGAGGTCCACGCGCGGTGGCTCCTGTGCCACCAGCCCATCGTAAACGGCTTCCGGATCATTAGCGATATCTATCGTGCACAAGATTCCGGCGTAGAGATGACGGAATGCCGGCTCCCGGAGCAGCCGCAGCGCGCGGTTAGCGTGTGCATAGCTGCTCTTGCCGTTCCGGTATCGGCGGTGCCGATCGTTCGCCGCCTGATCCCCGTCCAGCGACACGCCCACCATGACGCCATATTCGGCAAACAGCTTGCACCACTGTTCATTCAGCCGGACCCCGTTCGTGACGATGCGGAGATCAACGGCGGGAACCGTGCGGAGCCGGGTGCGCAGCGTTTCCAGCACCGCGCGCGTCCGCGGCACCCCGAGCAGCAGGGGTTCGCCGCCGTGCAGGATGACACACACCTCTGGCAGGCCATGCGCGTCCGCGTGTTCGGCGATGCGCCGCGGCCCAGTCCGCGCTCTCGGCGGACATGGCCACCGGCATGCGGCGCCAGTTCTGGTCGGCGTGCTGGTAGATGTAGCAGTGATCACAAGCCAGGTCGCAGCGGCTATGTACCTTCAGCACGAACTGCGAGATCGGCATGAAGGCGATCAAGATCAAATGGCAGAATTGAACATCGCCACCCGCGCCGGCTCCGCCATCCTCATCAGGGCCGCGCTCACCAGCTCCTGGCCGTCGGCGTCATCGGCTAGCTGCCCGAGCGGAACGTCGCGCACGTCGGCAACCGGATTCCGCATGGTCGGCTCTGCTGGGTCCGCTGTCAGGTATTCCACGGCCCTTCCTTCCGGAGGAGTGCGTGCGATTCAGGCTAAACCGGTACGTCCGGGTCGGCAAGATGGGCGACGCCATAATCATTAAAATCGCACTTACGCGGTGGCTGTAATGACGGGCTGTCGTTCCCTGGATGCTGTGGCTTCTGGGAACACTGTGGTTCCTGGTGCGAGGTCGCTCCTGGTGGGCTGAGCGAACGGCAAATTCTCGAGTTGCCGGTATTCGACCGTTATGTGCCACTCTTAGTGCGCTGTGAATGGCAGAGAGGGGGATACGATCCACTGGGTCTATCTGCTGGCCGTGTGCGCATGCGTCACCCCCGCACGATCATCGGGGCGCCCGGCGGATACCCAGCGGAGGATGTCGGGGAGCACATCCAGCGCGCCGAAATGAGCCGCGCCGGCCTGCACCACCACGGCGGCGCTGGGGATCTGGTCGGCCAGCCACCGGGCGTGGCTGGCCGGGTGGAAGACATCGCGCGCACCGTGCCAGAGCAGCACCGGCACCGTCACGGTTGACGGGTCGAACCCCCATGGTGAGCAGAAAGCCAGTGCGTCGTCGACCCAGCCGTAGGCCGACGTGCGCAGCGCCTCGGTGTACGTTTCCAGCAGCATCGACCGGATACCCGGATCGGCCACCACTCGCCGGTCGGGATCGGGCAGGTCGGCCTGCAGTCGGGTGAGCAGGCTGGCCGGATCGGCGCGGACCTCGTTGGCGACCGCTTTGGTGTGCGCGACGATGTCCTCGTAACCGTTCGCCGCCGCGGTGAACTCGGTGACGTTCGACTGCGCCATTCCATCGAACCAGTCCAGCCCGACGGCACCGTGTGGAGCGATGCCCACCAGGACCGCGGCCCTGGTCACCCGCCCGGGTAGCAGTGCCGCGCAGGCGAGCGCGTGCGGGCCACCGCCCGACCGGCCGACGACCGCGAACTGGTCCAGTTCGCAGGCGTCCGCGATGGCCAGCACATCCGCGGCTACGTCGGCCACCCGGCGGCCCGCCATGCGGTCGGAATCCCCGTATCCCGGCCGGTCGAAGGAGATCAGCCGGACACCAAGCCGGTGCAGGACGGACGACCTCGGGCGCGGGCCCAGCCGGCTTCCCGGAGTCCCGTGCAGCAGAAATACGGGTCTTCCGTCGGGGTCACCGTACGCCTGGGTGGAGAGTTCCCTGCCATCGAGTGCCGACACCGTGTGCTTCAAGATTGTCCCTTGCCCCGGTCCAAAGCCGCTGCGCCAATTCGGCAGCGCATCTCCCAGAATGACCCCGGTGGCCCGGCAGCGGAAGACGCCCGGGCCGGAGGTTGCCCGTACCGGTCACCGCGCTAGCGCGGGGACAGGACGCAGAACTCGTTGCCCTCCGGGTCAGCCAGCACGGTCCAGTTGACGTCGCCCTGGCCGACGTCGACCGGGACCGCACCGAGCTGGCGCAGCCGGTCCACCTCGGCGGCGGGGTCCTGACCGGGATACGGCGCCACGTCCGGGTGCAGCCGGTTCTTCACCGTCTTGGCGTCCGGGACGCGGAGGAACTCCAGGTAGGGACCGGCTCCTGAGGGGGCGCGCAGGCCGGTGATGTGCTCCTCGGCGTACGCGACCGGATACCCGGCCGCCTCGGTCCAGAACCGGCCCAGCGTGGCCGGGTCGGCGCAGTCGGTCAGGATGGCCGCCACCGGGCCGGTGCCGGCTACTGGTCCCGCGGCTCCAGCACGCAGAACTCGTTGCCTTCCGGGTCGGCCAGGATCACCCAGGGGACGTCGCCCTGGCCGATGTTGACCGGGCTGGCGCCCAGGTCACGCAGCCGGGCGACCTGCTCGGCCTGGTCGGCCAGCGAACTGCTGGCCAGATCCAGGTGCACCCGGTTCTTCCCGGTCTTGGGCTCCGGCACCGGCACGAACACGAGCGGCACGGCGGCCGGGTCGGGGTAGTGGTAGCCCTCGGGCCACACGTCCACCTCGTCGTCGGCCTCGTCGGCGATGATCCAGCCCAGCGCGCTGGCCCAGAACCGGGCCAGCGCCGCCGGGTCGTTCGCGTCCCACACCAGATGAACCAGTCGCGTCGGCATTCCCGGATGCTAACTCGTCTCCCGGTGCCGGTCAGGCGGCCAGGGCGGCGTAGCGGCCCCGGTCGGCCAGCAGGCTGGAGTGCGTGCCGGTCTCGGCCACCCGGCCGTGGTCCAGCACCACGATCTGGTCGGCGTTGCGCACGGTGGACAGCCGGTGCGCGATGGTGATCGTGGTCCGGCCCCGGGCCAGCGCGTCGAATGCCTGCTGCACCGCGCGCTCGGTCTCGGTGTCCAGCGCGCTGGTCGCCTCGTCCAGCACCAGCACCCGCGGGTCGCGGAGCAGGGTGCGGGCGATCGCGATGCGCTGCTTCTCACCACCGGAGAACCGGTGCCCGCGGGAGCCGACCATGGTGTCGTAGCCGTCCGGCAGCCCGGCGATCAGGTCGTGGATCTGGGCGGCCCGCGCCGCGTCCTCGATCTCCGCGTCGGTCGCGTCCGGGCGGGCGTAGCGCAGGTTCTCCCGCACCGTCGTGTGCAGCAGGTACGTTTCCTGGCTGACCACGCCGACGATCGCGGCCAGGTCGGTCAGCCGCATGTCACGCAAGTCAGTGCCGTCGATCCGGATGCTGCCGCGGCCCGGGTCGTACAGCCGGGCGACCAGCGAGGCCAGCGTGGTCTTGCCGGATCCGGTCTCGCCGACCAGGGCCAGCGTGCTGCCCGCCGGGATGTCCAGGCTGATGCCGGCCAGCGCGGGCCGGTCCGCGCCGGGGTAGCTGAAGCTCACGCCGGAGATCCGGACGTGCCCACTGACCTGGGCGGGATCGACGTTGACCGGGTGCGCCGGCTCGTCCACCTCGACCGGCAGGTCCAGGTACTCGAAGATCCGCGCGAACAGGGCCAGCGAGCTGATCACGGACACGCTGGTGTTGAGCAGCCCGGTGATCGGCCGGAACAGGGTGTTCTGCAAGGTGGTGAACGCGATCAGGGTGCCGATGCTGATCGTGCCCGCGCTGACCGGCAGGCCGGCCGCCAGGTAGATGACGGCCGGAATGGCCGCGAAGATGATGCTCAGCGAGGCCATCCGCCAGCGCCCGGCCAGCTGGGAGCGCAGCTCCAGGTCGATCAGCCGGGCCGAGGAGGCGGTGAAGCGCTGGATCAGGGCGGGGCTGGTGCCCATCGTCTTGGCCAGCTGGATGCCGTTGACCGACAGCCCTTCCTCGACGGTGACATTGAGGTCGGCCAGTTCGCGCTGCTGCTGGGCGGTGATGGCCCGGCGCATCTTGGCCACCTTGCGGGTCAGGTAGATGGCGGGTGGCATGACGACCAGCGAGATGAGCGACAACCGCCAGGACAGCACGACCATGGCCACCGCGGTGGCCACGGCGGTGGTCAGGTTGCTGGCGATGGACGTCGCGGTGGATGTCACCACGGACTCCATGCCGCCGATGTCGTTGCTGATCCGGGACTGGACCTCGCCGGTCCGGGTGCGGGTGAAGAAGGCGATCGACTGCCGCTGCAGGTGGGCGAAGACGCTGGTGCGCAGCTCGTGCATGACGTGCTGGCCGACCTTGGTGCTGATCCAGGTCTGCACTACGCCGAAGGCGGAGGTCACCGCGGCCACCGCGACCATGGCCGCGACGAGCAGGGTGAGCAGCCGCAGGTTCCGCTCCGGCAGCGCGGTGTCGATGACCGCGCGGAGCAGGAACGGCGATGCCAGTCCCACGATGGAGGAGGCCACGATAATGGCGGTGACGATGGCCAGCGGCCAGCGGTACGGGATGAACAGCCGCCCGATGCGGCGCAGTGACACGTCGCGGGCCTGGGCCCGTTCGGCCGCGCTGACCGTGCGCGGGCCACGGCCCCGGCTGGTGCTGGTGTCTCGGTTGGTGTCTGCTGCAGCCAAGAAGTTCCTCGATTCTGCGGGAGGGGATATCTGCTGAGGTTACCTCACTATGAGGCTGCAACGCAAATTCTTGGTACGCTATTCCGGTGGCGGAAGACCGAGGCGGACGCGGGACGCGGCCGGCGACGAGTCGCTGGCCGACATGTTCTGGGCGGTGACCCGGCAGTTGCGCGAGGCGTCCCAGGAGACGCTGGCTCCGTGGGACATCACCCCGGCCCAGCTGCGCGCGCTGCGGGTGCTCGGCAAGCATGGCCTGATCCGGCTGTCCCGGCTGTCCGATCAGCTGCACATCGCGCCCCGCTCGGCTACCGAGGTGGCCGATGCCCTGGAGTCCCGCGGCCTGATCGAGCGGCAGCCCGACCCCACCGACCGGCGGGCCACCCTGGTCCAGTTGACCGGGCACGGCCGCGACGTGCTGGCCGGGATCCGGGCCGCCCGTGGCTCCGCGGCAGACCGCCTGTTCGGCCAGCTCAGCCCGGCCGACCAGGCCGACCTGGCCCGGATCCTGGGGCAGCTAAGGAAGTGATCCGCCGGCCAGCACTCAGCTACCGGACAGCACGGGCGCGATCTGCTGCACCATCTGCACCAGGATCGGCTGTGGCGTGGCGAAATTGAAGCGGAACGCTCCTGCCCCGCCGGTGCCGAAAGCCGGTCCATCGACGACCGTGATGCGGGCCCGATCGGTGATCAGCTCGCCGGGGGACTGCGGCAGGTCCAGCGCCGCGCAGTTCAGCCAGGCCAGGTACGTGCCGTCCGGCGGCCGGTAGCGCACCCCGGGCAGGTGCTGGTGCAGCAACTCGGCCAGCAGGTGACGGCTGTCGTCCAGGTAGCCGAGCACCTCGTCCAGCCACGGCTCACCGTGCCGGAACGCGGCGATGTTGGCTACCACGCCGGGGTTGCTCGCGCCGTGCGAGGCGAACATGCCCATGTCGGCCCAGCGCTGCCGGTCCGGCTCGTTGGTCAGGATCACCACGGCACACTTCAGCCCGGGCAGGTTCCACGCCTTGGACGCTGACGTCGCGGTCAGCGTGTGCCCGGCGGCCGTGTCCGAGGTGGCCGCGTACGGGATGTGCCGCTGCCCTGGATAGACCAGCGGGGCGTGGATCTCGTCCGCGAACACCCGGCCGCCGTGCCTGTCCACGACGCCGGTGAGCTGGGTCATCTCGGCCTGGCTGAACACCCGGCCCAGCGGGTTGTGCGGGTTGCAGAAGATGAGCAGCTGCCCGCCGGCCCGGAAGGCGGCATCGATCCCGGCCAGGTCGAGGGTGCAGAAGCCGGTCCCGTCGTCCAGCATCGGCACCTGGATGATCTCCCGGCCGAGGAACCGCGGCACGATCAGGAACGGCATGTAGGCCGGGGTGGGCAGGATGACCGGCGAGCCGGGCCGGGAGAACTGCGTGATGGCCAGCTCCAGTCCCTTGATCACATCTGGGATGGGATGGATGTCCGCCGGGTCGGTGCGCCACCCGTAGCGGCGGGCCATGAAATCCGCGCACGCCTCGGCCAGCTCCTCGGACAGGTACGGCGGCAGGTACCCGAAGTTGGCCGCCGCGGACAGCCCGGCCAGCGCGTCCAGGATCGGCGGCGCGGCGCCGAAGTCCATCTCGGCGACGGCCGCGCCCAGGCCGTCCGGGCCGGGCGCGGTCCATTTGAAGCTGCCCCGGGCCCGGAGCATGGTCACGGTCGTGCTGTCGATGACATCGCGGAGGCTTTCTGGCACGTCGCCATCCTGCAACACTGGACGGGGTGAACGGTGTGCCGGAAGTCCTGACCGCACCGCGGGTGCTGACCGGCGACGCCGTCGTGACCGACGGAGCGGTCGTGCTCGGCGACGCCGTCGTGGACTGGGCCGGGCCGGCCGCCGCGCTGCCCGCCGAGTACGCCGCGCTGCCGCGGACCGGCTATCCCGGCTCAACGATCCTGCCTGGCCTGATCGACAGCCACGTTCATCTTGGCTTTGACGGCGGGCCGGCCCGGCCGCGCGGATGCGGGCCGAGACCGACGAGCAGCAGCTGGTGCTGATGCTGCGCAGCGCGCGGGAACTGCTCGGCGTGGGCGTGACCACCGCCCGGGACCTGGGCGGCCGGGGCTACCTGTCGGTGGTGGTGCGTGATGCCGTCGCGGCCGGTCTGGCCCGCGGCCCGCGGCTGGTCGTGTCCGGCTGCCCGGTCACCGTCACCGGCGGGCACTGCTGGTTCATGGGCGGCGAGGCGGACAGCGACGACGAGCTGCGCCGGATGGTGCGCACCCACCACAAGCACGGCACCGACCTGATCAAAGTCATGTCCACCGGCGGGTTCATGACGAGCGGGTCAGCGCCCTGGTACGCGCAGTTCAGCAGTGCGCAGCTGGCGGTGATCGTCGAGGAGGCGGCCCGGGTGGACAAGCCGGTCGCCGCGCACGCGCACGGCATCGAGGGCATCCAGCGCGCGGTCGACGCCGGGGTTAGCACGCTGGAGCACTGCTCGTTCGTGACCGAGACCAACGAGCGGCAGTTCAGTGCGCCGCTGGCCGCCCAGATCGCGGAACGGGGCATGTTCGTCTGCCCGACCATCAACGTGAACGCGCCCTACGTGGCCCAGCTCACCGGCATCAGCGTCGGCGCGCACGTCAAGGCGCTGCACGAGATGGGAGTGCGGCTCATCGCGGGCACCGATGCGGGCATCGACAACACCCCGCACCACCAGTACCTCGGCGGCCTGCAACACCTCGTCACGCTGGGCTTCACGGCGGAGCAGGTGCTGGCCATGGCTACCACCGAAGCGGCCGCCGCGCTCGGCGTCGGTGGCATCACCGGCCGGCTGGCGCCGGGTTACCAGGCCGACCTGATCGTGGTGGACGGCGACCCGCGGGCCGACCTCGCGGCGCTCGGCGCGCTGCGCCGGGTCGTTGCCCGGGGCCGTGACTATGTGCCGGACAGCGGCCGGTTCGACGTGAGCGCGCCCGGCACCCCGTTCGCGTCCGCCGAGCACCCGGTCGATCTCCGGCTGCTCAGGGAGGCGACCCGGCGCCGGATGGCATGACCGGCCGGCGCACACCGGGCGGGGCCGTGGCGGCAGTCGGGGGTACTGGCGTTCAGGATGGGCGGCAGCCCCCGTAGATCACGTACTCCAGCCGCTTCCAGTAGACATCGACCCCGTGGAAACCGGCGGAGCGCAGGTAGTCCAGTTGCGGTTGCAGCGGGCTCAAGTAGCGGACGTGGTTGTCCCAGCGGGCCTGCTCCTGGGGTGTGCGGTGCGGGCGCCGGGCCGCCGCGTCGGGGTCGTGCTGATCGTTCACCCGCTGCCAGGCCACCGCGACGTCCGGGTCGTCGGTGCGCACCGGGTCATAGTTCAGGTACCAGCCGCCCGGGGTGAGGCGGCCGAAGATCTCCGCGAACAGGCCCCGCTTGCGGTCATCGGGCAGGTGGTGGACGCACAGCGAAGTCACCGCGGCATCGACGGTGGCCGGGATCCCGGCGGGCCAGCCGCCGGACGCCAGGTCGAACTCCACGTAGCGGTAGCGCCCGGCGAACGGGGCCATCTCCTGCTCGGCCATGCCGCGCATGGCCGCCGAGAAGTCGGCCAGGATGCCGCTGGCGCGCGGGTACCGGCCGAGCACCGCGCGGGACGCCGCCCCGGTGCCCGCGCCCAGATCCAGCACCGTGAGCGTGTCCTGCTCGCCGAACGGGAGCAGGCCGGCCAGGAACCGCAGCGGGCCGGCATGGGCACGCTCATGCCGGCCCGCTTCCGCGGTCCAGGCCGCCGCGATCTCCGCGGACTGCCAGATGGCGGCGTTCGTGTCCGCGGGCTGGTCCATGCGCAGCAGGCTACCGGGCTTCCGCGGGCTCGGTCTGGGCCAGTGGCCCGGCCGCCGCAGCGGCCGGCGCGCCATCGATAGTTACCGAAGTTCGACGGTTGCCGAACGTACTACAATTATCGAACAACTGGCAACGCTGGGTTATGCTCGGCATCGTGGTCGACGATGTGCTAGAGCCCGCCGCGGAGGATTTCCAGTTGCCGCGGGTGCTGGCCGCGCTGGCTGATCCGCACCGGCTGGCCACGGTGCGGTTCCTGGCGCGGCACGGCGAGGCCTGGTGCTCTCAGGTCATGCAGGAGGCCGGGCTGCCGATGAGCAAGTTGACCTTCTCCCATCACCTGCGCATCCTGCGCGAGGCGGGCGTGCTGACCAAGCGGATCCAGGGCGCCCGGGGCTACACCTGCCTGCGCAAAGCCGACCTGGACCGGCGCTTCCCCGGCTTGATCGACTCCGTCCTCAGCGCCGACCCGGAGCCGGTCGGCTAGCGAAATAGTTGCGGCCGCCCAGACGCTGTGCTATGTGGACGGCCCCGCGATCCGGGGTCAGAAATCAGCGAAGGAGCTGAGGTGGCGACCAGCTACCAGAAGGACGCGCACGCGGTTTCACAGCTTACCGCCAAGCAGCACCGGGTCACTCAGGAGGGCGCGACCGAGCCTGCGTTCCGCAACGAGTTCTGGGACAACAAGGAACCGGGCATCTACGTTGACGTGGTGTCCGGAGAACCGCTGTTCGCGTCGGTCAACAAGTACGACAGCGGCAGTGGCTGGCCGAGCTTCACGGTGCCCATCGAGCGGGGCAACGTGGTCGAGCGGTCAGATATGAGCTACGGGATGATCCGGACCGAGGTCCGGTCCGCGCACGGGGACAGCCATCTCGGCCACGTGTTCCCGGATGGGCCGGCGTCCGAGGGCGGGCTGCGGTACTGCATCAACTCCGCGGCGCTGCGCTTCATCCCGGTCGACGACCTGGAGCGCGAAGGCTACGGCGAGTACCGGGCGCTGCTCGATGGCAGCGCGGAATCCGAGAAGGGGAGTTCATGACGATGAGCGGCCAGACCGAGAAGGCCATCCTGGCGGGCGGCTGCTTCTGGGGGGTGCAGGACCTCATCCGGAAGCTGCCGGGCGTGATCTCGACCCGGGTCGGGTACACCGGCGGCGACGTGCCCAACGCGACCTACCGGAACCACCACGGCCACGCCGAGGCCATCGAGATCATCTTCGACCCGGAGCAGACCTCGTTCCGGGACCTGCTGGAGTTCTTCTTCCAGATCCACGACCCGACGACGCTGAACCGGCAGGGCAACGACATCGGGACCAGCTACCGGTCGGCCATCTTCTACACCAGCGATGCGCAGAAGAAGATCGCCGAGGACACCATCGCCGACGTGGACGCCTCCGGGCTGTGGCCCGGCAAGGTGGTCACCGAGGTGACCCCGGCCGGGCCGTTCTGGGAGGCCGAGCCGGAGCACCAGGACTACCTGGAGAAGTACCCGGACGGGTACACCTGCCACTACGTGCGGCCGAACTGGAAGCTGCCGCACCGTGCCGACACGGTCTCATCCTGACCGTCGGTTCGGGTTAGCTGAGCTGGCCTGCCCCCGCTGGGCACGCTGGCTGGGTGACCGAGGCCGCCGCTGCCCGTGGCGGCGGCCTGCACCTGGCTGATGCCCCCCGCCTGGGTGGGCTGGCCGCTGGACAGCACGGCGACCAGCAGCCGCTGGCCGTTACGGCGCAGCACGCCGATGCTGTTGATCACCCATAGGCCGGATGGGCCGTCGGGTAGCCAGCCGTTCTTCACCGCCGGGCTGCTGCCTGGATCGGCGGCCGCAGTCACCCCCCAGTTCTGCCCCTCTTCCACACTGCGCATCAGGCTCAGCTCGTAGTGCCGGGCGGCCGCGCCCAGCGGTGAATGCGCCGAGGTCAGCGTGGCCAGCAGGGCGAGCTGATCGGTGACCGTGGTGGCGGTCAGGCCCCACAGGCCAGCCGGGCCCGGTTCGGTGCGGCGCAACCCCAGGCTCTGGTCCGCGGCGGCCAGGCCCGGGGCGCCCCCGATCGTGTCCCACAGCGCGGACGCCGCGTCGTTGTCGCTCTCCTCGATCATCGTGCTGGCTAGCTGTTGCTCGGCCGGGCTCAGTCCGGTGTGCTGATGCTGCACCTGGAGCAGCAGAGTGGCCAGGATGCCGGCCTTCACGATGCTGGCCGTGTGGAACAACTCGTGGGGATGATAGCTGGCGGTGACGCCGCTGCTCAGGTCGGTGACGCCGACGGCCAGGCTGCCGGTCTGGCTGCGCAGCACCGGGGCCAGCGCGGCGGTCAGCGCGGCGTGCGGTGAGCAAGCCCGGTGCTGCTGCCGGGCGGCCGGGACGGCCAGCGCGTGCGTCAGCGGACGTGCGCTGGCGTTCTCTGGCTGGCTGGGCCGGGCGGCCCAGCTCAGTGCTGTGACCTGACTGGGCGGCGCGGCCTGCGCGGGTGTCTCGGCCCACGACATCAGTGCGAACGTGGCCGCGGATACCGCCGCGGCCAGGCCGCCGGCCAGCGCGGCCTCCGCGCACCTGGTGGCAATGGCGGCCGGCCGGAGCCGCACCGAAATAGGCACAAGCAGCTTCTTTCCTCGACGGAATCCCGGGCTGCGGCCGACGCCCCGTAAATGCAGTCATAAAAGGTCGGCAGCCAAAATCCTGGCTGCTGCATTTGGCGGTGCGCTATGGGCTGGGACCCCTATTAGCAGTGACCCAGGCCCCCGTGCGGGTGGGCCTGAACCCACACGCCCCCGCGCCAAGGGGCCGCGCCGCCCCGCGCCGAAGGGGGCGCGCCGCCGACTGGACTGCCGCGCCGAAGGGGGCGCGCCGCCGACTGGACTGAGGAGCGAAGGAGCGAGGAACGAGCGACCGAGCGACGAGGGAAGGCGGCGGGTATAGCGCCCCTGGAGGCGCAAGGAAGCAGAGCGGGTATAGCGCCCCTGGAGGCGCAAGGAAGCAGAGCGGGTATAGCGCCCCCGGAGGCGCAAGGAAGCAGAGCGGGAGAGAGGAGGAGGGGTACGAGCGCCCGAGGGGCGAGGGAAGTCGGCGGGTAAAGCGCCCCGGAGGCGCAAGAGAGCAGAGTAGGTCTACACCGACCACGGTTGTGGGGGTCAGTCCATGGCGGGCCGCCGCGGCACGGGCCAGGATGCTCTGCCATGAGGACGCCCCGCCGCCATGCCCGGACCTGGGTAACCGGGACATGAGCGGCCCGGTCACCTACCCGGAGGCGGTACGCCCGCGCCGGGTGTTCCCTGCTCCCCGCCGGTTGCTGCGGCGGCCACGGATCGCGCTGCCGGTCGCCGCCGTCGTACTGGCCGGCGCGGCCGCCGCGGCCTGGTTCCTCACCCGGCCGGCTGGCTCCGCGGGCACGGTGACCAGCATCGTGCCGGTGGTCCGGACCACGCTGAGCCAGACCCTGTCCGCGAGCGGCACCATCGGGCCGAAGAAGAGCGCCGCGCTCAGCTTCAGTGCGGCCGGCCAGGTCACCGCGGTCGAGGCCACCGCGGGGGAGCGGGTGGTCAAGGGCCAGCCGCTGGCCAGCATGAATTCCCCCACGCTCAAGGCGCAGGCCGCGCAGGCCGAGGCCAGCCTGGCCTCGGCCCAGGCCCAGCTGGCCACCGATCAGCCGGCGGCAGTGCGTCCAGCGCGCAACTGGCCGCCGACCAGGCGTCGGTGGATGCGGCCCAGTCCCAGGTGGACAGCGCGAACACGGCATTGCGCGGGGCCACGCTGACCGCGCCGTTCGGCGGCATCGTGACCGGGACCGGTGGGCTGGCCATCGGCCAGCAGCTCAGCGGGAGCGGCGGCGGCGCTGCCTCCGGCTCCGGGAGCGGTGGATCTGGCGGGTCAGGTGGATCCGGCGGATCCGCGGACGGCGGGTCCGGCGGCGGGGACAGCGGCAGCGGGTCGGGGTCCGGGTCGGGCTCGGGCGGCGCCACCGGCGAGATCACCGTGGTCAGCGCCAGCAACATCGTGAACGCCAGCGTTGACGCCAGCGTGGTCGGCCGGATCAAGGCCGGCGACCAGGTGCGGATCAGCACCGAGGGGGCGGCGGGCCCGGTGACCGGCACCGTGCACTCGATCGGCCTGATCGCCGACACCAGTTCCGGGGTGGCCACCTTCCCGGTGGTCATCAACGTCAGCGGCACCCCGTCCGGCCTGTATGCCGGGGCGTCGGCCACCATCGCGATCATTTACCACCAGGTCCGCAACGCGCTCGTGGTGCCGGCCGCGGCGCTGCACCAGTCCGGCCCGCACATCGTGGTGGATGTGCTGTCCGCCGGGCACCGGGTCGCCCGCGACGTCACCCTCGGGCTCAGCAGCGGCGGGCTGACCCAGGTCACCAGCGGGCTGACCGCAGGCGACCGGGTGGTGGTGACGTTCCAGAAGATCACCGTCAGCAACCCGGGGAACAGCGGGGTCATCATCGGGCCGCGCGGCCGGGTGATAAACGTCCAGGGCGGCCCGGGCGGTCCCGGCGGCTTCGTGAAGATGCCGGCGGGCTGACCGATGAGCCTCATCGAACTGTCCGACGTGCACAAGACCTACCGCAGCGGAGTTCTGGCCGTGGCGGCGCTGCGCGGCATCACGCTGAATATCTCCGCCGGAGCGTACGTGGCCGTGATGGGCCCGTCCGGATCCGGCAAGTCGACGCTGATGCACATCCTCGGCTGCCTCGACGTGCCCACCCAGGGCCACTACCGGCTGGCTGGGGAGGATGTCGGCGCGATGACCGAGGAACAGCTGGCGGACATCCGCAACCGGCGCATCGGTTTCGTCTTCCAGCAGTTCAACCTGCTGGCCACGATGCCCGCCTGGCGCAACGTCGAGCTGCCGCTCAGCTACAGCGGGGTCGGCCGGGCAGAGCGCCGCGAGCGGGCCGTCCGCGCGCTGGACCGGGTCGGCCTCGGCGACCGCATCCAGCACCGCCCGGGCGAGCTGTCCGGCGGCGAGCAGCAGCGGGTCGCGGTGGCCCGGGCCCTGGTGACCGAGCCGGACCTGCTGCTGGCCGACGAGCCGACCGGCAACCTGGACTCCGCGTCCACCGCCGACATCCTCACCCTGCTCGGCGAGCTGCACGCGGCCGGCCGCACCATCGTGGTGATCACCCACGAGGCCGACGTGGCCCGGCGGGCGGAGCGTACCGTCCGGCTGCTCGACGGCCTGGTGTCCGGCGACACGGCGGCTCCGGCGGTGACCCGGTGAACTGGCGCGAGACCCTGCGCACCGGGCTGGAGGCAGTCCGCGTCCCACCGGCTCCGGTCGGCGCTGACCATGCTCGGCATCCTGATCGGGATCGCCGCGGTGATCCTGACCGTCGGGCTCGGCGAGGGCGCGTCCAGCGCAGATCCAGGCCCAGATCAACTCGCTGGGCACCAACCTGCTGTCGTCACGCCGGGGAGTACGACCAGTTCCGGCGGGGTGAACGGGCCGCCGGCTCGGCCACCACCCTGACCCTGCAGGACGCCGACGCGCTCGGGTCCAAGGCGGCCGCGCCGAACATCGCGGTGGTCGCGCCGACCTCGCAGACCGTGTCCACCCTTATCGCCGGCACGAGAACTGGTCCACCAGCGTGGTCGGCACCACCCCGGGCTGGCTCCGGGCCCGGGCCCGGTCGCTGGCCGAGGGAAGGTTTTTCACCGCGCCCGACAATGGGGCGGCCGACGTCACCGTGCTGGGGCCGACCACTGCCAGAATCTCTTCGGGGTCGGTTCCCCCGTCGGCCAGACCGTTGACGTCAACGGCGTGGCCCTGACGGTCATCGGCGTGCTCAACCTCGGTGCGGGTCGTCGGCGAGTGGGACCAACGAGGACGACCAGGCCCTCGTCCCGATCACCACGTCGAGCAGCAGGTCGGGGGCACGCCGACCAGCGTGGCGCACCATCTTTGTCGAGGCCGACCTCGGCCGCCAGGCTGTCGGCGGCCTACCAGGAGGCCGACCTCTTGCTCGCCTCCACGAGTCAACCAGCCTGCGAACGCCGACTTCACCATCACGACCCAGTCGCAGCTCGTCGACGGCAAACTCGTCAACCATACGCTCACCGCCTCCTGGCCGGGATCGCCGCGATCTCGCTGCTGGTCGGCGGCATCGGGGTGATGAACATCATGCTGGTCTCGGTGACCGAGCGGATCCGCGAGATCGGCCTGCGCAAGGCGCTCGGCGCCACGCCGGGGATCCGGCGGCAGTTCCTGGTGGAGGCGTCGCTGCTCGGCCAGGCCGGCGGGGTCATCGGCGTCGCGCTCGGCCTGGCCTGCGCGGCCATCGCTGCCCCACCTGATCCCGGCCGCCCATCTCCCCCGCCGCGGGGCCGGCTGCGGTCGCCGTCGCCTCGCCATCGGCCTCGTCTTCGGGGTCTATCCCGCCAGCCGCGCCGCGCGGCTGCCCCGATCGACGCGCTGCGCACCAAATAAGGAGCCGTGGCTATGACGAGGCGGACCCGCGCCACCCGGTTCCGGCGCAGCACCGTACTGGGCCTCGACGGCCCTCGCCGCCGCGATCGGCGCCGGGACGGCCTACGCCACCATGCCCACCCCGGGCCTGGCCTACCGGCTGGCCACCGTCACTCCGGCGCAGGTCAACGCGGCGATCAACGTGGTGGGCACGCTCAGCCCCACGCAGCAGGCAACATGCCGTTCCCCGTGAGCGGCACGGTGGCCGCGGTCAACGTGCGGGCTGGGCAGCGGGTGACCGCCGGGCAGCTGCTCGGCAGGTTCAGCAAGGCGGCCCTGCGGGCTCGCTGACGGCCGCCGCCCAGTCCACCCTGGCCCAGGCGAATTTGCAGGTGTCGCACAACATCGCCAGCCAGGATCAGACGGCTTCCGGGTCCGGCTCAGGTTCCGGTTCGGGTTCGGGCTCCAAGGGTCGGGACACGGGTCAGCCAGCGCGGCGCTGCGGCCACTGCAGCAGGCGGTGCTGCGCACCCAGCGCCAGGCCGACCGGACGCTGGCCCGGGCCAGGCTGGCGCTGGCCCAGGCCAGCCAGGTATGTGCGGGAGAGCCCGCCGCCCGGGCCGTCGCCCGCCGGAACCCCGGCCGGGAATTGCCGGAGCCTGAGCCCCGAGCCCGACCCCGACGCAGAGTAGCAGTTGTTGCCCGGCACCCACCCCGACGTCTACGCCGGGCAGCTGCGCCCGGGCGACCAAGCGGGTACTGACGGCCGAGACCGTGGTGCTGCACGCGCAGCAAGCGCTGTCCCGGCAGCTCACCGCGCTCAGCACCGCGCTGGCCAAGGCGGTCGCCGCGGGCACCGGCTCAGGCCGGGGCGGCGGGACCGGGCCGGATTCCGGCAGCGGCGGCAACCCGGCCGGGCCAGGCGGCAGCGGCCACTCGTCCGCGCCGGTCAGCGCCGCCCAACTGGCCGCCGACCAGGCCACCGCCGATGCGGACGCCGCACAGCTGACCGTCGCCCAGCAGGACCTGGCCAACGCCACCGTGCGCAGCCCAATCGGCGGCACCGTGGTCAGCGTCGAGGTCAGCGCCGGTACCGCGGTCACCGCGGGCAGCGCCGCGTTCGAGATCGCCGGGCTGGACACCTACCAGGTGCAGACTGAGGTCCCGGTGACTGACCTGCCCGCGCTCAAGGTGGGGCAGCGGGCCAGCGTGCAGGCGGACGGGCTGAGCGCCCGGCTCACCGGCTCGGTGATCTCGATCGGGCTGACGCCGGACACCGGCCGTTCGCCGGTGACCTACCCGCTGACGATCGGCCTCACCGGGCAGCCGGGCGGACTACGTACGAAGCACCCACGCCCAGGAACAGTTCGCCGTCGGCACCGGGCGCCGCCGTGGGGTCAGCGTGCCGACCTCTGCGGTGCACTACGCCAAGCACGGCGCCACGGTCACCGTGTACGCGGCGGGCCGCACGCGCACGGTCAAGGTGAGCGTCGAGACCCAGGGGCTGGTGCGGACCCGGATCACCGCCACCTGCACAGGCAGGCCGGCAGGTGATGCTGGCTGACCTGGGCAAGCCGCT
>CAVWSA010000027.1:0-344207 GCA_963757545.1 uncultured Actinomycetes bacterium | reverse complement strand
ACCCGCGCCGCCGACCGCCCCTGGGCCCTCATCTGCCAGGACCTGCCCTCGCCCGACCCAGGCGCCCGGCCGTAGGTCAATGGGCGTTCTATGCTGACGGCACCAAAAGGTGCCTGGCGGGTGCCGTACTGTCATAGCGTGGCGGGTCCCGGGGATGAAATGGCTGGCCGAGTGCTCCGCCGCGGCGCTTCGTGAGGCGCTGCAGGTGGTGGCGCCGGAGCTGAGCGGGTTCCCGGTAGCGGTTCCCCCGCCCGACCGGCGGGCAGGACCCGCAGTATTGGGCGTCAGCGTACCTCGGTGAACGGTTCATCGCGAAATTCGCATGGTCGCTCGCCGCGCTCCGTCTGGCGAACGAGATCGGCGTCCTTACCGGGCTCGGGCGCGAACCGAAGATCCCGTTCCTGCCTGAGGTCGTCGCCAGTAGTACCGACCCCCTGCTCCTGATCACCAGGCGCGTGCCAGGGGAGTCCCTGTTCGAAGTCGTCGACTCGATCGACCGGGACCTGGCCGGCAAGCAGCTCGCGTCATTCCTGGCCGCCCTGCACGACCCGGCGGCGCGCCAGCGTGCCGAGGCGGCCATCGGCATGCTCACCGACGCGTAATCCCGCCAGCCACGACCAGTACCTTGCGCGACCGATTCGGGAAGTGGACCCGGCCTGATCAGCGCCCCACCGTCACGCGCTGGTGCAACTGGGCCGACACCAGCTCGCCTCCGCTGGCCCGGCCGTGCTGGTGCACGGCGACCTGGGAGTGACAACCAGGTGTGGGACGGTGACCAGCTCCCGGCTGGTGGTGGACTTCGAGACCATCGGAGCCGCCGAGCCCGAGTACGAGCTGCGTGCCTTTCCCGGTCCCGGGGATGGGTCCCGGCGTGGAGTTGCTGACCGCCACCATGCGCCACTACCTGCAGATCACCGGCCACCCAGTTGTCCCGCGAGCGAGTGATGGCCTGGCATCTGCGCCACGCCCTCGGCGATGCGCTGTGGCGCAGCGAAGCCGGGATCCCGCTGCCAGACCACCGGACGCCACCCGCAGTGGGTTGACGACCTGGCGGCGCGCTTCAGCGCACTCGGCATCGACCCCCCGCCGGCCGCCCATCCAGGACAGGACACGCCGCGCAGACCAAGATCCCTGAGACTCTTCAGTCATGCACTTCCCCGGAGCGCGCCCCGGACGTGGGCTGAAGGGTTGCTGCAGCACGGCGCCGGGGCCGGGCCACCCGCTCAGGCGGCCGGGTCGTGCGGGCCTGTCCCACCGGGTGTGCGCACTAGACTCGCGCAGGTGATTGACCTGAAGGCCGCGCGCCAGAAACCGGACCGGTACCGCACCGCGCTGGCGCGGCGCGGCGCGGCGGACGACTTCGACGAGCTGCTGGCCGCCGACCAGCGGTGGCGCGAGCCGACCGAGCGGGCCGAGTCGCTCCGCGCGAGAGCAGAAGAAGTCGTCCAAGGGCCCCCGCCGCCAGCCCGGAAGAGCTCGCGCCCCTGGCCAGCTGCGCAAGGACCTGTCCGCGGCCGAGGCCGAGCCGGGCGAGGAGGAGCTGGCCAGCGGCACGGCGCTGATCACACGAAGGATCCGAACCTGCCCGACCCGACGGCCGCGGACGGCATGGACAAGGACGACGCGGTGGAGGTCGCGACCTGGGGCGAACCGCCGTTGTTCAGCTTCCCGGTCAGGAGACGCACGCCGAGCTCGGCTCGTCGCGGGGCTGGATCGACATGGCCAGCGGGCGCGCGGCTCTCCGGGTCACGGTTCGCTACCGGATCGGCGACGTCGCCGTACCGAGCTGGCGCTGTACCGGTACGTGCTGGACCGGCTGCGGCGGCAGGGTTTCCTCACCGTGCTGCCGCCGGTGCTCGTCGGCGAGCCCGCGATGTACGGCACCGGGTTCCTGCCGACCGAGGAGTCCAACCTCTACCGGGTGGAGCCGGACGAGCTGTACCTGACCGGCACCTCGGAGGTGGCGCTGGCCGGCTCCACAGGACGAGATCCTGGAGGAGAGCCGAGCTGCCGCTCCGCTACGCCGGGTACTCGCACGAACTTCCGCCGCGAGGCGGGCGCGGCGGGCCGGGACACCCGGGGCATCTTCCGGGTGCACCAGTTCGACAAGGTCGAGATGTTCGTCTTCACGCGCCCGAGCAATCGCGGGAGACCCACGAGGAGCTGCTCTCGACGAAGAGGAGATCGTCCAGCGCCTGGGACTGCCCTACCGGGTCGTGAACATCGCCGCCGGCGACCTCGGCGCGCCGGCCGCGAAGAAGTACGACATCGAGGCCTGGATCCCGACCCAGGAGCGCTACCGGGAGATCACCTCCTGCTCGAACACCACCGACTACCAGGCGCGGCGGCTGAACGTCCGCTTCCGCCGCGACGGCAAGCTGCGCTCGCGCACACCCTGAACGGCACCGCGATGACCGCCCGCTGGCTGCATCGTCGATCATGGAGAACTTCCAGGACGAGGGCGGCACGTGGCCGTGCCCGAGGTGCTGCAGCGTTGCGGGCCGCGCCCACCAGCCATCGGACACCCCACCAGCCAGCTAACCCGCCAGGCCGCTCGTCGGCCACCCCAGCGCGCCCCAACGCAACAGCGCGGTGAGTTGGTGGTCACGCGGTGGCCACAATCACCGCGCTGATGGCGTTGGCGGTGGCGTGGCGGGCGGGGGCGGGCCCGCCAGCCGGGCGGGTGCCGGGGCCGCCGGGACCGGCGCCCGTCATGCCGCGGAGGGTGATCGGCCCCGTTACCCAGAATTACCGGAAATTCACCTCTTTGATCCGGATTGCGACATCGGCTACCTTCATCGCAACACGAACAAGCCATGATCCAACAGAATCCAACGTGAGAGCGTTAACAAGGATCTGCCGTACCCAGCCGATCGCGGAGAAAGCGGTACGAAACGGCAGATCACAGAGCCAGCCTGGGCTGGGATCGCGAAGGGAAACGATTCGGGGTTCACCGCCACGTATGGCCGCGTCCCCGTAACAGGCAGTTAGCTGCTGGCCGACTACCGGGTGACCATGACTGGTCTGGACGGAAGGGCATGATCGAATGAGTAAGAAAAAGTTCAGCCTGGTAAGAGCGTGTGCGGTGGTCTGGGCAGCCGGTTTAATCCTGGCTGCCTGCAGTAGCGGTGGCTCATCGGCCACTCAGAAGGGGCCGCATCAGAAAATCTCCCTCACCTGGTGGACGTGGACCGCTAACCCAAAGAGCGTCATCGCGAATTTCGAGAAGAAATACCCCTGGATCACCATCAAGCCGCCGCCGTCCTACGGTTCCGGCGGCACCTTCTACGCCAAGCTCACCACCGCCCTGGCCGCAGGCAATGGGCCCGACGTGACCCAGGTCGAACTGGACCATCTGCCGAGTTCAGCCCAGGCGCACGACCTGGTGAACATCGCCCAGTCGACGGCGATCCAAGCCGAATACTTCCCCAGCCTGGGTGTGGAGCCGGTCACCCAGGGCAGCAACCTGTACGCGATGCCTAAGAGGACTCGGCCCGATGGGCCTGATGTACCGCCGGGCGTGCTGAAGAAGTATCACCTGCCGGTGCCGACCACGTGGGCGACCTACGCCTCGGACGCGGTCGCGCTGCACAAGTCCAACCCCGTCCCAGTACCTCGCGCGTCTTCCCGGTCAACGACGGGGACTACCTGGAGGCGCTGTTCTGGCGCAGGCCGGCGCCCGTCCCTACCCACTGCTGCCCAACGGCACCTGGAAGATCGACGTGGACCGCCGGCCGAGCAGAAGGTGCTGAACTACTGGGGCAAGCTCATGATGAGAAGGCGATCCCGGTGGACAACGACTTCACCGCCGACTGGGGCCACCACATCGCCAGCGACATGTATGCGTCCTATGTGGGCGCCGCCTGGGGGCCCGCCTACGAGGTGGACACCTACCTGACCAAGGCGCACCCGCAGACCTACACGGTCGGTGCGCTCCCGCAGTCGACCCAGGCGCGCACGCCGACGCGAACTGGGGCGGCTCGACCAACTCGCCGTCACCAAGGACGCGCCGGGCAACGTGGTCGCGACGCGGCGCTGTTCGCGGCCTACATCAACACCTCGCCGAGCGGTCTCACCGCTGCGACGAGAAGTCCGCGACGACGACCGGCGGGTGGCGCAGGCCTTTCCCGGCCGACATCAATCGCCGTCGGTCGGCGCTCCCGACCCGCGCTGCCCACTTCACCGGGAACGTCAACCGAGGAATTCTCCGGTCTGTCTCCGCCGAACGTGCCGAGCCGACTTGGAGGTGGAGTCCCTGGGTCACCGACCTTCGGCGCTATTATGTCACCTCTCGCTCCCGGCGGCGGCGTCCGGCAAGGATCCTGGACCAAGGCGCTCCAGGTCGCCGGACAGCAGATGCTGAACTACGCCGAGACCGCGGGCTACCGGGTCGAGGGATAACCGCCAGCCGGTGGCCGCCCGGGCGCCGCCATGCCCGGCGGGCCGTCTGGCCGCTCCGTGGAAGGGGATGAGCGGTGACCGTAGCCCGGAAAGCCGAGACCTCAGCCGGGCGGCCCGGCCCGTCCGGGCAGCCCGGCCGGCCGGCCAGGCCGCCCCGCCGCAGGCCGGGCGCAGCGCCGCGCGGGGGCCGGGATGACGGCCCCGTTCCTGGCCCTGTTCGCCGTGTTCTTCGTCGCCCCGCTGATCTATTCGGTCGTGCTCAGCCTGAAGGCGGGCGGCACCGGGCAGTTCGCGGGCCTGCTCAACTACCGCTTCGTGCTGAGCGACAGCCAGTACTGGGGCGGGGTGCGGCGACGTCTTCTTCGGGGTCATCCAGGTGACCGCGATGATCGTTGGCCATCGCGCTCGCCTTGTTCCTGGACAGCGCGTACTGCAAGGGGCCGGAAGTTCTTCGCCCTGGTGTATTTCCTGCCCTTCGCCGTGCCCGGGGTGATCGCCGCGATCATGTGGGCGTTCCTGCTGGAACCCGATCTCAACGGCGCACTGAACATCCCGCATAAGCTCGGCCTGGCCAGCGGCCCGATCGACCCGCTGGACTACCGGCTCGCGCTGTACGCGATCATGCTGATCGTCACCTGGGAGTTCACCGGGTACAACATGACGATCCTGCTGACCAGCCTGACCAGCGTGCCCCGGCAGGTCATCGAGGCAGCCCGGATCGACGGCTGTCGGAGCTCGCGATCGCGCTGCGGGTCAAGTTCCCGCTGATCCGGCCGGACCGTGCTGTTCGCCGTGATCCTGTCCATCATCGGCACCCTGCAGCTGTTCAACGAGCCGGTGCTGCTCAACTACATCGCCCTGGTCGAGCAACAGCCTGACCCCAACCAGATCATCTACAACACCGCTTTCCAGTTCGGCAACGAGTCCCTGGCCGCGGCCCAGTCGATCGTGCTGGCCGTCATCACGATCGTGGCCACCGTGACGTTCTACGGCATCATCCGGCGCCGCAGTGATCCGCTGGCCGGGACGAGGAGGTATTCCTGATGACCGCCGCCCAGCCGGTACCCACCCAGCCGGTACCCACCCGGTCCACCGGCCCGCCGGCCGCTGCTGGCCCGGCGGATCAAGATCACAGTGGGCACCGCCCTGCTCCTGCTGGCCGCCGTGTATGTGCTGGCCCCGGTGTACTGGCTGCTGATCGCGGCCACCAAGAACAGCAGCCAGCTGTTCTCCACCCCGACGTTCCTGCCGCCCGGTCACCTGTCGCTGGGCGCCAACCTCAGCTCGCTGCTGTCCTACGGCGGCGGCGAGTACAAGGACTGGTTCGTCAACTCGCTGGTGTACGCGACCGTCACCGCCGCGCTGGCCACCGGCGTGGCCACGCTGTGCGGGTATGGCCTGGCCAAGTACCGGTTCCGGATGCGCCGGACGGTGTTCGGCCTGGTGGTCGGCTCGCTGATGGTGCCGGCCACCGCCCTGGTGGTGCCGATCTTCATGCTGGAGAGCTACCTGCACCTGAACAACACCTACCAGGGCGTGATCCTGCCGCTGGCCGTCTACCCGTTCGGCGTCTACTTCATGGCCATCTACTCGCTGGACGCGGTGCCGGACACGCTGCTCGACGCGTCGCGCATCGACGGCGCGGGGGAGCTGAACATCTTCTGGCGGGTGGCCCGGCCGATCCTGATGCCGGGCATGGTCACCCTGTTCCTGCTGTCGTTCATCGGGACCTGGAACAACTTCTTCCTGCCGCTGGTGCTGCTGGGCGACACCAGCAAGTTCCCGCTGACCGTCGGGCTGTCCGGCTGGGCCAGCGACCTGCACCAGCCGGCACCGGGCAGCCGCTCTACCCCGAGGTACTGCTCGGCTCGCTGATCTCGGTGCTGCCGATGCTCATCCTGTTCCCGTTCCTGCAGAAGTACGTGGCCCGCGGGCTGACGTTCGGCGCGATCGCGGGCGACTGACCCAACCACCCAGCACGAGGAGGCACAACCGGATGGCGTCATCCTGGGCGCGGGGCAGCTGGCCGCCGCCGCACATCCTCTACGGCGGCGACTACAACCCGGAGCAGTGGCCGCCCGAGGTGTGGCGCGAGGATGTCAAGCTGATGACCGAGGCCGGGGTGAACCTGGCCACCGTCGGCGTTTTCTCCTGGGCCTGGCTGGAGCCGGGTCCGGGTGAGTTCGACTTCGGCTGGCTGCGCGAGGTACTCGACCTGCTGCACGGCGCCGGCATCGACGTAGCGCTGGCCACGCCGACCGCCTCGCCCCCGCCCTGGCTGTCGGCCAGCCACCCGGAGGTGCTGCCGGTCACGGCGGCCGGGGTGCGCTACTCGCACGGCAGCCGGCAGCACTTCTGCGTGCACAGCCCGGCCTACCGGTGGCACGCGCTGCGTATCACCGAGCGGCTGGCTCGTCGAGCTGGGCGACCACCCCGCGGTCCGGCTCTGGCACCTGCACAACGAGTACGCCTGCCACGTGCCGGCCTGCTACTGCGACATCTCAGCCGGGGCCTTCCGCAACTGGCTGCGCCGCCGCTACGGCACCGCCGGGGCGCTGAACGAGGCGTGGGGCACCGCGTTCTGGAGCCAGCGGTACCGGGACTTCGCCGAGGTGCTGCCGCCGCGGGTCACCCCGACGCACCCCAACCCGGCCCAGCAACTGGACTACCAGCGCTTCATGAACGACTCCTACCTGGAAGAGTTCACCGAGGAACGGGACCTGGTCGCCGCGATCACCCCCGGGCTGCCGGTCACCACCAACTTCATGGGCTTCTTCAAGCCGCTCGACTATTTCCAGTGGGCCGACGCCGAGGATGTCTGCTCGACCGACAACTACCCGGACCCGGCCGACCCGGACAGCCCGATGCTCACCGCGATGCACTACGACCTGGTCCGCTCGGTGAAGAAGGAGACCCCCTGGACGCTGATGGAGCAGACCACGCTGCGGGTCAACTGGCGCCCGGTCAACTCGGCCAAGGCACCCGGCGAGATGCGCAAGGGCAGCTACCAGGCGCTGGCCCGGGGCGCGGCCGGCGTGCTGTTCTTCCAGTGGCGCGCCGCACGGGCGGGCGCGGAAAAGTTCCACAGCGCGATGCTGCCGCACGCCGGCCCCGCCTCCCCCATCTGGCCCGAGGTCACCGGCCTGGGCAGCGAACTGCAAACCCTTTCTGAGCTCAACGCCAGCCGGGTGGCCAGTGCCGTCGCCATCGCGCTGTCCTGGCCGAACTGGTGGGCCCTGGAGCTGGGCTCGAAGCCGTCCGCCGAGGTGCGGATGCTGTCCCAGCTCCGCTGGATGTACCGGCCACTGTTCGCGGCCGCCGCCGCCGCCGACTTTGTCCGGCCCGATGCCGACCTGTCCGGCTACCCGCTGCTGCTGGTGCCCAGCCTGTACCTGCTGACCGAGTCGGAGGCGGCTGGCCTCCGCCAGTACGTCGAGCGCGGCGGCACCGCGGTCATCTCGTTCTGGTCCGGGATCGTGAACGAGTCCGAGCAGGTCTACCTGGGCAGCTATGGCGGCCCGCTGGCCGAGCTGTTCGGCGGTGCGGTACTCGACGTGGCGCCGCTACAGCCCGCCGAGACGGTCGAGCTGGCCTGGGCCGACGGGCGGCGCAGCACGGCTACCCACTGGCAGGACATCATCGAGCCAGCGGACGGCGAGGTGCTGGCCCGGTACGCGTCCGGCCCGTCGGCCGGCCACCCGGCCGTGCTGGACCACCGCTACGGCCAGGGCCGGGTGATCTACCTGGGCACCCGGCTGGACCGCGCGGCGATGCGCGACCTGATCGGCCCGCTGCTGGGCGGGCAGCCGGCCGTACCCGCCGGGGTCGAACGGGTGGTCCGCACGGCCGGCCCGGTCAGCTACGAGTTCCTGCTCAACCACACCGGCACCCCGGTGTCGGTGCCAACCGCAGCGGGGGGTACCGACCTGCTCACCGGCGCAGAGGTTGGTGAGCACCTGGACCTGCCGCCACAAGGCGTCGCCATCATCCGCCGCGCCTAACCGCGCTCCGGCCCCGCTCCCGCGCCACCCGCGCCACCCGCGGCCCCGCTTCGTGATCATGACTTTGGTGCGCAACTAGTAGCACTAAAGTCATGATCACGAGCTGGGATGGCGCGAGGGCGCATGATCACGAGCTGAGAGCGGTGTGGCGCGTCTTGATCATGAACTGGGGGGTGCGGCGAGGGCGGCGCGGAGGATGCCGAGCAGGGCGGTGCCGTCGGGGGAGCCGAGGCCGGTGCAGGCGTCCCAGCCCGGCCCGGCCGGGTAGGCGCCGTTGTTGCCGCTGGTGATGTCCTGGAACCCGGCCGCCGCGGCGCCCGCGGTCACGCCCGCGTAGATCAGCGGCTGGAGCAGGCCGAACGGCTTGCCGGTGGACTGGGCCAGCCGGCAGACCAGCGCCGCCCACAGCGGGGCCACCGCGCTGGTGCCGCCGACCACCATCGACTGCCCATCCACCAGCACCTGGTACCCGGTCTGCGGGTCGGCGCAGCCGGCCACGTCGGGCACGCCACGGGCCGGTGTGGTGCCGGCCGGGTACCGGCCCGGGCGGGCACCCCGGCGGACGCCTGCCAGGACGGCAGCGGGAACGTGTCGCTCACCCCGCCGCCGGTGGCGCCGTGGCCGGCCCCGTCGTTCCACACCGTCTCCGAGCTGATCACCGCGCTGGCCGCGTCCCCGTGCAGGCTGGTCCCGCCGCAGGCCAGCGCGTGCGGGCTGGACGCCGGGAAGTCGGTGTGCGGCTGGCCGTCGGTCTGCGCGTCGCCGCTGCCGTTGTCCCCGGCCGCGACGCACACGGTGATGCCCAGCGCGGCCGCGTCGGCCAGGGCCTGGTCCAGCGCCGTCCGGCCCTGCGCGGTCCACGCGTCCTCGGACTGGCCCCAGCTGATGCTGATCGCCGTCGGCGTCGGGCTGGCGTGCACCGCGATGGTCACCGCGTCCACGAAACCCTGGTCGGTGTTGGGCGCGAAGTACACCACCTGGGCCGCGCCCGGCGCGACCGCGCCCGCCACCTCGATGTCCAGCAGCACTTCCCCGTCGGCGCCGTTCGGGTCCTGGCCGGGCTGGTTGACCGCACCGTCCACGCTGGCCGCGCTGATCGTGGGCACCGGCAGGCTGAGCCCACCGAAGTACGTGTCCAGGTCGCTGCGGCCGAACCCGCCGCCCAGCTCGATGATGGCCAGCGTGTGCCCGGTCCCGTCGGTGCCGGCCGGGAACTTGTACAGCGTGGCCACCTGCGGCGGCGTCCAGGACACCGGGGCCGCGGCCGGTGCCGCCGCCCCCGCTGTCCCGGTCCCGGTCGCCTCGGCAGTGGATACTGCGGGTGCCCGGCGGAAGTGCGGCTGGGCCTGCGGCCGGTCGTCCAGGCCCAGCACGGCCAGCACGATCCCGTTCAGTTCGGCCGGGATGCGCAGCGCACCCTGCCGGTAGCGGTGCTCGGCCGGGCTGGCCCGAGCCGGGCTGCGGGGTTCGCACCATGCTCAGCTCGGCGCCGAACGTCTCACTCAGCGCGGCCAGCGAGCCCTCGACCTTGACCCGCCGGGCCCCGGGGTCGGCCTCGGTCACCTGCAGGCCGTGCGGGGCCAGCACGATGCGCAGGAAGTCGATGTCGGCCGGGTCGGTGCCGTGCTGCTCGGCCAGCTGCTCGCGGGTTACCGTGGCCAGCCCCTCGACCAGGTCCCGGGGCAGCGCGGCCCGGCGCCGGGTCACCAGAGTGACCTCGATCCGCTGCGATCCGTCCACCGGCCCGGCCTGCTCGGCCGCGGGCAGCGGCCCGCGCTCACTGCCAGGCAGCGGCACAAAGGAATCGGCTGCGGAATCGCTCATGCTCTGGCTCCCTGTCTCCGCGATGGTCCCCGGGCCCTGCCAGTATGTCGGGTTAACGGCGCGCCGGGAGGCGCACGACGATTTGCCCGGAAATGCCAGTCGCGGGTACCGGGTCAGCCAGGAACGCCGCGCACAGGACGTCCTGGGCAACGTCTTCGATCCCTTCTTCACCACCAAGGAACCAGGCCAGGGCACCGGCATGGGCCCGGCGGTGGTGCACGCGATTGTGACCCGCTGGGGCGGGCGGCTCGACGTCACCTCGTCACCGGGGGCGGGAGTAACGTTCACGATCTTCTTCCCGGCGCTACGACGCTAGTGGCGAGGCAGCCTCGCCAGCAAGGTCACATCGAGGGGGCCTGGCCGCCGTCGCCCAGCTCCCAGGGGCCGCGGCCCGGCTCGCCCAGCGGCCGGTTCGGCTGCTCCGGGTCGCGCAGTTCGCGCGGCTTCTTCTTGCGCGGCGGACGGCGCTGCACGTTCACCCCGCCCATCATGGCGAAGCCGACCACCTTCAGCCGGGGCGCGCCGGGCAGGCCGGGACCGGCCGCCCGGTGCTCGAAACCGCCCATGAACGCGAAGCCGGACACGTCCACCGCGATCTCTTCGTCCACGATGATGTCGATGCCGCCCATCAGGGCGAACGTCTGGATGGTCACCTCGTGCCCGCTGAACTGGGCCTCGCGCAGATCGAGGCTGACCGCGCCCATGATGGCCACCGCGGTGTAGCTGGGCGGCACCACCCAGCCGCCGGATCGGTGCGCCTCGCTCATCACCGCGACCGAGATGGCCGACCCGGGCGTGCCGCTGATCCGGGCCTCCGGGAACCGGGCGCCCGGACTCGGCCGGCGGCAGCGGCGCGGTGACCGCGGGCGGCTGCGGGCCCGCCTCGGGGAGGTCCTCGGTGATCGCGGCCAGCTCGCCGTAGGTCTTGGCCGCGTAGGCGGCGGAGAGCCGGTCGTCCAGCTCCTCGAACGTGATCCGCCCGTCGCCGGCCGCGCGGCGCAGCACCTCGGCGGCGTGTTCCCGGTCCGCGTCGGAGACCCGGAGGTTCCGGCGACCCGCGGGCTCGTCGGGAGTGGTCATCCCGGGCCCGCCTTACTCGCCGGGCAGCGAAAGCTCGAGGAGCTGACCCCGCGCAGGTCCAGCCAGGCCCGGTCCGCCGAGCGGACCAGCCGGAGCAGCACCTGCCCGCAGGACTGGCAGCGGGCCACCGCGCCCGGGCTGTCCAGGTACACGTGGGCCTGGGCTATCGCGGCCCGGGCGCCGCACGAGGCGCACTGGCTCATCGCGGTGGTCAGGTCCACGGCGAACACCTCGCCGAGCGGCCCGGCCAGCACATTGCCGTCCAGGTAGGTCTGCATGGTTAGCCTCCGGAGGGTCCGAATCGTTCGGTCTTGATCGCACCGGGCCGGTGGCCGGCCTGGATCAGCAGGTTGGCGGCCGCCTCCACGAACCCGGTCGGGCCGCAGACGAACACGGCGGGCGGTCGTCCGGCGGCTAGCCGTCCGCCGCGGACCCGGGCGCGGACTCCGCAGCGCTGAGCCCGGCCGGGCGAGCAGGCGGCGTCGATCCGGCCGGCCTGCGCGGCCACCCGGCGGGGCGGAGCGGGTGTACACGTAACCGACGGCGAGGCCATCGGCCCGCTGCTGGCGTTCGGCTAGCTCGGCGGCGTACAGGGCATCGGCGGGAGCGCGGACTGAATAGATCAGCTGGAACGGAGCGTGGCTGCCCGCCGTGGCGCGGCTGCGGATCATGGACATCAGCGGGACGACGCCGCTGCCCCCCGCCACCAGCAGCACCGGGCCCGGGCTGGCCGGGTCCCAGACGAACCAGCCGCCGATCGGGCCGCGCAGCTCGAGCGGGTAGCCCGGCTGCAGCGTCTCGGTCAGGTACGGGGAGACCTCGCCGTCGGGCAGCCGCTGCACGGTCAGCTCGACCCGGCCCGGCTCGGGTGCCGAGGCGATCGAGTAGGACCGCTCGGCCGAGTAGCCGTCCTCGGCGGTGAGCCGCACGTCCACGTGCTGGCCCGGCTGGTGCCCGGCCCAGTCGGCCAGGTCGATCGCGATGCTGGTCGCGGCCGCGGTCTCCGTCCGGATACTCCGCTGACCGTGCCGACCTGCCAGCTCAGTCGCCCCAGTACCGCTGCTCGCGCCATGGGTCTCCGTAGTTGTTATAGCCGAGGCTCTCCCAGAATCCTGGCTGGTCGGTGTCCCGCAGGTCGATGCCTTGCACCCATTTGGCCGATTTCCAGAAGTACAGGTGCGGGACCAGCAGCCGGGCCGGGCCGCCGTGCTCGGCGGCCAGCGGCTTGCCGTCGTACTCGAACGCGATCCAGGCCTGGCCGTCGCGCAGGTCGGCCAGCGGCAGGTTGGTGGTGTACCCGCCGTAGCTGTGCGCCAGCACGTACTGCGCGCTGGTCTCCGCCTGCGGCCAGCAGGGTGTCCATGGACACCCCGCGCCAGTGGTGCGTCAGCTTCGACCACTTGGTCACGCAGTGGATGTCGACGGTGAATTCCTCGTCCGGCAGCGCGCGGAACGCGGCCCAGTCCCAGTCGCGTACCTGGCCGGACTCGGTGGTGAGCCGGAACCGCCACGATCCGGTGTCCACCCGCGGGGTGGGCCCGGCGGACAGCACCGGGAAGTCGGTGACCAGATACTGGCCCGGCGGAAGCTTCTGGTCACCCCGGCGCTTGCCGGAGAAACCGGGTGACACGATGCCCATCCGCTTAGCTTGTCATGCACCCGGCGCGGGGGCACCGCCCGGTCCGCCCGTGAGGGGGTCAGTGCAGGTGGCGCTGCCAGTCCGGCGGGGACCCGGCCGGCCGGTCCGGGGGTCGGCTGGTCCAGCGGGTGATGCTCGGGCGGGGCCAGCGGCGGGCCCGTCGTAGAACGCCTCCTCCGGGTAGCTCCAGAACCAGTCCTCGCCCGGCTCGAAGCTGCGGATCAGCGGGTGGCCGGCCGCGCTGGAGTGCGCGCTGGCGTGCTGCGACGGTGAGCTGTCGCAGCAGCCGATGTGCCCGCACTCGGCGCACCGGCGCAGGTGGAACCACCAGCCGCCGGCCTCGCTCGCACTCGGCGCAGCCGGTGCCGCTGGGCTTGGCGTCCGGGTTGATCCCCGGGATCACGTCCGCCATTCAGGTCCTCCTCTGGGGCGGTCACCGGCAGCCGGACCTGGAACCGGGTGTTCCCGGGCTCCGACTCCACCCGCAGGTCGCCGTGGTGCCGGTTGACCACGATCCGCCACGAGATGTCCAGCCCGAGCCCGGTGCCCTCACCGACCGGCTTGGTGGTGAAGAACGGCTCGAAGATACGCTCCCTGATCTCCTTCGGCACGCCCGGGCCCGGTGTCCCCGACCTCCACCATCACCCAGTCGTTGTCCCGGGCGGTGCGCACGGTCAGCGTGCCGTGCCCGCCCATCGCGCTCACCGCGTTGTCGATCAGGTTGGTCCACACCTGGTTCAGTTCGGCCGGGTAGGCCGGGATCGGCGGCAGGCTGCGGTCGAAGTCCTTGACCACTGTGATCCCGTCGCCGATCTTGGCGCTCAGCATCATCAGCGTGCTCTTCAGCAGCTCGTGCACGTCCACCACCTGGAACGGGGCCCGGTCCAGCTGGGAGTACTGCTTGGCCGCGCTGACCAGGTTGGACACCCGCTTGGTCGAGTCCTCGATCTCGTTCATCAGCAGCTCGGTCTCGACCGTGTAGTTCAGCCAGCGGAGGGCGCCCTCCAGGGTGCCGTCCTCGACTATCGCCGCCACCTGGTCCAGCCAGCCCGCGTCCAGCCCGCCCTGGACGAACGTGGGGGCCAGCTCCCAGCCCCGGTCGCAGCCGTGATCGGCCAGCCAGTCGGCCACCGCGTCCTCCCGGTCGGACGCCTCCATCGGGGTCAGCTCGGGCGCCTTGGACACCCGTTCCGCCGCCTCCTCCTGCAGCCGGACCAGGGTCTCCAGGCCGCGCTGGTCCCAGTGGCCCTAGGCGATCATGGCCAGCTTGTGCCGCATCCCGGCGACCCGGTCGCGCAGCGTGGAGGTGGCCCGTACCGCGGCCGCGGCCGGGTTGTTCAGCTCGTGGGTCAGCCCAGCCGACAGCGAGCCCAGCGCGAGCAGCCGTTCCCGCTGGCCGACCTGCTGCTGGACGTTCTTGATGCCGAAGAACAGCCCTTCCAGCATGTGCACGGCCATCGGGAACCAGTCCCGCATCATGGCCGCGAACTTGTCCGCGTCCAGCACGTAGAACCGGGACGGCTCGGTGACCCGCATCGAGTTGTCGTACACCTGGGGCACCCGGTCGCCCAGGTAGGCGCGGAACGCGCCGGTGTATGCGCCCCGCTGGGAGCTGCGGTTCACCTCGACGTCGTCGCCGCCGATCCGGCGCGACATGGCCAGGGTGCCCTCGATCAGCACGTAGAAGCAGGTCGCCGGGTCACCCTCGCGGTACACCGGGCCCGGGTCGAACAGCTCGACCCGGCCTGCCCGGCACAGCCATTCCAGCTGCTCGTCGGTCAGCTTCTCGAACAGGAACAGGGTGCGCAGCTCGGCCACGTCACACGGCAGCGTCTGCCGCCGGGTGGGCTGGAATGCCGGGCCCCCGGCGGTCGTACGGGCGGCCGGGTTCCCGGCGGTTCCGGGGTCTCGGCTGGCTGCGTGGCGGGCTCTGCGCTCATAGCTTCTCCAGATACCGGTGGACGAGCATGACCGCCATGGCCCCCTCGCCGACGGCGGAAGCGACCCGTTTGGCGGAATCGGCGCGGGCGTCCCCGGCCACAAACACGCCGGGCACGCTGGTTTCCAGGTGATAGGGCGCCCGGTCCAGCTGCCAGCCGGGCGGTTTCTGGCCCGAGACGGACAGGTCCGGGCCGGCCACCACGAACCCGTGGTCATCCCGGACCACCACCCCATCCAGCCAGTCGGTCAGCGGGGCGGCGCCGATGAATACGAACAACATCCCCGCGTCCACTGTTTCCGTGCTGCCGTTGGCGCGTGTTCGCGCAGCGTGAGCTGCTCCAGGTGCCCGTCCCCGTCGGCCCGGATGACCTCGGTGCAAGTACGGACGGACAGGTTGCCGATCGCATCGCACTGCTGGATCAGGTAGTACGACATGGACCGCTCCAGCGACGGCCCGCGGACCAGCAGCGTCACCGACTTGGCGTGCCGGGACAGGTACACTGCGGCCTGGCCCGCCGAGTTAGCCCCGCCCACGATGTAGACATCCTGGTCGATGCAGGCCGAGGCCTCGGTCAGCGCCGAGCCGTAGTACACGCCGCGGCCGGTCAGCTCCTCCAGGCCGGGCGCGTTGAGCTGCCGGTAGGTCACCCCGGTGGCCAGGATGATGCTGTGCGCGCCGAGCGTGCCGCCGTCGGCGAACCGGATGCCGCGCGCCGACCCCTTGACGTCCAGGCCGACCACCTCGCGGGTGGTGAGCAGTTCCGCGCCGAACTTCTGCGCCTGCATCCGGGCCCGGACGGTGAGCTGCGCCCCGGACACCCCGTCCGGGAAGCCCAGGTAGTTCTCGATCCGCGAACTCTGGCCGGCCTGGCCGCCGGTCGCGGTCCGCTCGACCAGCACGGTCTTCAGCCCCTCGGACGCGCCGTACACGGCCGCGCCGAGCCCAGCCGGCCCACCGCCGATCACCACCAGGTCGTAGAAGTCCTTGGCCGGGGTGGTGCTCAGCCCGACCTTGCCGGCCAGGTCGGTGTCGCTGGGCGCGATCATGGTCTCGCCGTCCGGCGTGATGATCAGCGGCAGCGTCCGCCCGTCGGCACCGGCCGCGGCCAGCAGCCGCTCCCCGTCCGGCTCGTCCGAGTTGAACCAGCGGTAGGCCACCTCGTTCCGGGCCAGGAACTCGCGCACCTCGGTGCACCGGGCCGACCAGCGGTGCCCGACCACCTTGGTCACGTGCACCGCCTGATGGTCGCTGGCCCGCCAGGCGTCCAGCTGCTCATCGATCACCGGGTAGAGCTTCTCCTCCGGCGGGTCCCACGGCTTGAGCAGGTAGTAGTCGAGATCGACGACGTTGATCGCCTCGATCGCGGCGTTCGTGTCGGCGTACGCGGTGAGCAGTACTCGGCGGGCGGCCGGGTAGAACTTCATCGCTTCTTCGAGGAACTCGACGCCGTCCATCTGCGGCATCCGGTAGTCGGCCAGGATGACCGCCACCTCATCGCCGCGCAAGCGGAGTTCTTTCAGCGCGTCCAGGGCAGCAGCGGCCGGATTCGGCGCGAACGATACGATACTGGCCCCCGTATCGCTGCCGGAGATCACGGGCTACCGCCCGGGACACCCCGGGGTCGTCGTCAACGGTAAGGATTGCGGTCAGAGCGGGGCTGTCCGGTGCTGGCGTGGTCATCCGCGCACCCTGGACGGCTCAGTTTTGCGTGTTGGCCACCTCATATCCCTATCGTAGGAACCCGCGCAAGCCGGAGGTCAGCGGCCTGGGGCCGGGTCTTCGTGGTCGTCGATATCGTCCCGGCCCCGGCGGGACAGCGGTAGCGCGAACCACAGCGCGGCGAACACGCAGACCAGCCCGGCGGTGATGACGGTGGCGCGCAGCCCTGGGGCCACGAAACTGGTCACCAGCAATACCGCCGAGCAGACGGCCAGACCCACCGTGATCAGCCCGGCGATGGCCAGCACGTTGGTCACCTGGACCAGGCTCTCCTTCTCGTGCCGCCGGAACAGCAGCCGGTGATAGGCGACCGGCGCGACCAGCAGCGCGGTGGACAGGGCGGCCAGCACCACGGTGACGAGATAGATAGCGCGCTCGGTGTGGTCCAGCTTGGTGAACCGGTTGTCGAACGGGATCGTCAGCAGGAAGCCGAACATGCACCTGGATGCCGATGCCCACTACGCGGAGTTCGTTGAGCAGCTCCATCACATTGCGGTCGGCCCGCTCGGCCACGGTCTCCCCGGGCCGGTCCGGTTCGGCCCGGGCCTCGTCGGCGGCTTCCCGGGAGCTGTCCGTGCTCATCCCGCCCCCGGCCCTGCGCTAGCCATGTCCCCGAGTTACCCGCCGGCCCCAGGGCAAAACCGACCATGCTGTCCGGTGGGCTGAGCGGCCGAGGCGGCTGCTTGACGGGGGTAGCGCGGTGTGATCTTCTGTCTTGCGTTCCGCCGACGGCAGGGCAGGAAGCCGGTGCGAGACCGGCGCGGTCCCGCCACTGTGACCGGGGAGCAAGTCCCGTGATGGCCACGACCGCGGCAGCGGTGGGAAGGCCGGGAGGAGCTTCGATCCGGGAGCCAGGAGACTGCGGCCGTCGGCCCATCGCCTGCGGGGCGCGGTTACCCCGGGGAAGGCTCAGCTGATGATCATGCCGTTGCGGCCAGGATCCGCGCGGGCCGCGGGGCTGCTGGCGGGCGGGCTGCTGGACCTGATGCTGGGTGACCCGCGGCGCGGGCACCCGGTGGCGGTTTTCGGCCGCGCCACGGCCGGCGCCGAGGCCCGGCTGTGGGGCGACAGCCGCGCCCGGGGCATGGCCATGGCCGCGGCCTGCGTGGCCCCGGTGGCGCTGGCCGGGCTGGCCGGGCAGCGGATGACCCGGGGCCGCCCGGCGCTCACCCTGGCCGCCACCGCGCTGGCCAGCTGGACCGTGCTTGGCGGGGCCAGCCTGGGCGGCGCGGCGCTGGCTGTCGGCCGGGCCCTGGACGCTGGCGACCTGGCCGCCGCACGGCGGATGCTGCCCACCCTGTGCGGCCGCGACCCGCAGCAGCTCGACGCGGCCGGCCTGGCCCGGGCGGCGGTGGAGTCGGTGGCCGAGAACACCTCGGACGCGGTGGTCGCCCCGCTGCTCTGGGGCGCGCTGGCCGGCCTGCCCGGCCTGCTCGGGTACCGCGCGGTGAACACGCTGGACGCGATGATCGGCCAGCGCAGCCCGCGTTACCAGCGGTTCGGCTGGGCCGCCGCCCGGCTCGACGACGTAGCCAACCTGATCCCGGCCCGGGTCACCGGACTGCTGGCCGTGGCGCTGGCGCCCACCGTCGGCGGCAGCTCGCGGCGCGCGCTCGGCACACTGCTCCGCGACGGCCGGCGTCATCCCAGCCCCAACGCCGGCCAGTGCGAGGCGGCGTTCGCCGGCGCGCTGGGCGTACGGCTGGGCGGCCGGAACAGCTATCAGGGCCGGGCTGAGCAGCGTGGCCTGCTGGGCGACGGCCGACCGGCCGCGGCCCTGGACATCAGCCGGGCCGTCCGGCTGTCCCGGCTGGTCAGCACGGCCGCGCTGGGGCTGGCGGCGATCCTGGCCTGGAGGAGGACCAGATGACCGGCGACCCGAACGCACTGCCGCGGGCGGATATCGACGCGCTGTACCGGGTCGTCGCCGAGCGGCGCGACGTGCGCAACGGCTTCCTGCCCGACCCGGTGGACGATGCCCTGCTCACCCGGGTGCTGGCCGCCGCGCACCAGGCACCCAGCGTCGGGCTCAGCCAGCCGTGGGACTTCATCGTGCTGCGCGACCGGGCCATCCGGGAGCAGGTGCACGCCCTGGCCCGCCGCCAGCAGGACGTGTTCGCGGCCCGGCTGCCCGGCCCGCGGGCCCGCGCGTTCCGCGAGCTGAAGGTCGAGGCCATCCTGGACACCCCGGTCAACATCGTGGTCACCTGCGACCCGACCCGGGGCGGCCGCAACGTGCTGGGCCGGCACGCGCAGCCGCAGGTCGCCGCGTACTCGACGGCCTGCGCGGTGCAGAACCTGTGGCTCGCCGCCCGGGCCGAGGGCCTCGGGGTGGGCTGGGTCAGCTTCTTCGCCGGGCGGGAGCTGGCCGAGACCCTCCGGCTGCCCGGGCACCTGGAGGTCGTCGCCTACCTGTGCGTGGGCCACGTCACCGAGTTCCCGCCCGCGCCGGAACTGGTGCTCAGCGGCTGGGCCCAGCGCCGGCCACTGGCCTGGGCGGTGCACGACGGGCAGTGGGGCCGCCGTGGGCTGCCCGGCCAGCCGCCGGCCCGGCTGCTGGCCGACACGCTGACCGCCATCCGGCCGCTGGACGCCACGGCGGTCGCCCAGGCCCGGGAGCGGCAGGAGGCGCTGACCAAACCGAGCGGCTCGCTGGGCCAGCTGGAAGCCGTGTCGGTGCAGCTGGCCGGGGTGGCTGGGGAGTGCCCGCCGCCGCTGCCCGAGCCGGCCGTGGTGGCCGTGTTCGCCGCCGACCACGGCGTGCACGCCCAGGGCGTCACCCCCTGGCCGCAGGAGGTCACCGCGCAGATGGTGGCCAACTTCCTCGCCTCCGGCGCGGTGGTCAACGCGATCGCGGCCCAGGCCGGGGCGGAGGTCTGCGTGGTCGACGTCGGGGTGGCCGCCGACCTGCCGGCCGGCCCCGGGCTGCTGCCGCGGAAGATCCGGTCCGGCACCGCGGACATGACGGCCGGGCCGGCGATGAGTCGCGACGAGGCCGAGCGGGCCGTCGAGGTGGGCATCGAGACCGCCCGCGACCTGGTCGCGGCGGGCAACCGCTGCCTGCTGACCGGGGACATGGGCATCGCCAACACCACCGCGTCGGCCGCGCTGATCGCGGTGTTCACCGGCGCCGACCCGGAGCAGGTGACCGGCCGGGGCACCGGCATCGACGACGAGACCTGGCAGCGCAAGGTGGGCGTGGTGCGCCGGGCGCTGGCCCGGCACACTCCCGATCCGGCCGACCCGCTGGCCGTGCTGGCCGCCGTGGGCGGCCTGGAGCACGCCGCGCTGGCCGGCTTCATGCTGGGCGGCGCCGCGCTGCGGGTGCCGGTGCTGCTGGACGGCGTCATCGCGTGCGCCGCCGCACTGGCCGCCCGGGCGCTGGCCCAGGACGTCACGGCGTGCCTGATCGCCGGTCACCTGTCCAGCGAGCCCGGGGCCCGCCGGGCACTGGACGCGCTCGGCCTGCGCCCGCTGCTCGACCTCGACCTGCGGCTCGGCGAGGGGTCCGGGGCCGCGCTCGCCCTGCCGCTGGTCGGCGCGGCGGCCCGGGTGCTGCGCGAGGTGGCCACGTTCGACAGCGCCGGGGTGTCCGGTGAGAAGGAATGATCCGCTGGGCCCGGGCTAGCTGGCACCGGCGCGGCCGGGTGCAGCGGGTGCTCGTGCTGGGCGGCGCCCGGTCCGGCAAGTCGGTCACCGCGGAGCGGCTGCTGGCCGCCCGGGACCGGGTGGACTACGTGGCGACCGGCGGCCGGCCGGACGCCGCGGATCCGGAGTGGGCGGAGCGGGTGCACGCCCATCAGCAGCGCCGTCCGGCGCACTGGGTCACGCTGGAGACCCTGGACCTGGTGCCGGTGCTGGCCGGGCCGCAGCTGACCGCGCGGGAACAGGTCACGCCGGTGCTGGTGGACTGCCTGTCCACCTGGCTGGCCGGGGTCATGGCGGAGTGCGGGCTGTGGGCCGGCCGGCCCGGCGCTGACCAGGAACTGGCCGCCCGGGTGGGTGGGCTGCTCGGCGCGTGGCGGGCCACCACCCGCCCGGTGGTGGCGGTCAGCAACGAGGTCGGCTCCGGGGTGGTGCCGGCCACCGTGTCCGGCCGGCGTTACCGCGATGAGCTGGGGGTGCTCAATACCCGGATCGCCGCCGAGTGTGAGCAGGTCTGGCTGTGCACCGCGGGGATAGCCCGGCGGCTGCGGTGACCCGGGGGACCACGATGACCCAGGCCCCGCGCACCCCGTCATGGCGGGCCGCGCTGAGCCTGTTCACGGTGCTCCCGGCCGGGACGCCGGCCGAGCTCGACGCCGCCGGGGCGGCCCGGGCCATGTTCTGGCTGCCCGCCGTCGGCTTGCTGCTCGGCCTGGTCGCGGCGGGCGGGATGGCCGGTGTCCAGGCCGGCGGGCCGTCGCTGCCGCGGCAGTTGCTCGGCGCGGCGGTGGGGATCGGGCTGCTGGCCGTGCTGACCGGGGGCCTGCACCTGGACGGGCTGGCTGACACGGCGGATGGGCTGGGCAGCCGCCGCGGCGCGGCCGACGCACTGGCCATCATGCGCCGCTCCGACATCGGGCCATTTGGCGTGGTCGTGCTGGTGCTGGTGCTGCTGATCCAGGTGACCGCGCTGGCCACGGTGCCGCGCGGCTGGCCCGCGGTGGCCGCCCTGGTGCTGGCCGCGGTGACCGGCCGGGTGGCCGCGGTGCTGGCCAGCGGGATGCCCGCGGCCCGGCCGGGCGGCTTCGGCGCCCTGGTGGCGGGCCGGACCGGGCGGCCGGGGCGGCTGGCCACCGGGCTGGTGCTGCTGGCCGCAGTGATCCCGGCCGGCCTGGCCCTGGGCGGCCCGCCGGCCGCGCTGCGCGGGCTGGTCGCGGCGCTGGCCGGGCTGCTGGCCGGCGGCCTGCTCGGCCGGGCCGCCCGGAGCCGGCTGGGCGGGCTGACCGGCGACGTGTTCGGCGCGATCATCGAGCTGAGCGCGGCCACCGTCCTGCTCGCCCTGGTCTTGTCATTATGATCGTGCACCCGAACGTATTAGGGGCTGGCCATATCAGGGTCTGGCCGGCCCGGGCCAGGGCGGGCATAATGCGAGGCAATGGCGATTCCGGCAACCTGTCTCGCACCCGCTGCCGCGCGCAGCTCTTACCCGCATCGCCGGGTCCCGCCGCGGTATCGCAGTCGCCGTCTGTTCCTCGGTTCCGCACCACTGTCATGCACTCGTTGAAAGGACGACGCCTTATGTTCAACCGTCCGATGACTATGGCTGGCACCCTGATCCTGGCCCTGGCCGGGCTGACCACGACCGCGAGCTTAGCGCAGGCCAGCACCCAGGGAGTGGCCTGCCGGCACGTCACCGGGCCCTTTCATGAAAACCATAACGAAATAACTGACTCGGCGGGCCAGCGGTACATCCCCTACGGCATCGTGGTCACCGGCCTGGGCAATCCTAACTGGACTCAGCACCAGCCTGGGGATGCGGCCGAAATTACCGCGTCAGCCGCGTCGTGGTGCGCGAACACGGTGGAACTCGAGGTCTTCCAGTACGCCATGTTCAATGCGGACGGGAGCGTCAACTCGACCTTTCTCGGCCTGGTCGAGTCCGAGGTGAGCCATGCGCTCGGGCTGGGCCTGGTAGTGGCCATCACCGACCAGACCGAAGGTGGCCCGCGGGACACCGGCGGACTGCCAGAAGCGCAGACCAAGAGCTTCTGGAAGGTGCTAAACGGCTTGTATGGGCACAATCCGGACGTCGCCTTCGATCTGTACAACGAGCCCCGGCGGGTGGGTGCTGGGGACGGCGAGAAAACGATTTGGCGGTATTGGCGGGATGGCGGCATCTACAAGGGTACCAAATACATCGGGATGCAGCCCCTGGCCAGTTATCTGCGGCGCATCGGATCGCGTAACCTGTTCTGGATCGAGGGCCCGCACACCGGCGGCTCGCTGCAGTATGTCCAGCAGTTTCAGGTGACCAGGCGATGGGCCACTCGAATACGGGGTCAATCATCCGGGCGGGGTTAATTCGCCACACAATGCCGCCGTACTGGAACACCAGGTTCGGCAACAACTCATCGGCGGTGCCGATGACCGATACTGAATGGACTATTTACGCGTCCGACCGGTCATGCTGGGCCAACGCGCGGAGTCGGTCCCGGAGTTCCTCAGCTATCTGGCCCAGCACCATATGGGCCTCATGGCCTGGACGCTGGTGCCGGGCGTGCTGGTCGAATCGGCCAACCTGGCCGATCCGACCCGGATCAAGAAGTAACTGGGCCTGCAGGAATGGCCTGGACAAGGCGCAGGCCATCAGATTCATGCAATTCTTCCACAAGTACAATAGCTAAGTGACGGCGGAGGAGGAGAAGATGAACGAGGCACACCTGCGCATCTGCGCCAGCCCGGAATGGGCGGCCTACGTCGAGTCCGAGCTCCTGCCGTGGGCGCTGCAGCAGGCCGACCTCGGGGACGAGGTGCTCGAAGTGGGCCCCGGGCCGGGGCTGACCACCGACGTGCTGCGCCGCCAGGTGCCCCGGCTCACCGCGGTGGAGATCGATGAGCGGCTGGCCAGCGCGCTGGCCGGGCGGATGTCCGGCAGCAACGTCGACGTGGTGCACGGCGACGGCACCCGGCTGCCGTTCGGCGCCGGGCGGTTCAGCGCGGCCACCATGTTCACCATGCTGCATCACGTCCCGTCGGAAGAACTGCAGGACAAGCTGCTGGCCGAGGTGCGCCGGGTGCTCCGCCCGGGCGGGCTGGCGGTCGGCAGCGACGGGATGGCCACGCCGGCCCGCTGGGAACTGCACCAGGGCGACGACTACCTGCCCATCGACCCGGCCGGCCTGGCCGCCCGGCTGACCGCCGCGGGTTTCACCGACCCCGTGGTCGAGATCAACGACGACCGGTTCCGGTTCATGGCGGCGGTGCCTGCCTGACCAGGCAGCACCGTCCGGCCGAGGGTGACTGCCCGGCCGGGGGTCACCGGCCGGGCGGAGGTCACCGGCTGGCTGGCCTGGCCGCCCACGCCTGGCTGCGCCGCCACAGTTCGGCGGCCAGCCCGGCGGTGGCCACCGGGCTCGGCTCCCGCTCCCGGCAGTCCTCGTAATACCGGCCGCTGGCCACCGCGATCGCCGGGTCGGTGGCGCAGAACAGCGAGGTCCGGGCGCCCTGCTCGGTGGACAGCATCCGCCGGGTGAGCAGCGGCCGCACCGGCCAGGGCACCCGCCGCCAGATGTCCGAGGCCACGACGCCGGGGTGCAGCACGTAACTGGTCACCCCGGTGCCGGCCAGCCGCCGGGCCAGCTCCTGGCCGAACAGCACGTTGCACAGCTTGGCCACCGCGTACTCGGGCAGCCCGGTGACGCTCCGGCTGGGCCGCCGCACGGCGTCGAAGTCGATGCCGTGCGCCTGGTAGTGCGCGTCGCTGGACACGGTGACCACCCGGGCCGGCGCACTGGCGGTCAGGCAGTCCAGCAGCGCCACGGTCAGCGCGAAATGGCCGAGATGGTCCACCCCGAAGGCCAGCTCGAAGCCGTCCGCGGTCTGGCCGCCCCGCCGGCCAGGCAGGCCAGCGTTGTTGATCAGCCCGTGCAGTGGCTGGCCCAGCTGGCGGAACGCCGCGGCGCAGCCGCGTACCGAGTCCAGCCGGGCCAGGTCCAGCGGGAGCACGCCGACCGCCGGGTTCCCGGTAGCCGCGGTGATGGCCGCCGCGGCCGCCTGGCCCTTCCCGGGCGACCGGCAGGCCAGGTACACCCGGGCGCCCCGGCTGGCCAGCCCGGCCGCCGTGGCCCGGCCGATCCCGGTGTTGCCGCCGGTCACCACGTAGACCCGGCCGTCCAGATCCCGCATGAGGGCTACATCAGGCGATGTAGAGCGTTATCGCGGCGTACTGGCAGGCGGCGGCGGCGCAGACGAAGACGTGGAAGACCTCGTGGTAGCCGAACACCGAGGGGTACGGGTCGGGCCACCGGAAGTGGTACGACACCGCCCCGGTGAGGTAGAGCAGGCCACCGGCCAGCATCAAACAGCCCGGCACCGCACCGGAGTGGATCCAGACCTCGGGCAGCGCCAGCGCGGCCACCCAGCCGAGCGCGATGAACGTGCCGCCGACCAGCCGCTCGGGGGCGTTCATCCAGGCCATGTGGATCACGGCGGCGGTTCCGGTGAGCGTCCACAGCAGGATCAGGCCGGCCATCCCGACGCCGCCGCCGGTGGCCACCACGAAGGTGGGCGTGGCGGTCCCGGCGATCAGGAAGAAGATCATCGCGTGGTCGAGCCGTTGCAGCCGGCGCCGCCAGGTGTCCGTCCAGGTGCCGCAGTGATACAGCGCGCTGACCCCGAACAGTGCGCTCACGCTGGCCGCGTACACCGCGATGCTGGCTACCCGCGCCCCGCCGTGTGCCCGGGCCAGCAGCACGGTGCTGATCACCAGTGAGGCCGCGAACCAGACCAGGTGCAGCCAGCCGCGCATGACCGGCTTGGTGTAGTGCACACCGCGCCGCGCGTCGTAGAACCAGCCCGCGGCCGCACCGCCGCCGGGTGGCGGCGGTGGCGCGGCTGGGGTGGGCTCGATGACGGCCACCGGCGGCTCCCCTCCTGGGTGGGCCCGGCTGATTCTGCTGCGCCGGCGCCTGGTTATCCAGTGTGACCGAAAACCCGCGTGTTTGCCGCCCCAGTGGGTCAGATGTCCGGTAAAGAGATAAATATCTGCAGCTAGCTGGGGGTGGCGGCCCCTGCTATCGGCACCCCGCCGCCGTCCAGGCTGCCCGCGAAGAACGTCCGCACCGCCGCGAGTACCTCGTCCAGCGGCGGCCACCAGGGGCCGTGCGGTAGTTCGCGTAGCGCCTGCCGTACCTGGGCCGCGGCCTGCCCGTCCTCCGCCGCGGTGGGCACTGCCGCGACCCGGCGCGGCCGGGCCGCCCGCAGCGGGCCGAGGTACAGGTCCGGGCCGGTGCCCTCGCCGCTGGCCGGGGTCAGCGCCAGGTAGTAGTCGGGCAGCTCGAAGCGTCCCGCCCGCCAGGCGGCCAGCGCCTCAGCCGCCGCCGCCTCGAAGCCCGCAGGTCCCGGCGTCCCGGCCGACAGGTCCCACATGGCCCGCCACTGCGCGGCCACCCCGGCCAGCGGGTCAGCTGGCACCAGCACGAACGGCGCGGCCCGGCGGCCCGCCTCGGCCAGCGACCGGGCCGCCGCGGCCAGCCGGTCCGGCTCCTGCTCCGGGGCTGGCGGGCGGACCAGGGCGACGTTGCTGATTGGGCCAGGGCGGCCAGCAGTGCTTCCCGCACCTCGCCCACCACCACGACCACCGTCGAGGACTCGCGCCGCACGGCCCGATCATAGGCTCCGGCCCGCCGAGCACATCAGCGCGGTGGGTTTGTGGTCGCCGGGCGACCCATTTCTCACCGCGCTGATGTCTTCCGGCCCCGGGGAACCCGGGTTACCGCCCGGGCAGGCGGGACAGCGGGAACGGCGGCGTGATCAGCAGCTGCACGTTCCGGTCGGTCACCTCGCCGCTGCGGCCCGGGTGCGGCCCGTCGAACGGGATGTTGGCCGCCAGTTCGCGGTGCAGCGCGGCCAGGTCGTCACGGCTGAACCCAGCCGCCGCCGCCGCCGCCGGGGCGAGCGGGGTGTGGTGATCCACCATGGTGCAGGTGATGGCGAGCTGCCCGGCTGAGTCAGCCAGTTCCACGATCCGGGTCTGGCACGGCCAGTCGATGACCGCGCACGTGGTCACCTCCCAGAACCCGCGGGCCGCATCGGCCGGGTCGCGCCGCGCGCGGATCGCGTTGGTGTGCGTGTGCCCGTTCAGCCACAGCACCACGTTCGGGAACCGGTGCAGCAGGGCCATGAACTCGGTCGCGGACAGCAGCGGCTCGCCGCCCGGGCCCAGGTGGGTCACCCGGGTGTTGGTCAGCGTGTCCAGCCCGTGGTGTGAGAACAGCACGACCAGCCGGTCCGCCGCGCCGGTCCGAGTTGACGCGCGGGGGCCAGCTAGTGTTCATCAGCGTGCCGCGTGTGTCGCTGCCTGCGAGTTCTCGCTCGCGGCCCGTTCACTGGCCCGGCGTTCGCCCCGCACGCCAGCCCAGCCGTCACCAACCCAGACGGCTGGGGCCCCGTGCTCAACCGATTCGCCGCGTGGTGTCCACGGGGCTGTTGCACCATCGCCGGCCTGGGCGCCGGAGTGGTCGCTGCGGTTTTCTCCCGGGTGGTATTGACGGGCCGGGCTAGCAAGCCGGGCAGGGACGGGCTGCGGCAGCGAGGGCGACTCGGTCCTCCTGCTGCTGCTCAGTCCCGAGCTGCTGGCCCACGGGCTGCGGTGCCGCGGGCTGCTGGGCCGCGGGCTGCGGTGGCGCCTCTTGTGGTGCGGGCGCCGCACCGGACAGTTCCTGGCGGCGGACCCGGATGGTGGCGATCGCGATGAGCAAGGCGAGCAGCCCGATCCCCGCGGCAACCAGGAACGCACGGGAAAAGCCGACCGTCAGGGCGTGCTGGTAGATGGACGCCCGGCGGGGTTGTGCCCGGCTTCGGCACTGGCGCCCGCCTTCGCGGCGGCCGCCGCCGCGTGCGCGACCTGGGTCCTGACGCTGTCCGCGACGGTTGTCCAGGCGACGGTGCCGAGCAGGGCCAGCCCGATCGCGCCGCCGACCTGCTGGGCCGCGTTGAGCAGGCTGGAGGCGACACCGGAGTCCTGCTCGGCCACGTTGTGCAGGGCGACCCGGGCCAGCGGGACGAACACCAGGCCGAGCCCGAACGAGCTCACGAGCTGCGGGCCGAGCAGATGGCTTGCGTCGCCGGCGTGCTCGGTCAGCCTGGAAAACCAGAACATCCCGCCCGCGACCATGGCGGTGCCGGTCACGATCAGCGGCCGTGGGCCGATCCGCGGCACTAGCTGCGAGGCCAGCGCAGACGCGACCACGACCCCGATGGCGAACGGCAGTAGGCGATGCCCGACCGGATCGCGCTGTAGCCGAGGACGTTCTGGATGAAGAGAGTGAGGAAGAAGAACAAGCCGAACAGCCCGGTGGCCACGCACAGCATGATCAGGTAGGCACCCGACCGGTTACGGTCGGCTAGTACCCGCATCGGGAGCAGCGGGCGCGAGCTGCGCCTCTCGATCAGCACGAACGCTACGAGCAGCAGCACGGACACGGCCAGCGACGCCAGCACCTGTGCGTCACCCCAGTGCGATACTCCGTCGGGCCCGGTGGCCGCCTTGGACAGGCCGTAGACCAGCAGCGCGATGCCGCCGGTGCCGGTAACCGCGCCGGCCACGTCGATCCGGCCCGGCCGGCGGGGCGATTCGGCCAGCACGCGTGGCGCCGCGGCCGCCACCAGGATGCCGATCGGGACGTTGACGAAGAGCACCACCGCCACGACACGTAGGTGGTCAGGATGCCCCCCAGGAGCAGGCCCACCGCGCTGCCAGCGCCGGCCATCGCCGCGTAGACGCCGAACGCCCGGTTGCGTTCCCCGCCTTCGGGAAAGTTGGTGGTGATCAGCGCCAGCGCGGTCGGCGCGATCACCGCGCCGCCGGCGCCCTGTACCGCCCTCGCGGTAAGCAGCCACCACTCGCTGGTGGCGAACCCGCCGAGCAGCGACGCTCCGGAGAACAGCAGCAGTCCAAAGACGAACGCCCGCCGCCGGCCAAGGATATCGCCGGCGCGGCCGCCGAGCAGGAGCAGGCCGCCGAAGGTGACCGCGTAGGCGTTCACCACCCACTCCAGGCCGCTGCCGGAGAAGCCAAGTGCCTGCTGGATGTGCGGCAGCGCCACGTTGACGATGGTCGCGTCGAGCACGACCATGAGCTGGGCGGTGGCAATGACCAGCAGAGCCAGGCCGAGGCGGCGGTTGCCGCCGCCCGTGGCGCCGGTAGGCGCAGCTCGGTCCCGGATCGCACCGATCCGGTGCTGGGTGCGTAGTTGGGCAGCGGGAGGGGTGCCCGCGCCGGAGGCTGGCGAGGTCACGGTATCTCCCTTCGATCTCGGCGCACGTCCCTGGCGGCCGTGCGAGTTTTGCGACGGGCCCAGGCTTGCCGCCAGCCAGGTGAGAGGTCGTCACCGGATCCCGGTGATATGTTTTGCTGGTGCTGGCGGCCTCGCATCCCCGCGCACCGGCGCTGCGGCGTCGCACAGGAAAGCGATCAGGCCGGCGCCGCAGGCGCGACCGCGCGCGCCACCGCAGAGCGGCGCGCCGTTGACAGCACGCGCGCTGGCCTGATACCGAGACAGAAGGTGCCAGGACTGCGTGACCGGCGCCAGAGGTGTCAGGCGTAGATATCAAGGCAGGCCTTTGACGGTGGCTCCAGCAACTCCCCGGCTGATCGACCGGGGTGATCTTGTCGCTGCCCTGGATCGCGCGGCGGCGCGGAAGGTGACGGTCATCTCGGCTCCGGCCGGCAGCGGGAAGACGTCGCTGCTGCGCGCCTGGGCCGGCCGTCCGGGGCAGCCGCGCCGGCTCGCCGTGCTGCAGGTGCAACGCGACCAGCAAGACGCCCAGCAGTTCTGGCTGGCCCTGCTCGACGCGGTCCGTCAGGCCACCGGTGCAAACAGCGGCGCGGAACCGCCGGCCGCGACGCCTGACTTCAATGCGCCGGCGATGGCCGACCGGGTGCTGTCGGAGCTCGCCGATGCTCGTAGCGGCGTCACGCTGGTTATTGATGATCTCCACGAGCTGACCTCGCCAGAAGCACTCGCTCAGCTCACCCGGCTGCTGACGAACCTTCCCCCGCACGTGCACGCGATCCTGACCACGCGTCACGATGTGCGGCTGGGCCTGCATCAGCTGCGCCTGGCCGGCGAGCTGGCCGAGATCCGCGCGGCCGACCTGCGCTTTTCCGAGCGCGAAACCCGCGAGCTGCTTGATGCCTCGGGATCGCGCTGTCCGAGGCGGGGGCGGCGCTGCTGTACCAGCGGACCGAGGGGTGGGCCGCGGGCCTGCGGCTCGCGGCGATCTCCCTGGCCGGTCACCCCGACCCGGAGCGGTTCGTCACCGAGTTCTCCGGCAGCGACCGCACGGTCGCCGAGTACCTGCTCGCCGAGATGCTGGACCGCCAGCCGCCCGACGTCCAGGATCTGCTCCTGCGCACCTCCCTGCTCGACCGGGTCAACGGCGAGCTGGCCGATCTGCTGACCGGCCGGCCTGGCTCGGAACGGATCCTGCTGGACCTCGAGGACGCCAACGCGTTCGTCGAATCGCTGGACCCCGAGCGCGACCTGGTTCCGCTACCACCACCTGTTGGCGGATTTCCTGCGGCTGGAGCTGCGCCGGACGCTGCCCGAAGAAGTACCGGCGCTGCACCGGCGGGCCGCTGAGTGGTTTATCCGGCAGGGCCAAGTGGTGGACGCCATCCGGCACACCCAGGCGGCGGGGGACTGGGCCGGCGCGGCCCGGCTGCTCGCCGACCATTCGTTCAGCCTGACCCTCGACGGGCAGGCGCAGACCATGCAGGCGCTGCTGCGGGCCTTCCCGCCGGGCGCAGATCACCCCGAGCTGGCCCTGGTGCGCGCGATGGGTGACCTCGCCCAGGGGCGCCTGGACGAGGCGGCCGCCCACCTGGCGGTCGCCGAGGCGCACGCCGAGACGGCGCCGCCGGATCGCCGGCGCCGCCTTCGGGTGGCGATCGCGTCGCTGCAGCTGTCGCTGGCCAGGCGGCGCGGTCACCTGGCCGGCGTCATCGAGCAGGCCAGGTTCCTCGCTTCCCCGGTAACCGGGCAGTCCGACGAGGACATCGCGCTCGGCAGCGACCTGCGCGCGGTGGCGCTGATGAACCTGGGGACCGCCGAGGCGTGGACGCTCGGGCGGCCAGACGCGCCGGACGCCGAACGCCACCTCCGGGAGGGCGCCGACCTGGCCCGTCAGATCGGCCGGCCCTACCTGGAAGTCGGCTGCCTGGCGCAGCTCGGGTTCGCATCGCTGGTCCTCCACTCGTTCGCCACGACCCAGCGGCGCTGCCGCGAGGCGATCGCCCTCGCCGAGCGGCACGGCTGGGGCGCGGAGCCGGTGATCGCGCCCGCGCTGATAATGCTCGCCGGCACGCTGGTCTGGACGGGTGAGTTCGACGAGGGCGAGCGATGGCTGCAACGAACCAGACAGGCCCTGCAAACAGACACCGGGCCGGACATCACGCTCCTGCTGCACCAGACGGCCGGGATACTGCACGCTGGCCGCGGCCGCCACCACGAAGCGCTCGAGGAACTCAGCGCGGCCGAATACCTGGGATCGCAGCTAGCGGACTCGCAGGCGCTGGCGAGCCGGGCGACCCGCTGGCTGCTGGCCACCCAGGCCCGCCTCGGGATGACCGGCGAGGCCCGCGCCTTGCTCGCGGCGCTCGATGACGAGCGGGCCAGCTCCGGTGAGATCCGTAACGCCCGCGCGGTGATCTGCCTCGCGGAAGGCGATCCGGCCGCGGCTCTGGCCGCGGTGGCCGATGTTCTGGATGGCACGGCACCGGTCCTCGGGTACGTCACGGTCATGGAGGCTCACCTGCTGGCCGGGCTCGCCCACCGTGAGCTCGGTGACCAGCGCGCGGCCAGCCAGGCGGCGGAACGGGCGCTGGCCCTGGCGGAATCTGACCGGCTGATCCTGCCGTTCGCGATGACCGGCTCAGCCGAGCTGCTGGAGGCGCTGCCCCGGCACCAGACCGCGCACGCCGCGCTGCTCGCCGACATCCTCGACGTCCTGCACGGCTCATCCCCGGCGGCCAAAGAGCAGTCCTCATCGCCGCCGGCGGAGGAGCTCAGCCCGGGCGAGCTCAGGGTGCTGCGATATCTGCCGACCAACCTGTCCCGGCCCGAGATCGCCGGCGAGCTGTCCGTCTCGCCGAACACCGTCAACGCGCACATCCGCAGCATCTACGCCAAGCTCCAGGTCCGTGACCGGTCCTCGGCCGTGCGGCGCGCCCGGGAACTGCGGCTGCTGGCGGCGGCCGGCCGGACGCGGTAGCCCGGCGGTAACCGGATCCTGGTGATGCGGGGTCACCTGCCCGCCCTTGACCATGGCGGCATGGACCCGGCACCCGCCCGCTACATGATCCGGATCAACGGGCACCTCGGCGCCACCGTGCTGTCCGCGTTCCCGGCCCTGGCCCCGCAGCAGCACGGCGCGCACACCGTGCTCACCGGGCTCCTGGACCGGTCCGCGCTATACGGCGTGCTAGCCGAGATCGAGGCGCTCGGCCTGGACCTGCTCGAGCTCCGAAAGCTCACCCCGGACCGCGAATCACCAGGATCAGGTCACCGCCGCTCACCGTGACGGCCACTACCGTCGGGCGCGTCCGTTTCGCTACGAGAAGGTGCCGCTCCCATGACCAGTGCCCCGGTGCGCGACCCGCTCGCCGACCATCTCCTCGCGCCCCGGAACGCGGCGCTGCTGTTCATCGGCTACCAGCCCGCGCCGCTGCCCGGGTCCGCCTGGTGCGCCCGGCCGTGACAGCACGCGCACTCGCGGAATGACGTGCCGGCGATGCCAGCACACCGCCTGGCGTGCAGCCCGGGTCCGGTCCGCGTAGCAGCGGACTGAGTCGGCGCGTTCGCCTGGGCGAGCCGCCCGGGGGCGCCGCCATGCCAGCCCGACCGAAAGGGGATCCTCCGTGAGCACCGAGCAGCGAGAGGCCTCGACGCGATCCTGCGGCAGTCAGCCTTCCCCGCCGGCAGCGACGTCAGCGAGCAGCGGCGGCTGCTCCGGGAGCTGACATCGGCGCAGCCGCTGCCCGCCGAGCGTGACCGTGACCGCAGCCGCACTGGGCGGCGTCCCCACCGCCGAGATCACCATCGACGGAATCGAACCTCGCCACGTTGTTCTTTACTTCCACGGCGGCGTGTACGTACTGGGGGACGCCTTCGCGGCCGCTGGTCTGGCCGCGCAGGTCGGCCGGCGGACCCGCGCCAAGGTCATCTCCGTCGACTACCGGCTCGCCCCCGAGCACCCGTACCCGGCGGCGGTCGACGACGCTCTCGCCGCCTACCAGGCCCTCCTGCACAACGGCACTGCCCCGTCGGACATCGCCTTCGCGGGAGAGTCCGCCGGCGGCGGGCTCGCCGTCGCCACCCTGGTCAACGCCCGCGATCACGGGCTGCCCCTGCCCGCCGCGGCGTTCGTCATGTCACCGTATGCCGACCTCACCCTGGCCGGGGCGACCATGGACACCAAGCGCGAGGTCGACCCGCTGCTCAGCCGGAAGAACCTCCAGGCCCGAGTCCCCGACTACACGGCGGGACACGACGCCGCCCTCGGCCTCATCAGCCCCATATTCGCCGACCTGTCCGGCCTGCCGCCCCTGATCATCCAGGCCGGAACGCACGAGGTTCTCCTCGACGACGCCATCCGCCTCGCCCGGCAAGCCGCCACCGCCGACGTCGAGGTCACCCTCGACATCACCCCCGGGGTGCCGCACGTCTTCCAGGCCTTCTACCCGATCCTCGACGAAGCGGCCGCCGCGCTGGACAGAGCCGGACAGCTCCTGTCAGCGCATCTCGCCAGCGCGGAACGCGTCACCGCATAGCGAAAAGCAGAACGCACGCTGTCCTTATAGCCCACGGGCCGCGGGTTCAAATCCCGCCCCCGCCACCAGGAAGTACCAGGTCAAAGGCCTAATCGCCGGGAACGGCCGCCGGGTCTTCCATCACCCGGTCCCAGCGCATACCCCGGGATCGTGAACGACAGGAGTTCGACATGAGCGACACGCTCGACTGGAACGCGAAGACCATCGCGGAGTTCCGAGCGAACGAGGGCAGGGTTGGCGGGAACTTCGAGGGCGCTCCGATGGTCCTGGTGCATCACCGCGGCCGCAAAAGCGGGCGGGAGTACGTCAACCCGATGATGTACCTCCCGCACGACACCGAGCCGGACATCATCTACGTCTTCGCAACCAAGGCAGGAGCACCCACCAACCCCGACTGGTACCACAACCTGACCGCCGCCGGTGACGGCAGCGTCGAACGCGGAACCGAGACATACAAGGTGACCGTCCGCGAATTGACCGGCGCTGAACGCGACCGCATCTACGCCGAGCAAGCGCGGCGCTACCCAGGCTTTGCCGAGTACGCACGCCACACCGCTGGAGTCCGCACCATTCCTGCGCTCGGAACTCAGCCGGGCGTAGCCGGACCGCTACGGCGACACCACTCGGTTGATCACGGGAGCCCGCGCGGAGCGGTTCCGCGTTGCCAGGTGGGCCAGCGAGTGAACTGGAGGGAGGCGCGGGACGATCAAGCTCCGACCGGGCGATGTACTGGTCCGGCGGGACCTCGCCAAGCAGCCGCTGCATCAGTGCCCGGCCGATTCCCGCCGGTGCTCATGGATGCTGGCCAGTGGGGGCTCCAGCAGTTCCCAGGTGGGCAGGTCGTCGTGCCCCACCCACAGCATCCTCCCGGCCTGCATCCTCAGCCGCAGACCACGCGCGGCTTCGTACACCGCGTGCGCGGTGTAGTCGGAGTTGGTGATGGCCGCGGTCGGTGCGTCCGGCCCGGCCAGCAGCGCCACGGCGGCCTGCTGTACATCGGTGATGGTCAGCGGGCGAATACACTGCTGCTGCGCAGCCCAGCGCCCGGCACAGCCGCCGGAAATGACGCAGCCGATCCGGGTCGGCCATCAGCCCGCGCGGCGCCGGACAGGAAGGCCACCGACGTGTGGCCCAGCTCGGCCAGGCGCCGCATCGGCAGTTCGACGGCGGCACGGTTGTCCGGGCGGACCCGGCAGACCCCGGTGACCCGCGGGGCCAGCGGCCAAGCGTTCACTGCGGCCACCCGGCGTGCCCGGCCGCAGCTCCTGCCACAGCCGGATCGACTCCCCGGTGCCGACCGGGGCGATGGCCAGCCCGGCCAGTCGCTGCCCAGCCATCTCCTGGACCAGGCGCCGCTTCGTCCCACGAATAACGCGAGTCCAGGGCGAGCAGGGTGGCGCCTGGCCGCGCCTGGCCACTCCCCCGGCCCCGCTGAGCACGTCCAGGAAGAAGGGGTTGGCGAGCTTGCGCACCACCAGCCCGTAGGTGGCGGCGAGTGCCCGGCGCAGCGCCTGGGCCTGCGGGTTGGCCCGGTAGCCGGAGCTGCTGCGCGGCGTCCAGGATGCGCCGCCGGGTGTCGTCGGCCACCCCGGGCTGGCCGTTCAGTGCGAAGCTGGCCCAGGCGACCGAGACGCCGGCGATCCTGGCCACATCGCGGATGCCTACCGCGCGCGCCGATCCGTCCGACGACTTGCCATGCTCTTCCCGCAGCCTGCGCTGCGCCACGTGGCCGCCCCTAGTGACCCGGCGCGCAGCGACGCCGGTCGGAACGAACCGCCGATGTCTACCCTCTATGAGCGGCACCCGGTCTGGCAAGCTTCACTCCTTTCGCGCCGCCGTGCGCTTTTACCCGTCGACTCCCCCGTCGCTTGTTGCTCGTTCCTCGCGCCGCGCTCCTCAGTCCAGTCGGCGGCGCGCGCCTTGTGCTGTCGAGTCGGCGGCGTGCTCCCTTTGGCGCGGAAGTGTCGGTGGCCGGTGGCACACTGGGCCAGTCCTCGGTTCGCCACGGGCCTCGCCCCGGTAGGTTCGGGCTAAGCACGGGAGGAGCGTGAGAGCCATCGCCACCACCGGCATGGTCACCTATGACCTGGAGATGCACCGGGCCCGAGCTGACCGGCTACTGCTACCGGATGCTCGGCTCCGCACATGACGTGGACGACGCCGTGCAGGAGACGCAAGGCGGGGCCCGGCAGGCGTTCGACCTGTTCGAGGGCCGTTCCGCGGTGCGCTCCTGGCTGTACCGGATTGCCACCAGCGTCTGCCTGGACATGCTGCGCAGCCGCAGCGCCGCGCGCTGCCGATGGACCTGTCCGCGCCGGTGCCCTCGACCACGGCCCCGGTGACTCGACGCTGCCAGAGACCACCGGACGACCGAGCTGATCCCCGGCTACGTGGCGATGACCGCCCCGGACGCCGACCCGGCTTTTTGGTGGTCCTGCACGAGCAGCCCGCGGTCCGCCCCGCGTCGACCGCGGCCGCGCTGCAGCACCTGCCGCCCCGGCAGCGCGTGGTCCTGATTCTGCGCGAGGTGCTCTGCTGTTTCCCCCCTGAGGTAGCCGACCTGCTGGACACCACCGTGGTGTCGGTGAACAGCGCGCTGCAGCGGGCCCCGAGCACGTCGCGGCCACCAGCCCGGATGCCGAGGAACCAGCCCCGGACCTGGCCGAGCAGCACCGAGGAAACCGCGCACCCGCTACGTGGACGCGTTCCAGCGCTATGACGTTCACGAACTGGTCACGCTGCTGCACAAGGACGCGGGCTTCTCCATGCCCCCGTTCGAGATGTGGCTGCGCGGCGCGGACGAGATCCGCGGCTTCTGGACCGGCTATGGCAGCCCCTGCGCGGGATCACGGCTGGTCCCCGGTGGTGGCCAACGGCGGCCCGGCCTTCGGCCAGTACAAGCCAGCCGCGGACGGCACCCGGTTCGAACCGTGGTGCATCCAGGTCCCGGAGATCACCGACGGCCGGATCAGCCACCTGCACCACTTCCTGGACACCAGCCTGTTCCCCCGGTTCGGGCTGCCGCCCTACCTGGAGGCCTAGGGCGGTACCCGGCCTCCCGGTCGGTCGGCCGCCCGGTCGGTCGGCGCGCCCGCGTTACCGCGCGGCGGCTTCCTCCACGGTGAGTTCGGCCGCGGGGTCAGCCTCCAGCCGCGCGTCCGGGATGGGCAGGCCGCTGCGCACCGACCGCCCGTAGGTCCCGTCGGCCAGCCGCTGCTCGGCCCGGCCGATCGCGGCCAGCCGGTTGCGCAGGCTCTCCGCGATCGCGTCGTCCTCGCCTTGCGCGGTCAGTGACTGTGCGGGGTCGGCGTAATCCACGCCCTTCTCGTCCTCGGTCTGCCGGTCCTCGCGGCCGGATGTCACGGTCTCGGCCAGGAGGCGCTCCACCTCAGCACGTTCGGCCCGCAGTCGCCGCCGCGCCTGCTCCTCATCCATAGCTCTACTCTCCTTGCGCCGCCGGCGCGCTTGGACCCGCCGACTTCCCTCGTCGCTTGTCGCTCGTACTCTGCTCTCTTGCGCCGCCGGCGCGCTTGGACCCGCCGACTTCCCTCGTCGCTTGTCGCTCGTACTCTGCTCTCTTGCGCCGCCGGCGCGCTCGGACCCGCCGACTTCCCTCGTCGCTTGACGCTCGTTCCTCGCGCCGCGCTCCTCAGTCCAGTCGGCGGCGCGCGCCTTTGGCGAGATGCTAGTCGTTGCAGTTTGTGCTGGCGGCGGCGTCCCACCTTTCCTCGATCCGGCCGAACCGCCACAGCGACAAGGCGGCGGGCCACGTCACCACGAAAACGCCGACGATGAAGAACCCCGCGGTGTTGATGTTGAAGTCGCGCAGAGAAGGACCAGAAAGCCCCGCCCCAGGTGTTCGCCGGGAGCAAGCCCAGGATCTCCATGGTACCGATGAAGAAGGCTACGAACACCGACAGTCCGGTGATCGTGAGGTTGTAATAGACCTTGCGCATCGGCCGCGAGAACGCCCAGTCATAGGCGAAGTTCATGAAGCAGCCGTCGAGGGTGTCGAAGAGGGTCATCCCGGCCGCGAACAGATCGGCAGCGACAAGATCGCGTAGAACGGCAGCCCCCCGACGACCGCCGTGCCGGCCAGGACCAGCAGCGCGACCTCGGTGGCGGTGTCGAAGCCCAGCCCGAACAGGACCCCGACCGGGTACATCTTCCAGGGCTGTCGATCCGCCGCGCGAGGGGGCCCAGGAACCGGTTCATGAGGCCCGCGCTTGTTCGAGCTGTTCTTCGAGTTGCTGCTCGTCGTATCGGCCCTCGCGCATCTCGAGGAAGACCCGGACGATCGAGACAGGATGACCACGTTCAGCGCCGCGATCAGGTACAGGAAGACCCCGGAGACCGACGTCCCGACGATCCCGGTCGTCTTGTGGAGGCCCGAGCCCGGTGTTCTTGACCTGGTGGTCGAGCGCCCGGATGCCGAAGTTCAAGAGGACCGCCAGCACGAAGACGACCGACGAGTGACCGAGCGAGAAGAAGAAGCCGACCTGAGGGGTCGCTTGCCCTCGGCCACCAGTTTGCGGGTCGTGTTGTCGATGGCCGCGATGTGGTCGGCGTCGAAGGCGTGGCGCATCCCGAGCGTGTAGGCCAGGATCCCGGTGCCGAAACCGAAGATCTGGGTCTTGGAGACGTGATAGTGGCCGCCGAGCGCGGCGCCCAGCATGGCCCACCCGCGCACGTTCAGGCACAATGACGAGCGCCATCGCCGCCGCCCGGGACCACTCGCGAAGGGTCGACCCCATTGTGCGGATACCTGGCTAGCCGAGCGCACGGGTCAGCCATCTGGTCACCTTCCCGTGCGGGGAGCTGACTGCCAGCAGCGTAGGACTTCTTGCAACTTACTCGCAACAACACATACTAGGTAGCTGCGCCCTGCGCGGCGCGGCTCGGCCCTGAAGGCCCACCCCGGCCCGCCCGGGGCTGACACGCGGGGTCCAGCAGGGCCCAGCGGGGGCAGGGCCCGCGGCGCCGCGCAGGGCAACTATTCACGCGAGTGGTGCGGTTGGCCGGGCGATTTGCCCGGAAAGGCCCGCACCGGACGCGTGATAAGTCGCGAAGTCGATCACCACGCCAAGGGAGTGCCGGGCTGTTGGTGCTCGCGGTGCTGATGTGGTCGCTGGTCAGGAGGCACGCACCGCGCTGATGACCGGCAAGGAGTCCCGGGAGGGATGGAAATCGGGAGGCCGGAGTCCGCAGAGTCAGCTGGTCTGGGCTTGGACCTGGCGCTTGATGCGGGCCAGCGTGGCCGCCATGCCGCGCAGCCGCAGCCGGCTCAGCCCGGTCCTGCGGCCGGAGCGAGGTGGTGAACTCGGCCGGGGTGGCCAGGATCTCCGGGGCGCTCAGCCCGTCCAGCCCGGAGTACAGGATGCTGGCGAAACCACGGGTGGTCGGGGCCTATTTGGCGGTGACTCAAAGGAAGCGGATCACGATGCCGTCGTCGCCTACCTCCACCGCCCAGGAACAGCGGCGACTGGCACTCGGGCACCGCTTCCAGCCGATCCCGGTGCTCGGCGAACCGCTCGGGAGGCGGCGGGGCCACGGACTCCAGCAGCGACTCAAGCTTCTCCTGGCCGGACACGAATCGAAGTCGTCCACGATGTCCTGCAGCCTACTACGTCCAGGCCGTGGTCACGGTTTGTCTCCCCTGGGTGTGGGCCGCTCCGACGCTGTTTCCCCACTCGGTCCAGGACCGGTGACGTAGTTGCGCACGGTCCGGTACCTCCCGGCATGAGGTATCGGAAGAAACGAACCAGGTGTGGCTGGACCGCTCCCCGATCCGGCCATACACGACCACGTCGTCGGCCGGGCTAGAGTCCGGCCTCGAGGGCATAGATGGCTTCCGTTCCTCGCAGCGTTTTGCGGAACATCTCGTGCCGGCGCCGCCGCCCCCAGGCCCACGGGATGTTCGCCGCACCAGGGATGGGCACCCTGGGCAGTGCCCCCTCCTGCGGGTAGTCCAGCGCCATCTGCAGCAGTTCCCCGGAGTACTCGCCGGGGCGAGCTGCACGTCGACATCGGCTGGCCAGGGGTGTACCCAGTCATGGTCACGGAACACCCGGGCCCGGGAATCATACCCGCTGCCCGCCGCCGGATCACCAGGCAGGTGGCCAGTCCGGGCACCGCGGTGGTCGAGCGGGCGGTGGTCGGCGATCGGCTAGACCCAGCCTCCATCCACAGCAACCGTCGTCCGGGTAGCCGAACAGACTGGGCACCCACAGCGCGTACGCCACGCCCACCAGTTGTTCCGGTCGCCGTACAGCGCCAGCAGGTCATCCCGGGAGATTCCCTTGGCCGACATCAGCCGGGCGAAGCCCGCGCCGTCCCGGTAGTCCCGGGTCACCGGGTCATTCCGGGTCTCGGTGGGCCGGTCCAGCTCTGACCGCGCCCCGGGATGTGCCCGGTCTCGTACAGCAGCACGTCCTCGTCGGATTCGGCCACCACGAGGCCTGGGTCATCGAGGTGCTCAGCCAGCCACTCGGTGCTCACCCAGCATCTTCTGGATGCGCGTAGTCCTGGAACTTGGCCGTCGTGTCCTGCGGCCGGTGAAGAGTTCCGTCACCTCCGCTGGTGTCCGCCCCGGGGGCGCAGGCCACGCCGGGGCCGCCGGAAGACTGTCCTCACTGTGAGCCAACACAGCCACCCGCCACCTCCCGGGTACCCGTACCGCGGTACCCCGGTACGCCATCCTCATGCCGTGAGCCTAGGCCGCCCGGCAGCGCCCGGTTGCCCGGTCCCGGGCCAGGCCGGGGCACCAAGGAGTAGACAATAGATGACCGCAGAACCCGAAACCATCCGGCTGGACCGGCTGCCGATGGCCGAGGACCGGACCGCCGCCTACAGCTTCCTCCGCGAGGCCACCCAGGTGCTCCGCACCGCGTTCGGCTCCTTCTTGATCAGCTTCCGCCGAAGCAGCCGAGTTTGGCCTCTAGGAGCCAGGGCTCTGCGCCTCGCAGCACATGAGAGACCTGGTGGGCAGCCCACTGCCGCTGGTCCCGATCGCGTTCGATCCGCCCGGAGCACACCCGGTACCGGCGCATCCTCCAGCCATTCCCGAGCAAAAGCAGGGTCCCCCGCTGGCAGCGCGAGTGCGCGTGCTGGCCCGCGAGCTGATCGGCAGCGTGGCCCAGTGCGGGCCACTGCGACCTGGTGGCTCAGCAGCTGGCCGTGCCGCTGTCGGCCCAGGTCTTCCTGACCCTGTTCGGCCTGCCCACTCCAGGACCGGGACCGGCTGAACACCTGGAAGGAGGGCCTGCTGCGGAGCGACTCCCCCGGGCCAGGCGAGACGCCGGAGCGTCGGGCGGTCCGGCTGGGCGCGGAACTGTCCGGGTACCTGGTCGGCCAGATAGCCCAGCGGCCGCAGAGCGGGACCAGCGCCGGCCTGCTCGGCCAGCTGCTCGCAGGACAGCGAGCCACGGACCTGAGTAGCAACAGGGGTCATCGGGCTGTCGTTGCTGTCGGTGCCGCGCGGACTGGAGTGGTCACCTCGGCGCTGAGCACCGCGTTCGCCGTGCTGGCCAGCCAGCCCCGTTGCGCAGCCGGATCGTCAGCAGACCAGCGGCCTGCTGATATTCGGTGCCCAGGGTGACCACGGAGGAGGTGGAGGTAGCAGGCCAGCTCTGGTCCAGGAGGGCGCGGGCGCTGCTGCGGGTCGTGGTGGCGGTGGCGGACCGGGACCCAGCCGCGGCACCCGGACCCGGACGTGATCGATTTAGGCCGTCAGGAGCGGAACCTGGCCTTCGGCGGCGGGCCGCACCGCTGCCTCGGCTCGCACCTGGCCCGGATGGAGATGCGGGGTCGCCCTCGAGGAGTGGCACCGCCAGATACCCGACTACCCAGCTGGCGCCCGGGCCCGCGCCGCCGGTGACCTCGCCACCGAGGTCATAGGCATCGGCCAGCTGCCGCTGGTCTTCCCGGCGCGGGCCCCGGGGTAACGGCTCCACCGGCCTCGCCCCGATCAGCGGCGTTGGCCAGGATCGCGTCGTGCACGTACCAGGAGAAGCCCGGCGCGATCTCGTCGTAGGTCTCGATGTACCAGGGAGTCCAGACCCATTCAGCTCGGCCAGCCCGCGGTGCGCGGGGTAGCCGCGGTGGTTGAACCAGCGGATCAGGTGCTGCCGGTGCGCCTCGGCCAGGTCCATGGCGGCCGTCCAGGTGGCCAGCACGCCAGCCCGCAGCAGCTCGGCGAAGCCCTGGATGTCGGCATCCGCCTCGGCCTTGATCGTGAGCCAGTCGTCCTTGGTGTCGACCGAGATGCGCAGCTTCGACCTCTGCCCGGCGTCCGTCTGCCCATAGCGGTGCCGGGCCTCTTCGGCGTCCTCGGCCATCTTGTCCGTGCCGAACACCTCGAACTGTTCCTCCGGGGTGAGCGCCATGTCCATGTCCCGTGCCTCCGCGTCTTCCTTCTCGACGGCCCGCCCGGCGGCGAGCGCGGTGCGGGCCGCCCGTTCGCGCAGCAACCGGGGTTCTGCCGGCGCAGGTGATCATCGGTAGCGTGCGGGTCGGCGCAGGATCTCGGCGATCTCGTCCAGCCCGAAGCCCAGCTCCCGGTAGAACAGCACCTGGCGCAGCCGCAGCAGGTCGAGCCTGGCTGTACAGGCGCGCCCGGTGGCACGGCCGCGCTGCGCGCGCTGGGCGAGAGCAGCCCGATGCTGTCGTAATGGTGCAGGGTGCGGACGGTCACGCCGGACAGCCGGGCCAGCGCGCCGACGGTGTACTGGCTCCCGCAGGGACCACGCTCCACCCTCACGCTGTACGTGAGGGTGGAGCCCGGAACGGAGGTCGTGGCCGGTCGTGCTGTCCACGTGGCCGGGGATCTCGCCCTGGTGCCGGTCCCCGGTGGTGGAGGTGCCCGACGGCTCGAACATGAGGATCGACCCGCCCGGCGAGGACGGCTTGTGCTCGACACCGCGCGGCGCACCACGAACGTGTCGCCCTGATGCAGCGACACGGTGCCCCAGCTTGCCATCCGGCCCGCGCAGCGAGACGTCGAACTGGCCGTCCAGGACCAGGAGAACTCGTCCGTCGTGTCGTGCATGTGCCAGCTGGTGTCCGCGCGGGTGGGCGATGCGCACGTCGTAGTCGTTCATCCGGGCCACGATCCGCGGGCTGTCAATGTCGTCGAACGAAGCCCGAGGGGCCGGGCGGTAAGATTGTGCACCGGTTGCGCAGTCATCAACCCACGGTAATTCGTGACCTAGGGTCATGGATATCGACACGATGCGCTGCGCTGGTTCCAGCAGGTGGCCGACCAGGGGGCACGGTGACCGGGTGAGCGAGCTGGAGATGGTCACCCAGTCCGGGGTGTCCCGCGCGCTGGCCCGGCTGGAGGCGCAACTGGGCACGCCGCTGCTCCGGCGGCATGGCCGCACCCTGCGCGGCTGACCCAGGCGGGCGCCGTGTTCAAGCGGCACGTGGACGCGCTGCTGCACCAGCTGGACGACGGGATCGCCGCGGTGACCGAGCTGATCGAGCCGGACACCGGCACCGTGGCGCTGACCTTGGGGCGGTTGGTCGGCACCTGGCTGGTCCCTGCCCTGGTGCGCGGCTTCCGCACCGCGCACCCGCAGGTCAGCTTCCAGCTCACCCAGGTCCGGGACGAGGTGCAGGCGGTGGCGCTGGACGACGGGCGGGCCGACCTGGAGATCGGCACCCGGCGCGGAGGCCCGGCGGTGCGCACCCGGCTGATCGCCGTCGAGCCGCTGCGGCTGGCGCTGCGCGGCGATCACCCGCTGGCCATCCGGGACGCCGTCGGCCTGGCCGAGGTGGCCGATGAGCCGTTCATCAGCCTGCGCCCGACGTCCGCGCTGCGCAGGCTGGGTGACGAACTGTGCAAGCGGGGGTTCCGCCCCGAGGTGGTGTTCGAGGGCGACGACCTGTCCACCGTGCGCGGCTTCGTCGCCGCAGGCCTGGGCGTGGCCATCGTCCCGGCGCCGCAGGGGGGCTCGCCGGAGGCCGCGCCCGGCCCGCTGCGCTACCTGGAGATCGCCGACACCACGGCGCGGCCCACCGAGCTGTCCCTGAGCTGGTCCGCGGACCGGCGAGTCTCCCGTCCGCCGAGCTGTTCCGCCGCCACGTGATCGCGGAGCCACAGCGCGGGCCGCGTGCACACCCTGTCGCCGTAACCAAACCTCTTTCCCATTCCTAACGCCTGTGCCGGGTGACTCGTATCGGCTGTTCGCCGGGTTACCGAGCCAATGTTAAACTGGTTCGCTCGCTGGTTGCGGAATGGTTGTGCGGGGTCAGCCGGGTGGGGCTGCGCCGGAGCCGCAGGGGACCGGCCACACCGAGGAGGTTCTCCCAGCTATGACCCAACGTGCTTCGCATTCCCCCGGTGGCTGGAGCAGGAGGTGGCACGCCGAGGCTTCGCCAGGCCTAGCCGGTGGCGCGCCCCCAGGCGCTGCTGGCACTGGCGGTGACCACGGTGGCACCGGTGCTGGCCGCGACGAGTGCCAGCGCGGCGCCGCGTGGCTTCGGCGGTGCTGCCCTGCCGCCGGGCAACCTGATCGTGAGCGGCTCGGTCTACGCCGGCACGCGGGCCTGTTCAAGCCGGCGTGACCGTGCTGCCGCCGGGCTGCACCAGCGCTGCGGCACCGCCGATAGCCGATGGCTCCTACCCGACCGTGTTCAACAACGACATGGTCGACGCCAGCTTCGGCATCACGTCGCAGATCTTCCTCGACCAGCTCACCCCGGACGGCCGGCTCGTCAGCTCGCTCGAGGTGCCGAACAGCGACGCAGCCTGGCGTCCCGGCGAGCTCCGACGATGGTCACGAGCTTCTCGTCCAAGTCCGAGCTGGCGCTCAACCTGTCGACCAACGGCCGGTACGTGACGTTCATGGGCTACCTCGCCCGGCCGAACGCGCTCGATGTGTCCAACTCCAACACGCCGGCTGTCATCGACCCGACGAACCCGGTGCCGGGCAGCTACTACCGCGTGGTCGCCGAGCTCGACAGCAGCGGCAAGTTCCGCTTCACCCTGACCAACGCCTACAGCGGCAACAACGGCCGCGCCGCGATCCTCAATGACAGCGACGGCGCCAATGTCATCTACACCGCGGGCAACGCCGGCAACGGCGGGAACCCGCAGCCGGACGGCGTGATCGTCGGCGCGGGCGCGCAGATCGTGACCGCCTCGGACCTGCCGGAGAGCGCCCAGGACCCAGGCCAGCCGACGCCGGTCGGCAGCTTCAACGTCACCCAGCTCGGCGACGCGGCCGACAAGGTCGGCAAGGACACGAACTTCCGCGGCCTGACGGTGTTCAACAACGTCGTCTACTTCACGAAGGGCAGCGGCGGCAACGGCGTCAACACGGTGTACTTCATCGACACGACCGGCCAGGCCTGCCCGAACGGCGTCGGCTGCCGAGCCGCGGCGCGCGCTGCCGACCTCGCCGATCGCGCTACAACCCGGCGCTCTGCAGACGCAAGGCGTCTTGCCGCACAACATGTGCGTGCTGAAGGGCTTCCCGACCGCGCTGCAAGACCACGACCGTCGTTCCCGTTCGGGATCTGGTTCGCCAACGGGCACACGCTCTATGTCGCCGACGAGGGCAACGGCGACAACACCTACTCGACGACGACCGGGACCTACACCGACGCCGCCGCCCAGACGACCGCCGGCCTGCAGAAGTGGGTGCTCAGACGGCACGCCTGGACAGCTCGCCTACACGCTGGCGGCAGGCCTCAATCTCGGCATGCCGTACACCGTGAAGGGCTATCCGACCGGCAACAACGCAGCGACCGGCCTGCCATGGGCGCCCGCCACCGACGGGCTGCGCAACATCACCGGCCGGGTCAACCGCGACGGCACGGTGACGATCTGGGCGGTCACCTCGACCGTCAGCGGCAGCGGCGACCAGGGCGCCGACCCGAACAAGGTGGTGCGATCACCGACAACCTGGGCGCGCAGCGCTGCCGGCGGGGGAGAGCTTCCGCACCGGGGCCGCCCGCTTCGGCGAGGTGCTCCGCGGCGTGTCGTTCACCCCGGGCACCGGAGTCCGCTGATCCCGCTGCACCAGGGAATACGGGGAGCGGGTGCCGGGTTGTCCCGGCCGCCCGTTCCTTGTTCGCTGTGCGTTGCGCTGGTGCTGAGCTACTCCCGTCAGAAGTGGGTCGGCCCGGCACGGGTCGGGGTGGTCGGCGGCGCCGTTGCGGTCGTGACCGGCATCGCGCCGGGGTCCTCCGGCGGTGCGGTGGCCACGGAGAACGTGCCGCGGGCGACCAGCAGGCCGTCGGTGTTGCCCTTCGCGTCGGTGTAGAAGCCGACCAGGTCACCGGCGCCGTCGATGCCGTTCAGTGTGGTGTCCCCGGAGCCCATCGGGTCGTTGACCACCCGGACGCCACGGCCCGGCTGCCAGACGAAGCCGAACGACTTGGCGTTGTTGCCGCTGCCCCGCATGAACGTGCCGACGATCGCGCCGAAGTCGTTGACGCCCAACGCCATCGTGGAGCTGGCCCGCGGGATGTTGAACTCGATGACCGTGCCGCGCCGGGTGACCAGGAAGCCGTCTTGCCCTTGTTGTTGGCGAAGAAGCCCATGATCTCGCCCCGGTTGTTGATGCCGGAGGCCGTGCTGCTCACCGCGCCGGGGATGTGCAGTCGGCGGTACCAGCGCCCGCGGATGCCGAACTCGAACGCGTGCGAATCGCCCTGGGAGCCGTTGAAGAAGCCCACGGCGACGTCGCGGTTGGGCTCCCCGAGAAGCTGGGTGACCGGCGGCTTCGACATGTTCCGGGTGGGGAACACCACGTTATGGAACTGGCCGTTCAGCGTGGAGAAGCCGAAGTTATTGTCCGACATACTCCGCTTGTTCTGGCTGGACCAGAACCCGACCGTAACCCCGGCGTCGTTGATCCCGATGACCTGGGTCTGCTCGCCGAACGGGAAGTTCTCGGTCTGGAACGAGGAACCCGCCGTGGCCAGGTTCAGCACGTAGCCCTTGTTCGGGTGGCCCTTGGCCCCGGAACCGAAGTAGCCGGCAATCTGCCCCGGTTGTTGACGCCCAGGAGCTGGTTGAACGTGGGGTCGTTGCTGTTGTTGAGCGTGTTGAACGTCCACCCGGTGCCCAGCCGGGTCATGTCGCCCATGTGCGCCATGTGCTCGGACTGCGAGTTGGCGGAGAGGCTGACACCCGCGCTGCCGGACCCGTGCAGGGCGACCGCGCCGCCGACTACTCCGCCCATGGCAGCCGTAATGCCGAGCGCTATCGCGAGTACCCGACGGTTCATCGTTGTCCCACCATTCTGGGCAGATGAGCGGTGCCACCGTGCCCGTCGTATGCTGTCTCACCAAGATCCCTTTCAGCGCATAGTGATCACGGCGTCCCCTCGCTCATTCGGTGAGGCTAGTGACGGACCGGCCGCATCCCTAGCCCAATCGGCATGGGGTCCGCGTTCCGTAATATTTGCCGCCAGCCGGCCGCCGGTCCGGGTTCGGTCGGCGGCCCGGATCAGGTAGCCGCCGAGGGACGGCTCCAGCAGGTCGAACGTGGCGGTGGCGGCGTCCGCCAGCACGGCCCGGATCTCCTCGCGCGACTGGCCAGCCGCGCTGCGGAGGCTGGCTTCGGCGTCCGGCACCCGTGCGCCTGAAGCCAGCAGCGCGGCCGCTAGTCGCTGCTGCGGGGTGTCGGTGCCAGTTTCCGCCGCGATAGCGTCACCGAGGGCCTGCTCCCGCTGGGTCGGCGTCTTCCATCCGCGGCTGGTCAGCGCCGGGCTGCTGGTGATCATCCGCGCGAATGCCGGCTGGACAGGCCAAGGTGACGTCACCGCTGGCTACCGCGGCGGCGCTGGACCTGGAGGTAGTGGGCTGATGCGGGCCAAGGGAATCAACTACGACACCGGGTTCTCCCCGGGCGGCGGGCTCAGCCGGGAGGACTTCGACCCGGTCATAGTGCGGCAGGAGATGCAGGTCATCGCGCACGAGCTGGGCTGCACCGCGGTCCGGGTGTCCGGCGGCGATCCGGCCCGGCTGAGCCTGGCCGCCGAGCACGCGGCGGCGGCCGGGCTGGAGGTCTGGTTCGCCCCGTTCCCCTGCGAGCTGGCCACGGCCGAGCTGGCCCCGTTGTTCGCCGATGCGCGGCCCGGGCCGAGCGGCTGCGCCGCGGCGGGGCGAACGTGGTCCTGGTCACCGGCTGCGAGCTGAGCTTGTTCGCGGGCGGGTTCCTGCCCGGCGGCACGATCTACGAGCGGGTGGACCGGCTGGGCCGCTGGGACCAGGAGCTGCAGGCTGCGTTCGGGGCGCTGCCCGGCCAGCTGAACGGGTTCCTGGGCGAGACCGCCGACCAGGTGCGCAGCCGGTTCGCGGGCCCGGTCAGCTACGCGTCCGGCATGTGGGAGCCCGTCAACTGGGAGCCGTTCGACATCGCGGCAGTGGATGCCTTCAGGGACGCCGGCAACGCCGCCACGTTCCGTTTCCGAGCTGCGCAAGCACCTCGGTCACGGCAGGCCGCTGGTCATCACCGAGTACGGCTACTACGGCTACGCCGGGGCAGAAGAGCCGCGGCGGCATGGGCTGGGCGATCATCGAGCGGGATGCTGACCCGCCGCGGCTGGACAGCGACTACGTGCGCGACGAGGCTGAGCAGGTTCGGTACCTGGAGGAGCTCAACGCCGTGTTCGCCGATGAGGGCGTCGACCTCGCGTTCTGGTTCACCTTCGCCGGGTACGGCCTGGTGCACGACGCGCAGCCGCGCCATGACCTGGACCTGGCCAGCTACGGCCTGGTCCGGCTGCTGCCCGGCGGCCCGGTACCGGTCACCACGGGCTGGGCTGGGAACCGAAGCTCGCGTTCGGCGCCCTGGCCGCGCTGGGCTGAAACCCCAAATCGGGTGGGGTCAACCAGGTCTTTCTGGGCAGAGGGTGGCTGGAACGGGGTGTGCCAGCTGACGGAGGGAGCCCAGTCATGGCTAACGAACTCGACGGCCGGAAGGCCGCATTCCTGATCGCGAACGAAGGCGCGGAGCAGGTGGAACTCACCGCGCCCTGGCAGGCGGTGCAGGCCGCGGGCGGGACGCCGATGCTGCTGGCCCCGGAAGTGGGCAACGCCCAGGCGTTCAACCACCTGGACAAGGCCGACACGTTCCCGGTGGACCAGGTCGTCGGGGACGCCCACGCGGAGGACTACGACCTGCTGGTGCTGCCGGGCGGGGTGGCCAACCCGGACATCCTGCGTACCGTACCCGCGGCGGTGCACTTCGTCCGGGCCATGTTCGAGGCGGGCAAGCCCGCCACGGTGATCTGCCACGGCCCGTGGACCGTGGTCGAAGCGGACCTGGTCCGCGGCCGGACCCTGACCTCCTGGCCCAGCCTGCAGACCGACATCCGCAACGCGGGCGGTACCTGGGTGGACACCGCGGTCCAGGTCTGCCGGTCCGGCCCGAACGTGCTGATCACCAGCCGCAAGCCGGGCGACCTGCCCGCGTTCTGCCAGACCCTGGTCGAAGAGACCGCCCGCCAGTACCAGTCCGCCTGAGCCCCGGGGGCGCGGTCCCTTTCATCAGTGCGGTGAGTTGTGCCCTGAAGGCGGGGCGCGAACTCGCCGCCTAACGGTGTGACCTCACGCGTGCGGCGTGAATGAGGTGGAGCAGGAGCCGTGCCTGCTGCCTTTCACCACGGAAACCGATATTTGACCCGGTAGCCGGGAGTGGCGCCGCTGATGTAGTAGGAAATGGACACGTTCCCCTTGCGGCCAGCCGTCCCGTGATGCGTCGTGCTGGTCGTCCGGTAATGCGCCACCGTGGTCAGCCCGGCGAACGGGGCGGTGTGCACGTTCACCTTGATGTGGTGTAGTCCCTGGGGTGGCCTGCTCATCGACGCCGAGCAGGGTAGCGCCGCGACGTGCGTCGCGGCTACGGCTTCGCGGGCGGTCAGCGCTAGGCAGGGATGCTCCCCGCGGCGACGGCGGCGATAAGGGCGCGTTCAGTTCCAGGCTGGAATTGTTTTCATGTAACCATAGTGTACGCGGAAAAAATTGGCCCAAGAATTATCGGTGCTGGCCATTTAGGGTTTTGCGGTAAATTACTACCTTTTCGTACTCCAGCGGGCGGCCGCGGCCGCCTGAACCCGGCCGCGATCAGATTTGCTCATCATGGGCTAGTCGGCGGCCTGGGCGGCGAGGACGTCGATCGCACGCAGTTCGCGCTCGCTGGCCTCGATGGCCGACCGCTCGGCGGACACGTCGAGCGACCGGGACGCCAGCCAGTAGACCAGGCCGGACACGGCCAGGCCGACCAGCCAGGAGTAGTCCACGCCGTTGGTCACGTGGTTGGCGAACCACCCGGTGTAGGAGAAGCCTGCGATCGGCGGCAGCACCATGAACGGGATCTGGGCCACGAAGCAGGCGAAGTACGCGGTCAGCCCGCGCCAGCCCCACCGCCCGTACACCCCATCGGGCCGGAAGATGTCGGTGATCGCGTAGTGCCCGTGCCGGACGAAGAAGAAGTCAACCAGGTTGAGCGCGGTCCACGGGACGAGCAGGTAGAGCATCAGGGTGAGTGAGTTCAGCACCGCGGACACCGCGCTGGTGGAGATGCCCGCGCCGATCGCGTACCAGATGATGGCCAGCACGATGATGGTGGCCACCCGCCAGGCCCGGCTGGTCTTGACCGTGCGGAACGAGTCGATCCCGGTCAGCACGGTGAGCATGCCGCCGTAGGCGTTCATCCCCATCGTCGCGAGCAGGCAGGTGGCGGACAGCACTGCGGTGACCGAGCCGAGCGGGGCAACCACCTTGTCCCCGACCAGCTGCAGCCCGACCAGGCCGTCGCTGACGTTGAGCCGGGTGGCCAGCCAGGCGCCCAGCGCGATCAGCCAGATCGCCGAGCCGGACGCGCGAAGAACACGGCGGCGATGTGCCGCGCGGCGAGGTGTCCCGCGGCATGTACCGCGAATGGTCCGAGACGTAGGGCGCGTAGGTGATGTTGTACGCCGCGGCCACCGAGAACTGGGCCATGAACGCGGCGAACAGGAAGCCGCCCGGGTGCTGCGGGGCGGTGCCGCAGGCGTGCCCGATCAGGATGGCGACTTAGATGATCGCATAGCACGGGAACGAGATGACCAGCGGGAACCGGAACACCCGGTGCACCCAGTCGTAGCCGAAGATGGCCAGCAATGCGGCCAGCCGCGGTGGCGATGGCCACCAGGCCGGTGTTCCAGCCGAACGCGCCGTGCAGCCCGGTGCTCATCAGCACCTGGTCGGCCACGTTGAAGGCCATGTCGGTGAACAGCACCGCGAACAGCGCGACGACCACGCCGCGGTAGCCGAGCTGGGCCCGGGTCTGGATCATCTGCGGCAGGCCGAAGATCGGGCCCTGGGTGGCGTGGAATGCCATGAACAGGGTGCCGGCCGCGATGCCGAGCACGCCGGCCAGGATCGTCCAGCCCAGCGACAGGCCGAGCGACGGGCCGACGAAGCCGATCGGGATCGTGAAGTACTGGAAGTTGCCCAGGAACCACAGCATGCTCTGCTGCCAGTTCTTGCCGTGCCGCTCGGGATCCGGGATCCAGTCGATCGAGTGCACTTCGATCTGCGCGAGCAGCCCGCTCTCCAGCTCTTCCGCAGTCGCCTGCGCCCGGGACTGTGCAGCCATCTCGCCTCCAGGTAGGTGAGGGCCGAGGCCGGGTGGCGGTGCCCGGTGGCAGTATGATCACCACAGGTTTCCTCACTGTCAACCCTTGTTTCATAACGCCAGCACAGTGAGCTGGGATTGGCGGCGAGGCGGTGTGCCGGGGCGGGCCGCCGGGCAGGGTGCTCAGGTTGGCGGCGAGGCGGTGCGCCGGGGCGGTCCGCTGGGCGGTGTGCTGGGATGGGCCAGGAGGAGGGCGCGGGTGGCAACCGCCAGGAGCGACCGGACGGCCGGCCCGCCCGCGGCAGCTGATCACGCAGGCCAGGCCCCTGCGGCTGGGGTGGGCATCGGGCCGCAGTTGCGTGCGGCCCGGCTGGCGGCCCGGAAGAGCATGGCCGAGGTGGCCGAGCAGAGCGGGCTGACCAAGGGGTTCGTCTCCAAGCTGGAGCGTGACCTGGCCAACGTCTCGGTCGCGTCGCTGATCCGGCTGTGCGCGGCGCTGGACATCTCGGCCGGGTCGCTGTTCCAGCCGTCCCGGGGCGAGGTGATCCGCCGTGACGCTTACCCGCCGATCAACTTCGGCGGCAGCGGGGTCCGGGAGTATCTGCTCACCCCGTCCGGGGAGAAGCGGATGCAGGCCATCCTGAGCGACATCGAGCCAGGCGGCGGCAGCGGCGCGGAACCCTACTCGCTGCCCGCGGATGTCGAGTTCGTCTTCGTGCTGGCCGGGCAGCTGGAGATCACCGTGGCTGGCCAGCTCGTCGCCCTGGACCGGGGGACGCGTTCACGTTCCCGGGCAGTACCGGGCACACCTTCCGGGTCCCGGCCGGAGCCGGCCGGCCCGGGTGCTCTGGGTGTTCTCCCCGGCGCTGCCGGACACTCCGTCCTGGCCAGGCTGACCGGGGCGCGATCAGCCCGGCCGAGCACCGAATGACCGGTTACCCTGCGGGTACAGTAGGTGTGTCCTGGGACTTTGCCGGCAAATGGAGGCTGACTGTGGCCGTCGCACCCGGTCTGGCGGGCGCGGCCCAGCGCGGGCATGTGGTCCAGTTCTACGCGCAGGACTGGGAGCTCGCGGCGGGCGCCGGGCAGTACCTGGCCGATGCGCTGGCCGGGGGCTGCGCGGTGGTCGTGGTGGCTACCCCGGCGCACCGGCAGGCCTTCGAGTCCTATCTGGCCGGGGCGGACGTCGATGTCGCGGGCGCCCAGGCGGATGGCCGGTACCGGGCCATCGACGCCGCCGCCCTGCTGCACCGGTTCGCCGTGGCGGGCGAGGTGGACGCGGCCAGCTTCGAGGCCGAGGTCGGGCACGTGATCAGGGCCGCAGGCGCGGCCGGCTGCCCGGTCCGGGTGTACGGCGAAATGGTCGCCCTGCTCTGGGAGGCGGGGCAGCTCAATGCCGCGCTGGAACTCGAAGGGCTGTGGAATGAGCTGGCCCGGGACATCGCGTTCGGGCTGTACTGCGGCTACCCGGAGTCGCCGGTCATGGGCGCGGGCCAGCGCGCCGTGCTGGCCGAGGTGTGCCGCCTGCACGCGGCGGTGGTCGGGGTGCCGGCAGGCCCGCCCCGGCCGGGCCGGGCCGCTCCGGCCCGGCCTCGCGCCACCCGGTCCTTTCCACTGGACCGGGACGCGCCGCGGCAGGCCCGGCATTTCGCGCTTGAGCTACTGAACAGCTGGCAGATCGAGCAACGTCGTGGCGTGAACCTGGTCAGCGACGTGGCCATCGTGGTCAGCGAACTGGCCACCAACGCCGTGCGGCACGCCCGGTCCGGCTTCACCGTCAGCGTGATGCTGACCGCCGATGTGATCAGGATCCGGGTCGAGGACGCCCGGCCGCTGGCCGGCGCGCCCGGGGATCCGCCGCTGCCGGTGTCGACGGACCACGGGCTGGGCCTGGTCGATGCCGTGTCGGCCCGCTGGGGCGTGCAGCCGGCCGACGGCGGGAAGACGGTCTGGGCCGAGCTGCCGCTGACCTGACCAGCCCGCTGACCCCCCGGCCCGCCGGCCCCCGGCCTGGCCGGGCCCGCCGACCCCCTGACCCCCCGCCCCCGGAGACAGCACATGCGCGTGGACGTCTGGGCCGACATCGTCTGCCCCTGGTGCTACCTGGGCAAGGCGCGTTTCGACGCCGCGCTGAGCCAGTTCGAGCACCGTGACGAAGTCGAGGTCGTCTGCCACTCGTTCGAGCTGGACCCAGCGTGGCCCGCCGGGGTCACCCAGCCGGTGCTGGACATGCTGGCGGCCAAGTACGGCATGTCCCCGGCGCAGGCCGCGACGGCCGAGGGCCGGGTGCAGGGCCTGGCCCAGGCGGCTGGGCTGGACTTCACCGTGCACCGGGAACTGGGCAACACCCGGGCCGCGCACCGGCTGCTGCAATACGCCCAGGCCCGCGGGCACGGCCCAGCCATGATCAGCGCGCTGTACGGCGCCTACTTCGGCGCCGGACGGCCCGTCTTCGATGCGGCCAGCCTGGCCGAAGTGGCCGCCGCGGCCGGGCTGGACGCCGGCCAGGCCCAGGCCGCGCTGGCCGATACGCAGGCCAGGCAGCAGGTCGAGGACGACGAGCAGCAGGCCCGCCGGCTCGGCATCACCGGGGTCCCGTGCTACGTCATCGGCGGGTCGCGGCCGGTCTCCGGTGGCCAGCCGGCCGAGGTGTTCCTGGCCGCGCTGCGGGCGGCCTGGGACGACGCCGCCACGCCACAGGCATCCCCCGCCTAGGGCGGCGCACCCGCCTAGCCCGGCGCTGGTGCCATAACGTGCCAGGTCAGAGCCTGGTTCATGTGTGAATCGTCACACCGGCGTGTCCACCCGGACACTGAACCATTGCTGCTTCGCGTGCCGTGCTGGCTGAGGGGAGGGCACCGGCCACGGCGCCCGGCAACGGGGGAGCAGAAGAATGGCACAGCAAACCACGGCAACGTCGATCAGTCCAGTCATCGCCCGCACGGACGTCGTGCCAGCGATCGCGGTGCACGTTACCGGGGCGCTGCTGGCACTGGCCGTCGCGGCCGTGCACGTAGCCGACCAGGGCGGCATCACAACGCTGGCCACACCCGGCTGGATCGGCTGGGGATATCGGCTCATCGAAGTCGGCGGCGCGTGCTCACCGCGGCGCTCCTGCTGGTGCCGCGCTCGGCCCGGCTGATCCCGGACTGGCTGGGCTGGGCGGCCGGCCTGCTGCTCGGCCTCGGGCCGCTCGCCGGCTACGTCGCCTCCCGCACGGTGGGCCTGCCCGGTGACCGGGGCGACGTGGGCAACTGGGGCTACTGGGTGGGCACGGTGTCGCTCTTTGTCGAGGCCGCACTGGTCATGCTGAGCCTGACCATGTTGCTGGGCTGGCTGGCCCGGCGTGCTCAGCCCGGGCCGCGCTGAGCCGCGATCATGTCCCGGTACCAGCCGTAGGACGACTTCGGCGTGCGGGCCTGGCTGTCGTGGTCCACGTGGACCAGGCCGAACCGCTGGGTGAACCCTTCGCCCCACTCGAAGTTGTCGGCCAGCGTCCAGTGGAAGTAGCCGCGCACGTCGACGCCGTCGCTGATCGAGGCGTGCACCGCGCGCAGGTGACTGTCGATGAAGTCGATGCGGAACTGGTCGTCGACCCGGCCGTCGCCGTCCGGCCGGTCGTCGTGCGCGCAGCCGTTCTCGGTGATGTACAGCGGCGGGAGTGCGCTGCCGTAGCGCGTGGCCAGCAGCCCGAGCATCTCGGTCAGCCCGGCGGGCACCACCGGCCAGCCGAACGAGGTGACCGGGTAGCCGGGGATGGGCTGCATCTGGAACGGCAGCGGTGAGCCCGGCAGCGCGGACAGCCGGGTCGGCAGGTAGTAGTTCATCCCGAGGCCGTCCACCGGGGCGGAGATAACCGCCAGGTCGCCGTCCTGCACGCAGGCCAGGCCGCTGGCCGGGTCCTGGCCGTCGCTGGCCAGGCCGAACGCGCTCAGGTCCGGGTAGCGCCCGGTGAGCACCGGGTCGGTGAACATCCAGTCATGCAGGGTGGCGTAGGCGGCCGTGGCCGCCTGGTCGGCCGCGCTGTCGCTGGCCGCCCAGGCTGGCGAGTAGTTGTTGGCCAGCATCACCTGGCGCACGCCGGCCGCGCGCAGCGCGGCCGTGGCCAGGCCGTGCCCGAGGAGCTGGTGGTGGGCGGTGGGCAGCGCGCCCAGCATCAGCTCCAGGCCCGGTGCGTGCACGCCGAGCGCGTAGCCGAACGCGGTGACCACGAACGGCTCGTTCAGCGTGACCCACAGCGGGATCCGGTCGGCCAGCCGGGCCGCGGCCAGCCCGGCGTAGTCGGCGAACCGCTGCGCGGTCGGCCGGGCCAGCCAGCCGCCCGCGTCTTCCAGTGGCTGCGGCAGGTCCCAGTGGTAGAGCGTCGGCACCGGGGTGATGCCCGCGGCCAGCAGCGCATCGGTCAGCCGGTCGTAGTAGTCCAGCCCGGCGCCGTTGGCCGGCCCGGTGCCGTCCGGCTGGACGCGGGGCCAGGCGATGGAGAACCGGTACGCGGTGACGCCCAGGCCGGCCAGCAGCGCGACGTCCTCCGGCCAGCGGTGGTAGGAATCGATGGCCACCTCGCCGGTGTGCCCGTCCCGGATCTTCCCCGGCTGCTGGCAGAACGTGTCCCAGATCGACACGCCCCGGCCGTCTTCGTGCACGGCGCCCTCGATCTGGTACGCCGACGTGGCAACGCCCCAGTGGAACCCGTCCGGGAACCGGGGCAATGGTGAACTGATCACCCGCTGATGGTAGTCACCGGCACATCTTGCGGCGAGATTACGGACACCTGCATTCCTTTGCATGCCCTTTAGGCCAGCCTCTAGTGTGCTGATCGCGCGTCCCCCTTGGAGCGGGTCATCTCACGGAGCGGGCCATCTCAAGAAGGGCCAGAACGTGTACCACCAAGGGAATGTGATACGCCGCGCTGTATGGGCGGGCAGCACAATCGTCCTGGCGGTGGCGGGGCTGTTTGCCGGGATGAGCGGAGCTTCGGCTGCCACTCTCACCGGTCCGGTCATCCCGGCTGACGCGAGTGCCTCATGGGCGACCACGCCGGTCAGCTACTCGTGCACCCTGTCCGGGGCCACCACCAGCACACCGGTCACGCTCATGGCGGCGCTCAGCGCTCCGACCACGGGCACCGTCGGAACCGTCACCGCTGTCACGCTCACCACGCGGGTCATGCAACTACCCACCGCCGACAACACTCAACTGCCGTCCCTGACCCGGGTCACCGCGGCGGGCACCGCCCAGTCCACCGGGCTGTCCGCCGGCACTGTGGCCCTCACCGGCCAGGCCACCATGCCCGCCGGGATGGCGACGCAGATCCCGGCGGTCACCATCACCGGCTCGGCCGTCCCCTCGAACGGCCGGCACGGTGTCCATCCAGGCGCCTACCGCGCTCAAGGTGACCCTGGTCGCCGGGACCACGCTGGCCGCGTTCAACTGCACGCTGACCAGCACGGCCACCACCGCCGTGCAGATCATGGTCACCGCGTCAACCGTGCCGGCCGCGACCACCGGGCCGATGTACGCGTGCACGATCACGGTGGCCGGGCACACGATGCGCCAGATGGACCGGATCCCGATGACGCTGAGCACGTCCGGCCCCAACATGGTGGGCCAGACCGACATGATCATGCTCTCGTCGCCGGCCGACGGCCTCGGCGGGTCGTACCCGGCGGGCACGTCGGCGGTCTCCTTCAGCGGCGCCCTGCCGCTGGCCGGGGCCCAGTCCGGCAGCATCCCGCTCACCGGGGCGATGGCGAACATCGGCAGCGGCATGTTCACCGTGCAGGCATCGCTGCCGCTGATGGCGGCCGGGCTGCTGCACATCCTGCCGCCCAGCCGGTTCACCGTCATCGTGCACGTGCAGCAGACGATCGCGGTGGTCGCGGTCTGCGTCCTGCAGACCACCGTCACCCCGACGATGACCGCGTCCACCATGGTGTACGTGGCCAACTCCGCGATGCCGGCCGCGACCATGCCCGCGGGCACCACCACCGGTACGGGCACCACCCCGGTGCTGGGCACCGCCCCGATGGGCTCGGCCAACACCGGTGGCGGCGGCAGCCTGCAGCACGCCAGCATCCTGCCGGAGCTGGCCGCGGGCATCGCCGTGCTGCTGGCCGAGCCGGCCTCACGATCATCGGGGTGCGCCGCCGCCGGCGGCACTCCTCCGCCTGATCGGGCCTGCACCCCGGTCCGGGCCGCCCTGCGCGGCCCGGACCGGGCACCGGCCGGCCGTCTCCGACTCCTAGGAAGCGAATCACCCGGATGGAGCTACCGCGACGTAACCGCCGCAGCGAGGCCCGGCCGGTCCAGGGTCTTTTCCAGGACGAGCTTTACCAGGACGACTACCCGGACGAGCTGTACCAGTCGCCCTACTACGACGATCAGGGCTACGAAGATCCGGGTTACCAGGACCAGGGTTATCAGGACCAGGGCTACCAGCCGCGCGCCCCGCAGGGGCTGTTCAGCGAGCCCGACTACGAAGAGCCACGCTACCCGGGCCGGCGTCAGCGGCAGCGGCACGAAACCCAGCGCCTTGACCCGGTGGACTACGCCGGGTACGCGGACCCGGGCTATGCCGGCCGGCGCAGCCGCCGGCGGCGCGGGCCCGGCTCGTCATGGTCCTCGGTTCCGTGCTCGTACTGGCCGGCGCGGCGGTGGTGGCCCGGGCGGTAGCCGAGCGCGGGCACGTGTACGGCGCGGCCGAGCAGATCCCGGCCAACGTGGGCACCAATGTGCCCGGCCTGGATGGCGCGGTCGCGAAGCCGCTGGCCTTCTCCCGGCCGGTACAGATCGAGATCCCGAAACTGGACGTGGATGCCCCGGTGATGCGGCTGGGCCTGGCCGCCAACCACACGGTGGCGGTGCCGCCACTGGAGAACCACAACCTGACCGGCTGGTACGACGGCAGCGTCACGCCCGGGCAGCAGGGCACCTCGGTCATCCTGGGGCACGTCGATTCGTTCACCGGGATCTCGGTGTTCTTCTACATCAAGACACTGCGCCGGGGGAACCAGATCAAGGTCATGCGGGCCAACGGCTCGACCGCGGTCTTCACCGTGGACGGTGTGCAGAAGGTGGTCAAGACCGCGTTCCCCACCTCCGACGTGTACGGCCAGGTCAAGTACCCGGGCCTGCGGCTGATCACCTGTGGCGGCCCGTTCGACACCGCCACCCGGCAGTACCTGGACGACATCGTGGTCTATGCGCACCTGACCAGGACCATCCGCGGATCTGTTCGGTAACGCTGTGACCTGGTACGTTACCAACGGGTCACAACAATCCGGGGGGATATATGCGAGTCATGGCCAAGATCAGCCTGCCCGTCGAGGCCGCGAACCAGGCGATCAAGGATCACCGGCTGGGCAGCATCATGCAGCGGGCGGCGGAGCGGTGGAAGCCAGAGGTGATGTACTTCACCACGTTCGACGGGCAGCGCACCGCGTTCATGGTGTTCGACATGGCCGACCCGTCGGACATACCGCCGTTCGCCGAGCCGTTCTTCATGGAGCTGAACGCCGACGTCCAGCTGGCGCCCGCGATGAACGGCGCCGATCTGGAGAAGGGCCTGTCCCAGCTCGGCTGATCAGCGCGCGGGCCCAGCCAGCGCGGCCAGGACCCGTGCCCAGGGAAAGCCCGGCTCGGTCCGGGTCAGTACGGTCACGCCCCAGGAGCGCAGCCGGGCGATGTTCTCGGCGAACGCCGGGTGCGCGGCATGCTCGGGGTTGCTGACCGGCATGGCCACGATGGGCAGCCGCTTGCCGATCGCCTCGACCAGGATGCCCAGCGGCAGCGTGTCGCAGATCCCGGCGCCCCACTTGTTGATCGTGTTGACCGTGGCCGGGGCCACGATGATGGCGTCCGGGGGCGGCAGCACGTCGGGCTCGCCGGGGTTCTTGTACTCGCTGCGCACCGGGTGCCCGGTCAGCTGCTCCAGCGCGGTAACGTCGGTGAACTTCCGGCCGGATGGGCTGGTCAGCACGCACACGTCCCAGCCGTCGGCCTGGGCCAGCCGGGCCAGCTGGCCGACGTCCTTGGCCGGGGGCGCGGCGCAGGCGATGACGTACAGCACGCGGATCGTCATGGGCTGACTCTGCCTGATGGCGGTTGCGGTAAAAGAAGGGGATGGCTGCTTCGACTGCTAGGCCCGGCCGGGTCGCGGTGTTCTCCCTGGGCGGCACCATCTCGATGACGCACCGCCCAGCCGGGCCGGGCGGCGTTGTCCCGGCGCTGACCGGGCATGAACTGCTGGCCGCGGTCCCCGGCCTGGACGGTACCGGCATCGACGTGTCCGTGCATGACGTCCGGCGGGTTCCTGGTGCGTCGCTCACCATCCCGGAGCTGACCGAACTGGCGGCGGCGATCGGCGAGCAGGTCGCCGCCGGGGCGGCCGGCGCGGTGGTCATCCAGGGCACGGACTCCATCGAGGAGACCGCGTTCCTGCTCGGCCTGCTGTGCCCGGGGGACGCGCCGGTCGTGCTGACCGGGGCGATGCGCAACCCGGCCCAGGCCGGCCCGGACGGGGCGGCCAACATCCTGGCCGCGATCCAGGCGGCCGCCAGCCCGCGGCTGCGCGGGCTGGGCGCACTCGTGGTACTGGCCGATGAGATCCATGCCGCCTGCTACGTGCGCAAGACGCACACCACGAGCATCACCGCGTTCAGCTCGCCGGGCGCTGGGCCGGTCGGCCGGGTCGTCGAGGGCCAGGTACGGCTGGTGACCCGCCCCGCGTACCGGTACGCGCTGCCCGCGGCGGGCCAGGCCGCCCGGGCCGTCCGGACCGGCCTGGTGGTCATCACGCTGGACGACGACGGGGAACTGCTGCGCGCGGCGGACGGGCGGTTCGACGGGCTGGTTGTGGCCGCGTTCGGTGCCGGGCACGTGCCGGCCCGCCTGGTGCCGGTGCTGGCCAGGCTGGCCGGGCAGATCCCGGTGATCCTCGCGTCGCGCGCCGGGGCCGGCCCGGTGCTGGCCGGCACTTACGGCTATCCCGGCTCGGAAACGGACCTGCTCAGCCGGGGCCTGATCGGTGCCGGGTTCCTCGACCCGCTGAAGGCCCGGCTGCTGCTGCACCTGCTGCTCGCCCGGGGTGCCGACCGCGGCCAGATCGCCGCCGCGTTCCGGCCGGACGCCGATGACGCCGCGGTGCTCAGCCGCGGGTGAGGAACCTGGTCAGGCCGGCCGCGATGGCCCGGGCCGCCTTGGCCTGCCAGGCGGGTGAGGTGAGCAGCGCGGCGTCGGCCGCGTTGCGCATGTTGGCGCACTCGATGAACACCTTGGGCACGGTGGACAGGTTGATGCCGGCCAGGTCGTCGCGGGGCTGGATGCCGTTGACCCCGTCATAGGAGCTGACCGGCTCGCCGGTGCCGGCCGCGAAGGCGTTGCGCAGGTCGGTGCCGAGCCGGGCGGACGGGCCGACGATGGCGTCGTTGATGCCGTCGGGGACCGGTTCCAGGATGGCGAAGCCACGGCCGCCGGGCGGGCCGCCGTCGGCGTGGATGGCCACCGCGGCGCTGGCGTGCGCCTGGTTGCCGAGGGCGGCGCGCTGGGTGACGCAGGGCCCGACCCCGGTGTTGGAGGTGCGGGTGAGCACCACGGTCGCCCCCGCGGCGCGCAGGTCGGCGGTCAGGTAGCGGGCCACGTTCCAGTTGAACTGAGCCTCGGTGTAGCCGCCGTCCGTCTCGGCCCCGGTGGTGTCGCACGTTTCGCTTTCCCGGCCGTTCCAGATCAGCCGGTTGATGACCGACGGCGCGGCGAAGTTCCCGCCGTTGTGCCCCGGATCCACCAGCACGACCTTGCCGTCCAGCAGGCCGGAGGCGGTGGCCGGGAACCGGCCCGGCCCGCCGCCGGGCGAATGGTGCAGCTTGGGCGGCACGGTGGCCGCCGCGGCGGCGGCCGCAGGCGGGTCAGCGGTGGCCGGGGCGGCCGAGGGGCTGGGCCGCGGCGCAGCCACCGGCCTGCTGGCCGACGGCGTCCGGGGCGCGGCGCTGAGCTGGTGGCTGGCGGGCGCGACGCTGCAGCCGGCCAGCCCGATGGTGGCAGCGGTAACGATCCAGGTGGCGCGGTGCATCAGAAGAAGAGGGTAGCCACCGGCGGCGCGCCGCAGGGCCAGGTTGCCGTGGGCGGTTCAGCCGGTGAGCGCGGTGAACGCGGTATAGCCGCCCAGGGCGAGCAGGATGACGGCGGTGATCCGGCGCACCCAGGCCATCGGGATGAGGCTGAGGCTCTTGGCCCCCAGGTTGACCGCGATGGCGGCCACCGCCCACAGCCCGAGGGTGGCGCCGGCGAAAACCGGCAGCGGGTCATACTTGGCGGCCAGGTTGGCCGCGGTGAGCTGGGTGATGTCACCCCACTCGGCCAGGAACACGACGGCGAAACTGGTGCCCGCGACCCGGGCGAACGACGCGGGCGGGCCGCCCTGCCGGGCCGCGTCCATGTCCTCCGGCTGCTGCTGCCGGAAGCTGGTCGCCAGCAGGTACACCGCCCCGGCCAGGAACAGCGTGGCCACCACGCCGTCCACCAGGTGCTGCGGCAGCAGGGCGAGCAGCCGCCCGGCGGTCACCGCGATGCCCACGTGCACGGTGAACGCCGCGGCCACCCCGGCCCAGACAAACGCGGGCCGGTACCGGGTGCCGAGGACCAGCGACGCGAACAGCGACTTGTCCGGCAGTTCGCCCAGGAAGGTGAGCACGAACGCGACACCCGCGGCGGCCAGATAGGGCATTCGGATTCCTTCGGTCGGGTTCCACCCGGACCGGATGCTGTGCTGGGTCCTCCGGCCGGATGCGCTCAACAGCCGAAGGTCTCGTCCGTCACAGCTACGTGACCCGGTGGCCGGGCACGCACCGCGTGCCAGCATGTTGACCAGCCGGCGAAGGACTACTCCCCTTCGTCACCGACGGTACCAGTAGGCGGCAAAGCTCCGGTCCCGATCAGCCGCAGACAGGCCGTCCTTTGACCTGAAGCACGTGCCGCACGGCGCTGTCCAGCCGGGCCACCGGCAGCTGACCCGAGCGCACGGCCGAGACGAGGCTGGTGATGATCTCGCTGGTGGTGGCCGGGGGATCCGAGGCGTCGAACGTGACCATGTCGGCGCCCGCCTCGATGGCGCGCACCGCCGCCCGCGGGATGCCATAACCGGCGTCCTGGATGGCGGCCGCGGACAGCGAATCGGTCAGCACCAGGCCATGGAACCCGAGCTGACCGCGCAGCACGCCGGTGATGGCCTGGCTGGACAGGGTGGCCGGCAGCCCGTGGGTCAGGCCGGGGACGGATGCCTCGCTCACCATCACCGCGGGCAGGCCATGCTTGATCGCCGCCTGGAACGGCAGCAGCGCACCGGCTTTCAGCGTGCTCAGCGGCGGATCGGTGGCCCGGCCGAAATCCGTGTTGGCGCTGGCCTGGCCGAGCCCGGGAAAGTGCTTCACCACCGGGATCACGCCACCGTCCAGCAGGCCCTGGGCGAACGCCAGGCCGTACGCGGTGGCCACCGCCGGGTGCACGCTGAACGAGCGCGGCCCATCCGGGTAGCTGGCATCCGGGCCGGGACTGTCCGACAGGTCGAGCACCGGCGCCAGGTCCATGGTGATGCCGGCCGCCCGCATCCGGCGGCCGACCTGGGCGGCCAGCCCCCGGACCTGTCCCGGCGTCATGGTGGCGGCCATCGTCCGCGGCCACGGCAGGTTGCCGACCAGGTTGGCCATCCGCTGGATCTCGCCGCCCTCCTCATCCGTCATGACCAGCGGCGGCACCCCGCCCAGGGCATGCCGGCGCAGCGCGGTCAGTTGCGCGGGCAGGTCCGCCGGTGCCGCCGAGCCGAACAGCAGCAGGCCACCGACGCCCGCCTCGGCCATCGGCCGGGCGGCCAGCACGTCGTCCTCCTCGGCCGGCGCGACCACCAGCTGAGCCGCGCGCCGCGCCGTGCTCCAGGTGCTGAGCACCGCGTCCGGGTTACACCGGGCCGGGGTGCTGGACGGCGCGGCCACGCTGCTGGCCGGGGCGGCGGGGGTGGTGTGCTTGCTCGGCCCGGGGGCCGGCGCATTCTGCACGCTGCACCCGGCCGCGGTGGCCAGGGACACGACGAGTGCGGCCACCCGGAATCTGCTCAGCACCCGGCGGGGCTCAGCTCACCCACCTCGCCCACCCCCCGGGTGCGAGTGGAGAAAAAACACAACAAGAATCGAGGTTCATCGCTATCTGCGGTTCTGTCAAGTAATGGGCCAGGTCGAGGGCCGAGGCCCGCGTGGCGCTGGTTGAGGGTGCGCTGGCAGCCGCGGTGAGCGCAGCCGCCGGGTGGCCGGGGCCGCCCCGGTGCGGATCGTCGCGTGCCAGGGCTGCAAACGCCGCACGATCATCCCGGTGACCCGCCAGGCCCGGTCAGCACCACGCGCACGCGGAGCACACGCACGCGGATCATGAGCACGTGGACCAGCGGGCTTGATCGGCCTCCGGCGGGATCCGGTTTTTCCTATATTGAGCAGGTGAAGAAGTCGGCGCAGAATGTCGCGGCCAATTTACTGTCCGTTAGGTCTCGCCTTTATCTGGTTATCGCGGCCGTGGTCTGCGCGGCGGGCTGCTCGGCGAGCTACTGGCCGGCCGCCGGGCCGGTCAGTGTATCCGGCGGCCGGTCAGCTCAGCCGGGTCACCGATCCTCTGGGATGACCACGGTGCAGTCTTCGGCCCCGGTGCCCACCCTGTCCGGCTCCGCACCGGTCACGCCATTTGCCTCGCCCGCGCTGACGTCGCCGACCACCGGGACGACGCTGCAGCACTGGGGCTCGCTCTTCGGCAACACCAACGGTAATGTGGACACGCTGAGCTCGCCGGTCAACGTGACCCTGCCCGGTACCGTGGCCGAGATCGGCACCTCGAACTCGACCGAGTACGCGCTGCTGACCGACGGCAGCCTGTACGCCTGGGGCCTGGGCACGCAGGGTGAGCTGGGCGACGGCAGCCTAGAGAACTCGTTCAGCACGCCAGTGCAGGTGCGCTTCCCGGCCGGGGTGAAGATCGCCTCGATACCCACTGACGCGATGCCCTACGACACTGGTCTGGCCGTCGACACCAACGGCAATGTCTGGGGCTGGGGCAACAATGGCGGCGGTGAACTCTGCCTGGGCAACACGAAGCTCTACGCCAGCCCGGTGCAGTTGCCGCTGTCCCATGTGACCGCCCTGGCTGGGGCGAGCACACACGCGCTGTATGACGCGGTCGGCACGGTCTACGCCTGCGGGCAGAACATCGACGGCGACCTGGGTGACGGCAGCTGGCGGGGCAGCACCAGGCCGGTCGCGGTGACCAGGTTCAGCGGGTTGTCCGTGGTCAAGCTGGTGGCCTCGTTCGCTAATTCCGGCGCGCTGCTGTCCGACGGTAAGTACTTCGACTGGGGGTACGACGGAGCCGGGCAGCTAGGCGATGGGAAGGTTGGCCGCTCATCAGATGTCCCGGTCCGGGTTCAGCTGCGGGACGCCGTCACCCAGGTGGCCCAGGGCGGGTCCATCTGGAACAACGGGCAGACGCTGGTCCTGCTGGCTGACGGTTCGCTCTGGTCCTGGGGGAACGACCGGTCCGGCCAGCTCGGCGACGGAAGCCGGACCAGGGCGCCGGTGCCGGTCCGCTTCCACGCCCCGGCCGGGGTGACGTACCAGAGCCTGGCCACCGGGTCGGCCACCTCGTACGCCGTGTCGAGCACCGGAGACGTGTACGCGTGGGGCGTCAGCTACGAAGGGCAGCTCGGCGACGGTTACCTGAGCGCGGCCCTGTCTCCGGTCATGATCGCTTCCGGGGCTACGGCCATCTCGTCGACCGCGAACAACGTGCTCATCAAGTAGCTACCCCGCACGGTGCGCAGGCCGTCGGGCTGGCCGGGCGGTGGGGCCGGCGACCGGCCCCGGACTGCGTTCGCTTACCCTTTGGCCAGGTTTGCCCCGTCGCGGTTGCGGCGCCTGCTGCGCGGGGTGGACAAGTGAGCATGGACGTCACCTATGGCGCGGACTACTCCGCGGGCGAGCTGTCACCAGCCGAATTGGACCGCTTCACCACGTACGATCTCCGCTTCTTACTCCGGTACATCGGCTGGCCGGACAACCCGAAGTTCATATCGCACTACCCGGGCGCGTACCGGGCGCTGGCCGACAGCGGTCGGGTGGTCCTCCTTGTCGCCGAGCAGGACAAGGCCGACCCGGCGGGCGGGCACGACGCCGACGTGGCGATGGCGCGGCGCGCGCTGGATGACGCCGCCTCGGTCGGTTACCCGGACGGCCTGCCGATCTTCTTCTGTGCCGGCAGTTGGCTGTCCTTAGCCGGCATCCCGGTGGACACCGCGATGTCCTACCTGGATGGCGCGGCTTCGGTGGTGGGCAAGAACCGGATCGGCGCCTACGGTTTCCGGGACTTCATCCAGGCGGCCAAGGCGGGCGGGCACGCCGAGTGGCTATGGCTGTGCGGATCCGCGCCGGAGGATGGTGAACTGGCCGAGGGGTGGCCGCACCTTTATCAGTCGAACGGCGGGCATATCTACCCCGGCGGGCTGGAAGCCGACCTGAACTGGGCCTATCCCGGTGTCCTGGAGGCCCTGCGGGCCAGTGGCCCGGCTCCCACCCAGTACCCGGTCCAGCCCGGCGAGCCCGGTCCCGCCCGGCCCGCCGGACCCGACGGCCCAGCACACCCGAGCACCTCAGCCCCCAGCGGCGCGCCGGAGGCGGCCGCAGCCGAGGCGAAGCAGCACGCCGACGAGGCCGCCAGTTCGGCCGCCGCCCCCACCCCCACCTCGAAGAAGCGGCAACGCTGAGGGGCCACCATGCGTTCTGGACAGTGCACTTCGGTTCATGAACGGCGTGAGAAAGGGCAGGGCCTGGCATTACCCCGGAACTCCTAAACCCTATCAATCAGCAGGAAGGGCGAGGACAGCTTATTCGCTGGCGCGAATGTTGTGCTGCCCGTGGCTGGTGGTGCGTGAGTGGCATACAGCGTCATGCCGCCCACTTGTGCCCAGCATTCCGGCCGTTACCCAAATGAATTTCCGGGAATACCTGTCTGGGTGAGGAGCGTATGTCGCACTGACCTGGCTGCATCACCGGCCGGGCAGTAGGCTGAAATTCATACCTGCGCGGTCCAGGTAGGAGGCTAGGTGGGTCCGTCGGTTGCTGGCAGCTCCAGTCTGGAGTCCTATGACGTGGGGGTGGCCGTCCTTCCTCTTCGTGACGGCACCGGGGGGCGGGACAACGACCGCCAGGTGACAGAGCCGGAAGCTGGCGGCATTCCCGGCTTTGACGAGATCATAGGCCGTAAAGGGCTCCGTACGGCGGACCAGGTAGCGCCGGTAGTATTGCGCGGCGAAGCTGCGGTGAAAGCTGCCACGGAAGCTATTGCTAGCCAGATTGGAGTGGCGGCTCAGCGGCTTGCCTCGTCTATCGAGATTGAGATCGCAAAGTCGCCGGCCTCGCCCACCTTGCGCCTGGAATCCGTCGCAGTATCCTTCGGGGTCACTCTTGTCTCGGGTATTCAAGCCATGTTTACCGCGCAAGCAGAATCTAGTGCACAGGTGACTATCACGCTCAGCCGCCAGCCCGGTGGCCCCGACTTTTCCTGAATATCTCGGCCGTGGCGGAAAGACAGACACCGGAGCCCAGAGTCGGCCGGATTCTTACCAGCGATGAACGGCTCGCTCGCATGGCCGATGAGGCGGCGTTCGCGCTAACAGGCGAGATCCTGCGTTCCGCGTTTGCGATCAGCGCCCTGCATGTGCTCACCGCATGGCACTGTATCCGTAACGCCGCTGTCAACTGGTCTTCACTCTGGTTCCGGCTACGTAGCGGAAATCCGCGGGAACGCAGCTACGTCTATATTCCTATGCGCGTGACAAACTATGACGAGACCTTCGACGTCGCCGCGCTGACCATTGACGCGCAACGGCTGGACGAAGCCCGCCTCACCACGGCGAGCGCCCGGGCACTGCTGGACCAGGCGAGTATCCCGCTTGATGCCACAGTCCATGATGGAGATCCAGTCCAGGTCATGGGTTTTCCGGAGAGCGGCAGCAGTGCGGACAGCGACACTAATGCGGCGAACGTCGTTGCTACCCGCATTCCGCTGGGTGATGTCTCCGGTATGAAGCTCTTCGGTCCAGCGTTCGCGGCCGTCAGCCCGGTTGATCCGCATGGCCTCTCAGGTGGCTGCGTCGTAAAGCAGTCCGGGATAGCTGGCGAGCCTTCCTATGTAGCGGTGGGCGTTGTCCGTGCCGCACCGACTGGTCCAGTTGCCGGGATACCCGCCGGGGGCTGTCTCATAGCCACCCATATCGAAGATCTGGCCGACCGGATTCCCGAAGTCTCGGCGGCCTTGCGGCAATCAGCGCACACCGCACCGCAACTCGCGCCCGCTGTGCACGCCAGTAATCAAAACGCGCTCAGCATTTCGCAGTCCGTCTGGCGCATGCTGCAAGAGAGCCTGGTTGTGGTTGACGATCCGGAGCGCGGTCAGTTGGTTGGCTGGCCGCACTTCTTCAATGAACCGGCAGCCCATCGCCGTCCTACCGCGACTGGGACGGCTTACGGTTTTAAGCTGTCGATGGCTCTTGGCGGGTACGACTATGGGCTGGATCGATCTCAGTTGGCCGCCACGTTGTGGAAACTGCGGCGCAACGACGAGGGATGGGCGGCGCGAAGCGGGGCGGGAGTGAGCCGGCCTGAAGTCAGCGCACTAGTGCTCGGCACACTAGCCGCAAGCGGCTTCGACGAGACACTGCTGGCCTCGGCTGGCCGTTCCCTCGAAGAGGCGCTCACGCCGCACCGGGACCCGGTGGCGTTTCAGCGCACGTATGTCCTGTCGGCAGTCATCCGAGGCCTGATCAGATACCGGCCCGCCGCGGGCCGCCTGGCCGAGTTCCGTTCTGCTCTGCTGTCCGGTGCCATCCAGGATGCACGCCACGGCAACCTGCTGTGCTGGTCCAGCCGGCTGGGGATGGAAGAAGGCGAGACGGCGCCGCCCTCGGTCCCGCACACAGCCCAGGCGGTCGTGGCCTTGGCGCGTGCCGGGCAGGTCCTGGGTACGGACAGCCGGACGCGTGAGGCAATCGAGCAGTCAGTGCGGTGGCTGCGGGAGCACCGGGATCTCAGCAACCAGACCGAGCAGATCAGGCGCTACGTCGGGGATAAGGTGCCGTGGGATACGCTCACCGTCCGGCACTTCACCGCGGCCTGGGTGGCACGCGCGCTTCTGCTGGTGTCGGCCGCCACGCCAACTGGCCCGGACGAGCTGCTCGACGAAGCCATGCGCCAGGTCAGGTCGGCCTACCGCCGTGGATTCTGGGAATGGGAGGATGGGGAGCGCCCGCTGTGGATGACCTACCAGGCTGCTTCGGTCCTGCGGGACTATGCGATGCGTTCCTCGGTGATTCTTCCTTAAACTAAGGCACTTCGTGCGCCGACCCTTCATCCAGGTCTGGAAGCTGATCATCCGGCCAAGAATGATCAGCCGTTGGTAGCTGAGGGCTCCACTAACCATTTGGGCTATGTCTGTCCTCGTTAGCTTCGGTTATGCTCCGGGACTGGAGGGGCTCCCAGCATGAATCATGGGCCAAACGGCGTCACTCAGTTGCTCCGCGACGTCATCAGTCACAGCAAGCCGGGCGAAGAGGGAGAGCAGGCCTCGCTGGAGGTATTGTCTTCGCTGTCCGAGCCGGCTTGCCTCGCCGAACTGGTGCACTCGATACAAACCAGTCCGCAGCGAACTACCGAGTGTGCTGCCAGGTCATACCTCCACCCGCTAGGCTTCCGCAAGCTTATGCTGATAAATGAGTCACCGCTCTTCGAGTTGCGCATCCATGCCTGGCCGCCCACCGACGTCCCGAGCTTGGACCACATACATAATCATCGATACGGGTTCGTCTCCTCGGTGCTATGTGGCGGTTATGACATGCTGCTCTTCCAGGCTGATGACGATGGAACCCCGATGCTCGAATACCGCGAGGCCGCGCACCCAGGAACCGGCTGGCGGCTGGAGCGGCAGGGCACCGCTGGGTTGCGTTTACTGACTAATGTCAGGCTTCGTCCGGGCGCGAGCTATGCGCTGGCTCCAGGAGCTTTGCACCGGGTCGCTGTTCCCGCATCCACACGCTGCATCACGCTGCTGCTGAGCACCACCGCTACGGGTGTGACAACGCGGGTGTTCGCACAGCAGGGCCACGGTGTGCGCACGGTGATCCCGATGCGGGCCATGAGCCACGAGGAGTACCGATGCCAGCTCGGGTCGATACTTGATGTACTACGCGACTGCGGCTGAACGCAGGTGGAGGCCCTGCTGGATAGTCCGCAGATTGTGCTGATCGAGGCCCGCACTCCCGATCTGGCTAGCGGGCACCCACTGAGCCTCTTGATCTTCCTTGGGAAGCGTCACCTCTGGCATTCCAGCTGGATCTACCCGGGTAGGGGAAACGTTGACCAGGTAGTTATGCTGGACATTCGTGACGTGCTGGCCCCGCCAGGTACTGGAGAAGTCTGACCGCCCAACCCAACGGGCCTCGCTGCCACTCAGCCCAGTTTCCTCGTGGAGTTCCCGCAGGACGGCTTGCTGTGCGGATTCACCTTCGTCGATCTTGCCGCAGGGTACCCCCCACCGTCCGGGGAGAAAACCTTCACTGCGGCTGCGACGAATGATGAGAACATGATCTTTATGTATGACAACAGCTGCGGCCAGCCTAGGCACGTCTCTGACCCTCACCGTAGGGGAACAAGGTTATATCTTCCAGTCCTGCCATCATCCCTACGTGCCCGCGCTCATCGGCGCCCACACCGTGAGCCATCAGCGATAACAACGGAGGTTCCCGACTTTCCGGACAATTTGCCCCAGCAGGATTGGGTGTTCCTGCGTCGCAGTCTAACCTGCGGTCGGCCCGAAAGTGAACCCTATCTCTGAGTGCACAGGGCCAGCTGATTATCGCGTCTATCGGAGCTGGCCATTCGGACCGGTTGCCTTTTGTGTTCGCCGTGGGCGATGGCAATTGTCGGTACCCGGTTAGCTTTCTGCCGGGATGGCTGGGTGAGCCGTACTGCCTCGCCGACTTCGGGGTAGCGGCGCTGCTGGACGGTCAGTGCGTCGGCGTAGCCTCGAACGTGGGATGACGATTTGGACTGTTGGCCACTCCAGGCATGAACTGCCCGCCCTGCTCGGCGTGCTGCGCGGGCCGGCATCGAGGTCGTCGCGGACATCCGTTCGCAGCCGTTCTCCCGCTACAACCCGCAGTTCAACCGGGAGAAGTTCGGCGCGGCATTGCAGGCGGCCGGCCTCGAGCTACCTCTTCCTGGGCGCGGAACTCGGCGGGCGGCCGCCGGAGCCGGAGTTCTACGACAGCGACGGGCGCGTTCGCTACGCCGCGCTGGCCAGAACCGAGCGGTTCAACGCGGGGCTGCGCCGGCTGCTGGCCGAGTCGGGCCGGCATCGGGTGGCCATGCTGTGCAGCGAGGAAGATCCGACGGCGGTGCCACCGGCGGTTGCTGGTCACCCGGGTGCTGACCGCCCGCGGGATCCCCGTGCTGCATATCCGGGGTGATGGCAGCGTGGTCCGGGAGGAGGATCTCGGGCCGCTGCCGCAGGAGATGAGCCAGGGCACGCTGTTCGGCTGACTCAGACCGTCCAGTCCAGCTGCGGCTCCGGGATGGCGAGCTGCCGTCCGTACTCCTGCGCCTCAGCCCGGCCCGCCGCGTCGCCCCGCGGGTAGCGGAAGATCCGGCCCGGGAACATCACGAAGCTCTCCGCGGGAGACTCGAAGTTCACGTACCAGCCAGGCCGCTCGAGGACATCGGCGAACGTCCGCGCGAGCTCGCCGGCTTGTCCCTCGTCCGCCGTGAATTCCAGGGCGGTCCAGATGCCCGGCTGGTCCGGGGTGGCGCCCGGCACCTGGTACCGGCTGATCTTGCGGACGGTCAGCCTCAGGTTCTCCAGGCTCGTCCCGACCCGGAGGCTCTCCGCGATGAGCGTTCCCTCGATCAATGCAGATCTCCTCCCCGGCCTAGCCGCGCGGGCCGCCTGCAAGCGGACCGGCGATCCAGCTGAACGCTAGTACCCGCCACTGACATCCATGCGCCGCGCCGGGTTTGGGGGACGAGTGCGGCGTGCGCCGCACGCCGGAGATAAGCGCGCGGGCGCTAGCGTCGCCCTCGTCGCGCCAGTTCCGACCTGATCTGAGGGCATGTTGCCGGGCGCAATGCCGCTGCTAGCAGGTGCGGCGATGATCATCCAGTTGATGAGCTGACATCTGCTTTGCTCGGGCTCCTATATCAACATCAACAAACGGCCGGGCCGGGGTGGCGGCGCCGTGCGGCGGCGGACGGTGAGGTGGCGGCCGAGGTGGTGGCGGCGGTGGCGCGGGGCGGCGGCACGAGTCGGTGGCGGCAGGCCGCGCAGATCCCTATAGTCGGGCTCATGCCTGATGCTGACGCCTCATTCGCCGCGCTGGCCCGGTCCACCGTGGACGGCCTGCTGGAGCGCCGGCCGGAACGGGCCACCGCTGCTCGGCGAGCACGCCCACGATGGCCGGCTCACCATCGGCACGGCGGAACACTACGACGAGCTGGCCCGCTGGTGCGCCGGCCGGCTCGCCGAGGTCAAGGCCATCGATATGGGCCCGCTATCAGCGGAGTACCGGGTGGACGCGCAGATCCTGTTCGCCGAGCTGGAGCGGGTCCTGTTCGCCACCACCGAGCTGCGCGAGCACGAGTGGAACCCGATGCTGGCCAACCCTGGGCGGGCCATCTACCTGCTGCTGGCCCGGGATTTCGCGCCGTTGCCGGACCGGCTGAGCAGCCTGGCCAGCCGGCTGGCGGCGGTCCCGGACGCGCTGGCGGCGGCGCGCTCCGTGGCCCAGGCCCGGATGCCCCGGGTGCACCTGGAGACCGCGGTCAGCCAGTTCGAGCGGGACGGAGCGGCTGATCGGGCCGGAACTGGACCGCACGCTCGCCGCGGCGCCGGACGGCCAGGTGCCAGCCAGCCTGGCCGCCGCGCGGACCGCGGCGCTGGACGCGCTCGCGGAGCATCGCCGCTGGCTGGAACAGCGGCTGGCGGACGGCCGCCGGGACCGGAGCTTCCGCGATCCGCGGATCGGGCCGGAGCTGTTCGCCCGCAAGCTGTTCCACACCCTGGAGTCCGGCACCGTCACCGGAGGAACTCCTGGCCCGCGCCCAGGCCGACCTGGACGAGACGACTGAGCCAGATCACCGAGACGGCGGCCCGGCTGGGAGTGGGCGGCGGCCCGGCGGCCGGGCGGGACGGCGGCCGGCGGCCGGCGACGGCGGCGCGAAGCTCCGCGGATCTGGTCCGCCGGGTCCTGGGCACGCTAGCCGCGGACGCGCCCGATGACCGGACGATCCTCGGACTGGTCGAGCGGGCCTATCGACCAGGAACTGGCGTTCGTCAAAGAAAGCGGTCTGGTCACGGCACCGGACGATCCGGTGGACATCATCGAGATGCCGGAGATCGACCGCGGCGTAGCCGTCGCCTACTGCGACGCGCCCGGGCCGCTGGAGACGGACGGGCAGCCGACGTTCGTGGCCGTGTCGCCGACGCCGCGGGACTGGGCCGACGACCGGGTCCGGTCCTTCTACCGCGAGTACAACCGGCACATGGTGCAGAACCTCATGGTGCATGAGGCGATGCCGGGGCACGTGCTGCAGCTGGGGCATGCCCGCCGGTTCCGCGGCGGCACGCCGGTGCGCGCCGCGTTCTGGTCCGGGTCCTTCGTCGAGGGCTGGGCGGTATACGCCGAGGAGCTGATGGCCCGGCACCGGTACCCGGGCGAGGGAGATCCCGACGCGGTCCGGATGCAGCAGCTCAAGATGCGGCTGCGCATGATCATCAACACCATCCTGGACGTCCGGGTGCACTGCGGCGACCTGGACGAAGCCGGCGCGATGGCGCTGATGACCGGGCGCGGCTTCCAGGAAGAGGGCGAGGCGGCAGGCAAGTGGCGGCGGGCGCAGCTCACCGCCACCCAGCTGTCCACCTATTACGTGGGGTACACCGAGGTCAGCGACCTGGTGGCCCGGCTGCGCGCGGCGCGGCCGGAGTGGACCGAGCGGCAGCTGCACGACACCGTGCTGGCGCACGGGTCGCCCGCGGTGCGGCACCTGCGGTCGTTGCTGCTCAGCTGACCGGCGCGCCGCACCCCGGACCCGCGCGGACCTACCCCGGACCTGCGCGGACCTGCGCGGACCTGCGCGGACCTGCGCGGACCTGCGCGGACCTGCGCGGCGCTGGTCCGGCCGCGCAGGTCCACCGTCCCGGGCGGCGAGGTCAGCCGCTGCCCGGGATGCTGGGTACCACCCACTGGATCACGCCCACCGAGCCGGCCCGCTCTGCAGCACGACCCGCAGCCTGGTCGTGGTCACCGAGCCGAACGTGACCGTGATTGAACGTGTTGTCCGCGATCGGGTACGTGCCCGGGCTGGGCACGTCCACGAACGCGCTGCCGTTCCAGTACTGCACGGTCCACGACGCGGGCAGCCGGACCCCGCCGCCGTCGTCGAGGAAGTAGACCGAACTGCCGTTGGTCGTTACCGGCTGGTTCCAGTCCAGCTCGATCCACTGCTGACCGGTCTCCGGCCAGCAGCCCCAGCGGATGTCCTGGCTGTCGTTGGACGAGGTCGGGTAGACGCCGTCGTTGATCGCGGTCACGTGCTCCCACGGCGACGTGTAGGACGCCGACGGGGTCGCGGTCAGCGCCAGGTCGGTGGCGCCCGGCGGCAGCGGCAGCGGCCGCTGCGCGTGCACCCACTGCTCCGCGCTCACCGTGCCGGACGCGTTGTCCGGCGCGGTGTAGCTGGCCGCGACGACCAGGCCGTTGCCGCCGGTGGCGTCGTCGGCCGGGGTCACGTTCCAGCTGACCGTCTCCGACTGGCCCGGCCCGATGCTGCCGAAGCTGGCCGGCGCGGCTCGCCTGCGACGGTCCAGCCGGACGGGGCCTGCAGCGCCACCTGGACGTTGCTGATCGTGGTCTGCCCCGGGTTCTTGATGGTCGCGGACGCGGTGGTCTGCACGCCCGAGGTCAGCGTGGGCTGGGTGTGCGTGCCCGGCACCGTGCTGGCCACCTGGACCGCCAACGAACGGCTTGGCCGAGTTGCCGACCAGCACGGACACGGTCCGGCTGCCCGGGTTCATCAGCACCGTATGCGTCGCGGCGTCGTACCGCCCGCCGAGCACACCGCGCACCCCGGCGCTGGCGAACACCGGCAGCTGCACCTGCACGTCCCCGAGGGGACCTGCGCCGGTCAGCGCGACCTGGACGACCCGGCCAGCCGAGCTCGCCGCCGGTGCTCAGCCGCACCCCGTAGGTGGCCCGGCGCCCGGTGTTCTCGTCGTACGACGCGGTCAGGTTGTCCACCGAGATGGACTGCCCAGCCGCGATCCACGCGTCCGGCACGCCGCGCCCGATGTACAGCGCGGTGTGGTAGCGGAACGCGCCGCCCGGGCCGGCCGATGACACCAGCCCCGAGGCGACCAGCGACTGGAGCAGCGTCTGGGTCTGCCCGGCCATCGGCCAGGCGTACGGGACCGCGCCGAACTGCGGCGCGGCGTGGCTGCCCTGCCACGGGTTGTCCGGGTCGGGCGCCGACCCGTTGGCCTCCCACCAGGCGTTCGGCCCGCCGGTGGTGCGTGCGATCTGCCAGGCGTAACTGGTGATCGGCAGGTCACGGTAGGCGTTGCCGTACAGCGCCGCCGCCGAGTACGCCGGTGTTCAGCGCGACGCTGTAGCCGGTGTACGCGCCGAACGACGGGTACGGCACGCCGGTGCCGGCCAGCCGGCTGAAGCCCAGCTGGTACAGGTTGTCGATCTGGCTCGGGTCGCCGAGGATGCCGCTCAGCTGGCCGCCCTGCAGGAAGATGTCCCACGGGTTCTCGCCCCACAGCGCCTGCGAGGCCCAGTTCGCGTCGTTCGCCGAGTTGCACCGGTCGGCGGTGACTGGCTGGTTCACCTCACAGGGCAGGAAGTCGAAGTCGTTCGCCTTCTCGTTGGCCGCCAGCCCGGCGTTGGTCGCGCTGAGCAGGCTGGTGTACTGGCTGTCCGCCCACTGCGCCTCGGCCGTGTCACCGATCCGGGTGGCGATGTACTTGTACGCGGCCAGCCCGGCCAGCGCGGTCTCGTCGTCGAACAGCCACACGCCGCCGGAGTCGTTGTCGTAGGAGTACTTGAGATAGCCGGTGCTGGCGTCGAGCTGGTTGCAGGAAGTCGGTGTGCATGAGCGTGTACAGGCTCGGGCCCCACGGGCTCGGGCCGGACGCGTCGTCGTGGAAGTACTTGCTGACGAACGCGGTGTCGTTGGTCGTCTCCAGGTAGTCGGCCCAGGCCAGCGGGGTGCGCCACGGCCCGTCCCAGTACCAGTTCGCGCCCTGCTCGTTGAAGTTCGGGTCCTCGGAGATCCGCCCGGTGAGCAGCAGGTTCTGCGCGTCGGTGAAGTCGCCCAGCTGGAACCGGTTGGCCAGGATCCCGGGCAGGTCGTGGTTGAGCAGCCAGTCGTAGTTGTTCGCGCCGGAGAACGGCGCCTTGCCGACCTGCACGATCCGGGTGTACACGAACGCCGCCTTGTACGCGTTGTCCAGCGCGTTGCCGGGATCGGCCAGGCCGCCGGTGTTCGGCAGCGGGGATGTTCGGCAGCGACAGCCGCGGGATGACCGACAGCCGTCCATTCCAGATACCGGACCATATGGCTGAACGCCAGCTGGTACGGCGGTGCGCCGCCCTGACCCGGGGGCTGGCTGAGCGTGGCCGGTGCGGGGGCAACGCGTTCCCTGACCCGAACGTGTCCACGGCCGCGACGAAGTCGTGGTGCACGGTGCCGCCGGCCGGGACGGTGTCCGGCGCCTGGTTCAGCGGCACCAGGTTCGGGCCGGACTGGCCGGCTGGCACGGTGACGGCTGACGAGCCCTGGTTGGTGATGCTGACCCGGGTGTAGACCAGTTCCACCGGGTTGCCGCCGATGGTCTGCTTGTCGGCGAAGTCGGTGATCGAGATGGCCACGTCGTTCCGGGTGAAGCTGGTGGTCAGCGCGGGCAGGTAGCCGTCGGCCATGGTCCACCGGACCGAACCCGGCGCCGGCGCCTGACCCGCGGCCAGCCCGTAGTTGTACGCGCCGAACGAGTACATCGCGCCGCAGTAGGTCGTGCCGGACTGGGTGTATTGCTGCGGCACGCCGCGGGCGAAGTAGGAACCGGACAGGTAGCCGAACGGGGCGTAGTAGTTGCCCTCCCAGCCGATGACCGACTGGTTGTAGAAGCCGTAGCCGTTCGGGTCGACCGGGGTGGGGAAGTTGGTGCCGTAGTCCTGCGGCAGCGTCGCGTCCTGGCACGCGTTGACCGGGAGTTCCGGCAGCGGCTGGTAGCCCGAGGTGCTGGGGCTGGGCGTCGGGGTGACCGGGCCGGACGGCGTGCTAGCTCCCGCCGGGCTGGCCGCCGAAGGGCTGGCCGGTGACGTGCTGGCCCCTGGCGCGCTGCCGGTCGGGCTGGCCGTCGGCCTGCTGGCCGCGCCGGCGTTGGGCGGGCTGGATGTCGGCTGGCTGGCGGCGCCGGCGTTGTCCTGCGCTGGACGTCGGCTGGCTGGCTGACGGCGTGCTGGCGGTACTGGCGTTGTGGTGGCGGTCGTGATCGCGGTCGTGGCGGCGAGCGCGGGTACGGCGGGGACCGACAGCGCGGCCGTGGCCGCCAGGGTGGTGAGGAGGACAGTTAACCGGCGCCTGCTTGTGCTCATGGCTGGATCCTTCGTCCTTCGCGGCAGCGGTGACCGGCGGGACGGGTACGGGTGTGCCGTCCCACGGCAACTAAGGAAATCCTTTTCCGCCACCGGACGCTAACAACCGGCCCGGCCCGGGTCAACCCCTGTGCGGACCCATTACAGACCGGTATCCTTGGCGGAACGGACAGTCATCCGTTGCGGAAAAGCTGCGGTAGCGGAGACCCGCATCGCTGAATGGCCTCCGCTGTCGGCCGGGGAGCGGAGTCTAGGAAAGGGCTTTCTGGTGCGGCAGACCCGTTCGGTGACCATCGCTGACGTCGCCACCCTGGCCGGGGTATCGATCGGCACGGTGTCCAAGGCGCTCAACGGGCGCGGCCAGTTGCGGGCCGAGACCCGGGAGCGGGTACAGGCCGCGGCCGAGCGGCTCGGTTTCCGGCCGAACCTGCTGGCCCAGGGACTGCTGTCCGGCCGCAGCTACACGGTCGGGCTGATCACCACGGACAGCTTCGGCCGGTTCACCATCCCGGTCATGTTCGGCGCGGAGGACGCACTGGGCGAGGGCCAGGTGTCCGCCCTGCTCTGCGACGGCCGGGGCGACCCGATCCGGGAGCAGCACTACGTGCGCACGCTGCTGTCCCGCAAGGTGGACGGCATCATCGTCACCGGACGGCGCACCGACCCGCGGCCACCGATCGCGGCTGGCCTGCCGGTCCCGGTGGTCTACGTGATGACCCAGTCGCAGGACCCGGCTGAGCTGTCCCTGATCCCCGATGACGAGCAGGGCGGCGCGCTGGCCATCCGGCATCTGCTCACCGGCGGCCGGACCCGGATCGCCCACGTGACCGGGCCGGACCGGTTCCTGTCCGCGCGGCAGCGCGCCGCCGGGGCACGGCAGGTGCTGGCCGAGGCTGGGCTGGACTTCGCCGCCGGGCAGGTGCTGCACGGGGAGTGGAGCGAAGAATGGGGCCGGCACGCAGCGCATACGGTGCTGCATGCCGCGCCAGGCACCGAGGCGATCTTCTGCGGCAGCGACCAGATCGCCCGCGGCGTAGCGGACGCGCTCCGCGAGTCGGGGCGCCGGGTGCCGGACGACGTCGGGCTGGTCGGCTACGACAACTGGGACGTCTTCGCGGCGACCTCACGCCCGCCGTTGACCAGCGTAGATATGTGCCTCAAGGAACTCGGCCGGGTCGCCGCCCGGGAACTGCTGGACGCCATCGAGGGGCGGCCCAGTCACGGCCTGCGGCGGCTGCCGTGCCGGCTGGTCATCCGCGAATCCACCGGGCCGGTCCGGCGGCCCGCGCCTGGTTCCGGTGCCGCGCCTGGTTCCGGTGCCGCGCCTGGTTCCGGTGCCGCGCCTGGTTCCGGTGCCGCGCCTGGTTCCGGTGCCGCGCCTGGTTCCGGTGTAGGGCCCGCGCCTGATTCCGGTGCCGGGCCCGCGCCCGGTCCGGCAGCGGCCCCGGCCGGCTGATAGCCGCCTGCCGGGGCCGCTCCCTGGTGCCTACTTCAGTGGCCGGCCGAATCGGCTTGAACACGTTGTGGAACGTGTTGCTGCCGAGGCCGAACGCGGTGACCGGCTTGCTCAGCCAGATCCCGAAGTGGTTGTTGAAGATGTGGTTGTGCGCGACGACCACCGAGACCGGGGTGCCGCCGGAGAACACCAGCACACCCGTGGTCTTCAGGTCCTTGGGCGAAGCCGGCGCGTCCAGCGTGTCGCCGTCGATGTTGTTCGTCCCGATCCGGTTCCCGACGATCTTGTTGCCGCTGAGCAGCTCGAACTGGCCGGGCTTGATCGTGTGCGCGTGCATGGTCACGCCGGACAGCCCGTTCCCGGCGATGAAGTTGCCGATGACCAGGTTGTTGTACGACGCGGTGCCGGCCGAGGCGTTGGCGAACAGGATGCCCGCGCCCTCACCCTTGAGGCCGTTGAAGGTGACCGCGTTGTGCGCGATGACGTTGCCGTAGACGCCTGCCACGCTCGGCTGCGGCTGGCCCTGGGCGTTCAGCGCGGCCGGGTTGTGCCCGGGCACGGTGATCCCGCAGTCGCTCTCGTTGCGGGTGACGATGTTGTTCGCGATCAGGTTGTTGTGCGTCGGGCCGGTCTCGTCGGTGAGCAGCACACCGCCGGAGTTGTGCGCGATGAGGTTGCCGGTCACCGCGGAGTTCGCGACCGCGATGAAGTGCACGCCCTCCCCGCAGTCACCGGGCACCTGTCCCTGCGCCTGGCACTCGAAGTAGGCCGACGCGGGCGGGACGCCGCCGCCGAGGTCGTTGTGCACTACCGCGTTGTGCTTGATGCTGACGTTGCTGATGTCGCCGCGAACCCCGGCGGCCAGGATGCCCTCACCCAGGGCGTTGGTCACCTGGAAGCCCTGGATGCTGGCGTGCGAGCTGAGGATGACCACGCCGGCGAAGATGGTCAGCTTGCCGACGTGAGGCACGTTCACCACCAGGCTGGGCGTGACACCCTGCTCGTTGATGGCCGCGTGCAGGCCGACCAGTGACACCGGCTTCTTGATGACCACTTGCTCGTGGTAGCTCCCCGGGCAGACCACGACGGTTGACCAGGCTGGCGCCGCGTTCACCCCGGCCTGGATGGTCGAGTACTTGGCCGAACTGCACGACTGGCCGGAGCCGGACGGGCTCGCGTTCTTCGCGACGAACACGGCGCCCTGGTGATGGCCGGCCGTGCTGGCCGCGCGGCCCGGCCTGGGCCAGCATCGCCCCTGCTACCAGCAGTGGCGTCAGCAGCGAGCCCGAAATCAGGCCGACTTTAAGAGACCTCATGTACCCCACCTTCCCCCTGGGCCGGGCCTGAGCAGCGGGTCCGGACCATCACCGGCCCGGCGTCAACGGCGCGCCCGGTGGCCGGCCATTGGTCAGCACAACCCCCCAGGCCGACCGGATCCCCCTGCCCAAAGTCCTCATTTAAACACATGAAGCGTTCTATGTCCGGTTTCGTGCGGCCCGGGTGCGCTCCGGGGTGCGCCCCGGGGCTTGGCGGCCATGTTCTGCGCCGTAAGGCGGCAAACTCTTGCGCGGACCGCCGTGACGGGCGAGGTTCTCAAGTAACGGGATGTCAATTGCTTATAGCGTGAATGGAGTCAGCCATGGTGACGAGCGCGCCGGACAGCCAGCCCAGTGACCCCAGTGACCAGAACGCGGGTCCCGATCACACTGAGACCGAGACGCACGGCTGGACGATCGATGTCCCGGACCACCCCACCCGCACGGACTCCCCGGAGTACGTGGCCGCCCGGACCAAGATGAACGAGATCGCGGGCCAGGCGGCCGGGCTGATCTACGGGCCCGGGCCGTTCCAGGACCACCACGGCGGCGCGCTATGGCTCAAGGACGCGCAGGGCTGGTTCATGGTCCGCAACCTGGCCGGCGTTGAGTGGTCCGCTCAGTGGTGCGCTGATCCCAGCAAGGTCGATCTGCTGCGGCAGAACGCCAAGCGGCTGTATGACCTGCTGGCGCCAGAGATCAAGCAGGAACTGGACCCGGACGGCCTGCTGGACACGCCGATCCAGGACGCCGCTGGGATCGCCAAATGGACTGACTCGATCTTCAATGCGGGGGTGCCGCTGCACCCCACGTTCCACACCGGCGTGCTGCCCGCGGGCGGGGTGCAGAATGCCGCGGCGGCGGACCCGGAGCCAGGTGGGGTGCATCACTACCCCACCCCGATCGCGGACATCCAGCTGTTCAAGCGCGATGATTTCGAGCTCTGGGTGACCGACCAGGAGGGGAACCCGGCCGCGGTGGCGCCACTGGCCGCGCGCGGCAGCGGCGACGGCCGGGTGCACGTGCTGTACGCCACGCCCGGATCGCAACTGGCTGCGCAGAAAAGAGTGGCCGAGCAGGCCGGCCAGCCGCTGATCCTCAGCCCGGAGCACCCACTGGCCCAGCAGGCCTTCCGGAACCAATAGGCCGAAACGGAGACCGCCAGGCAATTTGATCGGAAAATTGCACGGAAATCCATGGCGCGGGCTGGCTGGCCGGTGCCCGGATTCGCCAGCAATTATCTCTCTTTGGCCTCTGGCATCTTGCCAGGATGACAGCGACAATGTGGGCGGATCGCATCGTGTAGAGCAAGGAATGATCGATCATGAAGAAAGGCTTCGTTGTTGCCGCCGTCCTGGGTGTGGCCTTTGCGGCCGCATCCTCGCCACGGCACAATGACTCCGCTGCCAGCGCCCCTGCTCATTCTGCCCAGGCCCCCGCCGCCCAGACGGCCAGCAAAACCAGCACCACGTCGGGCGGGTCCAGTCAGTCCCGTCCGCAGGTCGCCACCGACCAGGCGATCACCCTCAGCACCGGGCTGCCCGCATCGGCACCACAAGCGTTCGGCTGGCTGATCGTATTAGCGTGCACGCTCGCGTTCATCGTGGCTATAGCCACTGTTGCCCTGACCGCAGCCGCACTGCGCGGCTGAGCCCGGATTCCCTGGACGGTCTGTGTGGAGGTCTTCCTCGCGATTGCCGTGGCTGCGGTGGGAATAGCCACCCTGGTGGTTGCCATATCCTTCCGTAAGCGAACTGAAAAGCAGGTCTCAGCCATGCTGGCCCGGCCCCGGGATACTGCTACCACGAATAGCGAAACGGCGATCAACGAGTTGCGCGCCCAGTTGTACGCAGGCTTGGCCCGGCTCGATCAGCTAAGCCTCGACTTGCAGGCGGTGCAGCAGTCCCTCTGGGCGCGGGAAGCCTGGAGCTACCAGGCTGGCGACGCCGCCGACGCCAGCAGCCCTGATCCAGCGGATGATGGCCAAGGCTGAGCCGCGTCTGTATCGGCGCCAGTCAGTATTAAGCCACGGCACAGGCCGCCCGGGTCCCAGTTGCCCGGCCAGCACCATAACGGCACCCAGGCTGGCTGCCAGCCGGCTGCCGATCACGGGTACGCACGCACTTGGCATGCGCGCGGTACGCCTTTTCCTGGCAAAACGGGCGCTTTTCCGCACGGCGCGCATGCCAAGTGGATGGCAAGGCTCTCAGGCTGGTACCAGCGGGCCTGCTGCGGCTGGTGTGATGGGGCAGGGTTCGCTGACCGTACTCACGCCACCGGCCTCGGGCCAGCTCCCCACCTTCCCGACGGTTAAGGCAGCGGCATTGCGCGCCAGCAACACCTACGCCAACATCAACAAACTGGGCCCACCCCCAGCAGCTATCACTGGTCACATCAGCACCACAGACTTCACCAGGTACCACCCGCGTGCCGACCCGCGCCGCACCCACACGATGCCCCGGGCCGCTTGTTCTGCAGCGCCGGTGCTGTTTCAGCTGGCCCACGTGTCGAGCACCCGGTCGATGGCAGGGCGGACCTGATCGCGGGCGTCTTCCCTCGGGAAGCCGGACATCAGCAGCAGGTCGTAGTCGGTGTCTTCATGACGCACCGAGGCGACCACGGCCAGCGTGACCGCTCGCTCGTCCAGGGCGCGGGCGGCCGCGGAGCGGCCGACCCGGCCACTGCCGCGCAACGCGGCGTGCTGCGCGATCGCGGTTGCTCTCTTCTTCGGGCAGCCGGGAAACAGCCGCCTGATCTCGTCGGCCATGCGCGCCTGGAACTCGACGTCTTCCTCAGCGCGTCGTTCCTGGTCCCGCTCCCGGCGGCGCAGCCGGACGTCCTCGTCGGCTAGGCACTGCTCTTCTGCCTGCTGGATGGCTGCTTCCTCGGCCAGGATGCCCTGCCGCTCGTAGCGCTTCCGCGACCGGCTCCAGCGCACCACGACGGCGGCCAGCCGGCTCGCCTGCCTGGCCCGCCGGGTCAGCGCCGCGTCACCGGACGGCAGGAAGATCAGGTGATCCAGGTCCGCGCAGGTCATGCACAGCGGCCCGGCGTCCTCCATTTTGAGGAAGTCGCCTGTGCCAGCGCAGCCAGCACAGGTCCACTCCTTGAGCGGTGAGATGACGACCAGGTCGGCTGGCTTGGCCGGTTGCTGAGCGCTGTCCTGGCGCGACGCTTTCGCCATTTCTCTCCCGATGCGGCCGGCCCTGACGGTCTCAGTGCAGGCCGAGCGTGCCTGACCTTAGGGCAGCAGTGAACGTCCGCCACTCGGCGGGGGTGAACGTCAGCTTCGGGCCGTCCGGGTTCTTGGAGTCGCGGACGGCGAGGCTGCGGTCGGGCAGCACGGCGACCTCGACGCAGGCGCCGCCGTTGCTGCCGCTGTAGCTGCTCTTGCGCCAGGTGACGTTGTCTAGGGGGTGGCCCATCGCTCCTCAGCTACCTTTCCGATCAGGTCTCGTGAGGCTCCACGGGGTAGCGCGTCAGCTCTCAACGTGTCGAAGGTGCGCGAGAGCCGCTTGACCACTGATGGCAGCTGAGTGGTCTGCCCCTGGTCGGGCGACTCCATGTACACCGTACTCGGTTCATTGTCGAAGCCCGCGATGATGAAGGCACCGAGCAGACCGGCGTGCGCGCCAACCTCGGTCGGCACGATCTGCACCGTGATGTTGCTGCGGCACGATGCGTCGGCCAAAGCCCGCAACTGGTCGTACATGACCTTGCGGGTGCCGATGGGCCTGTGCAGAACTATCTCATCCAGGACTACCCAGAGCGTTGGCGGCACCGGCTTGTCGAGGATTGCCTGCCGTTCCATCCGGGCGGCGACGAGATCCGGGAGTTGGTCTTCGGTCGTTTCCGGATCGGCGGCCAGGATGGCCCGTGCGTAGTCGGCGGTCTGCAACAGGCCAGGGATGAGCAATGGCTCCCACCACCGCAGAGACGTCGGCACGCCGCTCTGAGTCAACCCATTCCGCGAACCATGAGGGATAGCCGCCGTCCCAGCGGCGGGCCAGCTGATGGATCCGTCCGAATAAGCCGCCCGCGTCCGGAAAGGCCCGGTCGCAGGCATCGGCGAAATCCTGCGCGGGCGCTCGTTCGCCCATTTCGACCTTGCCGACCTGGGCGCCGGAGTAGCCCAGGCGCTGGCCCAACTGATCCTGGCTGAGCCCGGCCGCGGTCCGCACCCGGCGCAGTTCCGCGCCGAAGAACTGTAACGGTCCCGCGCTGGAGTCAAGCTCGCGTACCAGCGGCACGGCAACCCCGCTTCCCGGACGGTCCAGACGCTGGTCGTTACGTTCGGACACGCCCTGACGACAGCCTGTCTTGGCTGGTGATCCTAGAACTGGCTGATGAGGATGGCTACTGGAAATCGATTGTGCCGGGATTCGCCATAAGAACGGAGCAGGCATGCGTGAGACCATTACCGCCCCGCTGATCGGCTGGTCCCGCACTTTCCCCGCCACTCCTAAGCAGGTTAGTGAGGCACGCCGGTTCCTGGCCGGGCTATTGGCTGGCCATTCAGCCGCCGCCGACGCCATCCTGTGCCTGTCCGATCTCAGTACTCGCGAACGTATGCTTCTGGTATGGGTGAGTTAGCAGGCAAGACCGCAGGTGACGTGCGCCCCGGCTACGCGGGTGACGTGCGGATCTCCGAAGATCAGTGGGTCAAGGACGAGGCAACCGGGGAATGGCGTCTTTCTGAGAAGGGTATCACCCGCCAGAAGGAAGACATTCTGGCACTCGCGGATAAGCTGGGTGTGCGGATCGTCAAGTGGTATGAGGAAAACGACACCACGGCGTTTAAGAAGAAGCGTATCCGGCTGCCGAACGGGCGCAGTGTGTGGCGGGTGATCCGACCCGAGTTCCGGCAGATGCTGGAAGACTACGAGGACGGCGCGATTGACGGCGTTATCTTCTACGACCTCGACCGCCTCGCCCGCCAGCCCCGCGATCTGGAAGACTTGATTGACCTGGTCGAGTACTACAAGCGGCCGGTAGCCACCGTGACCGGGGAAATCGACCTCCGCACGTCCAACGGCCGGGCTATGGCACGGGTGCTGGTGGCTATGGCGAACAAGTCGAGTGAGGACGCCTCACGGCGTATCGCGCGCGCTCGGTTGCAGGAAGCCCAGCAAGGCAGGAGCCGCAGTTTTGGCGGAAAGCGTCGCCGGTTCGGCTATACCCCGCACGGAAAGATAGTTCCCGCTGAGGCGGAATTGATTCGGGCGGGCGCTCGGCGGATCCTGGCTGGTGAGTCCTGGTCCAGCCTGACGAAATTCTTCCGCGAATCAGGGATTCTCCCGGTCGGTGGTGGGCAGTGGATTTTCGCCACTATCCGGCAGATGTACCTCACACCCTCAATCGCTGGTATCGCCGTTTACAACGGTGCGCTGCGCGCAGCCAGCGCGGAAGGGCAACCGCAGAGTACCTATGCCAACCCCGAAGCCATGGCGCTGAAAGACGCATCAGGGAACTACATACGCGGCCAGTGGGAACCCATCCTGCCCGTGGGCGACTGGAAAGCACTTGTTGATGATATGAAGCGCCGTCGTGAGGGCAAGACCTTCAGTGCGTCGGGCACCCGGAAACACCTGCTCAGCGGCCTGCTGCGGTGCGGCCGGATTCGTGAGGATGGCAGCATGTGCAACCGGTCGCTAGTGGGCGCAGCCGTAAGGTCACGCACTAGTGGCGCTATTCGCATCGTCTACAAATGCCCGAGCAAGAACCAAGGCGGTTGCGGGGGGACGCAGCGCAACGGCCCGAAACTTGACCAGCTCATCGAAGAGCTACTGTTCGCGCACATCTCGGCGAACGCCCCAGATAGCAGCATTGCAGTCACCACGGCGGACGAGAATGACCCGGACGCAATCGACCTGGCCAGTGTGCAGAAGCGACTGCACACGCTGCGCACTGGGTTTGCCCGGGGCACGGTTAGCGAAGATTCCATGTTCAACATCGTGCCGGAACTGGAAGCACGCGAACGCGGGCTCAAGGCCGAGCTAGCGAAGAAAGCCAAGACCCGCATAGCCCGCATTGCCCGGGCGAAGTCTCCGCAAGAAGCCCGGCAGGAATGGGATGATGCAGCCGGGGACGTCGGGGTGCGTCGGGCCATAGTTAGCCGCTACCTCAAAGCTATCGTGATTCGCAGGTCTTCGCTGCACGGACCAGGAGTCCTGGACTATTCAGCAATCGAGCCGGTATGGCGCAATGACAGCGACACCATGCCGGACGAATTCCTGGCCTAGTCTCTGACACACAGATGCCCCGGCCGCCCGCGGACGGCCGGGGCATCTTGCCGTTTATCCGGCTCTTTCGCTTTCTTCGTTTTCAGTGTCATCGGCTGGTTTCCGTGTTTCAAGAAGTAGCAGAGTTTCCACCCACTGCTTTTCTGTAATTTCGGGCGCGCGTTCGACGTGATAGTCAATCCATTCTTGCCGCGTCATGCCAGGATGCGGCGCATCATCTCTGGCGTGGCCGCGCCGTTGGGTCGTGTGGCCTCACCCCCTTTCGTGGTTACGGTGCGTGGCTTGTCCACGTCCACGTCCAGGGCGAGAACGTGGCGCCTCGCGCACAGACGCGCGCGAGGCGTGGACGATCCACGCGCTCACTCCCGGTCACCGCGCGGCGAGCGCCGGCGACGCGGGCCGTGCCGCCGTGGTGTGAGTGGCCGGGGCGGCGGCAGGCCGTCCCTCGGGCCGGTCGGTGGCGTGATGGCTCGCCAGCTCCCGCGCGTGACCTGGATGGCCCGCCCAGCTCTGGCGTGCTCCTGGAGCCGGTAGTAGACCCAGCTCCGGCTCATGTTGCAGGCCGCGATGAGCACCCAACCACGTTGCCGCATACGATAACGGCGAAGTGCGCCAGGAATTCTCAATATGCTTCGTTACGCGAATGCTGGGCGGGGTGACAACAACCAGCCCGGAATCGTCAGAAGTGCGGTTCGTTCCTGCCAGCGAAATTCCCAGCTATCAGATGCACCCCTCGATCCAGCTCCGCGTCAAGCATTACCTTGACGACCGCGCCGAACCCTACATCGGTTAAATCTTCACTTCGTCCAAGCGGCCAATGGTCCGCTCATGACATGCCGCAAGAGACGAGTAGGCAGAACCGAGAGCGATCGTAACCGCGTGCTCTGGTCCGTATCGAAGCCGAATCTCGCGTATTCGATCCTCGAACAAGACACTGTCTCCCGCTGGTCCTGTAGTCATATCGCAGAAGACAAGAGCGTCGTAGGTTGCGGAGTCCTCCAGGGCGAATTCGGCCAGCAAGGCTTCATCAAGTCCACGTACGCGCGCCTCGTGAATTGCGCATGAGTGATGCGCGACCAAGCACGCAAGCCGTCCCCCGGGACCACTGTCCCTGATCCAGCGAGCACCATCAAGCGGGTGGAATCCGGTAGTTGCCAGCGAAGGCGCGTACCCAATGTCGTGCAGATAAGCTGCTGCGACCAACAGGTCTCGGTCACCCGCCGGCACAGTGCCGACAACCTGACGTGCCTGCTGTGCAACTTGCTGGACATGACGCCATCGATTCCCGAGTGGCGACAGAAGCCGTTCCGCGTTGGATGCAGCCCACCAAGTCAAGGACATGCCGACCACCATACATGCCGCCACAGTCCCTACGCGGACCGCGGACGCTCCAGCTTCCGCTCTACTCCGCTGAACCTTGCAGGCCCGCCCTGGCTGCGAAGTCGTTTGGGGACATGTGTACGAAGTCGGAGTATCTTCCTACATATGAACCGACCACGAAGCCGTATTCGGCTGCCATTGCCTTTGCCCTTATGTCCCATTGCTCGGTCAGCTCCCCGTTAACCTCATCGGCAGCTATGATTACCAACACACCTTTCCCGCGGACGAGGCTGGCGGCACGCGCAAGTTGTTGAAATCCACCCTGTATGCGATTCGAGAAACCCCTAGAGGTAGAAGCGTATTTTAGCTCGAAGACAATTGGATTGTCATGGCGCGGCCTGACTACTGCATCAACTTCAACCCGTTGTCCGCTTGAAGTCTGCATAACTGCCGAAGACAACACTTCGCTTTCCCTGTAGATTTCCCGCAGTTTCGCCACGAGTGAATTCTCGACGCTGATGATTTCGGATCGCACGCTGGAGACGTTCGCTGGCCGTGTGTGAACGAATCCCGACGAAGCTTCTCTTGCGGACTCCTTAACCTCTCGATCCAGTTTCGCTGCTCTTTCTGCACCTGTCAGCTGGAGGAGTTCGACCTGTTCTCGCCGAAGCCCAATGTCTTCACGCTCGTCAATTACTTTTTGTCTCCGTGCCCATCCAACTATGCCATAAATTGCAAGACTGATTCCTCCTACGAAGCCAACAAGAACAAACCAGGGCAGGATAAGGGTACCTAGATAGAGATATTCTTGACGCCTCAGGATTGCCTCGCGCGCCGTCGGTGTTACTTTTGACAGTGTCGAATTCGTCACAAGTAGTTGCTGCTGAAGTTGCAGGAAGAAACCTGCCAAGGAGAGCGTCCCAACCGCGATCGCTACTCCAAGCGTTGCGAAATAGCGCCGGAGATGTGTCTGGTCAGTGGAGAACATCACGCGATCCTGTGCCGTTCCCCACCTTGCCATGAGCGCGATTTGCTGTCATCCTATTATTAGGCTCGCGGGAAGATAACATGATCCGGTTTCGTTGGCGTGGCGCTTCTTGGCGCGAATTAGGTCATCGAGCCTTATGCGACCGTCAAGGACGGCATAGATATCGGCACCGTCCATGGTAATAAAGGGCGTAGACTCGCTATAGGTGCGCTTGAGTGCGTCGGTAAAACTATTAACGCTTACGAATAGGCCGACAGCATTCTTCCCCTTGCGCCTCACCTTACTTGCGAATATGTCTCCGTCGCCTCTATCCGCCGGCTTAGCCCGCCACCGTGCCTCGACGATGTAATCATCGGTATCGAAGGTAAACGATCCATCAATCTGTTCATTTTGCAACGAATAAGCCAGCCTTGGCTCAAGATCAAACAGCGCGAATAGATCCCCGAGTAGCGCCTCGAATTTATAGCCACGTGCGTGCACATCTGTTTCAGATTGCAAATCAATGAATGTTGACTTGATCGATGCGAGGTCGTCGCTGAAGCGACGCAACGCAGCAGTCTGTGCTTTGCGAGCCTGGATCGCTGCCCTTTCCTGATCTGCCTTATCGATGTCGGCAGAATAGTCTTTTATGATAAATTTTAGAAGGTTAACAGATTCCTCTGCCTCTTTTAGGCGCTTCTTTCTGTCCTCGGGGTCTTTGATCTGCTCCACGTTAAGAAAACGGGTCATGCTGCTGATCTCAAGCATCAATTTCAGAGTTACATCTCTATATTTCCTCTCCTGAGTCACCAAACGGTCAACAAGCTCGTCCGCAACAGCACGCTTTGTGTCGGCAAAATTTAGCCCGATCAGGAGCTCCGGATTGTCCCTTAGTGCAGTACGAAGGAAGGTCTCAAACGGCCTTTTATTCCATATGATGGCCGGAAGGGCGTCGCGTAGTGCCTGATAGGCGGAAGCGGATATCTGTTTCAATACAGCTCCAATGCCCCCAAAGCGGTCAAAGGTCGCAAATGCCCTCAGGGGATTGCTCTCGGTAGGACTCGCGCGCGCCATCATCGAAGATACAACAGTAACGGCCACCAGAGGGGGTCCGGAGCTTGGGCAGGTCCACGATGACGAGTCGATGACCATCGGACCTGTTCGCAGCAGTGACGACGGCGAGCAACGGGCTGCCTTGATGAACGCCGACGATCTGGGCCGGGGCACCTTTAAAGCGCCCGGCCCAGATCCGTCCTTACTCTACGACCCCCTTTCCAGGCGGGTCGGCTGAACGGTTACCGCCTCTGCCTCCGCCACCGACGTACCTGCAACTCGATGCCCCCGCCGCGCAGGCGGATCTCCCCGCCCCCGCGGACGTAGGCCACGCAGGCCCCCACGGAAATCGGGCCATATGCCACGACGTATGGGAACAAGATGTGGTGAACCACTTTCACCAGCCCTTCGGAATCCGCAGACCCATATCGGGCCGCGTAGATGGACCTGGCCGGCGAAACGCACGCCACCGCTGCCGTTCAGCTTTACCTTTGGACGGTTGAGTGTTACAGTCAATCTGCTTCGAACAGCTAGAAGCCCCAGGTCAGCCCAGGGGTCAGACCTCAGTTTGAGCCTCAGGTCTGCAGCTTGCGGCGACGGTTTAATCTCACCAGCACGATGAGGCGCGCGTGTGGTAGACGCGCGCCCTGTCGTGTTCTCCAGGCAGTACACAGTGAGTGATCGTACTCTCACGTGGAGTTCTCTACCGTGCGGACACGCGGCATGGGACCTGAGAACCGCGCCGTCCAAGACCAGCCACGTCAAACTGCCCTACCAACGCCCTGTAGCGGCCGTGGCGCGCGCCCCCGGGGCGACCCTGTCCAGCGGGGTAAGACGAGTAGAAGAAGCATACTTTCGTAGGTAGCTTGCGAGCTGACGACGAATGCCACCCTGCACAGCCGTTCCCGCGAGCCAGGCGGCAGTTTCCGGGTGCGAGCCGAACGGCACGGCAGCCATGTCCGGGTCGAGGTCACCGACCAGGGCGGTCCCTGGCAGCAGGAACTTGCCGACGACGACCAGAACGGCCGGGGACTTCTCGTCGTCGCCCGGTTAGCCAGGAACTCGGGTCGCACGGGCGACGAGGACACCGGGTGGACGGCCTGGTTCGAGATCGAGGGCCAGTGACCACTCAATCCATGACATTTGTGCTCGATGGCCGGCAACTCCGCAGCCTCCGCAGGCAGCGCGGCCTGTCCCAGGAAGAACTGGCCGATCGAGCCGGGTTGAGCCGGGCCACCGTGGCCCGCCTGGAACGCCGGTCCACCGCTCCCTGCCGGGGCCGAACTCTCGGCCGCCTGGCGCGTGCTCTCGGCGAGCACCCGGCCACGACAACGCTCCGCTCGACCGGCGGTTAGGGCGTGCCGGGACAGCGCGACGCCAGCAGGTCCGCACCGGCTCCGTGGCCAGCGCGCTCGTGGCGAGGCATGCTGACGCGGTGGGTTGCCTTGGGGGCAGGTCATGGTGAAGCTGGGCTGAGCAGCGGGTGAGCCGCACCGGTCCGCGGGAGGGAACGCCAGTGGCAGTGCACCAGCGCGTGGCCGGCGACGATGACGGCAGACTGAGTGCCGCCGACGGACGCCCGGCGGGTCGGGCTCATTCTCTCGATCCGCTGAACGCCGGTGAGATCAGGGCCGCGGTCGGGATTCTCCGGCGTGAGCGGCTGGTGACACCTGCGGCGCGGTTCGTTTCGGTGAGCCTGAACGAGCCGCTCAAGACCCAGATCGCCGGTGCGGTACCGGCTGACTGTCCGCGGGAGGCGTTCGTCGTGCTGCTGGAACCGCGGCAGCACGGCACCTACGAGGCGGTGGTGTCCCTCACTGCCAGTTCGGTCTTGTCCTGGCGGCTGGTCCCTGATGCGCGTGGCCCGGTGACGCTGGCGGAGTATGCCGAGTGTGAGCGGGTGACCAGGGCTGACCCGCGGGTCCGCGCGGGGCTTGAGCTACGCGGCATCACCGCCTTCGAACAGGTGATGGTGGAAGCGTGGGGGATCGGGACCTTCGCGGCGGCTGAGGATGTGGGACGCCGGGTCGTGTGGACGTTGCTGTTTTACCGCGAGCGGCCGGATGACAACCCGTACGCCAAGCCGATCCATGGCCTGCATGCCATCGTGGACCTCGACGAGATGGCGGTAGCGCGGGTGGAGGACTCGGGTGTCGTGCCGCTGCCGCCCGGTTCGGGTGCCTATGCCGCTGATCGCGTCGGGCCGCTGCGAGACGATCTCAAGCCGCTGGGGATCGTTCAGCCGCGGGGCCCGAGCTTCGAGGTCCGCGGCTGGGAGGTCCGCTGGCAGCGCTGGCGGCTGCGCCTGGGCTTCACCGCCCGCGAGGGCCTCGTCCTGCATACCGTCGGATACGAGGACGACGGCCGGGTGCGGCCGGTCATCTGGCGTGCCTCGGTGGCAGAACTGTTCATCCCGTACGCCGACCCGCGGCCGTTCCAGGGCTGGCGCAACGCTTTCGACATCGGCGAGTACGGGATCGGCAGCATGACCAATTCGCTCCAGCTTGGCTGCGACTGCCTCGGGGAAATCCGCTACTTCGACGTTGAGCTCGCCGACCAGAACGGCGAGCCCTACACAATCCGGCAGGCAATCTGCCTGCACGAGGAAGACTCCGGCCTGCTGTGGAAGCATTTCGACGCCGCACGGCAGACGACTGAGACCCGCCGCAGCCGCAGACTGGTGATCTCGTTCATCATCACCGTGGGCAACTACGAGTACGCGATCTACTGGTACTTCTACCAGGACGCCAGCATCGAGTTCGAGGTGAAGCTGACCGGCATCGTCTTGACCAGCGCCCTTGCGCCCGGCGAGGCCAGCGACTTCGGGACTGTGGTCGCACCGCAGACCCTTGCCGCCCATCACCAGCACTTCCTCAGCGTCCGGCTGGACATGGCCGTGGATGGACTGCGCAACACGGTCTACGAGGTGGACACAGAAGCGATGCCGCCCGGTCCGGATAACCCCCTGGGCAATGCGTTCCGCCCGGTGAAACGGCCGCTGCGCCGGGAATCCGAAGCGCAGCGCGTGATCGACCCGCTGCGCGGCCGCCACTGGCTGGTGGCCAATCCAGGCAGCAGGACCGGGTTCGGGCACGAGCCTGGCTACAAGCTCATCCCAGGCAGCAACGTCCTAGCCTTCAGCCACCCGGAGGCCCCGGTAACCCAGCGCGCCGCATTCGCGACCAAGCACCTATGGGTCACCCCTTACCAGCCCGATGAGCGATTCCCGGCGGGCGACTATCCCAACCAGCACCCCGGCGGTGCCGGACTGCCCGCCTGGACCAAAGCCGACCGCCCGATCGAGAACACCGACGTCGTGCTCTGGTACACCCTGGGCACTCACCACATCACCAGACCCGAGGACTGGCCGGTCATGCCAGCCGACCGGGCCGGGTTCGCCTTGAAGCCGGCCGGGTTCTTCGACCGCAATCCCGCGCTTGACGTGGCACCGAGCTAGTCGCCAGCGCCCGCGTCGAGCTCGCGGAGCTTGCCCTGGATCGGGCCAGGCGTCGGGGTGGCCCAGGTCGTCGAGGATCGCGAACGCCTCTTCCCAGGCCACCCGGGCCTCGGCCAGATTCCGGTTCGCGTGCTGCGAGTCGCCCAGGTGGTTCAGCGTCTCGGCCAGCCCCCACCGGCTGCCGATCTCCCGGTGCAGATCGACCGCCTCCTGGTAATACCGGGTGGCCGCCGAGAACCGCCCGCCCTGCTGCTCCGCGTACCCCAGGCTGTCCAGCGCGCTGGCCACCCCTTCCTGGTTGCCGAGCTTGCGGAACAGGTCGAGCGCCTGGCTGGCGTAGCTGATGGCCCGCGGCTGGTCGCCCAGGATGGTGTGGAACCAGCCACAGGAGTTGAGCGCGAGCGCCCGGCCGGACTGGTCGCCGATGACTGTGTAGGAATCCAGCGCCTGCTCGGCGTGGTTCAGCGCCTCCTCGTAGCAGCCCTGGAAGTTCAGCGTGATGGCCAGCGCGTTGTGCACGTAGGCCTGCCCGGCCTTGTCCGCGTTCTCGGTGTGGATGGTCAGCGCGTGCCCCAGGTGCGCGTAGGCGTCGTCGTAGTTGCCCAGCCGTGCGTTGGCGTAGCCGAGCCGCTGCAGTGCGCCCGCCTCGGCCGCCCGGTCGCCCAGCCGCTCGGCGGCGGCCAGCGCGATCTGCTCGGTGATCGTCCACTCGTGCCAGCGGCCCCGGGTGTCCAGGAACCGGGACATCGCCCACGGGATCTGCCAGGCGTGCACATCAAAGCCAGCATCCGCGGCCCGCGCGGCGGCCGCGATCAGCACCCGGCGTTCGGCCTGGAACCAGGCGAGCGCCTGCGCGACGTCGGCGATGTACTCCGGCATGGCCCCGGGGCCCGCCGCGACCAGGGTGACCGGCCGCCGGGTGGGGTGCAGCAGCAACGCCGCCGACGCCGCGGTGTGCAGGTAATGGTCAAGCATCCGGCCGGTGGCCGCGCGCCGCTCCGCATCGCTGTCCATCGACTGGGTCAGCTCGGACGCGTAGGCCCGGAGCAGGTCGTGGCCGGCGAACCGGCCCGGCACATACTCGAACAGCAGGTGCGCCCGGGTCAGCTCGCCGAGTGTCCGCCGTGCTTCGTCCGGCGACAGGTCGGCCAGCCGGCCCGCCGCCGCCGCCGAGATGTCCGGCCCAGCGTGCAGTCCGAGGAGCCGGAACAGCCGCCCGGCACTGGCGTTGAGCTGCTGATATGACCAGGAGAGCACGGCCCGCACGTTGGTCGCGGCGTGGCCGGCGTCCAGCGCTTCCAGGCGCCCGCCGGCGCCGCGCAGCTCGGCGGACAGCGCGGTCAGGGAGAGCCCGGGCTGGCTCGCGCTGCGAGCGGCGGCGATGCTCAGCGCCAGCGGCAGCCCCGCGCACAACTGGATCAGCTCGTCCGCGGCGGGCAGGTCGCCCGCCACCCGCTCTGCGCCGAGCCGGCGGGCCAGCAGTTCGTGCGCGTCGTCCTCGGCCAGCACGTCCAGGGTGAGCGGGAACGCGCCCTCGGCGGCGACCAGGCTGGTCAGCTGGCTGCGGCTGGTCACCATGACCAGGCAGCCGGGGCTGGCCGGCAGCAGCGGGCGGACCTGGTCAACGTCCCGCGCGTTGTCCAGCAGCACCAGGATCCGCTTGCCGGCCAGCACGCTGCGGTACAGGCCGGCCTGCGCCTCCAGCCCGCTGGGGATCCGGGCCGAGGGCACCGAAAGCGCGTCGAGCAGCAGCCGGATCGCCTCGGACGGCGGCATCGGCGGCCCGGCCGGATCGAAACCGCGCAGGTTGACATACAGCTGCCCGTCCGGGAAGCGGTCGGCCACCTGGTGCGCGAAATACAGGGCCAGCGTGGTCTTGCCGATCCCGGCCGTCCCGTCGATCACCGCGATCACCGTGGTCGGGCTGTCCCCGGTGGCCTCGCCGGCCAGCCCGGCCAGCGTCTTGAGCGCCGCGGCCCGGCCGGCGAAGTGCCGCGTCGCGGCGGGCAGCTGCCGGGGCAGCACTTGATCCTGCGCGGCCGCCGAGTCCCGCCGGCCCGGGCTCGCGGTCGGCGCGCTGTCCGTCTCCGGCGCGGACCCGGGCTGCTCACCGGCGTCCGGGTGCAGCAGCTCACTGTCCGCGGCCAGGATGCGCTGGTGCAGCAGGGTCAGCTCGGGACCGGGATCGATGCCGAGCTCATCGGCCAGCATGCGGCGCACGTCCTGGAAGGCGGCCAGCGCGTCGGCCTGCCGGCCGCTGCGGTACAGGCTCAGCATGAGCTGCGCGTGGAACTGCTCCTGCAACGGATGCGCCGTGGCCAGCTGGCGGAGTTCGGCCACGACCTCGTTATGCCGGCCAAGGTGCAGGTCAGCGTCGATCCGGGTGACCAGCGCCTGCATCCGCTGGTCCTCGATCGGCGGTACCTCGCGGTCCCGCAGCAGCTGCGACGGCACGTCGGCCAGCGGCTCGCCGCGCCAGAGCGCGAGCGCCTCGCGCAGCAGGTCCGCCGCTTCCGTCCAGCGGCCAGCCTCGGCCGCGGCGTGGCCACGCGCAGCCAGCATGCTGAACGCTCGTACGTCCAGCTCGCCGTCCTCGACCGTGATCAGGTAACCGGGCGGCTGGGTCTCGATCAGGTCGGCCCCGGACGGCCCCAGGGTCGCACGCAGCCGCTGCACCGCGCTGTGCAGCGCGCTCCGGGCCCCGGCCGGCGACTCGCCGTCCCACAACACCTCGGCCAGCGCGTCCAGGCTGACCACGCGGCCGGCGTTCAGCAGCAGGGTGGCGAGCAGCACGCGCTGCTGCCGGGCCGAGACGGTCACCGTTCGTGTGCCGTCACGGACTACCAGCGGCCCCAGCAGCCCGAAGTCCACGCCCAGCACCTCTTCCTGGCTTCTGCGCTCTGCGGTTGTTGGCTGGCAGCGGGTAGTCGGCTTGGGGGCACCCGCAGATCACGGTCGCAGCGCAGACATGACGGCAGCGTACCCGGCGCGGTGAGCGATCGGTGATCGTGAGCTGTCGTCTTGACGGTGTTTCGTGAGCATTTGCTGGCATTGTGCGCTTATCGTTCCCGCTAGGCCGCTGCGGTCCCCCCCACCGCGGCCACGCGCCTTCAGCGGATCGGAGGCGTGCGTGCAGCAATGACGGTCCCAGGGACTGATACGGTCTGCGGGTCATCCGCTGCCATCCCCAGCCGAGTGGCCACCCTTTCTGCCGTGCCCGCGTTGCTACCCGACCGGGATCTCTTGCGGATGCAGAAGTGGCCGCTGCACAGCTATCTCGAACTGCGCGCGCTGCCCTCGTCGGTGCATGCCGCCCGGACGCATGCCCGGGCCATGCTGCACGAGTGGTGCCTGTCCGCGCTGGCCGACACCGTCGAACTGCTCGTCTCCGAGATCGCCACCAACGCGGTATGCGCGTCGGCCCGGATCGCCCGGCTGCGCGGGACCGGGCAGTTGCCGATGCGCCTGTGCCTCAGCTCGGACCGGCACAGTGTGCTGATCCAGGTCTGGGACGCCGACCGGCATCAGCCCATCCCGCAGAACCTGGGACCCGACGCCGAGTGCGGGCGCGGGCTGCTGCTCGTCGAGACGCTCAGCGCCGAGTGGGGTTACTACGAACCGGACGGCCCAGGCAGCCCCGGCGGGAAGATCGTCTGGGCCCTGTGCGAACTTCCCTAGCAGGACTGGTGATCGGCCGGTGATCAGCTGGTGATCGCGGCGCAGCCGGCCAGGTAGGCGGCCAGCAGGGCGTCGGCCACGTCGGCCACGGCGCGGTCGCCGGGCAGGAACGTGGCGCTGTGCAGGCCCGAGCCTGGCTGGCCGCCGGTGCCGACGAACAGCATCAGCGCCTGGGCGATGCCGCCGTAGAACGAGAAGTCGTCCGCCCCGCAGGTCCGCAGCGGCTCGGTGACGGTGGCGCCGAGCCGGGTGAGCAGCACCGCGGTCGACGCGGCCAGCGCCGGGTCGTTGTCCAGCACCGGCTCGCCGTGGGCGATGACCACGTCCGCGGCGCACCCGTGAGCCAGCGCGATACCGTTGGCCACCTCGCGGAGCCGCTCATGCAGCTGGTCGCGATGCGTCTCCGTCACCGACCGCAGGGTGCCGCGGGCGGTCGCCGTGCCCGGGATCGCGTTGGTCGCCTCACCCGCGGCCAGCGCGCCCACCGTCACCACCGCGGGCTGCATCGGGTCCGTGTTCCGGCTGACGAGTTGCTGGACGGCCACCACGAACTGGGCCAGGGCCAGCACCGGATCCCGGGTGAGGTGCGGGTAGGCGGCGTGCCCCGGGCTGCCGGTCATGGTCACGAAGAACTCGTCGGCCGAGGCATTGACCACCCCCGGCGCGCAGGCCACCTCGCCCACCTGGAGTAGCGGCTGCACGTGCGCGGCGGCCATGGCCGCGACCTGGTGAGCCTGCAGCAGGCCGGAGTTGATCATGTCCAGAGCGCCCGACGGGTTGCCCTCCTCGCGGGGCTGCAGCACAGCCAGCATCGGCACCGGCGGGCCGGCCTGATGCAGGGCGCGGACCAGTGCGGTGAGCGCGGCCATGTGCACGTCGTGGCCGCAGGCGTGCATGGCCCCGGGGGCAGCGGCCCACGGCACGCCGGTCGCCTCGGTGATGGGCAGCGCGTCGAGTTCGGCGCGGACACCCACCGCTGGACCCGGCCCCCCGATCCGCAGCACGGCCCCAGTGCCGGCCGCCACCCGCTCGGCGGCGGCCCCACCCGGGAGGGCGTTCAGCAACTGGTTCAGGGTGGGCTCTTCGTGGCCGGACAGGCTGGGCCTGGTGTGCAGTTCCCGGCGCAGCCGTTCCGCGGCCGGCAGTTCCCGGTGCACCGCGTCGCGCAGCGCCCCGAGCGTTTCCAGTGGGAGCACGAAGGTCATCGCAGCAGCTCCGACACGGCCATGGCGCGGTTCACCGTCCGTTCTGAACGTTACAGAATCTTCAGATGGGGCTAGTATCTAATATTTATTAGTTGCTGTGCGTTAGTTGCGCTGGTTCGCCAGCCTGCCGTCAGCCTGCCAGGCCCGGCGGGAGAATGATGTTCGGGGTCGCCGCCCGGGAGCATGCGGCGCGGCAGAGGAGGGCATGCGTGCCAGCACCCGGCCAGCGGCGGGACAGGCGGGAGAGGCCGGACGGGCTGGAAAGGCCGGACGGGCTGGACGGGCTGGAAGGGCCGGACGGGCTGGAAGGGCCGGACGGGCTGGAAGGGCCGGACAGGCCAGCGGGTGACCAGCCGCCGCCCTCGCTGGCCCTTACCGTGGCCGAGCGCACCCACCGCAAGCTGGCCGAGCTGAGCCCCAGCGAGCTCAAGGTGGGCCGGGCGCTGCTGGCTGCCTACCCAGCCGCGGGTCTGGGCACGGTGGCCGAGTTCGCCGGGCGGGCGCATGTCAGCGCGCCCACCGTGCTCCGGTTCGCGTCCCGGATCGGGTTCCCCAGCTATCCGCTGTTCCAGCAGGCGCTGATCCGGGAGGTGCACGAGCAGCTCGGCTCGCCGCTGCGCCGGATCAGCGAGCCCCGCCCGCCGTCCGGGGCGGACGGGCCGCTGCCCAGCGCCGCGCAGGCCTATCAGCAGGTGCTGTCGGGCACCTTTGGGGCGCTGCCGGAAGCTGAGTTCAGCCGGGCCGCCGCGCTGCTCAGTGACCCGCGCAAGCGGGTGCACCTGCTGGGCGGGCGGCTGAGCCGGGTGCTGGCCGCCTACCTCACCACCTGCCTGGTCCGCATCCGCAAGGATGTGTCGCTGGTCCCGGGCACCGAGCCGGAGCGCACCGCCACCCTGCTCGACCTCGGCCGCCGTGACGTGCTGGCCGTGTTCGACTACCGCCGGTACGACCCGGCCATCGTGCGTTACGCCGGGCAGGCCAGCGCGCGCGGCGCGCACGTCATCCTGTTCACCGATCCCTGGATGTCGCCCGCCGCCGACGTGGCCGAGGTGGTGCTGCCCGCCCGGGTGGAGGCGCCCAGCCCGTTCGGCTCGCTGGTCCCGGCCATGGCGGTGGTGGAGACCCTGGTCGCTGCCGTCACCGAGCAGACCGGGCCGGACGCCCGCCGCCTGGTGGCCGGCTTACGAGCGGCTGAGCAGCCCGGGCACGGACGGGTAGGCCACCCCGGCAGGCCGCGCCGCGGTCAGCCAAGCTGGTACACCCGCAGCGCATTGTCCCTGGCCACCATCCTGATGACCCGGCGGGCATCGGCGGCCGACTCCTCGAACTCCGCCTGGCTCAGCTCCCGGCTGAACGCACCGTGCACGTGGTGATCGATCAGCGGCACCCTCGCGGTCTCCTCGGCCAGCGCCGCCTCGGCCCGCGCCGCACCAGCCGGCATACGGGGTCACCTCATCCCGCAGATGTGTCATAGATGTTTCAAAATCTCATGATCATTAACATCTGTACCGCAGATTACCATTCGCGCTTCCGGGCAGCCCGGGCGCGAGCCGGTCACCGGCCGCCCGGCATCAATGCAAATGGACGAGGACCAGGTCTTTGAGCGCGACCATGGCCAGTCCCAGCAGCGCCGCCACCGAGGTGGCGAGCAGCAGTGGCCGGCCGTGCAGCTGAGCTGACCGGCCGGCCCGCCAGCCGTGCACGGTCAGCAGCACGACCGCGGCGGCCAGCCCGACGTTGGCGGCCTGGTCCGGGGTGGCCCCCGCCGCCCGGGCCAGCAGCAGCGCCAGCAGTGGCAGGTAGGACGCGCTGACCATCGGCCACGTCGCCACCAGTGCTTCGCGGATGTACGCCCGGCTGGGCATGCGGCCGCCCGCTATCTGCTCGCCCAGGAGCTCGGCGTACTCCTCGGCCAGCCAGTACACCAGCAGCGTGACCACGACGGAGACCACCAGCGCGGCAGTGCGCAGGTGGCTGCCGACCGCGGCCAGGATCGCCGCGGTGATGATGGCCCCGTAGATGCCGGCCGCCCGGCGCCGCCCTACGTCCTTCGTCCCGGGCCCCGACTCGACTCCGCCGCCCGCCACGATGCCCGCCATAGCCGCCCTTTCAGGTCACGTCACCAACGCCCCGGGTGCATTATCGGCCGCAGGCGAGCCGGGTGAGCCAGCGGCCGATGCGTGCGGCGGCGCGGGGCGCGGTTACCCGGGCGACGAGGCTGGCGGCTGGGCGGCCAGCAGCCTCGCTTCGATCGCGCGGGCCGGGTCGGTCCAGATCGCCAGCGCCGGGTTCATGCGCAGGAAGCCGAGCTCACACCCGTCGCCAGCGCGGCCGGCGGCTTGCGGCTCATTCCTCGAACTCGGTCTGCATGGCCGGCGCGGCGTGGATGCACACCAGCCGGGCCTGGCCCGGGCCAAGGTTGGTGAAGCCGTGCGGGACGTCCGGTGGACCGATGACGATGTCGCCCGGCCCGCCCTCGATGGATTCGTCGCCCACCTGAACCAGGACGCGGCCGTCCAGGATGATGAACGTCTCATCGTAAGGGTGGTGATGCAGCTTCGGTCCCTGGCCCTGATCGTTGTGCACCAGGAAGAACGACACCGTCGATGGCCCGTGCGCGCCGCCCTCGAAGGTACGGGAGATGTCATTGCCCGGGAGCTTTCCGGCGCTGACGTGGTACATGAGGTCGTCGTGCCTTTCCGTGAGAGGGGTTAGCTCGCCGGGGAATCACCTGCCCAGTTCTCACCGCACGACACCGGCAGCCAGGCCGCTTTGCTCCCGCGCCGCCATCTCCAGCTGCCCGGGCCCACGAGCCCGGTGGACAGTTGATCGTTAACGCGTTCATCTCAGCCGGTTGAGCGGCGATTTTGGCATGGGTGATTCCCCAGCCGCGCCAGTGTCTGCTCCTGTGCCTATGCCTGGATGCATAGCCCCCTGGGAAATTGTGGCCCTGGGGCAGATCCGCGCTGGCCGAGGGGTCCGTAGCGTTCCGGTCATCAGCAGGAACTGGTGAAAGGACGCATGATGATTGAGATTGATGGCTTGACCAAGCGGTACGGGGACAAGACCGCGGTGGACGGGCTGAGTTTCGTTGTGGAGCCGGGGGCGGTCACCGGATTCCTCGGCCCGAACGGGGCGGGCAAGTTGACGACCATGCGGGTGATCGCCGGGCTGGACCGGCCGACGAGCGGGTCGGTGCGGGTCAACGGCAACCACTACCCCCGCTGCGCCGCCCCGATGTCGGAGCTTGGCATTCTGCTCGACGCGCGATCCATTCATCCTGGACTCTCAGCCCGCAATAACCTGCTGGCGCTCGCCCGGACGGCCGGCATCGGCCGTCGCCGGGTGGATGAGGTGATCGAACTTGCCGGGCTGGCGGATGCTGCGGGTGGGCGGGCCGGTGGTTTCTCGCTCGGGATGGGACAGCGCCTTGGCGTGGCCGCCGCGCTCCTTGGCCAGCCGCAGACCGTCGTCCTGGACGAGCCGGTCAACGGCCTGGACCCGGACGGCGTGCGCTGGATCCGGCTGCTGCTCAGGTCGCTGGCCGAGGAAGGGCGGACGGTCTTCGTCTCCTCGCACCTGATGAGCGAGATGGCCCAGACAGCCACCCGGCTGGTCATCCTGGGACGCGGCAAGCTCATCGCCGAGACGAGCGTCGAGGATTTTATCGGCCATGCGGCGGCCGGCGAGGTGCTGGTTCGCACACCGGACGCCGCCCGCCTGAGCGAGGTGCTCGCAGGCCCGGATGTCACCGTGACCCACGACGGCACGGACGTCCTGCATGTCGCGGGTATGACGGCCGATCAGGTCGGGACGGCGGCCTGGCAGGCTCACCTGCCGGTTTTCGAACTCATGCCCGCCCGGGCATCACTAGAGGAGGCGTTCATGCAAGTGACACAGGACAGCGTTGAATACCACGCTGGAGCGACGCGATGAGCGCCCTGCTCGCGCCCGCTCCGGTGCTGGCCGGGCCGGTCACCCAGGCGCGCGTCGTCCGCTCCGAGTGGACGAAGTTGCGTGCGCTGCGCTCGACCTGGTACTGCGCGCTGGTCGCGGTCGTGCTGATTGTCGGCGTTGGCGCCGTGATCGCGGACGGAAAGCCGTACCACGTCTCGGCCGCGAACCCCGCGGCGGGGGCGGTGTCGGTCAGCCTGTATGGCATCCTGCTGGCCCAGTTGGTGATCGGCGTGATCGGCGTGCTGGTGTTCAGCGGTGAATATGGAACCGGGATGATCCGCGCGTCGCTGGCCGTGGTGCCAGCGCGCCTGCCGGTGCTGTGGGCGAAAGTGATCGTGCTGGCCGGGCTGGTGCTGCCGGTTACCCTGCTGGCCGCGGTGGCCGAATTCTTCCTGGCGACGGCTCTCCAGTCGGCCCGGGGCGGTTCGATGATCTCGCTGGCGGATCCGGGCGTGCTGCGGACCGTGCTCGGCGCATCGTTGTACCTGACGGTCGCCGCTGTCATCGGCCTGGCCCTCGGTGCCCTGCTGCGGAGGACAGCCGCGGGCGTGTCGGCGTTCGCCGCAGTGTTCTTCATCGCGCCGATCATCGCAGCGCATCTCCCGCACGCCGTCGCGGGCATCGCGCCCTATCTGCCGTCCAGCGCAGGCGGGGCGCTGTGGGGTCAGCCGCTGGTCTCGCATCCGCTGGGCCCGTGGGCCGGATTCGGCGTCCTGTGTGGGTACGCGGTGGTGCTGACCGGCCTGGCCGCTTGGCAGCTGCGGCGCCGCGACGCGTGAACTGCGAGGATGCAGAGGTGTCCTTCTGGAAGCCGGTCGAAGACCCGGGAACGCGGCCACTGCGTTCCTGGGTCTTCGACATCGGTTGCGCCATCTTCGCCTTCGTGGCGTCCTTGGCGCACTTCTCGTTCGGCCAGATGGGGCTCTCGGCGGGATTGCCGCTGGCGACCAGCCTGATGGTCGCGGCCCTCGCGTCCCTGGCGCTGCCGCTGCGCCGGGTGTGGCCAGGCCCGGTGTTCCTCTGGACGGTCCTGGTCGCTGCCGTGCTGGCGCTGTGGCCGACACACGGCGAGCTGTTCCCGGTCGCGCTGGCGATCGCTCTGTACACCGTCGCCGCCACGATGAGACGGGCGGAAGCGCTCGCCGCGGCGGTGCTGACCGCCGGCGTCCTGCTCGGCGTGATCGGCCAGGATGGCACCCGTCACTGGGCGCTCGCGATCTCAGACGCTGCCGGGTTCGCCGCCGCTGTCCTGATCGTGGGCCTGTACGTGGGCATGCGCCGGGCGTACCTCGCCGAGCTGCGCGACCGGGCTCAGCGACTTGAGCGTGAACGCGACCAGAACAGCGCGCTGGCCGCGGCGGTGGAACGCGCGCGGATCGCCCGCGAGATGCACGACAGCGTGGCCCACCACCTCACCATCATCGTGGCCCTTTCTGACGGCGCCCTGGCCGCGGTCGCTCGCGCACCCGATGAGGCATCCGACGCGATCCGGGACGTGTCAAGCACGGCCCGGGAGGCGCTGGCCGAGACCCGGCGCCTGTTCAGCGTGCTGCGGGCCGACTCGGGGCGGGAACTCCGGCAGCCGCTGCCTAGCCTGGCCGACCTTGACGACCTCCTCGCCCGGGTCCGGGACGCCGGCCTGCCGGTGCGATACGAACGCAGCGGCACCGCCGCGGACCTGCCGCCCGGCATCCAGCTCGCCGTCTTCCGGCTGATCCAGGAAGCCCTGACCAACACGATGAAGCACGCCGGCCCCGGTGCGAGCGCAATGGTCCGGCTGCGGCTCACCCCCGCGGAGGTGTACGTGGAAGTCGAGGACGACGGCACCGGCAGCCACCGGGAACCCGGCGCTCCCGGCGGCGGGCTGACCGGGATGCGCGAGCGGGTCAGCGCGTTCGGCGGCGAGCTGGATTGCGGACCCCGGCACCCGCGGGGCTGGCGGGTCACCGCCCGGCTCCACCCCGACACCGCGGCCGCATCATGATCAGCGTGCTCCTGGCCGACGACTACTCCCTCATCAGGAAGGGCTTCCGCCTGATTCTCAGCGCCGAAGCCGATATCGAAGTGGCCGGTGAGGCCGCCGACGGGACAACCGCGGTATCCATGTGCTCCGCGCTGCGTCCCGACGTGGTGCTCATGGACGTCCGGATGCCCGGCCGCGACGGCATCGAGGCGACCCGCGACATCGTGGCCGCCGGGCTGCCATCAAAGGTGCTGATTCTGACCACCTTCGACCTCGACGAGTACGTCTACGCTGGGCTGCGCGCGGGTGCCAGCGGCTTCCTGCTCAAAGACACCCAGCCCGACGACCTGGTCGCCGCGATCCGCACGATCGCCGCTGGTGAGGCGGTCCTGGCCCCAGGCGCCACACAGCGCCTGATCCGCCAGTTCGCCACCACACAGCAGGCCGAACCACCCAGCGGCCAGCACGCCGCCCAGATAAGCCAGGTCCTCACCAGCCGCGAGCAGGAAGTCTTCTCGCGCATCGCCGCGGGCATGTCCAACAGCGAGATCGCGGCAAGCCTGTCCCTGTCCGAGGGCACAGTGAAGATCCATGTGGGCCGGATACTCGCCAAGCTCGACTTGCGTGACCGGGTCCAGGCCGTCGTCCTGGCCTACGAATCGGGGCTGGTAACCCCGGGCGGACACCCGCCGGACAGGCCCGGGCACCCGCGCTGACAAGGCAACGGCCGGGTCCTGGCAGTGCAGGTTCAGCCCGGTTCTCCCCTCCTCCTAGCATGGCCCATGGCAGGGCTTCTGCGATCTGCTGTCGTCGGGTGAAGCGCTTGCGCGGCCACCTTGCCGGGGCCGCGACATGAGCAGAAGGGGACACGGTGAGTAACGGGTACGGGGATACGGCGGGCACCGGGGACCGGCGCGCTGTTGACGGTGAAGGCACGGCAGTGGCCGCTGGCCAAGGCCCGTTCGCTGGGCTCGGACGTGCCGTGGTGCGTCATCCGTGGCGGGTGATAGCACTGTGGATCGTTGCCGCGGTCGCGGTGATTGCCACGTCACCGGGCCTCCCGACCACCACCAACGAGAGCAGTTTCCTGCCCAAAAGCTATGAGTCGATCCGGGCCGCGGATCTGCAGGACAAGGCTTTTCCCCAGACCGGCCACGTGACCAGTGCCGCTGCCATCATCGTGTTTGCCCGTGCCGACCATGGACACCTGACCAGCGCCGATTCGGCGAAGATCGCCACCATCGCCAAGTCGCTCAGCAGCAGGAACATCCATAACATCGTGAGCATCACGGCCGGCCCCCCGTCGCCGAACCGCCTGGTGCAGACGGCGCTGGTGGCCATGCCCAATAGCGTGGTCAACGGCACCGGGACAGCGGCCGGTGACGCGATTAAGACATTGCGTTCCGACATCAAGCCGCTCGTGGCGGGAACGGGGCTAACCGAGGGCGTGACCGGGTCGGCGGCTCAGCAGCTCGACAGCCAGCAATCCAGCACCAGGGCCGAACAGATCGTCTTGCTCGCCACGCTCGTCCTGATCCTGGTCCTGCTGCTGGTGATCTTCCGCAGCCCGATCATCGCGCTGCTGCCGCTCATCGTGATCGCGCTTGTCTCCCAGGTGGCAACCGGCCTGATCAGCGACGTCAACAAGGCGCTCCACCTCAATGCCGACAGCTCGGTCTCCACCATCCTCATCGTCGTCCTGTTCGGCATCGGTACCGACTACATCCTCTTCCTCATGTTCCGTTACCGGGAACGGCTGCGCAGCGGTGAGGACTCCAAGCAGGCGATGGCCAGCGCGGTCGCGAGGGTCGGCGAGGTGATCTCTTCCGCGGCCGGGGTGGTCATAGTCGCGTTTCTTGCCCTGCTGCTGTCCACGCTGAGCGTGCTGCGCTCGCTCGGCCCGACGCTGGCGATCGCCGTCGCTGTCACGCTGATCGCCGGGCTGACGCTGGTTCCCGCCGTTGTTTCGCTGCTCGGGCCCCGCGTCTTCTGGCCATCGAAGACGTGGCGGCGGGAGCCGAAGGCGGCGCGGTTCGCGGCCATCGGCCGCTCACTCGGGCGCCGGCCAGCAGTCTTCGCCGCTGTCTCCGGGCTCTTCCTGATCGTCCTGGCCATCGGGGCATTCAGCTACAAGCCCACGTTCGACCTGTCTTCGGCGGGCATCCCGAGTAACGCCGAGTCAGAGACGGCACTGAAGACCCTGGAGAGAGGGCTGCCACCCGGCGCGACCGACCCGACGGTCGTGCTCCTGCATAGCGCGTCGGGCCAGCCGCTGGCCGCGTCGGACATCACCGCGTACGAGGCGAAGCTGAAGACTCTGCCCGGCGTCGGTTCGGTCGCGCCGCCGACGGTGAGTTCCGACCGGGCCACCGCGGCCTACACGGTGACGATGTCGTACAACCCGCAGTCCACGACCGCGGTGACCGTGATGAAGACCAAGCTGAGGCCGGGCGCCCACGCGGCGGCACCGGCGGGCACATACGCGCTGGTCGGCGGGACGACTGCGGTCTTCGCTGACATCCAGCGGGCGGTCAACCACGACTACGCGGTGGTATTCCCGGTCGCTGCGCTCATCATCCTGGTCATCCTCGCGTTGCTGCTGCGCAGCCTGGTGGCGCCCTGGTACCTGATGCTCTCGGTGGGGCTTGGCTTCGCCGCGACCCTGGGCGCCAGCGTGCTGGTGTTCCAGGGACTCGCCGGCCAGCCCGGGCTGGTGTTCCTGCTGCCGGTCTACATGTACCTGTTCGTGGTCGCGCTGGGCACCGACTACAACATCCTCATGATCGCGCGGCTTCGCGAGGAGGCCAAGGAGGGCATGGAACCGCGGCAGGCCGCCGCCGTCGCCCTCCAGCACGCCGGGCCGACGATCGGTGCGGCTGGACTGATCCTGGCGGGCACATTCGCCTCGCTGACCCTGGCTGGAAATACGATCCTTTCTCAGCTGGGATTCGCCGTGTCCTGCGGGATCGCGCTGGCCGCATTCGTTATGGCCATGTTTTTCTCGCCCAGCCTCACCACGCTCATCGGCCACTGCGGCCTGGTGGCCAGGCCACGCGGACCGGCCCCCAGCGCCAGCCGTCCCGGAGCCCAAAGACGCCGCGCGGTGAACCCAGAACGCCCGGCACGGATCGGCGCCGCGATCGTTCCGGCAGTGGGTTGCCGATCACCGCACTGCGTTTATGGAAGGTCCAACCCCATCGAGTTGATCTTCGCCACGGTCAGGCACCGACCAAGGTCACCAAGGGCCCGGCTTATCGAGGGCTTCCTCGCCGGAACCCGGCTCGACCTCACTCCCCTCTGTAACCCCAGAATTGAAGATCGGTTAGCCGCAATGCCGGGGAGTTAAGCGTTTCCCGCTCGGTGATTTGACCATCTGCTAGCCTGCGCGCATGGCAGGCCTGGGACCCGTCGCCTGGCCGCCTGAGCCGATCAGGACCGAGAGGCTCGTGCTCCGTGAGCCCGAGGCCCGGGACCGCGCGGCATACATCGAGCTGCTGGCCTCGCCAGAGGTCGGCACCTACCTCGGTGGCCCCCGGCCGCGTGACGAGCTCGAGCGCGAGATGCCCGGGGCGCCCGAGCCGCGCCCCGGCCTTTTCATAGTCGATCTCGACGGAGCCATGATCGGCCAGATCATTCTCAGGAGAGCAACGGGGCACGGTCCTCCGGCTGCTGCCGGGGAGGCCGAGCTCGGCTACCTGTTCCTGCCGGAGGCGTGGGGATACGGGTACGCCGCCGAGGCGTGCGCAGCGGCACTCGGCTGGTTCGCCGACGAGCTTCCCGGCGAGCCGGTGGTGCTCTTTACCCAGACCGCCAATGCCCGCTCGATGCGCCTCGCGGCGAAGCTGGGGTTCACCGAGGTAGAGCGGTTCGAAGCCTACGGCGCCGAGCAGTGGTTCGGCGTGTGGTCCCCGGTCACGCCGTCCGATTGAGCTCGTGCCCATCGGGACCTTCCGTTGCCATCGCCGTACGCCTCCGAGCTCAACCCCCGTCGAGTCGGCCTGGTCGCACCTGAAACGCTCCCTGGCCAACCTGGCCAAGCGCGACGTTCCGGACCCGGAAAGACAGTTCAGCCAAGACGATGCTCCTGCCTTCTTTCCCTATAGCTACGCAGAACTCGAAATTAATCGAGGTACCTTCGACGACTTCAGGCATCGAACCCTTTCGCTCTCACAGAACAGTTTCTCGATAATGCACTCGCTGAGGTATGGCGGTGCGGCCGCCCAGCTACCGGTGCGTCCGCGCGAAGAAGGCCGATGCTTTGTTCAGGAACTCGTTTTTCATCCGCAGTCGGGCCACCTCGGCCTCGAGTTCCTCCACGCGCACGCTCCACGGGGACAAGGACTGGTCAGGTTCGGGATGCTCCCGCCGCCAGGGGTTTATCCAGTTCCCCAGGGTCCCGTCATGAATCCCCAGATCCCGGGCCACGGTGAAGGCGGCAGCTGGATGCTCGCGCGGAACGGCTCTGAGCGGCATCGATTTGCCCTTGGCTGAGTAGGGGCGACCGCGCATATCAGGTTGATCTGCATGCTCGTTCGCCGGGCTGGGGCGTTGTGCGGGGGGGGGGGGTAAATCTTGCCGCGGGTGGCAACCGAACGGGACGCCACGCGCCTCTAGTAGGTGTGAGGCATGTGATGAGGCATGGCGGCCGGCGGTGAGCCGTAGCCGGGACGCCGAATACACCGAGTACGTCACGGCCCGGCTGCCGTCGCTGCGGCGGCTGGCTGGGGTGCTGTGCGGTGACTGGCAGCGCGCGGATGACCTGGTGCAGGCCACGCTCACCACGCTGTATGTGCACTGGGGCCGGGTCTGGGCGGGCACCCATCCCGACGCCTATGCCCGGGCCGTGCTGGTCCGCGAGTTCCTCCACGAGCGGCGCTCGGCCTGGGTGAGGCGGGTGAGCCTGGGCGGCCGGGTGGCTGACTCGCCGGCTGCAGCGGTCGATCAGGATGCCGTGCTTGACCTGCGGGCGGCGGTGGTGGCCCTGCCGGCCCGGCAGCGCGCGACGCTTGTGCTGCGCTTTTACTGCGACCTGAACGTTGACGAGGCCGCCGAGATCCTCGGCTGCTCACCGGGGACGGTGAAGAGCCAGACGGCCAAGGCCCTGGCCGCAGTACGCCGCGCGCTCGGGCCAGCGCATCCCGCCGCCCCCGGCGGCCAGCCGCCCGCGGCGGCCCAGCACCAGATCTACCCAGGAGGCCCCGGCCATGAGTGAGCCCCAGATCCGTGCGCTGTTTACGGAGATAGCCGACCGCGAGCCGACCCGTTCACAGATGGATATCCAGCTCGCCCGCCGCCGGGGCCGGGCCCGCCTGCGCCGGCGCCGGGCCAGCGTGGCCGGCATCTCGGTGCTGGCCACGGCCGCGGTCGTGATCCTGGCCATGGGGGTAGGGCCGGTCCGGCTCGGTTCCGGCCCGCCCGCCGGCAGGCCGGCGGCGCCGCGCCAGTTCAACCCGCTGGTTCCCTACCTGTCGTTCGGCTGGCTGCCCTTGGGTAACCGGCTGGTGGCAGGCGACGCGCGCCCGGAGGTGGTGGCCCTGGTCGCGGGGCGCGAACTATCTGCCCTGTCCAATTGGAACCTCATCGTCTACGCGGCCGGCCAGTGCCACCTGACCCGCCCGGCCGGGGACCTGAAATGCTCCACCGAGGCCTTGGAGGGCCTCACCGCACGGATCAGCGGGCGCGCGCCGGCCGTGCAGGGCCACCGCGCATTCTGGGCCGGTCCCGGACCGATCAGCGGCCTCCCGCCGCCCTGCAGCGCCACCGCGCATCCCGGTCCGACTCGTATCTCCTCTGGCAATACGCCCCGGCGGCTGGGCCGGGCTGGTGCTCCCCACGGCGAATGCCACGAAGCTGAGCGCGGCCCAACGCGAGGCGTACAAACAGGACGCGGTCAAGATAGCCAGCCACGTCCGCTATGGCGCGGCCACGCCACCGCTGGTGTTCCCGGCCCAGCTGACCGGCCTGCCCAGCCGGTGGCGGGTGGGCAGCGTGTACTACCAGCCGGACGGCCGGCTGCTGCGGGCCAGCCGGTTCGCGCTGACCACGGGGACCCCCGATCTGGGCGCCGACGGCGGCATGGAATTCCAGACCAACCTTCCCTACTTTGGGGTCATCGACCCCGCCACCTTCTACAGGAACTTCTGCCCAACGTCGGGCTCCGAGATCATCAACGGCTACCGGGTGGTCGTGACCAACCAGGTCGTCGGCACCCTTCCGAGCGAGACCCTGTGCGCTGCCAACGCCGACGGCTTGGCGCTAAGCATCGACCAGCAGGGCGCGCACCCCCCCATCAGCGTGGCCAGCCTGTTCAGGGACCACCTGCGGCTGCTTGGCAGCAACCCGGCGAACTGGACCACGAAACCTATCGGGTGAGCAAGTCCGGCGTCCCCGCACGGGTGCCGGGGACCCGCCTGCCCGCCTGACGCGCCTGCATGCGGCGCCTGCGGGCCGTGCCAACCGTGGATGACAGGCCCGGGCCGATCCGCCGGCCAGCCTTGTTCGTCCCCATCCCCTCACGGTAGGTGCGGCCGCCGACAGCTACCCCGGCTCTGCTTCCCGGGCCAGCTCGCGACCCGTCCGCGCAGCGCGACGAGGATCCGGGTCCGGCCGCTCGGCGCACAAGGCCGGGCCGGTGGCGAGCCACCCCTCGGAGTCAGAGCGCCGGGAGGAATCGGCGTCCTGAACCATCCCGAGGTCGCCTCGCATCGTCCTGCTCCTGCGGGACCTAAGGTCACTGGAGACAGCGCAGCCGCGCCAGGAACCGGCCGTGGCGGTTTGAAGATGGCAGCCAAAGGCACGATGAGCTACACAGGCGGAGCAGGCAGTCCACGTTCGGGCACGTATCTGGCCCTGCGGGGCCGCACACGACGCCGCTGCCACTACCACCAGCCGGGCCGCTGCTTACTTCCGCAAGCTGGCTGGGGCAGGTGTCAGGGGATGACAGAAAATCCGTTTGGGACCAACATGTGTCACCTCGGGCCGCTCCGTCCGGGTGACATCTCAGTGACAAATGATCTTCAAAGGGTGAACAGGTCAGAACCACTATGGCCCTGACCTGCATTTCCTAGTGGAGCTTAGGGGATTTGAACCCCTGACCCCCTCGATGCGAACGAAGGGGTCCCTGGTTCAGGCCGCTCGTATGCCTGCTGTGTATCTGATAATCAGATACCATTGGGTCCATGCGAACGATGTCCGCGACCGAAGCCTCACGCAATTTCTCGGACCTGCTCGACGCGATCGAGCGAGGGGAGACCGTCACGATCACCCGCGGGAACCACGTGGTCGCGGAGATGAGACCCGCCCGGCGCCGTACCGGCGCGGACCTACGCGCCGCACTGGAGCACATCCCGCCGCCCGATGATCGTTTCGCCGAAGACATCGCCGGTGCGCTGGCCCTGATCTCTGGTGAGGGGAATGATCCGTGGGCAGGCGCCTGATCCTGGATACCAATGTTCTGATTGCGTATGAGCGCGGCACGGTTGACCGGGCTGCCCTGGATGGCGACGAGTTGGCAATCGCGGCTGTGTCCGTTGCCGAGTACAGAGTTGGCATTGAACTTGCCGACACGCCGGAACGGGCCGCTGATCGCGCTCGCGCACTGGTCGCCATCACCTCGTCCGTGGACGTGCTTGACTACGGCGAAGTAACTGCCGCTTACCATGCACGGCTGATCGCGCACGCTCGCCGGGTCGGAAAGCCTCGCGGCGCACATGATCTCATCATCGCCGCGCATGCCTTGCAGAGCGATCGCATCATCCTCAGCTTCGATGCGAACGCACGGTTCGCGGACCTGCCCGGCGTGAGCGCAACCGCGCTTTAGGCCGGGCATTGCTTCTTCTCTAGCTCGCCCTTGGCATCCATAGTTGCCGGGTTGTGGCCAGCGGAGCCGTAAGGAACGGAGGCGCGCCCCAGCCTCACGCTCGGCAGCCGAGACGATGACGGACAAGACGACGGAAGCCGCAGGACCGGCCGGACGGTGCTGCCCCCGGGTGAACCGGCAGCGTGGCCGCCGCTTCACAGGTTGGCAGCGAGAGGGATAGGGAGGCATATCGCGGCAGCCGCACCCAGTAGTGCGCCACGATGCCATCATGGGGATGCATGCCCCGACGACCTCGCGGACAGGGAGCGGCTCGTCGCGATGGCGGTACTCAATGACCAAGCTGACCCGTTCAACCTCGACGCGCTGGCGGTCAGCGACCGGTTCCGCCTGTTCGGCTTCACCCGGCGCGACGACTATGTCGCGTACCTGTGGGTCCTGCGGGCCATGGACCGGCTGCGCGGTGCCCACGTGGCCCAGGCGCATACCGACGACGTCGCGGAGGTGCTGGCCGAACTCGCCGCCGCGCATAACAGCGTGCCGCGCAACCTGATCAGCCTGCGGGGCCGGCTGGACAACCTCACCGACGACGGGGTGCTGCACCGGCTGGAGGACGCCTCCCGGGCGGGCAGCCTGGCCCGCTACCGGAATCGGCAGTCGGTCTACCAGTTCAGCGAGCTGGGGCACCGCGCGTACACGGCGGTCGAGGGTGTGCTCGCCGCCCGGGTGCATGACGCAAACCTTTCCCGGCTGATGTTCTCCGACATCCTGCGGGATCTGCAGGGGCTCGCCGAAGCCAACCGGGCCGGTGACGGTGACGAGATCGTCCGGCGGCTGACCAGCCTGGACCGGGTGATGGAGGACATGGCCCGCCGGTCGGCGCGGTTTCACCTGACGCTGGGCGACATCACCCGGTCCACCGAAGCGTCGCCAGAGATGTTCCTGCGCTACAAGCACGCGCTGCTGGCCCACATGAGCGACTTCATGGCTGAGCTGGACCGCTACCTGCCCCGGCTGGCCCTCGCTGTCACCCAGGTCGAGGCGACCGGGCTCGGCACGTTGCTGAACCGGGCGGCCGAGGCCGATGAACGCCCGCTGATGCGGGCCGATGACGTGCTCGACGACTGGCGGCGCCGCTGGGCGGCGGTCCGGGCCTGGTTCACCGCCGAAGGCGAGGGGTCGCGGGCCGCCGAACTGGCCGCGGCCACCCGGGCCGGGGTGTCCAGCGTGATCGCGCTGCTCCGCCAGATCACCGAGGCCCAGCGCGGTGGGGTGAACCGCGCCACCCAGTTGCGGCACCTGGCCGCCTGGGCGTTCAGCGTCAGCGACGAGGACGCGGCACACGCACTGATGGGAGCGGCGTTCGGCCTGCGCAGTGCCCGGCACCTGGGTGGGGTACACGAGGACAGTGAGCTGATCTCGCCCCGGCTGTCCTGGGAGGACACGCCAGGGGTGGAGGTGGCGGTCACGCTGTTCCGTCGCGGAAAGGCGCCCACACCAGGCCTGCCGCAGCGGCTGCAGGCCCACGACGGGGTCCGTGCCGACCTGCGACGGCGCCAGGCGGCGCGGCGCGCGGCCGAGCAGGACGCCGCCTGGCAACTGCTCGGCTCAGGGCTGGGTGACCGGGTACTTGACGAAGGCCAGACCCGGGTGCTGCTCACGCTCCTGACCCGGGCGCTTGAAGCCAGGACGGTGGTGGCCGGACGGATCACCGGTGGGTCAGGCGGCAACGACGTGATGGTCATCCGGCTGCGGCCATCGCCGGAGGGCAGCGCGGTGCGGACCGCGTACGGCGTGCTGCACCTGCCCGGGCTACGGCTCGAACTCGCCCAGGCCCGGGGCCGTACCGCCCAGGGCACAAGGGCGGCGGCCGGACTGACCAGTGGCCGCAGTGGCTGAGCCGCCCGCTGCCCGCGGGGTCGCGCCCAGCGACCTCGGTTCCTACCAGCACGCGGTCCGGCTGGTATTGACCAACGACCTGATCACCGCGTCCCGGCCGCGCGCCGGGGCGCTGACCGCGGTGCTGCGCTGGGCCGACCTGATGGCCCGGGACTTCGCCGGGCTGCTCGGCTACACGCTCATCGCGACCGCGCATCAGGTCCGGCTGGTCCGGCGCCTGGACACCGTGGATGATAGCCAGCGGTCGGTGTTCGCAGCTCGCAGCGGCCGCCCCTTCGACCGGCGCCGGCTCGCCTACCTGTGCCTGGTTCTGGCCGTCTTCCAGCGGTCGCGAATCGAGATCAGCCTGGCCGACCTGGTCCGGGCGTTCGCCCCGGCCGCCAACGCGATCGAGGGCCTCGGCTTCGAGGCCACCATCACCGAGCACAAGCGGGCCGTCGTGGACGTCCTGGACTGGCTGGCCGATCACGGTGCGCTCCGGCTGTCCGACGGGTCAGCGGAAAACTGGGCACGGGACACGGACCGGGGCGATGCACTCTACGACATCGACCACGACATCTGCACCGCACTGTTCCGCCCGGCCCGGACGATCCAGCATCTGCCCGGCGCGGCCGGCCTGTTCGAGGCGGCCGGCATCAGTACGAAACGGTCCGCGCAGCGGGAAGCAGCCGCGCGCCGGGCCCGGCGGCTGCTGGTGGAGCACCCGGTCGCCTACTACGCGACGCTCGACGCGGAGACGGCCGTCGCGCTGCGCAGCGCCGAGCTCGCCGAGAACCTGGCCCGGCTCACTGGGCTCATGGTGGAACGGCGGGCCGAAGGGGTGCTGCTGGCCGATCCCACCGGCCGGTTCACCGACCAGCCCTTCCCTGGCCGGGGAGGAGCGGTGAATCGCACCGCCGGGCTACTGCTGGCCAAGGTCGCGGACCTGCTGGAGGACCCCCAAGACGGGCCGGCGCTGGCCCGGCTGCCGGTGCCGTCCGCCGCTGACGACCAGCGCGGTCTGCTGGACAGGATCGACGCGGGCCGCCCGGCCGGGCCTCCCGGCGAGGAACAAGGTCCCGCCCGGGTCCCGTCCCATCCCGCTGGTGAGCGCGTGGAGGCAGCGTCCGGCCAGGAGGCGCCGCTGCAGGCCCCGTTCATCGAGCTGACCAGGCTGGCGGCCATGCTCGAGGCCCTGTACGCCGACTTCGGCGCGGCCTCGTTCACCGCCCAGTGGCAGCACGACGCCGACGGGCTGCTCGCCGCCGCGCTGCGGCTTCTCGATGACCTGCGGCTCATCCGGTGCCTGCCGGGCGGCGCGCTGATCCTGCCGGCCGCGGCCCGGTACCGCAACATTACCGCCGCGCTTCCCGAAGCTGCCCGCCAGGACGGCCAGGCCACGTTCGACCTTTTCAGCTCAACGGAAGGATCCGCGTGACTGCCAGCCACGGCCCAGGGCCTGCGCCCGCCCGGTTCAAGCCGACCCGGGCCGGGATCATCAACCTCTGGGATTACTTCGACGAGGAGTTCGTCTTCGCCGATGGCCGGCTCGGCGCTGCGCGGTCACAACGGCTCCGGGAAGACCAAGGCGCTCGAAGTGCTGTTCCCGTTCGTCCTGGACGGCGGGCTGGATGCGCGGCGGCTCGACCCGTTCAGCGGCGAGAACCGGACGATGAAAGCGAATCTGCTGTACCGGGGGCAGGACGCCGAGCACGGCTACGTGTGGATGGAGTTCGGCCGCCCCGCCGGGCCGGGGGGGCAGCAGGAGACCATCACCCTGGTCATCGGCCTGACCGCGCACAAGAACTGGGAACGGGCCCGGCCGTCATTCTTCATCACCGGCAAGCGGATGGGCGCCGAGTTCGGCCTGCTGTCGGCGGACTCCCGGCCGCTGACCGCCAAGCAGCTCACCGCGGTGCTCGGCCGCGACGCCTGCTTCGGCGACCGGCGCGGGGTCTACCAGGACGCCGTGGACGAACGGCTGTTCGGCCTGGGCCGGGAACGCTACATCCAGCTGCTGGACCTGCTAATCGCGCTGCGTCGGCCGCTGCTGGCGAAAGACCTCGACCCGGCCAAGGTCTCGGACACGCTCACCGCGGGCCTCAGCCCGGTCGATGAGGACCTGGTCGAGCAGGCGGCGCGGGACTTCGAGAACCTGGCGGCGGTGCAGAAACAGTATGACGACCTGGCTGCCGCCGACGCGGCAGTGCGTGCCTTCCTCGCCCAGTACACCGCGTACCTCCGGGCGCACACCCGGCACCAGGCCGACCATGTCGCGGCGCGGATGGACGCCGCCGCCGGGCACGTCGGGGCGATCATCACGGCGGCCCGCGAAGCCGCGGCGGCCGGGCGGGAAGAACAACGGGCCAGGCAAGCCGGTGAGTCCGCCCGGATCAGCGTGGACACCTTCGATGCGCGGCTGTCCGCGCTCAAGGACCGCGACGCCTACAAGGATCACGAGAAACTCGCGCTGCGGCGCAGCCAGCTGGAGCAGGACAAGGCCCGGCTGGCCCAGGATGAGCAGCGGCTGGCCCGGGCCCGGGGCAACGTCGGCGACCTGCAGCAGGAGGCGGACGCCGTGGCCAGCCGCCGGGACGAGCTGGGCGGCGCCATCGACCGGCACCTCCGGGCGCTGGCCGAGGCGGCGGCCACCGCGGGCGTGCTCCGCGACGGCGAGCCCGCGGACACCGGGGCCGACCTGGCGCTCACGGCCAAGGCCCGGGTCACCGCCCGGCGCGACGACATGGCCGAGGTTCGCCGCTGGCTCGGGTCAGTGCGCGAGGCCGAGCAGGCCCGCAGTCTCGCCGAGACGGAGCTGGGCAAGGCCCGGCAGGAGCTGGAGGACAGCGACCGGGCCTGTCTGGCGGCGGAGCAGCGGCTGGACGCCGTCCGCGCCGACGTGGCCGGGCAGCTCCGCGGATGGGCCGACCGCTGGTCTGGTGACCAGCCATCGGCGATCCTCGACGGCGACCAGGTAGCGGGACTCACCGCCGCGGTGGACCGGCTCGGCGAGCCGGACGCGGCCACGCTCACCGAGACGTTCACCGCGCTCACCCAGCCGCGCGCGGACGCGCTCATCAGTCGGCGGCAGCAGTTCACCAGCCAGGAAGGCCACCTGGCTGAGGAGCAGGCGCGGCGGGCCGCGGAACAGCAGAAGATCGCCGGCCAGCACGATGATGCCCCGCCCGCCTCCGACCTGCGCCCCGCTGACCGCGCAGGACGTCCCGGCGCCCCGTTGTGGCAGCTGGTCCGGTTCGTGGACGGGCTGCCCGATGATGCCGCCGCCGGTATCGAAGGCGCGCTGTACGGGGCAGGCATGCTGACGGCGTGGATTCATCCCGACCCCGCGCTGACGACGGCTGCGATCGCGGCGGCCGAGGCTGACGGGTACCTGATGGCGGTGCCGCCCGCGCTCCGGCCCACCGGGCGGACGCTGGCCGACGTGCTCGTTCCGGAGCAGCAGGACCTGGTCCCCTCGGCGGTGGTGGAGACAGTGCTGCGGTCGGTTCTCGTTGCGGATGAAATTCCCGGGGAAAGCGGCCCGGAGGCTCTCGCGGAGCGTGGCGGGACGGGGGCGGCCGGTGCCGCGGTGGTGACCCTGCAGGCGCAGTACAGCTATGGGCCGCAGCTCGGCGCGCGGCCCACGGGAACGCCTGAGTTCATCGGGACCACCAACCGGGCCAACCGGCGCCGGGCCCGGCTCGCCGAGCTGGACCGGCTCATCGCGGAGTTGGCCCGCCAGCGGGAGGAGGCGGCGGCGCAGCGGCAGCGCACGGCGGACCTGCTGGCGGACCTGGATCGCGCGCGGGGGGAGCTGCCGCGGATCGCGCCGGTGACCACGGCGCTCAGCCAGGTCACGCACGCTGAGGGGAAGCGCTCGGCGGCCCGTGGCCGACTCACCGGAGCGCGGGAATCGATGGACGCAGCCACCGCCGAGCTGGACGCGCGAGCCCGGCGGCTCCGGAACGTCGCGGCCGACCGGGGCCTGCCCGCCAGCGCCGAACAGATGGACGTGGTAGAGCGGGCGGTGGCCGACTTCGGGCGCACCGCGGAGGACCTGGCCCGGGGCCGCGGGGAGGCGGCCAGGCTGGAGGAGGACCTGCGGAACCGGCTGGACCGGATCGGGCGGCTCAGCCGGGACAACGATGAAGCCGCTGAGCTGCTGGCGGAGAACCGGGCAGCCTTCGCCGCCGCCGCGGAAAAGCTCAGCGTCGACGAGCGGGTCAGCGGCGCGGAGTACGAGCAGATCCGGGACGAGATCTTCGAGGTGGACCATCGTTTGTCCGCAGCCCGGGCTGAGCGGAAGGCGGCCGGTCAGCGGGAGTCCGCGGCACACGACAGGTTCGTCGGGGCGGAGCGTGATCTTTCACACGGGCGCACGGCCCTGGCGGCTGCGCTGGCCGAGCTGATCACCCAGGCGGCTGCGTTCGAGCCCTATACGCAGGGGGATCTGCGGCCGCTGCTCGAGGTGACCGAGAGCGCCGCGTGGCCGGCGGCGGCGCAGTGGCCTGATCACGAACGGGCTGCTGCTGAACTGGTGGCGCGGTTGTCGGGCGGGGAAGGAGCGGCCGGGGATGGGGCAAGCGATCCGGCCGGGGGTGGGTCGGCTGATCCGGGACAGATGATCCGGGAGCTGCTGCCGGCTGCCGCAGCCACCGTGCTGGATGCGTTCACGGCTGCGACGCGGGCCGGGCGCGCGGTCACCGAGGGGGTGCTGAAGGGCACCGTGGACCGGATGTGGACCGCGTACCGAGACTTCGAGACCTCACTCAAGGCAGGCGAGGACGGCTACCAGGCCGACCTGACCGGGGACGCGCCGTTTTTCGTGGACGTGGTGACCAACGAGGGCCGGATGCCCGCTGCGGGCTTCGCCCGCAAGATCGCGGAGGATGCCGAGAACCAGGGCATCCTGCTCGAGCAGCGGGAACGCACAGTGCTGGAGGATTCGCTGCTGACCGCGCTGGCTCAGCAGATCCACGCGCGGGTGCTGGCGGCCAAGGACCTGGTCGACCAGATGGACGCGGACACCCGCGCCAAACCGATGTCCTCGGGCATGGCGGTCGGGATCCGCTGGGTCCGCTCCGACAAGCTCACCGACCAGCAGACCCGGGTGTCCCGGCTGCTCGACCGGGATGCCGCCAGCCTGGGCCCGGATGGCCTGGCGGAGCTGCGCGGCCTGCTCCGCGCCATGATTCATGACCACCGGGCCGCGAACCCGCGGGACACCTACCGGGAAGTGCTCGCCTCAGTCCTGGACTACCGGTCCTGGCACACGTTCGAGCTGCGGCTGCTGCAGCCCGGCCGGTCGGCGGAACGGCTGACCCGCAAGAAGCACTCCGAGATGTCCGGCGGCGAGAAGTCCGCCGCGATTCACCTGCCGCTGTTCGCCGCGGCCAACGCGCTCTACTCGTCCGCCAAGCCCGCCTGCCCGCGGCTGATCGCGCTGGACGAGGCGTTCGCGGGAATCGACGAAACGTTCAAGCCGGAGTTGCTCGGGCTGACCGTCAAGTTCGACCTGGACCTCTTCATGACCGGGCACGATCTGTGGGTCACCTACCCGTCGGTGCCGGTGGTGGCGCATTACGACATGCAGCATGACAAGGTGGCGCACACATTGTCCGCGCTGCTCGCGTTGTGGGACGGGGAGCAGCTAGTCGACGCGAGCGCGGGCTTTGCGGGCAACGAGGAGCTGGCCGAGGAACTGCTCGGGTTCCGGCCAAGCCGGTATGTGCCTGCGGCCCTCGGGGACGTGCTGACGCTGGGTAGCGGGGCCGACACCGGCGGTGGGGGGCCTGAAGACGAGAGCGACGAGGATGCCGGGTGAGTGATGAGGTGGCTGCAGTAGACCGGTACCGGGGGCCCGGGTACCGGCGGCTGCTGGCCGCCGCGCGGAGGTCGCTGGAGCGGACCGGCGGGGCGCTGTCCGGGCGGGTCAGCGTCCCGGACCCCGATGACGCCGAGCGGAAGGCGATCATCGGCATCACCGGCATGCATCAGCCCGCGGGGACGAAGCGGCTGACCGTGTCGCTGGAGGTGCTGGACGCTGCGGTCTCCCGGGCGACTGGCGGCGGGCTGGCCGAGTTGCTGACGGTCCTGGGCGGGCCGCTGCGGGACCGGCCCGCAGAGTCCTCGTCGCTGGCGGCTGCCCGGGCGGAGCTGGCCTCATTGGCCGGGGCGAGCCCGCTCTTCGTGACGTGTGAGTGGTACCGGGAGTGGCTGGCCGGGCTGCGTAGCGACGGGACCTTGACCAGGCTGGCATCGCTGGGGGACGCGGAGGTGATGGACCAGGCGGTCCGCGCGCTGGAGTTCCTGGCCGGACGTACGGCAGGTACCGCTGCGGCGAGCGGGGTGCAGCCGGGCGGAGTGCCCGTCGCCTTGCCTGCGCTGGCCGCGCAGATCACCGGGGATACCAAGGCGCTGAACCACGGGACGGCGTTGAGCACGCTGGTGCTGCGGGCGCTGGCGCTGCAGGCTGGGATGCCACGGCCAGGGTCGGCGGCCGAGCGGCGGGAATTGTGGGACCGGGCCGGCGTGCTGGCGGATGACCTGGCCAGCCGGGTCCTGGTGTTGAACGTGCCAGCGGAGGGCGAAGGGCTGGCGGAGTGGCTATCTGGGGCGGCGCGGTACGGGACACCGTTCCAGGTGACGTTGCATCAGCTTGTCACGCATCCAGTCCGAATCTCCGTGCCGCGGATCTTCGTATGCGAGAACCCGGCGGTGCTGCGCCGGGCGTGTGCGGAACTGGGGGCGTCCTGCCCGCCGCTGGCATGCACCGAGGGCCGACCGTCCACAGCCTTTCACCTGCTCGCCGGCCTGGCGATCCGAGGCGGGGCTGAGGTCTGGTACCACGGGGACTTCGACTGGCCAGGCATCACGATTGCGGCCGATGTTCTGCACCGCTATGCGGGACGGCCGTGGCGGATGGATGCCGGCGACTACCTGGCGGCAGCGGGCCCGAGCGGAGCAGGAGTCGAGCTGGTGGGCGGGCCGGTGGACACGCCGTGGGACCCAGGACTGCGCGCGGCGATGCACATGGCTGGCCGGGCGGTTTATGAGGAGACCGTGGCGGGTCAGCTTCTGGCTGACCTCCGGGAGCATGGAATGAAATGATCAGTCTTGATGAAACTGCTAGATGCTCACAGCGATTTCGGCGCGCTCGCCACGGCGCTCCGGTCTGGCGACGATGACACGGCGGCTGCGCTCGTCGCGCACCTGCGGCTTCCACCGCGGCTGCTCACCCACCGTGGATTAGGGCCGCGCGGCAGCGTGCCGCCGCAGGCGGCGGTGGACGCGCTGGCGCTGATCGCGGCTCTGGCCGCACCGCCCGCCAGCCGCAGGCCGGTAAATGTCGCCGCCGAAGCGCGGATGCACCGGCTGGCCAACACGGACGTGCTGGACCTGGTAGCAGAAGAGGTGGAGGCGGCCGCCGCGCCGGGCAATCCGGCGGCGCACCCGTGGGCGGCTGCCCTGGCGGCGCTCGACGTGCTCCACGAGCCCGCGCTCCGCGCCGCCGCGATGCTGCTGCAGGCAAGAGCGGCCGAAGGGGCAGGTGCGGCTAGCCAGGCACGTGCCCTGGTCAAGCAGTGCCTGGCGCTGGCTCCCAGTTTGCGGCCGGCCATCCGGGACGCGGCCGAGTACGAGATGTGCGCGGGAAACTGGGCCCGTGCCTGGGAACTCGCCGACTCGATCGGATCCGATCCAGTCGCCGAGCCGCTGCTGTCCTCGCTGGACACTCTCCGTCGGCCCGCCATCGCCGGCCAGGTGAGCCGCAACCGGCCCTGCCCGTGCGGGTCCGGCCGCAAGTACAAGGCATGCTGTCTCGGGGCGGACCAGCGGGCCGCACCGCACCCGCTGGCGGAGCGGGCGGTAGCGCTGTACGCGATGATCGCCACGTACGCCCAGCGCAGCCCGCGGCGGCCGGTCATGGACCGCATACTGGCGTGCGCGATCGGCGCACCGGAGGCCGGCATGCTGGCCCTGGACTTCGCGGTGTTCGATGGTGGCGCCGCTCGGCAGTTCCTGGCCGAGCGTGGCCACCTGCTGCGCCCGGACGAGCGTGACCTGCTGAGCCGGTGGCTCACCGTCCCGGCCGACCTCTACGAGGTCACCTGGGTCCGGCCGGGGTCACAGCTCCGGGCGCGCAGCCTGGTGGGCGGCCCGCCGTCCGTCGAACTGCATGACCGGCTGCTGTCACTATCGGTGACCCGGCTGGACCTGATAGTGGCCCGCTTCCTGCCCGATGGGACCCGGCTACGGGCGCTGGGCGGGCTGGCCGGCCTCAGCCGCGACCACCGCCGGCAGGCCTGCGCGATGTTCCCGCACGGGCCGGTCTCGCCCGGAGAGGGCGATCAGTTCCCGGAACGGCTGCTGGCGCTGTTCTCCCGGCCTCCGCGGCGGCGCTTCGCGAACGCCGACGGCGACGAGTATCGCTTCTGCGAGGCCACGGTCAAAGTGGCTGACCCCGCGGCGGTCTGGGCGGCGCTGCGGGACAGGTGCCTGCCCCCGCCGCAGCGGCCAATCCGGGACCTGGCCGGCTTCCATACCTACCTGGCGGCAGTGCCGGATCGCTGGTGGAGCCAGGTAGCCGAGGACGAGGTCGAGTATGTCGGCAAGGTGGAGCCGGGAATGCTCACCAACCTGGGCACCATCGAATGGGGAGATGCGGGCAAGTTCCGCCTGACCACCAATTCCGAGGCGCGGCTGGCGGTACTGGAAGACGAGATCGCCAGGGTGGCCCACCAGGCCGAGGTGATCGAACGGAATGTGCGCTCTGCGGAGCAGTTGCTGGAAGCTACCGGGGAACCTGGTTTCGAGCCGGACAGCGGCGAGGATGAGCGGCGCCGGCGCGGCGTGGACCTTCCAAAGGCTGAGCCGGTCACCGTGCTCCTGGAGCAGTACTTCCTCCCTCTCGGTGCCGATCAGGGACACCTGGCCGGCCAGATCAGCCGCGCCCAGGCGGTGGACCGGATGCTCGCTGCCCGCGACGAGGACGGCCTGACCCTGGCTGAAGCGGTTGCGGCCGGGGGAGCGGCGCTGGAACGGGTACGGGCTCTCGCTGATGACTGCGAGTGGCGGCGGCAGCGGAAGCTGGATGAGGGGGAAGATGTGCATCTCCTGCCTGATCCGGCGGAACTGCGCCGACGTACCGGCCTCCCGGCCCGGTAGCCCGGAGTTCAGGGAACTGCACCGCGAGCACTTCTCGACGCTGGGTTCGTCACCGCATGGCTGAGGCTGCGGGGCCTCCTTCCGGCGCGGCGGCGAGTGCCAACGCTCGTCTCGCCGGCGACCAGGACCGATGTGTGCCGCTTGGCGTCGTCCACGATCGTTCGTTGCCGCGCCATGCGACGGTCGAGTGACGGTCAAATGATCTAAGGCCATGATCACCGGCTGGTGATCATGGCCTTGACCTGCATTTCCTAGTGGAGCTGAGGGGATTTGAACCCCTGACCCCCTCGATGCGAACGAGGTGCGCTACCGGACTGCGCTACAGCCCCTGGAACGGCTGTCAGCGTAGCAAACTCCGGGACCTCCTCGCGCGCTCGGCCGGTCGCCGGGGACGGGGCTTAGTCGCCGACGGCGCGTTCGGCGGCGTCGGTGTACTGGTCGTAGACCTGGTCGTTGACCCGGGCCGAGATGTCGATGATCTCCGCGGTGGCCGCGGGCTCCGCCTCCGGTTGCGGCGCCTCGGGGGTCGAGGCGATGCGCTCGAACACCTCCGGCTCCTCCTCCTTCTCCTGGTCTTCGGGCTGGCGGCGCTGCCCGGCCTCGGCGTGCTGCGCCTGGCGGCGGGCGCGGGCCCCGTCGCTGCGGGCGGCCTCGCGGAGCAGCAGCAGGAACCCGGCCAGCAGCACGCCGGGCGGCACGACGACCCACCACGCGGCGATTCTGGCCACCGCGATGCCCAACGCGCCCAGCGTGAGCAGCACGAGGGTGGTGAGCATGCGCCGCCGGGCGCGCAGGACGTTGGCCCGCCGGGCGGCCGCATCCTCGGCCGCCCAGGCGGCCGCGTGCTGGCTGTCCTCGGCCTCCAGGCCGGGCTGGGCGAAGGTGGCCACCGCCTCCGGCGCCGCCGCCTCGGGCTGCTCCTCCTCGGCCCGGTGCCGGTGCGCGGACGGGCGCAGCCACCGGGGCATCAGTATCCCGGCCCAGATGGCGACGATGGCGAAGTAGAGGATCGCGCTGCTCAACGCGCCCTCCGATGCGGGCACCCTGGCGCGCAAACAAGCCGCCTGAGGATAGGCGCGACTAGCCGCGTGGCGGGCTTGCTCACGTCACGCACGGTAGGGGCCAGGGCCGGCGATGAACAGTACTAAACCCGGTGTGTCGCAAGATCGCCGGGATGGGCCGCGCCAGCGCGGCCGGGATGAGCGCGCTACCGCGGCCCGGGAAGCGGCCCCGAGCGGCGGGTTACACCCGGGCGCACCGCGGACAGCACGTTGCGCCACCGGGGCAGCAGCCCGCCCGACGCGTCCTCCACCGTCATCGCGTAGCACAGGTGATCCCGCCACGCCCCGTCGATGTGCAGGTAGCGCCGCCGCAGCCCCTCCTCGCGGAAGCCGAGCTTCTCCACCACCCGGCGGCTGGCGTGGTTGTCCGGCCGGATGCTGGCCTCCACCCGGTGCAGCCCGACCACGAAGAAGCAGTGATCCAGGGCCATGGCCAGCGCGGTGGGCGTCACGTTCTGGCCGGCGAAGGCCTCGTCGATCCAGTACCCGACCTGGGCCGACCGGGCCGAGCCCCAGGTAATGCTGCCCACCGTGAGCTGTCCGGCGAACCGGCCACCGTAGGTAACCACCCAGGGCAGCGCCAGGCCCTGCCGGGCCTCCCGGCGCATCGTCCGGGCCATGGACAGGTACGGGCTGATCGTGGACCGGTACAGCGGGGTTTCCGGGTTGGTGGGCTCCCACGGGCGGAGCCAGTCCGCGTTGCGCACCCGGGCGTCGCGCCAGATTCCGGCGTCCCTGGCCCGCACCGGGCGCAATCCGATCGGCTCATCCAGCAGGGCAGGCTCCACCAGAGTCACCGGCCAGCCGCGCATACGTCCCACGAGGCCCATCATTCCCCCGTAGCCGATCAGGACGCTACGGCGACACCGGACGAATTCAGCCAGAACGCGGGTGATCCCCGCCGCGGGCCTGGTCAACCGCGTGCGCCAGCACCGGGCCCAGGACCCGCATGCCGTCCTCAACCCCGCCGCTGGATCCGGGCAAATTGACGATCAGCACCTGCCCGGCCAGCCCGGCCAGCCCGCGGGACAGCATGGCCGACGGGATACCGGCCGCTACGCCCGCTGCCCGGATCGATTCGGCAATGCCGGGTATCTCCCGGTCTATGACGTTCCGGGTCATTTCCGGGGTCTGGTCGCCGGGGGTCAGCCCGGTCCCGCCGGTGGTCACCACCACCTGGTACCCGGCCGCGATCGCGTCCCGGAGCGCCGTCTCCACCGGCTCGCCATCGGGCACCACCACCGGGCCGTCCACCGCGCAGCCCGCCGTGGCCAGCAGGCCCGCCAGGACCGGCCCGGACTTGTCCTCGTACACGCCAGCCGAGGCGCGGTTCGACACCGTGATGGCCAGCGCTCTGATCACCGGCCCCCCGTGGGCGGCCTCATCGACCGCCTCGGCCCACGCGTCGCTGCTCATGGCCGCCGCCACCGCCCGGTCTTGCCGCCGGTCTTCTCCTCGACCCGCACGTCGGTGAGCACCGCGGCCGGGTCCACCGCCTTGATCATGTCGATCAGCGCCAGCGCGGCCACGGTGACCGAGGTCAGCGCCTCCATCTCCACCCCGGTCCGGTCCGCGGTCCGCGTCACCGCGGTGATGGCCACCCCGTCGTCCTGCACCTCAAGATCGACGCTGACCGAGTGCAGCGCGATCGGGTGGCACAACGGCACCAGGTCGGGGGTCCGCTTGGCCCCCTGGATGCCGGCGATCCGGGCCACCGCGAGCGCGTCGCCCTTGGGCACCGTGCCCGCCCGCAGCGCCGCCACCGCCCCGGCCGACAGCCGCACCCGGCCCGACGCGCGCGCCTCCCGGGCGGTCACGTCCTTGCCGGACACATCCACCATCCGGGCGTGCCCGGCCGGATCGAGATGGGTCAGTGTGGGCTCGGTCATGGCAGGCACATTACGTCCACCCCGGTGCCCGCTTCCAGCCGGGTGAACCGCTCCGGAACGATGATCAGCGCGTTCGCCTGGGCCAGCGCACCCAGCTGGTGCGAGGACTGGCCGGTCAGCGGGACGACCGTCTGCTCTGCGTCGTCCAGCACGCCACGCAGGTACGACCGCCGGCCCTCGGGCGAGCGCACCGCGGCGGTCAGGGCGGCCGTCAGCACGCGCGGGCGTTGGGTAGGAAGATCTTGAAGTTTGCGCAGTGCGGGGGCGGTGAAGAGCAGGAACGAAACGTAGGCGCTAACCGGATTGCCGGGCAGGGTGAACAGCGGGGTGTGCTCCGGGCCGAGCGTGCCGAAGCCCTGCGGCATGCCGGGCTGCATGGCGACCTTGCGGAAGGTGACCGTGCCCAGCTTGGACAGCGCGGCCTTGACCACGTCGTGCTCGCCGCCCATGCTCACCCCGCCGCTGGTGATCAGCAGGTCGGCCTCGGGCAGCAGCTCCTCCAGCGTGCTCAGCACCGCGTCTGGGTCATCCGGCAGCCGGCGACGCTGCGCCACCGCACCCGCCGCCCGCGCCGCCGCGGCCAGCATGAAGCTGTTGGACTCCCAGATCCGGCCGGGCACCAGCGGCGTGCCCGGCTCGGCCAGCTCGTTTCCGGTGGACACCACCGCGACCCGTGGCCGTGGGCGGACCAGCACCTCGCCCTGGCCAGCCGCGGCGAGCAGCGCTAGCTGAACGGGACCCACCGTGGTGCCCGCCGTCAGCAGCGTGGCTCCTTGGGGCACGTCATCGCCACGATGCCGGAGTGCGTTCCCCACGGACACCGCCCGGTGGAACGCCGCGACGTCCGACCCGCCGTCGGTCCACTCCACCGGGACCACCGCGTCGGCCCCGGCCGGCATCAGGGCGCCGGTCATGATGCGCAGGCAGAAGCCCTTGTCCACCTGGTAGGCGCCGGTGTCGCCGGCCGTGATCTCGCCGCGCACCGGCAGCCGGACCGGGTCTTCCCCGGTGGCCGTCGCGAGGTCTCCGGCATGGACGGCATAGCCGTCCATGGCCGAGTTGTCGAACGACGGCAGCGGGGTGCTGGTGGTGACGGGTGCGGCCAGCACGCCGCCCTCGGCCGCTTCGAGTGGCACGGTGACCGGCTGGAGCGGGCGGATCGCGGCCAGCACGTCGGCCAGGTGCTCATCGACCGGGACCAGGGCCGGCTCCCCGTGGCTCATTGCAGGTTTTCGAGGTACTTGCGCAGCCAGGGCACGAACTCGCCGGCCACGTCGGGGCGCTCGCAGGCGAACTGAACCGTGGTGCGGAGGTAGTCGAGCTTGTTGCCGGTGTCATAGCGGCGGCCGCGGAACAGCACGCCATACACGCCGCCGCCGTCGGCCGGGTCGATCTGGGCGAGTTCCTTGAGCGCGTCGGTGAGCTGGATCTCGCCGCCGCGGCCGGGCGGGGTGCGCTTCAGCACGCCGAACACCGACGGGTCGCAGACGTACCGTCCGATGATGATCCAGTTGCTCGGCGCGGCATCCGGTGCGGGCTTCTCGACCAGGTCGGTGACCCGGACCACGTCGTCCTCGCCGGCCTCCTCGATGGCGGCGCAGCCGTAGCTGGATACCTGGTCGTACTCGACCTCCATCAGCGCGATGACCGATCCGCCGCGCTGCTGCCGGACCTCCAGCATGCGCTGCAGCAGACCGTCCTCGGGGTGGATGAAGTCGTCGCCGAGCAGCACCGCGAACGGCTTGTGGCCGACGTGCTTTTGCGCGCAGAGCACCGCGTGGCCGAGCCCCTTGGGGTCACCCTGCCGGACGTAGTGCACGGTGGCCAGTTCGTAGGACTCGCGGATGAGCTCGAGCCCCTCGGCGTCGCCCTTGGCGGTCAGCGCCTCCTCGAGCTCGTAGTTGCGGTCGAAGTGATCCTCGATGGACCGCTTACTCCGGCCGGTGATCATCAGCACGTCGTCCAGCCCGGCGCTGACCGCCTCTTCCACCACGTACTGGATGGCAGGCTTGTCCACGACGGGCAGCATTTCCTTAGGGGTCGCCTTGGTGGCGGGCAGGAAGCGGGTCCCCAGCCCGGCGGCGGGTACGACCGCTTTGGTTACAGCGGCATTGTCAGGCATCCTCGTACCCTAGCCCGCCCGAGGCATGACAAACCTCAGGCCCCGACCCGCAGAGGCGGTTTCCGGTGAATTTTCAGCTGGCCGACGACAAGGCTGAGCTGCGCCGCCGCCTGCTGGCCGCCCGCCGCGCGGTGGGGCCGGCTGAGCTGGCCGCGGCCGGACGGTCCATCCGGGACGCGGTGCTGGAGTTGCCGGAGACACAGATGGCCGGCACGGTGGCCGCCTACTGGTCGATCGGGGCCGAGCCGGACACGCACGGGCTGCTGTTCGCGCTGTGGAAACGCGGGACGTACGTGCTGCTGCCGTTGCTGCTGCCGGACGGAGATCTCGACTGGGCCTCGTACGAGGGGCCGGACTCGCTGCGCCCGGCTGCCCGTGGGCTGATGGAGCCGGCGGAGCCGTCCCGGGGCGTGGCCGCCGTGTGCAGCGCGGACCTGGTGCTGGTGCCCGCGCTGGCGGTGGATCATTCCGGGCTGCGGCTGGGCCGGGGTGGCGGCTCGTACGACCGCGCGCTGGCCCGGGTCGGTGCGCAGGTGCCGACGGTTGCGCTGGTGTATGACGCGGAACTGGTGGACCGGGTGCCGGGCGGCCCGCATGACCAGCGGGTGCGCATGGTGGCCCAGCCGACGGCCGGGGTGACCAGGCTGCCGGCGGGGTGACCAGGCTGTCGCCGGGTAGACCGGGCGGCCGGCGGAGATGATCAGGCGGTGGCGGGAATGAGCTACCATCTAGCAGTCGTTGATGCTGAGTGCTAACTGATTCGTGCTGAGTGCTCACCGTTTTACGCGGTGCCATGAGGAGGGACCGTGCCGACCTATCAGTACCGCTGCACCGAGTGCGGCGAGGATTTGGAGGTCGTGCAGAAGTTCAGCGATGACCCGCTGACGGTCTGCCCGGCCTGCCAGGGTTCGCTGCGCAAGGTCTTCTCACCGGTCGGCATCGTCTTCAAGGGGTCCGGGTTCTACCGAAACGACAGCCGTAACGGGTCCGGTTCCGGCGATGGGGCGAAGAAGAAGGACAAGGACAAGGAGTCCGCGGCGGCGAAGTCCGGCTCTGACTCGGGCAAGTCGCCGGCCAACGGGTCCTCCTCGGGTTCGGCTGACTCCTCGTCTTCGTCGGGATCCTCGGGCACGTCCGGCTCGTCCGGTAAGTCCGCTGAGAAGAGTTCGCCCGCCGCGGCGCCCGCGGCCACTAAGGCTGGCTAACCTATCCGCGTGGAGCAGCGCGCAGAGATCGGCGTCATCGGCGGATCAGGGTTCTACGAGTTCCTCACCGACGCCGACGAGGTGACGGTCGACACCCCGTACGGGGCGCCGAGCGACCCGATCGTGACCGGCGAAGTGGCTGGCCGCCGGGTGGCCTTTGTGCCGCGGCACGGCCGGGACCACCGGTTCCCACCGCACCAGATCCCGTACCGGGCCAACCTGTGGGCGCTGCGCTCGCTGGGCGTGCGGCAGGTCCTCGCCCCGACCGCGGTCGGCTCGCTCAATCCGTCCTATGGGCCGGGGCGGCTGGCCATTCCCGACCAGCTGGTGGACCGTACCTCAGGCCGCGTCCAGACGTTCTACGAGTCGGGCGGGGCGGTGCATGTGCCGTTCGCCGACCCGTACTGCCCGGTCGGCCGGGCCCAGGCCATCGCGGCCGCCCGCGACGCGGGCTGGGAGCTGTCCGACTCCGGGACCCTCGTGGTCATCGAGGGACCGCGGTTCTCCACCAGGTCCGAGTCCCAGTGGTTCGCCGCGCAGGGCTGGACGCTGATCGGGATGACCGGCCACCCGGAGGCCGTGCTGGCCAGGGAACTCGCGCTGTGCTACACGGCGCTGGCCCTGATCACCGACACCGACGCGGGTGTGGAGGAGGGCGAGGGGGTTACCCAGGACGAGGTGTTCCGCGTCTTCGGCCGTAATGTGGCCAAGCTCCGCGACCTGGTGCTGGGGGTCATCGGGAACCTGCCAGTGCAGCGCGACTGCCCCTGCCCACATGTCCTGGACGGCATTAAGCTTCCCATCGACCTGCCCTGACGCTTAGGTAGGGCGGCGCGGGGCTCGCCGCTCGGGCGGCTGTCCTTACGCTGATCGGCCGCGCGGCCGTGCGCTCCCGCTCCTGTCGCCGCTTGTCCTGCCGGCCGTCCGGCGGCGTCGCCGCTTGCCGGGGCCGCCGCTTGCCGGTGCGCCCGGATCGTCGTCACACCGCATCTTCGTCACACCCATATGTGGGCCTGGGGATACCGATTACTTGCATGCGGGATGTGCGGGGTAGTGGGCTTTTTGCACGGTTTGTCCGCACGGCCAAACGCTAAGTGCCTGCGCGTGTTTCGCGGGGTGGTGCGGGGGCGGCTAGTCGAGGTCGCCGTGTTCGATGCGGGCTAGACGGCGTTCCCGCACCAGCTGGTCGAACTCGTGCTCCACCGTCACTCCCGGCGGGCGTCAGCGCCGCGAAGATGCCGGTGATGTCCCGCATGCTGATCACGCCGAGCAGTTCGCCGTCCTGCACCACCGGCAGATGCCTGATCCAGCGGGCGGCCATCTCCCGGGCCGCCTCGTGCAGCGGCATGTCTGGCGGAACGGTGAACAGCTCCGTGGTCATCGCCTCGTCCACCGTGCTCCGCTCCGGGTCGGACCCGAGAGCCACCGCACGCAGCAGATCCCGCTCGGTGATGATCCCGGCCAGCCGCCCGCCTTCGGAAACGAGCAGCGATCCGGTCTGCTGCCGCCACATGCGCTCTGCGGCGGACCGGAGCGTGTCGGACGCGGAATCCGTGATGGTCGCCTGGGTCATGACGTCTCGTACCTGCACCGCGTCTGCTCCTTGATCCCTTGCATCGATCCCATGCATGTCCGGCCCGTGTCCGGCTCCAGCCTATGGTCAGCCCGGCCACCGTGCGGTCCCTGGGGCTCGTCGCCGCCTGGCCCGGCATTGCGCCCCGCGCGATCCGCTAGCCAGACCAGTTAGGCTAGACCGCGCCTGCGCTGTACTGCATCACTAAGCACACAGCGTGGCGGGCCCCGATAGCTCAGCGGATAGAGCAACTGCCTCCTAAGCAGTAGGTCGCGCGTTCGAGTCGCGCTCGGGGCGCACCCCTTCCTGTCCAGCTCAGGGACTCGCGCCGTGAGCGGCTTGACCGGGATTTCCCGACCGTCGTGCCCGTGACGTGCCCGTTCGGTCGCGGGGCTCTGTGTCTGATGCCTCGGTTAGCATCGGCATATGACCTTCGAACGAATCACCACGGATCCCGACGTGATGGGCGGGCTCCCGAGCATCCGCGGACCGCGCATCCCGGTGGCGACGGTGGTCGCGATGGTCGCGGACGGGATGTCCGCTGAGGAGATCATCGCCGAGCTGCCCGACCTGACCCGCGAGGACGTGCGGGAGGCTCTGCTGTACGCGGCCGAGGCGGTCCGTGAGCGTGAGCTGCCTCTCCGGCCTACCGCGTGAGATTCCTCATCGACAACAACCTGTAGCCGGTCCTTGCCGACATCTTGCGGGCGGCAGGACATGATGTCAGCCACGTCCGGGAGGTTGGCTTACAGGCCGCAACCGATCAGGTTGTCCTGGCCGTAGCGAAGGCGGAGCAGCGTGTCGTGGTCTGGCCGACTCCGACTTCGGCGCGCTCTTATCCCGTAGCGGTGCGAAGCTCCCGTCGGTTCTGCTGATCAGGCGCCTCGTTGGCCGTCGGGCAGCAACGGCACGTGAGGGACACTGGCTGCGATGAGTGAAGCCCCGTCGGCGCTAGGACGCCGCGTCATCGTCACTGGGCTGGCCGGGTCCGGGAAGAGCACGTTCTCGCTCGCGCTCGCTGCCAAGACCGGCTTGCCGGTCATTCATCTTGACCTCCACTTCTGGAAGCCCGGCTGGGTTGCACCGTCGGAGACCGAGTGGCGCGAGAAGCAATGTGGCGTGCTCGCCGGCGACGCGTGGATCGCCGACGGCAACTACCACGAGACGCTCGATCTCCGGCTCGAACGCGCGGACACCGTTGTGTTTCTCGACATGCCCTGGTGGCTTTGCGCAGGACGCGCGTTCCTGCGCGGCTTCCGAATGCCGGGCGAGTTGCCCGAAGGGTGCGACTATTCGGCCTGGCTGCGGTTGCGCGATGAGTGGCGTTTGGCCGTCCGCATCTGGCGAAAACGCCGGTCAGACCCGGAGCGCGAACACGAAATCATTTCGCAGCACGGGCAGCATGTGGCCCTTCACGTGCTCACATCCAAGCGGGAGGTCAGGGAATTCCTCGACGGTCTGGACGCCGACTACGTGGAAGCCGGCGACGGTTGATCGGACGCCGAGTGACTCGCCCCTAACGCCCGGCTCGGAGTCACGCCCCCAACGAGGCAAACGTTGCCTGACGCGGCACTAGTGTGTCGCGCCGGAAATTCTGAGGGTTATGTTTCTGCTAGTCTGCGGCTATGTCGCCTCCGGGTCCTTCTGCTGTGGCGATCGTGCTGTCTGAAGATGAGCGGGCTGAGCTGGTGCGCCGGGCCGGGTTGCCGGGGCGCTGGCGGGCTGACCGGGCCCGGATCATCCTGGCCTGTGCCGAGGGGATGTCGAACGCCGGGGCGGCGCAGGCGCTGGGAGTGGCGGTCAAGTCGGTATCCAAGTGGCGGCGTCAGTTCGCCGCGGAGCGGCTGGCCGGGCTTGAGGACGCTGCGCCGGTCGGGCGGCGCAGCGCGCCGCTGGTGCTGGATGAGGCGGAGCGGGCCCAGCTGATCCGGTGGGCGCGGCGGGCGAAGACCGCGCAGTTCCTGGCGCTGCGGGCGAAGATCGTGCTGCGCTGCGCGGAGGGCGGGACGAATAAGGAGGCGGCCGCGGATCTGGGGGTGGATGAATCGACGGTGGAGCGCTGGCGGGCCCGGTTCATCGCCCGGCGGCTGGATGGCCTGCATGACGAGCCGCGGCCGGGCCGGCCGCCATCGATCCTGCTGGACCAGGTCGAGGACGTCATCGTGGCCACGCTGGAGACCACCCCCGGCAAGGACACGCACTGGTCGCGGGCCTCGATGGCCGCCCGGACCGGGCTGAGCAAGTCGACCATCGGGCGGATCTGGAAGAAGTTCGACCTCAAGCCGCACCTGCAGGACTCCTTCAAGCTGTCCACCGACCCGTTCTTCGTAGAGAAGGTCGTCGACGTCGTCGGCCTGTACCACAACCCGCCGGAGAAGGCGGTGGTGCTGTGCGTGGATGAAAAAAGCCAGATCCAGGCGCTGGACCGGTCCCAGCCGGTGCTGCCGATGATGCCCGGCATGCCCGAACGGCGCACGCACGACTACCTGCGGCACGGCATCACCAGCTTGTTCGCCTTCAACATCGCCGACGGCACCGTCATCAGCGAACTGCGCCGCCGCCACCGCGCCATCGAGTTCCGCAAGTTCCTGGCCGCCATCGACAAGGCCGTGCCCGCCGGCCTGGACGTGCACCTGGTCTGCGACAACTACGCCACCCACAACACGCCCGAGATAAGGACCTGGCTAGAGCGCCACCCCCGCTTCCACGTCCACTTCACCCCGACCGGATCGTCGTGGATGAACCAGGTGGAACGCTGGTTCGGCCTGCTGACCGACAAGCTGATCCGCCGCGGCGTGCACACCTCCGTTCAGGCCCTGGAGAACGACATCAGGGAATGGATCGCCACCTGGAACCCAACCCCCGGCCCTTCACCTGGACCAAAACCGCCGACGAGATCTTGAACTCCCTCGCGGACTATCTCACCAAGCTCAGGCCAAACCAGACGCTAAACGAGCAAGACTAACCATCGGAATTTAAGACGCGGCACACTAGCCAAGATCACCGTGCCCGTGTGCCCGATGGAACGGTGATCAGCGGTGAATCACGGTCGCTCACGGGCACGCCATATACGGCCTGACCAGCGTCAGAGCAGGTCAGGGCCGACGGGCATACGATCTCCTAAGGAGTAGGTCGCGCGTTCGAGTCGCGCTCGGGGCGCTTATATCAACTAGCAGCTCAGCCCCCGTTTTCCAGCACCTGCGGATGATCTTCACGGCTCCTGCCTGCCGCCGCGTGCCACTTTCCTGCCAGATGGGCGGTACTTCGCGGATTGCGGACCTTGGCGGGCTTCTTGCGAGCCTTGCGCAGTCCAGCTCGGGCCGCCTTCTGAACAGCATCGGTCAAGGCACGCTGGCGCTCATCGGTGGAGTGCAGGTAGATCATCGCGATGGCACGAGCGCCACCCTGGACGCTGATCGTCCCCGGCAAGACCTCGGCACCTATCAGGAGGGCGGGGGAAGAATCGGATCCAGGCAACCGAACTGGTCGCTCGTACGTCGAAGCTCGCATGAAGCAGGTGTGCTGCGTCATCGGCGCAGCGGCGATCAGCATATTGATTTTGTCCAGTTGCAGCGGTCAGTCCGGCCCGCACCAAACTGTGACTGGCCTGCTCGTTCGAGTAGGAGGCCCCGCGACGCTTTCAGCACCGCCGAAACCAGTGCCATTGCCAGGCGGGGTAGTCGCCCGCAACGCGATGGGCCAACAGTTCACCGTCGCCATCGGCAAGAGTGGCCGGTTCGAACTGTCATTGCCGGTCGGCACTTACCGGCTGACTGGGCACAGTCCCCAAGTCTCAGGCGAGACGTGCAGCGCCTCACGGTCAGTCCGAGTGACCACGCCCAAGCCGCTGCACAACATCTGGGTAGTCTGCTCGATCTCGTAAAGCTAGACGCTGCTGTCAACCGTCGCTTGACAGCAGATCGGCGATAAGCGACACAGCGTCCGTGCCACGTCCGTGCCAGAACGGGGAGCGACCCAGGGGCTCTCACGGCGACACGTGGACCATCGGAAAGAGCCAACCCCTGGCCTGGCGCCGCGCTGGCACGAGGTCCGTAACGATCTCGGGACGCAGCGCGCCTATGGTTGGCTCACTACGAGCGACCGGAGGAGGCGGCACTCCGGGTGAACGCGACCTTGCGAGCACGGACGGCACCCGTGGCGGCCGTCGTGCTCGGCGTGGTCGCGCTTGGGCTCGGCGCGGCCGCCGTGGTGCTGGATGGCCTCACCCACCAGCCTGGGACCGGTGGACCGGCAGCCGATGGTTCATCACGGCGGTCGGCGCGGTGCCTGCGACCGCGGTGGGGACGTTGCTAGCTGCCCGGCGGCCGCGCAATCCGATCGGATGGATGCTGCTGGTCATCATCATCGTGGAGATCAGCCCCGCCCAGCAGTACCTCGTCCTGGACTACCGGATGCATCACGGGGCGCTGCCCCTGGGCTGGGTGGCGGTGGTACTCAAGGAATGCTGGCCGATGTTCCTGGTCCTCGTCTCGCTGCTGCTGTGGCTGTTCCCGGACGGGACGCTGCCGGGAGGCCGGTGGCACCGGCTCGCGGTGGCCGGGGCGGTCGGCTGGCTGCTGGTCGGCCTGGCCACCTCAAGCCGGGGTGTGCTGGTCGCCGCCGCAGGTGATGTCCGTATCCAGGCCAGCGGCGATCTGGCCAGCCCGGTACCCGGAGCGCTGCGTGTCCTCGACGTGGTGGTGATCGCCGGGACTCTGATCAGCTGGGCGGCCTGGCTGGCCATCCAGGTACCGGCCTACCGGCATGCCAGCGGCGAGCACCGCCAGCAGCTGAAATGGCTCTACAGCGGTGCGGCCATCTTTGTGGTCTCGCTGATCATTGGTGTGTTCATCGCCCAGCTCGTGGTGGAAGAAGTCCCCGGCTGGGGTAATCAGTCGGTGGTGGACGCGGTGGTGATCCTCGGCACGGCCGCCCTGCCCATCTGCATGGGGGTGGCGGTACTGAAGTACCGGCTGTACGAGCTCAACCGGGTCATTAGCCGGGTGGTCTCCTACACGCTGATCACGGTCCTGCTCGGCCGGTGTTTTCGAGGGCCTGATCCTGCTGGCCACCCGGGTGCTGCCGGTCAAGGGCTCGGTCGCCGTGGCCGTCGCCACGCTGGTCATCGCGGCTTTGTTCAACCCGCTGCGCAAGCGGGTGCAGCATGCCGTCAACCGACGGTTCAACCGGGAGCGCTACGACGCAGAGGCAGTCGTGGCCGCGTTCACCGGGCGACTGCGCCGCACCGTCAACCTGGACACAGTACGGGGCGATCTGGTCGGCGTCGTCTATGAGGCGTTCCAGCCCGCCCACGTGTCGGTGTGGCTGCCCGGCACCGGGCCGCACGCCACGAGCCCCAGTTCCTGCCCGCCCGGGCGGCGACCAGCCTGACAGGTGACAGCCGAAACCCCGGGGACCAGGGCTGGTTCCCGGAGTTGAGATCGGCGGGTGGCGCGCCCGGGGTGACCATCGGCGACCCGCGCTCGAAAATGGCTCCTACACTGGCGTGACGACCGGACGCGGGGTGATCGCGGCAGGAAAGAAACGTTACGCTCTCGGCCCCGAGATTGCGGCGGCACGGAAGGCCATGGTGCGGACTATCTTGACCCGGTCCGTGACAGCCATCAGGGTCGTGCCGTTCCCGCCGCCGCTCGCCCGCGAAATGCGCCGGGTAGACGCCGATCTGGACGCCTTCGCAGCCGCATTCGGCGGGTACTTCCAGCACCACGCGAAGCCGCGGGCCATAGGCGAGGCGGCGGCGAAAATGATGCGGGACATCCGGATAGTCCAGGGAACGTGCTCCCGGAAGCGGTGACGAGGCCATCGCCGTGCGTTCGAGTCGCGCGCGGGGGCGCCCGGTGGCGGGGCCGCTCGAAGCGGCCCCGCCACCGGGCGCTTGGCTGTCGTGGGAGTGACTGCTACTTCGCTGTCTTCGGTTTCGGGCCGGTGCCCTGGGCGCAGCCCGCCCGGGTGTAGCCCGCCGGGATTACCGGGCGCAGTTTCGCCAGGTTCTCGGGCGTGGGCGGAAGGAAGACGTAATCGAAGACGCTTTGCTGTCCATTGGACCAGTGCGTGTACCCGCGCATCGGCAGGTAGGTCGTGGCGTTCACCCACATGCGCTCCGCTGTCACATGGGGCGGGGCTTCGTTGTTGGGCGGCACGTTGATCTTCAGCTCGATGGCCTGCTGTCCGTGCAGTTCGGTCCGTCTGATGACCGTGAACTGGCCGTTGGCGATCTCGGCGCGGATACCGGCCGCGTCGAGGGTAAACCCGAGGATGAACTTCGAATGGCACTCACCCCAGACGTGGCTGAAGTGATTGATCCACATGGACGTCCCGGACAGCTGCAGCCCGCCCTGGTCGAGATTGGCGGTGTAGTTGTTGATGTAGTCGTGCAGGGCGGTCTCGGAGGGCATCTTGAAGGAGTACTCCCCGTCTTTGTACACCTTCCCGTCGGAGCCGATGGCCGGGCCGACCCGGACATGGACCTCCTGGCCAGGCTGAGGATACGCCGGGTACTGTCCCCCAATCAGCGGTCCGCCCGGTACGGGCGTGTACAGGATGTCGCCGCTGGCGGTGTCGATGGCCGCGAGCAGGCGGGTGCGCAGCGCGGGCGCCGCGATGGCGTGCTTTGGCGGCCGGTCCGTGGGCCACCGCCGCAAGTCACCGCGACCGCGGCCACCGCGCCGGCGGCGCCCACGGCCAGGCCCGCACGCAGCGCGGGCCGCAGCGCGGGCCGGGGCACGCGCGGCGGCAGGCGCCGCGGCCAGGCTGGCCGCCGGGGCTGCTCGTAGACGGCGCGGAGAACGTCAGCGGCGTCCGGCGTGAACCGCTCCATATCGCGGAACGCGGCCCGCAGGTCGTCTTCGGTACGCATCAGATCTTCTCCTCGATGAATGCGGGTGCGCTGGCCAGGCCGAACGTTCATTTCCACGCGCAGCGCGGCGAGCGCCCGGGTCGCATAGCCGCGGACCGTTCCGGGCTGACAGCCGAGCAGGTCCGCGATCTCGATGTCGCAGAGCCCCTCGTAATAGCGGAGCGCGAGCACGGCGCGCTGCCGTGCGGGCAGCTTGCCGAGCTCGGCGAAAAGAGCGTCACGTTCGGCGTAGCCGAGGGCATGGTCCGGGGCACTGCGACGATCCACGTCCGGGCCGGCTCCGGAGGGAATCAGCCGCCATTCCCGGCGACGCCAGTGCAGGAACTCGTTGAGGATCATCTTGCGGACGTAGTACTCCGGCCGGTCCAGGCTCCCGATCTTGCGCCACCTGGAATGCGCCCGGATCAGCACCTCCTGGGCCAGATCCTCGGCCAGGCGCGCGGTCGCCGGTCAGCACCGCGGCGAACCGCAGCAGGCCCGGCAGCCGATCGGCCGCGAATTCCTCGAAGGTCATCACACCTCCACCGTTGGGGTTCCGCTCCTTACATGCAATGAGCACGCCGGTCTGCTGTGCCGGGAGCGCGAAAACTTCGGTGGAGGCGGGCGCGAGGGCAAGGCGCTGACCAAAGCCGTGGTCACCCGGCCACGCTGGCCTCAGCCACCCGGCCGGGTAAGGCTGAGGCCAGCAAGCCAGCAAGCCAGCAAGCCAGCAAGCCAGCAAGCCAGCAAGCCAGCAAGCCAGCAAGCCAGCAAGCCAGCGCCGGACCGCACGGATCCAGGGCCGGGTCAGTACGCCGGCGGCTGATTCCGGATCACGACCAGGCTGACGATCTTGCCATCCCGGACGCTGAAGTAGTTGGACAGCACGATCTCGTCCGGCAGGTTGGTCCGGTCGAACGTGCCCTCGTAAGCACCTCGCACGATCGTGTCACCGTAGTGATCGAGCACCTCACGCACCTCGATGGTGATCTTGTCGCCGACCATCTCCCGGTCCACCCAGCGACGGATGGCGTCGCGCCCGGTGAACTCGCGGCGGGCGTCGTTGACGTAGGCGTCGTCGGCGAATGTGGCCATGATGGCGTCGGTGTCCTGCGCGTTGACCGCGGTGATGTGGCCGGCGACCACCCCGGTCAGCTCGGTGGGGTGCATGGCGGCTGCTCCTCTCGGCAGGCCGGCCCGCAAGGGCCGGAGATCACGGGAATCGCTCACATCGCCCACCCTCACCGGTCCCCTGAGGGGAGGGTCAACAGCACCAGCCGGGCCTGACTCTCCCCCCAGGGGAGGAGGCAGACTGACCCCATGCACAACGGCCTGCCGATCGGTGACTTCTCCCGGGCGACCCACCTGAGTGTGAAGACGCTGCGCTACTACCACCGGGTCGGCCTGCTCGAGCCGGCCGACGTGGACCCGCACACCGGCTACCGCCGCTACACCACCGCGCAGATCCCGGCGGCGCAGATCATCCGGCGGTTCCGCGACCTGGACATGCCGGTGGACGAGGTCCGGAAGGTGCTGGCCGCGCCCGACATCGATACCCGCAACGAGCTCATCGCCGCCCACCTGAACCGCCTGGAGCAGGGCCTGACCCGCACCCAGAACGCCGTCGCCTCACTGCGTGACCTGCTGGAGCACCCGGCAGAAGCCGAGCCGGCCGACATCGGCCGCCGCCGTGTCCCGGCCACCCCGGCCGCCGCCATCAGCGACGTGGTGGACCGGACGGACCTGCAGTCCTGGTTCCTGGGCGCGTTCGGCGAGCTGTACGCCACGCTGGACGCCGAGCAACTAGCCACGGCCGGCCCCGCCGGCGGCATCTTCGCCACCGAACTGTTCGCCAGCGACGAGGGCCAGGCCACCCTGTTCGTGCCATGCCGCGCCCCGGTGCGGCCGGTCGGCCGGGTGGTACCGCTGACCGTGCCGCCCATCGAGCTGGCGACGATCATCCACCACGGCCCGCACACCGACATCGACCGCGCCTACGGCGCGCTGGCCAGCTACGTCACCCAGCACGCGCTGGCCATCGACGGGCCGATCCGGGAGTACTACCTGACCGACCGGCGCAGCACGGCCGACCCGGCCCAGTGGCGCACCGAGATCGGCTGGCCGATCTTCCACACCGGCCGCGAGCCGGGGGGCAGCTGAGCACGACACCCCGGGCCCGGGCTGGATTACAGTGGCGTTCGTACCGCACTGGTAGCGGGCCTTGTCATCGCGAGCCGTCATGCGTCGAGGAGGCCTGCTCATGTCTTCCACCCAGGTGCGCCCGTTCCGCCGCCGCGACCGGGAACAGCTCACCGACCTGGTCAATGCGCATGCCGCGGCCGTCGTCCCCGGGCTGGGCGTGTCGGTCAGCGCGCTGCTCAGCACCCTGGAGCGGCAGCCCGGCGAGGCCATCGTCGATCCGTGGGTGGGCGAGCGGACCACCCTGGTCGCGGAGCAGCTCGACCGGGTGGTGGCCGCCGCCCACCTGCTCCGCTACTTCGCCGACGAGCGGGCCGGGCAGGCCTACCGCGGCACCGGGGAGATCCACTGGCTGGTGTTCTGGCCCGAGGCCCCGGACGGCAACCCGTGCTGGCCCGATGCCACCGGGGCGGCCGAGCAGCTCATCGCGGCCTGCGTCGGCCAGCTCGACGAGTGGCGGGTCCGCCGCCAGGACGCGGGCGGCGAACTGCCGGTCCGCGGCGTGTACGGCGTACCCGAGCAGTGGCCGCACATCAGTGCCCTTTATGAACGGGCTGGCTTCGCGCACACCGGCGACACCGAGGTGCTGTACCTGGCCGCGGTCGAGGACCTGCCGCAGGCCGCGCCACCGCCGATGGCCGGGCTCACGTGCCGGCGTTCGGTAGGAATCAACGGAACCAGGCTGGCGGCGGTGCTGGGCGCGGAGGTGATCGGCTACATCGAGGTGGAGGTGTTCGAGGAGGGCGAGCGGCGGTCCCGGCACGGCGGCTGGGCCGACGTGGGCAACCTGCACGTGGCCGGGCCGTACCAGCGGCGTGGCGTGGCCACCTGGCTGCTCGGCCAGGCCGCGGCCTGGCTGCGGCTGGCCCAGGTCAGCCGGCTGCTCAGCTACGCGTCGCTGCACGACCCGGACCCGGGCGCGCGGGAGGAGTCCGGTTACCGGGCGCTGCTGGCCGCGACCGGGTTCCAGGAGCTGACCAGGACCAGGCGTGGCTGGACGCGGGCCCCGCGGCCCGCGCCATGATCAGCCCCTGGCTGGATGAGGCTGGGCTGATCGCGCTGCCCAGCGGGGTCCGGGTCCGCGGCCGGCGCCTCCGCGACCCGGCCAGCCCGGCCGACTTCGCGCTGGTCCTGGCGCGCGGTCCGGTTCCGGCCTGGCCGCACCGGCGGATCCGGTGGCCGGACTTCTGGGTACCGCTGGACCGGGCGGACGCGCTGGACGCGCTGCGCGAGGCGCACCGCCGGGCCCACGCGGGCCAGCGGGTCGAAGCCGCCTGCCGCGGCGGGATCGGCCGCACCGGCACCGCGCTGGCCGCGCTGGCCATCCTGGACGGCCTCAGCCCACCGGACGCGCTGCGCTGGGTCCGGGCCGGCTACCACCGCGCCGCGGTCGAGACCCGCGGGCAGAAACATTGGCTGCTTAACGCCAGCTGGCCCAGCTGAGCGTACGGCGATCCCGGCCGTCGCTGGCTCGGGGAGGGGGTGCTGGGCGGGCCGGGCAGGCCCGCCCAGACGGGGCGGGCGAGCACGGCGGCCAGCACAGCTGCCCGCCCGCGGCCGGATGACTGTGCGCAGTCGGTAGCTCGTCAGGCGAGAGTGGGATGTGAACGCTGCGCAACCGTCTGTGCGTGCGGTGAACGGTGGCCGGCGCCGTGTTGTGTCCCGGGCGAACCCCAGGCGGCGGGTCGGCCGACCCTGATGACAGAGGGTCAGAAAAAACAAGTTGACCGAAATGGGACCTTAGACCCTGTCCATAACCAGGGAAATCTGGTGAACTGTACCCGTTGGCCGCGGGCCGGGCGGGGGTTTCCGGCACTGGTGGCCCATTCGGGGGGGCGGAGAGCCCTGTGTGCCCGGCTGGGGAGGCGCACAGGGCTCTCACCCGTCTCAGTCACATCCGGTAACCATCACCGCGTTACTGACCGTGATCGTTCTCTCTGCTCCTTTGCGCCTCCGGGGGCGTTTTACCCGCCCGCCGGCTTCCCTCGTCGCTTGTCGCTCGTTCCTCGCTCCGCGCTCCTCAGTCCAGTCGGCGGCGCGCTCTGCTTCTTTGCGCCTCCGGGGCGCTTAACCCGTCTCCTTCCCTCGTCGCTTGTCGCTCGTTCCTCGCTCCTCAGTCCAGTCGGCGGCGCGCCCCCTTCGGCGCTAGGCCCGGGCGCCGGCCACTGGCTCGGTGGCCTCGGCCCAGACGCGCACGATGTCGCGCATCGACAGCAGCCCGATGGCCTCCTGCCCCTCGACCACGACGAGATGCCGGAAACCGGACCGCACCATCGTCTCGGCGGCCTGCTGCAGGGTCCAGTCAGGAGTGGCGAACACTACATCCACGGTGCGGTGCTGGGCGACCAGTTCGGTGTCCGGATCCTGGCCGGTGCCGATCGAGTCCAGGATGTCGCGTTCGGTCAGGATGCCGATCCCGGCGTGCTGATCGTCGGTCACCACGGCTGCGCCGACCCGGCGGGCTGACATCAGCCGGGCCGCCTCGCGCAGCGTGTGCGCTGGCCCGATGGTGAGCACCAGCCTGGTCATGCCGTCTCGCACCTTCACGGTCGATCACTCCCTGGGCCGTTTCGGAAGCGCCACCACCTTCCCGTGGGCTACGACGGGCCGGCGGTGGCGCCTCGTGCGGACATATCGCGCTTGTGCCCTTGTGACGAGCACTGAGTTCCAGCATCCGCGCAACCCGGGCTGAGGGCAAGGCCCTTTCTGTGCCCAGTTCGCCGGGTCGTTGGACGTCCTATAAGCCCAGGTTGAAGGCCTAATACCGGCTTTGGGGGGCAGCGTCGCGGTGCACCGCTGGTCAGCCGTCCGCGGGCTCGCCGGTCAGCGTGCGGAGCACCGCCTCGTGCAGCCGGCCGTTGCTGCACACCACGCTGCCGCCTTCCGGAGTGGCCTGGCCGGTCAGGTCGGTGAACGTGCCGCCGGCCTCTTCCACGATGATCTGCAGCGCGGCCAGGTCCCACAGCGACACCTCGGGCTCGGCCGAGAAGTCAACCGAGCCCTCGGCCACGAGAACGTGCGACCAGAAGTCGCCGTAGGCCCGGGTCCGCCAGGCCGCCTGGGCCAGCCCGAGGAAGCCGTCCAGCATGCCGCGCTCGGCCCAGCCGCCGACCCCGGAGTAGGAGAACGAGGCGTCCTCGAGCCGGGCCACCTCGGAAACCCGGCAGCGGCTCGCCTTGGTCAGGCTGCGCCCGGTCCACGCCCCGGTGCCGACCGTCGCCCACCACCGGCGGCCGAGCAGTGGCGCGGACACCACGCCGGTGACCACTTTGTCCCCGTCCATCAGGCCGATCAGGGTGGCCCACACCGGTACCCCGCGGACGTAGTTCTTGGTCCCGTCGATCGGGTCGATGACCCAGCACCGCGGCCCGGCGCCGTCGCGGCCGAACTCTTCGCCCAGCACAGCGTCCCGGGGGCGGGACCGGCGCAGCACATTACGCAGGAGTTCCTCGGCCGCCTTGTCCGCGTCGGTGACCGGGGTCAGGTCCGGTTTGGCCTCGACATGCAAGTCCAGGGCCCGGAAGCGGCGCGTGGTAACGTCATCGGCCGCGTCGGCGAGGACGTGGGCGAAACGCAGGTCATCGTCGTATCCCGCCATGCCGCGAAACGCTAGCGGATCAGCGCCACTCCCGGCCATTGCCCCAGGCAGATGGCTTGCCCTGGGCAGGCCCGGCACCCGGTCAGCTGGGGTCGTCGCCTTCCCGGCTGCGCAGCAGGCGGCGCAGCGAGTCCAGCCGCGTCACCAGCCGGCTGTCCCCGCCCTGGTCCCGGACCCAGTCGTCGAGGGCGCAGTCCGGCTCCAGGTGCGTGCAGCCGCGCGGGCAGGCCAGCGTGCCCGGGGCCAGATCGGGGAAGGCCCGCACCACCCGCTCCGGGGTGACGTGAGCCAGGCCGAACCCGCGCAGTCCCGGGGTGTCGATGAGCCAGCCCTCGGCGGGCGGCGGCAGCGGCAGCGCGACCGCCGACGAGGACGTGTGGCGGCCCCGCCCGGTCACCGGGCTGACCGTGCCGACGGCCCGGTCTGCCCCCGGGATCAGCGCGTTGACCAGGGTTGACTTGCCCACCCCGGAGTGCCCGACGAGAACGCTGACCCGCCCGGCCAGGGTCTCCCGCAGCGGGTCGAGGCGGGCCGGGGTCAGCGGCTGGCCGAGCACCAGATGCGGGATGCCGAGCGGCCCATACACGTCGAGGATCGGGCTGGCCGGGGCCAGGTCGGACTTGGTCAGCACGAGCAGCGGGGACAGCCCGGCGTCGAACGCGGCGACCAGGAACCGGTCGATCAGCCGGGGCCGCGGCGGCGGATCGGCCAGCGCGGTCACGATGACCAGCTGGTCCGCGTTGGCCACGATGACCCGCTCCACCGGGTCGGTGTCATCGGCCGAGCGGCGCAGCACGGACTTCCGCGGCTCGATCCGGACGATCCGGGCCAGCGTGCCCGGCGCGCCGGAGATGTCACCGGCCAGGGCGACCCGGTCGCCCACCACCACGCTGCGCCGGCCCAGCTCGCGTGCGCGCATCGCGGTGACCGTCCGGTGGTCGATCAGGCAGCCGTAGCGGCCCCGGTGCACCGAGGCCACGAACGCCTCGGCCGCGTCCTCGTGCGCTGGGCGCCGCCGGGTGCGTGGCCGGGTGCCGCGTGCCGGGCGGACCCGGACATCATCCTCGTCCAGGTTGGCGTAGCTGGGCCGGCGGTTCAGGGAGCCTGCTCCAGCATCGCCGCCCAGGCACCGGGGAACTCAGGGAATGTCTTGCCGACGGTCGCCGGGTCGGCCACCGCCAGGCCCGGCACGGCCAGGGCGAGCACGGCGGCCGCCATCACCAGCCGGTGATCGTCGTAGGTGGCGAACGGCCGGGCCGCCGCGCGCAGCGGACGCGGCTGGATCTCAAGTCCGTCCGGCAGTTCGGTCACCGCACCGCCCAGCGCGTTGATCTCGGTGGCCAGCGCGGCCAGCCGGTCGGTCTCGTGCGTCCGCTGGTGCCCGATGCCGGTGAGCACCGACGGGGAGTCGGCCAGCGCGGCCAGCGCGCCGGTGACCATCGAGATCTCATTGCAGTCGGCCAGGTCGGCGGTGATCCCGTGGATCCGGCCGGTGCCGGTGACGGTCAGCCCATCCGGCCCGGCCACGCAGCTCGCGCCCAGCCGGGTGAACACGTCCAGGATCTGGCTGGCCGGCTGCGAGGTTACCGCGGGCCAGTCCAGGATCGTCACGCTCCCGCCGGCGACCAGCGCCGCGGCCAGGAACGGGGCGGAATTCACCACATCCGGCTGAACGCCCACCGCGTGGTTGCTCAGCTGCCCAGGGTGCACGAACCAGGTATCCGGGTAGCCGGCCCGGCAGGCCGCGCCGGTACCCGCTGCGCCGGTCTCCACCGTGGCCCCGGCGTCGCGCAGCATCTGCACGGTCATCGCGATGTGCGGGGCGGACGGGGCGCGCGGGCCGCGGTGCCGGACCTCGAGGCCCTTCTCGTAGCGGGGGGCGGCCAGCAGCAGCCCGGACACCAGCTGGGAGGAGGCGGACGCGTCCACGGTCACGGTGCCGCCGCGGACCGCCCCGGCGCCGCGCACGGTGAACGGGATCGCGCCGCGGCCGCCGTCGTCGATGACCGCCCCGATCTCGCGCAGCGCGGCGATGATCGCGGCCACCGGCCGCCGCGCGGCCGCCGGGTCGCCGCGGAACTCCACCGCGACGCTGGTCAGGGCGGCGACCGGGGGCACGAACCGGATCACCGTGCCGGCGTTGCCCACGTCAACCCGGGTGTCCTGGCTGGCCCAGCCGGGGGTGACCCGCCAGGCCGCGGGATCGGCGGTGTCCACCCGGACGCCGAGGGCCTGCAGCGCGCCGGCCATCAGCAGCGTGTCCCTGGCCCGCAGCGGGTGACGTACCTCGGCCGGCCCGGCGGCCAGGGCGGCCAGCACCAGCGCCCGGTTGGTCATGGACTTGGAACCGGGCAGCCGCACCTGGGCCCGGACCGGGCCGGTGGCCTGCGGAGGCCGGCCAGACCGCTGGCGAGGTTTCCATGCTGTGAGCGTAATGCGTAGGCCGGCCGCCCGGAGTGAACCGGCCGAATCAGGGGAAGAACCAGCGGGCACCGCGCAGGTGAGAGCCGGGCCAGCGGCGGCACGGCCCGGGTGGATTCGCGGTGAAGGTTTGGTTAACCGGATTTGTGGTTAGGAAAGGCCACATTCCGTGCTTCGCCGGTTCCGGCTTGCCCGGGAACTGACGCCTGGCTAGCAGCGGACGGAGACTCTGATGTGCGGTCGTTTCGCGTCGGCGCGCAAGCGCCAGGAACTCCTGGAGGAGTTCAGCGTGCAGCGCGACCGTGTCGAGGAAGACCTGCGGCCGGACTACAACGTGGCCCCGACCAAGCCGATCTACGCGGTGCTGACCAGGCGTCCCAAGGACACTGCGGAACCGGGCAGCGGCCCGGCTGACGCTGCGGGCGACGGAGACAGTGCCGAGGCGGCGGTGCGGACACTGCGCGTGATGCGCTGGGGGCTGGTGCCGTCCTGGGCCAAGGACATCTCGATCGGCCAGCCGGCTGATCAACGCACGATCCGAGACCGTGGCTGTCAAGCCCGCGTTCCGCCGGGCGTTCGCCCGGCACCGCTGCCTGCTGCCGGCCGACGGCTACTACGAGTGGGAGAAGACCGGCGACCCGGCCAAGCCACAGAAGCAGCCGTACTACATCCACCGCAAGGACCGCGGGGTGCTGGCCTTCGCCGGCCTGTACGAGCTGTGGCGGGACAAGAGCGTGCCCGACGACGACCCGCGGGCCTGGCTGTGGTCAGCCACCATCATCACCACCCGGGCCGAGGATGAGATCGGGCGGATCCACGACCGGATGCCGATGGTGATCGAGCCGGCCCGCTGGGCGGACTGGCTCGACCCGGCAGCCAGCAGCGGCGTGGCGCTGCACGAGCTGCTGGCCCCGGCCGCGGCGGCCCACCTGACGTCATATCCCGTCTCAACGGAGGTCAATTCGGTACGGCACAACGGGCCGGGGCTCATCGAGCCACTGGCCGGTTCGGCGCCCGGCGCATTGTTCTGAGGCTCCCGGGCGCGGCCGGCCCCCCAGGACCGTTCCGCTGCGCTGCCGGTGCCCCTGATACGCAGGAGGACTTATGGAGACGCTCACCGTACGCCAGCGGCTGGAAGATGCCTGCGCGCAGCTGGACAGGTCGATCGAGGTGCTGCGCAGCGAGAAGCCAGCCGCCCGTGCGGACTTTCCCCAGGACGAGATAGACGCCGGGACCAGCCTGGCCGAGGGCGACCGGGCCGAGGCCATCCTCGCCTCGGCCATGTCGCAGCGCTCCGAGATCGTGGCCGCGCTGGGCCGGATCCAGGACGGCAGCTACGGCACGTGCGCGGACTGCGGGCGGCCGATCCCGGAAGGGCGGCTGGAGGCCCGCCCCGAGGCGGCGCGCTGCGTGAACTGCCAGTCCAAGCGGGACCGGATGCGCCGCTAACCCGCCCGCTATCCGACATATGTAGCCTACATATGTCGGATACGGTTGTTAGCCGGGCTTGCGCGCCGCGGCCAGCAGGTATATGCCGAACGACCCGCTGCCGCCGGCCGCGGGCCCTGCCGCCTGGCCCGCGGCCATCTCGGCCCGGACCAGCCGCATGATCGCGCCCGGTTCCTTGCGCAGCACGTGATCCACCATGGACGGGGACAGCACGGTGCGCGGCAGGATCCAGCTGACCTCGAGCCCCGCCTCGGTGAGCAGGTCGCTGAGCTGCTCCGGGCCGAAGCACCGGGTGATCCGGCCGTCCGGCCAGGGGATCAGCACCACCTCGGCCTGCGGCAGGTCGGTCAGCTCGGCCCAGTGGTGCTGCTCGGCCAGGATGGACATGCCCAGCACGAGCGAGTCCACGCAGGCCAGCAACTGGCCGCCGGGCCGCAGCACCCGGCTGATCTCGGCCGCGATGTCCTCGGCCATCAGGTACGCGGACAGCGCACCGTCCTCCGCGATCACCCCGTCCACGGTGCCGTCGGCGAGAAAGGACAGCCGGGTGGGGTCGGCAACTAGTTGCACCAGTTGTCCGGGGCGGCGATCCTCTGCTGGCCCGGGGGGGCGACCCCCCGGAACCCCCTGTGCCAGCCCGGGGGGACGACCCCCCGGAACCCCCCGATCGCCGCTGCGCGCCGAACGTTGGCCCGGCGGGAACACGCCTGCGGCGCGCCCCGCCTCGCCAACGAGGGGGGCCGGCGGGGGAGGCAAGACGCGGATGACCCGGTAACCGGAGGCAGCGGCCTGGGCGGCCACGCTGGACTGCGCGCCCGAGATGTCGAGCAGGGTCCGCCCCTGGGTGGGCAGCCAGGCTTGTAGCTGGGCCGCCGCGACGGCCCGCTGGAATCGCCAGTAGGCCGTGAGTGAGCCGGAACCGAGAACAGCGAGCGGGCTGGTTGTGACTGGCCGCCACCATGACTCCATCCAGCGCGGGCGTTGTCGCGCGTGCCGCGCCGGATGCCCGCGCAGTCCTTCCTTCTGAGATGTTCCCCACTGCGGGCGAGCCTCACCTGACCTGATGGCCAGGTCCGAGGTCCACGGGCGGAATGAAGCCGCTGGGCGGCCTGTTGCACAGGGCGTGGTTGTAGCCGACTGCGCACCGCGCGCCAATCCGCTGAAGCTGCCTCGCTTCGAGCCGGGTTTTCCCGGGGATGTATTCTCCCGCCCATACGTTGCTGACCAACGGCTGGTGCAGGAGATCTCCGAGGGGGTGGGTCCGGTAACTGAGACACTCGAGCAGCGAAGCGAGCGCTTCGAACACGACGTGCTGCCTTATCTGGATCAGCTCTACTCGGCTGGGCTGCGGATGACGCGGAACCCGGCGGACGCCGAAGATCTGGTCCAGGAGACCTTCGCCAAGGCGTACGCGTCGTTCCATCAGTTCCAGCCCGGCACCAACCTGAAGGCCTGGCTGTTCCGCATCCTGACCAATACGTTCATCAACAGCTACCGCAAGAAGCAGCGGGAGCCGCAGCGGTCCGGGGCCGAGGAGGTCGAGGACTGGCAGTTGGCCCGGGCGGCCTCGCACACCTCGTCCGGGCTGAAGTCAGCCGAGGCGGAAGCCCTGGAGCGGCTGCCGGACTCGGATATCAAGAGTGCGCTGCAAGCTCTGCCGGAGGAATTCCGGATCGCGGTCTACCTGGCCGACGTGGAAGGCTTCGCGTACAAGGAGATCGCCGACATCATGGGCACGCCAATTGGCACGGTCATGTCGCGGCTGCACCGCGGGCGCCGGCAACTACGCGACATGCTGCAGGATTACGCCGCTGATCGCGGCCTTAACCCGACCGGACCGGCTCCGCAGGAGCAGCCTTCCCAGGCGAACGGCGAACTGGGGGCGGACAGGTCATGAGCTGTGGCAAACCACACGAGACCCCCTGTACCGAAGTGCTCGATCGCGTCTACTCCTACCTGGACGGGGAGCTAGGCGACATCGGCAAGGCGAAGATCCGGCAGCATCTGGACGAGTGTGGTCCCTGTCTGCGCGAGTTCGGCCTGGAAGAGGCGGTCAAGCGGCTGGTGCACAAGTCGTGCGGCCACGACGAGGTACCCCAGGACCTGCGGATCAAGGTGCTGACCCGGATCCAGGAGGTCCGGGCGACGATCGAGATCACCGACTTATCCGCCCAGCCGCATGTTGAGTAATCGCCGGTTCTGCGGCGGTTGACCCTATTCGAGTGTTCCCCGCCGCCAATCGCGGCCGCAAAAGAACTGTCACTCTCTGTCCCTGGTTTCTACTGATTGTAGATATCGGTCATGAGGGCTACGCGAATAGCGGTGATGGCGTTACCCTGAGTGGCCAACGAGTCCGGCCGGCAACGGGCCATTGCCAGCCGGACTGACTGCGAGGGGGGAGCGTGCCGAAGCTCTCGCGTGCTGCCTGGGTTTACATGGCCATCGTCGTGCTGGCCGCCGCCGCCATGTTTGGCTATGTGCTGGCGCGCGATCTGGACTGGGACATCACCCCCCAGAAGGCCCAGATTCTGCTGGTGCTGGCCATTCTGTACCTGATCGGCGATTCCACGCCGGCCACGCTCACCTCGCGGCAGTCCGCCTGGTCGCCCAGTTCCTCAGCCGCGCTGGCCGCCGTGGTCCTGCTCGGCCCGGGCGGCGCGGCGGCGGTCGGTGCCATGTCCCTGTTCAGCCTGCGCCGCGGCGGGCTGCGCGAGCGGACCTTCAACGGTGCGATGAACGGGCTGAGCGCGTTCGCGGCCGGCCAGGCCTACCTGGCCCTGGGCGGCCACGTCGGGGTGCCCAGGCCGAACTGGTTCCCGGCCGTCATCCTGCCGTTCGCGGTGGCCGCCGCCGTGCACGTCGCGGTCAACCACGGCCTGCTCTGGGGCATGCTGCTGCTGCTTCCCCCGGCCGGGGCGACCCCGCAGCGCGGACGGCTGGACCTGCACCTCCCGCTGCTGCTCGTGTCCGACCTGGGCTACGCCACGCTGGGCCTGCTCATCGCCGCGCTGTGGGACCTGGTCGGCGCGTTCGCCGCGGTCCTGGTGCTCATCCCGCTGTTCGTGGCCCGCTGGGCGATGGGGCAGTTCGCCGCCCAGGAAGGCGCCTACTCGGCCACCATGGCCGCGCTCTGCCAGGCGGTGGAGACCAAGGACTTCTACACCCGCGGGCACAGTGAGCGGGTCTCCCGGGGGGCCACCATGCTGGCCCGCGAGATCGGCATGGGGGCGGAACGGGTGGCCGCCATCAGGTACGCCGGCATGCTGCACGACGTGGGCAAGCTCGGCGTGCCGACCCGGGTGCTGCAGAAGACCGGCCCGCTCACCGAGGAGGAACTCGCGGCCATCCAGCTGCACCCGATGCGCGGCCTGGAGATCGTCCGGCAGATTGGCTTCCTCACCGAGGCGCTGGACGGCATCATGCACCACCACGAACGGATCGACGGCAAGGGCTACCCGATGGGCCTGGCCGGCGACGAGATCCCGGAGTTCGCCCGGGTGATCGCGGTGGCCGACGCGTTCGACTCGATGACCTCGGCCCGGTCCTACCGGGGAGCCCGGCGGATCGAGGAGGCCGTGGCCGAGCTGCGCAAGTGGTCCGGCACCCAGTTCGATCCGGTGCTGGTGGAGGCGTTCCTCACCGCGCTGTGCCGGGACGGCTGGGAGAGCCAGCCGGGCCGCCCGCCTGAGGGGTTCAGCGGCACCGTCGAAGCCCAGGACCACGATGACCCCACCGCGCCGCTGCGCGTCGTCGAGAGCCGCTGAGGACCGGCCGTGACCAGCCAGCGGCATCTGGCCCGGCAGACGGCCTGGCAGTCGATGGATTCCGGGCAGCTGCTGCTGGTGGCCGCGGCCGGTGTGCTGCTGGTTGCCGCGGTTGCCCAGACGGCCGCGGCGGGACTGGTGCAGCCGCGCACCGCACTGGCGTTCGGTGCGCTCATCGCCCTGGGCGAGCTGCTCCGGCTGTCGCTGCCCGGGGACCGGGAGGCGGCGCCGATCGGCAGCGCCGGGGCGCTGGGCTACGCGCTGCTGCTGCGGATCGGCACTCAGCCCGCCACGGCGCCCGCGCTCCAGGTGGCCGCGGTCACCGCGGTCGGCATGATTGTCGGGGCGCTGCCGCATCTGGCGGCCGGCCGCCCGGCCGGCATGGCCGGCATGGCCTGCCGGCTGCTGGCCGTGGCCTTCGTGGCCATCGCCTTCCGGCCCATCGCCCACCTGCAGATCATCAACCGGCACGTGTGGCTCAGCCTCGCGGCGATGCTGGTGCTGATCGTGGCGGGCTGGTTCGCCGAATGCGTGATCAGGGCGCTGATCAGGGCTGACGCGCTGCGGGCCCGGTTCGGCGTGTCGCTGTCCGACGAGCTGCGGCTCCAGCTGCCGCTGGGCGCCGCGGTGGGCGCCTGCGCGGTGCTGATCGTCCTGGCCGCGGAGGCGATGGGGCTGGTCGCGCTGGCTCTGCTCATTGCGCCGCTGCTGGTCACCCAGACCGCGTTCCGCCGGTACGCCGGGATCCGGTCCACCTACTTGCAGACGGTGGCCGCGCTGGCCCGGGTCACCGAGGTCGGTGGCTACGTGGAAGACGGCCATTCGCACCGGGTGGGGCGGCTGGCCGTGGCGGTTGGGCGGGAACTCGGCATGAGTGAGCCGGAACTGCTGCACCTCGAGTACGCCGCGCTGATGCACGACATCGGCCAGCTGTCGCTGGCCCAGCCGATCCCGGGCGGCGCCACCGTGCTGGCCTCACCGGAGGACCAGCGGCGCATCGCCGGCCTGGGCGCCAGCGTTATCGAGCAGGCCGGGGTGCTCGACCAGGTGGCCGAGATCGTCCGCTGCCAGAGCCTGCCGTGGCGCGGCGGGCCGGTGCAGCCGCCGGTCGGCAGCCGGATCATCCGGGCGGCCAACGCGTTCGACGACCTGGTCGGCGGGTCGGCGGACCGGGACCGGTCGGCCGCCGCGCTGGAACGGCTCCGGCTGGACACCGCGACCGAGTATGACCCGGGCGTGGTGGAGGCGCTGAGCAAGGTCATCGACCGCTGCTACCCGGGGCGCCGGTAAGCTGCCCCGGTGATCGATTCGCTGCTGGTCGGCAACCGGGGCGAGATCGCCCGCCGGGTGCTGGCCACGGCGCGCCGGATGGGCATCCGGACGGTCGCCGTCTACTCCGAGGCCGACGCGGACCTCCCGTTCGTCCGGGAAGCAGACGAGGCGGTGCTGATCGGCCCGCCGCCCCCAGCACGCAGCTACCTCGACCAGGCGGCCATCATGGCCGCCGCGCGGCGCACCGGTGCCCGGGCCATCCACCCCGGCTACGGGTTCCTGTCCGAGAACGCGGACTTCGCCCGGCGGGTCGAGGCGGCCGGGCTGATCTGGGTCGGCCCGGCACCGGCGGCCATCGAGCAGATGGGCGACAAGATCAGCGCCCGGAACCTGATGGCCGCGGCGGGGGTGCCGGTGGCCGCGGGCACGGCCGAGCCGGTGACCGGCGCCGACGCGGCGGTGGCGGCCGCGGCCGAGATCGGCTACCCGGTCATGGTCAAGGCCGCGGCGGGCGGCGGCGGCATCGGGATGAGCGCGGCCGCCGACGACGCCGAGCTGCGTGCGGCCTTCGAGACCGCCCGGTCCCGCGCGGAGCGGTTCTTCGGCCGCCCGGACATCCTGCTGGAGCGGTACGTCACCGCGGCCCGGCACGTCGAGGTGCAGATCCTGGGGCTGGCCAGCGGCCAGGTGCTGGCTCTCGGGGAGCGGGACTGCTCGGTGCAGCGGCGGCACCAGAAGGTGGCCGAGGAGACCCCGTCGCCCGGGGTCAGCCCGGAGCTGCGTGGCCGGCTGCTGGCCGCCGCGGTCCGGGCCGGCCAGGTGGTCGGCTACCGGGGCGCCGGCACGGTCGAGTTCCTGCTCGATGTCCAATCCGGCGAGTTCATGTTCCTGGAGATGAACACCCGGCTCCAGGTCGAGCACCCGATCACCGAGCTGGTCACCGGCATCGACCTGGTCGAGCAGCAGTTGCGTATCGCGGCTGGAGCCGAGGTCAGCTTCCCCCCAGCGGGCGTTGTGTATCAAGGGCATGCGCTGGAGCTGCGGGTCTATGCCGAAGACCCGCGCCGGTTCCTGCCCAGCCCGGGCCCGGTCACCGAGTGGGCCGAGCCGGCCGGGCCGGGCATCCGGGTGGATGCCGGGTATGCGGCCGGCAACCAGGTGACACCGTTCTACGATCCGCTGCTGGCCAAGCTGTGCGTGCACGGCGCGGACCGGGACCAGGCGCTGCGCCGGGCCCGGGACGCGGTAGCGTCCTTCCGGATCGGCGGCCTCAAGACCAATCTGCCGTTCCACGCTGACCTGCTGGACAGCACGGTGTTCCGCAGCGGTGCCTATGACACGTCGCTGGTCAGCCGGCTGCGTCCCTGAGCGCTCAGCAGCACAATGGGGCCAGCACAATGGGGACCGGGCGCCGGGCGGCGGCCCGGCGAGGGAGAGGACGGACACGTGGCCGAGGTTCGCGCGGAGATGGTGGCTAACGTCTGGAAGGTCGTCACCGCCGAGGGCGAGCAGGTCTCCGAGGGCGCCACTCTGGTCATCCTGGAGTCGATGAAGATGGAGATCCCGGTCCTGGCCGAGGAGCCGGGCACGGTCACCAAGCTGGCCGTGGCCGAGGGCGACGTGGTGCAGGAAGGCGACCTGATCGCCATCATCGGGTAGCCGCCTGCGCTGGCCCGGCGCGGTCAGATGCCGGTGGTGGAGCGCGGGTAGGCGACCGCCGGGTCGGTGATCACGTTGACCAGGTAGGGCACCCCGGAGCGGAACGCCCGGTCCAGCGCCGGGGCGATGCCGTCCGGCTCGGTGACCATTTCGCCTGCCCCGCCCAGGGCCCGGACCACCTCGTCGTAGCGGCACTGCGGCTGCAGGTCGGCGGCCACGTCGTAGCCGTACAGCGCCTGCATAGGGTGCTTCTCCAGCCCCCAGATCCCGTTGTTGCCGCAGATCATCACCACCGGCAGCCGGTGCCGGACCAGGCTGTCCACGTCCATCAGCGAGAACCCAGCCGCACCGTCCCCGAGCAGCAGCACGATCTGCGCGGACGGCCGGCTGATCCGGGCCCCGATGGCATAGCCGAGGCCGGTGCCCAGGCAGCCGTATGGGCCCGGGTCGAGCCAGCACCCCGGCCGCTTCGGCTCGATGTACTTGCCCGCGTAGGACACGAAGTCCCCGCCGTCGCCGATCACCACCGCATCGTCGTCCAGGAACTGGGCCAGCTCACCGTAGATGCGCATCGGGTGGATCGGGCTGGCCGCGCTGGTCAGCAGCGCGCTGTCCGCGGCCACCGCGGCGGCCGTGGCCGCGCTGAGCTGGGGCAGCCAGTCCGCCTCCCAGGGCAGCCGGGCCGGGCGGGCCGGCCAGTTGGCCGGGCTGATCAGGCCGCCGAAGAACGCGGCCAGGTCACCGGCGTACGAGGCGGCCAGCGGGCAGTGCCCGGCGAGTTGATCGGGGGCGTCCACGACGTGGATGACGCCGGCTGGCTCGGCGCCGTCGGCCCCGCCAAAGGCGCCGTAGCCGAGCCGGAAGTCCAGCGGGGCGCCCACCACCAGGACCAGGTCCGCCTGGCGGAACGCGGTTGCCCGGGCCCGGGTGACCAGCAGTTCGTGGCCGGCCTGCAGGATGCCGCGGCCCTGCCCATTGGTGATCACCGGGAGCCGGAGTTCCTCGGCCGCGGTCCGGGCCGCCTGCTCGGCGCGGCCCGCCCACACGTCCGAGCCGAGCACCAGCACCGGGCGGCGGGCCGCGGCCAGCAGGCCGGCGATCCGCTGGATAGCGGCCGGGTCGCCGGATCCGGGCCGGGCCGGTGCCGCGGCGGTCTCCGCCAGGCCGGTGCGGTCTGGCCCGGAGGAGGCCGGGCCGAACAGGGCTTCCAGCGCGATGTCCACGAAGACCGGTCCCCGGTGCGGGGTGGCGGCCAGCCGGAACGCCTCGGCCACCCCGGCGGCGATCTTCGCCGTCTCGTGCTCGGTCCAGGCCTGCTTGGTGATCGGGCGGAGCAGTTCCGGGTGGTCGAACTCCTGCAGGCTGCCGGAACCCCAGCGGTAGTCCGGGGCGCGGCCGCCCAGGATCACCACCGGTGACCCATTGAAGAACGCGGTGGTGATGGCGCTCACCCCGTTGGTCACGCCGGGCCCGGCGGTGAGCACGGCCAGGCCGGGGGAGCGGGCCAGCCGGGCGGTGGCCTCGGCGGCGAACACCGCGCTCTGCTCGTGCCGCACGTCGATCAGGCGCAGCGGCGGCTCGGCGCGTGCCGCCGCGTCATACAGCGGGAACACGTGGCCGCCGGACAGGGTGAACATGGTCGCCACGCCGTGTGCGCGGGCCGCGGCCAGGGCCAGCGTGCCACCGTGCCCGGCCGGCCCGGGTTCCGCTCAGTCATGCCGCGAGGTTACCAGCTAGTAGCCCGCAGCGGCCGTGGGGTGCTGGGTGGTGCTGTCGGAGGCGGGCGAGGTGGGGTGGTGCCGGGGACCAGCAGGACAGGGCAGGCCCCGGCACCATGGCGGGTCAGCTGCTGTCGACTGCCCCCGCCTCGTGCCCCACCCCGGCGATGACCGCGATCGGCGGCGGCGGTCCCGGCGCGGGGTCGGCCACGAACTGCTCGGGCCGCGTCTCATCGACACCCTCGGGTCCTTGAGTGCCCGGAACAGCAGGGTGAGCAGGGACGCGATGACCAGGTTCATGACCAGCCCGGTCAGCCCGATGTACACGGTGTGGCCGATCATCGGGAGGGTGTCGGCCGAGGCCCCGAAGTGGGTGCCCGGCTTGCCCGGGGAGGGCAGCCGGTAGGCCTCGATGGTGCCCCACACCATGGCCACCGCCCAGCCGATGAGCAGCGCCCAGCGGTTGAACCAGCGGGTGTACAGGCCGGCCACGATGGCCGGGAACGTCTGCACGATCCAGATGCCGCCGAGCAGCTGCAACTGGATCGCGTACGTCGTGTTCACGAACAGCACGAACATCAGCGCGCCCAGTTTGACCAGCAGCGACGCGGTCTGCGCGACCCGGGTCTGCTCGGCGTCGCTCGCGTTCGGCCGGAAGTACTCCTTCCAGATGTTGCGGCAGAACAAGTTGGCCGCCGCGATCGACATGATGGCCGCCGGGACCAGGGCGCCGATCACGATGGCCGAGAACGCGATGCCCGCGAACCAGCTCGGGAAGATCCTCTGGAACATGAACGGCAGCGCCAGCTGGGCGTTCGAGTCGTGCGCCTTGACCTGGCCGGGCACGCCCGGGGTGGCCAGCGCCACGTAGCCGAGCAGTGCGATCAGGCCGAGCACCACCGAGTAGGCGGGCAGCGCGGCGACGTTGCGCCGGATCACGTTGCGCCGCCGGGCGGCGAACGTGCCGGTGATCGTTGTGCGGGTACATGAACAGGGCCAGCGCCGAGCCCAGCGCCGTGGTGGCGAACGCCCACTCGCCGGCCGGCTCCAGGATGAGGCTGCCGAATGGCTTGCCCGTCTTCGGGTTGGTCGACTTGAGATGGGTGTCGGCCACGCCGAAGATGTGATGCCAGCCGCCGACCCGCAGCGGGATGTAGATGATCGCCACGATGATCATCACGTAGATCAGCGTGTCCTTGATGAACGCGATCATTGCCGGGGCGCGCAGCCCGGACACGAACGTGTAGCCGGCCAGCACCAGGAACGCGATGATCAGCGGCAGGTCGTTGACGAACGTGTTCGACGAGCTGCCGCCGATGCCCATCACGGTCAGCACGGCCTGGATGCCGACCAGTTGCAGGGCGATGTACGGCATCACGGCCAGGATGCCGGTGAACGCCACGGCCAGGGCCAGGCCACGCGACCCGTACCGGCCGCGGACGAAGTCGGCCGGGGTTATGTAGCCATGCACCCGGGCCACGGACCACAGCCGGGGCAGGAAGACGAACACGATCGGGTAGACCATGATCGTGTAGGACAGAGTGAAGAACCCGGCCGCGCCGGTGCCGAAGACCAGGGCCGGCACCGCGATAAATGTGTAGGCAGTATACACATCACCGCCTAGCAAGAACCATGTGACGAAGCTGCCGAAGCCACGCCCGCCGAGCCCCCACTCGTTCAGGTGCAGCATGTCCTCGGCGCGGCGCCAGCGCGTCGCGGCGAACCCGACGAACGCGACGACCGCGAACAGGAACAGCAGGATGCCGAACGAGACCCAGTTGATGCTCACCTCGCCTCCCCGGAGCCGTCGCGGGCCGGGGGAACCGGGCCGCTCGCCCGTGCTGCGCGATCCCCGGGTGGAGACCAGGTAGCAGATGGCCATCAGCATCGCGACGAACGGCACCCAGAGCAGCTGGTACCAGTAGAAGAACGGGAAGGCGCCGATAGCAGGCTCGCTGCGCGCGTAGATCGGCACGATGAGCGTGCCCAGGATCGAGATGAGGATAAGGACGGTGATTAACACCCAGGCGCCGGTACGCCTGTGTGTAGGGCCGGAGTGCGCCATTGCGTCGTCTCCCTGCGTGAGTTCGGCCACGCGCCACCACCAGGCCACCAGCCGCGAGCGGAGGCGCGCGCGTGACTTATGTCACGTTGTTGCCGTCCATGGTGCGATGGATTAGCGCATGGTGCAACGGTTTGCGCGCGAGTCGGGTAATGGCCAGGTAATCCTTGCCCGGGCCGCGCACCCGCCATTCCTCTTCCAGCAGGTCAGCGCCCAGCACCCGGTGGCTGAGCTGGTAGTGGTCCGCGCCGCAGCCGTGCTCCGCCTGCGCGTGGCCGGTGCGCAGGTCGAGGACGTAGAACGGGCGGCCGTCGGCGAACCGCACCGCGACCGTGCCGTCGGGCAGGCCCTGGTAGCGCAGACGGCGGCTGGCCGGCCCGGTGTGCGCCGCGAAGCGCAGCTCGCCCTGCTCGGTGTAGTGCCATTCGCCCGGCTGACCCGGCGGCGCGGGGGCGACCAGGGCGTGCCCGGTGAACCGGCCCCGGATGCCGGTGCGGTGGTCGGTGAGCACCCGGTCGAGCTGCCAGCCGCCGCGGACGAAGGCCAGCGTATCGGTCACCCGCATGCCACCATTGTCGCCGCCGCGGGCTGGTTCCGCTCACCTACGGCACCCGTGGAGCGCCCTCTGGCCTGCCTTGATATGGTCCCCTTCGACTGCCTGACCCCCTGTTCCCCGCCTGAGGAGCCGACGTTATGTCCGATGCTGCCGCGCTGCGCAGGCGCCCCCCGCTGGTGCTGGCCGACCTGCTGCCTGGCGCGCTGGCCCGGGATGCGCTGCTGGTCGTGGGCGCGGCCGGGTTCATCGGGCTGCTGGCCCAGATCTCCATCCACCTGTCGTTCACGCCGGTGCCCATCACCGGCCAGACCCTCGGGGTGCTGCTGGCCGGGACCGCGCTGGGCTGGCGGCGGGCTGGCGCCGCGCTGCTGCTGTACGCGGTGGCCGGGGTGGCCGGGGTGCCCTGGTTCGCGGATCACAGCAGCGGCTACGCGAGCGCCTCGTTCGGCTACATCATCGGCTTCTTCGCCGCCGCGGTGCTCTGCGGCTACCTGGCCGGGCGGGGCGCGGACCGGTCCGTGCTGCGCTCCGTGCCGGCCATGCTGGCCGCCGAGGTCGTCATCTACGCGTTCGGCCTGACCTGGCTGGCGATCGACCTGCACCTCGGGGCCTCGGCCACGATCGCGGACGGGCTCACCCCGTTCCTGGCCGGCGACGCCATCAAGGCCGCGCTGGCCGCCGGGCTGCTCCCGGCCGCGTGGTGGCTGGCCGGCCTGCGGGACGACAGGGTCAGCGGTCCCGGCGCAACCGGGTGACCAGCTTGTAGCGGTCGCCGCGGTACTTGGACTGAGCCCACTCAACCGGGACCGCGGACACGTCGAACGCCTGCCGGGACAGCAGCAGCAGCGGCATGCCAGGCATCCACGCCGAGCAGCCGGGCGTCCGTCGGGTCAGCCAGCACGGTCTCGATGGTCTCCTCGGCCTCGGCCAGCTGGACCCCGTACGCGGCCGCCAGCGCCTCGTACAGCGAGGCGTACCGGTCCAGGTTGCGGCGCAGCCCGGGGAAGCGGCGCGCGGGCAGGTGCGACGTGTCGGTGGACATCGGCTCGCCGTCGGCCAGCCGGAGCCGGTGGATGCGCAGCACGCGGCTGCCCGGCGAGATGGCCAGCAGCTCGGACAGCTGCTCGTCGGCCGGGACGTAGCTGGTATCCAGGATCCTGGTCTGCGGGTGCAGCCCGTGCGCCCGCATGCCCTGGGTGTAGCTGGCCAGTTCCAGCAGCTGGGCCACCTTCGGCTTGGCCACGAACGTGCCCTTGCCCTGCATGCGCAGCAGGCGGCCCTCGACGACCAGCTCGGCCAGGGCCTGCCGGACGGTGGTGCGCGAGGTGCCGTACTGCTGGGCTAGCTCGCGCTCCGGCGGGACCGGGCTGCCCGGCGCCATGGCCTGGGTCAGCTCGAGCAGCTGCCGCTTCACCGCGTAGTACTTGGGCATCCGCGGGTCCTGCGGGAGGGGCGGCCCGGCCGGTTCCGGCTCGGGTCGCTGATCGTCGCGGGCGGCAGGCGAAGCGGTCACGGTCATCTCCTCCCGCAGAAGCTGCGTTCCGGACATGATGCCGCATTGTGGACAGAATCCACGCCCACTGCCGCGCCCAGCGCGCAACCACCCAGGACGCGCGCTGTAACCAGACATGCACGAATACTGCCAGCTGACGCCCGCCTCGCGGGCGGCAGGGCAGGCAGATCATGCTTCCGGCCGGCCCGCCCGGTGCGCGGCATGCGCGATGATGGCAGGGTGCCCACACTGAACGACCTGGCCCGCCGCCACACGGCGCTGACCCGGGCGGACATCGACTGGCTGCACGCCCTGGTCTCCGACTGGCAGCTGCTGGCCGACCTGTCCTTCGCCGACCTGGTGCTGTGGGCGCCGCTGCAGGACACGTCCGGCTGGGTGGTGCTGGCCCAGATGCGCCCGACCACCGGGCCCACCACGTTCCATGACGACGTGGTGGGCAGCTTCGCGTCCACCGGTGCCCGGCCGTTCCTCGACTCGGCCCAGCGGGAGCACCGGATCTGCCGGGAAGGTGACCCGGAGTGGACCCGGGGTGTGCCGGTCCGCCGCGAATCCATCCCGGTGACCCGGGAGGGCAAGGTCATCGCGGTGATCGAGCGGAGCACCAACCTGAGTTCGGCGCGCACCCCGAGCCGCCTCGAGCTGACCTATCTCAAGGGCGCGGATGACCTGGCCCAGATGGTCGCTTCCGGCATGTTCCCCTGGCCCGGGCAGCAGCCGGCCCTGGTCAGATCGCCCCGGGTGGGCGACGGCCTGCTCCGGCTGGGCCGCAGCGGCAAAGTCAGCTACGCCAGCCCGAATGCGCTGTCCGCCTACCGCCGGCTGGGCCTGACCGCCGATCTCGTCGGTGCCGAGCTCGGCCCGCTGACCGGGCGGCTGTGTGCGCCCGGCCGGGCCACCGACGATTCGCTCATGGTGACGGCCAGCGGCCGCGCACCGCGGGAGACCGAGGTGGAGGGAAACGGGTCGGTGGTCCAGTTGCGGGCCATCCCGCTGGTCGTGAACGGCCTGCGCACCGGGGCGCTGGTGCTGGTCCGCGACGTGACCGAGCTGCGGCACCGGGAACGGGAGCTGATGACCAAGGACGCCACCATCCGGGAGATCCACCACCGGGTGAAGAACAACCTGCAGACGGTGGCCGCGCTGCTCCGGTTGCAGGCCCGGCGGATGGACGCCCCGGAAGGCCGGGCCGCGCTGGAGGAGGCGGTGCGCCGGGTCGGGTCCATCGCGACCGTGCACGAGACGCTGTCGCACGCTCCCGAGGAGATCGTCGACTTCGACGAGGTGGCGCATCGGGTGGCGGCCATGGCGGGCGAGGTCTCGGCGGCTGAGGCCCAGGTGATACCGGAGCTGCGCGGCCGGTTCGGCCAGCTTCCGTCGGCGGTGGCCACACCGCTCGCCCTGGTCCTGGCCGAATTGCTGCAGAACGCCCTGCAGCACGGGCTGGCTCAGTGCGCGGAGGACGGCGCGGCCGGGTGGCTCGAGGTGGCGGTGACCCGCAGCCCGGACCGGCTCACCGTCACGGTGCAGGACAACGGCGTCGGGCTGCCGGACGAGTTCGACCTCGACTCCACTACCAGCCTGGGCCTGCAGATCGTCCGCACCCTGGTGGTATCGGAGCTGGGCGGCAAGCTGGAGGTCAAGCCGAGAGCAGGCGGTGGCACCCGGGCGGAGGTAGATCTGCCACTGGACCCGGCCGCGCCGTTATCACCTCGCGGTCCGGTGGCACGCCAGGCCTAGGCGTGCCCACGGCATGGCCTAGGCGTGCGCCCGGGCCCGGATCCGGCTGGAGCGCCGCTTGAGCGCGCGCCGCTCGTCCTCGCTCATCCCGCCCCACACGCCAGCGTCCTGGCCGCTCTCGAGCGCCCACTGCAGGCAGTCCTCGACGGCGGGGCAGCGGTGACAGACCTGCTTGGCCTCGTCGATCTGGAGTAGCGCAGGCCCAGTGTTCCCGATCGGGAAGAACAGCTCCGGGTCCACGTCCCGGCAGGCGGCGTCGTGGCGCCAGTCCATGCGACCACTCCTCGTTAGCGGCCCCGGCTCGTGCTTGTGAATGGTTTCACGAGCCGGGCCATATGTCGGGAGCCGTATAGCTCCCGGGGTTTGTATATCTATCCACGTGAGTCAGCGCCCCCGCTGGACTCTGGTTCGCGGCCCCGTGTTACCAGAACGCCAGGACGTACCAGCTGACGGCGCACGGCACCGCTCACCCGAACCGGGTTCTAGCCTGTCAAGACGAGCAATCAAACGCAAGACTATTTGGCAAAGGTTCAGCCGGATTTCGGTGTCAGATGCCTCACATCAGCCGCCGTTCCGGGCGTGTCAGGCAATTACCCGCAGAACGCCGGGAACGGAGCGAAACCTGACCCGCTCGTGCTCGCCCACGTACTCCCCGTCGACTTGCAGTGCCACCGGGCGGCTGGCCGAGATCACGAACTCCGGCTGGTCGTGCAGGCTGAGCACGTCCCGGCCGCTGGGCGGGTCGGGCCGGCTGGCGAACATCTGCCGCAGCGCATTCAGCGTGCCGGCGGTACGCAGGCGGCGCAGCGCGAACAGATCCAGGCCGGTGTCGAAATCCGCCGCCGGGCTCGGGTTGACCGGCCGGTGGCCCAGGTAGGTCCATGGCGCGGTGTTGGACACGATGCTGATGAACAGATGACTGACCGGGGGCTGGCCGCGGCGCTCCACGGTCAGCGCCGGGTGGCGCCGGTCGGTGACGGTATAGAACTGGCGCAGCGCGGTCCACAGGTACAGCTGCGGCGTGACCGCCCGGCCGCGCGCCCGCAGTCCTTCGATGACCCGGACCACCTCGGCGTCCAGGCCCAGCCCGGCGTTGAACGTGAAGTACCGGCTGGACCGGCCGCCCGGGTCGACGCGGCCCAGCCCGAGCCGCCGCGACCGGCCCGCCTCCAGTGCCTCGATCACCCGTCCGGTCGCGTCCACTGGGTCGGTGGGCAGGCCCAGCGACCGGGTGAACACGTTGGCGTTACCGCCGGGCAGCGCGGCCAGCGCGGGCAGCTGGCCGTTCCGGTCCAGCAGCAGCCCGTTGACCGCCTCGTTGACCGTGCCGTCACCGCCCAGCGTGAGCACCAGTTCGTGACCGTCGGCCACGGCCGCCGCGGCCAGGCTGGCCGCGTGACCCCGGTAGCGTGTCTCCACGACCTCCAGATCCATCTGGGAGGCGAGGGCGTGCGTGATGACCTCCCGGCGTAGCCGGGTCGTTGAAGTGGCCCGTGGGTTGACAATGAGGAGCGCACGCACGCGCTCAGGGTAACTAGGCACGGAGGATGCTGGAGATGCGGGAGAGGCCGTCGAGCCTGCTTGGTGCGGCGGGAGCACAGGCAGCCGAGGCTGTCATCGTGCTCGTGGCCAGCGTGCTGTCCGGGGTGGACACGGCCGCCGGCCGGTCTTACCAGCTCGGCAGCGGCATCGCGCTGACCGTCATCGGGGTGGCCACCGCTGGGGTGCTGGCCTGGATAGCCGTGGGGCTGGCCGGGGCGCGGCGGTGGACCCGGCACGCCTGCGATGCTGACCCAGCTGTTCGTCGGGATCGTCGGCATCTACCTGGTGCAGGGGCACCGGTACGCGTGGGGTGTGCCGTGCCTGGCGCTGGCGGCCGGCGGGTTCGCGACGCTGCTCGTCCCGCCGAGCTTGCGCGCGCTGGGCGGCCAGCCTGCGCCGCCCGGTCAGCCACCGCGCTGACCCGGCGGCCGGGCCGCGCTGGTCAGTCCTCTGCGGTCAGCCCGTCCCGGAGCTGGGCCAGCGTCCTGGCCAGCAGCCGCGACACGTGCATCTGGGAGATGCCGAGCTCGCTGGCGATCTGCGACTGGGTCATGTTGCCGAAGAAGCGCAGCAGCAGGATGCGCTTTTCCCGGCTGCGGCAGCTGCTCGAGCAGCGGCTTGAGCGATTCCCGGTACTCCACTCCTTCCAGCGCGTCATCCAGCATGCCGAGCGACTCGGCCACCGCGGGCGCGTCGTCGTCCCCAGAGTCCGGGGCATCGAGCGACACGGTGGAGTAGGCGTTGGCGGACTCCAGGCCCTCCAGCACCTCTTCTTCGGTCATCTGCAGGTGCGCGGCGATCTCCGCGACGGTAGGCGCCCGGCCCTCACGCTGAGCCAGGTCACCGATGGCCTTGGTCAGCGCGAGCTTGAGCTCCTGGAGCCGCCGCGGCACCCGGACCGCCCAGCCCTTGTCGCGGAAGTGCCGCTTGATCTCCCCCACGATGGTGGGGGTGGCGTAGGTGGAGAACTCCACCCCGCGGGCCAGATCGAACCGGTCAATGGACTTGATCAGGCCGATCGTCGCCACCTGGGTCAGGTCGTCGAGCCACTCGCCGCGGTTGCGGAACCGCCGGGCCAGGTACTCCACCAGCGGCAAGTGCAGCTCGACCAGCTCGCCCCGGATGCGCAGCCGTTCCGCGTCACCCTGGGGCAGCACGGCCAGCCGCTCGAACAGCTCCCGGGCCCGGCCCCGGTCCGGGACCGCGTGCTGGATCCGCGCTGTGGCAGTCAGGCCGGACTCGGCCACGTGCACCTCGACCTCGACCTCAACTACTTCGACTTCGACCTCGACCTCGATCCGCCACCTCGGCGTCGATACCGTCGGTCACCCGAGCCTCCATCTTGCGCGGCACCCGGACCTCGATTTCCTCGGTCACCCGGACCTCGACAGCTCGCGGGTCTTCCGCAGCATGACCGTCAGCCGGTCGCCCGGCCCGGCCCAGGCGTCCACACTGCCGGCCAGCGCGGAGAGCACCGTCCAGGCGAAGGTGTCCCGGGCGGGCAACTGGGCCCGCTGGCTGGGCACCGACACGGCGATGGTCATGCTGTCCTCGGCCAGGGTGAAGTCGCAGTCCAGGTCGGCCCCTTGGCGGGCCTGGCTGAGCAGCAGGCCGCACGCCTCGTCCACCGCGATGCGCAGGTCCTCGATCTCGTCCAGGGTGAAGTCGAGGCGGGCGGCCAGGCCGGCCGTAGCCGTGCGGAGCACGGACAGGTAGGCACCCTCGGCGGGCATCCGGATCGTTACCCGGTCTTCCGCCGCTGGGGCCGCCGGTTCGCCGCGTACCGCAGTGGGCACGGCCGCAGCTGCCGGCGCGGTCGTCTCTTCCGTCACGTTTGTCCTCCAGTACCGCCAGCCGTCCCGCGCTGCCAGCGGCTGTCGCTGTGTTGACTTGCAACCTACCGTCCGCGGTGGGCGGCGCTGACGCGGCGCCCCGTGAAGTGATCACGCAATCTCGGCTGACCAGGGCACAATCACCGCAGGCCGGGCACGAAATGGGCGCCGGGCCGGCCGCGACGACCGCGGGCCTGCCTACCAGCCAGCATGCCAGAGGCCGCGCGGGCAGTGGCCCGCGCGGCCTCGGCAAAGCGGCAACGGCCGAATTTCCCGGCCGCTGCGTCCGCTGGTCAGCCTTGCTTTGTCTCCCAGAAGATCTTGCTGATCTCCTCGATCTTGCCCAGCAGCGCGTCCGCGGTGGCCACGTCGGTGCTGCTCTTGGTACCGCCCGGGCCCCCGCCGGCCAGCTTGGTGGCCTCGTTGAACAGCTGGTTGAGCTGCGGGTACTTCTCGAAGTGCGGCGGCTTGAAGTAGTCCGTCCACAGCACCCACAGGTGATGCTTGACCAACTCCGACCGCTGCTCCTTGATGAGCAGCGCGCGGGTCTGGAACGCCGGGTCCGAGCTGTCGTTGTACTTCTGGATGATGGCCTTGACGGACTCGGCCTCGATCCGTGCCTGGGCCGGGTCATAGACGCCGCACGGGAGGTCACAGTGTGCGTGCGCGATGGTCTTCGGCTCAAGGAGACGTGCCAGCAGTCTCATTGATCCCCTTCTCTCATGTCGGATCATGGGTACCCGGGAACCGACACTACCCCGTTGGTCTCCGCCGGAACCTGGGAGGGCAGATGCGCTGGCCGCTATCGACGGTTGCGGTCGTGGAGCAGTCCATGGCACCGGCCCTGCGGCCCGGTGACTGGCTGCTCGTCTGGCGCGGTCTGCGGTCTGGCCGGCCGCCGCGGGTCCGGCCGGGCCAGCTCGTCGTGGCCTGGCATCCGGACCGCACGGACTTCCTGCTGGTCAAGCGGGCCATCCGGCGGACTGGCGTGGCTGGTGGCTGGAATCGGACAATCAGGGCGTGGGCGAGGTGGACAGCCGGTCGTTCGGCGCCGTGCCCGGCCGCCTGATCAGCGGCCGGGTGCTGCTCCGCTACCGGCGTGGCCCGGGCCGGTAAGCGCGCGGGGACCCCCGCCCAGCGGGCGGGGGTCCCCAGGACTAGCCATTGACCGATCAGTGCCTGATCCGCTCGGCCGGCTCTTCCCCGGACTGCCGCTCGACCAGGTTGAGCATTTCCTCCCTGGACAGCTTAGTGGCCATCGCCCAGAAGTAGATGACCAGGCTGAACACGGCGACGACCAGCATGTCCCACCAGAACGGGATGTGCCCGGTGTTCAGTGGCGCCTTGACCGCGCCACCGCTGTACTGGCCCTGCCAGGAGATGATGCCCATGCCGATCAGGTAGACCGGCAGCCACTGCGCCGACTTCCAGTCCAGCGGCGGCCGGTTCTCGTCGAACGCCATGAAGATGCCGATCACCACGTACCCGATCACGATGGCGATGCCCAGCTTCCACAGCACCTCGAAGCCCGACCAGTAGATGATCAGGTTGGCGAAGATGAACGCGAGCGGCGCCATCACCGTGGCGGCAGGCATCCGGTAGGGCCGGGTCGCCTCGGGGACCTGCCCGCGGAACGCGCCCAGCGCCAGCGGCGCCCCGGCGTACATGAGCACCGACGCCGCGGTGACCAGGCTGACCAGCGAGTGCCAGCTCGGGAACGGCAGCAGGAACACCAGGCCGAGCAGGAACGCGATGATCAGGCTGAACCAGGGCACACCGTTCTTGTCCACCCTGGCGAAGATCTGCGGGTAGTACCGGTTCCGGGCCAGGCCGTAGCCGATGCGGGAGGTCGAGGTCTGGTAGATCAGGCCAGTGCCGAACGGCGAGATGAACGCGTCGAGCCGCAGGATGACCGCCAGCCAGCCGAGCCCGATCGCGCCCGCCAGGCCGGCGAACGGCCCGATGGCGATGGGGTTGGTGCTGGGAATGCCGGCCCAGCCCTTGGGGCCCGAGATCAGGTGGTGCGGGATGGCGCCGATGAACACGAACTGCAGCATGACGTAGATCACGATGCCGATCCCGGTGGCCAGGAGGATCGCCCGGGGCAGGTTCCGCTGCGGATCCTTGATCTCGCCAGCCAGCTGGTCGGCCTGCTCGAAGCCGAGGTAGGCGAACACGATGCCGGCCGAGGGGATGGCGCCGAACAGGGCCTTGATCCCGTAGGGCATGAAGCCGCCGCCCGCCCCCAGGTTGTTCGGGTGGAACTTGAACAGCAGCACGATGATGGCGAGTACCGGGACGGCGACCTTCCACCAGGTGATGCCGGCGTTCACCTTGGAGAACAGGCGCATGGCCAGGAAGTTGATCGCGGTGAAGATCGCCATAGGATGATCGTCATCACGAAGCCCAGCGTGGTGACGTTGCCCGTGGTGGCGTTGAACAGGCCGTGCCAGTAGTAGGACCCGTAGGTCATCACCGCGAAGCACTCGATGGGCGCCACCGTGACTGCCTGCAGCCAGGAGAAGAAGCCGAACGAGATGCCAGCGATGCTGCCGAACGCGAAGTGCGGGAATCTGGCCGTACCGCCGGCGACCGGGTACATCGCACCTAGCTCGGCGTGCACGAGGGCGAGGATGATGACGATGACTCCGGCGATGACCCAGCCCAGCAGGGCCGCGGTCCCGGCCGCCTGAGCGGCGAAGAGTGCGCCGAACAGCCAGCCCGAGCCGATGATCGAGGTCTCGGACGCCCAGGTAGCCCCGATCAGCCCCATCTCGCGTTTGAGGCCGACATCTGCCGGTCTGGTAGTGGTGGCTACTTGCTCGGTTGCCATGCTCGAACCTTCTTTCCGGTCCGCATACGTGGGCCATACGGCCGTGGAGTAGGCCTCATGGTAATGATCGTCAAACAGCCTGAGAAGAAGTCGCCGGCTTCATTTCGGTAACGCGGAGTTACGATCCGTTCGCACAGAGATACGTATTGCTGCACCTGATAGCCGACCCGGGCGGCCATGACTAACTGCAGGTGGGAGGCAGAAAGCCGGGAAACAGCCGGAATCCGCGGCGTGTCCCGCGGCCGCGTCCGGAACTCAGATAGCGGCGTGTGACGCCTGGCCGGCTTCCTGGCCGCGCCGCCGGCCGCGGAGCGTGGTTACCGTGGCGGTGCCCGCGCAGCGGTCCCCGCAGTAACTCTGCGTCCGGCCCGCGGTCAGGTCCACGAAGACGTTGCCGCAGGATGGCGGCCTCGCACCGGCGGAGCCGGTCGGTACCCAGTTCGGTGACTACGCGGGTCAGGCCGAGCACCGCCCCGGCGGCGTACTGGTCGGCCGCCGAGCCGCTCTCGGCATGATGCAGGTGCCAGGGCTGACCATCATGCCGGGCGATCTCCGGGTGAATCGGGTGCCGGGCCAGCAGCGCGTTCAGCCGGGCCGCCGCGTCCTCGTCGTTCCCGGCGATGCAGGCGGCGAAGATCAGCCGGAGCTCGGTACGCAGCTGCCGGAGTGCATCGAGGTCACCCGGGGCAGTCCGGGCACGCAAGTAGGCCCGGTCCGCCATCAGGGCACGATACGCCTCGATGGTGGCGAGCTCGTCATGGCCGCCATCGCCAGCGTCGCCCGTGTTGACCAAGCGCACCGCCAGCTCGGCATAGGAGGTGAGATCCACTCCAGTCCTTCAGCTGCTGGGGGACATCGGGGTCCGCTTCCCCGCACCGAGTATGGCACAGACTTACTTACCCGGCCGGCCCTTCAGAGCGGATGGTCAGGTTATGTCCAGCGGCCCTGCCCGCTGACCGGCCGCACCGGGGCGCTAAGGTGCGGCCCATGTTCGCTGTGACTGCCGCACGTATCGACCCCGATGTCCCACTGGCCGGGCTGGAGCTTGGTGAGCACCCGGAACCGGTGCCGGACCCCGGCTGGACCACGGTCACGGTGCGGGCCGCCGCGCTCAATCACCACGACGTGTGGAGCCTGCGCGGGGTGGGCATCTCCGCGGACCGGCTGCCCATGGTGCTCGGCTGCGACGCGGCCGGCATCGACGAGGACGGCAACGAGGTTGTGGTGCACTCGGTGATCGGCGACCCAGCCAAGGTGAACGGCGACGAGACCCTCGACCCTGGGCGGTCCCTGCTCTCCGAGCGTTACGACGGGACGTTCGCCGAGCGGGTGGCCGTGCCCCGGGGCAACCTGGTGCCCAAGCCCGCCGCGCTGTCCTTCGCCGAGGCCGCCTGCCTGCCCACGGCCTACCTCACCGCCTACCGGATGCTGTTCGACAAGTCCGGCCTGCAGCCGGGGTCCACCGTGCTGGTTCAGGGCGCGGGTGGCGGCGTCGCGACCGCGCTGATCGTGCTCGGCCGGGCGGCGGGCTTCCGGGTCTGGGCGACCAGCCGGAGCGAGGAAAAACGGGACCGGGCCCGGCAACTCGGCGCCGACCAGGTCTTCCCGGCCGGCGCCCGGCTGCCGGAGCGGGTCGATGCGGTGCTGGAAACGGTCGGCCAGGCCACCTGGGCGCACTCGCTGCGCGCGCTCCGGCCCGGCGGCCGGATCGTGATCTCCGGGGCGACCAGCGGCGCGGTCCCGCCCGCCGAGCTCAGCCGGGTGTTCTTCCTGCAGCTGTCCATCGTCGGCTCCACCATGGGCACCCGGAGCCAGCTCGCCCGGCTGACCCACTTCCTCGAGCAGACCGGGGTGCGGCCCAAGATCGACCGGGTGCTGCCGCTGGCCGAGGCACGGGACGGCTTCGCCGCGATGATCAACGGTGACCTGTTCGGCAAAGTCGTGTTTATGGTTTAGCGGGTGCCACCTGGCGACGCGGCCGCCCGGCTGCCGCTCGGCGCGAGCGGCGATCGGGGGCGGGGGTCGTCCCCCCGGGAATCACTGCTGGTAACTGTCCAGGAATGTGGCTATGCGGGCTGATGGCGTCGTCCAGCACGTCCACGCCGGCCAGGAACACCAGCCGAAGGTGGTCCGGCGTGTCCAGGTTGAACCCGGTGCCGTGGGACAGCAGCAGGTGCTGCTGCTCCAGCAGGTCGATGACCAGTTGCTGGTCGTCCGAGATCTTGTACACGTCCGGGTCGAGCCGGGGGAACACGTACAGCGCGCCCTGCGGCTTGACGCAGTCCACGCCGGGGATCTCGTTCAGCCGGCGCCACGCGTAGTCCCGCTGGTCGCGCAGCCGGCCGCCCGGCAGGAGCAGCGCGTGGATGCTCTGCAGCCCGCCGAGCGCGGTCTGGATCGCGTACTGGGCCGGCACGTTCGGGCACATCCGCATGTTGGCCAGCAGTTCCAGGCCCTCCAGGTAGCCTGCCGCCTCATGGCGCGGCCCGCTGACCACCAGCCAGCCGGACCGGAAGCCCGGCGCGCGGTAGGTCTTGGACAGCCCCGACAGGGTCAGCACGACCAGGTCCGGGGCCAGCGCCGCGGCCGACTCGTGCGCCGCGCCGTCGTAGAGGATCTTGTCGTAGATCTCGTCGGCCAGCACCAGCAGGCCGTGCCGCCGGGCCAGGCCGAGCAGGCCCTGCAGGGTGTCCCGGGAGTACACCGCGCCGGTCGGGTTGTTCGGATTGATGATCACCAGTGCCCGGGTGTTCGGGGTGATCTTCGCGGCCACGTCGTCCAGGTCGGGAGCCCAGCCAGCCTGCTCGTCGCACCGGTAATGCGCGGCCCGGGCGCCGCACAGGTGCACCGCCCCGGTCCACAGCGGGTAGTCCGGGCTGGGTACCAGGACCTCGTCCCCGGGATCCAGCAGCGCCTGCAGCGCCATCACGATCAGCTCGGACACGCCGTTGCCCAGGTAGACGTCATCTGGCCCCACCCCGGCCACGCCCAGCGTCGTGTAGTACTGGGCCACCGCCAGCCGGGCCGGGTATATCCCCCGCGCGTCGCTGTAGCCCTGCGCGTCGCCGATGTTCTGCACCAAGTCGTGCACCACGCCCTCCGGGGCGTGCAGGCCGAACGGTGCCGTGTTGCCGATGTTCAGCTTGAGGATGCTGGTGCCCTTCGGCTTCCAGCTGCCGCGCCCGGCGCATCACCGGCCCCCGGATGTCGTAGCGGACATTGTTGAGCCTGCTGGCCTGCGGCACCGGCACGCGTTCCTCCTGATCCCCGGGCTGGTCCCGGACCTGCCCGGGCCGGCGGTCGGCACGGCGGCGGTCACGGAGTGAGACTGCTCCCTATCTTCGCCCACCGGCCGGCCCGCTGCGACCGAGTTTCCGCTACCGCGGGTCAGCTGTCCTGGTCTGGCGGCGGCGGGTCCGGCGACTCGCTATCGCTGGGCCGCGACGACCTGGTGCCGGTCCCGCCGAACACCTCGGCCCTGATCCGGTCGAGCGCGTCGTCCAGGATGCCGCGCAGGTCGCCGACCGCTTCCTCGCTGACCGCCTGCGCGTGAGCGGCCGCGTCGCGCAGTTCCCGGGTGAAGTGCCTGGCCAGCTGCTCGAGATCGGGAACTGTGCCGGGGTCGGCCCACGGCGGCCCGCCGTGCGGCCAGCCGCGGCGCCCGGGCCAGTCGGCCCAGGACTGCCAGTCCCAGCTGCCCCGGCTCCGGCCCCCCGGCCCGGCCCGCCCCGGCGCTGGCCCGCGGCGCTCCCGCTCGCTGCTCTGCTCGCCGTCCTGCTCGTCGCGTTCCTCGTTCAGCCGGTCCTGCTCTTCGTCCAGCCGGTCCTGCTCCTCGTCGAGCCGGTCCTGCTGCTCGCCCAGCCGGTCCTGCTCGGCTCTCCAGCCGCTCGGCCGCCGGACCCTGATCCTCGCCCAGGCGCTGCTGCTCTTCGTCCAGCCGCGCTTGTTCAGCGGTCAGCCGGTCCCGCTCCCGATCCAGCCGGGCCTGCTCGGCGTTCAGCCGGTCCTGCCCCTCGTCGAGCCGGGCCTGCTCGGCGGCCAGCCGGTCAGCCGGATCGTCGGCCGCGGCCGCCCAGGAGTCACCCGCGGGCCGGGATCGACCCTGGTGCCGGGCTTCTCCCCGGCCCCGCCGCGCCTCGGCCCGGCCCCGGCGGGCCTCCTGCCGGGCCTGCCGCGCCTCGTCCCGCGCCGACCAGGTATCCGGACGGTCTGGCCCGGGCGCGCGCCGGGCGCTGTGCTGCGAACCGCTGGGCCGCGAACCGGAGTGGGCGCGGACCGCTGCGGCCGCGAACCACCTGGCGGCGCCGCCGCGGCGCTGCATGTCCCGGGCCGCCCAGGTCAGTTCCTCGCGCAGGTTGCGCACCGTCTCCCGGACGTCCTCGGTCACCTCGCGGGCGATGTCCCGGACCGACGCGGTGATCTCCGCTTCCAGGTCGGTCAGGTCCGCGGACCGGTTACGCAGCTCTTCGCGGCCCTTGTCGGTGATCCGGTACACCTTCCGGCCGTCGGCCTCGTCGTGGGTGACCAGGCCCTCTTCCTCCAGCCGGGCCAGCCGGGGGTAGATGGTGCCGGGGGACGGCGCGTACACGCCCATGAACCGGTCCTGCAGCAGCCGGATCACCTCGTAGCCGTGCCGGGGCGACTCGTCGAGCAGCTTGAGCAGGTACAGCCGGAGCCTGCCGTGCCGGAAGACGGGGCTCATCGCGGGCCGCCCGCGACGTCCGCGGCCTGCGGCGCGGCACCCGGCTCGTCCCGTTGCAGCAGCGTGACCTGACCGGACATGGTGGTCACCGAGAGCTGGCCAGCTCCCTCGCCGTGGCCGAGCTGCCCGCTGCGCATGTTCCCGGCGGGCTGCTTGCCCGGGGACAGGCCGCCGAACTCGCTCAGCACCCGCCCGGCTGCCGACCGCAGCGCCACCCAGGCGTTGGTCTGCACCGGCAGCCGGATCGCGACCGCCCCGGACACTGTGCTGACCGAGAGCCGGGCGGCGCACTCCAGGTCGATATCGGCGGTGACCCGGCCGCTGACCGTCTTGGCGTCCAGCCGGCCCACCGAGCCGTCGGCCAGGGTGAGATCGCCGGACACCGAGTTGAAGCCGATCCGGCCGCCGACACCCTGGGCTTCGATGTCGCCGGACATCGTGGTCGCCTCGACCGTGCCGGTCACGCCGTCCAGCGTGATGTTCCCGGACACGCTCTTCACCGAGGTCTTGGTGCCGATCCCGGACACGATCGCGCCCGCGTTCACCACGCCAAGCTGGACCGGGCAGTCCTTGGGCACGGTGACGGTGATGGCCGCGGAGTGCCGCTGCGGCCGCAGCCAGCCGAGCAGCCCATCCCAGGTCAAGTCCTCATAGCTGACCGTCAGCACGCCGTCTTCGTGGCTGACCAGCAGCGGCTGCCCGGCGATGGCATCGATGTCCAGGCAGGCTCGCTCGTCCGTGCTGAGCACGGCCACCGAGCCGGAGATGGCCCGCACCCGCAGCGCGGCCACGTGGTCGAAGTCAAGCGTGGTCGGTGCGTCCACGGTCCAGTGCGGCATCGTGCGGTCCTCTCCCTGCGGTCCACACAAACGATATATCGCGTTTCCGCAAAGTCAAGATGTATCGTGAGGCCGCGTCGCGTCGCGCCGTCCGGAGCAGGCGCTGGTGTTACCCGTCCTCGTCGTCCAGCCGGGCCAGCCAGGTGGCCAGCCGGTCCACCGTCGCCTCCGACGTCGGGGAACAGGTCGATGAACTCGGTGAGCCGCTCGGCCAGCCAGTTCAGGCTGACCTCATCGCTGCCGCGCCGGGTCTGCAGCTCCTCGATGCCCCGGTCGGTGAAGTACACGGCTCACCCTCGGCCGACGGCGTCGGCCACCACGTGCTCGTGCTCGGCCTTGTGCGCGAGGGCCGACCCCACCGCAGGCGCCGAGCTGGCCGGCACCGAGATCCGGCCCACCGGGCGGCCCAGGATGTCCGGGAGCTTCAGCGCCATGGTCGGCCAGGCGCCCATGTTGGCCGGCTCCTCCTGCGACCCAGACGACCTCCGCGCCGGCCGGGTAGCGGCCCAGCTCGGTGAGCAGGTCCGCATCGGGCAGCGGGTACAGCCGCTCCAGCCGGACGACCGCGGTGTCCGTCTGGCCGTCCTTGTCCGCGCCGGGCGGCCAGGTCGTAGTACACCTTGCCCGAGCAGAGCAGCACCTTCCGCACGCCAGCCGGGTCCAGCCCGGCTGCATCCCCGATGACCGGATGGAACGCCCCGGCGGAGAACTCGGCCACCGGCGAGGTCGCTCTCCTTGAGCCGGAGCATCGACTTGGGCGTGAACACCACCAGCGGGGTGCGCCGGCCGGACAGCGCCTGCCAGCGCAGCAGGTGGAAGTAGTTGGCCGGGGTGGTGGGCAGCGCGACGGTCATGTTGCCCTGCGCGCACAGGCCGAGGAAGCGCTCGATCCGGGCCGAGGAGTGGTCCGGGCCCTGGCCCTCGTAGCCGTGCGGCAGCAGCAGCACCACGCTGGACTGCTGACCCCACTTCTGCTCCCCGGAGCTGAGGAACTCGTCCAGGATCGTCTGCGCGCCGTTGACGAAGTCGCCGAACTGGGCTTCCCAGCAGACCAGGGCGTCCGGCCGGGCCACCGAGTAGCCGTACTCGAAGCCGACCGCGGCGTACTCGGACAGCAGCGAGTCGTAGACGTGGAACCGGGCGGTGGCCGAGTTGAAGGCGCGCAGCGGGGTGTGCTCCGCCCCGGTGTGCCGGTCCACCAGCACCGCGTGCCGCTGGCCGAACGTGCCACGGCGGGTGTCCTGGCCGACCAGGCGCACCGGGTGCCCGTCCATCAGCACCGACCCGAACGCGAGTAGCTCACCGGTGGCCCAGTCGATGGCGTTCTGCTCGATCATGGTCGCCCGGCGGGCCAGCAGCGGCTGCAGCCGGGGGTGCGGGGTGAACCCGTCCGGCAGGTTGAGCTGGGTATCCACGATCTGCTTGATGGCTTCCTCGGAGATCGCGGTCGGCGTGTCCGGGTGCACGATCGGGAACTGGGCGCGTGGTAGCCGGCCGGACCACGGCGCCCGGGTCCATCGGCCGCTTGGCCGCCTCCCGGGTCTCGGTGAAGGCCCGCTCCAGGTGCTGCTGGTAGTCGCGCAGCGCCTGCTCCGCCTCTTCCATCGTGATGTCGCCCCGGCCGATCAGCGACTCGGTGTACAGCTTGCGGGTGGACCGCTTGGCGTCGATCAGGTCGTACATCAGCGGCTGGGTGAACGACGGGTTGTCGGCCTCGTTGTGGCCGCGGCGCCGGTAGCAGATCATGTCGATGACGACGTCCTTGCGGAACGCCTGCCGGTAGTCGAAGGCGAGCCGGCCGACCCGGACCACGGCCTCGGGGTCGTCCCCGTTGACGTGGAAGATCGGCGCCTGGATCATCCGGGCCACGTCGGTGGAGTACACGCTGGAGCGGGACTCCGCGGGCGCGGTGGTGAAGCCGACCTGGTTGTTCACCACGATGTGCACGGTGCCGCCGGTGCGGTAGCCGCGCAGCTGGGACAGGTTCAGCGTCTCGGCGACCACGCCCTGGCCGGCGAACGCGGCGTCGCCGTGGATCAGCACGGGCAGCACGCGTGAAGCCGGGCTCGCCCCGGTCGATGACGTCCTGCTTGGCCCGGACCACGCCCTCCAGCACCGGGTCCACCGCCTCGAGGTGGCTCGGGTTGGCCACCAGCGACGTCGGGATCGTGGCGCCGTCGCTGGCGGTGAACACGCCGTCCGCGCCCAGGTGGTACTTGACGTCGCCGGAGCCGTGCGTGCTGCGCGGGTCCAGGTTGCCCTCGAACTCCTGGAAGATCTGCGCGTAGGACTTGCCGATGATGTTGGCCAGCACGTTGAGCCGGCCGCGGTGCGCCATGCCCGATCACGGCCTCGTCCAGCGAGGCCTCCGCGGCCTCGGTGAGCACCGCGTCCACCAGCGGGATCAGTGACTCGCGCGCCCTCCAGCGAGAACCGGCGCTGGCCCACGTACTTGGTCTGCAGGAACATCTCGAACGCCTCGGCCACGTTCAGCCGGGACAGGATCTGCATCTGCTCGTCGTGGCCGGCCCGGTCGTGCGGCCGCTCGACCCGGGCCTGGATCCAGGCCCGCTCCTCCGGGTTCTGGATGTGCATGTACTCCACGCCGACGGTGCGGCAGTAGGAGTCACGCAGCACGCCCAGGATCTCGCGCAGCTTCATCAGCGGCTTGCCGCCGAACCCGCCGGTGGCGAACGTCCGCTCCAGGTCCCACAGGGTCAGCCCGTGCTGGTTGATGTCCAGGTCCGGGTGGCGGCGCTGCTTGTACTCCAGCGGGTCGGTGTCGGCCATCAGGTGGCCGCGCACCCGGTAGGCGTGGATCAGCTCGTGCACCCGGGCCGACTTGGTGATGTCGTCCTCGTGCCCGGCCGGGATGTCGCGGACCCAGCGGATCGGCTCGTAGGGGATCTTCAGGTCCTGGAACACGTCGTCCCAGAAGCCGTCCTCGCCGAGCAGCAGCCCGTGGATGCTGGCGCAGGAACTCGCCGGACTGGGCGCCCTGGATGATCCGGTGGTCATAGGTCGAGGTCAGCGTGACGGCCTTGCTGATCGCCAGCCGGGCCATGGTCTCGTCGGCCGCGCCCTGGTAGGCGGCGGGGTACTCCATGGCCCCGACGCCGACGATGCAGCCCTGGCCGGCCACCAGCCGGGGCACCGAGTGCTCGGTGCCGATCGTCCCTGGGTTGGTCAGCGTGATCGTGGTGCCCGCGAAGTCCTCGACCGCCAGCTTGCCGTTACGGGCCCGCCGGACCACGTCCTCGTAGGCCATCCAGAACTGGCGGAAGTCCATGCTCTCGGCGGCCTTGACCCCGGGCACCAGCAGTTGCCGCGACCCGTCCTTGGCCGTCACGTCGATGGCCAGGCCCAGGTTGACGTGCTCCGGCTGGACCAGGGCGGGCTTGCCGTCCACTTCGGTGTAGGCGCAGTTCATCTCCGGCGCCGCGGCCAGCGCCCGGACCACCGCGAACCCGATCAGGTGGGTGAACGAGACCTTGCCGCCCCGGCCGCGGGCCAGGTGGTTGTTGATCACGATGCGGTTGTCGATGAGCAGCTTGGCCGGTACCGAGCGGACGCTGGTCGCGGTCGGCACGGCCAGGCTGGCCGTCATGTTGGCCGCGGTGCGGGCGGCCGTGCCACGCAGCCGGGCGGTGCGTGCCGGCCGGAGCGGGCGCCGCCGCGGGCGGCGGCCGGCTGAGCCGTGGGCGGGGCGGCTGGGCGCGCCGGGGCGGCTGGCCGCGCCGGGGCGGCGGCCGGCGCTGGCCCCGGTGGGCTGGGCCGGGCCGGGCTGGCCAGCCGGGGCCGGCCGCGTCCCGGTGGCAGGCGGCGCGGCGCTGGCCGCCGGGCCCGGCTCCGCGTCGTCCGGCCGCTGCTCGGTCCGGGCCACCGTGCCCGTGGGCGGCGTGTAGTCGGCGAAGAAATTCCACCAGGCCATGTCGACCGATCCGGGATCGGCCAGGTAACGCTGGTAGAGCTCATCCACCAGCCATTCGTTGGGCCCGAAGTCCGTGGCCCCGCCGTCGGGATGCTCGGGCTGCTCCGCCAGGGTCGCTGGCTCCGGTGCGGCTGGCTTCCGGCCTGGCCCGGTTCCGGGCCGGCGGGCTTTGCTTCGTTGAGGTCCGCAGACTGCGGTGACTCAGAAGACACGGCGGACATCGCCCTCTTCGATGGTGGATTTCTGTCCCTACCCCGGCGACCAAGGCTACCGCCGGAGCACAGCCCGGAGTCCGGGCCACCACCTCATGATCGCCCTGACATGCGCTCTCTGTCATGCGGTGAGAGCCAGTTCACATAGGGTCCCTTGGGCACGATGCGGTTCGGGTTGATCCAATCCTGGGTCTGGTAGTAGTGCCGCTTGATCTGGACGAAGTCCGTAGTGTCGCCGAACCCCGGGGTCTGGTACAGGTCACGGGCGTACCCCCACAGCCCGGGGTAGTCCACCAGCCGGTTCAGGTTGCACTTGTAATGGGTGTAATAGACGGCATCGAAACGGGCCAGTGTCGGATATAGCCGTACATCCGCCTCAGTAATGTTGCCGCCCAGCAGGTACCGGCGGCGGAGCAACCGCTCCTCCAGCGCGCTCAGCGTGCTGAACAGCGCGTCGAACGCCTCCTCGTAGGCGGCCTGGCTGGTGGCCAGGCCGGCCTTGTACACGCCGTTGTTGACCGCGTGGTAGATCAGTGTGCTCAGCGCGTCGATCTCGGTGCGCTGCTGGGCCGGGTAGAGGTCCGGCGCGCCGGGCCGGTGATAGCCGCGGAACTCGGTCTCGAACGACGTGGTGATCTGCTGGAAGTCGTTGTCCACGATGCGCTGGCTGCGGGTGTCCCAGACGAATGGCACGGTGAACCGGCCCCGGTACCCCGGATCAGTGATCATGTAAAGGTCGGACACGAAGCGCGCCCCGGTCACCGGGTCGACCCCGCCGTTGCTGGCCGGGAAGCGCCAGCCGCGCTCGTCGCGGATCGGGTCCACCAGGCTGAGCCCGATCACCCGGTCCAGGCCGAGCAGCCGGCGCACGATGAGTGCGCGGTGCGCCCACGGATCGGCCAGCGACGCGTACAGCTGGTAACGCCCGGGTTCTGCCAGGTACCCGCTCGATCCGTCCCCCGTGATCCGCGTGGCGAACACGTTCGCCTGGCGGACGAATCCGGCCGATGGCAGGACTTCAGGACCAGTGTCGGGAGTAACTGGCATCATCCTCCGTTCGCGGCGGGAGTCGCTCGGGTGCTGTCCGAATTGTCAGCAAATGATGGCCGGCCGGGCGGCTGGACGGAAGAGCCGGCCGGCCTGGCGGGCCGGGTCCGGGCAAACCGCTCGGGCCCAGTGGCTAGCATCGCATCCGAAAGCCTCCGGATTCCCGGATAGTGCGAGGTCATCCCGGAATGGTCCGGGCGGGCCAGGGGGCAACGGGGCAGTGCGCAGGTGGCAGCGGAAGGGGCAGGCAGGTGACATCGATCACCACCGAACTGGCCCGGCTCAGCGGCCCGCTGGCCTATCTGCTGGTGGCCGCGCTGGTGTTCGGCGAGTGCGCCATTTTCCTCGGCTTCGTCATCCCCGGCGAGACCGCGGCCGTGCTCGGTGGCGTGCTGGCCAGCCGGGGCCGGGTATCCCTGCCGGTGCTCATGCTGGTGGTGGTGCTGGCTGCCATCGTCGGCCCGCTGATCGGCTACGAGATAGGCCGGCACCTCGGCGGGCGGCTGCTGGCCAGGCCCCGGCTGCGCCGGGTGGCCGGCGGGGTGGACCGGGCCCAGGCGGTGCTGCACCGGCGGGGCGCGGTGGCCGTGTTCCTCGGCCGGTTCATCGCCGTGCTGCGGGCCATGATGCCCGCGGTCGCGGGCACCACCCGGCTGCCCTACCGCACCTTCGTGCTCTACAACGTGCTCAGCGCGGTGGTCTGGGGGGTCGGGTACTGCCTGCTCGGCTACGCCGCCGGATCCGCGTATGCGGCCATCGAGCGCACGGTCGGCACGGGTGTCGCCGTCGCGATAGCCGTGCTGGTGCTCGGCACGGTGGTGTTCTGGCTCGATCCGGCGGCACCGCCGGGAGCCGGTGCCCGCCCAGCCCGGAGCCGGGCCGGGCGAGCCCTGAGCTGAGCCACCCGGGCGGTGAGCCGCCCGGAGTGCACCAGATTCGGGAGATCCGTCAGCCGACCGATGTCTCGGGCTCGCCAGGCCGGCCACCGTGTATGCCATGCACCGCTACAACGATGCCGAGCGCGTGCCGGGTGGAGAAAGCAGTACGCAGGGAAGATTTCCTCCCCCAGCCGCCGTCACGGCCGCGAGCCGGGCGAGTGCCCGTGCCTAGCATGGATGACCGGGAGGTGGCGGAAAGTGCGCGAGTTCGGTGAGCTCGAGTCCGCGATTATGGACGTGGTGTGGGCCGGTGACCGGGCCTATCCGGTCCGGGAGGTCCGCGAGCGGCTGTCCTACAACCGGCCCGTCGCGTATACGACCGTGATGACGGTCATGAACATCCTGTACGGCAAGGGTGTGCTGTGCCGCGAGAAGCACGGCCGGGCCTGGCGGTACTGGCCGGTGGAGTCCCGGGAGGAGCATGACGCCCGGCTGATGTCCGAGGTGCTCCGTTCCGGTGGTGATGAGCGCATCACCATGCTCCGGTTCGTGGAACGGGTCAGCGACGAGGAGCGGGAGAGCCTGCGCAGCGCCATGCTCGACATGGCCGGGCAGCTCGCCGCGTCCTAGCCAGCCGGGGCGCTGCGCCGGGGGCCCGGGGGTCGTCCCCCCGGGCTAACACCGGCCGAACACATCCTCCCGGCGGTGCTCCAGGCAGGGCAGCCGGTCCCGGACCTGCGCAGTCAGCCTGGTGTCCAGATCACCGCAGCCAACCCCGGGGAACGGGCCGAGGTCCAGCCGGACGGTGCCCATCGGGTCCACCAGCATGCTCCGGCCGATGCCGGTGGGCGCCCGGGTCGGCGGAGAGTCCGGGTCAGGCACCTGCCCGGCGGCCGCCACCCAGACCGTGTTCTCGATGGCCCGGGCCCGGACCAGGGTGACCCAGTGCTCTTCCTTGAACAGCCCGGCGGCCCAGGCGGCCGGCACCACCAGCAGGTCCGCGCCCCGGACCACCAGGTCCCGGGCCAGCTCCGGGAACCGGATGTCGTAACACGTGAGCAGGCCCACCCGGAGGCCGGCCAGCTCGGCCAGGACCGGCTCGGCCCCCGGCGCGACCACCTTGGACTCGGTCTCGCCGAGCGAGTCGAACAGGTGGATCTTGCGGTACGCGGCCACCCGCTGGCCCGCCGGGCCGTAGCCGACCGCGGTGTTGTACACCCGGCCGTCGGGCGCGGGCTCGAACACCCCGGCCACCAGGGACACCCCGGTGTCCCGGGCCGCGGCGGCCAGCCCGGTGCCGAATGGGCCGTCCAGCGGCTCGGCCAGCGCCTGCAGGTCGGTGCCGAACCGGGCCTGCGTCGCCTCCGGGAACACGGCCAGGTCCGCGCCCTGGCCCCGCCGCGCTATCCAGCGCGGCGCGCACCCGGTCCAGGTTGACCACGGGATCCGGGCTGACCGGCAGCTGACACAGCGCAATCCGCATATCGGCAGGGTAAGCCAGCCAGCGCCAAAGGGGGGTCGCCGACTGGACTGACGAGCGAGGAACGAGTGAGGAGGGGAAGGAGCGCGCCGAAGGGGGCGCGCCGCCGACTGGACTGAGGAGGGAGGGAGCGAGGGACGAGCGACCGGGCGACGAGGGAAGGCGGCGGGTAAAGCGCCCCCGGAGGCGCAAAGAAGCAGAGCGGGTATAGCGCTCCCGGAGGCGCAAGGAAATACTGCGGGGGTGAGCCAGACCCTTGCTGAACCGGCGGCTGACCGGCCTGGGCACGACGATCTTCGCCGAGATGTCCGCGCTCGCACTGAGCACCGGGTCGGTCAACCTGGGCCAGGGCTTCCCGGACACCGACGGCCCGGCCGAGATCGCCGCGGCCGCGGCCGCCGCGATCATGGACGGCCGGGGCAACCAGTACCCGCCCGGCCCGGGCATCCCCGAGCTGCGGCACGCGGTGGCCGCGCACCAGAAGCGGTTCTACGGGCTGGACCTGAACCCGGACACCGAGGTGCTGGTCACCGCGGGCGCCACCGAGGGCATCGCGGCCGCGCTGATCGCACTGCTCGAGCCGGGCGACGAGGCGATCGCGTTCGAGCCCTACTACGACTCCTACGCCGCCTGCGTGGCCATGGCGGGCGCGGCCCGGGTGCCGGTGACGCTGCGGCCGCCCGACTTCCGGCCCGACCTGGCCGCGCTCCGCGCCGCCATCACCCCGCGCACCCGGCTCATCCTGCTGAACACGCCGCACAACCCGACCGGGGCGGTGTTCAGCCGGGCCGAGCTGACCGAGATCGCCGCGCTGGCCCGCGAGCACGACCTGCTGGTGGTATCCGACGAGGTGTACGAGCACCTGATCTTCGACAGGGAGCACGTGCCGATCGGCACCCTGCCCGGGATGCGCGAGCGCACCGTGACGATCAGTTCCGCGGCCAAGACGTTCTCGTTCACCGGCTGGAAGATCGGCTGGGTGACCGGCACCCCGGAACTGGTCACCGCGGTGCGCACGGTCAAGCAGTTCCTCACCTACGTCACCGGCGGGCCGTTCCAGTACGCGGTAGCCCAGGCCCTGGCCCTGCCCGACGCCTACTTCGCCGCGATCAGCACTGACCTGCGGGGCAAGCGGGACCTGCTCTGCGCCGGCCTGGCCGAGGTGGGCTTCGAGGTGTACCAGCCGGCCGGCACCTACTTCGTGACCACCGACATCCGGCCGCTGGGCGAGACCGACGGGATGGACTTCTGCCGCCGGCTGCCGGACCGGGCCGGGGTGGTGGCCATCCCCAGTTCCGTGTTCTACGACAACGAGGCGGCCGGCCGCAGCCAGGTGCGGTTCGCGTTCTGCAAGAAAGACGAGGTGCTCCGGGAAGCGATCACCCGGCTGGCTTGGCTCCGGCGAGGCGGGGCGCCGCGGAGGGGGTGCCCGCCGAGGCCTCGGGGGCTCCGGGGGGTCGTCGCCACGGGGTGAAATGGCGGGGGGGCCAGGGGGGTCGTCCCCCCGGATGACAGTGCCTACCGGCAACCGGACGACGTTTTCGGCGCGGAGCTTTACGCCGCGCTGGGCGCGGGCGGCAACCTGGTCTTCTCCCCGGGCAACATCGCCGACCGCGCTGCGGATGGCGCTGCTGGGCGCCCGCGGCGAGACGGCCACCCAGCTCGCCGCCGTGCTGCACCTGGCCAAGCCGCAGGACGCGGCGGCCAGCCTGCTGGCCACCTCCGCCCTGCTGGACAGCTGGCCGGCGGCACGAGCTCACGCTGCGCGCGCCGAACACCATGTGGGTGCAGTCCGGGCTGCCGCTGCAGCCGGATTTCACCGCGGCGCTGACCCAGGCGGCGTGCGCCCGGCTGTGCGAGGCCGACTTTGCCCGGGCCGCCGAGCAGGCCCGGCAGGCGATCAACGACCTGATCGCGGAACAGACCGCGGGGAAGATCACCGGCCTGATCCGGCGCCGGCGCGGTGACCGCCCGTACCCGCCTGGTGCTGGCCAGCGCCCTCTACCTGAAGGCGGCGTGGGCGGCCCCGTTCCCGGCCGCGGCCACCGAGGACGCCCCGTTCCACCCGGCGCCGCGCACCGAGCTGCTGGTGCCCACCATGCGGCTCCGGGCCCGGCTGCGTTACCTGCGCGGCGACGGCTACCAGGCGGTCGAGCTGCCCTACGTCGGCCAGCGGCTGGGCATGGCCGTCGTGCTGCCCGATGGGCCGCTGCCGCCGGTCGAGGGCAGGCTGGCCGCGAGCGGCCTCGGCGGCCTGCTGGCCGGGCTGGCCCCGCGCCAGGTCAGCCTGGCGCTGCCCCGCTTCCGGGTGACCGGTGAGTTCAGCCTGCGCCCGGTGCTCGACCGCGCTGGGCATGCCGCTGGCGTTCGGCCGCCAGGCCGACTTCACCGGTATCACCGACGGCTGAGCCGCTGCGCATCGACGACGTGCTGCACAAGGCTTATATCGACGTGGACGAGCAGGGCACCGAGGCGGCCGCGGCCACGGCCGTGACGATCCGGGCGGCAGCCCGGGCGCTGATGCCCGATCCGCCCGTGCAGATCACGGTGGACCGGCCGTTCCTGTTCGCCATTACCGAGCTGGGCAGCGGGTGGCCGCTGTTCCTCGGCCGGGTCACCGACCCGGTTAGCCCGGGGGGACGACCCCCCGGAACCTCCTGATCGCCGCTTCGCGCCGAACGCCGGCTCGGCGGGAACACGCCTGCGGCGCGCCCCGCCTCGCCGCCCTAGCTCGGAGACCGGCCGGCTGCGAGACTGAACCTATGAGACCTGACGGGCTGCACCATGTTTCGATCAACGTCCGTGACGTCCCTGCGGCACTTGACTTCTACACCCGGGTGCTCGGCCTGACCGAGCGCGGCGACCGGCCGGACTTCAGCTTCGGCGGCGCCTGGCTCGACGCCGGCGGCCAGCAGATCCACCTGATCGAGGCCGACGTGCCACCGTCCCTCGGCCAGCACTTCGCGCTGGCCGTGTCCGACCTGGACGCGGTGGTGGCGGAACTGCGCGGGCAGGGCGTCACGGTGACCGATCCGGTCCCGGTCGGCGCCGGGCGGCAGTCATTCCTCGACGACCCGGCCGGGAAACCGGGTCGAGCTGCAGGAACCAGCTCACTGAGCCCGCCGCGGCTCTAGCCTGGGCGCGTGCTCCCCCTCCTGCTCGTCGCGGCCTCGGTTGGCCTGTCCAACCTGGCCGCGGCCATCGGCATCGGCTTCGGCGGGGTCACCACGGCGACCCGGCTGCGGGTGGCGCTCGTGTTCGGCGCGTTCGAGACCGGCATGCCCATCGTCGGCCTGATCATCGGGGCCGGGCTGGCCACCGGCATCGGCCAGCTGGCCCGCTGGATCGGCGCCGGTCTGCTGATCGTCCTGGGCGGGGTCACGGTGCTCCGGGCGCTGCGCCAGCCGGGGTGGCCGGCGGCGGGCAGCGCCGCGGTGCACCCGGCGCACACGATGGGCCTGGGCAAGCTGATCGTCACCGCGTTCGCGCTCAGCCTGGACAACCTGGCGGCCGGGTTCGCGCTGGGCACGCTGCACGTCAGCGTGGCCGAGGCGGCCATCGTCATCGGGGCGGTCAGCGTCGCTGATGTCGCTGGCCGGACTGGAGGCCGGCGGGCGGCTGGGCGCCGCGGCGGGCCGCCGCGGCGAGCAGATCGGTGGGGCCATCCTGGTCGCGGTCGGCGTGGCCGCTGGCGGCCGGGCGTGCTCCTGACCGGCCAGCGCCAGCGCCCGGCCGCTCTGACCGGCCAGCGCCAGGCGACCGGCCTGCCCGACCAGCGCCAGCGCCAGGCTCGGCAGCGCCAGGCTCACGCCGGCCGGCTCAGCTGGCCCGGTTCATTCAGTCGGCCAGGCTGAGCGCCAGCCGTCGGGCAGGACGCCACCGCGTGGCGCACCGCGTCGGCCGACGCCGCGGGCACCTCCCCGGCGGCGATGTGCAGGTAGTCCTCGTCGTCGAGGTCGAACACGTCGGGCGCCAGGCCCGCGCACACCCCGTTGGCCTCGCACAGGTCCGCGATCGACCAGCACCCGCATCGCCCTGCCCTCCTTCACCGCAGTGTCCAGCGCTACAGTACGTCCCGTCCCGCCCGATGGCAGCCCCCGCGCTCACCGCGCGCCCAGGCAGGCGGGTACGACCAGCTGGCGTTGGGCTAATGCGGTGTTCTTGGCGGTGGATTCGGAGGGCCGGATGGGGATGCCCGCGGAGCTGCGGGAAGCGGCCGAGGCGGCCAGGGGATTCATGCCGCCGGCCGAAGGGCTGGCCCTGTACGCCACCGCGGCCGCCTACGCCGGCCGCGGGCCGATCCTGGAGATCGGCACATACTGTGGCAAATCCACCATCTACCTGGCCGCCGCGGCGCGGCAGGCGGGCCAACTGGTGATCACGGTGGATCACCACCACGGCTCCGAGGAGAACCAGCCGGGCTGGGAGTACCACGACCCGGCCCTGGTCGACGAGCGGACCGGGCGGCTGGACACGCTGCCTGGCTTCCGCGCCACGCTGGCCGCGGCCGGCCTGGAGGACCAGGTCATCGCCGTGGTGGGCCGGTCGGCGCAGGTGGCCGGGCTGTGGCGGGCGCCGCTCGGCATGCTGTTCATCGACGGCGGGCACACCGACGAGGCGGCCCAGGCGGACTACGCCAACTGGGCGCCCTGGGTCGCCCCCGGCGGGGCGCTGGCCATCCACGACGTGTTCCCTGATCCGGCCGACGGGGGGCAGGCCCCGTTCCGGATCTACCGGCGGGCGCTGGAGTCCGGCGAGTTCACCGAGGTAGCGGTGCACGGCTCGCTGCGGGTACTGGAGCGTGCCGGCGGGCCGCGCTAGCCGCGGGCGCGGGCGGCAGCGCGGCGAGAAGCAGTGCATGGGCGAGCCCGGCTCGGCCGGCGGCGGGGGCGGCACGTCCCGGAACATGGCCGCGGCCGGGGTGCTGCCGGACAGCGCATCGGCGGCCAGGATCATCGCGGCCGCCGTCCAGCTGCTCCGCTCGGCCGGGAAGTGCGCCTGGTTGGCGAACTGCCAGCCGGTCCAGTAGCCGCCGTCGCCGTCCCGCAGGTGCTGGATGTCGGCGAACACCTGGCGGGCCCGGGTGTGATCCCCCACCGCGTCCAGGGCCATCACCAGCTCGCAGGCTTCCGCCCCGGTGATCCACGGCTCGTCCCGGACGCAGCGCACGCCGAGCCCGGGGACCACGAACTCGGCCCACAGTGCGTCCAGCCGGTCCAGCCCGGCCGGGCCGCGTACCGGCCCGGCCAGCACCGGGTAGTACCAGTCCATCGCGAACCGGCTCTTGTCGGCGAACGCCTCCGGGTGGTCGGCCACCACATGACCCAGCCGGCCGGCCGCGAGTTCCCAGGCGGGCTGCGGCTCGCCCAGATAGTCGGCCAGCCAGGCCGCACAGCGCAGGCTCTGGTAGGTGCTGGAGCACCCGGTGAGCAGCGCGTAGCTGGCCGCCGTGCCGTCGGCCTCGCGCTGCCAGAGGATCTCGCCCCGCGGCACCTGGAGGGACAGCGTGAAGCCGATCGCCCGCCGCACGGTGGGCCACATCTGGGCCAGGAACGCCTCGTCCCCGGTGAGCTGGAACTCGTGCCAGGTGCCCACGGCGACGTAAGCGGCCTGGTTGCTCTCCCCGCCGGCGTCGGTCACCGTGTCCCCGACGGTCCGTTTCGGCCACGAGCCGTCCGTGCGCTGGGTGCGGCGCAGCCAGTCGTAAGCCAGCCGGGCGGCGTCGGTCAGCCCGCACGCGGACAGCGCCATCGCGCACTCCACGTGATTCCACGCGTCGGTGTGGCCGTCCGGCCAGCTGATCGCGCCCGACGGGGCCTGCCGGTCCGCGATGTGCTCGCCGGTGGCCAGCACCTCCGCGGCGGTGAGGATGCCGGGCAGCTCGGGTACGGCTCGCTCGGCCAGCAGGCTCTCGGCCACGGCTGGCCCCGCGGCGCGCGGCTGCTCGCCGCCCAGCTGGCCACCCAGCGAGCTGGCCAGCGCCTCAGGCGGCGGCATGCGCCCGCTCGGTGGCCGGTGCTGGGCGGGCGGCCTGGGGTTCGGCCGGTTTCTCCGCGTAGATGACCAGGCTCTTGCCGATCAGCGGGTTCATCGCCTGCTCGGCCAGCCGGGTCACCGCGGGCCGCTTCATGATGTCCCAGACCAGCAGCCGGTGGTACGCGCGGGCCAGCGGATGGCCGTCATCGTGTACGCCGACCGCGCACTTGAGCCACCAGTAGGGCGAGTGCAGGCCGTGCGCGTGGTGGTGCCCGCCGACCCGCAGCCCGGCCGCGGTGAGCTTGGCTTCCATCTCGTCCCGGGTGTAGATGCGGACGTGGCCGCCGGGCGTGTTGTGGTAGTCCGCCGACAGGCCCCAGCAGATCCGCTCCGGCAGCCAGGCCGGCACGGTGACGGCCAGCTGGCCGCCGGGCCGGAGCACCCGGGTGATCTCGGCCAGCGCACGCTGGTCGGCCGGGATGTGCTCGAGCACCTCGGCCGCGATCACCCGGTCGAACGAGGCGTCCGGGAACGGCATCGCGGTCGCATCGCCGCATACCGTGCTCGTGTCCGCGCTGGCCGGCGTCTCGCCCTGCTCCCGCATGGCCGCGGCCATCTCGGCCACCGCCCGCAGCTCGGCCGCGTCCGCGTCCAGCGCCACCACGGTGGCGCCGCGGCGCAGCGCCTCGAAGGCATGCCGCCCGGCACCGCAGCCGAGGTCGAGCACCCGGTCGCCGGGGCCGACCAGGAGCCGCCGGAAGTCCACGGTCAGCATGCCCGGGCTCCGCTCGCCTCGATCGCGGCGCGGTAGCGGTCCACCGTGGCCCGGGCCACCGCGCTCCAGGCGAACCGTTCCTGCACCCGCTGCCATGCTGACTGGCCCAGCCGGTCCCGCTGCGCGGGCGAGTCGAGCAGGTCCCGCAGGGCGGCCGCCAGCTCCTCCGGGTTGCCCGGCTCGACCAGCCGGGCCGCGTCCCCGGTGACCTCGGGCAGCGCGCCGGTCCGGCTGGCCACCAGTGGTGTCCCGGAGGCCATGTGCTCCACCGCGGGCAGCGAGAAGCCCTCGTACAGCGAGGGAACCACCGCGATCTCGGCGCTGGCGCACAGCTCGGCCAGCTCGGTGTCGCTGATCCCGTGCACGAACCGGACCCGGTCGCCCAGGGCCAGCTCGCCGACCAGCCGCTCGGTCGGGCCGCCGGCGGCCGGCTTGCCCACCACGGTCAGCTGCGCGTCCCGTTCCACAGTGAGCTTGGCCACCGCCGCCAGCAGCGTGCTCACCCCCTTGAGCGGCGAGTCCGCGCTGGCCACGGCCACGATCCGGCCTGGCACCCGGGGCGCGGTGCGCGGGTGGAACAGCCGGGTGTCCACGCCGAGCGGGATCACGTGCACCTTTTCCGGGTCCGACCCGGAAATCTCGGCAAATGTCGGCTCGGGATGAGTGCGAGGCGGTCAGGATCGGCCCGATCCGGCGGGCCACCCGGCCCTGCATCCGGACGAACGAGTACCAGCGCCACTTGCCCAGCCATTCCTTGCCGTGGGCCGCGGCCAGCTCGATCCGCCGGTCCACGCTGATCGGGTGGTGGATGCTGGTCACCAGGGGCAGCCCGATCCGGGGCAGGCCGAGCAGGCCGTAGGCCAGCACCTGGTTGTCGTGCACCAGGTCGAAGTCGGCCCGCCGGGCGCGCAGCAAGCGCAGCGCGCGCAGGCTGAAGGTGAGCGGCTCGGGAAACGCGCCGGTCTTCATCGTGGCGAATTCCAGCACGTCGATCCAGTCCCGGTACTCGGCCAGCCGGGGCGTGCGGAACGGGTCATCGTCCCGGTACAGGTCGAGGCTGGGCACCTCGCGCAGCACCGGCCCGGGCTCCAGCTCCGGGTAGGGCTGGCCGGAGATCACCTCGACGTGGTGCCCGAGCGCGGCCAGCTCGCGGGACAGGTGGCGCAGGTAGATGCCCTGGCCACCGCAATGTGGTTTGCTGCGGTAGGAAAGCAGTGCGATGCGCAGCGGGTGATCCGTGGTCATCACGCAGGTTCGCACCTCTCGTTCGCCACTGCATTGTCCGGCACTGCGCTGGGACTGCATTTTCGGCACTGCCCCGTCTGGCGCTGGCCGTCCGGTTCGTCCGTCACTGGCTGTTTCGTCCGCCGCTGGCTGTCCGTGCCGGGAGGCGCTGCCCGCGTGGCCGGTTAGGCAGCGAACATTACCACCGGGTACAGCTGCCGCCGGGCGCCGGGACGCGCCACTCCGCGGTGGCCGGCGGCGGGGCCCCGGCCATGCCCGGTAAGCTGCGCCGACGTACCCCTGAGGTGGTATGAGCTGAGCTGCGCGGACCTGACCTGGCTGCCGGTCCGGCCGGCCGGTTCGCCAGGACGGAGGCTCCGCTGACGAGGCGTGCACTGATCACCGGGATCACCGGGCAGGACGGGTCCTACCTGGCCGAGTACCTGCTGGCCCAAGGCTACGAGGTGTGGGGACTGGTCCGCGGCCAGTCCAACCCCCGGGTCCGCGGGGTCCGCGAGCTGCTCGGCGATATCCGGCTGGTCCGCGGTGACCTGCTCGACCAGGGAAGCCTGATCTCCGCGGTGGAGCGGGTGCAACCGGACGAGGTCTACAACCTGGCCGCGATCTCCTACGTGCCGATGTCCTGGCAGCAGGCCGAACTGACCGGCGAGGTGACCGGTCTCGGCGTGCTCCGGGTGCTGGAGGCCATCCGGGTGTGCAGCGGGATCAGCGGCTCGCGCACCCCGCGCGGCGGCCAGATCCGGTTCTACCAGGCGTCTTCCTCGGAGATGTTCGGCAAGGTGCGGGAGTCCCCACAGCACGAGCGGACCCCGTTCCACCCGCGCAGCCCGTATGGGGTAGCCAAGGCGTACGGGCATTTCCTGACCCAGAACTACCGTGAGTCGTACGGCATGTACGCGGTGTCGGGGATCTTGTTCAATCACGAGTCGCCGCGGCGCGGCGCCGAGTTCGTCAGCCGCAAGGTGTCCCTCGGCGTGGCCCGGGTCAAGCTGGGCCACGAGCGGCAGCTGCGGCTCGGTACCCTGTGGGCCCGCCGGGACTGGGGGTTCGCCGGTGACTACGTCCGGGCCATGCACCTGATGCTGGCCCAGGACGAGCCCGAGGACTACGTGGTGGGCACCGGCGTCACGCACAGCGTCGAGGAACTCGTTGACCTGGCGTTCAGCGTGGCCGGCCTGGACTGGCGGGAGCATGTCACGGTGGACGCCGCGTTTGTCCGGCCCGCCGAGGTGGACCAGTTGTGCGCCGACCCGGCCAAGGCCGCGCAGCAGCTCGGCTGGAAACCGAAGACCGGATTCACCGAGCTGATCACGATGATGGTGGAATCCGACCTCAAGCTGCTGTCCTCCGGCCCGGGTGGGCACGAGGACGACGCGTTCGGCGCGGACTCCTGGTAGGCGGGGTCAGCTGATACCGGCGCCGACCGCGCTGCCGATCGCGAACGTGATGCCTGCCGCGGCCGCGCCCAGCACCAGCTGGCGCAGCGCGCCGCGCAGGAACGGCCGGTCGGTCAGCCGGGCCACCAGCCCGCCGCCGACGAACGCGGCCACCGCGGCCAGGCCCAGCGCCAGCGCCAGGCTGTCCAGCCCGAACAGATACGGCAGCAGCGGGATGAGCGCCCCGACCGCGAACGTGACCAGCGAAGCGGCCGCCGCGGTGTACGGCGAGGGCAGTTCCCGGTAGTCCACGCCGAGTTCCTCCCGGACGTGCACCTCCAGGGCCTGGTCCGGGTGGGCCGAGATCTGCGCCGCGACCTTGTCGGCCAGCTCCGGCTGCACGCCCTGCCTGCGGAACGTGGCGGCCAGCTCACGGCGCTCCGAGTCCGGGTTGTGCTCCAGCTCGTAGCGCTCCTTGCGGACCTCGGCCTCGACCAGCTCGTTCTGTGAGGAGACCGAGACGTACTCCCCGGTCGCCATGGAGAACGCGCCCGCGGCCAGCCCGGCCAGCCCGGTGAGCACGATGAGGTGCGGGGAGCCGTGCGAGGCGTTCACCCCGGCGCCCACCCCGGCGATCAGCGAGACGTTGGTGACCAGGCCGTCCATGGCGCCGAAAACCGCCGGGCGGAGCCAGCCACCGGAAACATCCTTGTGCTGGTGCCCGTGCGCTTCGTGCTGTTCGCTAATCTCGACCGACATGGTGGGATTTCCTGGAGTGTGTTCAGGTGCGCGCTGGCCGGCGCGCCGTCGGCAGGGTACCGAGCCTCCTTGCCCGCAGCGGCGAGGCAAACCTCCGGACTGGCACCATTATTCCCTGCTCACCCCGCCCGCGCGCGGGCCCGGGCGGGCCGTCCGGCGCCCCGGGCGGGCCGTCGGGTGCCCTGGGCGGGCTGTCCGGTGTCCTGGCCGGGCTGTCCGGTGTCCTGGCCGGGCTGTCCGGTGTCCTGGCCGGGCTTCGGCCAGGCCAGGCCGCGTCACGCATGGTCTCGTCTCGGACACGGTTCGCCGCGGCAGCGTGGCTGCACTCGCCGAACGCGGATACGCTGATCTTGCTGTGGCTGCTGGGCATGGCTCCCGGCGGCACGGGTAGTGGGCAGCGCCAGACCCCGGGACTCAGGTGGGGGCCAGACCGGAAGGCCACGTCGTGATCACCTTCGAGGGCGTGACGAAACGGTACCCGGGCGGCACGCTCGCCGTGGATGACCTCAACCTGGAGGTTCCGGACGGGCAGACGATGGTGCTGGTCGGCCCGACCGGCTGCGGCAAGACCACCACGCTGCGGATGATCAACCGGCTGATCGACCCGACCAGCGGCCGGATCCTGCTCGACGGCCAGGACATCCAGCAGTCCGACCCGCCCACGCTGCGCCGCGGCATCGGCTACGTCATCCAGCAGTCCGGGCTGTTTCCGCACCGGACGATCGAGGACAACATCGGCACGGTCCCGCTGCTGATCGGCTGGGGCAAGGGCAAGGCCAGGGAGCGGGCCCGGGAGCTGATGCGGCTGGTCGGCCTGGACGAGAGCCTGGCCCGCCGCTATCCGTACCAGCTGTCCGGTGGCCAGCAGCAGCGTGTCGGGGTGGCCCGGGCGCTGGCCGCCGACCCGCCGGTGCTGCTGATGGACGAGCCGTTCAGCGCCGTCGACCCGATTGTCAGAGCCACCCTGCAAGATGAACTCCTCCGGCTCCAGGCGGAGCTGCGCAAGACGGTCGTGCTCGTCACGCACGATGTGGAGGAGGCCATCAAGGTGGGCGACCAGGTCGCCATCTTCCGCCCGGGCGGCCGGCTGGCCCAAATGGACCGCCCGGAGCGGCTGCTCAGCGCGCCTGCCGACAGCTACGTGGAGAGCTTCCTCGGCTTCGACCGCGGCATCCGCCGGCTGTCCTTCCTGGCCGCGTCCGGGCTGAACCTGGACGACGCCTCGGTGATCAGCGCCAGCATGCCCGCCTGGGAAGCGGCCGAGCAGGCGAAACGCACCGGCGAGCCCTGGCTGCTGGTCACCGATGCCGACCAGAAACCACGCGGCTGGGTGGCCGCCGACGAGCTGAAGTCGCTGCCCCGCGACGCCACCGCGGGCGACGCCCAGCTCAGCCCGTACGGGCACACGTTCGGGGTGAGCACCGACTCGCTGCGGGCCGCGCTCGACGCCACCCTGCTGTCCCCGGCCGGCCGGGCCGTCGGCGTGGACGAGCAGGGCCGGGTGGTCGGCGTCACCTCCTACGAGCGGCTCGGCGCCGCGGCGGAGGCGGCCGGCCCGGCGAGAGCAGCCAGCCGATGCGCCGGCCGGGACCGGTCCGCGGCGCGCGGCGCGGGCGGCACGGCCGCGCCAGCTACCGAAGCTTCGCCCACCGGGACCGGCTGACCGCCATGGACTGGTCGCAGGTCCCCACGCTCATCTGGGAGAGCGCCAAGCTGGGCATCCTGCCCGCGCTGTTCGGGCTGATCATCTCGGTGCCGCTGGGCATCCTCTGCGTGCGGTTGGAGTGGCTCTACCCGCCGGTGCTGTCCGCGACCAGCGTCCTCTACGCGATGCCGTCGCTCGCCCTGTTCATCGTGCTGATCCCGTATACCGGGCTGACCGACACCACGGTGATCATCCCGCTCACCCTGTTCTCGCTGTGCGTGCTGGTGCCGAACGTGGTGGACGGGCTGCGCTCGGTCCCGGACCCCGTCCGGCAGGCGGCCACCGCGATGGGCTTCGGCACGCTGCGCCGCCTGGTCCAGGTGGAGCTGCCGATCGCGGTGCCCATCGTGATCGCCGGGCTGCGGGTCGCCGTCGTGTCCAGCATCAGCCTGGCCACCCTGGGCCAGCTGATCGGCGTGAGCAGCCTGGGCTACCTGCTGATCGACGGGTACCAGCGGGCCTTCCTGACCGAGATCCTGGTCGGCGGCGGGCTGATCATCGCGCTCGCGCTGGTCTGCGACCTGCTCCTGGTGCTGGTGCGCCTGCTGCTCACTCCCGTGGCGGCCGCGGCGCCGCCGCCGGGACCTGCCCGAGGTGCTGGCCGAGCCGGTCCCCGCGCTGGCTGGAGGTACCCGAGTGAAGTTCCTGAGTTACGCGTGGGACTGGCTGAAGCAGCCAGCCCAGTGGCACGGGTCCGACGGCATCCCGATCCGGATCCTGGAGCAGCTCTACTACACCGGCCTGTCGCTGCTCATCGCGGCGCTGATCGCGATCCCGCTGGGCATCCTGATCGGGCACACCGGCCGCGGCGCGGTGCTGGTGGTCAACCTGGCCAACGCCTGGCGGGCCATCCCCACGCTCGGCCTGCTCACCCTGCTCGCCGTCACCCTCGGTTTCTCCCCGCTGGCCTGGCTGATCCCCTTGGTCGTGCTGGGTATCCCGCCCATCCTGGTGAACACCTACGAGGGTGTGGCCGGGGTGGAACCCGAACTCAAGGACGCGGCCCGCGGCATGGGCATGACGTCCTGGCAACAGGTACGCAAGGTGGAGGTGCCGGTGGCCTCGCCGCTGATCATCCTCGGCCTGCGCACTGGGGCGATATTCGTGGTAGCCACCGCGACCATCGCCGCGTTTATCGGCCTGGGCGGCCTCGGCCGCTACATCATCGACGGCCTGGCCACCGACAACTACGGGGAGGTGGCCGGGGGAGCGCTGTTCGTCGTCCTGCTCGCCCTGGCCGTCCAAGCCGTCTTTGTCGGCGTGCGGCGGCTGGCTGTGCCAGCCGGCCTGCGCGAGCAGGCCCGCCAGACGTGAGAGGCCTTACCTCAAAAGAAGGGACACACCTATGTTCCCGACCTCGCGGTTCGCGGCGGTCGCAACTCCGCTGCGCGGCATCCGGTTGCGCGGCACTGTGGTCGGCGGCGCCGCCGTCCTGACCAGCCTGATCCTGGCCGCGTGCGGCAGCAGCGGCGGGAGTTCCAGCAGCTCGGGCAGCTCCAACCCGCTCGCGCCGAGCGCGGCCAAGGGCACCGTGGTGGTGGGCTCGGCCAACTTCCCGGAGGACGAGTTGCTGGCCGAGATCTACGTGCTCGCGCTGCAGGCCAAGGGCGTGAAGGTCACCTCGAAGTTCAACATCGGCGCGCGGGAGGTGTACTACCCGGAGGTCGTGAAGGGCGCGGTCAGCATCATCCCCGAGTACAACGGCGCGCTGCTCACCACGTCCGTGGACACCAACAGCACGGCGGCCACCACCGCCGAGGTGAACGCGGCGCTCAAGGCCAAGCTCCCCTCCTCCGTGGAGATCCTCAACTCTGCCTCGGCGCAGGACAAGGACTCGGTGACGGTGACCCAGGCCACCGCGAAGAAGGACCACCTGACCTCGATCGCAGACCTCAAGCCGGTCGCCAAGAACATGGTCATCGGCGGCCCGCCCGAGTTCAAGACCCGGCAGGACGGCCTGGTCGGGCTCAAGAAGAACTACGGGCTGACGTTCAAGGGCTTCGACCCGCTGGACGAGTCCGGGCCGCTCACCCTGGCCGCGCTCCAGGACGGCAAGGTCCAGGCGGCCGACGTGTTCACCACCACACCGCAGATCATCACCGACCACCTGGTGGCGCTGGCCGACCCGAAGTTCAACTTCGCCGCGCAGAACGTCACCCCGCTGGTCTACAAGAAGGCGGCCACCGCCACGGTGGTCAGCACGCTGAACGCCATCTCGGCCCGGCTGACCACCGACGCGCTGCTGCAGATGGACAAAGCGGTCATCCTGGACCACGCCAACTACTCCACCGTGGCCCAGGGCTGGCTCAAGGCCGTCGGCCTGGGCTAGCGTGCGGGCGGCGTCAGCCGCGGCGCTGCGCCGGCGAGTACTGGTCCGCCGAGGGCGTGTTCCCGCCGGAGCCAGTGCTCGGCACGATGAACGGCGGCGGCGATCAGGGGGCCGCTCGCCGACTCGACGAGGAGCCAGCCGAATGACCGCCGACCCATCGGGCCCGCGCCCGGTCCGCGCCCCGCGCGGGACCACCCTGTCCTGCCTGGGCTGGCCGCAGGAAGCGGCCATGCGGATGCTGATGAACAACCTCGACCCCGAGGTGGCCGAGCATCCCGACCAGCTCATCGTGTACGGCGGCTCCGGCCGCGCGGCGCGCAGCTGGGCCGCGTTCGACGCCATCGTCGCGACGCTGCAGGAGCTGCAGGGCGACGAGACGCTGCTGGTCCAGTCGGGCAAGCCGGTCGGCGTGCTGCGCACCCACGAGTGGGCGCCCCGGGTGCTGATCGCCAACTCCAACCTGGTCCCGCAGTGGGCCACCTGGGAGGAGTTCCGCCGCCTGGAGTCGCTCGGGCTGACCATGTACGGCCAGATGACCGCGGGCTCGTGGATCTACATCGGCACCCAGGGCATCCTGCAGGGCACCTACGAGACGTTCGCGGCCGTCGCGGCCAAACGCTTCGGCGGCTCACTGGCCGGCACGATCACGCTGACCGCCGGGCTGGGCGGGATGGGCGGGGCGCAGCCGCTCGCGGTCACCATGAACGGCGGCGTGGTCATCTGCATCGACTGCGACCCGTCCCGGATCGCCCGCCGGATCGAGTTCGGCTACCTGGACGAGGCCGCGGACAGCACCGACGACGCGCTGCGCCGGGCCACCGCGGCCCGGGACGCGGGCCGGGCCCTGTCCATCGGGCTGCTCGGCAACGCGGCCGAGATCGTGCCCGCCATGCTGGCCGCCGGCGCGCCCATCGACATCGTCACCGACCAGACCTCGGCCCACGACCCGCTCACGTACCTGCCCCGCGGGGTGCCGTTCGAGGACATGGCCGCGCTGCGCGCCGAGGACCCGGCCGGCTTCACCGAGCGGGCCCGGCAGTCGATGGCCGCGCACGTCGAGGCCATGGTCGGCTTCATGGACCGCGGCGCCGAGGTGTTCGACTACGGCAACTCGATCCGCGGCGAGGCCGAGCTGGCCGGCTACCAGCGGGCGTTCGCCTTCCCCGGCTTCGTGCCCGCCTACATCCGGCCGCTGTTCTGCGAGGGCAAGGGGCCGTTCCGGTGGGCCGCGCTGTCCGGCGACCCGGCCGACATCGCCGCCACCGACCGGGCCATCCTGGACCTGTTCCCGGACAACGAGCCGCTGGCCCGGTGGATCCGGATGGCCGAGGAGAGGGTGCACTTCCAGGGGCTGCCCGCGCGGATCTGCTGGCTCGGCTACGGCGAGCGGCACCTGGCCGGGCTGCGCTTCAACGAGCTGGTCGAGCGGGGTGAGGTCAGCGCCCCGATCGTGCTCGGCCGGGACCACCTGGACTGCGGCTCGGTCGCCTCGCCGTACCGGGAGACCGAGGCGATGGCCGACGGCTCCGACGCGATCGCCGACTGGCCGCTGCTGAACGCCCTGGTCAACACCGCCTCCGGGGCGTCCTGGGTGAGCATCCACCACGGCGGCGGGGTGGGCATCGGCCGGTCCATCCACGCCGGCCAGGTGTGCGTGGCCGACGGCACCGAGCTGGCCGGGCAGAAGCTCGAGCGGGTGCTCACCAACGACCCGGGGATGGGCGTGATCCGGCACGTGGACGCGGGCTACGAGGAGGCCGAGGAGGTGGCCGTGGCAGCGCGGCGTCCGCGTCCCGATGCAGCAGCGATGAGCACGTTCGCCGCGCTCTGGGCACTCGCTGCTGCCCATCGGCCGCGATGCCGCCACCGGCGGCTACCGGCGGTTCTGCCTGACTCCGGCTGAGCTGGAATGCCGGGCCTGGTTCGAGACCACCGCTGCCGAACGCCAGCTCCGGGTGCATGCCGACGGCAACGGCAACCTGTTCGCCTGGTGGGACGTTCCCCGCCGAGCCGGCAGGGGGGTCCGGGGGTCGCCCCTCGGGCTAGCCACTGGGCGCGCCTGCCGGGCTACCGGCAGCCATCTGGACTCGGTGCCGGACGGCGGCGCGTTCGACGGGCCGCTCGGCGTGGTGTCCGCGTTCGCCGCCATCGACGAGCTACGTGCTGCGGGCTTCCAGCCCGCCCGGCCGATCGTGGTGGCCGCGTTCGCCGAAGAGGAGGGCGGCCGGTTCGGCGTGGCCTGCCTGGGCAGCCGGCTGCTCACCGGCGCGATCGACCCGGACACCGCGCGCGGCCTGCGGGACGGCGACCGGGATCACGTTCGCCGACGCCATGCAGGCGGCTGGCCATGACCCGGCCCGGCTCGGCCCGGACGAGGACCTGCTCGGCCAGCATCGCTACATATGTCGAGTTGCACATCGAGCAGGGCCGGGCGCTGGCCGGCCTGGACGCCGCGGTCGGCCTGGCCGAGGGCATCTGGCCGCACGGCCGGTGGCGACTGGACTTCACCGGGCGGGCCGATCACGCGGGCACCGCGAAGCTGGCCGACCGGGCCGACCCGATGCTGCCCTACGCGCACACCGTGCTGGCCGCCCGGCAGGCCGCGGCCGAGCTGGGCACGCTGGCCACCATCGGCAAGGTGCTGGCCGAGCCGGGCGCGGCCAACGCGGTCAGCTCGTCGGTGCATGCCTGGCTGGATGTCCGGGCGGCCGACACCGGCCAGCTGGACGCCACGGTTGACCAGGTGCTGACGGCCGCGCGGGCGGGCGGCTGAGTCGCACCAGGTGGCGTTCGGCTGGATGGGGGAGTCGCTGACGCCGGCGGTCAGCTTCGATGCCGGCCTGCGCGGCCGGCTGGCCGCTGCCCTGGCCGGCCAGGGGATCGCGGCGCCGGTACTGCCCACCGGGGCCGGCCATGACGCGGGCATCCTGGCCGCCCGGCTGCCCACCGCGATGCTGTTCGTGCGCAACCCGACCGGGGTGTCGCATTCGCCCGCCGAGCACGCCGAGCCGGCCGACTGCGCGGCCGGGGTGACCGCGCTGGCCGCCGTACTGCGGGAGCTGGCCGGGTGACCGAGGATCCGGCGCTGGCACGCCGAGCTGGCCTGGCTCGGCGCCGGGGAGGTCCAGGCCGGGGTGCTGATCGAGGCGGCCGGCCCGCGTGCTGCGCACGGTCACCCCCGGGGTCGCGGCCAGTGCCCTGCCGCCGGGCACCCAGCGGCTGCCCGGGCTGACTCTGCCCGGGCTGGCCAACGCGCACTCGCACGCCTTCCACCGCGCGCTGCGCGGGGTGACCGAGCAGGGCCAGGGCACGTTCTGGACCTGGCGGGAGCGGATGTACCAGGTGGCCGGGCGGCTCACCCCGGACAGCTACCTGGCGCTGGCCCGCGCCGCCTACGCCGAGATGGCGCTGGCCGGGGTGACCTGCGTGGGCGAGTTCCACTACCTGCACCACGGCCCGGATGGGGTGCCGTACGCCGACCCCAACGAGATGGGCCGGGCGCTGATCCTGGCCGCCGCAGCAGGCCGGCATCCGGATCACCCTGCTGGACACCTGCTACCTGTCCGGCGGGCCTGGCACCGCCGACGGGCGCGCCGAGCCGCTGTCGCCGGTGCAGCGGCGGTTCTCCGACGGCGATGCGCGGGCGCTGGGCGCGAGCGGGTGGCCGCGCTGGGCTGCGACGAGCACGGCGTGCTGGCGCCGCACGCCCGGGCCGGCGCGGCCATCCACTCGGTGCGCGCCGTGCCGCCGGACCAGATGCACCCGGTGGTGGCCTGGTCGCACGGGTGTGGCGCGCCGCTGCACGCGCACCTGTCCGAGCAGCCCGCGGAGAACGAGGCCAGCGTGGCCGCCTACGGGCTGACCCCGGCCCAGGTGCTGGACGGCGCGGGCGCGCTCGGGCCGCGCAGCACCCTGGTGCATGCCACCCACCTGACCCGGCAGGACATCGCGCTGCTCGGGGACAGCCGCAGCTGTGCCTGCCTGTGCCCGAGCACCGAGGCGTTCCTGGCCGACGGGATCGGCCCGGCGGCCGCGCTGGCCGCGGCGGGCTGCCCGCTGTCGCTGGGCAGTGACAGCCACGCGGTGATCGACCTGCTCGCTGAGGCCCGCCTGGTCGAACTGGGCGAACGGCTGCGCAGCGGCGAACGCGGGCATTTCGGCGCGGCCGCGCTGGCGGCGGCGGCGTGCGGCGCCGGGCACGCCTGCCTGGGCTGGCCGGAAGCTGGCGAGATCGTCCCCGGGGCCGTGGCCGACCTGGTCACCGTCCGGCTGGACACGCCCCGGCTGGCCGGCGCGTGCCGTGGCCGTGCCGGGGTGGCCGGTGCCGGGGTGGCCGGGCGCTGGCGTCGGTGATCTTCGCCGGGACGGCGGCCGACGTGTCGAACGTGGTGAGCAGCGGCCGCGACGTGGTGCGCGACGGCCGGCACCTGCTGGTCCCCGACGTCCCCGCCGCCCTGTCCGCCGCCATCCACCCGCTACTCAGCTAACCGCCGATCGTGAGGTACTGCGCCGCCGGCCTTACAAGCCGTAGGCGTGCGAATTTTTGCCCCATGAGGGCAAAAATTCGCATCCTTAGCCACTTCTGGGCCGGAGGCGGGCGCGGGCGGCGGCGAGGGCCTCGGTGAGGGCGGCGAGCTGGGCCGGGGTGAGTGCGTCGATGAGGTACTCCCGGACTACCCGGAGGTGGCCGGGGGCGGCGCGGAGCAGGGCCGCCCGGCCCTCCGGGGTCAGCATCGCGAGCACGCCGCGCTCGTCGGACGGGCACTTGCCGCGGCGCACCAGGCCAGCCTTTTCCAGCTGGGTGACCTGGTAGGTGAGCCCGCTCCGGGAGACGATGATGACGTCGGCCAGGTCGCTCATCCGGAGCTGCCCGCCCGGCGGCCGCTTCGAGCCGGGACAGGATCTCGTACTGCGCGTGGGACAGCCCGGCGTCCCGCCGGAGCTGCTGCTCGATGACCCGGTCGAGCAGGTGGCTGACCTCGAGGAAGGCCAGCCAGGCGGCCATCTCGCCCGGGTCGAGCCAGCGCTGGCCAACGCCCGGGCCGTGGTCGGCCTGCGGCCAGGCCGGTGGGTGAGCTGCCCGGCAGGCCGGTGCGTGAGCCGCCGGCAGGCCGGTGGGTGAGCCGCCTGGCGAGGCCGGCGGGCGGCGGCTGGGCTGGCCATCCGGCCAGCCTACCGGGAATGTAGTTCAAATTCGAACTGTTACCCGGGCGACTATGGCAGGCTGGAACACGTGCAGGAGGAAGCGATGCCGGAGAACGCCGAGCGAGCCAGCACCGGGCGAGACAGTGCCGGGCGAGCCAGTACCGGGCGAGCCAGTGCCAGGCGAGCTGGAGCGAGCTCAGCGCCGGGCGGATGCCCGCGATCTACCTGAGCCACGGCGCGCCCCCGCTGGCCGACGACGAGATCTGGCCCGGGCAGCTGGCCGACTGGGCCCGCCAGCTGCCCAAGCCGAAATCGGTGCTGATGGTCTCGGCGCACTGGGAGGCGGCCCCACTGGCGCTGGGCGCGACCAGCACGGTTCCGCTGGTCTACGACTTCTGGGGCTTCCCGGACAAGTACTACACCGTGCGCTACCCCGCGCCGGGCGCCCCTGAGCTGGCCGACGACGTGCGCAAACTGCTCCGCACGGCGGGCACCCCGGTGGCGGACATCCCGGACCGCGGCCTGGACCACGGCGGCGTACGTGCCGCTGGTCGAGATGTACCCGGACGCGGATGTGCCGGTGCTCCAGGTGTCCATGCCGACCCTCGACCCGGCAGGGACTGTACGACATCGGCCGCAAGCTGGCGCCACTGCGCGACCAGGGCGTGCTGATCGTCGGCAGCGGGTTCTTCACGCACAACCTGCGTGCGATGAGCCTGGACGGCCAGGTTTCGCCGGTGATGGCCGAGTTCGATCACTGGGGACAGGAGGCGCTGGCCCACGGGGACCTGGACGCGCTGCTCGACTTCCAGCACAAGGCGCCCGCCGCGCACCAGGCGCACCCGCGCACCGAGCACTTCGCGCCGCTGTTCGTCACGCTGGGCGCCGCGGACGGTGACCTGGCCGCCGCGCGCAGCGTGATCGACGGTTTCTGGCTCGGCCTGGCCAAGCGGTCCATCCAGGTCAACTGACCCGGCCGCCGCGGTAGCGTGAGCTGCCGTGAGCACGCTGATCACCAACATCGGCGAACTGGTCAGCAACGCCGGCCCGGACACCGAGCCCAGCGCCGGCCCCGGCCCGTTCCAGGTGCAGCACGGCGCGGCGCTGGTCATCGAGGACGGCCGGGTGGCCTGGACCGGCCCGGCCGCCCGGGCACCAGCCGCCGACGACTCCGTGGATTGCGCCGGGCGGGCGGTGCTGCCCGGCTTCGTGGACTCGCACGCGCACCTGGTCTTCGCCGGGGAGCGCAGCGCCGAGTTCGCCGCCCGGATGGCGGCCGGCCGTACCAGGCGGGCGGTATCCGCAGCACGGTGGCGGCCACCCGGGCCGCGCCCGACGCGGCACTCCGGGCCAACCTGGCCGCGCTGGCCGGCGAGATGCTCAGCCAGGGCACCACCACGCTGGAGTGCAAGACCGGGCTACGGCCTCACCGTGGCCGACGAGGCCCGGTCGGCCGAACTGGCGGCCGAGGTCACTCCCGAGGTCACCTTCCTCGGCGCGCATGTCGTGCCCGCTGAATACAGCACTGACCCGGCCGGCTACCTGGACCTGGTGTGCGGGCCGATGCTGGCCGCCTGCGCGCCGCATGCCCGCTGGGTCGATGTGTTCTGCGAGCAGGGAGCGTTCGGCGCGGCCGAGGCGGCCGCCGTGCTGGCCGCGGGCCGGGCGGCCGGACTGATCCCGCGGGTGCACGCGAACCAGCTCGGCCCTGGTCCCGGGGTCCAGGTCGCGGCGGCGGCCGGCGCGGCCTCGGCCGACCACTGCACCTACCTGAGCGACGCCGACGTGGCCGCGCTGGCGTCGTCCGGCACGGTGGCCACCCTGCTGCCCGGGGTCGAGTTCGCCACCCGGCAGCCGTATCCGGACGCGCGGCGGCTGCTCGCCGCGGGCGCGACGGTGGCGCTGGCCACCGACTGCAACCCCGGGTCATGCTTCACCTCCAGCATGCCGCTGTGCATCGCGCTGGCCGTCCGGGAGATGCGGCTGACCACCGAGGAGGCGGTGTGGTCGGCCACCGCGGGCGGTGCCCGCGCGCTGCGCCGCACCGACGTCGGCCAGCTGTCCCCGGGCGCCCGGGCTGACCTGGTCCTGCTGGACGCGCCGTCGCATACCTACCTCGCCTACCGGCCCGGCGTCCCGCTGGTCAGCGCGGTGTGGCAGGCCGGGCGGCTGGCCTGGCAGGCGGCGGGCAAGCCGGCCGTCCAGCCCAGGTGACGGCCCTGTAGCCAGCGGGACGCTACGGCCGGATTGGCGAGTTCGGTACGGTTCTGGCGTGTCGCTGCCGGGGACAATACCTGGCAGCGGGCACAATACGACGAGGCCCCTCCGTGTATGAGACGGAGGGGCCTCGCGCCACTGGTCACTGGTACCCGCCAGAAGCTCCGGTCACCCAGTGCCCCCGGCGTCCCGGGGTTGCCCCCGGCTGGCCCGTCTTCAGTGGTGAGAGCAGTTGTACTGCGGTCGCGACCGGGCGGCACAAGGGCCTGTCGCGGGCAATTTGAAGATTCTTTGCTCATCCACAGGCAATCCACCGGCCGCCCGCCGTTTTCCCCTGCGCCACTTGGCCCGTCCACCGCTCATCCACAGGCCAATCCACAATCCCGTGCCCAACGCTCCGGCCGGGTTCGCGGCGCCAGCCCAGGCGCGGCCGTCCGGGCTGGCTACTTCTGGCCGACGCCGCCCCACAGTTGCGGGCCGTGGCCCGGGCCGGCCGCCGGGTCAGCCGGGTCGGGCTGCGCCGGGTCCGGTCGCGCTGGGTCTGGTGGCGCGGTGTCAGCCGGGTCGGGCCGCGCCGGGTCGGGCCGCCATGCGGGCAGCCGGACCAGGCCGGGTGGCAGCAGCCGCAGACCGGTGAAGAACCGGCTCACCTGGTCATGGCTGCGCCGGGTGACCGGCCCGGCCAGCAGCCGGCCGAGCGGGCTGCCCGGGGCGGGCCGCGCCTCGCTGCCGAGGTCGCTGGCCGGATGGGACAGCACCAGGTAACTGCCCGGCGGCATCGCGTCGAGCAGCATGGTGACGACCTGGTCCGGGTCGGCTTCGTCCGGGATGAACTGCAGGACGGCGTTCAGCAGCACGGCCACTGGCTGGGTCAGGTCCAGCATGCTGGCCGCCTCGGCCAGGATCTTCCCGGTGTCACGCAGGTCGCGCCTCGAGGTAGCTGGTGCGGCCGTGCGGCCCGCTGGCCAGCAGGGCCCGCGCGTGGCCGAACACCACCGGATCCCGGTCCACGTAGCAGACCAGCGTGTCCGGCGCTATCGACTGGGCCACCTCGTGCGTGCTGTTCGCGGTCGGTATGCCCGCGCCGATGTCGAGGAACTGCCGGACACCGGCGTCGGCCGCCAGGTAGCGCACCGCCCGGCCGAGGAACGCCCGGGTGGTCCGGACCGAGCCGACCAGGCCGGGGAACGTGGCCAGCGCCGCGTCGCCCACCTGACGGTCCACCGCGAAGTTGTCCCGGCCGCCGAGCCAGTAGTCGCGGACCCGGGCGATATGGGCCACGCTTGGGTCGAGCCTGCTGGCGGGGGCCGGGCCGTCACCGGCCGGGTCACCCCGCACCTCGGTGCCTGTCATCGGGGATGTGCCTCTCACACTGCGGGCTCACCGGGGGAGTCCGGGCTGCCGCTGGCGGGCCGGTGCGCCGAAGGTGGCTGTCTGTCCTTGTCGTCCGGTAAGCCGGGGTCAGCATAGTCAGCGCGGCCGGCTGGCTGGGACGCCGCCAGGCCGGTGCCGGCGCCGGCTGGGGCCGGTCAGCCGGAGCCGGTCATCCGGGCTGAGGCTCAGCCGGAGCCGAGTGGCCAGGTAGCCGCCCGCGAACCGGATCAGCGGCTGGCCTGCCTCGGCCAGGTACGGGATGTGCCGCACCGCGGCGATGGCCAGCAGGTGATCGCCGGCCGGTATCAGCTCGGTGACCTCGCATTCCAGCGCGGCCAGGCCGCCATCCGGGATCAGCGCGCCGGACTCGCGGCCGCGCTGGTGCGGCACGCCCTCGAGCATCAGCCGCGCTCCGGGGCGGCCGGCCGCGGCGAACCGGCCAGCCAGTGCCCGCTGCCCGGCGGCCAGCACGGTCACCGCGAACCGGTCCACCCGGCCGAGGAGCTCGGCCGGGTAGGAGCCGGCCATCAGCGAGACCAGGATGAGCGGCGGCGTGTGGGACACCGGGCAGAACGCGCTGACCGTGGTGCCGACGTCGTCCCGGCCGTCGGCCATGGTCACCAGCGTGACGCCGGTGGCGAACACGGACAGCGCGTCGGCCAGCCCGGCCGTCGAGCTGGTCACCCGCGGCGGGCAGCCCCGGTCACTGGATCACCCACCGCCCGGGCAGCAGCAGCGGGCCGTAGGACGGCAGGCCGGCGTTGGCGGCCAGCTGCCACACCGGGCCCCAGGCCTCGGCGAACAGGCGGCTGCGGGCGGCGGGGCGCTCCTCACTGGACGACGGCGGCCGGACCCGGTCCAGCGGGTGGCTGCGCGGGTAGATCCGCACCGGGACGGAGTCGGGCAGCGCCGCCTTGCGCCTGGCCACGTCCAGCGCGGTGTCCAGCCCGCCGAGCGAGTCGACCAGCCCGATGCCGGTAGCATCCGCGCCGGTCCACACCCGGCCCCTGGCCACCTCGTGCACCTGCTCCTCGGTCAGCCCGCGGCCGGCCGCGACCTTGCTGGTGAAGTCGGCGTAGATGCGGTCCAGCCAGCTGTTGATCTTGGCCCACTCGTCCTCGCGGAACGGGCGGGACGCGGTGAACATGTCCGCGTGCGCGCCCTCGGTGACCGCGTCCGAGGTCACCCCGGCCCGCTGCAGGGCCTGGCCCAGCACCGGCTTGCCGCTGAGTACCCCGATCGACCCGGTGATGGTGCCCGGCTGGGCGATGATCGCGTCGGCCGCCATGGCGATGAAGTAGCCGCCCGACGCGGCCACCTCCCCCATCGACACCACCACGGTCTTGCCGGCCTCCCGGGCCCGCACCGTCTCCCGCCAGATGGTGTCCGACGCCACGTAGGAGCCGCCCGGGCTGTTCACCCGCAGCACGATGGCCTTGACCCGGTGGTCGGCGGTGGCGCCGCGCAGCGCGGCGCTGAGCGTGTCCGAGCCCATCGGGCCGCGCAGCAGCGGCCCGCGGGCGCTGCGGCCGCGCCGGATCGGGCCGGACGCGTAGATCAGCGCGACGGCGTCCGCGCCCGGCCTGGGCAGCGTGCGGGTCCGCTCGGCCAGTACCCGGGCCCGGTGGTAGCGGCTGAGGAAGAGCAGCTGGGCGTCCGGCCCGGCCTCGCTTGCGGACCGCCGCGTACACCTCATCCCGGTAGCCGAGCGCATCCACCAGGCGGGCGTCCAGTGCCTCGCTGGCCATGAACGGACCGCTGTCGATCAGCGCCCGGGCGGCCGCCGCGGAGATTTCCAGCCGCTGGGCGATCGCCTCGGTGATCTGCTCCACGATGGACGCGGCCATCCGCTGCAGGGCTTCCCGGGCCGGCCCGGAGTAGCCCTGCTCGGTGAACCGTTCGGCCGCGCTCTTGTACTCTTCCCGCTTGCCGACCTGGAACTCGACGCCCAGCTTGTCCAGCGCGCCGCGGTAGAACCAGTTCTGCACGCTGATGCCGGTCAGCCCCAGGTCCCCGGATGGCTGCAGGTAGATCCGGTCGAACGCGGTGGCCAGGTAGTACGGCACGTTCCCGGGGGAGAAGTCGCCGAACGTCTCCGCCCAGGCGACGGCCAGCTTGCCGGTGCCCGCGAACGCGCTGATCGCGGCGCGCAGTTCCTGGACCTGGGCCAGGCCCATCCGCTGCCCGCCGACCTTGGCCACCAGCGCCCGGACGCGGTCGTCGGTGCGCGCCCGGCGCAGCCCGTCCAGCACGTCGGCTAGCCGGGGCCGGCGCATCATGGCCAGGGCCGACAGCGGGTCGGTGGGCGGTTCCTCCGCGATCCCGTCGCTCAGGTCCAGTTCGAGGATCAGCGGAGCCGTCCGCCGCTGGCGCAGCGTGGTGATCCGGTCGGTCAGCGTCGAAGTCACCATGCCAGCAGCTTACGGCGCGCCGCGAGCCGGGGAGCTGCTGCCTGGGCTGCGCTATCGTCGGAGGTGGCCGAAAGGACGGTAATGGCCGAAGGGGATGGCAATGGCTGGGCCGATTGCGCTCTGGGCCACCGTCACTGGGGGAGGCATGGTGCGGCCGGACTGCTCGCCAGCGCGCCCGGGCCGGACGGGCAGACCAGCGTGCTGCTCATCCTGCGCGCGGACTGGACTCAGCACGCCGGTACCTGGGGGCCGCCGGGCGGTGCCCGGGACAGCCACGAGTCCGCGGCCGGCGCCGCGCTGCGCGAGGCGGCCGAGGAGTGCGCCGTGCCACCGGGTGCGGCGCGCATCCACGGCCTGCTCGACGATGATCACGGCGGCTGGTCCTACCAGACCCTGGTGGCCGCCGCGGACCGTGCGTTCGGTGTCCAGCCGGCCAGCCAGGAGGCCCCCCAGGTGGCCTGGGTGCCGGTGGACCAGGTCGGGTCGCTGCCGCTGCATCCTGGGTTCGCGGTGACCTGGCCGGTCATTCGCGAGGCGGTCGAGCCGGTGACCATCATCGTGGATGCGGCCAACGTGATGGGCTCCCGCGCCGACGGGTGGTGGCGGGACCGGGCGGGCGCGGCGGCCCGGCTGCAGCGTGAGCTGGCCGGGCTGGCCGCCCGCGGCGTCACCGCGCTGCCGCCCGGGACGGCGGCCGGTGCCCTGGACCGCTGGTTCCCGCAGTACATCCTGGTGCTGGAGGGACAGGCCAAGGCGGCCCTGCCGGAGCTGGCCGACCGCGACGGGGTCCAGGTGGTGGCCGCCCCGCGGTCCGGCGACGACACCATCGCCGAGCTGGCCGGCCAGCGTGCGCGGGCACCGGGTAGTGGTGACCGCCGACCGTGAGCTGCGCCGCCGCTGCGTGGCCGCCGGGGCCACCGTGACCGGCCCCCGCTGGCTGCTGGATCTGCTGTAACCCGGGTCAGCGGGCGTCCCGCCGGGCGCGGTCCCGGGCCAGGCGCCGCAGGATCGGCCGGGCGGCGAAGTACGACCCGGCCAGCGCGCTGCCGCCGATGCCCAGGTCGATGGAGATCCGGCCCTGCTTGGCCCAGTACACGTCCTTGAGGTCGAGCAGCAGCGCGAACTCGTCCACGATGAGGGCCAGCGCCGCGCCATAGGTGAGCGCCACGGCCGGGTGCCGCCGGGTCCGGTCCTCGCCGCGGACCGCGATCGCGCCGACGCCGGCCAGCATGCCGATGCCCCACATGTAGTGGTGCAGGTGCTCGCCACCCAGGCTCATGTTGCGGAACGGCCCGCGGCCCTCCCGGATGCTGTAGGTGATGCCGCGCACCGCGGTGAACGTCCCGGTGAAGGCGAGCCAGCTGAGCAGCGCGCTGCGCTGGCCCGGGTCGAGTTCCTCGTGGTAGGCGGTGCGCACCGCGGCGGCCGGCGTCTGCTCCGCCGTATTCGTATGCACTTCAGCATCCTGTATCACAGCTTTTCCACCTTCCCCTCACCACCCATCCTCCCGCACCCCGTGTCCGCTGGTTTCCATCAGTGCGGTGATTTTGTGGTCACCGGCGACCACTCTTTGCACCGCGCTAGTGGATCGGGTACGTCGCGGCCGGGCGGGTGTGGGGTAGGTCACGGCGCGATCCGGGCGGTTTGTGCTTGGGTCAAGACGTGAGCGTTGCCGACCTGCTCGTGCTGGCCGTGGCCGGGATCGCCGCGGGCATCGTGAGCACAGTGGCCGCGCTGGCCTCGCTGGTTTCCTACCCGGTGCTGCTCGCCCTCGGCCTGCCGCCGCTGGCCGCCAACGTGACCAACACCGTGTCGCTGTCCTTCACCGCGGTCGGCGCGGCGGCGGGCTCCCGCCCGGAACTGGCTGGCCAGGCGGCCCGGGTGCGCCGGCTGGGCCTGGTCACCGCGCTGGGCGGGGCGGTGGGGGCGGCCATCCTGCTGCTCACCCCGGCCCGGCAGCTTCGAGACGGCGGCCCCGGTGCTGATCGGCGGGGCGTCGCTGGTCCTGCTGCTGCAGCCGTCGCCGGGCGACGCGGCCCGGGCCGACCGACCCGGCTGCACCGGAACGGGACCGGAGCAAGGCCCGGCTGGCGATGCTGTTCTTCGTGGCCGTCTACGTCGGCTACTTCGGCGCGGCGGGCGGGATCCTGATGCTGGCCGTGCTGGTGCCCATGCTCAGCCAGTCGCTGGCCCGGACCAACGCGGTGAAGAACGTGATCAATGGGCTGGCCAACGGGGTGGCCGCGGTGGGCTTCGCCGCGTTCGGCCCGGTCCGCTGGGCGGCCGTGCTCCCGCTGGGCGCCGGTTTCCTCATCGGCGGGTGGATCGGCCCGGCACTGGTCCGCCGCATCCCAGGCCGGCTGCTGCAGATCCTGATCGCACTGGCCGGCATCGGCCTGGCCATCCGGCTCGGCCTGAGCACCTACCACTGACCCGGGCCGCTGCCTAAGCCGACATATGTCGGCTTAGGCACCACGACGGCTCAGCCAGCGTCGGGGACCAGCCAGAGCACGCCGAGCGGCGGCAGCGTGAGCACGGCCGAGGCGGGCTGGCCGTGCCACGGCTCCGGGCTGGCCTCGATCACGCCCAGGTTGCCCACCCCGCTGCCGCCGTAGTCGGCCGCGTCGGTGTTGACCAGCTCCCGCCACCGGCCAGCCCGGGGCAGCCCGAGCCGGTACTGCGAGTGCGGGCCGCCGGAGAAGTTGGCCACGCAGACCAGCACCCCGGGCCCCACCGGGTCGGCCCGGTCCCCGGCCAGCCGCATGAAGGACAGCACGTTGCCGGCCGCGTCGTTGGCGTCGATCCAGCCGAACCCGGCGGGCGAGTTGTCCAGCGCCCACAGCGCCGGGGCGCCGCGGTAGCCCTGGTTCAGGTCAGCCACCAGCTTGCGCACCCCGGCGTGGTACTCGTACTCCAGCACCCACCAGTCCAGCCCGCGCTCGGCCGACCACTCGTTGCCCTGGCCGAACTCCGACCCCATGAACAGCAGTTGCTTGCCCGGGTGGGCCCACATGTAGGCGAGCATGGCGCGCAGCCCGGCGAACCGGTTCCACTCGTCGCCGGGCATCTTGCTCAGCAGCGACCCCTTGCCGTGCACCACCTCGTCATGAGACAGCGGCAGCACGAAGTTCTCGCTGAACGCGTACATCAGCGAGAAGGTGATCTCGTTGTGGTGGTACTGCCGGTACACCGGGTCCAGCGACATGTAGCCGAGCGTGTCGTGCATCCAGCCGAGGTTCCACTTGTAGCCGAAGCCCAGGCCGCCCAGGTGCACCGGCCGGGAGACACCGGGCCAGGCGGTGGACTCCTCGGCGATCATCATCGTGCCGGGCACCCGGCGGTAGCAGGTGGCGTTGACCTCCTGCAGGAACGACACCGCGTCGGTGTTCTCCCGGCCGCCCTGCGCGTTCGGCGCCCATTCGCCCTCGCGCCGGGAGTAGTCCAGGTACAGCATGGACGCCACCGCGTCCACCCGCAGCCCGTCGACGTGGAACTCCTCCAGCCAGTACAGCGCGTTGGCGACCAGGAAGTTGCGCACCTCGGTGCGCCCGTAGTCGAAGATCAGCGTGCCCCAGTCCGGGTGCTCACCGCGCCGCGGGTCGGGGTGCTCGTACAGCGGCGTGCCGTCGAACCGGGCCAGCGCCCACTCATCCCGCGGGAAGTGGGCCGGCACCCAGTCCAGGATCACCCCGATGCCGGCCTGGTGCAGCCGGTCTACCAGGTGCCGGAACTCGTCTGGGGTGCCGAACCGCGAGGTCGGCGCGTAATACGAGGTGACCTGGTAGCCCCAGGACCCGCCGAACGGGTGCTCGGCCACCGGCAGGAACTCCACGTGGGTGAAGCCCAGGCCGGCGACGTACTCGGTCAGTTCCTCGGCCAGCTGGCGGTAGCTCAGCCCCGGCCGCCAGGAGCCGAGGTGCACCTCGTACACGCTCATCGGCTCGGTGACCGTCTGCCGCTGCTCGCGGGCGGCCAGCCACTCCCCGTCGCCCCATTCATAGCGCGCCGTGTAGATGACCGACGCGGTGGCCGGCGGGCGCTCGGCCAGGCTGGCCATCGGGTCGGCTTTGCGGCGCCACTGGCCGTCTGGGCCGCAGATGTCGAACTTGTACCGGGTGCCGTCGCCCACGTCGGGCAGGAAGATCTCCCAGACCCCGGCACCGCCCAGCGAGCGCATCGGGTGCCCGCGCCCGTCCCAGTGGTTGAAGTCGCCGATCACCCGGACGCCGCGGGCGTTCGGCGCCCACACCGCGAACGCGGTGCCGGTCACCGGCCCGTACTCCTTCACGTGCGCGCCCAGCACCTGCCACAGGTTCTCGTGCCTGCCCTCGGTGATCAGGTGCAGGTCCACCTCGCCCAGGGTGGGCAGGAAGCGGTACGGGTCGTCGGCGATCAGCTCGGGCAGCGGCCCGCCACCGTCGCCGTCCGGGTAGCTGACCGCGACCCGGTAGTCGGGCTTCTCGGTCAGCGGCAGGGTGGCCGCGAACACGCCCTCGTGCACGTGGTCGGCCGGGAAACGGCGGCCGTCCGGCAGCACGATGGTGACCGTCTTGGCCAGCGGGCGCAGTACCCGGATGATCACCCCGTCCGGCCCCGGGTGCGCGCCCAGGATGGAGTGCGGGTCGTGGTGGGTGCCCGGCCACGACGCGGTCGATCTCGCCCAGGCTGATCCCAGCCTGGTCACGCTCAGTAACAGAATCCATTTCCGCCTCCGGGGCCCCGCCCACCTCCCCTGCCCTCTTCACTGCGCCTCCTTCCTTCGTCGCTCGTGCCTCCCCGCCCGCCTCCCCATTCCGCTTCACTGTCCACTCGGCGCCGCGCCCCTTTGGCGGGCTCAGGCGTCAGCGATCGAGCCGAGAGGGATGGCGATCCAGCCGGGCCGGTGCCTGGCCTCGTACATCACCTCGTAGACCGCCTTGTCCAGGACGAGGGCGCGCAGCAGGATGGCGTGCGTGCCCGGATCGGTGCCACCCGCCGCGGCGTACCCGGCGCAGAACGCGTCCTGGTTGCGCCGGACCCAGTCCACGGCGGCAGCGTGCAGCCAGTCCTCGTCACGGTGGGCCAGCAACTGGTGCCGGGCCGCGTAGTCGAAGGACCGCAGCATACCGGCCACGTCGCGGAGCGCCGAGGTCGGGGCGCGGCGCAGCGCCAGCGGGGTGGCGGGCTCACCCTCGAAGTCGAGCACCACCCACCCGGTCTGGGTGCGCAGCACCTGGCCCAGGTGGTAGTCCCCGTGCACCCGCTGCACGGCCAGCGAGACGTCCTGCTTGGCCAGGTCGGAGAAGGCCGCGCCGAGCAGGTCGGCGTGCTGGCCCAGCTCGGGCACGGCGGCGATGGCCTCGTCCAGCCGGTGGAACATGTCATCGGCCAGCCGGCTGATCGCCTCCGCGGGCAGTTCTTCTATACCGAACGCCCGTGCCAAGTCGCGATGTACCTCGGCGGTAGCCTCGCCGAGCCGGTAGGCCTCACCGGCGAAGTCCCCGCCCGCGTCGGCGGCGGACTCGGTCTCGCTGGCGTACAGGTCACGGACGCTGGTTGCGGCCAGTGACCAGCCGTCGGTGGCGGCCGGCAGGTAGCTGGACAGGATGCCGAGCACCACCGGGGCGCCGCCCAGCGCGCTCTCGACCCAGCCCAGCGGCTGGGCGATGTGCGTGGAGCCACGGCGGGCCAGGGCGCGGTTCACCTCGAGGTCGGGGTTGATCCCCGGGGACGGCCGCCGGAACACCTTGAGGATGCTCTCCTCGCCGAAGATCAGGCTGGTGTTGCTCTGCTCGCCGGTCAGCACGAGGCTGCGGCGGCCGGTGTCCAGGTCCACCCCGGGCTCGTGGCGAAACCGGAGCGGGCCCGCCTCCGCTTCATCCGCCATGGCCTGCAGCACCCACCTGGTCAGCTCGGGGTCGTGCAGCGCGTCGTAGGCCAGCCGGCCGTCCGGGGCCCGGCCGATCAGCACGTGCCGGAGCTCATCCGGCAGTTCCGCCCGCAGGCCGAGGAAAAGCTGGTACGTGTCCACCCGGCGGCCGCCCTGGGACACGGCCACGATGAGGTGCCGGAGCCCTGGGTCGCCGCTGGCCAGTTCGGTGTCGGCCACGATGGCCACATCGAGGATCCTGGCGCCCTTGCCGGCGAACCAGCGCTGCGACGGGATCCACTCCGCCAGCGTTTCCTCAAATGTCATATTTCCGGTCTACCCCGTCCCCGGGGAACATGCAGCATCATGTCGATCATCATCTTGCCGGTTACTTTCCGTAACCAAAGTGGCGGGGCCTCCGGGGCCGCTGTCACCGCGAGTGCTCTCCCCTGGGCTCGGGCAGGATAAACCAGTAAAAACCATGGCCAGGCAGGGTGAGCAGGTAGCTGAGGTCACCGATCGGCGGGAAGGTGACCCCGCCCATACACTCGACCGGTGTCACCCCCTTGAACCGGCGCAGGTCGAGCTCGACCGGCTGCGGGAACCGGGACAGGTTGTTGACGCACAGGATGCGGTCGGTGGCCTCCAGGCCGTCCGGCCGGTGCCCGGGCACGGTGTACTCCCGGACGAACGCCAGCACGCTCGGGTTCGATGAGCTGAGTTCCGCGTAGCCGCCCAGCCCGAACACCGGGTGCCGCTTGCGGATCTCGATCATGCGCTTGGTCCAGTGCAGGAACGAGCCGCCGTTCTTCTGCTGCGCCTCGACGTTCAGCGCCTGGTAGCCGTAGATCGGGTCCATCAGCAGCGGCAGGTAGAGCCGGGCCGGGTCACAGCTGGAGAAGCCGGCGTTGCGGTCCGGGGTCCACTGCATCGGGGTCCGCACGCCGTCCCGGTCACCGAGCCAGATGTTGTCCCCCATGCCTATCTCGTCGCCGTAGTAGAGCACCGGCGAGCCAGGCAGCGACAGCAGCAGCGCGGTGAACAGCTCGAGCTGGTTCCGGTCGTTCTCCAGCAGCGGGGCCAGCCGCCGCCGGATCCCGATGTTGGCCTTCATCCGCGGGTCCTTGGCGTACTCCGCGTACATGTAGTCCCGCTCGTCGTCGGTGACCATCTCCAGCGTCAGCTCGTCGTGATTGCGCAGGAAGATGCCCCACTGGCAGTTGGCCGGGATGGGCGGGGTCTGGGCCATGATCTCGGAGATCGGGTAGCGCTGCTCGCGCCGGACGGCCATGAAGATGCGCGGCATGAGCGGGAAATGGAACGCCATGTGGCATTCGTCCCCGCCCACCTCCGGGTCGCCGAAGTACTCGACCACGTCGGCCGGCCACTGGTTGGCCTCGGCCAGCAGCACCCGGTCCGGGTACAGCCGGTCCACTTCGGTCCGGATCCGCTTCATGTACTCGTGCGTTTCCTTGAGATTCTCGCAGTTGGTGCCCTCGCGCTCGTACAGGTAAGGCACCGCGTCCAGGCGGAACCCGTCGATACCCAGATCCAGCCAGAACCGGAGCACTTCCAGCATGGCGTCCTGAACCCTCGGGTTCTCGTAGTTCAGGTCCGGCTGGTGGGAGAAGAACCGGTGCCAGTAGTACTGGCCGCGAACCTGGTCATAAGACCAGTTCGAGTGCTCGGTGTCCACGAAGATGACCCGCGCCTCGGGGAACCGGTCATCGGTATCGGACCAGACATAAAAATCCCCGTAGGGGCCGTCCGGGTCGGCGCGGGACGCCTGGAACCACGGATGGGAATCGCTGGTGTGGTTCATCACCAGGTCGGCGATCACCCGGATGCCGCGCTCGTGCGCCTGATCAATCAGTTCCACGAAGTCCCCGATATTGCCAAAATCCGGCAATACGGAGGTGAAGTCGGAGATGTCGTACCCGCCGTCGCGCAGTGGTGAGGCGTAGATGGGCAGCAGCCAGATGCAGTCGATGCCCAGCCACTGCAGGTAGTCCAGCCGCGAGGTCAGGCCGCGCAGGTCGCCGGTGCCGTCCGAGTTGGAGTCGTGGAACCCGCGGACCAGCACCTCGTAGAACAGCGCGCGCTTGTACCAGTGCGGGTCGCGCGGCCGGTCAAAGGAAAACGGGTCCGGTATCGGCTCACCGGGCGGGGTCGAGAAACTGGGCAAGGGCTCCGGGACCGGGAGGCCGGGAGGGGCGGGGCGGCCCGGCTCAGGCTCAGTAACCACTGCGGCTCCTGCGGACGTATCGGGGTAATTCAGACAGACGGGGATGTCTTCACTTGAAAGATGTGGGCTGGCTCGTTCGCCGGGTCGAGTCGCACGTAATTGACTGGTCCCCACCGGTACGACTGGCCGGAAAGCTCGTCAACCACAACGAAGTCGGCGGAGCTTTCCATTCCGAGCGCGGGCAGGTCAAGCCAGACGGTGGCCTCTCGTGGCTGGTGCGGGTCAAGGTTCACGACGACCAGGACGGTGTCCTCAGCCTGGGCCAGCCGCTTGGAGAAGCAGATCAGCTCCGGCTGGTCAACGTGATGGAACCGTAGATTACGCAACCAGTGCAGCGCCGGGTGGGCTTTTCTGATCGCGTTGAGCCGGGCGATATACGGGGCAATACCGGCTGGTCCCTGCTGCGCCTTGGCCCAGTCCCGCGGCCGGTACTGGTACTTCTCCGAGTCCAGGTACTCCTCACTGCCCGGCCGGACGGGCACGTTCTCGGTCAGCTCGTACCCCGAGTAGATGCCCCACGATGGCGACAGCATGGCGGCCAGCACGGCCCGGATCCGGAACGCGGGCGGCCCGCCGTGCTGCAGGTACTCGTGCAGGATGTCCGGGGTGTTGGCGAAGAAGTTGGGCCGCATGTAGGCGGCCGCCGGGCCAGCCAGCTCGCGGGCGTAGTCAGTTATCTCGGCCGCGGTGTTGCGCCAGGTGAAGTACGTATAGGACTGGTGGAACCCGATCTTGGCCAGGGCGTGCATCATGGCCGGCCGGGTGAACGCCTCGGCCAGGAACAGCACGTCCGGGTCGGTCCGCGCGACCTCGGCCAGCAGCCGCTCCCAGAACGGCAGCGGCTTGGTGTGCGGGTTGTCCACCCGGAAGATGCGCACCCCGTGCGACATCCACAGCCGGACCACCCGGAGCACCTCGGCGTAGATGCCCTCCGGGTCGTTGTCGAAGTTGAGCGGGTAGATGTCCTGGTACTTCTTGGGCGGGTTCTCCGCGTAGGCGACCCGGCCGTCGGCCCGGGTGCTGAACCACGCCGGGTGCTCGGTCACCCACGGGTGGTCCGGCGAGGTCTGCAGGGCCAGGTCGAGCGCGACCTCCATGCCCAGCTCCCGGGTCCGGGCCACGAAGCTGTCGAAGTCCGCGAACGTGCCCAGGTCGGGGTGCAGCGAGTCGTGCCCGCCGGCCGGCGAGCCGATGGCCCACGGCGAGCCGGGGTCACCGGGGCCGGCCACCAGCACGTTGTTCGCGCCCTTGCGTGCGGTGCTCCCGATCGGGTGCACCGGCGGCAGGTAGACCACGTCGAACCCCATGTCAGCAATATCGTCGAGACGGCCCGCCGCGTTGCGCAGCGTCCCGCTGCGTGGCTCCCGGTAGCCCATCGGATCGACGCCGACGCCCTCGCTGCGCGGGAAAAACTCGTACCAGGCGCTGTACAGCGCGCGCTGCCGGTGCACGATCACCGGGTAGCGGGCCGACCGGGTGATCAGGTCGCGCAGCGGGTATTCGGCCAGGATGGCCAGCACCTGATCGGACGACGCGGCGGCCAGCCGGTCCCACGGCGGCACGGCCGGGTCGCGGAGCAGCGCGGCCACCTCGCGCAGCCGGGCCCGCGCGGTGCGTGCCTCGCTGGCCGCCTGCGCCGAGCTGGCCCAGCGCGCCCCATCAGGGACCTCGCCGGCGCGCGCCCCATCGGGGACCTCGCCGGCGAGGCGGGGCGCGCCGAAGGCGTGTTCCCGCCGAGCCGGCGTTCGGCGCGCAGCGGCGATCGGGGGGTTCCCGGGGGGTCGCCCCCCCGGGCGGGCACCGCGCGCGGCGCGCTCGAGCAGCAGCGCGCCCTCGGTCAGCATCAGCTCGGCTTCCATGCCGCGCGGCACCTTGATCCCGGCGTCGTGCCGCCAGTGCGCGATGGGATCACCCCAGGCTTCCACCTGGAACTGCCAAAGCCCCTCGCCGCCGACCGTCACCTCCGCGCCGTACCGGTCGGTGCCCGGCGTTAGCTCACGCATCAGGGCCAGCCGTGACCGCTCGCCGCCCGGGCCGCGCAGCAGCACGCCGGCCCCGAGCATCTCGTGTCCCTCGCGGAACACGGTCGCGGTTACCTCGAAAGCCTCGCCGGCCACGGCCTTGGCCGGGCGGCGGCCGCAGTCCAGGACGGGCTCCACGTCCAGGATGGGGATGCGTCCGATCACCAGTGAACGCTACCCAGTCTGACCGGCGGCATGCGCGGCGGCCGGCCGGATCACCCGTGGGCTGCCGGATTTCCGGCGTTCGGGATAAGTTTTGCCTGGCGGTAACGAAGCCGTCCTGGTCCGGTGCCGCTGCCGGGAATTTGCTGACCTGGTTCGCGGCATTCACTCATGACGGTTAAGGTCACTGCCCGTGAGAGCCATCCGCCGCTTTACCGTTCGCGCCGCCCTGCCGGACTCGCTGGCCCCGCTGCGTGAGCTGACCCTTAACCTGCGCTGGTCCTGGCACGCCGAGACCCGTGACCTGTTCGCGGCGATCGACCCGGCGGGCTGGGACGCGTCCGGCCATGACCCGGTCGCGTTGCTCGGCGAGGTGCCGCCGGCTCAGCTGGCCAGCCTGGGCGCGGACCCGGCGTTCCTGCGCAGGCTGGAGCAGGCGGCTGGCGAACTGCGGCACTACCTGTCCGGCCCGCGCTGGTATCAGCAGGCCGGCCCGGCGCGCCCGCCGCGATCGCCTACTTCTCCCCGGAGTACGGGATCACCGAGGCGCTGCCGCAGTATTCCGGCGGGCTGGGCATCCTGGCCGGCGATCACCTCAAGGCCGGCAGCGATCTGGGTGTGCCGCTGATCGGCGTGGGCCTGCTGTACCGGCATGGCTACTTCACCCAGTCGCTGTCCCCGGAGGGCTGGCAGACCGAGCGGTACCCGGCCAGCGACCCGAACGGCCTGCCGCTCACCCTGCTCCGCGACGGCACCGGGGCGCCGGTCCGGGTCAGCGTCGCGCTGGCCGAGGGCAAGACGCTGGCCGCGCAGATCTGGGTGGCTCAGGTGGGCCGGGTCCCGCTGCTCCTGCTGGACTCCTATGTGGAGGACAATGAGCCGGCCCTGCGCGAGGTGACCGACCGGCTGTACGGCGGCGGCGGCGATCACCGGCTGCGCCAGGAACTGCTGCTCGGCATCGGCGGCGTCCGCGCGGTGCGGGCGTTCTGCCAGCTGACCGGGCACGCCGAGCCAGAGGTGTTCCACACCAACGAGGGGCACGCCGGGTTCCTCGGGCTGGAACGGATCAGGGAGTACGCCGCGCACGGGCTCAGCTTTGCGGACGCCCTGGAACTGTGCCGGGCGGGCACCGTGTTCACCACGCACACCCCGGTGCCGGCCGGCATCGACCGGTTCAGCCGCGACCTGGTCGAGCGGCACTTCAGCGGGGCGGCCGGGGACCCGGCGCTGCCCACCGACCGGGTACTGGCGTTGGGTGCGGAAACCTTCCCCGGTGGCGATCCGGCAGTGTTCAACATGGCGGTCATGGGTATGCGGCTGGCCCAGCGGGTGAACGGGGTGAGCCGGCTGCACGGCGAGGTCAGCCGGGAGATGTTCGCGGGCCTGTGGCCCGGGTTCGACATCGCCGAAGTCCCGATCGGCTCGATCACCAACGGGGTGCACGCGCCGACCTGGGTGGCCAGCGAGATGCTGGACCTGGCAGGCGGGCCAGCTGAGGATGCCGCCGAGGCGCAGCTGCCCGAGGATGGGCACGCCTGGGAGCGGGTCGCGCACACCGCCCCGGCCCGGCTCTGGGAGATCCGCCGGACGCTGCGCGGCCGGCTGGTCACCCTGGCCCGGCAGCGGCTGCGCGCCTCGTGGCGGCAGCGCGGGGCCAGCGACGCCGAGCTGGCCTGGACCGACGAGGTGCTCGATGACGGCGTGCTGACCATCGGGTTCGCCCGCCGGGTGCCGTCCTACAAGCGGCTCACCCTGATGCTGCACGACCCGGCCAAGCTGAAGGCGCTGCTGCTCGACCCGGAGCGTCCCATCCAGCTGATCATCGCGGGCAAGGCGCACCCGGCCGACGATGGCGGTAAGCGGCTGATCCAGCAGATGGTCCAGTTCGCTGACGACCCGGCCGTCCGGCACCGCATCGTGTTCCTGCCCGACTATGACATGGCCATGGCCCGGGCCCTGGTCCAGGGCTGCGACGTGTGGCTGAACAACCCGCTCCGGCCGCTCGAGGCGTGCGGCACCTCGGGCATGAAGTCGGCCCTCAATGGCGGGCTCAACCTGTCCATCCGGGACGGCTGGTGGGACGAGTGGTACGACGGCGCGGACGGCTGGGCCATCCCGTCCGCGGACGGCGTGGAAGACCCTGAGCGGCGCGACGTGCTGGAGTCCAGCGCGCTGTACGAGCTGCTCGCGCACACCGTGGCGCCGCGGTTCTACGACACCGGGCCGGACGGGCTGCCGCGCCGCTGGCTGGAGATGGTCGGGCACACGCTGCGCGCGCTCGGCCCGCGGGTGCAGGCATCCCGGATGGTCCGCGACTACGTCGAAGAGCTGTACCGGCCGGCCGTCCGGGCGTCCCGTGCGCTGGGCGACGGCGCGGACGCGCTCGGCCAGCCGGTCCCGTTCGCCGCCGCGCGCGAGCTGGCCACCTGGAAGCGCCGGGTGACCCGGGCCTGGGGCGGGGTGCGGATCGAGCATGTGGAGAGCGAGGACGGCGACCAGGGACCGGGCAGCAGCCTGGTGGTGCGGGCCACCGTGGCCCTGGGCGAGCTGTCCCCGGACGACGTGAACGTCGAGGTGGTCTACGGCCGGGTGGGCGACGCGGACGAGATCATCGACCCCGCGGTCAGCTCGCTGGACCTGGAGGCCGGGCCGGAGGACCGCGTGGCCCGGTTCGCGGGCAAGGCCGAGCTGGGCCGTCCCGGGCCGTTCGGCTACACGCTCCGGGTCGTGCCCCGGCACCCGCTGCTGGCCTCGGACGCCGAGCTGGGCCTGGTCACCCTGCCCGAAGCCCCGGCCGGCCTGACCACCGGAGATTTGCGCTAGGGGCCCAGGGGATCGCCCTCACGGGGACCGGATACAGGCGCCAACGAGGCGAGGCCCGCCGCAGGCGGGTGCTCGCCGAGGCGGCGTTCGGCGCGTAGCGGCGATCGGGGGGCCCGGGGGGTCGTCCCCCCGACTAGCACAGCGTTCGGCGCGCAGCGGCGATCGGGGGGGTCCATGGGGGGTCGTCCCCCCGGGGAAGAATTGCCGGGAAGATTCCGGCCTGTTCTGGTTGAACTTTGCGGTACGTGGTGGTCAAATAACGTTCCGTACGTAAACCGCTGTGCGTGGCAGTGCGTCTACTTTAGGCAACGTGCCCGTGAGCTCTTCATGAAACGCACTTTGCGAGCGCATCATGGAGGGGCAGGGTTCAGGCACTGCAGCAGCAAAGCCCGGGGGGGCCATGAGATTCCGCTACACGTTATGGCAGCTGCATGACGCTGTCGTGTCTCCTCCCGTGGACACTGGCGCCCCCACCACGTGAGAGGACACACCCGTCATGAAGCAAGACACGCACGCCGAGAACAAGCTCCTGACGCCTTCCGAGGTGGCCGCCTTGTTCCGGGTTGATCCGAAGACGGTGACCCGGTGGGCGCAGCAGGGCAAGCTCCACTCAATCAGGACACTGGGCGGGCACCGCCGGTACAGCGAGGCTGAGATCCACGCCTTCCTGGAAGAGTCACAGGGGGTGCCGTTGCCCCGGCCAGCTGGGGAGTAGCCTCCACCTGGGCCCTGGGCGGGCAGCGTGATGCCCGCCCTGCTGGACGCTGGCCCGGCAGGAGGTGCGTCATGGGTGAGTTCGTCACGGTCGAGATCGATCAGGCCATCGCCACGATCCGGCTGGACCGGCCGCCGATGAACGCGCTGAACGCCCAGGTCCAGGACGAGATCGCGGCGGCCGCCGGTGAAGTGTCCGCAGATCCGGCGTGCCGCGCGGTGGTGCTCTACGGCGGGCCCAGGGTGTTCGCCGCGGGCGCCGACATCAAGGAAATGGCCGAGGCCAGTTACGCCCGGATGGCGGCGGACTCGCGCCGGCTGCAGGCTTCGTTCACCGCGGTGGCGAAGATCCCTAAGCCGGTGGTCGCGGCCATCACCGGGTATGCGCTGGGCGGCGGCCTGGAACTGGCGCTGTGCGCCGACTTCCGGGTCGCCGGCCAGGGTGCCCGGGTGGGCCAGCCGGAGATCCTGCTCGGCGTGATCCCCGGTGCGGGCGGCACGCAGCGGCTGCCCCGGCTGGTCGGCCCGGCCGTAGCCAAGGACATCGTGTTCACCGGGCGGTTCGTCGAGGCGGCCGAGGCGCTGGACATCGGCCTGGCGGACCGGGTGGTCCCGGATGCCGAGGTCTACGATGTGGCGCGCTCCATGGTGGCCCGGTACGCGACTGGGCCCACGCTCGCCTTGCGGGCGGCCAAGCAGGCCATCGATGATGGCCTGGAGACCGATCTGGAGACCGGGCTGGAGATCGAGCGGCTGCAGTTCGCCGGCTTGTTCGCGACCGAGGATCAGCGCACCGGGATGCGCAGCTTCATCGAGAATGGCCCGGGGAAGGCCACCTTCGCCGGTCGGTGACACTGGGTGGGATGCGCGCCCCCGCTACACCCGTCCTGAGGAGCAGCGATGACTGAGCCGGTGCCCAGCCCCGACCTGGATCTGGTCACCGCCGCGCTGCGCGCGGACAGTGCCGACGCGACGATCTACGCCCAGGTGCTGACCGAGTCCCTTGGCGAGTCACTGCCGCCCGGATGTGTGACCATAGAGCGGGACCGCTCCGTTTCCGACCGGATGCACGGGCGGCCCGGCAAGGTATCCAAGATCACGGTCCGGCTGGGGGAGCAGGTCATGACGCTGGCGGTACGCGCCGGGCAGCCGAATGCGGAGATTCTCCGTGAGGTGCGCGGGGTCGTGCTGTCCCGGCAGCCGGTAGCCCGTGCCCGAATGGGCGGCCGAACTGGCCCGCGCGCTCGTCGGCTACGCCGAGCAGAATGCCCGGACGGCCGAGGCGCTGCGCAGGCTGGTCACCGGCACATAGGTGGTGACTACCGTGCCCACGCGGTGTCCGTTACCAGCGCTGCGGCGCCGTTTCTACCTGCGTTCTGTCCCGTCCTGCTCGGGCAGCACGAGGGTAGTTCGTAGGCTGGGGGGACGATGACAACCGCGGACCACATGCCGGACCGGCTCGGCCCCTACCGCCTGCTCGACCGCATCGGCGAGGGCGGTATGGGCGTGGTGTACCTCGGCCGCGACCCCGAGCAGCGCTCGGTCGCCATCAAGGTGCTGCGGCCCGCGGTGGCCGGCGACCCGAACGCCCGGCGCCGGCTGGCCCGCGAGGTCGAGACCATGCGCCGGGTGCGCAGCCCGTTCGTGGCCGAGGTGCTGGACACCGACGTGGCCGGCGACACGCCGTACATCGTGACCCGCTACGTGCCGGGCCGCACCCTGGACGAGGTGGTCAGCCAGGACGGCCCGCTGACCGGGGCCCGGCTGGCCCGGCTGGCCAGCGGGCTGGCCGAGGCGCTGGCCGACATCCACGCGGCCGGCGTGGTGCACCGCGATCTCAAGCCGGGCAACGTGATGCTGGTGAACAGTGATCCGGTGGTGATCGACTTCGGTATCGCCCAGGCGCTGGACTCGACCCGGCTGACCCAGACCGGCATGTTCATGGGCACGCCGGGCTACCTGGCCCCGGAAGTCATCGAGGGCCAGCCCGCCGGGGCCGCCGCGGACGTGCACGCCTGGGGCGGCACGGTCGCCTTCGCGGCCACCGGCCGCCCGCCGTTCGGCACCGGCTCGTACGAGACGATCTTCTACCGGATCGTGAACGGCCAGCCGGACCTGGCCGGGGTGCCCGCGCCGCTGGCGGAACTGCTGGGCGGCGCGCTGCGCCGCAACCCAGCGGCCCGGCCTGCGGCGGCGCAGCTGTGCGCGCTGTCCGGCGGGCTGGACGTCGCCGCGCTGCAGCCGGTGCCGGTGCCCGGCGGGCTGGGCGGCGGCGTGTTCGCCCCGGGCACCCGGGCTGACGCCCCAGTGCACTTCCCGACGCAGGACGCGTTCGCCGGCGGCCATGCCGCCACCGTGCTGCCCGGCCAGGGTACGGTGCTGCCCGGCCAGGGCATGGTGCAGCGGCCGGGGGCGACCGCGTTCGGCGGCCCGGCGGCCGGGGCGGCCGGGCTGGCCGGGCCAGCTGGCGCGGGCGGGCTGGGCCGGCCGGGTACCCAGCCGATGGCCGTGGGCCGCTCCGCGCCGACGACTTCGCCGACGTGCTGCCCCCGGTGAACTACCAGCCCGCCGGGGCCAACGGCTACCCGGTCGGTGCCGGCTGACGCGTTCGCCGGCGGCCGCGGCCCGGCTGCGGGCCGGGCAGCCGGGCCAGCCACCGCGGATGGTGACCGCGGCTGGGCCGCCCCCCGGCGGCAGCCGCTCCTGGTGCTGGCCACCATGGTGATCGCGGTCTGCGTGGCCGTCGTGCTGCCGGTGGCCGGCACGCTGCTCGCGCTGGCCATGCTGACCCTGCTGCGGGCCGGCGACCTGGCGCACCGCGGCGCGGACCAGCGCGGTGCGGTGATGAACGTGGCCGCGTTCCCGTTCTTCGTGACCCGGTCCCTGATCGGCACGCTGCTGCAGGCGCCGCTGGCCCTCGTCGCCGCGGCGGCGGCGGCCGGGGTCACCTACCTGACCGTGCCCGGCTCGTCACTGGCCCACGCGATGTCGTACTCGGCCGGCGCGCTGGTCGCCTGCTACGCATACGGTCCAGGGTCGGCCAAGGCGCGCCGGCAGCTGAACCGGGTGTTCTCGGCCATGGTGCGCAGCCCCGGAGTGCGGGCGGTCGCCCTGCTCGTGCTGGGTGCGCTGGCGATTGCGGCGATCGGCACCGCGATGACCTCGCCGGCCGCGTTCTGGCCGCTCGGCGCGCCCACCGGGCCGCTGGTGCACTTGCCCGCGTTCCCTGGCCTGGGCCATCTGCCCGGCGTGTTTGGCCATCTGCCCCGGCACTTCCTGCACGCCCATCTCTGATCTGGCCCGGAACTTCCGGCGCGCCCAGCTGTGGCCAGGCCGCGGCGCGGGCAGGTCAGCTCCTCCGGGCGGCGGGGTCAGCTGGCTCGCCGTTCAGGCAGGTTTCCGTCCGCTGTGACCCGCCCTGCCCCGGCGGGTACCGGGGGGCCCGGTGGTTTCCCGGGCGCCTTGGCCGCGGGTGGCGGGGCCTTGTCCCGGCCGGTCGGCGGCAGTGGCCGGACGAGGCCGAGCGAGACTACCTCGTTGGCCAGCCTGACCCGCCGGTTGCTGCCTTCGGGGATGCGGAACTTCTGGTAGAGCCGGAGCAGATGCTGCTTCACCGCCGCCTCCGTCACCACCAGGTCCGCGGCGATCTCGCGGGCGGTGGCCGGCGCCACGAACGCCTCGTCGGACAGGGCCGGGCGGCACAGCGAGGTGAGCACGTCCAGTTCGCGCCGGGTCAGCTCAGGGCTGGGGGAGCGGCGCAGGTCAACTTCGGCGGTCAGGTCCTCGGTGGGCAGGCCGCCGATCCGGCAGCGGGCGTTGCCGAACGTGAGCACGTCCCCGTCTTCCAGCACGCGCCGCGCTACCAGCCGCCCGTTGACCCGGGTGCCGTTACGCGATAACCCGAGATCCGTGACGTAAGCGTAAGGACCGCGCCGGACGATCTCCGCGTGCAGCCGGGAGACGCTCGGGTCGCTGAGCCGGATATCCACGCCAGCGCCACGCCCGATCGTCGTCACGGCCTCGCACAGCTGGATAACGTCTCCGCTGTCCTCGATGCGAATGTAAGGCCCGTCCACAACAGTTCCTCCTGATTGCCCGAGTGGTCACAGATCTCTCTCCGTCCAGTTACCCTTCCCGGGCCGTTCCGTACCCCATTTCGTACCCACCGTTTTACGTAACTGGTTACCGGCGGCGCTCGGCCGTGGGCGCAGCGTGTCTCCCCCGGGCACCCTACCGGGGCCAGGGCCAGGCTAGATGCGGACCAGCCGCCGGCCCAACGGTGGCTGCGGCGGCCAGAAGTACACTGCCGAGCGAGCCATCGGGAGGTAGCCAAAATGGCGGACAAGCCGTCCAAGGGCCTGGCTGACGTCGTCGCCGCATCCACCGCGCTGAGCGACATTGATGGCCAGGCGGGCCGGCTGTTCTATCGCGGTTACGACATCCATCAGCTAGCCGGGGCCGCCACCTTCGAGGAGATCGGCTACCTGCTGCAGCGCGGCGCGCCGCCCAGCCGGGCCGAGCTGGACAGCTACCGGGCCGAACTGGTCGGCGGGCGCACCCTGGGCAAGCTGGTCAGCGGCACCCTGGCGAAGATCTCCGCGGCGCAGAGCCCGATGGAGGCGCTGCGCAGCCTGGTCTCGCTGGCCAGCGCGGACGACCCGGACAAGGATTCCAACGCGGCCCCGGCCAACGCGCGCAAGGCGGCCCGGCTCACCGCCCAGCAGCCCATTCTGGTCGCCGCGTACCACGCCGCCCGGCACGGCCGGGACTGCCTGCCGTCCGACCCCGGCCTCAGCCTGGCCGCGAACTTCCTGCTCCAGCTGCGTGGCGCGGCCCCGGCCGAGCGGGATGCGGAGATCCTCGACACCTGCCTGGTGCTGCACGCGGACCACACGATGAACGCGTCCACGTTCGCGGCCCGGGTCTGCGCGGCCACCCTGTCCGACATGCACTCGGCGGTAGTGGCCGCGCTGGGCACGCTGAAGGGGCCGCTGCATGGCGGGGCCAACGAGCAGGTGATGCGCGGGCTGGAGGCCATCCGGGACCAGGCCGGCGCCGACCCGGTGGCCGCGGTGCCGGGCGCGGTCCGGGACCGGCTCGCGGTCGGCGAGAAGATCATGGGGTTCGGGCACCGGGTGTACAAGACGGAAGACCCGCGGGCGACCCACCTCCGCGAGATGTCCGCCGAACTGGCCGCCCGCTCCGGCGACGACACGTACTACCGGATGTCCCGGGCCATGGCGGAGACCGTATTGGCGGAGAAGGGCCTCTACCCCAACGTGGACTTCTACGCCGCCACCGTCTATCACTACCTGGGCATCCCGACCGACCTGTTCACCCCGGTGTTCTCGGTCAGCCGGATGGCCGGCTGGACCGCGCACGTGATGGAACAGCACGCGGACAACCGGCTGATCCGCCCGGACAGCGAGTACATCGGCGAGCAGAACCTCACCTGGGTCGCCCTGAGCGAGCGATGAGCGAGTGCTGGGCGAGCACGCGCGGGGCAGTATTTGCGCTGCGGCGGGCGCTGGCTGGCGGCGCGCGCCGCAAATGGACACCCCGGCCGGGCTGAGCAGGCGCCCGGCAGTGCCCCGGGCGCGGTAGCGTCGGGGGTGCAGCACGGCGCGGGCGGTGCGTGACACGGGAACGGAGCAGCGCGAGCAGTGCGCGACATGGAACACGGCAGCGGGGCGGCGTCGCTGGACGCCACCCGGGCGGGTGCCGGCCGCGCTGGCCGGCATGGCCGGGCCGCCGCGGCCGCGGCCCGCTGGCCCGCCGCGCCCGGTCCGCCGGGCGGCGCCGCCCGGTGCGGCCGGGCGGCCCGCCCGGCGCGGCTGGCCCGCCAGCCGGCCTGCCCCGTCGCGGCCGGGCCCGGCGGGCCGGGAAGCCGGGAGGCATCGCGGTGCAACTGCCGTACCTGACCGTGCTGTGCGGCCTGGCCGCCGGTCTTGCCCTGATTTGGCAGGGCGCGCACTACGTCCGGCCAGGTACGTTGACAGTGGCGGGCGCGCTTTTCGTCGCTGTGGCGGCCCGGCTGACGCTGCCGGAGCAGCGGGCAGGCTTGCTCGCCAGCAGACGGCGTTCCATCGACGTCACGGCGCTGGCCATCCTGGCCATCGGCCTCCTGGTCGCTGGCCTCGTGCTGCCGATCCCGTGGTAACGGGCAGACCGGAGCAACAGCGCCAGCGGCAGGACACCGCCCGCGGAAGCACACCGCGAGCGGGATAACAGCGCCCAGCGGGACAACAGCCCGCGGGCGAGAGCACAGGGTGGGTAAGGAAGGAAGTCGGTGGCATGCCCAAGATCAAGGTAATCAATCCCGTCGTCGAGATCGACGGCGACGAGATGACGCGGATCATCTGGCAGTTCATCAAGGAGCAGCTGATCCTGCCCTACCTCGATATCACGCTGGAGTACTACGACCTGTCCGTTCAGCACCGGGACGCCACCGATGACCAGGTGACCGTGGACGCGGCCAACGCCATCAAGCGGCACGGGGTCGGCGTCAAGTGCGCCACGATCACCCCCGATGAGGCCCGGGTCAGCGAGTTCGGGCTGAAGAAGATGTGGCGCTCGCCGAACGGGACGATCCGCAACATCCTCGGCGGCGTGGTGTTCCGCGAGCCCATCGTGATGTCCACCATCCCGCGCTTCGTGCCGGGCTGGACCAAGCCGATCATCATCGGCCGGCACGCGCACGGCGACCAGTACCGGGCGACCGACTTCGTCGTGCCCGGACCCGGCTCGGTGCACATCAGCTACCAGCCGGACGGCGACGGGCAGCCACTGGACCTCGAGGTGGCCCGGTTCACCGGTGGCGGGATCGCGATGGGCATGTACAACTTCGACGACTCGATCCGCGACTTCGGCCGGGCCACCATGCGGTATGCGCTGAACCGTGGCTACCCGATGTACCTGTCCACCAAGAACACCATCCTCAAGGCCTACGACGGCCGGTTCAAGGACATCTTCCAGGAGGTCTACGAGGCCGAGTTCAAGGCCGAGTTCGAGGCGGCGGGCATCTGGTACGAGCACCGGCTGATCGACGACATGGTCGCCCAGGTGATCAAGGGCGACGGCGGCATCGTGTGGGCGTGCAAGAACTACGACGGTGACGTCGAGTCCGACATCGTCGCCCAGGGCTTCGGCTCGCTCGGCCTGATGACCAGCGTGCTGCTGACCCCGGACGGCAAGACCATGGAGGCCGAGGCCGCGCATGGCACGGTGACCCGGCACTACCGGCAGCACCAGCAGGGCAAGGCGACCTCGACCAACCCGATCGCGTCGATCTTCGCCTGGACCCGAGGGCCTGGCTCACCGCGGCAAGCTGGATGACACGCCAGAGCTGATCCGGTTCGCCGAGACCCTGGAGCAGGTGTGCGTGCACACCGTGGAGAGCGGCAAGATGACCAAGGACCTGGCGCTGCTCGTGGGCCCGGGCACGCCATTCCTGACCACCGAGGAATTTCTGAAGGTGCTGAGCGAGAACCTCGCCGAGGCGATGTCCGCTGAGCACAACTAGGCCGGAACGGAGATCGCTGGAAATGACCCGTAGTGGCAAGGTAACCGTTGTCGGGGCCGGGTTCTACGGCTCGACCACCGCGCAGCGGCTAGCCGAGTACGACATCTTCGACGAGGTCGTGCTGACCGACATCGTCGAGGGCAAGCCCGAGGGGCTGGCGCTGGACATGAACCAGTCGCGGCCGATCGAGGGCTTCGAGACCCGGGTGACCGGGCAGACCACCGGGCCCGCCGGTGAGGGCTACGAGGCCATCGCCGGATCCGACATCGTGATCATCACGGCCGGCCTGCCGCGCAAGCCGGGGATGAGCCGGATGGACCTGATCGGGGTCAACGCCAAGATCGTCCGCCAGGTGGTGGAGAACGTGGTCAAGCACGCGCCGGACGCGGTGCTGATCGTGGTGTCCAACCCGCTGGACGAGATGACCGCGCTGGCCGCCAAGGTGTCCGGCTTCCCGTCGCACCGGGTGCTCGGCCAGGCCGGGATGCTGGACACCGCCCGGTTCAGCTACTTCGTGGCGGAGAAACTGGGTGTGCCGGTCGGCTCGGTGCAGACGCTCACCCTCGGCTCGCACGGCGACACGATGGTCCCGGTGCCGTCCGCCTGCACGGTGGACGGCAAGCCGCTGGCCAGCCTGCTCAGCCAGGACGAGATCGACGCGCTGGTGGAGCGGACCCGGGCTGGCGGGGCGGAGATCGTCGGGCTGCTCAAGACCGGCTCGGCGTACTACGCGCCCTCGGCGGCTGCGGCCCGGATGGCCCGTGCCGTGGCCGAGGACTCCGGTCAGGTGCGGCCGGTCTGCGCCTGGGTGGACGGCGAGTACGGCATCTCCGGGGTGTACCTGGGCGTGGAGGCCGAGCTTGGGGCGACTGGGGTACGCCGCGTGGTGCAGCGGGACCTGTCCGAGCCGGAACTGGCCGCGCTGCGCGAGGCGGCCGAGGCGGTGCGCGCCAAGCAGGCCGACGTCGCCAGCCTCTAGCCGTCCGGCCGTCCGCCGCTAGCTGGCCTGGCCGTCCGCCGCCAGCCGGCGGAGGGCCAGCCCGGCCAGCAGCGCGGTGCCGTCGGCCAGCACCGCGTCGTCGAACACCGCGTCCGCCGCGTGATTGAACGGCGCGCTGGCCGGATCCGCGCCCGATGGGCACGCGCCCAGCATGATGAACGCTCCCGGCACCTGCTCCAGCACGAAGGAGAAATCCTCCGCGCCGGGCAGTGGGTGATCCTGGGCCAGCATCCGGCCGTCGCCGAACAGGTCGGTCACGGCCTGCCCGGCGAACGCCGCCTCCGCCGCGTCGTTGACCGTGACCGGGTACTCGTCCAGGTACTCCGCACTGGCCTGCAGGCCGTAGCCGCGGGCCAGGTCCGTGACCAGCCGCACGCTCTCCGCCCGGACCCGGTCCCGGGCCGCCGCGGAGAACGAGCGCACCGTGGCCAGGAAGTGCGCCTCGTCCGGGATGACGTTGTCCGTGGTGCCGGCGTGGAAGCTGCCGACCGTGATCACCACCGGGTCGAACACGTCGAACCGCCTGGTCACCATCGTCTGCAGCGCGGTGACCATCGCGCAGGCGGCCGGGATGGGATCGGCGGCCAGCTGCGGCTGCGAGGCGTGCCCGCCGTGCCCGCGGACGGTCACGTCCAGCACGTCGGCGGCGGCCATCATCGAGCCCGGCCGGGTGGCGAACCGCCCGTGGCCCAACTGGGCCGAGGAGACGTGCAGCGCGTAGGCGGCCACCGGACGGCCGCCCGCCGCGTCGAGCACACCCTCGTTGATCATGTACCGCGCGCCGGCGTGCCCCTCCTCACCCGGCTGGAACATGAAGATCACGTTGCCGGGCAGCTCGTCCTGCCGGGCGGACAGCACCCGTGCCGCCCCGGCCAGCATGGCGGTGTGCAGGTCGTGGCCGCAGGCGTGCATCACGCCGGTCACCGCCGAGGCGTAGTCCAGGCCGGTCCGCTCGGTGATCGGCAGCGCGTCCATGTCGCCGCGGAGCAGCACGGTGGGCCCGGGCTGCCCGCCGCGCAGCACCGCGGTCACCGAGCTGAGCGCCCGGCCCACGGTCACCTCGAGCGGCAGGCCGTCCAGCGCGCCGAGCACCTTCTGCTGGGTCTGCGGGAGGTCCAGGCCGATCTCCGGCTCGCGGTGGATCTGGTGCCGCAGCTCGGCCAGGTCAGCCGCGATCGCCGCGGCGTCCTCGCGTACCGAGCCGCCCGGGAGCGCGCCCATGCCGGTCACCACAGCCGCTGCGCGCTGGCCGACGGGGGAGCGTCCAGGAAGCCCGGCTCGGGCCAGCCCTGGTCCCGGTACACCGCGCACACCGCGCCACGCACCGCCGCGTAGTCCGCTGGGACGAGGGCGAGCACCGACCCGCCGAACCCGCCGCCCATCATCCGCGCGCCCAGCGCGCCCGCCGCCACCGCCACGTCCACCGCCACATCTGCCTCCGGCCAGGAGATCTCGAAATCGTCGCGCAGCGAGGCGTGCGACTCGTTCAGCAGCCGCCCGGCGCCCGCCACCTCACCGCGGCGCAGCAGCGCGGCCATGGCCAGCACCCGCTGGTTCTCGCTGACCACGTGCCGGGCCCGGCGGTGCAGCACCGGGTCGGTCAGCCCGGCCAGCCCGTCGGTGTCCGGGATGTCCCGCAGCGACGGCACGCCGAGCGCGCGGGCCGCCTCGTCGCATTCGATGTGCCGGGCCGCGTAACCGCTCTCGGTCAGCCGGTGCCTGGCCCGGGTGTCGATGATCAGCAGGGCCAGACCGGCGGCCGCCGGGTTGAGCGGCACGTTGTCCGACTCCCCGCTGCAGCAGTCCAGCAGCAGGGCATGCGCCGGCCTGGCAGAGCAGCGCGGCCGACTGGTCCATGATCCCGGTCGGCACGCCGACGAACTCGTTCTCGGCCCGGCGGGCGATCGCGGCGAGCTGCGGCCGGGGCACGGACAGCCCGGCCAGCTGGGTCAGCGCCAGCGCGACCGCGCACTCCAGCGACGCCGACGAGGACAGCCCGGCGCCCTGCGGCAGGTCGGAATCGACGGCCACCCGCGCTCCCGGCAGCGGGTAGCCAGCCTCGCCCAGCGCCCACACCACGCCGGCCGGGTAGGCGGTCCAGCCGTCGGCGCTGCCCGGCGCCAGGCCGGCCAGCGGGATGGTGACCGTACCGCTGCCCATCTGCCGTGAAGCCAGCTCCAGAACGCCAGTGCGCGCAGCCGAGGCCGCCGCCAGGGTGCCCCGGTCCAGCGCGAACGGGAACACGAAGCCGTCGTTGTAGTCGGTGTGCTCACCGATCAGGTTGGCCCGGCCGGGCGCCCGCCACACCCCGGCCGCCGGACCGCCGAACTCGCTGCGGAACCACTGCGCGACCTGATCCGCACTGGCCAGCGCCGGTCACCGGGGCTGGCCCGCGGCGGTCATCGCCTGGGTGAACGTCCAAGCGTCGCGGACCATGGCGTGCAGATCACGCTCCGGCCGCCAGCCCAGCTCGGTCCTGATCCGCTCCGAGGAGGCGACCAGCACCGCCGGGTCCCCGGCCCGCCGCGGCGCCACCCGGACCGGGATGTCCACCCCGGTCACCTGCTGGCACTCGGCCAGCACCTGGCGGTTGGAGAAGCCGGACTCGCTGCCCAGGTTGTACACCCGGTGCGTACCGGGCTGGCAGGCCCGCAGCGCCTGCAGATGCGCCCAGGCCAGGTCGGCCACGTGGATGTAGTCCCGGATGCAGGTGCCGTCCGGGGTGGGGTAGTCGTCGCCGAACAGCTCCAGCTGGCCGCGCCGCGCCGCTGGCGACGGCACTGGCCACCGCAAGTACGTTGGGAATGAGGTGGGTTTCGGGGTTGTGCCGTTCGCCCAGCCAGCCGCCGGCCGATTGCTGGTGCGCCCCGGCCACGTTGAAGTAGCGCAGGCTGACCGCGCCGATGCCGTGCAGCCGGCTGTACTCGGCCAGCGCGGTGTCCACGGCCAGCTTGGACGCGCCGTAGGGGCTGGTCGGCCGGGGCGGGTCGGTCTCCGCCACCGGGACCCGCTCCGGCTCCCCGTACACCGCGGCGGTGGACGAGAACACGATGCTGGCGGGTCCCGGCGACGCGCATGGCTTCCAGCAGGGCGAGCGTCCCGCCCAGGTTGTTCTCCCAGTACAGGGTGGGCTTGGCCACCGACTCGCCGACCAGCGACTTGGCCGCGAAGTGCAGCACCGCGTCCACGCCGCCGGCCAGCACCGGCCCGGCGCCGTCCCGCACGCTGCCGCGGACGAACGTAGCGCCCACGGGCACCGCGTCCTGGTGCCCGGTGGACAGGTCGTCCAGCACGGTGACCTGGTGGCCCTCGGCCACCAGCAGCGCGCCGACCACGCTGCCGATGTACCCGGCCCCGCCCGTGACCAGCAGTTTCATCCGGCCTCCCGGAGCCTCAGCGCCGCCTCCTCAGGCAGGATGTCACCGATCCACACTCCCATGCCTGACTCCGTTCCCGCGAGGTACTTCAGCTTGCCAGGTGCCCGGCGCACCGACAGTACCTGGAGGTGCAGGCCGAACTCGGCGGCGCCGGGCCACCTCCCGCACCGGCGCCTGGTGCCAGGCCGCGATGTACGGCAGCGGCATGTCGAACAGGGCGTCCATCCGGCGCAGCACATCGAGGTAGATATCGCAGAACGCGTCCCGGGCCGTATCGCTGAGCGCCGGGATGTCCGGGACCCGCTGGGCGGGAAACAGCAGCACCTCATACGGCCACCGGGCAGCGGCCGGCACGAACGCGGTCCAGTGCTCGTTCCGGGTGACGATCCGGGTGCCCGCGGCGATCTCCCCCGCGACCAGGTCGTCGAACAGGTTCCGGCCGGTCCGGCCGGTGTACTGGGCGGCCTGGGCCAGCATGGTGGCGGTCCGCGGGGTGACGAACGGGAAGCCGTAGATCTGCCCGTGCGGGTGGTGCAGCGTGACGCCGATCTCCTCGCCGCGGTTCTCGAAGCAGTAGACCTGGGCGATCGCCGTCCATGGCGTTCATCGCCGCGGTCCGGTCCGCCCACGCCTGCACCACGGTCCGCGCCCGCCGCGGGCTCAGTTTGGCGAACGAGCCGTCGTGGTCGGAGGTGAAGCAGACCACTTCGCAGCGGCCGTAGCCGGGCTGCGGCGGCACCCCGGCGTATTCCAGCAGCCCGCCCGTCCAGCGGAGCCGGCGGCCGGTGGCAGCGGCCGGCGGCGGCCAGTGGCCCGCACCACGCAGCGAGGGGAACCGGTTCTCGAACACCACGACGTCGTAGTCCGGCGCCGGGATCTCGGTCGGCCGCCCGGGGCGGGACGGGTCCAGCGGGCACTCGTCCGTGGGCGGCAGGAACGTCCGGTCCTGCCGCTGCGCCGCGATGACCACCCATTCGCCGCGCAACGCGTCCCAGCGCAGCCCGCCAGCGGCCGCCGTGCCGGTCTCCGGCGGCGCGCCGTACCCCGGCTCGGGCGGGAGTGGCCTGGTGTCTGGCACGGCCGCCCGCCCGGAGTCAGGGGCCTCGTCAAAGTAGATGATGTCCCGCCCGTCGGCGAGCTTGGCACTGCTTTTCCATACCCCAGGGCTCACGGGACCCATACGCTATCTGGCTCGGCCCCGGTTTCCTATCGCATCCCCCCGGGTAGTGCCCGGTGACCGGGCCACCTGCCGTGGCGGCGCCAGATCGCCCGGTTAAGGTCAAGGCAGAGTGGTCACCAGGCCCGCTCAGGGTCAACCAACTGCTTAGACTGTGCGGACTTACGGAGGTCAGGGGTCAGCAGGTGAGCCAGGTCGGCTGGGACATCGTCATCGTCCTGCTCATCGTGCTCGTCAACGGGGTGTTCGCGGGCGCGGAGATGGCCCTGGTGTCACTGCGTGAGGGCCAGATCCGGGCCCTGGCCCACCGGGGCAAGCGGGGGCAGCGCGCGGCCAAGCTGGCCCAGGACCCCAACCGGTTCCTGTCCGCGGTGCAGATCGGGGTGACGCTGGCCACCCTGCTGTCCGGCGCGTTCGGTGAAGCGACGCTGTCCGGGCACCTGAAGACGGCCCTGATCGAGCACAACGTGGCGTCCGGGGTGGCGTCCGTGGTGTCGCTGATCGTGGTCACCATGGTGATCTCCTACTTCACCCTGGTGCTCGGGGAGCTGGCGCCGAAGCGGCTCGCGCTGCAGCGAACCGCAGCGGTGTCGCTGATCGTCGCGCCGACCCTGGACCGGTTCTCGATGCTGGCCCGGCCGCTGGTCTGGCTGCTGTCCCGGTCCACCAACCTGGTCGTCCGGCTGCTCGGCGGCGACCCGCGGCAAGGCCGTGGGGTGATGACCGAGGAGGAACTGCACGACCTGGTGGCTGGCACCCAGGCGCTCAGCGCCGACGAGCGGCGCATCGTGGGTGAGGTGTTCGACGCCGGGAAACGCCAGCTCCGCGAGGTGCTGGTGCCGCGCACCGAAGTGGAGTTCCTGCCGGCCGACATGCCGCTGCGCGAGGCCGCCGTGGTGGTGGCCAAGGAGCCGTACTCCCGGTTCCCGGTCTACCAGGAGTCCTACGACGACGTGATCGGCTTCATCCACGTCCGGGACCTGCTCGATCCCGAGCTGACCAGCCGCCCGCTGACCGTGGGCGAGATCTACCGGCCGGTGAAGCTGCTGCCGATCAGCAAGACCGTGCTGTCCGCGCTGTCCGAGATGCGCCGCGACCGGGCGCACCTGGCCATCGTGATGGACGAGTACGGCGGCACGGCCGGCATCGTCACCCTGGAGGACCTGGTCGAGGAGCTGGTCGGGGACATCCAGGACGAGTACGACGTGGACGAGGGCCAGCCCAAGCAGCTGCGCGGTGGCGCGGTCGAGGTGGACGGCCTGCTGAACCTGGACGAGTTCGCCGAGCAGACCGGCATCGTGCTGCCCGAGGGCCCATATGAGACGGTGGCCGGCTACGTGCTGGCCACCCTCGGCCAGCTGCCGACCGACCACGAGAAGGTCGAGGTGGCCGGGCATGTGCTGACCGTGCTGCAGATGGACGGCCGCCGGATCGCCCGGGTCCGGGTCGACCCAGCCAACCAGCCCGCCGACCCGCCCGCGGCCCCCGCCCCCGCCTCCGCCTCCGCGGCTCCCGCTCCGCCGGCCGCGTCCAGCTCCGCCCCGCCGCCGGCCGCCCCCGCCGCCCCCGCCCCCGCCCCAGCAGCCTCCACTGCCCCTTCAGCCCCATCTACCTCTTCCACCCCAGCCCAGCCCCCCAGCACGTCACCGACCAAATCGTGATCATGACTTTGGGGTTACTAGATTCGCACCAATGTCATGATCACGAAGGGGAGAGCTGGGCGGGGACCTGGGGGAACTAGACTGGCCGTCGCTGGTTCCAGGGCTCAGGAAGGGGAGCGGTGCAGGCCGGTACGGACTTCGACACCGTCCTCGTGGTCGACTTCGGCGCTCAGTACGCACAGCTGATCGCGCGCCGGGTCCGGGAGTGCCAGGTCTACTCGGAGATCGTGCCGAGCACCATGCCGGCCGCCGAGATCCTGGCTAAGAAGCCGGCCGCGATCATCCTGTCCGGCGGCCCTGCCTCGGTGTACGCGCCGGGCGCGCCGCCGCTGCCGGGCGGCGCGGACCTGCTCCGGGCCGGCATCCCGGTGCTCGGCATCTGCTACGGGTTCCAGCTGATGGTGGCCGGCCTGGGCGGCGTGGTGGCGCACACCGGGTCCGGCGAGTACGGCGCCACCCGGCTCGATCTGGTGCCCGATGGCCAGCTTCTCGCCGTGCTGGCCGATCGGCAGCAGGTCTGGATGTCGCACGGGGACACGGCCACCGCGGCCCCGCCGGGCTTCGTGGTCACCGCGCGCACCGCGGCCACCCCGGCGGCCGCCGTCGAAGACCCGGACCGCCCGGCTCTACGGTGTCCAGTTCCATCCCGAGGTCTTGCACACCGAGCACGGCACCGCGCTGCTGCGCCGGTTTCTCCAGCTGGCCGGCTGCCGCCCGACCTGGACCATGGGCAGCATCATCGATGAGCAGGTCGAGCGGATCCGCGGCCAGGTCGGCCCGGCCGGGGCCATTTGCGGGCTGTCCGGCGGGGTGGACTCGGCGGTCGCCGCGGCTATCGTGCAGCGGGCTATCGGCTCCAAGCTGACCTGCGTCTTCGTCGACCACGGGCTGCTCCGCCAGGGCGAGGCGCAGCAGGTCGAGAAGGACTTCGTGGCGGCCACCGGCGTGGACCTCACGGTGGTCGACGCCGGGGCCACGTTCCTGGCCGCGCTGGCCGGGGTGACCGACCCGGAAGAGAAGCGCAAGATCATCGGCCGGGAGTTCATCCGGGCCTTCGAGCGGGCCGCGCGGGAGATCACCGCGGCCGCGGGCAGTCACGGCACCACCGTGGAGTTCCTGGTCCAGGGCACCCTGTACCCGGACGTGGTGGAGTCCGGCGGGGGCACCGGAGCGGCCAACATCAAGTCGCACCACAACGTGGGCGGGCTGCCCAGCGACCTGAGCTTCCAGCTCGTCGAGCCACTGCGGGCGCTGTTCAAGGACGAGGTTCGCCGGGTGGGCGAGACGCTCGGGCTGCCCCCGGAGATCGTCTGGCGGCAGCCTTTCCCCGGGCCCGGGCTGGCCATCCGCATCGTCGGTGCGGTCACCGCGGAGCGGCTGCGCATCGTGTCCGCCGCCGACGCGATCGTCCGTGCCGAGCTGTCCGCGGCCGGGCTGGACCGGGAGATCTGGCAGTGCCCGGTGGTGCTGCTGGCCGACGTCCGCTCGGTCGGCGTCCAGGGGGATGGGCGCAGCTACGGCTACCCCGTGGTGCTCCGCCCGGTGACCAGCGAAGACGCCATGACCGCCGACTGGGCCCGGCTGCCGGGCGACCTGCTGGCCAGGATCTCCACCCGGATCACCAACGAGGTCCCGGAGATCAACCGGGTGGTGCTGGACATCACCAGCAAACCCCCCGGCACCATCGAGTGGGAGTGACCTCCGCTAACCGTCGGTAGGCGCTGCTTCACTGGCATCCATGTCGTTATGGAGGCAGCATGAGTGTTGTGAGCATCGACCAAGCGTGGCCCGCGGCCGGGCAGCCGTTCACTGTCGCGGAACTGGACCGGATGCCAGCTGACGGCCGCCGGTATGAGCTGGTGGACGGGGTGCTCATCGTGAGCCCCCGCCCGACGATGGCGCACCAGGAAGTGGCTGCTGAGTTGCTCGGCCTGCTGCGTCCCGGCTGCCCGGCGGAGTTGGCGGCGGTACCAGAGCCGGCCGTGCAGCTGGCCGAGCAGACGGAGTTCGATCCGGACGTCGTCGTTGTCAGCCGGGATCAGCTAGGCGGCGCCAAATGCACCGAGCCACCACTTCTGGTGGTCGAGGTCCGTTCGCCAAGCACGGCCCTCTTCGATCTCAACCTCAAGAAGGCGGCATACGAGCGGTTCGGTGTGGAGTGCTACTGGGTGGTCAGTCCCGATCCCGACAGCCCAGAACTCATCGTCTTTGAGCTTCGCAACGGCCGGTACGAGCAGGTCGCGCACGTTAGCGGTGACGAGGTCTACGCCGCGGAGCGGCCGTTCCCGGTGCAGGTGGTGCCGTCGCGGCTGGTGGCCGGGCTCAGGTGACCTGGGCGGGTTCTGCGGGCAGGTCGGCGTAGGTCTGGTCCGCGATGATCCGGCGGAGGATGGCCAGCGCGTCCCAGACGTCGGTGAACCGGGTGTAGACCGGGGCGGGGCCGAGGCGCAGCCGGTCTGGTACCCGGTAGTCGCCGATGACCCCGGCCTGGATCAGCGCCTGGCTGATCCGCCACGCCTCGGGATGGTGCAGCGAGACGTGCGACCCGCGGCGGAGCGGATCGCGGGGCGTGGCCAGCGCGCAGCCGAGCGGGGCCAGCCAGCTGTCGGCCAGCCCAATCAGGTAGCTGGTCAGCACGATGCCCTTGTCCCGCAGGGCCTGGATGCCCGCCTCGCCGAGCAGCCGGGCGCCCTCCTGCACCGCCACCGTGCCGAGGATGTTCGGGGTCCCGGTGGTGAACCGGGCCACCGTGGGCAGCGGATCGTAGGCCGCCCCCATCTCGAACTGGCCCCGCTGGCCGAACCAGCCCTGGATCGGCTGCCGCAGCCGGTCCTGCAGGTCCTGCCGGACGTACAGGAAGGCGGGCGCGCCCGGGCCGGCGTTCAGGTACTTGTAGCTGCAGCCCACGGCCAGGTCGGCGGCGCTGGCGTCCAGTTCGACCGGCACCGCGCCGGCCGCGTGGCACAGGTCCCAGAGGACCAGGGCGCCCGCCTCGTGCACCAGCGCGGTGAGGCCCGCCATGTCGGCCAGCGCGCCGCTCCGGTAGGCCACGTGCGAGAGGCTGACCAGCGCGGTGTCCGGGCCCACCGTCTCGGCCACCGCGGCCGGGCTGATCCCCTCGTCCAGGTCGGTGTGCATCATCCGCAGTTCGGCCCCGAACTGGGCGGCCACCCCGTCCAGCACGTACCGGTCGGTCGGGAAGTTGTCGTCGTCGGTGACGATGACCCGGCGGCCCGGCTGGGCGTGCAGCGCCGCGCAGGCCAGCTTGTACAGGTTGACCGTGGTGGAGTCAGTCACCACGACCTGCCCGGGCGCCGCCCCGAGCAGTACAGAGCCGAGCAGGTCACCGGCCCGCTGCGGCAGGCTCACCCAGTCTGACCAGGACCGCACCAGGCCGGCCCCCCACTGCTGGTCCACCACCTCGCCGATGCGCCGCGCGGTGACCCGGGGCAGCATGCCGAGCGAGTTGCCGTCCAGGTAGATCAGCCCCGGCCCGGGGCACACGAACCGGTCCCGCAGGCTGGCCAGCGGATCGGCTGCGTCCAGTTCCTCGGCCCGCGAGCGGGCGGTGGAGAACCCGCCAGGAAAACCGGTCAGGAAGGACGTCACCGGTCCACCCTAACTGGGCGGGCCGGTGACACCCAGACTACATATGTAGCTTTAGCCGCGGGCCCGGCGCCGGCGCCGGCGCAGCAGGCGAACAGGATGGCGCCGAACAAGGCCACGCCGATGGCCGGCAGCACCCGCTTGAGCACCGGCAGGCCCGCCACGCTCAGCAGGTCGAGCGCGTCCTCGTCCGGCGGGCGGACACCCTGCGGCGGCAGCAGGCCGTTCGAGGCGGCCAGATCCCGGTCAGCCGCCACCCCCGCCGCCGGGCTGGGGCCCGCTGCCGGGGTGGCCTGGGTCGCCGGGCTGGCCGGAGCGGCGCCGACGCCGCCGTTGGCCCCGGCCACCGCGCCGAGGCTGAGACCCCGGTCGGCCAGCCGCTGCCGGATCTCCTTGACCGAGGCCGGGCCGAGGCCGTCGATGGCCAGCAGATCCTGCTCACTGAGCGCGGCCAGCCCGCCGACCGTGTGCACTCCCTCACGGCGCAGGCTGTTGTACGACCGCACCGGGAGGTTCAGCTCCTCGATCGGCACCTTGGCCTGATCGGCCCCGGTGCTGCTGTCGGCCGCGCTGGCGGACTGGCGTTCGGTATCGGCGGTGCTCGCGCCCGCCGCAGCCGGAGCGGAGGCGGCCGGAGCAGCCGCACCACCGGAGAGCTGTGCCGCCAGGTTGGTGGCGAACTTTTCGATGACCCGGCCACCGACCTCAGCCATCACGCCCCGGCCGAACTGGGCCTGCCGCCCGGTCACGGTCATCGTGGTGTGCACCACCACCCGGGTCTGGCCGGCTTCGTCGGCCAGCGAGGAGGTGATGGTGGCCGCGGCGGTGCCGCTGCCCCGGGTCTCCTTGCCGGATGCCTCCAGGACGACCTGGCGGGCCTGCTCGTCCCTTTCGGTGAACCGGGCGGTGCCGGCGTAGGTGAGCGCGACCGGCCCGACCTTGACCTTGATCCGGCCCTTGATCTCATCGCCGTCCACCGAGTTGACGGTGGCGCCCGGCATGCAGGGCGCCACCTTCTCGACATCAAGGAGTACACCCCAGGCCTGCTCGGGCGGGACCGGGATGGTGAACGAGTGCTCCAATTCCATCTGCTCAGACTCCAGCTGCGGCCGCCAGCGCCCTAGCGGTCAGCACCCGCGCCAGGTGGCGCCGGTAGTCGGGCGCGCCGTGCAGGTCTGACGGCGGCTGCGTTTCTTCGTCGGCATGCGCTGCGGCCGCCCGCAGGGCGCTGCGGTTAGCCTCGGCCCCAGCGGCCGCCTCCTCTGCCGCCCGGGCCCTGACCGGGACGGAACCCATATTGGTGAGGCCGATCCGGGCTTCGGCGACCTGCCCGTTGGAACGCCGGGCCACGGCCGCCACACCCACGATCGCCCACGCCTGGGCCGTCCGGTGGAACTTCTCATAACGATAGCCCCAAGCCGCGCCGAGTTTGGGCACTCGGACCCCGGTAAGGATCTCGTCCTGGCCCAGCGTGGTGGTCAGGTAGTCGGCGAAGAAGTCCGCCGCCGGGATGTCCCGGCTGCCGCTCGGCCCGGTCGCCGTCATGGTGGCCGCCAGGGCCAGTGCCACGGCGGGCAGGTCGCCCGCCGGGTCGGCGTGCGACAGCGAGCCGCCGAGCGTGCCACGGTGCCGGACCGCCGGGTCGGCCACCGTGCTGGTGGCCTCGGACAGCAGCCCGCAGTGCTCGCGCACCAGCGGGTCGCGGACCACCTCGGCGTGCGTGGTGAGCGCGCCGATCCACAGGCTGTCGCCCTCGTCCCGAACGCCGCGCAGTTCGCGGAGATCGCCGATGTCCACCAGCAGTTCGGGGAAGGCCAGCCGGAGCCGCAGCAGCGGCAGCATGCTCTGCCCGCCCGCGATCACCTTGGCGTCCTCGCCGCCCTCGGCCAGCGCCCGCACCGCCTCGTCCAACGAGGCAGGCCGGGTGTACTCGAATGCCGCGGGGATCATGCCGCACCTCCGTTGGCTGCCTGCTGGGCGCTGTTGACGGCTCGCCACACGCGTTCCGGCGTGCAGGGCATCACGATGTCCCGGATGCCGAGCGGCCGGAGCGCGTCCATGATCGCGTTGACCACGGCCGGGGTGGACGCGATCGTGCCGGCCTCGCCGACGCCCTTGACACCGAGCGGGTTGGTCTGCGCCGGGGTCTCCGTCCGGTCGGTGGTGAACGAGGGCAGGTCGGCCGCGGCCGGCAGCAGGTAGTCGGCCATGGTCGTGGTGGTCAGGTTGCCCTCGTCGTCGTAGACGGCTTCCTCGTAGAGCGCCTGGGCGATGCCCTGGGCCAGGCCGCCGTGCACCTGGCCCGTCCACGATCAGCGGGTTCACTACGTTGCCCACGTCGTCCACGGCCACGTAGCTGCGGATCTTGACCATCCCGGTCTCGGTGTCCACCTCGGCCGCGCACAGGTGAGTCCCGTGCGGGTAGGAGAAGTTGTCCGGGTCGAACGTGGCGTCGGAGTCCAGCGAGGGCTCCACGCCGTCGGGCAGCGCGTGCGCCGCGAACGTGGCCAGCGCGATCTCCTGGATCGTCTTGGTCACGTAGCTGCCCCGGGCACGGAACTGCCCGGCCTCGAAGTCGATCTCCTCGGGCGGCGCCTCGAGCAGCGCGGACGCGATCACCTTGGCCTTCTCGATGACCTTGTCGCACGCGCCGGCCAGGGCCACCCCGCCGACGGTCAGTGACCGCGAGCCGTAGGTGTCCATGCCCTTGGGCGAGACCTGGGTGTCGCCGTGCAGCACCCGGATGTCCTCGAACGGGACACCCAGCTTGTCCGCGGCGATCTGGGCCCACGCGGTCTCGTGGCCCTGGCCGTGTGCGCTGGACCCGGTGACCACTTCCACCTTGCCGGTGGGCAGCATGCGCACCGAGGCATGCTCCCAGCCGCCCGCGCCGTAGGCCAGCGAACCGAGCACCCGGGACGGCGCCAGCCCGCACATCTCGGTGTACGTGGACACGCCGATGCCCAGCTGGACCGGGTCGTTACTGTCCCGCCGCCGGGCCTGCTCGGCGCGCAGCGCGTCGTAGCCGAACAGTTCCCTGGCCCGGGCGGTGGCCGCCTCGTAGTTGCCGCTGTCGTAGGTGAGCCCGGCGATCGTGGTGTACGGGAACTCCTCGTGCTTGATCCAGTTCCGCTCGCGCACCTCCAGCGGGTCCAGGCCAAGCTCGGCGGCGAGCTCGTCCATGATCCGCTCGATGGCGAAGGTGGCCTCCGGCCGCCCGGCACCGCGGTAGGCGTCGGTCGGCATCTTGGTGGTGAACACCCCGGTGCAGCGGAACGAGTACGCGTCCATCTTGTAGATGGCGTTGAACATGAACGCGCCGAGCAGTGGCACGCCCGGGGTGACCAGCATCAGGTAGGCGCCCATGTCGGCCAGCAGGTCCACGGACAGGCCACGCAGCCGGCCGTCCTGCTCGGCGGCGATCCTGATCCGCTGCCACTGGTCACGGCCGTGGTGCACGGTGAGGTTGCCCTCGCTGCGCGATTCGGTCCACTTGACCGGGCGGCCCAGCTTGCGGGCGATCAGCATGGCGAGCACTTCCTCGGCCGTCACCTGCAGCTTGGAGCCGAAGCCGCCGCCCACGTCGGGCGCGATGACCCGGATGTTCTGCTCCGGGATCCCGGTCACCAGGGCCAGCATCACCCGCAGCACGTGCGGGATCTGCGTGGACGACCAGAGGGTGAACTCGCCGCCCACGCAGGAGCAGACCACTGACCGTGGCTCCATGGCGCTCGGGATCAGCCGCTGCTGCCGGTAGTTGCGCTCGATGACCACCGGGGCATCCTGGAACGCCGCGTCCAGGTCCCCGTTGGCGAACGTCCACTCGAAGCTCTTGTTGCCCGCTTCGTGCACCTTGGGCGAGTCCTCGTTGAGCGCGGTGCGGATGTCCAGCACGGGCGGCAGTGGCTCGTAGTTGACGTCCACGGCGGACAGCGCGTCCGCCGCTGTGTACCGGTCCCGGGCGATGACGCAGGCCACCGCCTCACCTACGTAGCGGACCTCGTCGGTCGCCATCGGCGGATGGGCCGGGATGACGATGTCCGGGGTGACCGGCCAGGCGCAGGGCAGCGAACCCTGCTCGTCGGCGAAGTCGGCGCCGGAGAACGCGGCGAGTACACCGGGGACCTGCAGCGCGCCGCTGACGTCCACCGAGGTGATCCGCGCGTGCGCGAACGGGCTGCGGACGAAGTTGATGTGCAGCATCCCGGGCAGGCTGATGTTGTCGGTCCAGGTGGTCTGGCCGGTGACCAGGCGCGCGTCCTCCTTGCGGGGCCGCGCGCGGCCGACTTCGGCGGCCGGCTGCGCTTGCGTGTCGGTGCTCATGACGTGACCCCTGACTCAGCCGCGCGGCGGACCGCGCGGACGATGTTCTCGTAGCCGGTGCATCGGCACAGGTTGCCTTCCAGGCCGTCCCGGATTTCCTGGTCGGTGGGGTGCGGGTTGTCCCGGAGCAGGTCGGCGGCCGCCATGATCATGCCCGGCGTGCAGTACCCGCATTGCAGCGCGTGCTCGCTGTGGAACGCCTTCTGCAGCGGGTGCCACTCGCCGTTCGAGAGGCCCTCGATGGTGGTGATCTCGCCTCCGTCGGCCTGGACCGCGAGGACAGCACAGCTTTTGACCGACATTCCGTTCAGGTGCACGGTGCACGCGCCGCAGTTGGAGGTATCGCACCCGACCGGCGTACCGGTCTTGCCGAGGCGATCCCTCAGGTAGTGCACGAGTAGCAGGCGAGGTTCGACGTCATCGACATATGTGACGCCGTCAACCATGACGGTGATCCTTGTCATCCGAGCTCCTCCTCAGGAGACGGCTGTGGCTCCTGGTGCCCAACCTAGGACGGCGGTCCGCGCGGCACCAGCCCTTGGTCTCGCTGACCTGGGTATTACATGGCAGGCTTACCCCGTGACTGGCGCTGATATGGCTCGCGCGCTCTATACCGCCTACCAGGCCCGGGACTGGGCCCGGGCGGAGACGTTCCTGCACCCGGACGCGGTGCTGGACATGCCCGCGACCGGGGAGCGGCTGGTCGGCCGGGAGCAGGTGATGCGGTTCCAGCGGGAGTATCCCGAGCCGTGGGGTGAGCTGGTCGTGCGCCGCGCGCTGGGTGACGCGTCGTCGGCCGCGGCCGAGGTGGAGATCCGGGCGCCAGGGGGCGACGTGTTCCGGATGGCCGCGTTCTGGGAACTGCGCGATGGGCGGCTGGCCAGCGGCACGGAGTACTGGGTGGATCCGGGGGGCAGCCCGCCGCCGGGCCGGACGGCCTACCCAGCGGCTGACTGAGCCTCAGCCGGTGTCGAGGACCTGGAACGCTTCGGCCAGGCGGCCAGCGGGGAGGCCGGCCTGCCCGGCGGTGGCCGCCAGCCGGGTGCGCAGGAAATCTTCGAGGCCTTCCCGCTGTCCGGTCTGGCTCTCGTGCGCCTTGAGAGCGGCGATCTTGCGGCTGAACGTGTCCGTGATATCCACGAAGTGACTGGCGTGATCGGGGGTTGGACCCGCGGAGATCCACACCTCGCGCACCGTCCAGGGCTCCAGGCCCTCATCTAGGCGCAGTTCCTGGAACGCGTACGGATTGCGCGCATCCGGGTAGACCGCGTCCAGTGCGGCCGAGCCCACCGCCCGGTGATCCGGGTGGCCGATGCCGATCCGCTGGTAGTTGCGTTCTGGGGACGGGCAGAGCACCCGGTCCGGCCGGACCTGCCGGATCACCCGGGCCAGGTCCTTGCGGAGCGCCAGGGTTGGTTCCACCTGCCCGTCCGGGTAGCCGAGGAACCTCAGGTCATGCACGCCAAGGCAGGCCGCCGCCGCGGTCTGCTCCTTGCGGCGCAGCGGTCCCATCTCGGCCCGCGGCACCGAGTCATCGAAGCCACCGGCGTCGCCGTCGGTGGCCACGCAGTAGGTGACCGCGATGCCGGCGTCCGTCCAGAGCGCCACCGTGCCCGCCGCGCTGAAGTCGATGTCGTCCGGATGCGCGGCGATGACCAGCGCGCGCTGGACCTCGGAATCACTCAGCATGATCCGATCCTACGAAGCCCGCCAGCGTGCCGCCGGCCGGGCGGCTCACGGCATGTCGCGCAGGATCTGCCGGGCCAGGTCCGGGCGGGGGACGTTGCACGTGGGGCAGCGCGGGCCGCGGCCCGGGATGTTGAGCCAGTACCCGCTGACCACCCCGGAGGTGGCCCGGATCGCCGCGGTCAGCTGCTGGCTGGTCACCTCGGCGCCCGGGGGGTTGGTGGACAGGCCGGCCAGGACGGTCACCCGCGGGTTGGCCGCCCGCGCCTGCCGGGCCGCCTCGTGCACGAACGCCGCGTAGCTGCTGGTGTCCCGTTCCAGGCTCTGGGCCTGCAGTTCGATGACGTCGGCCACCCTGGCCATGGCACCGGCCAGGCCCAGGTGCAGGAACTGCTGCCAGCGCGGGCCGGAGGCCGGCCGCAGCGTGGTCAGGTTGAGGGCCGGAGCCACGAACAGCCGCAGGCCATGGGCATGGGCCAGGCGCAGCGCCTGCTGGGCGGCCTTCGCCGGGTCGCGCTGCTCGGCTACCGGGGTGAACGGCCACACCTCGGGGTCGTAGAGCACGGCCCGGGTCCCGGTGGGCAGCCCGCCACCGGACACCGCCTGGGCCAGTTCGCCGAGCGCGGAGAAGGTGACGACAGGGACGGCGCCGGCCGCCCCGAGTGGTGACTGGCCGGTGCGCAGGATCTCGTATACCGGCGCCCCGTCCAGCCGTGACCGTGCCGCCGGGTCGCTGAGCACGCTGGCCAGCGCGGCCCTGGTCAGCATCCAGGTGAGCCGCCTGCCCGGCGCCTCGGTGCCGGTCTGGGTGGGCCGGGGGCTGGGCGCCTGAGTGGAGCAGCCGGCCAGCAGGCAGGCGAGCATGGCCGTCAGCCCGAGCGTCCAGGCACCGCGGCGCGAGCTACTGCGCGTTCGCGGGGCTGGCCGTCGGCCCCCGGCACCGACCCTCATCGCCATGGCCCTCCGTGGGGCAGCCCAGCCTGCGGCGGACCCGGAAGGTCCGCCCTCATGACGGTAGCCGAGGCGGGTCACGAACCAAGCTGGATGTCAGCCGTCATCCCATTGAGCGGGGTGATCTGCCGGTGGGCGGTAACGCTGATCGTGACCTGGTAGGCGGTCCCGGCCGACGTGCTGACCGGGGTGGGTGCCACCTGGCGGACCACGCCGCGGATCTGGTGCAGGCCGACGGCGGGAACGGAGATGCTGGCCAGCCGCCCAGCGCGCACCGAGGAGATGTGGCTTTCCGGGACGAGCGCGGTGACCTCCCAGCTGGTGGACGTGCGCAGCGCGATCATGGGCAGCGCGGTCTGCGTGCTGCCGCTCTTCAGCGTCGTCGTCGGCCCCTCGGGCAGCAGCGAGAACGGGGGTGACTGCGAGTTGCCTGCCTGGGCCACCGCCGAGTATGTCCGCACGCCGGCCGAGGTCACCGCCTCGCCGGGCTGGGCATTGATGGCGATCACGGTGCCGCCGGACGGGGCGACGATCTGCGCCTCGGACAGCGCGACCTTATCCGCGGACAGCTGCGCCTGCGCCTTGGCCAGCTGGGCGTTCGCGGACGCGATGCTGGCGTTCGTGGTCGGCGTGACGGGCTCGGCCTTCAGTGCGGCCAGGGTGGCCTGGGCCGCGGCGATCGCAGCCCGGTCGGCGCTGAGCGATTTGGTGGTCGACGCGGACGTCTCGGTGGCCAGTACCTGACCGTCCTTGACGGTCTGCCCGAGCTGTACCTGAATCCGGCCCACCAGGCCGGAGTAGGCGAAGTTCAGGTTGGTTATCCCGTTGCTGACCACGGTGCCGGTGAACGACTGGGCATCGGACCGGATGATCCCCGGGACGTACCACAGCACCGCCACCAGGCAGACAGCGGTGATCACCAGGCCACCCACGAGCTGGCTGGTGGTGACGGTCCGGTCCCGCCGCTGGGCGGTGGCCCGGCGAGAGCCGGGGCCGCGCCGGAGCCCGGTTCCGGCCCGACGGTGGGAGCCAGTTCTGGCCCGGTGCTGCCGTTCAGTGCATTGCCGGTGGTGTCATCCGCGGTGGTGGTGTCCGCCGTAGACATGTTCCTCCCGTACGCGAGCGGTCGATCGGTCGAATCCGGCTGCCCGCCTGGCGGGCCCTGCGGGTGGGACCCCGCGCGGGCAGACCGTAGCCAGCGGGCCAGGGACGTGCCGCAGCCGGCCATCACACGGGGTTATCAGGTGAGTGAGTTACCCCCTCTTCACTCCGGAACAAATGCAGCCAGGGCAGCCCGGCAATAGCACGCGGCGCACTGCACCCCCGCGTGCGGCATACTGCCCGCTTTGCAGCTTACGGCAGGAATCCGAGCTTACGTCGGATTTGTGTATTAACTCTAAGTTACAGAATAAGTTTTACTTACCCCGAGCAATTAGGAATCCTAAAAGATTTACTCTACCGGAAATCTAGGAAAAGCGATTATGACATGCCTTCTGGCTGGCTGACGCAGTGGGGGGTCCCTGCGTCGTCCCGGCTAACGCGGTTTAACGTTCAGGCAATAGGCCGTTTACATCTCGTACTTGGGCATCTGATAAGTTCACACTCGATATATCGCTATAAAGTATTAGTCGGGTAGGCGCGCAGAAAAATATGTATGCCTCGAATCTCCTGCTGACCATGGCCGGGCTGGCGGTCCTGATCATCGTGTGCCTGCTGCCGCTATTCGTCGATGGCGCCGAGGACCAGGGCGACGGGCGGACCTTCGTGCGTATCCCGGGTTACGTGCGCACCCCGCCGCATCGCCCGCGAACGTGGGCCTTCGGGGCCATCTCGGCCGTAGCGGGCCTGCTGTTCCTGGGCTGGAAGCACCCGGCGCCGTCCGGGCTGTACGTGACCGCGGTGCGGGCGGTGGCGGTGGCCATCACCCGGGACCCGGCCACGGTGAACGGCTATGTGCTGCGACTGCGGCCCGCCCTGGCCCTGTTCGCGGTCGCCTACATCGTCGCGATGGCCCTGGTCGTGCGGGCTGGGCTGGGCCGCCGGGTGGCCATCCTCGGCCATGCCGTGCTCTACCTGGCCCTGTCGATCCTGGCCCAGGCCCTCATGATCGTCGTGGGGGTCGGCACCGGCTGGGTGGTCGGACCGTTCGGCATCGAGGCCACGCTGGTGAACCTGCTCATCGGCGGCCTGGTCATCATGCGGATGACATTCACCACCTTCGTGCTGCCCCGGGCCACCACCGTGCCCCGGCTGCGCCGGTCCTGGCTCCGCGAGAACATCCTCACCTGGAGCGCGCTGATCAGCGTGATCGCGCTGCTGGTAGGGGCGTACGCGTACATCTCCCAGCAGGCCAACCTGGGCTCGGCCTGGCAGGTCTTCCTGCCGCTGTACGCGGTCAGCCTGCTCTTCGTGCTGATGTTCGTCCCGCTGTGGCTGGTCTGGTGGCTCAACCCGAGGATGCCGCAGCCCGGCGGCCCGGACCGGCCGCCGGTGGACATCATCATCCCGGCCTACAACGAGGAGGAGAACATCGCCCGCCTGCTCAAGTCGATTGACGTGGCCGCAGCCCGGTACGGCGGCCCGGTCCAGGTCGTGGTGTCCAACGACGGCTCGGTGGACGGCACGGCCGCGCTGGCCGAGAGCCGAGATCGCCCGCTTCCAGCACGCCCGCGGCGAGATGCTGAACGCGCCGAACGGTGGCCAGGCGGCCGCACTGAACCGGGGCATCAAGATCACCAGCGCGGAGATCCTCATCCGGATCGACGCGGACTGCGTGATGGGCGAGGACGCGCTGGTGTACTGCATGCCGTGGTTCGCCGACCCGCAGATAGGCAGCGTGGGCGCGGTCGAGATGCCCCGTACCGACACGGTGACCTGGTTCTCCCGGCTGCGCACGCTGGAGGCGCTGTTCCAGTTCGCGTTCGCCCGGGTCGCGGAGAACGCAGTGGACGGGATTGTGGTCATCCCCGGGACGTTCACCGCCTTCCGGCGTGCCCCCGCGCTCACCGCGGGCGGCTTCCCGATCGGGATGAACGGCGAAGACACCGATCTCACTATGCATATCGGCCGGCTGGGCTACCGGGTGGTGGTGGACCCGCGGATCATCTCCCACGAAGACGTGCCGCGCAGCCCGGGAGAGTTCGTCGAGCAGCGCACCAGGTGGGCCCGGGCCGGCTACCACACGTTCGCCCGGCACGTGCCGACGCGCGCCGGTTCGGCCGGTCCCCGGGTGTGGTTCTGGACCCTGCGCCGGGGCTTTTCCTGGTTCTCCATCCAGGCCGGCCTGGTCGCGCCGATCTTCCTGCTCGAACTGGCGCTGACCAGCCCGACCTACCGGCAGAACGTGGTCACGTTCGCGCTGCTGTACGTCCTGGGCGGCGGGGTACCGCTAGCCATCAGCCTGCCGTACGCGGTCAAGTACCGGTACTGGCGGAGCATTCTGTGGGCCCCCACCTGGTTCGCCTACGCCTTCCTGCGCCGCGTCGCCCTGCTCGAGGCGGCCATCTCGCTGCCCACCCGCCCGTTCCCGGCCAGCCCGGCCTTCCAGCGGGCGGCCCGGAAGGCTGCCCCGGCGCCCGAGGTGATCGGGCCCAGCGGAGTCCGGGTCGACGTGCGCTGACGCCCGGCGGCGGTCGTCGGCCTGGCGGCCCGGCTGCCGGCCTGACCGGCCCGGCGGCGGCACGAGGCCGGGCGTGGCGGCTCGGGTGCTCTGGCTGATCGCCTGGAGTACCCGGTGATGAGCGCCGGTCAGGTCGTCCCGGTGCGGAGTGGCCTGGGCCACCATCCGGGCCAGCGCGGGGGGAGGTGCGGCCCCCAGCGTGGCGTGCAGCAGGGACCAGGACAGCTCGTCCAGCCGGTCGCGCACCTTGGCCAGGTGCTGCGTCCGCTCGCAGGTGTCCGCCAGGCTGGCCAGCACATCGGCCGCATCCGGCGCCGCCGTCATGCGCACCGGCACCGCATCGACCATGGGGCAGACCGAGTGGCTGGCCTGGCTGGCTTCGAGGGCGTTGATCAGCGGGCTGACCTCACCGGCCGTCGCCGGGTCGTACAGCCCCGGGAACGGGGACTCCTCATAGCCGCTGCCATACCCGCTGAAGTAGATCGGCGTGGCCGAACCGGCCTGGGCCAGCACGTCCAGGGCCAGGTCCAGCAGGCAGATCGGCCAGCCGAGGTCGGTAATCGCGTGCACCCTGAAGCTGCCCGGCCTGGCTGGCCAGGCCCGCCACGAGCAGCAGTTGCGCTGACTCCAGGGCCGACTGCGCATAGAAGGAGATATCCGGGGCGTGCAGCCGGATCACCCCCTGCCGCGCCCAGAAGAGCAGCCGCAGGTAGACAGGGAATTGTCCACGACGTGGGTGAACCGGGCGGCGGCCACCCGGAGCCCGTGCACCTCGGCGGCGGACGCGGCCAGCCACTCCGCCGCGCGCTTGGACGCGGTGTACACGTCCGGCGAGTAGGGCCGCAGCGCCTTGCCAGTCGAAGCGCACACCACCTGCGGCACGCCGGCCGCCGATGGCCGCGGCCAGCACGTTGCGGGTGCCCAGCACGTTAGTCGTGACCGTCCGGTGCACCTCGGTTTCGGCCAGCCCGGGGTCGCGCTGGGCGGCCAGATGGAAGACCACGTCCGGCCGCAGGTCTGCGAGCAGCCGGTCCAGGGTGCGCCGATCCCGGATGTCCGCGTGCCGGTAGTCCACCCCATGCTGCCGGGGCCACGCCGTCGTCTGGCCGCGGCTCAGGCTGACCAGCTGGGCCGGGCCCAGGCCGGCCAGCAGGCCGGTCAGCGTGCTCCCGACGCAGCCGGTACCGCCGGTGACCAGGACGCGGGCCCCGCGCAGCCAGACCGCCAGCTCGGCCGAGGGCAGGCATAGCTGGCGCCGCCGGATTTCCAGGAACCGCTCGAGCTCCACCCCCGGGTCGGTGTGGCTGGCCAGCAGGGAACGGGTCGCCTCGGTCAGCAGACGCCGCGCCTGCGCGCCGAGCCGGGGCTGGCCGGGCGGGACCGCGGCCCGCATCGCTTCGATGGTGTCCCGTGCCCGCGCCTGGCTCATAAATCGTGTCCCAGCCTTCTGCCCGCCGCCGCGGGTGCCAGTGCTGGCGGCGTACCGCCGTGAGCGTGCCCCCGCAGGCTTCCCATCGGAATACAAAGAGATATTGAACAATCCGTATATATCATGGAAGGCCGGGGAAGTTAAGTTTTGTTACGTATAACACAGTTCCGGGTTTCTTGCCGGTTAATCACCCGGCTAGCACCCCTCTGGCCTGTTTAGACATGCTGATATCAGGTAATATCCGTACTCTGCCGGTAAATCGGGGAACTGGCTGGTGAGCGTATGCCGGCTGGGCTATTCGAGGGTGTTGGCGCCCGATTACGTTGCGTTACAGCACGGCTGTGACGAGAGACGATTCATGCCGTGGCGGCGGGCGGCATCCGGCCGCTGGCGGTAATGGCATCAATCGATGGGAGTTCGAATGCGCGTCCTGGTTCTCGGCGGCGATGGTTTCTGCGGCTGGCCGACCTCGCTGTATCTGTCGGATCGTGGCCATGAGGTGACCATTATCGACAATCTGAGCCGCCGGAAGATCGATATTGATCTTGAGGTGGAGTCGCTGACGCCGATCCGGCCGATCGGTGAGCGGATCAGGGTGTGGGGTGAGGTGTCGGGGCGCCGGGTGGGGTTCATCAGCCTGGATCTGGCGGCCGAGTATGACCGGCTGGTCGCGGTGCTGGGGGAGTTGCGGCCGGACGCGATCGTGCATTTCGCGGAGCAGCGGGCGGCGCCGTATTCGATGCGTCAGCACCACGACGAAGCGGTACACGGTGGATAACAATGTGCGGGCTACGCATAATCTGCTGGCCGCGCTGGTGGAGACGGGCAGCGGCGCGGCGCTGGCGCATCTGGGCACGATGGGGGTGTACGGGTATGGCTGGTCGGGGTCGGCGCCGATCCCGGAGGGGTACCTGACGGTGAAGGTGCCCACCCCCGATGGGGAGCTGGAGCGGGAGATCTTGCACCCGGCGAACCCGGGCAGTGTGTATCACATGACCAAGACGCTGGATCAGCTGATGTTCGCGTTCTACGCCAAGAACGACGGGCTGCGGATCACCGACCTGCATCAGGGCATCGTGTGGGGTACCCAGACCGCCCAGACCGGCCAAGGATGAGCGGCTGATCAACCGGTTCGACTACGACGGGGATTACGGCACGGTGCTGAACCGGTTCCTGATGCAGGCGGCGATCGGCCATCCGCTGACCGTGCATGGCACCGGCGGGCAGACCCGCGCGTTCATCCACATCCGGGACACGGTGCGGTGTATCGAGCTGGCCATCTCCAACCCGCCTGATGCGGGGGAGCGGCCCCGGGTGCTGAACCAGATCACCGAGACCCACCGGGTGCTGGACCTGGCCAAGATGGTCGGTGACGTGATGGGCGTGGAGATCGCGTACCTGCCCAACCCGCGCCGCGAGGCCGAGGAAAACGATCTGGTGGTCCGCAACGACCAGTTCCTCGAACTGGGCCTGCAGCCCACCACCCTGTCCGAGGGGCTGCTGGAAGAAGGCACCGAAATCGCCGGCAACTACGCCACCGCGCCGACCTCACCAAGATCATCGCCCGCTCGGTATGGAAGAGCCGGCATGGAAACCGCCGACGACCTGATGACCGAGCGGCCGGTGTTGACCGGGGGGCGCCCCCCGGGCCCCCCGATCGCCGCTGCGCGCCGAACGCGGTGCTGTTCGGGGGGGCGACCCCCGGGCCCCCCGCTCGCCGCTGCGCGCCGAACGCCGGCTCGGCGGGAACACGCCTGCGGCGCGCCCCGCCTCCCCGGCGAGTGCTCCTTGGTTGCGTCGGCCCTGGCCACGCACTGGCGTTGGGTAGGAAGGTTCTCGCGTGGCGTTACCTGTCGTGACGGCGCGTCAGCGGCGGGGGCACCAGCGCCAGGCTGGCTAGTCCAGCGCGGACATCACGTGCTTGATCCGGGTGTAGTCCTCGAACCCGTACATGGACAGGTCCTTGCCGTATCCGGAGTGCTTGAACCCGCCGTGCGGCATCTCGGCCACCAGCGGGATGTGCGTGTTGATCCACACACAGCCGAAGTCGAGCCCACGGGCCATCCGCATGGCCCGGCCATGATCGCTCGTCCAGACCGATGACGCGAGCCCGTACTCGGTGCCGTTCGCCCAGGCCAGCGCTTCGGCCTCGGCGCTGAACTCCTGCATGGTGATGACCGGGCCGAACACCTCCTGCTGGATGATCTCATCCTCCTGGCGCAGCCCGGTGACCACGCTGGGCTCGAAGAAGTAGCCCTTGCCGCTGATCCGGTTACCACCGGTGCGAACCTCGGCGTGCGCCGGCAGCCGCTCGATGAACCCGCTGACCCGCTCCAGCTGGTTGGCGTTGTTCAGCGGGCCGAAGTCGGCGTCCGGCACATCCGGGCCGGCCACCGTCTGGCCGCGGGCCATCTCGACCAGCGCATCGGCCAGGTCGGCCGCGATCCGCGGGCCGGCCAGCACCCGCGTCGCGGCGGTGCAGTCCTGCCCGGCGTTGAAGTACCCGGCGATGGCTATCGCCTCGGCCGTCTTGGCCGGGTCGGCGTCGTCGAACACGATCACCGGGGCCTTGCCGCCCAGTTCCAGATGCACCTTCTTCAGGTCGGCCGCGGCCGTGGTGGCCACCTCCCGGCCGGCCCGCACGCTCCCGGTGATCGAGACCATCTGCGGCGTCTTGTGCGAGACCAGCGCGCGGCCGGTGTCCCGGTCGCCGCAGATCACGTTGAACACGCCGGCCGGCAGGAACTCACTCATCAGCTCGGCCAGCAGCAGGGTGGATACCGGCGTGGTGTCCGAGGGCTTGAGCACCATCGTGTTCCCGGCCGCCAGCGCGGGCCCGAACTTCCACACCGCCATCATCATCGGGTAGTTCCACGGGGTCACCGCGGCGCACACCCCGATCGGCTCGCGCCGGATGAACGACGTGAAACCGGACATGTACTCACCCGCCGAGCGCCCTTCCAGCATCCGGGCGGCCCCGGCGAAGAACCGGATCTGGTCCACCATCGGGGGAATCTCCTCCGACAGGGTCAGCGCGATCGGCTTGCCGGTGTTCTGGCTTTCCGCCTTGACGAACTCATCGGCCCGGCGCTCCAGCGCATCGGCGATCCGCAGCAGGGCCAGGCTGCGCTCCGCGGGCGTGCTGTCCCGCCAGCCCGGGAAGGCCTCGGCGGCCGACGCGAACGCGGCATCCACCTCGGTCTCGCTGGAGATCGGCGCGGTGGCGAAGACCTCACCGGTGCTCGGGTCGATCAGCTCCGCCCGGCGGTCGTAACTCGTGTCCGTCCACCGGCCACCGATGAAGTTGCGCAATTCTTCCACCACGAGCCTCCGTTCAGAATTTCAGGGCTGGTTTGGTTTTGCCAGGTCCCGCTCTTCGCAGGCCCAGGGTGATCCGTACTCGGTGAGCAGGTCGAGGAACGGCCTGGCGGGCAGCGCCTCGGGGCCCAGCACCCCGGCACCTGACCAGGCGCCCGAGTCGATCAGTTCCAGCGCCACCACCGGGTTGACCGCGGTCTGCCAGACCACCGCCTGGGAGCCATACTCCGCCATAGACCAGGCGTTATCTACCACGTGGTGCAGGTAGACCTCGCGCGGGGCGCCATCCTGGCCGGTCCCGGTCACCCAGGTGCCCGCACAGGTCACCCCGGTCATCTTGTCCCCGAGCTGGGCCGGGTCGGGCAGGCAGGCGGCCACCACGTCGCGCGGCGACACGCTGGCCCCGGCGACCCGGACCGGGTCGGTGCGGTCCAGCCCCAGCTTGTGCAGTGTCTCCAGCACGCCGATGAACTCCGCCCCCAGGCCGTACTTGAACGTGACCCGCTGGGCCTGCACCCAGCGGGGCATCAGCAGCACTTCCTCGTGCTCCACGTTCACGCACTCCACCGGGCCGATGCCGGCCGGGAAGGTGAACATCTCCGGCTCGCTGAACGGCGGCGTGGTGAACCAGCCCTGGCCCGCTTCCCAGATGACCGGGGGATTCAGGCATTCCTCGATCGTGGTCCAGATGGAGAACGTGGGCGCGAAGTCGTAGCCGGCCACCTCCAGGTTGGCGCCGTCCCGCACACCCAGCTGATCGATGTCCGCGGAACAGCTCATCGGCCGCGTACCGGGCGAACACGTCGGACAGGCCCGGCTCAACGCCGATGCCGACCAGGGCGAGCTTCCCGGCCTGCTGCCACTCCCCGTCCAGCGCGAACTGGTCGTCGCCCAGCTTGATGCCGGTGCGCTGGTACGGCTGCTCGGCGTGCGGGTGGGACAGCGACATGGCCATGTCCAGGTAGTGCACCCCAGCCCGGAGTGCCGCCCGGAACAGCGGCATGACGAATCGCGGGTCGGTGGCGTTCATCAGCACGTCGCAGGAGTTCTCGGTGAGCAGGGCCGCGGCGGCGGCCTCGTCCCGGGCGTCCAGTTGGACGGCACGGTAACCGTCCCGGGCCGCGGCCGCGTGCTCGGCCCGGGCCAGGTCGTAGTCGGCCACGATCAGTTCAGCGAACGGGCGCCGGGCCGCGATCCGGGCAAATGCGGTGCCAACCCCGCCGGCCCCGACAAGAAGGATGCGCATACCGGCGATCCTAGCCGTCTAGGTGCGCCGGGGCCACGGGACCAGTCGTGATACGTACCCGTTACGACTGAAATCGTTGCCGAGGGAGCACATACATGCTAGAACCGTGGCAAGTGGGTACGTGTCTATGGTTGGCGGTATTACGCGCGCACCGGATCACTCCGGCCCGGGCCTGCCCAGCACGGCCATAATCCGAGGACCTGACCGACCCGGCTCAGGTAGTTGCCAGGAGGGGGAGCCATGGCGACCGCTACGCCAGAGCTTCAGCCAGTTGAAGAGTCCAGGGACAAGGGTCTGAAGTCCGGCGCCCTGGGCCTGGTGTCCAGTGTCGTCATGGGGGTCGCCTCGACGGCCCCGGCTTACAGCCTGGCGGCGACGCTGCTGTTCGTCGTGGTCCTGGTCGGCTTCAAGGCGCCGTCGGTCGCCTTGCTGGCGTTCATCCCGATCCTGTTCTGCTCGATCGGCTACAGCGAGATGAATAAGGCGGACCCCGACTGCGGGACCACCTTCACCTGGGGGGCCAGGGCGTTCGGCCCGAAGACCGGCTGGGCCGGCGGCTGGGGCATCGTCGCGGCCGACATCCTGGTCATGGCCAGCCTGGCCCAGGTCGCGGGTCAGTACGTGTTCCTGCTGATCCAGGGGCCGAACAGCGCCATCGGGACCGACCCGGCCAGCCCGTGGGTGCTGCTGGTCGGCGTCATCTGGATCATTGCGATGACGTACATCTGCTACCGGGGCATCGAGGTCTCGGCCATGTTCCAGAAGGTGCTGCTGAGCATCGAGCTCGTCATGCTCCTGGTGCTCTCGGTAACGGCGTTCATCAAGGTTGGCACCGGGCATCACCCGGCGACGTCGGTGCATCCGAGCGCCAGCTGGCTGCTCCCCACCCACCTGCCGATTTCCGCCTTCCTCGGCGGGATCATCCTGATGCTGTTCATCTACTGGGGCTGGGACACCGCCGTCTCGGTCAATGAGGAAACCAAGGACAAGAGCAAGACCCCGGGCCAGGCGGCCATCATCTCGACCTTGCTGCTGCTGGTCACCTACCTAGTCGTGATCTTCGCGGCGGTGTCGTTCGCCGGCATCGGAGCCAAGGGGATCGGGCTGTCCAACGAGGCGCACGGCGGGGACGTGCTGTCGGTGCTCGGTGGCGCGATCTTCGGTGGCGGTGCGCTCGGCACCACGCTGTCCAGGTTGCTGATCCTGATGGTGCTCAGCTCGGCCGCGGCCTCCACCCAGACGACCATCCTGCCGACCGCCCGCACGACCCTGTCGATGGCCGCCTACAAGGCCCTGCCGGACTCGTTCGCCAAGATCCACCCCAAGTACCTGACGCCGACCGTGTCCACCATCGTGATGGGCCTCGTCTCGATCGCCCTCTACGTCCCGATGAACTACATCTCCGGTGGCAATGTCATCTACGACGCGGTCACTGCGATCGGCATCTATATCGCCTTCTACTACGGCCTGACCGCCCTCGAGTGCGTCTGGTACTACCGCAAGACGCTGACGAGCAGCGCCCGCAACCTCTGGATGCGCGGCATCATCCCCGGCCTGGGCTGGGCCATCATGTGGGCGGCGGGCATCTACAGCCTGCAGAGCGACTGGACGGCGTCGTTCGGCTACACGTTCTGGACGGTGCCTGGCCTGCACTGGGAGATCGGTGGGATCTTCCTCATCGCCTTCTTCGCCGCGGTGGCCGGGGTGGCCGGATTCGCCTACATGCGGATCACCAGGCCCGCGTACTTCAAGAAGGAGACCCTGACCAGGGGCACGCCCACGCTGGTGCCCGACCCGGACGTGGCGCCGCCCGCGGCCTCCGCAGGTGGGGCCTGAGCGGGCCGGGGCCTGAGCGGGCCGGGCCGGAAGCGGCGCGCGGGGCCTGAGCGGCGTGACGGGGCCTGAGGCGGCGCGACGGGGCCGGAACGGGCGCGGCGATCCGGCTGCGCTGTCGGCGGCAGCGCCTACGCTTGATGGGTGACCGCCGTAGCTGCTGACTCCCTGCTGGATGGCCTGAACCCGCAGCAACGGGCTGCCGTGGTGCACCGGGGCGGCCCGCTGCTCATCGTGGCCGGGGCCGGCTCGGGTAAGACCAGGGTGCTGACCCGCCGGATCGCCTACCTGCTGGCCGAGCGCGACGTGAGCCCGGGCGAGATCCTGGCCATCACGTTCACCAACAAGGCGGCGGGCGAGATGGCCACGCGGGTGGCCGATCTCACCGGCTGGCGGTCCCGGGCCATGTGGGTGATGACGTTCCACTCCGCCTGCGTGCGGATCCTGCGCCGGGAGGCAACCCGGTTCGGTTATCCGTCCTCGTTCTCCATCTACGACCAGGCCGACTCGCAGCGGCTGATGGCGCTGGTCTGCCGCGAGCTCGACCTGGACACCAAGCACCACTCGCCCAAGGCCATGCTCGGCCAGGTGTCCAACCTGAAGAACGAGCTCATCGACTACGAGTCGTTCGCGGCCCGGGCCGACGGCTACCGGGAGAAGGCGCTGGCCGAGGCGTACGCCGAGTACCAGCGCCGGCTGGTCGCCTCCGGCGCGATGGACTTCGATGACCTGATCATGGTCACGGTCAACCTGCTGCAGGCCGTCCCCGAGGTGGCTGAGACCTACCGGCAGCGCTTCCGGCATGTCCTGGTGGACGAGTACCAGGACACCAACCACGCGCAGTACATGCTGGTCAGGGAGCTGGTCTCGGCCCCGGCCTGGCAGGCGGGCGGCGACGACGCGGGCCCGCTGCCGCCCGCCGAGCTGTGCGTGGTCGGCGACGCGGACCAGTCCATCTACGCGTTCCGCGGCGCGACCATCCGGAACATCGAGGAGTTCACCCGGGACTTCGCCGATGCGACCGTGATCATGCTGGAGCAGAACTACCGGTCCACGCAGAACATCCTGGCCGCGGCCAACGCGGTGGTCTCCCGCAACACCGGCCGGGTGCCCAAGAACCTGTGGTCCGACGCTGGGGACGGGCCGCCGATCGTCGGCTACGTGGCGGACAGCGAGCACGACGAGGCCGCGTTCGTGGCCGAGGAGGTGGACCGGCTCACCGACGAGGGGGAGGCGACCCCCGGGGAGGTGGCCGTGTTCTACCGGACCAACGCGCAGTCCCGTGCCTTCGAGGAAGTCTTCATCCGCGCCGGGCTGCCCTACAAGGTGGTCGGCGGCGTCCGCTTCTACGAGCGGCGCGAGGTCCGCGACCTGCTCGCCTACCTGCGGCTGACCGCCAACGCCGAGGACGAGGTGTCGCTTCGCCGGGTGCTCAACGTGCCCCGCCGCGGGATCGGCGAGCGGGCCGAGGCGTGCGTGGCCGCGCTGGCTCAGCGGGACCGGATCAGCTTCGCGGCCGCGCTGACCCGGCCCGATGACGCGCCCGGCATGGCCGCGCGGTCGGCCAAGGCGATCGCCTCGTTCAACGAGCTGATGAACGGGCTGCGGGCCGAGGCCGAGGCCGGCCTGCCGGTGGCCGACCTGGCCGAGATGGTCCTGGACCGGTCCGGGTACCTGGCCGAGCTCGAGGAGTCCACCGACCTGCAGGACGCCAGCCGGATCGAGAACCTGAACGAGCTGGTCTCGGTGGCCCGTGAGTTCGACGCGCAGCGCCCGGACGGCACGCTCACCGACTTCCTGGAGCAGGTGTCGCTGGTCGCCGACGCCGACGAGATCCCGGACGGCGCGGAGCACGGCGGGCTGGTCACCCTGATGACCCTGCACACCGCCAAGGGGCTGGAGTTCCCGGTGGTGTTCCTCACCGGCATGGAAGAGCACGTGTTCCCGCACCAGCGGTCGATGACCGACGACAAGGAACTCGAAGAGGAGCGCCGCCTGGCCTACGTCGGGATCACCCGGGCCGAGCGCCGGCTCTACCTGACCCGGGCGGTGGCCCGGGCCTGGTGGGGCCGGCCGGAGTTTCACAAGCAGTCCAGGTTCCTCGACGAGATCCCTGGCCAGCTGGTCGAATGGCGACGCGACGAGCGGGCCGCGGTGGCCCCCGCCGGGGAGCGGCTGGCCCAGCGGCCCGGGGTGCGCACCCCGGGCAACCGGCGGGTGCCTGCGCTCAGCCCGGGCGACAAGGTGACCCACGATGCCTACGGGCTGGGCACCGTGCTGTCTGTCGAGGGCCGGGGAGACGACCCCGAGGCGAAGATCGACTTTGGCGGCGACTACGGGATCAAGCACCTGGTGCTGCGCTACGCCCCGATCGAGAAGCTGTAGCGGCGGGCGGCGGTCAGCCCACCTGCTGCATGATCAGCTCGGCGACCAGGTCAGGCGCGCGCAGCGGGATCAGGTGGTCGGAACCGGGTGCGGCGACCCGGCGGCAGCCGGGTATCCGGTCTGCCACGCTGTCCGCGCAGCGGGTCACCATCGGGTACTCCAGGTCCCCCACGACCACCACGGCCGGCGCGGTGATCTCGGTCCAGCCGGCCGTAGCTGGGCGGGTCCGGCTGCTCGAAGTCGCCCTGGGCGAACATGGCCGCCACTGCGCCCTCGATCTGCGCCCGGGCCACGGCATCCGGGCCCGCCGCGGCCCAGGTCCGCAGGCCGAGCTCGGCCAGCCCGGCCCGGTCTCCCGCGGTGGCCAGGGCCATGAACTCGGTGTTGTACGGGTCGTCCATCGGCCAGGGGTAGTCCTGGACGCCGGGGGCCAGCAGCACCAGCGCGGAGATCCGGTCCGGGTGGGCCACGGCCAGGCTGATCGCGGTAGCACCGCCGCCGCTGTGCCCGACCAGGATGGCCCGCGGCACCGCGACGTGATCGAGCACCGTCACCAGGTCGCCCACCTGGCTGAACGGCGCCTGCGGAGGCGGTGAGGCGCCGAACCCGCGGGCATCGTAGGAGATGATCCGGCACCGGCCAGCCAGCCGGCTCGCTACCCCGGCCCAGCTGCTCCGGTCGGTCCACCCGGCGTGCACCAGCACCACGGGCGGGCCGTCGCCCCCGCTGTCGTCGGCGGCCAGTTCCCCGCCGTGAACCGGAATGGCCAGCTGCATAGCAAGAGTTTCCCAGGCCCGGCAACCGGATTAACGCCCGGCGGGCAGCGCGGTGCGGCAGCGCGAAGTGGGCGGGTGCGGTGGGCCGGCCGGCCATGCCGCGGGCTGGCCCGGCCGGCGTGCCGCGGGCTGGCCCGCCGGCGTGCCGCGGGCTGGCCCGGCCGGCGTGCCGCGGGCTGGCCCGGCCGCGTGCCGCGGGCTGGCCCGGCCGCGTTACCCTGCCAGGGACAGCGCAAGTACCGCGGGCCAGGAGGCGCGCATGGGAACGATCCGGGTGGTCATCGCCAAACCCGGCCTGGATGGTCATGACCGGGGCGCCAAAGTGGTGGCCCGGGCACTGCGGGATGCGGGCGTGGAAGTGATCTATACCGGCCTGCACCAGACGCCCGAGCAGATCGTGGCGACCGCCATCCAGGAGGACGCCGACGCGGTGGGGCTGTCCATCCTGTCCGGTGCGCATATGACCCAGTTCGCCGCGGTGCTCGACTTGCTGGCCAAACGCGGCGCCAGCGACATCGTCGTGTTCGGTGGCGGCATCGTGCCCGAAGCCGACATCGTCGAGCTGGAGCGGATGGGCGTGGCGAAGATCTTCACGCCGGGCGCGTCCACCTACGAGATCGTGGACTGGGTCCGCGCGACCCTCGGCGGCCAGTCCTCTCCCGAGCCCGCCCAGCAGGGCAGCTAACCGGCTAACCCGCCGCCCGCAGCGCGCGGACCGCCAGCGGCGGCCGCTGCCGCCCGGCCTGTAACGCTGACCTGATATCCGCCGTCACCCTGGCCGGCTCGGTGCGGACCTGACCTGGCGTGAACGGCAGCACGATGATCCCGTGCCTGCCCATGAGGGTCTGCCGGGCCTGGGTCCGCGCCCAGTCCTCCGGCGCCAGGTGCCACTCCCGCGAATTCACCTCCGCCGCCACCCCGGCCTCCGGCCACCACGCGTCCGGCTTAGCCAGGAACATGCGCCCTACATATAGCCGGGCATTGAACACCGGGTGCGGCAGCCGGGCCCGGATGATCAGATCCCGCAGATCACCTTCGGCCACCGACCGCACCCCGTCGGCCACCTCGGCCAGCGCCCGCCTCAGCCACGCCGACTGCCGCATCGGGGCGTGCGCCAGTTCCTCGATCAGCTGGTCTAACTGGCACGCCCGCCGCTGCACGGCGTCGGCAGTCACCGCGCGCACTTCCCGGAACGACCCCAGCTCACGGGAAGCATCAGCCACTGCCCGCGCCGCGCGGGTGAACCGGACCGCGCCATCCGCCATGACAAACTCCGGCATCCGCGTAGTCGGCCACACCCGCACGAACGACCGATTCACTCGGACCCGCCCGCCAGGGACCAGCACGGTGATCACGTTGCCCTCGCGCACTCGTACCCCGTGCCGGCCTAACGCTGCCGTACCGGTGAGCGCGCTACCTGGCCCGGCGTAGCGCAACGCCGCGATCTCAAGCTGTCTTCGGGTGGGCGTGCCGGTCGCGGCCAGGTACACCCCGGACAGCAGCCGCTGCCACGGCCCGCCCGGCCGAATGCGATATCGCACCTGGTGGAGCGGCATCCCGCAGCCGAGAGCCTCGGTGCGCGAAATGACACGCTCTTGGTCGCGCAATATCCGGGCCAGTACAGAATCGTCGACCTTCGCCGCTCGTGGCATGAGAGCAGCCTTACAGCAGGGTCTGACACTCACCGGCGCCGCGCCAGTCCGTGATCATGACTTCGGTGCGAATCTAGTAGCACCAAACTCGTGATCACGAACCTGGGGGCGGGTGCCTGGGGCGGCGGGGACGGGCGGGACCGGTGGGGTTATGAGCGAGAGGTCGCGCGGGGTGTGCGGGAGGGCGGTACCGGTCACCGGTAGGCTGCGTGCGGAATCCTGCTCACCCGTAGGCCATCCGAGGACGGACGTCAGTGGACCTGTTTGAGTATCAGGCGAAAGAACTGTTCGCCGAGTACGGGGTACCTGTGCAGCGTGGCCGGGTCGCTGCCACCCCGGCCGAGGCCAGTGAGATCGCGGCGGGCTTCGCGGCCGAGGGCTCGCCCCTCGCCGTCGTGAAGGCCCAGGTGAAGACCGGTGGCCGGGGGAAGGCGGGCGGTGTCAAGCTGGCCAACGGCCCGGCCGAGACGGAAGCCAAAGCGGGCCAGATCCTCGGCATGGACATCAAGGGCCACACGGTGCACAAGGTCCTGATCGCCGAGGCGGTGGACATCGGCCAGGAGTACTACCTGTCCTACCTGCTGGACCGGGCGGCCCGGACGTTCGTGGCCATCTGCACGGTGCAGGGCGGCATGGAGATCGAGGAAGTCGCGCACTCCAACCCGGAGGCGGTGGCCCGGATCCCGATCGACCCCCTCACCGGGGTGGATAGAGCCAAAGCCCAGGAGATCATCCAGGCTGGCCGGATCCCGGCCGAAGCAGCCGAGCAGGCCGCGGTCCTGGCCGAGCGGCTCTGGTCAGTGTTCGCCGACGAGGACGCCACCCTGGTCGAGGTGAACCCGATGGCGCTGACCGACCAGGGCGACGTGCTCGCGGTGGACGGCAAGGTCAGCCTGGACGACAACGCGGCCTTCCGGCAGCCCGACCACGAGAAGTTCGAAGACGCCGAGGCGGCCGACCCGCTCGAAGCAAAAGCCAAGGCCAAGCACCTGAACTACGTCAAGCTGGACGGCCAGGTCGGCATCATCGGCAACGGCGCCGGGCTGGTCATGTCCACGCTGGACGTGGTGGCCCTGGCCGGCGAACAGTTCGGCGGCATCCGCCCGGCGAACTTCCTGGACATCGGCGGCGGCGCGTCGGCCGAGGTGATGGCCGACGGCCTGGAGATCGTGCTGTCCGACGAGTCGGTCCGCAGCGTCCTGGTCAACGTGTTCGGCGGGATCACCTCCTGCGACGCGGTGGCCAACGGGATCGTTTCCGCCATCGGCATGCTGGCCAGCCAGGGCAAGGAGGTCCGGCACCCGATCGTGGTCCGGCTGGACGGCAACAACGCCGAGGAGGGCAGGCGCATCCTGGCCGAGGCGGCGCTGCCCACGGTCGAGCAGGTGGCCACGATGGATGACGCAGCCCGGCGGGCCGCCGAACTCGCGGCCGCCCCCGTGACAGGAGCATGAGATGGCGATTTTCCTGACCAGCGACAGCCGGGTCATGATCCAGGGCATCACGGGCTCGGAAGGCCGGAAGCATGGCCGCCGGATGCTGGCCGCGGGCACCACCGTGGTCGGCGGCACCAACCCCAGGAAGGCCGGGCAGACCGTGGACCTGGGCGGCGCCGAAGTGCCGGTGTTCGGCACGGTGGCCGACACGATGGCCGAGACCGGCGCGGACGTCTCGGTCGTGTTCGTCCCGCCGCCGGGCACCAAGGCCGCCGTGGATCGAGGCCATCGACGCCGGGATCCCGCTGGCCATCGTGATCACCGAGGGCATCCCGGTGCACGACACCGCGGAGTTCTGGGCCTATGCCACGGCCAAGGGCAACCGGACCCGGATCGTCGGCCCGAACTGCCCCGGGGTGGCCTCGCCGGGCAAGTCGAACGCGGGCATCATCCCGGCCGACATCACCACCGAGGGCCGGATCGGCCTGGTCTCCAAGTCCGGCACGCTGACCTACCAGATGATGTACGAGCTGCGGGACATCGGCTTCTCCACCGCGGTCGGCATCGGCGGCGACCCGATCATCGGCACCACGCACATCGACTGCCTGGCCGCGTTCCAGGACGACCCGGAGACCGACGCGATCGTGATGATCGGCGAGATCGGCGGCGACGCCGAGGAACGCGCCGCCGCCTACGTCGAGGCGCACGTGACCAAGCCGGTGGTCGCCTACGTGGCCGGGTTCACCGCCCCGGAGGGCAAGACCATGGGCCACGCCGGGGCGATCATCTCCGGGTCGGCCGGCACCGCGCAGGCCAAGAAGGAAGCGCTGGAGAAGGTCGGCGTGCGGGTCGGCCGGACACCCAGCGAGACGGCCCGCCTGGTCCGCGACATGATGCAGGCGCACGGCTGAGCCACCGCCGCCCGGGTGGATCGGCGCCCGGCGCGTCCCTCCGCCTCCCGGCGGGCGGCTGCGGCGCGCCCCTCGGCGCCCCGGCGGGCGGGCTGCGGCGCGCCTCCCCGATCCCCGGCTGGCTGGTTGCCAGGATTGGGACCTGTGACCGCTTCTGCCCCGCCATCCGCGCGGGCGGGCCACGGTGCCGGAACACCGGGGCCAGCGTCCGGCCCGGCCCGGCCGCTGGTGATCACGGGTGCCATCGCCGCCTGCACGGCCGCGGGCACCGGGCTGGTCCTGATCACCCTGCTGGTGCTGGCCGGCTGGATCGCGGCACCGCACGCCGGCCTGGGCCTGCCCGGGGTGCTGCGCACCGCCGCTGATCTCTGGCTGGTCGGCCATCACGTCGGCTTCACGCTGCACGCTGCCAGCCACGTTGGGGGCGGCAGCCTGGGCGCAGCCAAGGCGGCCGGCGGGCGGATCGGCATGCTCCCGCTCGGCCTGGTGCTGCTGCCCGGCGCGCTGCTCTGGCTGGCCGGCCGGTGGGTGGTCAAGAAGGGCGAGGTCTCCCGGCTCCCTGAGGTCGGCTACGCGGCGCTGGCCCTGGCCGTGCCTTACGCGCTGCTGGCGGGCGCGCTGGCCCTGCTCGGCCAGTCCTCGCTGGCCACCCCGTCGCTCGCCCAGGCGGTGCTGTCCGGCTTCCTGATCGCCCTGGTCGCGGGCGGCCTGGGCGGCGCCCGGGCGCTGGCTCCCGTGGTGGCACCTGGTCCATCTGCTGCCGCCCAGGTCCCGGTCGGTGTTCCTCGGCTCGCTCGGCGCGCTCACCGTGCTGACCGGGACCGGCGCGATCCTGGCCGGGGCTTCCCTCGGCACCCACCTGGCCGGCTTCCGCGCGGCGGACGCGGCGCTCGCCCCCGGCCTGGTCGGCGGCGCGCTGCTGCTCCTCATCCAGATCGCATATGTGCCTAACGCCATCGTGTGGTCGATCTGCTACACCCTGGGCCCGGGTTTTGCGTTCGGAACCGGCACCGTGGTTGCTCCTACTGGCTCCGCGCTGGGGTCGCTGCCGCTGCTGCCGATGCTGGCCGGGCTGCCCACTGGCGCGCACTCGGCCGTCCCGGCCTGGGCGTCCGCCGTCATGCTCAGCGTTCCCTACCTGGCCGGGGCGTTCGGTGGGCTGCTCACCGCGCGGGCCGCGCCGACACCCGCCGCTCGAACTGGCGCCGCTGTGGGGGTTCGGCTGCGGGGTGGCCACCGCCGCGGCGACCGGCCTGCTGGCCGCGTTCGCGGGCGGCCCGCTGGGCAGCGGCCGGCTGGCCGCGGTCGGGGCCGTCCGGCTGGCAGACCGCGGTGGTGGCCGCGCTGGAGGTCGGCGTGGCGGCCGCGGTGACCGCGGGCCTGGCTAACTGGCTGCGGATGCGGCGCGTGCCGCGGCGGGCGGCGCCGACAGCGGAGGGCGCTGCGCTCGCGGATAGCGCTGGCCGGGCGGCCCGGCCGGGGCTGGCCAGCACGACCCGCACCGCATCTACCTGGACCCGTGGGCTGCGACGAGGACGGCGAGCCGCCCGGCCCCGCCGACGCCGCCTGATCCGGCCGCGCTGCCCTAGCTGGCCGGGCCGGGCCGTACGGGGTGACCTGCTTGATCGAGTGGATGAACTGGTTCTGGCAGGCCTGCTGGGCGGCGATCGTGTTGGCCCCGCTCAGGCACCGGGAGAACGTGCTCGCCTGCTTGCCGAACAGTACGAACGCGAGCAGCAGGACGCCGCTGAGCAGCACCCCGATCCCGCCGATGACGATGGCGGTGACCGAGCCGCGCGGCCCGGCCGTGCCGGCCCGCCGGGTCCGGGCCAGCGCGGTGGCCGCCGAGCCAGATGGCCAGCGCCCCGGCGGCCAGGGCAAAGCTCACGATGTACACGCCGCGCTGGAAGTTGCTCACCCCGAGCAGCCCGAACAGGCTGAGCACGGACAGCAGCAGCGCGGCGACTGCCCGCTGCTGGTGGGCCGGGTCCGCCCGCCCGGTCCGCCCGGCCCGGGCCTGCGTCCGAGCCTGCTCGGGGGACGGCGGCGGGGGAACGCTGGGGGCCATCGGCGGGACGCTCCAGGGGTCGCGGGGTGGGACCGGGCTCAGCGGTGCTAGGCGCCGCAGCCTCCTATTCTGCCGCGTGCCGGCCACCGGGCGGGCCCATCCCCGGGCGGGTGAAGCCGCGGAACAGGGCGGTAGGAGAAAGCCCTAAGTGCTGCGGCGCGGGAGAGCCCCGCAGGCCGCGGATACTGTCCGGCCAGGCCACCGCGGGTGGCGACGTATGGTGGGCCGCATGCGCGCACGCCTGGTCGTCCTGGTATCCGGCGCGGGCACGAATCTGCAGGCCCTGCTCGACGCGTGCGCGGACCCGGGATACGGCGCCCAGGTGGTGGCGGTCGGTGCGGACCGGCCCGGGGTAGCCCGCCCTGGACCGGGCCGGGCAGGCCGGGGTGCCCACGTTCGTGCACCGGGTCGCGGACTACCCGGACCGCGCGGACTGGGACCGGGCGCTCACCGCGTCGTGCGCCGCCGCCCAGCCCGACCTGATCGTGCTGGCCGGATTCATGAAGCTGGTCGGCAAGTACTTCCTGGAAGCTGTTCGGTGGCCGGGTGATCAACACCCATCCGGCCCTGCTGCCCGCATTCCCCGGCATGCACGGGGTACGGGATGCCCTGGAGCACGGGGTGAAGCTCACCGGGTGCACGGTGTTCCTGGTCAACGCGGGCACGGACACCGGCCCGGCGCTGGCCCAGGCCGCGGTTCCGGTGCTCGATGATGACGACGAGGCCACCCTGCACGAGCGGGTCAAGGTGACCGAACGCCGGCTGCTCGTGGAGACTGTGGGCCGGATGGTCCGCGACGGGTGGACCGTCACCGGCAGGAAGGCAAGGATCGGGCCTTGACGAGAGTAGCCATCGGGCGCGCGCTGATCAGCGTGTACGACAAGACCGGGCTGGCTGACCTGGCGGGTGCGCTGCACAAGTGCGGCGTGGAGATCGTCAGCACCGGCAGCACGGCCGCCGCCATCGCCGAGGCCGGGGTGCCGGTCACCGCGGTGGAGGACGTCACTGGCTTCCCCGAGTGCCTGGATGGCCGGGTCAAGACGCTGCACCCGGCGGTGCACGCCGGGCTGCTGGCCGACCTGGGCCGGCCCGAGCACGAGGCCAGGCTGGCCGAGCTGGGCATTGCAGCCGTTCGGGCTGCTGGTGTCCAACCTGTACCCGTTCGAGGCCGCGGTCAGTTCCGGCGCGCCGGCCGCCGAGTGCGTGGAGCAGATCGACATCGGCGGCCCGGCCATGGTCCGGGCCGCGGCCAAGAACCACCAGCACGTCGCGGTGATCACCGACCCGGCGATGTACCCGGCCGCGGCCGAGGCGGTGGCGGCGGGCGGGTTCACCCTGGAGCAGCGGCGGCGGCTGGCCGCCCAGGCGTACGCGCACACCGCCCGCTACGACGCCGCGGTGGCGTCCTGGTTCGCGTCCAGCTACGCGCCGGACGAGACAGCTCAGCAGACCGGCTGGCCGGACGTGACCGCGGCCGTGTGGTCCCGGCGCGAGGTGCTCCGCTACGGCGAGAACCCGCACCAGAAGGCCGCGCTGTACACCGGGGCCGGCCGGGCGGGCATCGCCGACGCCGGGCAACTGCACGGCAAGGCCATGTCCTACAACAACTACGTGGACGCGGCCGCCGCCTGGCGGGCCGCGTTCGACTTCGCCCAGCCGTGCGTGGCCATCATCAAGCACGCCAACCCGTGCGGCATCGCGCTGGGCACCGACCTGGCCGAGGCGCACCGGAAGGCCAACGCGTGCGACCCGGACTCCGCGTTCGGCGGCGTGATCGCGGCCAACCGGGTGGTCACCGCGGCCATGGCCGCGCAGGTCAAGGACATCTTCACCGAGGTCGTGGTCGCGCCCGGGTTCGACGACGAGGCGCTGGACATCCTGCGCGGCAGCAAGAACGTGCGGCTGCTCCGCTGTGCCCCGCCCACCGGGCAGCGGCCCGCCGAGTGGCGGCAGGTGGACGGCGGGCTGCTGCGGCAAACCCCGGACCAGATCGACGCGCCCGGCGACGACCCAGCCAATTGGGAGCTGAAGACCGGCCAGCCCGCGTCCCCGGACACGCTGGCCGACCTGGCCTTCGCCTGGCGGGCCAGCCGCAGCGTCAAGTCCAACGCGATCCTGCTCGCCGCCGGGCTGGCCTCGGTCGGGGTAGGCATGGGCCAGGTGAACCGGGTGGACGCGGCCCGGCTCGCGGTGGCCCGGGCGGGCGACCGGGCGGCCGGCTCGGTGGCGGCCAGCGACGCGTACTTCCCGTTCCCCGATGCGCTGGAGGTGCTGATCCAGGCCGGGGTGCGGGCCGTCGTGCAGCCCGGCGGGTCGATCCGGGACACGCTGTCCATCGAGGCTGCTGAGCAGGCCGGGATCACCATGTACCTCACCGGTGTCCGGCACTGTCTTCCACTGACCTTCCCTGCCCGGGGAGCTGATACACGATGACGGCGCAGATCCTGGACGGCAAGGCCGCCGCGACCGCGATCAAGGCGGAACTGGCGGTCCGGGTCGCTGCCCTGGCCGCGCGCGGCATCGTCCCCGGGCTGGGCACGGTGCTGGTCGGGGACGACCCGGGCAGCCGCGCCTACGTCAACGGCAAGCACCGGGACTGCGCCGAGGTGGGCATCGCCAGCATCCGCCGCGAGCTGCCCGCCGACGCCACCCAGCAGCAGGTCGAGGCGGTGGTCGACGAGCTGAACGCCGATCCAGCGTGCACCGGCTACCTCGTCCAGCTGCCGCTGCCCGCGGGCATCGACCCGACGCGATCCTGAGCCGGATCGACCCGGCTAAGGACGCGGACGGGCTGCACCCGCTCAACCTGGGCCGTCTGGTGCTCGGCCAGCCCGGCCCGCTGCCCTGCACGCCACGCGGCATCGTGCAGTTGCTGCGCCGCTACGAGGTGCCCATCGCCGGGGCCGACGTCACCGTGATCGGGCGCGGCCTCACGGTTGGCCGGGCGCTCGGCCTGCTGCTGACCCGGCGCAGCGAGAACGCGACCGTCACGCTCTGCCACACCGGTACCAAGGACCTGCCCGCGCACACCCGGGCCGCGGACATCGTGGTCGTCGCGGCCGGGCGGCCCGGCCTGCTGACCGCGGACATGGTCCGGCCCGGCGCGGCCGTGCTGGACGTGGGCATCACCCGGACCGACGCTGGCCTGGTCGGCGACGTCGCCCCGGAGGTCCGCGAGGTGGCGGGCTACCTGGCCCCGATGCCCGGCGGGGTCGGCCCGATGACCAGGGCGATGCTGCTGGCCAACGTCGTGGACGCGGCCGAGGTAGGGTAAGCTACCGATTAGGTAACATATGGGCGCGGGTTGGCCGGGTTCGATGCCGGCCGCTGGTGGCACGTGCGGGACCCCCCGGGCCGCCAATCGGGTTACCGGTTTGGCACCCTTGAGGTGCCTGGGCCAGCCCCGGGCTGCAGAGAATGAGACAGGAGGTCGGCCACCGGCATGAACATCGTCGTCTGCGTGAAGCAGGTGCCAGACACCTGGGCCGAGCGCACCCTGCGGCCCGATGACTCGACGCTCGACCGGGCCTCGGTGGACGGGGTCATCAACGAACTCGATGAGTACGCGATCGAGGAAGGGCTGCGCCTGGCCGAGGCGCACGGGGGCGAGGTCACCATCCTGACCATGGGCCCGGAGAAGGCCAGCGAGTCGATCCGCAAGGCGCTGTCCATGGGCGCGGACAAGGCCATCCACCTGATCGACGACGGCCTGGCCGGCTCGGACGCGCTGCAGACCTCGGCCGCCGCTGGCCGCCGTACTCGGCCGGTCCGGATTCGACCTGGTCATCGTGGGCGCCGAGGCGACCGACGCCCGGATGGGCGTGATGGCCGCGATGCTGGCCGAGCGGCTCGGCGTGCCCCAGGTGTCGCTGGCCAGCAAGGTCGAGGTGGACGGCAGCCAGCTCACCATCCACCGGCAGACCGACTACGGCTACGACAAGGTAGCGGCCAGCCTGCCCGCCGTGATCAGCGTGGTGGAGAAGATCAACGAGCCGCGCTACCCGTCCTTCAAGGGGATCATGGCGGCCAAGAAGAAGCCGGTCGAGACGCTCAGCCTGGCCGACGCGGGCATCGACCCGGGCCAGGTCGGCCTGGCCGCCGCGGCCACCGAAGTGGTCAGCTTCGCGAAGCGCCCGGCGCGGCAGGCCGGCACGATCGTCAAGGACGAAGGCGACGGTGGCGCCAAGGCCGCTGAGTTCCTCGCCGCGCAGAAGTTCATCTGAGCGCTGATCATCTGAGCACGGAAGGGCACCATGGCTGAGGTTCTGGTTCTCGCCGAGCACGACGGCGAGACGGTCAAGAAGGTCACCTGCGAACTGCTCACGCTGGCCCGCCAGTTCGGCGAGCCGTCGGCGGTATGGCTGGGTGGCGGGGCCGAGGGCGGCCGGGAGCGGCTGGCCGAGTTCGGCGCGGCCAAGGTCTACCTGGCCGAGGGCAGCGACTTCGAAGACGGTGTGGTCGCCCCCGCGGCCGAGGTGCTGGCCGCGCTGGCCGAGCCAGGCCGAACCGGCCGCCGTGCTCATCGCCGCCAGCGGCGAGGGCAAGGAGGTGGCCGGGCGGCTGGCCGTCAAGACCAGCTGCGGCGTGATCACCGACGCGACCGGCCTGGCCAAGGCCGAGGACGGCGGCCTGGTCGCCGAGCAGTCCATCTTCGGCGGCGCGATCATCGTGCAGTCCCGGGTGCGTACCGGCATGCCGATCATCGCGGTCCGGCCCAACTCGGTGGCGGCCGAGCCGGCCCCGGCGGCGGCCGAGCTCACCCCGGCCGGGGTCGAGCTGAGCGACGCGGCCAAGGCGGTCCGGGTCACCGAGCGGGTAGTGGCCGAGCGTGGCGAACGGCCGGAGCTCACCGAGGCGGCCATTGTGGTGTCCGGCGGCCGCGGCGTGGGCAACGCGGACAACTTCGCGCTGATCGAGAAGCTGGCCGACTCGCTCGGCGCCGCGGTTGGCGCGTCCCGGGCGGCCACCGACGCGGGCTGGTACCCGCACCAGTTCCAGGTGGGCCAGACCGGGAAGACCGTGTCCCCGCAGCTGTACATGGCGGTGGGCATCTCCGGCGCGATCCAGCACCGGGCCGGCATGCAGACGGCCAAGACCATCATGGTGATCAACAAGGACCCCGAGGCGCCCATCTTCGAACTGGCCGACTTCGGTGTGGTCGGCGACCTGTTCCAGGTCGTGCCGCAGCTCACCGAGCAGATCGAACAGCGCTCGGCCAGCTAGCCGGGTCCGGAACGTGCGGTCTGGCCGGGAACGTGTGCCCAGGCCGGAACGCACACTAGGCTGAGTCCGTCATGGGGTACATGGACAACGCGGGCGGCCGCCCGGGGCAGGCACCGGACCGTGTGGTGTACCTGGACCACGCGGCGACCACTCCGCTGCTGCCCGAGGCGCTCAGTGCGATGACCGAGGAACTCGGTCAGCTTGGCAACCCTTCTTCCCTGCATAACGCCGGCCGCCGGGCTCGTCGGGTCGTGGAGGAAGCCCGGGAGCAGGTCGCCGAGGTATTCGGCGCCCGGCCCAGTGAGGTGATCTTCACCGGGGGTGGTACCGAGGCGGACAACCTGGCCGTCAAGGGGCTGTACTGGGCCCGGCAGGGCGGTGCTGATCCGGGGGGACGACCCCCCGCTCCGCTTCCCCGGGGGACTACCCCCGGAACCCCCGGCCCCCGGGATCGCTCGCTCGGAGGGGACACGCCTCCGGCGCGCCCCTCCTCGCCAGCCAATGGCCCGGGCAAGCGGCGCCGGGTGCTGACCACCGCGGTCGAGCATCACGCGGTACTGGACTCAGTGCACTGGCTGACGGAGCACGAGGCCGCCCAGCAGTGGCTGCTGCCGGTGGACCCGGTCGGCCTGCTGCGTCCCAGCACGCTGGCCGACGCGATCGAGGCCAGCCCGGGCTCGGTCGCCCTGGTCACCGTCATGTGGGCGAACAACGAGGTCGGCACGATCCAGCCGATCGCCGAACTGGCCGAGATGGCCAGGGAGCATGGCATCCCGTTCCACACCGACGCGGTGCAGGCGGCCGGGCAACTGCCGGTCAGCTTCGCGGCCAGCGGCGCGGACGCGATGACGGTCACCGCGCACAAGTTCGGCGGCCCGGTCGGTGCGGGCGCGCTGCTGCTGGCCCGCGGCGTCCAGCCGGTGCCGGTGCTGCACGGCGGCGGGCAGGAGAGCGAAGTCCGCTCCGGCACGCTGGACGCGCCGGCCATCCGCGCCTTCGCGGTGGCGGCCGCGGTGATGGCGGAACGCCGGGCGGAGCAGGCGGCCCGGCTGGCCGGGCTGCGCGATGACCTGATCAGGCAGGTGCTGGCCGCGGTGCCGGACGCCATCCTGAACGGCCCGCCCGCCGGGCCGCACCGGCTGCCCGGCAACGCGCACTTCTCCTTCCCCGGCTGCGAAGGCGACGCGCTGCTGATGCTGCTCGACGCCAAGGGCATCGCGTGTTCCACCGGCTCCGCGTGCACCGCCGGGGTGGCCCAGCCCAGCCACGTGCTGCTGGCCATGGGCGCGGACGAGGCCCGGGCCCGCGGGTCGCTGCGGTTCTCGCTCGGCCACACCACCACCCAGCAGGACGTGGACGCGCTTGGCGCGGTGATCGGCGAAGTCGTCCAGCGCGCCCGCCGCGCGGCGCAGAGTTAGTCGGGGGGACGACCCCCCGGGCCCCCCGATCGCCGCTTCGCGCCGAACGCCGGCTTGGCGAGCACCCGCCTGCGGCGGGCCCCGCCTCGCCGCCGCGGGAAAGATTCCGGGCCGAGCCGGCCATGTAATGGTCGATGGCACGCCGAGCGTGAGGAGCGCAGGTGCCCGGGACCACGCAGCAGCAGGCGGACCGAGAACGCCGGTTCCACGCGCTCTACACGGCGCACTATCCGGCGATGCTGGCCTACGCGGTCCGCCGGACGGACGTGTCGGACGACGCCGCGGACGTGGTGGCCGACATCTTCACCACTGCCTGGCGGCGGCTGGACCAGGTGCCGGCGGCCCCGGACGACCGGCTGTGGCTGTACGGGGTCGCGCAGCGGGTGGTGGCCGGCCGGCGCAGATCCGCGCGCCGGCTGCGCAGCCTGACCAGCCGCTCCGCGCCGAGCAGGTGATGGCCGGGCCGCAGCAGGCGGGCGGCCGGGATCCGGCCCGCGATCATCTGATCGCCGCGCTGGACCGGCTATCCACGGCCGAGCGCGAGGCCCTGCAGTTGGTGCTGTGGGAGCAGTTGTCCCACACCGAGGCCGCTCATGTGCTCGGCTGCTCGGCCAACGCGGTCGCCATCCGGGTGCACCGGGCCAAGGCCCGGCTGCGTGGCCTGCTGGCCATCGGCTCTGACCAGCCCGCCCGCCCGCAACACACGACGCTGGACGGGAGATGATCATGGACCTGGACACGCTGATCGCGAACGCTGACCCGGCCCGCCACCGGGAGCTGGACCGGGCCGGGTCGGCTGCGGCCGAGCGCCTCTACCGCCAGATCACCGGGGCGGAACCGGCCCGTCGCCCGCTGGGTGGGTGGCGGCTGGCGCGGCAGCCGGCCCGCCGGCGGCCGGCCGGGCCAGGCCCGCGGGTTCGGCCGGCCGTGGTCGTCGGCGCCACGGTGGTGGCCGCCGCGGCCATCGCCGCCAGCGTGCTGGCCTGGCCGGCCGACCCCGCCGGCGGTGCCGGGCCGGGCGCCAGTGACCGCCGTCCTCGACGCGGCCGCGGTGCGCGCCGCGTACGGCGCCGGGGCAGGTGAGACGCCCGGTCCCGGCCAGTTCCTGTACGTCAAGGAGGTGGTGGCCAAGGGCCTCGGCTCCGGCCAGGGTTGCCCGGAGGCCCCGATGACGGTGCAGGCCTGGGTGGCGGCCGACGGGTCGGGGCGGCAGATCGGCACCTTCCCGGCTCCGTGCCGGAAGCTGGACTTCACCCAGGTCTACCGGAACGGCGCGTTGCCCTGGCAGCTGTACGGCTATGTCCAGGCCGGGTCGCTGCCCACCGACCCGGCCGCGCTGCGGCGGGCGATCGTGCGGCGGTTCGAGCACGGCCGCTCGCGGCCCAGCGCCACGTTCGGCTATGCCGCCACGTTCCTCAACGCAGGCTCACCGCCCGCGCTCCGTGCCGCGCTGTACCGGGTCATCGAGGCCCTGCCCGGGGTACAGAACCTCGGCCCAGTAACCGACCGGCTGGGACGGCACGGCCAGGGCATCGGGCTGGTCACCGCCGGGGCCCGGACCGAGCTGATCTTCGATCCGGGCAGCACCTCGATGCTGGAAGAGGAGACGGTCGCGGTCGGGCCGCCGCAGGCCGGGAACAACCGGCTGCCGGCGGCACCGTCATGCAGTACACGCTGTATGTCCACCAGGGCGTGGTCAATTCGAACCAGGCGACGCCGGCCCGAGCAGCTGGCTGATCTCGGTCATCTCGGCTGGGGTCAGCGGCCCAAGGGTCAGTGCGGCGGCGTTCTGCTCGGCCTGGGCCACGGTCCGGATGCCGGGGATCGGCACGGTACGCGGGCTGCGGGCCAGCAGCCAGCCCAGCGCGCCCTGGGCCGGGGTACGGCCGCCGCTGGTCAGCACGTCGCGGACGGCGTCCAGCCGGGCCAGCCAGGAGGGGTCCGGGCGGCCGCCGGTGAAGTAGCGCATCCAGGGGGCGGCGCCGCGCACGTCGTCCGCGGGCACCTGCGTCGCCGCGCCGTACTTGCCGGTCAGCAGCCCCATGGCCAGCGGCCCGCGGTTCACGCTGGCCAGGTCGAAGGCATCGCACACGGCCAGCATGTCCGGGTCGTCGGCCAGCACGTTGAGCTCGTGCTGCACCGCCGTGCCGTGCGCGCCCTTGCCGAACTGGGCGGCCCGCTCCGGGTCGTCGGTGCTCCACCCGTAGCCGCGGATCAGCCCGGCGCTGACCAGGTCCTCCAGCGCCGCCATCGCGTCGTCGGCCTGGCTGGCCGGCAGGTCGCCCAGATGCAGCTGGTACAGGTCGATCCGGTCGGTGCCGAGCCGGCCCAGCGAGTCCCGGCAGGCCTGGTGGATGTGGCCGGGGCTGGCGTCGGCGCCGGTGATCTCCCGCCGGCCGGATCGAAGTGTTGCCGAATTTGGTGGCGATCACCACCTCGTCCCGGTGACCGGCCAGCGCGCGGCCGAGGACCTGTTCGCTGTGGCCGGTGCCGTACACGTCGGCCGTGTCGAAGAACGTGATGCCCAGGTCCAGGGCGCGGCGCAGGGCGGCGGCCGACTCGCGTCATCGACCTCACCCCAGCCGACCGGGCTGCCGTCACGGGTGAACGGGCCGCCGATGGCCCAGCAGCCGAACCCGACCGCGCTGACCTCGATACCGCTCCTGCCAAGGACCCTCATGGTCAGATACGTCCCTTCCGTCGTCTCCGGGCACCAGGCTGCCACCTAGAGCGCGCTCCAGGTCAAGTGTTGACGCGGCGGCGAGGCGGGGCGCGCCGCAGGCGTGTTCCCGCCGAGCCGCCGTTCGGCGCGGAGCGGCGATCGGGGGTCGGGGGGTCCCCTCCCGGCTAACCCAGCGGGGGCTCGGGGGTCGTCCCCCCGGGCTAGCACAGCAGCTACCCTCGATAGGGCAATGAACCGCCTTCGCGTGCTGGCCGCCATGTCCGGCGGCGTCGACTCCGCCGTGGCCGCCGCCCGGGCCGCGGATGCCGGGCACGAGGTAACCGGGGTGCACCTCGCGCTGTCCGCGAACCCGCAGTCGCACCGGACCGGGGCGCGGGGCTGCTGCACGGTGGAGGACGCCCGGGACGCGCGCCGGGCCGCGGACGTGATCGGAATCCCGTTCTACGTCTGGGACATGGCCGAGCGGTTCAGCCGGGACGTGGTGGACGACTTCGTGGCCGAGTACGCCCGCGGCCGGACCCCCAATCCCTGCCTGCGCTGCAACGAGAAGATCAAGTTCGCGGCGGTGCTGGACCGTGCGGTCGCGCTCGGCTTCGACGCGGTCTGCACCGGGCACCACGCCCGGCTGCACGACGGCCGCCTGCGGCGCAGTGTGGACCAGGGCAAGGACCAGTCCTATGTGCTGGCCGTGCTGACCAGGCAGCAGCTGGACCGGTCCATGTTCCCGCTGGGCGCCTCGACCAAGGCTGAGGTCCGGGCCGAGGCCGCCGCGCGCGGCATGGCGGTGGCCAGCAAGCCGGACAGCCACGACGTGTGCTTCATCCCGGACGGCGACACCCGGGCCTTCCTGGCTGGCCGGCTGGGTGACGCGCCGGGCCGCATCGTGACCCGGGACGGGGCCCTGGTCGGCCAGCACGACGGGGCGTACGGGTTCACCATTGGCCAGCGCAAGGGCCTGCGGGTCGGCGTGCCGGCCGGCGACGGCCAGCCGCGCTATGTACTGGATATCGAGCCGGCCAGCCGGACCGTGACGGTCGGCCCGCGGGACGCCCTGGACGTGCACGAGATCGTGGCCGAGCGCCCGGTGTGGACCGGCTGCGCGCCGCTGACCGGGCCGCGGGACTGCCTGGTCCAGTTGCGGGCGCACGGCGAGGTGCACCCAGCCACCGCGGAACCGGACGGTGACCGGCTCCGGATCCGGCTGCCCGGGGCCGCCCGCGGCGTAGCCCGTGGCCAGGCCGCGGTGCTCTACGACGGCGACACCGTGCTAGGCAGCGGCACCATCGCCGGCACCGGCTGAGCCGCGCCACTGGGGGAGGCGAGCTGCCCCAGCCCGCCAAAATCGAAATTCCGGATATTGACCGGTTCGCTCGGTTTAAGCGGGCCCAGTTCTGGGTCATATGCCCAGGGGTCACGTACGGCAACAGCTACCCCAGCAGGATACCTAAATCGCGCCAGGACTCGTTCATTGCGCAGCGCGGAGGTTAGCAAACGTTCGCGTAAAGTGCATCCCTTGTTGCGGGTTGGGAAAGCCTCTAGCGTGGCAGACAAGGCAGGCGTGACAGGTGCGACGAGGCACCCGGGCCGCGGGAGGCGCCATGATCGGTGGCAGTGATCGCAAGCCCAGCTCACACAAGCGCATCCGGGCCCGAAGGCCCGGGCAGCGCGGGCGGCCCCGGCTCCGCCTGCTGATGGCCGCGGCCGGCGGCGGAATCATGGCCTCGGCCGCGCTGGCCGCTTGCGGCACCAGCAGCGCCAGCACCGGGCCGGTGACGCTGCAGTTCTACAACTTCCCGGACCCGTCCGGCGCGGTGCAGAGCGCGGCGACCAACTGCAGCAAGGCCAGTCACGGGCGCTACAACATCGTCTATAACAAGCTGCAGAACGCGGCCGACCAGCAGCGGCTGCAGATGGCCCGGCGGCTGGCCGCCCACGACCCCTCGATGGACATCCTCGGCCTCGACGTCACCTGGGAACCCGAGTTCGCTACGGCTGGCTGGATCCGGCCGTGGACCGGGGCGGCCAAGGCCGCGGCCATCGCGGGCACGCTGAAGGGACCGTTGCAGACCGCGATCTGGCGCGGGCAGCTGGTCGCGGTGCCGTACAACAGCAACACCCAGCTGCTCTGGTACCGGTCCGACCTGGTGAAGACGCCACCCAAGACGTGGGCGCAGATGTTCGCGGACGCCCAGGCGCTGGCCAAGGCGGGCAAGCCGCACCTCATCGAGATCCAGGGCGCCCAGTACGAGGGCGTCGTCGTCTGGTTCAACACGCTGGTGGCCAGCTCGGGCGGCAGCATCCTGAACGCGACCTCGACGGCGGCCAAGCTCGGCCCGTCCGCGCTCCGGGCGCTGACCATCATGAAGACGCTGGCCAGCTCGGTTGTGGCTGACCCGTCCCTCGGTGTGCAGATGGAAGACCAGAACCGGCTGGCCATGGAAGCCGGCACCGCGGCGTTCGAGCTGAACTACCCCTACGTGTATCCGTCGATGAAGGCCGACAACCCGAAGCTGTTCAAGGTGTTCAAGTGGGCGCCCTACCCGAGCGTCATCCCGGGCACCCCGGCCAAGGTGACGATCGGCGGTATCGACCTGGCGGTCAGCTCGTACTCACCGCATCCGCAGCTGGCCGAGCAGGCGATACTGTGCCTGCGCAACGCGCAGAACCAGCTCACCGCCGCGGTCAAGGGCGGCCTGCCGCCGACGCTGGCCAGCGTGTACAACAACCCGCAGATGCAGAGCGCCTACCCGTTCCGGCAGCTGATCCTGGCCCAGGTCAACAACGGGGCGGTGCGGCCCAAGACCCCGCTGTACCAGGCGGTGTCGGTGGCCATCTCGCACCTGGTCTCCCCACCCAGCTCCATCAACCCGGTGAGCACCGAGCAGAGCCTGCGCACACAGATCAACAACGCCCTGCAAGGCAAGGGGCTGACTCCGTGAGCGCGCCGCATTGGCACAGAGAGGCGGGCACATGACTACCACCACTCCGCCGGTCACCGCCCAGGAACCGGCAGCCGGGCGCCGCGGCCGGGCCAAACTGTCCGAAGGCGCCCGCGCGGAACGCCGGCTGGGCTGGCTGCTGTGCGCGCCCGCGGTGATCGTCATGGTCGCGGTGACCGCCTACCCGATCGGCTACGCCATCTACGTCTCGCTGCAGCGGTACGTTCTGTCCGCTCCGCAGCTGACCAAGTTCGTCGGGCTGAGCAACTACGGAGCCATCCTCAGCTCGCCGTTCTGGTGGCACGCGCTGGTGGTGACCATCGTCATCACGGTCGTGTCGGTGGCCATCGAGTTCGTCCTCGGCATGTGCCTGGCGCTGCTGATGTACCGGACGATCTGGGGCAAGGGCGGGATCCGCACCGCGATCCTGATCCCGTACGGGATCGTGACCGTGGCCGCCGCGTTCAGCTGGCTGTACGCCTGGACCCCGAGCACCGGCTACCTGTCCGCGCTGTTCAACAACTCCGCCCCGCTGACCTCGCAGCCCAAGGCGATTGCCATCATCATCCTGGCCGAGGTGTGGAAGACCACGGCGTTCATGGCGCTGCTGCTGATGGCCGGGCTGTCCCTGGTGCCCGAGGACCTGCTCAAGGCGGCCAAGGTGGACGGGGCCACCGCCTGGCAGCGGTTCACCCGGATCATGCTGCCGCTGATGAAGCCCGCGATCTTGGTCGCGCTGCTGTTCCGGACGCTGGACGCGTTCCGGATCTTCGACAACATCTTCATCCTCACCTCGGGCAACAACGGCACCGGATCGGTGTCGATACTCACCTACGACAACCTGTTCACCGCGCTGAACTTCGGTCTCGGGTCGGCCATGTCGGTGCTGATCCTGATCTGCGTGGCGATCATCGCTGTCTTGTTCATCAAGGGCTTCGGTACGGCCGCTCCGGGAACGAGCCTGCAGCGATGAGCGCCACTAGGCAAGCAACGGAGGGGCGAGGCTGATGGCAACCACGACACCGCAGAAGGTTGGCTGGAGCGTCGCGAACATCGTCACGATCGTGCTCGTGCTGATCCCGCTGGTGTGGATCATTTCCCTGTCGTTCAAGACGACCGGGTCGATCACCGACCCGACCTACTTCCCCGTGCACTGGACCTGGAGCAACTACTCCGGCATCCTGACCACGTCCACGTTCCTGCGCCCGCTGCTCAACTCGGTCGGCATCGGGGCCATCGCCACGTTCATCGCGGTCGTGCTGGCCTCGATGGCGGCGTACGCGGTGGCCCGGCTCAACTTCCCGGGCAAGGGAGTGCTGATCGGGGTATCCCTGCTGATCGCCATGTTCCCGGCCATCGCGCTGGCCACCCCGCTGTTCAACATCGAGCGGGTCCTCGGCCTGTTCAACACCTGGCCCGGGCTGATCATCCCGTACGTGGCGACCGGCCTGCCGCTCGGCATCTACACGCTGTCCGCGTTCTTCCGGGAGATCCCGTGGGAGCTGGAGAAGGCAGCCAAGGTGGACGGGGCCACCCCGTTCCAGGCGTTCGTCCGGGTCATCGCCCCGCTGGCCGCCCCGGGCATGGTCACCACGGCCATCCTGGTGTTCCTGTTCTGCTGGAACGAGTTCCTGCTGGCCATCACGCTGACCGCGACGACCGCGTCGCGGACCGCGCCGGCCGCGCTGTCGTTCTTCACCGGCAGTTCGCAGTTCGCGGTGCCGACCGGGTCGATCTCCGCGGCGGCGGTGGTCATCACCATTCCCATCATCATCTTCGTGCTGTTCTTCCAGCGCCGGATCGTGGCCGGACTCACCTCCGGCGCGGTCAAGGGCTGAGCGAAAAGGGACCCTGCAGTGGCTGAGATCATCCTGGAACACGTCACCAAGCGCTTCCCCGACGGGGCGCTCGCGGTGGACGACTTCAACCTGGACATCGCGGACGGCGAGTTCGTGATCCTGGTCGGCCCGTCCGGCTGCGGCAAGTCCACCACGCTCAACATGATCGCCGGCCTGGAGGACATCACCTCGGGCGAGCTGCGCATCGGCGGCAGGATCGTCAACGAGAAGTCGCCCAAGGACCGGGACATCGCGATGGTGTTCCAGAGCTACGCGCTGTACCCGCACATGACCGTGCGGGAGAACATGGGGTTCGCGCTCAAGCTGGCCAAAACGCCGAAGGACGTGATCAACCAGAAGGTCGAGGAGGCGGCGCGGATCCTGGACCTGACCCAGCACCTGGACCGCAAGCCGGCCAACCTGTCCGGCGGCCAGCGGCAGCGGGTGGCCATGGGCCGGGCCATCGTCCGCGACCCGGCCGCGTTCCTGATGGACGAGCCGCTGTCCAACCTGGACGCCAAGCTGCGGGTGCAGACCCGCACCGAGGTATCCCGGCTGCAGCGCCGGCTGGGCACCACCATGGTGTACGTGACGCACGACCAGGTCGAGGCGCTGACCCTGGGCGACCGGGTGGCGGTCATGCGCAGTGGCCTGCTGCAGCAGGTGGCGTCGCCGCAGGAACTCTACGACCGGCCGGTCAACCTGTTCGTGGCTGGTTTCATCGGCTCGCCGTCGATGAACTTCATGTCCGGCACCCTGGAAGAAGGCAAGCTGCGCACCGCGCTGGGCGATATCCCGGTCGCCGGTAAGCTGCAGCAGGATCTGGCTGGTGCCAACGTCGGCCGGGACGTGATCGTCGGGATCCGCCCGGAGAACTTCGAGGACGGCGCGCTGGTGCCCGCCGAGAACCGGAACAACGGCATGACCTTCCCGGCCACCATCGACGTGGTGGAGTCGCTGGGCTCGGAGAAGTTCGTCTACTTCAGCAAGGAGCTCGGTGCGGTGGAGACCGCCGAGCTGGCCGAGCTGGCCCGCGATTCCGGGCGGGCGGACAGCGGCGCCGCCGCGGAGACGGTGGTGGCCCGGCTCGATCCAGCCACCCAGATCACCGAAGGGCAGAACACCGAGCTGTGGGTGGACGTCCGGGCGGTGCACGTGTTCGATCCGGCGACCGGGCGGAACCTCACCCGCGGCGTCTCCGGCGTCTCCGGCGCCCCGGCCACGCCCACCGCGCCGCCCGCGGGCGGGGCGGCCCCGGCCGCCCCGCCCGATGATTCCGCGGCCGGCCAGGACACCGGGTCAGCGACTACGCCGCCGCGGTGACCGGAACTGCCGCTGGAGTTCCTCGATGACCTCGTCATTCCATTCGTGCGTGCGGATCAGCCGGTAGCGCTCGGTGGCGATGATGAGGTAGGCCTCGGCGTCGGTGTTGCTGCCGATCAGGTCGGCCGCCCGGAGTATCCGCACGACCGGGGTGTATTCCTCGGTGAACCAGCGCCGGGATGCCTCGGCGCGGTCGTAGAACTTGTGGTCGTGCTGCATGAGCCGGAAGCCCCAGGCTTCCACGGCCTCGCTCAGCTCGGCGTAGGACCACGGATCGGTGACCTTGATCTTGGCGTACGCCTCCGGGGGGAGCTTGACCCGGGACCGGAACAGCTGTTCGTAGCTCTTGAACAGCAGGTCACTGCGGTGCTGGATGCCCTTCGCGGGTACCGCAGTGAGGATCTCGGTCACGTAGGCGTCGATCACCTTCTGCCCCATGGCCAGCGCGATGGACACCCGGTGGTGGCCGTCCTCCACGAAGTACAGCTCGCCCACCTGGTACACGTCGATCGGCGGGATCGATTCGCCGCGCCGCTGGGCCAGCGCCAGCCGCTCCCAGCGTTCCCGGACCCGGTTCGACGTGGGCCGGAACCGGCGGTCGAAGTCCCGGCTGGAGTCCACCGTGCCGACGATCCGGTCCAGCCGGATCGTCTGCAGGCCCAGCCGCCGCTCGCCGGTCCGGCCCAGCGCGGCCACCACGTCGTCGAACGGCAGGATCAGGTTGACGTCGTCCGGTTCCCGGCGCAGCCGCTGGACGAGCCGGGCCAGCACCTGACGACGCCGGGCACGGAGGAAGTCGTTCTCCACGTCGGCACGTGGGAACCCAGTGTCAGCGGGCATAAGCCTTGTCCTTGACCAGGCCCGTCACCGGCTCGACGAGCAACAGTTGCCAGCCGGTCACGTTGCGCACGATGGTGTCGCCGAGCCAATGGTCGCGTCGGCTAGCCGGGCTCAGGATCCACGTGTCCGTGCAGCAGCAGGGCCGGGCGCAGCCACCGGGTAAGGGCGTTAAGTATGGGAAAGCCCTGGTGGGGTGGGTCAGGGCCGTCTCCGACGCCGCGCGGCGGGGCGTGCGTCAGCAGGATGTCCACGGTGCGGGTCGCGCCCCGGCGGCGGCGCAGCCGGGCCCGGGCGGCCAGCCGGCAGCCGCGGCGCGCCTGCTGCCGGCCGGTGTACTGGTTCGGACCGGGGCTGTACCGGGGGGAGCCGCCCAGCCCGGCGATGCGCAGGCCGGCCACGTCCACCACCCGGCCGTCCGCGTTCACCGCGCCGGCCGGCCACGGCGGCCGGGCGGGCAGCCCAGCCCGCAGCGGCAGGCCGGCCCGGGACAGCCGGTAGCCGGACACGTCGGGGTCGTGGTTGCCCGGCACGAAGACGAGGGGCACGTCGAGCCGGTTCATCAGGCGGCCCAGATACTCGAACGGCAGGTCGCCGCAGGCCAGGATCAGCTCGGCGTCGCGGACCCCGGTCACGTCCGCGTACAGGGCCTCGTCGACGACGTCGGAGACGGCCAGCACCCGGACCATGATCAGCGGGCAGCGGCCGCGCGGACGTCCAGCCCGCGCTCGCGCAGGCCGGCCTCGGCGCGGTAGATCTCGGCCTGCGGCACGTGGTCGCCGGGCGGCAGCGGGCTGACCTCCAGCCGCTGGCAGGCGGTCCGCAGCAGATCGAGGTAGGCGCCCCGGACGGCACGCAGCCGCATGCCCTTGACCTGCACGTCGCTGCGGGTTTCCAGGTCCTCCAGTTCGGCATGCAGCCGGCACAGCCGGGCGGCCAGCCGCTCGATCGGCTCGGCGGTCACCGGCTGGGTGATGTGCCGCTCCACCGCCCGCTGCCGGGCCGCCCAGCGGGCCAGCCGGCCGCTGAGGATCAGCGCGTACCCGAGGGCGGTCGGCAGCAGCACTATGCCGATCAGTTCGATGACCGGTCTCATCTTCCCAGTTTCCGCCTGACATCCTGGCAGGGCAAGTCAGGCAGCAGCCCACCACGCAGCGGGAGAACGATGGACCGGCCAGGAACCCAGTCAAGCTGGTGGCATGGGGCCACCCTGTACCAGGTGTACGTCAGGTCGTTCCGGGACAGCAACGCCGACGGCTACGGCGACCTGCCCGGGATCACCGCCCAGCTGGACTACCTGTCCTGGCTCGGCGTGGACGGCATCTGGCTGTCGCCCACCATGCCGTCACCGGACGACGACTGGGGCTACGACGTGTCCGACTACCGGGGCGTGCACCCAGACCTGGGCACGCTGGCCGACTTGGACGAGCTGATCGCCGAGGCGGGCCGGCGGGGCATGCGGGTGCTGCTCGACCTGGTGCCGAACCACACCAGCAGCGCGCACCCGTGGTTCGTCGAGGCGGTCAGCGGCCCGGCCGCGGCGCACCGCGGCTACTACGTGTGGGCCGACCCGGCCCCCGGCGGCGGGCCGCCGAACAACTGGATCGCCGCCACCGGTCAGTCCGCGTGGACCCTGGACGAGGCCAGCGGCCAGTACTATCTGCACAACTTCCTGCCCAGCCAGCCCGACCTGAACTGGTGGGAGCCCGCGGTGCATGAGGAGTTCCGGGAGATCCTCCGGTTCTGGTTCGACCGTGGCGTGGCCGGGTTCCGCATCGACGTGGCGCACGGGCTGTATAAGGACGCGCAGCTCCGTGACGACCCGTCGGCGCCCAAGGATGACCTGGTCAGCAGCCGGTTCGGGCTGGCTCAGGTGTACAGCGCCAACCGGCCCGAGTCGCACGGGGTGTTCCAGGACTGGCGGAAGATCGCGGAGAGCTACCCGGTGCCGCGGCTGCTGCTCGGCGAGACCTGGGTCGGCGACCTCAGCTCGCTGGCCGCGTTCCACGGCCATGGCGACGAGCTGCAGCTCACCTTCAACTTCCCGTTCATCTTCACCCCGTTCACGGCCGAGGGCCTGGCCGACGGTGGTAGCCGAGTCGCTGGCCAAGCTGCCCGCCGGGGAGTGCCCGGTGTGGGCCGCGTCCAACCACGACATCAGCCGCTTCCCGACCCGCTGGTGCGGCGGGGACGAGCACAAGGTGCGGCTGGCCCTGCTGGTGCTGGCCACGCTGCCCGGCACCCTGGTGCTGTACTACGGCGACGAGATCGGGATGACCGACGTGGCCGTGCCGGCCGCGCTGGTCCAGGACAAGATGCGGGCCGGGGCGGCCGGCAAGTTCAGCCGGGACCGGAGCCGGACCCCGATGGTCTGGGATGGTTCGCCGTCGGCTGGGTTCACCGCCGAGGGCGTCACGCCGTGGCTGCCGTATGGGGAGCACGCCACCAGGAACGTGGCCGCGGAGCGCGCCGGCCCGTCGTCGGTGCTGGCGTTGTGCCGGGACCTGCTCGCGCTGCGCCGGACCGAGTTCGGCGGCAGGCTGGCCAGCTACACCCAGCTGCCCAGCCCGCCTGGGCTGTGGGTGTACCAGACCGGCGGGCTGACCGTGCTGGCCAACTTCACCGGGTCGGCGGTGCGGCTGGCGCAGCCGCTGGCTGAGCTGGGGGAGGTGCTGATCAGCACGTCCCCGGCCGGCGAGGCGGCGGAGGCCGGCGTGCTCGGGCCGTGGTCGGGGATCATCGCCCGGACCGAGGCCGAGGGCTGAGCCCGGCCCTGAGCCTGGCCCTGAGCCCGGCCCTGAGCCCGGGCCCTGAGCCTGGCCCGGGCGGCTACCGCGGTGGCGTGGGCGCCGGGGACGGGGTCTGCACGGCGGCCGAGGACGGCATGATGGCCGGGCTGAGCGCGGCCTGGTCGGCCAGGGCGATGGCCAGCTGGCCGCCCGCCGTGGGGTGGAACGGCGCCGGGTCGCCCAGGCCCTGCACGTAGGGCTGCGCGGTGCACAGCTGGTGCCCGGTGAAGTCCGGCTTGACCGAGGTGAAGCCGAACTCGGCCGCGCCCTTGGCCAGCACCGCGTTCAGCGTGGCCAGCCGCGAGTTCAGCGTGCGCAGCTTGACCGGGGTCAGGCCGACCTTGCTCAGGCAGTTCAGCTGCAGGTCGAACGGGTCGTAGTAGCGGTTGATGATCACCTGCGGGTGGCTGGGCAGGTCGGCCAGCCGGGTGAGCAGCTGGAAATAGTCCTTGCTGAACGTGGCCAGCTGCTGCTGGAAGTAGGCCGTGGTCGCCTTGTCGTTGCAGGTCCTGGCCACCGCGCAGAGCCGGAGCATGGCCGCCCAGTCCAGGTCGTCCGCGCCCACGCTGACGATCACCGCCTGCGCCTTGGTGGCCTGCTGGGCCGCGTCGATCTGCGCGGGCACGCTCTCCCCGCCGCGGCCCTCCGGCCCGAGCAGGCCCTGGCTGATCGTGGCGCTGTTGCAGGCCAGGTTCATCACCTGCCAGCCATTGGACCGGGCCAGGTCCTCGGCGTAGGAATCCGCGCTCCGGCCGCACATCTGGTCGAGGTGCGAGGCGTCGCGGACCCAGGGCAGCCCGGCGCCCGCCGCGGTCGAGTCACCCAGCACCACCACCCGCACCCCGGGCGGCACCGGCACGGTCTTCTTGCTGTCCGGGTACTGCGGCTCGCTGCCCACCAGCTGGCTCAGCGAGCGGACCTGGCGCAGTGTGCCCGGCGCGGTGTAGGCGGTCAGCATGATCGCGCCCAGGTTGATCGCCTCGGTGGCGACCAGGCCGCCGGCCAGCAGCTTCACCGTGGTCCGGTGCGGCAGCCGGCGCCAGCCCGCCAGCGCCCCGAGCAGCAGCAGCGCCCCCGCTGCGGTGATGGCGATTTCCCACAGGAAGTAGTGGATCCAGCCGCTGGCCAGCGCGTTGCCCAGGATGCGTTCTGCCCCGGCGGGCCCGGCGCCCTGGACGAAGTTGGTCAGCTGGCTGTTGATGGTGATCTGGGTCAGCGTCAGGCTGGGCCGGACCGGGCCGAGGAACTGCACCTGGGTGGGCAGGCTCTGGCCGAACACGTTGACCTCGCCCGGCCCGGACACGCTCAGGCTCGGCGTACTCGTGCCCACCTTGATGACCTGGCCAGCCACGGTGACCGTCTGCTGCGGGGTGACGCGCAGCGCGACGCTGATGGCGATGGCCGCGGTGAGCAGCGCGGCGGCGACCCAGATCAGCCGCCGGGTGATGGTGCGGCGGCGGCGCCGGGCCCGTGCCGCCTGGTCGGCCCGCTGCCGGGCCGCGCCGAGCAGGGTGCGGTAGTGGTTCGGACCGGGCTCGTGGTCAGCGTCAGGCTGGCCGGGGCCGCCATTCGGATGCGGGGGCGCTGGGGGAAGAGGGGGCGCACCGGCCGTGCGCTGCTGCGGCCGGGTCATCCGGCGCCGGGGCGGCGTCGCGGCCTGTCCCCGGGCTGGCCATGGCCAGGCCAGCCCGCGTCCCGGCTGGGACCCAGGCCATTGCGCACGCCACCCACCATCGCCATAACTTCAACCGAAAGTACCCGCTGCGCCGGAGTGCGACACACGGCAGCGGGCCGCGCGGGCCAGGTAGGTACGGCGGAAGGACAGGCCTTGAGTGGGCAGCCGAAGGAACGATCCGGTGACCCGCTGGGCAATCGATGCGGGCCCGCCAGAGCGGGCTACCGCCATGTGGCCCATGGGGCCAGCGCGCAGTGAAACTACGTCCGCGCGTCCCGGGCCGGGAGCGCGGTGCGGTGCATCCTCACCGTGGGTCGTAGTGCTCGTAACGGTACTGGAGCGACGGGCGACCGAATCGCTTAGCCATCACACCTCCTCCACCGCTCGGCGTGACGCATATCCAGGCAGTGAGTACTGCAGGATGTGATGAGTATCGCACGAGGCGCCGAGGCTGGGCGATCGAGAAAGGGCCCTGACCAACGCTAGGCCCGCCCAGTCGGCCCGGGTGCGGACCGGCGATACCTGGTCACAATTGCCGGTGAGAAGGCTCGATGCAGTTTGCGGTGCTGCTTGCAGGCCCGCCTCGCGGTGCGACGCCGAGTGCTACGAGGTCAGTTAAAACTAACCTGATGGACAGTACAGCCGTACTACCGGCGCGGCCCGCTGGCAGCGCCGGCGCTGTGACTCGCGCCCTAAGCTAGGTCAGCCTGGCTTACCTCCTGGAAGAGTTTCGCGTCCTTCGCGTCGACATCACTGGCCGGCTTCTGGAACAAGGCCGCGGAGGGATACTCCCATGGGTCGTCGAAATCACATGTGCGAATATGCTCGAATTTCTGTCCTTTATAGTAAGTCTGGAGGTCTAGATTAGTTGTCCAGACGTCTAGCCGGGTGCATTCAGCGCCCCACTCCTCGATACCGCGGAGACTGGCCCAGTTGATGAGCGCAGCGCCTACCCCGCTGCCTTTGTACTCCCGGCTGACGATGAGCCGCGAGATATACACGGCTTCTTTCTTCCGCTCACGCTGGGTCCACAGCTTCTTGTTCCCGCCACGCCCACAGGAGACCGTGGCAACCAGCCGGCGCGGACTGCCCCCTGACTCGGTCCAGTCCTCAACTATCCAGGTTCGGCCCTTCTTGATGCCCCGCCGGATGCGCTGATCCCGGGCCAGCTGGTTCGGCCACGGCCGCTGCCACTGATCGGTGCCCTTCTCCGCTTTCAGCCATCCGGCGGCCTCGTCGATAAGGCGGATGATGGCACCCATGTCACTTAGCCGGGCGCGCCGGATATGAAAGAGAGGCTGCGGCCAGTCCTTATTAGTCCCTTGCCTGCGGGTGATGCCGATGACCCGGACCAGGCGGGCGGATGCCAGGACCCCGGCGGCCAGAATTCCGGCGGCCAGAATTCCGGCGGCCAGGACCCCGGATGTCAGCCGGGCTACGACCTGGGTGGTGCCTCCGGCGGGATTGGTCATGTGAGTAGGTGTCCTAGGTCGGTTGGTTGTCCGCAGCGCCGTCGGCCGCCTGACGTGGCTGGCCGGTATCTGGGCCTGGCGCGGCCGGGTCGGGTTCGCTGTCCTCGTCGGCCGGTGGGGCAACGATGTCGGCGGGCACCTTTCCCACGTTGACAGCGAACTGGTTGCGGTCGGCCGGGTAGACGCTGACGGTCAGCCGGACCGGCATTCCCTCCGAATCGAAGGTGGTCCGCCGAGTCTCGATCACCGGCATCCGGCCGTCATCGGGGAGCTTGAAGAAGACCGTCTCGACCGGGTTCGGGGCCCGGACGACGATCATGTCCCGCCAGCCGGCCTGATCGATCCCCAGCGTTTCCCGCAGATAGCTCACCGTGCCCTGGGATATGTCCGTGGGCTGGGTCAGCCGGATCGCGCCCTGCTCGACGAAGCGCATCGGGTAGAAGGAGGTCTGCAGCGACCACGGTGTGCCGTCGATGAACCGGCGCTGATTCCTGCTCACCACCGTGCTGCCCTCGCCGAGCTGCAACTCGGGCGCCGTGGCCTCGCTTACCTGCTGGATCTCGACCCGCGGCACGCTGGCCGTCGGCTCTCGCCGGGTGGCCTTGACCTCAAGGTCGTAGATGTCATCCTCGCCGCCACCGAACCCGGTCTCCGGGTCCCCGGTCAGCGTGCTGACGAAGGGCGTGATCTTCTCGACCACGAACGTGCCCTGGCCCGGACGGGTCTCGACCAGACCACGGGTGATGAGCCATTTGATCGCGTCGCGGACGGTGTTACGGGACGCCTCGTACTCATCCCTGAGTTCGATCTCGGTGGGCAGCTGTGCCCCGCGCGGCAGTTCGCCAGCCTCGATCTTGCTGAGCAGATCCTCGGCGATCCGCCGGTACATCGGGTCAGCAGCCACAAGCCCTCCCAGACATCCCAACCACCCTGATCAGGGGCATCGCTGGGGCAAAAAGGATCATCCTTGCCGTCCCTGTCATCCAAATATTTAGTACCTGTTCAGGTTTACCCGGGTCAACCGGGGTATAACCGGACCAGATCCCAGAGGTTGGGATGACTCGGATGGCTGGATCCATGCGAATGAGTCTAGCACTAGGAACCGGTCAGATGAGTCTGAACACCCATCTCGCCCGGGCTACCCATACCGGGAGAGGGCAGGAACGGAGCTCGCGGACCACATCGCCGCAGGCCAGAAGTTAAAGGGGACCGGTCATGGCCCACAATCGTCGTCATCGCAGTGATCTTCATCGCCGGCGCCGTCGCTGGAGCTATCGCCCTGGTTTGCTGGGGTATCCGCCGGGAGGAACGGGATTTTACCCTGACCCGCCAGGCTCCAGGCCAGCTGACTCTGGGCACCCGCCGGGTCACGGGCCTGTGGGTCCGCCAGCGCAGTGACATAGGCCCAATGATGAGCACCAGGTCGGGGACTGACCGGCACAGCATGCTCGTCTAGCCATCCTCCGCCGGGCTGGCCCTGATATCCGGGGGCGGAAGCGGGCCAGTCCGGCTCAGCAGAGGGCACTGCGCCGCACCATTGCCGGGGCATGGTGCGGCGCAGCGCTATGCGGAGGCTCCGGGCGGCGATCCGGCTGCTCCATGGCCGGCGTCCCACGATGCCGGATCCGCTACCTCAACGGGGATGTCGCCTACGTTGATGACGAACGTGTTCCGGTCAGCCGGGTAGACGCTGACCGTGAGGCGGACCGGCCTGCCCCGCTTGTCGAAGGCCGTTCGGCGGGTTTCGATCACTGACACTCGCCCGTCGGCGGGGAGCCTGAAAAACCCGGTCTCGATCGCGTCCGGGGCGCGCACGGTCAGGGTGTCACGCCAGCCGGCCTGTTCGGCGCCGATTGCCTCTTTGAGGTAATCGACCGTGCCTTCCCCGATGTTGCTGGCCTGCATGAGCCGGGTGGCGCCCTGCTCGATGAGCCACATCGGGTAGAAGGAGGTCTGCAAGGACCAGCTTGTCTCATCGATATAGCGCTGCTGGTGCCGGCTGATGAGCGTGTCACCCTCGGCGAGCTGGAGTTCGGCGGCCATCCGGGGGTCGGCTGACCTGATTTCCACCCGGACATCGCTGGCGCGCGGAGTACGGCGCTTAGCTACCACCTCCCGGATGTAGGGGCTGCCCTCGCCACTGCCGTCACTACCCACCACCTGGGTCAGCGTGGTAACGAACGGGCTGATCCGCTCGACGACGAAGGTGCCTTGGCCTGGCTTGATCTCGACGAGCCCCCTGGTCGTCAGCACTTTGATCGCGTCGCGGATCGTGTTGCGCGAGGCGTTGTAGGTCTCACCGGAGCTCGATCTCACTGCCCAGTTGCGCGCCAGGCGGAGTTCCCCCGTCTCGATCCGGCGGCGCAGCTCGTCGGCGATCTGCCGGTACATCGGATCGGCCATGTTCCCCCCAGTGGGTCAAACCGGACGCCCATCCAAAGGTTGGGATTGCTTGGATGGCTGGATTTATCCATACCATACCTCTGGGCTTGCCGCGGCGCCGCGTCTGGCCGACTTCCGTTGGCCACCAGCCGGAGTGGCGTTCGGGCAGGTCAGCCGGAAGAGGCAGACGCGGCCACTAAGCTCGGCTGCGTGCCTGATGAGCCCAGTCCCGGCGCCGCGTATCCCTGGCCCGCGCAGAGCGCGACCGGGGTCGGCTCGATGCCGGGTACCGACCCGCTGGAGACGATGCGGCTGATCTTCGATGAGCTGCCCGACCTGCCGTTCCTGGCTGAGCTGCCCGGCCGCGGCCCGGGCGCCGACCTGACCGGCCGCACCGCGGCCATGCTGGTCGAGCTGCCCGCCGAGACGACCCCGCGCGGCTGGCGGCTGGCCGGCCGGCCGGGGCGTGATCTGCGCCGCGCCCAGTCGCTCCTCGCCCGGGACCTCGACGCACTGGAGGAAGTGGCCGACGGGTATGCCGGCGTGCTGAAGATAAGTGCCTGCGGGCCGTGGACGATGGCGGCCACGATCGAGCTGGCCCGCAGCCAGGAGCCGGTGCTGGCCGACCGCGGCGCGGTCGGCGACCTGACCGCGTCGCTGGCCGAGGGGGTGGCCGGGCACGTGGCCGAGGTGGCCGCGCGGGTGCCCGGCGCCCGGCTGCTGCTCCAGCTGGACGAGCCGCCCTGCCCGCGGTGCTGGCCGGCGCAGTGCCGAGCGCCAGCGGGCTGAACCGGGTCCGCGCGGTCGAGCCGGCCGACGCCGAGTCCGGCTTGCGGGCCGTGCTGGCCGCGGCTGGGTGTGCCCGTGCTGGTGCACTGCTGCGCACCGTCGGTGCCCCTTGGCATGATCAGGGATGCGGGCGCCGTCGCCGCCGGGATCGACCTCGGCCAGCTGCGCCCGGGGGAGGAAGACGTGCTGGCCGCGGTGGTCGAGGCAGGCCTGGGCGTCTTCGCTGGCGCGGTGCCGGCCACGCCCGTCCCGGTACCGGCCCGTGCCGCCGCCCCGGCGGCCAGCCAGCGCATCGCCCAGTCAGCACAACGCCGGTCCGGCCAGCAGTCGCCGGCCACAGCCGCGGCCGTCGGCGTGACCGAGCTGTGGCGGCGGATGGGCTGGCCGGTGGCCCGGCCGTCGGGCGCGGCGGCCAGCCTGGCGGCCATCGTGGCCGCTCAGGTGGTGATCACCCCGGCCTGCGGGCTGGCCGGTGCGCCACCGGAGTATGCCCGGGCCGCGCTGGCCGCTGCCGGGAAGCCGCCCAGATGCTGCCCGAACTGATCGAGGAGGAGTCCCGGTGAGCGCCGCTGCTGGCCCGGGGGGGCGACCCCCCGGAACCCCCCGATCGGCCCTGCGGGCCGAGCCAGCCGCTGACGCGGCCCGCAGGGGCCGGTGCAGGGGTTTCCGCCGGACGGCGCGAACGTTTGAGGAGGCACCGTGAGCCAGCCCGAGGCGGCCGGGGGGATACCCGGCTCGGCGGTGGACGCGGCGGCGCGGCACCGGCATGCCGAGCTGAGCGCGGAGGTCACCGAGGCGAACCACCGCTACTACGTGCTGGACTCGCCCACGCTGTCCGACGCCGAGTACGACCGGGCCATGCGCGAGCTGCGCGAGCTGGAGGAGCGCTACCCCGAGCTGCGCACCCCGGATTCGCCGACGCAGCGGGTCGGCGGGGCGGTGTCCACCGAGTTCACCCCGGTGGAGCACCTGGAACGGCTGCTCAGCCTGGACAACGCGTTCTCCGCCGAGGAACTCGACGCGTGGGCGGCCCGGGCGCAGCGGCTCGGCGGGCCGGCCCGTACCTGTGCGAGGTCAAGATCGACGGGCTGGCGGTGGACCTGGTCTACCGCGGCGGCGCGCTGGTCCGCGGCGGCGACCCGGGGCGACGGGGTCACCGGGGAGGACGTCACGCCCAACATCCGCACGATCTCCTCGGTGCCGCTCCGGCTGACCGGCCCCGATATACCGGAGCTGCTCGAGGTCCGGGGCGAGGTGTTCCTCCCGGTCGCGGCGTTCCATGAGCTGAACGAGCGGCTGACCGAGGCGGGCAAGCCGCCGTTCGCGAACCCGCGCAACTCGGCCGCCGGGCTCGCTGCGCCAGAAGGACCCGCGGGTCACCGCGACCCGGCCGCTGTCGCTCATCCTGCACGGCGTCGGGGCCGCCTCCGGGCCCGCGCCGGACACCCACTCCGGCTGGTATGAGCGGCTGCGCGGCTGGGGCCTGCCGGTCAGCGAGCTGTTCCGGGTGACCGATGAGCTGGACGGGGTGCGCGAGTACATCGCCTACTACGGCGAGCACCGGCACGACCCGCCGTACGAGATCGACGGGGTCGTGGTCAAGATCGACCGGCTGGACCTGCAGCGCCAGCTCGGCGCGACCAGCCGGGCGCCGCGCTGGGCCATCGCGTACAAGTACCCGCCGGAAGAGGTCAACACCCGGCTGCTGGACATCCAGGTGAACGTCGGCCGGACCGGCCGGGTGACCCCGTTCGCGGTGATGCAGCCGGTCGTGGTCAGCGGCTCCACGGTGGACCGGGCCACCCTGCACAACGCCGACGAACTGGCCCGCAAGGGCGTGCTGATCGGCGACATGGTCGTGCTGCGCAAGGCGGGCGACGTGATCCCCGAGGTGGTCGGGCCGGTCGCCGACCTGCGCACCGGCAGCGAGCGGGCCTTCGAGTTCCCCACCGTGTGCCCGGCCTGCGGGACCCCGCTGGTCCGCGAGGACGGCGGCGTGGACTGGCGCTGCCCGAACACCCGGGCCTGCCCGGCCCAGCTCCGCGAGCGGCTGTTCCACCTGGCCGGCCGGGGCGCGCTGGACATCGAGGTGCTCGGCTACGAGGCCGTCGTCGCGCTGCTCGACTCGGGCCTGGTCAGCGACGAAGGCGACATCTTCTCGCTGACCGAGGAGACGCTGGCCACCGTCGCCGTTCTTCGTGAACAAGCAGGGCAGCCTGACCGTCAACGCGGCCAAGCTGCTGGGCAAGCTGGACGAGGCGCGGACCCGCCCGCTGTGGCGGGTGCTGGTCGCGCTGTCCATCCGGCACGCCGGGCCGACCGCGGCCCGGGTGCTGGCCGCCCAGTTCGGCTCGCTGGACGCGATCGCGGGCGCGTCGGCCGAGGAACTGGCCGCCGCCGAAGGGGTCGGCCCGAAGATTGCCGCGTCGATCATCGAGTGGTTCGGCGTGGACTGGCACGTGGCCATCGTGGCCAAATGGCGGGCGGCCGGGGTGCGGCTGGCCATTCCGGACTGGGTGCCGCCGCCACCGCCCAGCCCCAGCGGCCGGGGCCGCCGCGACGGCCGACCCGAGCCAGCCGCTGGCCGGGGTGACCGTGGTGGTCACCGGCGCCCTGGAGGGGTTCAGCCGGGACGAGGCGGGCGAGGCGGTGCAGGCGCTCGGCGGCAAGGTGTCGTCGTCGGTGTCCAGGAAGACCGGCTTCCTGGTGGCCGGCGACAAGCCCGGGTCCAAGTACGACAAGGCGCTCTCGCTCGGTGTGCCGGTGCTCGACGAGGCAGGTTTCCGGGTGCTGCTCGACGTCGGCCCGGCGGCCGCGGCCGCGACGGCAGAGACTGCTGCGGCAGATGGGGAATGACACGGTCCTCCGGCCGGAAATTCATTCTAGATGGGCTGCAACGCCTCTGACCTGCGGTAATTGAATCGCAGAACAATTCACCGTAACGGATAGTGTGCGATTGGCTTCGCGAAGTACGTTTTCCGCCGTACTCTGCTGCTGAGAGCGAAGGTGTATCCGGCCGGCTGGCGGCAGCCACGAGGACGCCATGAGGGACCCGAGCGACACCAGGGATATCGGTCCGCGGATCGGTTCGCCATTCTGGATCTACCTCACCGTGGTCACGGTGGCCGGGCTTGGTGCCCTGGTGGCGGCGCTGCTGCACGGGCCGTCCCTGGCCAGCCTGCACGGGCTGGCCGGCCATGAGCTGTTCTGGGTGCTGGTCGCGCTGTCCGTGCTCGGCGAGCTCAAGCCGATCGTCACCCCGGGCAAGTCCAGCCACGACGCCGGCGTGGCCTCGGTCACCTTCTGCTTCGCCGCCCTGCTGTACTGGGGGTTCCCGGTCGCCGCCGGGCTGCGTGCGATCACCACGATGATCGTCGCGCTGTCCGGGCACAAGGCGCTGCACCGCTGCGCGTTCAACGTCGCCCAGTTCACGCTCAGCCTGGCCGCGGCCGGGGCGGTGCTGACCATCGGCCGGATCCATCCGGCGCCGCTGCGGCCCTGGGTGCCCACCGGCGGTGAGCTGGGCGCCGTCGGGCTGGCCGCGCTGGCCTACTTCGTGGTCAACTTCCTGCTGGTCGGCGTGGCGGTGGCGCTGCACGAGCGCACCCCGGTCCGGGTCACGCTGCGCCGGGCCCTGCCCTACCAGGCCTTCGTCAGCCTGGCCCTGCTGTCCGCCGCGCCGCTGGTGGTCGTGGTGATGAACCGCTCCGCGGCGCTGGTGCTGCTGTTCCTGCTGCTGCTGATCGCGATCTACGCCAACGCGGCCATCTCCATGCAGCGTGAGCACCAGGCCCTGCACGACCAGCTGACCGGCCTGCCGAACCGGGCGCTGCTGCTGCGCCGGACCGGTGAGGCGCTGGCCGAGGCGGCCCGGACCGGCGGCCAGGCCGGTTTCCTGCTGCTCGACCTGGACCGGTTCAAGGAGGTCAACGACACCCTCGGGCACCCGCTGGGCGATGGGCTGCTGCAGGCCGTCGCCTACCGGCTGGCCCGCAGCGTGCGGCCGGGCGACGTGGTGGCGCGGCTGGGCGGCGACGAGTTCGCGGTGCTGCTGCCCGTCGGTCCGCACCACGACTGCCGCCCGTGAGGTCGCGGCCCGGCTGCGCGCCGCGCTGGCCGAGCCGGTCCGGCTCGACGGCATGTCGTTCGAGATCGAGGCCAGCGTCGGCATCGCCCTGTACCCGGACGACGCCGACACGGTGGAACTGCTGCTGCAGCGGGCCGACGTGGCCATGTACCTGGCCAAGGAGCAGCGCACCGGGGTGGAGCGCTACCGGGGCCAGGCGGGCCGGCACTTCCCGGCCCGGCTGTCCCTGCTCGGTGACCTGCGCCGGGGTATCGATCACGGCGAGTTCGAGCTGTACTACCAGCCCACCGTGTTCCTGGCCGGCGGGCGTACCGCCGGCATGGAGGCGCTGCTCCGCTGGCAGCACCCCAGCCGCGGCCGGATCGGGCCGGCCGAGTTCATCCCGCTGGCCGAGCAGTCCTTCATGATGCGCGACCTCACCGCGCACGTGGTGCGGACCGCGCTCCGCCAGGCATCGGCGTGGCAGCTGGGTGGCCTGCCGGTGCAGCTGTCGGTGAACGTGTCCGTGCGCGACCTGCTCGACGCCGGGCTGGCGGGCACGGTCGAGGGCGAACTGGCCGCGCTCAGCCTGCCGCCTGAGGCGCTCCTGGTCGAGGTCAGCGACCGGGCGCTGACCAGCGAGATGATCGACATCGCGGCCGGGGTGACCGCGCTGCGCGGGCTCGGCGTCCGGCTCAGCCTGGACGACTTCGGCACTGGCTACGCGTCGCTGGGCCGGCTCCGGCGGCCTCCCGGTGGCCGAGGTGAAGATCGATCCGTCCTTCGTCTCCGGCCTGGCCAGCAGCCCGGACAGCCAGGTCATCGTGCGCTCCGTGGTGGACCTGGTACGCGGGCTCGGCATCCGCTCGGTGGCCGAGGGGGTGGAGACCGCCGGAGGTGGCCGCCGCGCTGCTGGCCATGGGCTGTGACGCCGCGCAGGGGCACGCGTTCAGCCGGCCGCTGAACGCCGCCGCGGCCACCGCGTGGCTGGCCGACGACCTGGCCGCCCACCCGGCGCCGGCCGCGCGGCCGGCCCCGGCGGCCCGGCCCGCCGGCGGTCACGCCGGCCCCGGTCACCTCGGCCGCCGTCCCGGAGGCACCGCGGCCGCTAACCACCGGGCGGATAATGCCGTCAGCCCGCGCCAGGCGCGGCCCTAGGATGGCATCCATGTCCATTGCACGTGCGGAAGTGGCCCATCTGGCCCGGCTGTCCCGGCTGGCTCTCGGCGAGGAGGAACTCGATCACTTCGCCGCCCAGCTGGACCAGATCATCTCGGCGGTAGCCCGGGTCCAGGAGGTGGCCGCCGACCAGATCCCGCCGACCACTCATGCCGTGCCGGTGACCAATGTGTTCCGGGACGACGTGGAGCTGCCCTGCCTCGGGCCCGGGCAGGCGCTGTCCCAGGCGCCCGCGGCGGAACAGCAGCGGTTCCGGGTGCCGCGCATCCTGGCGGAGGACTGAGCCATGGACAGCGACCTGACCCGGCTGACCGCGGCGGAGCTGTCCGCGGCCATGGCCGCCGGGGAGGTGTCCGCGGTCGAGGTGACCGACGCGCACCTGGCCCGGATCGCCGCGGTGGACGACCGGCTGCACGCCTTCCTGCACGTCGCCGCGGACCGGGCCCGGGCCGTGGCGCGCCGGGTGGACGACCGGCGCTCCGCCGGTGACCTGCTCGGGCCACTGGCCGGGGTGCCGCTGGCCCTCAAGGACGTGTTCACCACCACCGATATGCCGACCAGTTGCGCGTCCCGGATCCTGGACGGCTGGCAGCCGCCCTACGACGCCACGGTGACCCGGCGGCTGCGCCAGGCCGGCGTGGTCATCCTGGGCAAATCCAACATGGACGAGTTCGCGATGGGCTCGTCCACCGAGAACTCCGCGTTCGGGCCCAGCCACAACCCGTGGGATCTGAGTCGGGTGCCGGGTGGCTCGTCCGGCGGCTCGGCGGCGGCCGTGGCCGGGTTCGAGGTGCCGCTCGGCATCGGCACCGACACCGGCGGGTCCATCCGCCAGCCCGCCGCGGTCTGCGGCATCGTCGGGGTCAAGCCCACCTACGGTGGCTCGTCCCGGTACGGGCTGGTGGCCTTCGCCTCCTCGCTGGACACGCCGGGCCCGCTGGCCCGCACCGTGCTGGACGCCGCGCTGCTGCACGAGGCCATCTCCGGGCACGACCCGTGCGACTCCACCTCGGTGGATGCCCCGGTGCCACCGGTCGTCGCGGCGGCCCGGCAGGCCGACGTGAGCGGGCTGCGCATCGGCGTGATACCGGAACTGTCCGGCGACGGTTACCAGCCCGGGGTGCTGGCCAGGTTCACCGAGGCGGTGGAGCTGCTGGAATCCCTCGGCGCCAAGGTGGTCGAGGTGTCCTGCCCGCACTTCGGCTACGCGCTGCCTGCCTATTACCTCATCGCGCCCAGCGAGTGCTCGTCCAACCTGGCCCGCTTCGACGGCATGCGGTACGGGCTGCGGGTGGGCGACGACGGCACCCGCAGCGCCGAGGAGGTCATGTCGCTGACCCGGGCGGCGGGCTTCGGTGCCGAGGTGAAGCGCCGGATCATGCTCGGCACCTACGCGCTGTCCAGCGGCTACTACGACGCCTACTACGGCAAGGCGCAGCAGGTCCGGACGCTCATCACCCGGGACTTCGAGGCGGCCTTCGAGCAGGTGGACGTGCTGGTCTCGCCGACCACGCCGACCACCGCCTTCCCGATCGGCGAGCGGGCCGACGACCCGATGGCGATGTACGTGGCCGACCTGTGCACGATCCCGGCCAACCTGGCCGGCAACGCGGCCCTGTCCGTGCCGTGCGGCCTGGCGCCAGAGGATGGGCTGCCGGTCGGCCTGCAGATCATGGCGCCGGTGCTGGCCGACGACCGCTGCTACCGGGTGGCGGCCGCGGTGCAGGCCGCGCTGGACTCGCGGCGCGGCGGGCCGCTGCTCGACGCCGCCCGCGGGCTGGCCACCGGAGCGGGAGAGGAGGAGCGGGGATGACTGCTGAGGCGCCTGCGCTGGCTCGCTTCGAGGACGCCGTGGCCCGGTACGACCCGGTCATCGGCCTGGAGACGCACGTCGAACTGGGCACCGTGACCAAGATGTTCTGCGGCTGCCCGAACCGGTTCGGCGCCGAGCCCAACTCGCTGGTCTGCCCGGTCTGCCTGGGCCTGCCCGGGTCGCTGCCGGTGACCAACCGGGCGGCCATCGAGTACACCATCCGGATCGGGCTGGCGCTGAACTGCTCGATCGCCAGCTGGTGCCGGTTCGCCCGGAAGAACTACTTCTACCCGGACATGCCGAAGAACTACCAGATCTCGCAGTACGACGAGCCGCTGTGCACCGACGGGTGGCTGGACGTGACCGTGCACGACACCCCAGACGGGCAGCCGCGGCCGGTGCGGGTGGAGATCGAGCGGGTGCACTTGGAGGAGGACACCGGCAAGTCGCTGCACATGGGCGGCGACGGGCGGATCCACGGCGCGGACTACTCGCTGGTCGACTACAACCGGGCCGGTATCCCGCTGGTCGAGATCGTGACCAAGCCGGTGACCGGCACCGGGGAACTGGCGCCGGCGGCGGCCCGCGCCTACGTGGCGGAACTGCGCGACCTGCTGCGCACCCTCGGCGTGTCCGACGTGCGGATGGAGGAAGGCTCGCTGCGCTGCGACGTGAACACGTCGCTGATGCCCAGGGGCGGCACCGAATTCGGCACCCGGACCGAGACCAAGAACGTGAACTCGCTCCGCTCGGTGGAGCGCGCGGTCCGCTACGAGATCGAGCGGCAGGCCGCGGTGCTGGACGCCGGGCAGCGGGTGGTCCAGGAAACCCGGCACTTCCAGGAGTCCACCGGCGCCACGTCGCCCGGGCGGAGCAAGGAAGAGGCCCAGGACTACCGGTACTTCCCCGAGCCTGACCTGGTGCCGCTGGCCCCGCCGGCGGACTGGGTCGAGGAGATCCGGGTCCATCTCCCGGAACTGCCCGCGGCCCGGCGGGCCCGGTACCAGGCCGAGTGGGGGCTGTCCGACAAGGACATGTCCGCGCTGCACAACGCGGGCGCGCTGGACCTGGTGGCCGAGACGGTGGCGGCGGGTGCGTCACCCGCGGATGCCCGCAAGTGGTGGCTCGGTGAGCTGGCCCGGACGGCCAACGATTCGGGCACGGAACTGGCCCGGCTGCCGATCACCCCGGCCGACGTGGCCCGGGTCAGCGCGCTGGTCGACGCGGGTGCGCTGACCGACCGGCTGGCCCGGCAGGTGATCGAGGGCGTGCTGGCCGGCGAGGGCACCCCGGACGAGGTGGTGACCCGCCGCGGCCTGGCCGTGGTGAGCGACGACACGGCGCTGGCCGCCGCGGTGGACGAGGCCATCGCGGCCAACCCGGACGTGGCCGGGAAGATCCGCGGCGGCAAGGTCGCCGCGGCGGGCGCACTGGTCGGCGCCGTGATGAAGGCGACCCAGGGCAAGGCGGACGCCAGCCGGGTCAAGCAGCTCATCCTGGACCGGCTCGGCCAGGCATGACCCGCATCTGGGTGCCGGTGGCGGAGATCGCCACCGCGCTGGCCGGGCTGCCCGGCGCCGAAGTCGAGGTGGTGGTCCCGGACGGCGGGCCGCTGCCCGCCGGCGCGGGCCAGGTCGAGTTCTACGTGCCGCCGTTCTTCCCGGCTCCAGCCGGCCATCGCGGCCATCGGCCGGCTGCCCGGGCTGGCCGTGGTGCAGGCGCTGACCGCGGGCGTGGACCGGCTGCGGCCGCAGGTCCCGGCCGGGGTGACCCTGTGCAACGCCCGCGGCGTGCACGACGCCAGCACGGCGGAGTGGGTGGTCGGCGCGATGCTGGCCGCGCTGCGCGAGTTCCCGTACTTCGCCCGGGAGCAGGCGGCCCAGCGGTGGAGCTACCACTTCACCGACTGCCTGGCCGGCAAGACCGTGCTCATCGTCGGGTACGGCTCGATCGGGGCGGCGGTGCAGCGGCGGCTGGCCGGCTTCGAGGTGACGGTCCTGCGGGTCGCCCGGTCCGCCCGCGAGGGAGGCGTGGCCCCGGTCAGCGAGCTGCCCAGGCTGCTGCCCACGGCCGACGTGGTCGTGCTGCTCGCCCCGGTGACAGCGGAGACCATCGGCATGGTGGACGCGGCGTTCCTGGCCCAGATGAAGGACGGCGCGCTGCTGGTCAACGCGGCCCGTGGCTCGCTGGCGGTGACTGACGCGCTGGTCGCCGAGGCGCGCTCGGGCCGGCTGCGGATGGCGCTGGACGTGACCGACCCGGAGCCGCTGCCGGCCGGTCATCCGCTCTGGGACCTGCCGGGTGTGTTCATCACCCCGCACGAGGGAGCGTCCACCCCGGTGTCGCTGGCCCGGATGGCAGCCTACGTGCGGGACCAGGCGAATCGGTTCATCACCGGCCAGCCGCTGCAGAACGTCATCGCGGGCAGTTACTGAGCGCGCGCGTTTCAGAACCAGATGACGCCCGCTGGACGCTCTTCCTCAATCGAAGTGTGACCTAAGGGCCCTAAAGTGAGCAGCATCGTGAAGCGACGATGACCGCGACTGGCCCATTCGCGGCTCCCGCAGCGCACCCTGTGGGCGTCCAGTTTTGCCCTGGTAGCCGACCGCCGTAGCTCGGTTCCCCGGGACTGCCAGCCCTGGGCTCACAAGGCTCCGCTGGCCCATCATCGGCGGCGGACGCGGTGGAAGGAGACTCGGTGCCCCCGCAAGCATCGGGTGGCCTGCAATGAGCCTGCTCGCACAGGCGGTTACCGCGGCGGTGGCGCTGATAGCTGCGGCCAGCGCGGCCAGCCTGTGGCGCGGGGCTGGCCGGCACGCAGGTCCTGTCCGGCACGGCTACTGGCTGCTGGCGCTGGCTGCGCTGCTGGTCGGCCTGGGCGCGATTGGCCAGCAGGCGCTGGCCAGCGCGACCGCGGGCGCGGCGCTCCCGCTCACGGTGGCCGACCTGCCCGGGCTGCTCGCGCTGCCCACCCTGGTGGCGGGCGTGGCCAGCCTGCGCTCGCGGCGGGAGACGGCGCGCCACCCGCTGGCCCAGCGCCCGGCCGGCTCGGCGCCGCGCTGGCCCTCGGCGCCGACGCCTACGTGCTCGGCTGCGCGCTGTTCATCATCTGCTGGATCACCGTGTTCAGCGCCGCTTACTCGCGTTCCGGCGACGACCCGGCCATGTTCGCTGGCGAGCTGGTCCACCCGCTGGCTGACCTGCTGGTGCTGGGCGGCTTGCTGCCGATCGCGGTGGCCGCCGGGCGGCGCGGCGTGGCCCCGTTGCTCGCGCTGCTCGTGATCACCCTGGGCGACGCGCTGGCCGTGGGTGCCCGGGTCGGCAACGGGCACCCGGGCACCGCGGCCCAGTTGCTGCTCATCGTCGGGCTGTGCGTGCTGGGCAGCGCGCCGTGGCTGGACGCCAGGGATGCCGGGCATACGGAAGCCCGCCAGTTCCCGGTGGCCGGGCTGCACGCCACGACGGTCATCGCCGCCCTGGCCGCCGCGCTGGCCGCGCTGGTGGTGATCGGCGCGGCGCTGGCCGGCGGCCCGGTGGCGCGCCCCGTGCTGGCCGTGGCCGGCGGCACCGCGCTGCTCGCGCTGACCGGCCGGATCATCATCCTGGCGCACCGGGACAGCGTGCGGGCCCGGCTGTGGCAGGAGTCCGGCCAGCAGTTCCGCGAGCTGGCCGAGCGGACCAGTGATGCGGTGCTGGTCTGCGACTACTCCGGGCTGATCGGCTACGCCAGCCCCGCGGCGCGCGACTACGGGTACCCGCCGGAAAGCCTCGAGGGGATGATGCTGGCCGACCTGGTCCACCCGGAGGACCAGCCGGACGGGCTGCGCGCGGTCCGTGAGGCGGCCACCGAGCCGGCCACCCAGATCCGGTATTCCTGCCGGGTCCGGGCCGCCGACGGTACCTGGCGGTACGTGGAAGCGACGATGTCCCGGCGGCGCAGCCAGGGCGCGCCGGACCGGCTGCTGGTCACCGCGCGTGACGTGAGCGACCTGGTCGCGCTGCGCCGGCAGATCGCCCAGCTCACCTACCACGACGGGCTGACCGGGCTGCCCAACCGGGCCTACCTGGAGGACCGGGCGCGGGAGGTGCTCAGCCTGGCCCACCTCGGCGCAGCGCTGACTGCCGGGGACGGGCCGGCCACCAGGGAGGGGGAGGAGCCGGGACTGGCCGGGGTGATCCTGGTCGACCTGGACGGCTTCACCGGGGTGAACGACATGGCCGGGCCGAGCGCGGGCGACCTGGTGCTGGCCCAGGTGGCGCGCAGGCTGCGCGCCGTGGTGCCGCCGCGGGGCACCGTCGCCCGGTGGGGTGGCGACGAGTTCGCGGTCCTGGTCACCGGGGCGGCCAGTGCCCAGGAAATCACCGAGCTGGCGGAACGCATCCTGGCCAGCGTGACGGCCGAGCCGTACCGGGCCGCCGACCGGGCGGTATCGCTGTCCGCCAGCGTCGGCGTGGCGCTGGCCGACGGCAGCCCGGCCGGCTACGTCTGGCGCAACGCCGACGCCGCGGTATCCCGGGCCAAGGAGGCCGGCGGCGGACGGCTGGAGGTCTACGCGGCACTGCCGCACGGCGACGTGCGCCGCCGCCTGCAACTCGCCGCGGAGCTGAGCCGGGCGCTGGCTGAGGGCGAACTGGAGCTGGAGTACCAGCCCATGGCCGACCTGGCCAGCTCGCGCATCACCGGGGTGACCGCGCTGCCACGCTGGCGCCGCGACGGGACGGACCTGCCGCGTACCGAGTTGCTCGACGTCGCGGAGACGTCTGGGGTGATCGTCGAGCTGGGCGACTGGATGCTGCGCGAGTCGTGCACCCGGGCGGCCGGCTGGTGGCGCGGCGGCTGGCAGGCCAGCGTCTGGCTGCGCTGCTCACCGCGCCAGGTCCGGGCGCCGCGGTTCACCGAGTCTGTGCTGGAGGCGCTGTCCGCCAGCGGCCTCGCCCCGCACGCGCTGATCCTGGAGGTGGGCTGGCCGGTGCTGGCCGAGGGCGGCGACGTGACCGCGCGCGGGCTCGGCGAGCTGCGTGAACGCGGCGTACGGCTGGCCATGGACGCATCCAGCACGGACACCGCCGGGCTGGCCCGGCTCAGCCGGCTGCCGGTGGACATGATCAGGGTGGGCCCTGGCCTGGTGGCCGGGCTGGGTGTGCGGGCCGCGGCCGAAACGCTGATCCGGGCCATCGTCCGGGTCGGCCGGGACCTGGACATCGAGGTGGTGGCGGACGGGATCGAGCGGGCCGAGCAGCGGGACCTGCTCACCGCGATGGGCGGTTTGATCGGCATGGGCGCTTTCCTGGCCGGGCCGCTGCCACCGGGCAGCGCACAGAGCCTGGCCACGGGCAGCGACCGGACCGGCGGGGAGCCCCCTTTCGGCGGCGCGATCTCGCCAGCTGAGACGAATGTGCTCTCAAGTTGACGTCAGCCCGGGTCTGGGCCAGAGTGATACCCGTGTCAAGGACCATGATTCTCGTACTCAGCAGGCGCGCGAGTAGCTGACTTAGCCGGCTACCAGCGCGCTACCCTCGTCCGCCGTATGGCGTCGAGGGTTTTTTGTTGCCCGGCACTTACCCCACCGCAGACGAGGAAGCTTGCGATGACCGACCAGACGACCGCGGCTACCCCCGGTCCCGGGATGGCAGGCCCAGCACGGAAGGGCACCGGACCGTCCCCGCGCGATCTGGCCGCCCGGGCCGCGGCCCGGGAGGCCGCCGACCACCCAGGGGCCAGCCGTCCCTTCGGCGCCCCGTCCGGCTGCGCCGGACTCGGCGCAGAGCGCCGATCGGGGGGGTCCGGGGGGCCGCCCCCCTGGGTCAGCACCGGCTGATCGCGGGGCCGTCCCGCCGCCCAGCCCCCCGGGCCGACCCAGCCCGGCCCGGCCCCGGGCATCCGGATGACCGGGGCGGCGGCCCTGGTCGCGACGCTGGAGCGGCTCGGCGTGGACGTCGTATTCGGCATCCCGGGCGGCGCGATCCTGCCGCTCTATGACCCGCTGTTCGACTCGCCCAGCGTCCGGCACATCCTGGTCCGGCACGAGCAGGGCGCCGGGCACGCGGCCACCGGGTACGCCCAGGCGACCGGGCGGCCCGGGGTGTGCATGGCCACCTCGGGCCCGGGCGCGACCAACCTGGTCACCCCGCTGGCCGACGCGTACATGGACTCGGTCCCGGTGGTCGCGATCACCGGCCAGGTGCCGAGCAGCCTGATCGGGACGGACGGGTTCCAGGAGGCCGACATCTCCGGCATCACGCTGCCCGTCACCAAGCACAACTTCCTGGTCACCGACGCGGCGGACATCGCCCGCACGGTGGCCGAGGCGTTCCACGTGGCGTCCACCGGGCGGCCCGGCCCGGTGCTCGTCGACGTGGCCAAGGACGCGCTCCAGGCGACCACCGAGTTCCGCTGGCCGCCCACCTTCGACCTGCCCGGCTACCACCCGGTGACCCGGCCGCACTCGCGGCAGGTGCGGGAGGCCGCCCGGCTGATCGCCGGGGCCAGCCGCCCGGTGCTGTACGTGGGCGGCGGCGTGCTCAAGGCGGGGGCCAGCCCGGCGCTGCTGGAACTGGCCGAGCTGACCGGCATCCCGGTGGTCACCACGCTGATGGCCCGGGGTGGCTTCCCGGGCAGCCACCGGCAGAACCTGGGCATGCCGGGCATGCACGGCACGGTGGCCGCGGTCGGCGCGCTGCAGAAGTCGGACCTGATCGTCGCGCTCGGCGCCCGCTTCGACGACCGGGTGACCGGGAAGCTGGACAGCTTCGCGCCCGGCGCCGCGGTGGTGCACGCGGACATCGATCCGGCGGAGATCTCCAAGAACCGGCGCGCCGACGTGCCTATCGTCGGCGACTGCCGCGAGGTGATCACGGAGCTGACCGCCGCGGTCAGCGCCGAGTACGAGGCCGGCCACCGCCCCGACCTGACCGCCTGGTGGGCCCAGCTGGAGGCCTGGCGCAGCACCTATCCGCTCGGCTACGACCAGCCGGCCGACGGCTCGCTGGCGCCGCAGTACGTGATCGAGCGGATCGGCGATGATCGCCGGCCCGGACGCCGTCTACGTGGCCGGCGTGGGCCAGCACCAGATGTGGGCCGCCCAGTTCATCGGGCACGAGCGGCCGGGCCACTGGCTCAACTCCGGTGGCCTCGGCACGATGGGCTACGCGGTGCCCGCGGCCATGGGCGCCAAGGTGGGCAGCCCGGCGGCGTGCGTCTGGGCCATCGACGGTGACGGCTGCTTCCAGATGACCAACCAGGAACTGGCCACCTGCGCGGTGGAGGGCATCCCGGTCAAGATCGCCATCATCAACAACGGCAACCTCGGCATGGTCCGCCAGTGGCAGACGCTGTTCTACAACGAGCGGTACTCCAACACCGACCTGGACAAGGTGGCCCAGACCTACGACGAGGCACTCAGCCGGGAGCAGGCCCCGCGCCGGGACCCGGCGGCGGCTGGCGGGACGCGCATCCCCGACTTCGTCAAGCTGGCCGAGGCCTACGGCTGCGCCGGGCTGCGCTGCGAGGACACGGCCAGCGTGGACGCGGTGATCGAGGAAGCCATGAAGATCAACGACCGGCCGGTGGTGGTCGACTTCATCGTGCACCGCGACGCCATGGTGTGGCCGATGGTGGCCGCCGGCACCAGCAACGACGACATCATCGTCGCCCGGGACATGGCGCCGGACTGGGATGTGACGGAATGAGCCAGGGACTGGCCCGGTTCACGCGATCAGGAGCCGACTATGAACAGGCACACGCTCTCGGTGCTGGTGGAGAACAAGCCGGGCGTGCTCGTCCGGATCGCCGGCTTGTTCTCCCGGCGCGGGTTCAACATCGACTCGCTCGCGGTCGGGCCCACCGAGCATCCGGAGATCTCCCGGATGACCATCGTGGTGGACTGCGCGGATCACCCGCTGGAGCAGGTGACCAAGCAGCTGAACAAGCTGATCAACGTACTCAAGATCGTCGAGCTGGAGCCGACCGCGTCGGTGCAGCGTGAGCTGCTGCTCATCAAGGTGCGCGCCGACCTGGAGAGCAGGTCGCGGGTGCTGGAGACCGTGACGCTGTTCCGTGCCAAGGTGGTCGACGTGGCGCAGGACGCGGTCACCGTCGAGGCGACCGGCAACCGGGACAAGCTGGACGCCCTGATCCGGGTGCTCGAACCGTTCGGGATCAAGGAACTCGTCCAGTCCGGCATGGTCGCGCTCGGCCGCGGCGGCCGGTCGATCACCGACCGGGCGCTGCGCCCGGTGGACCGCGCGGCCCAGTAACCGGCTCAGTGACGCGCGGCCCGGACCGGGGCGGCGCAGCAGGCTAACCGTGAACAGAAGGCAGGCAATGGCAGACATCTTCTACGACGACGGCGCCGACCTCAGCGTCATCCAGGGCAGGCACGTCGCCATCCTGGGCTACGGCAGCCAGGGGCACGCGCACGCGCTGTCGCTGCGCGACTCCGGGGTGGACGTCCGGGTCGGGCTCCCGGACGGCTCCCGCAGCCGGGAGAGCGCGGCCAATGAGGGCCTGCGGGTGCTCACCCCGCAGGACGCATGCGAAGAGGCCGACCTGATCATGGTCCTGGCCCCGGATCACGTGCAGCGGGCGCTGTACGCGGAGGCCATCGAGCCCAGCCTGGTGGACGGCGACGCGCTGTTCTTCGCGCACGGGCTGAACATCCGCTACCAGCTCATCCGGCCGCCAGCCGGGGTGGACGTGTGCATGGTCGCCCCGAAGGGACCGGGTCACCTGGTGCGCCGCCAGTTCGCCGAGGGGCGCGGCGTGCCGGTCCTGGTCGCGGTGGAGCAGGACGCCACCGGGAACGCGTGGCCGCTCACCCTGGCCTACGCCAAGGCCATCGGCGGCACCCGGGCCGGCGCGCTGGTCACCACGTTCGCCGAGGAGACCGAGACGGACCTGTTCGGTGAGCAGGCGGTGCTCTGCGGCGGCGTGTCCGAGCTGATCAAGGCCGGCTTCGACACGCTGGTCGAGGCGGGCTACCAGCCGGAGATCGCCTACTTCGAGTGCCTGCACGAGATGAAGCTGATCGTGGACCTGATGTACGAGGGCGGCATCTCCAAGATGTACTGGTCGGTGTCGGACACCGCGGAGTTCGGCGGCTACACCCGGGGCCCGCGGCTGGTCGACGAGCGGAGCCGGGAGGAGATGCGGCGCATTCTGGCCGAGGTCCGCGATGGCACCTTCACCCGGGAACTCATCGAGGAGTTCGACTCCGGGCGGCCGAACTTCCTGAAGCGCCGGGAAGCCTCCCGCGCGGACCAGATCGAGCAGGTCGGGGCCCAGTTGCGGCCGCTGATGAGCTGGCTCGACTCGGCCGATGACGCGGGGAGTTCCTGAGCTATTCGTCGGGGGCGCTGGCGCCAGCCCCGGGCAGGCACGCTGCCCGTGGGCTGGCGCCACCCGCCGGGGCTCAGCTGACCGCCGGGGAGCGCACGGCGGTGCGATTCGTGAACACTTTCACAAGCTTCGCTAGACTCAGCGTGAAGCTGACCGACTCGAGGGGCCACCGCCGTGCCTGCACCTGTCGTACTCATCGCTGAGGAACTCTCGCCGGCCGCCGTCACCCAGCTCGAAGCCGACTTCGACGTCCGCCACGTGGACGGCACGGACCGCGCGGCGCTGCTCGCCGCGCTGGCCACCGCGGACGCCCTCATCGTGCGCAGCGCCACCCAGGTCGATGCCGCGGCCCTGGCCGATTCGCCCCGGCTCCGGGTGGTCGCCCGGGCCGGTGTCGGCCTGGACAACGTGGACGTCGAAGCGGCCACCCGGGCGGGCGTGATGGTGGTGAACGCGCCCACCTCGAACATCGTCAGTGCGGCCGAGCACGCGGTCGGCCTGCTGCTCGCGGTGGCCCGGAATGTGCCGCAGGCAGCGGCGTCGCTGCGTGACGGACAGTGGCGCCGGTCTGCCTTCACCGGCGTAGAGCTGAACGGCAAGGTGGCCGGCATCCTCGGGCTCGGCCGCATCGGTGTGCTGGTCGCCGAGCGGCTGACCGCCTTCGGCATGCGGGTGATCGCCTACGACCCGTACGTGCCCGCGGCCCGCGCCGCCCAGGCCGGCGTCCGGCTGGCCAGCCTGGACGAGTTGCTGGCCGAGGCCGACTTCATCACCGTGCACCTGCCCAAGAACGCGGAGACGGCCGGCCTGATCGGGGACCGGGAACTGCACCTGGTCAAGCCGGCCGTGCGCATCGTGAACGCGGCCCGCGGTGGCATCGTGGACGAGCACGCGCTGGCACTGGCGCTGAAGGAAGGCCGGGTGGCCGGGGCCGGCATCGACGTGTTCGCCGCCGAGCCCGCCACCGGCAACCCGCTGCTCGAGTTCCCGTCCGTGGTCGGCACCCCGCACCTGGGCGCCAGCACGGCCGAGGCCCAGGAGAAGGCGGGCACCCAGGTGGCCCGGTCGGTGCGGCTCGCGCTGGCCGGTGAGTTCGTCCCGGACGCGGTCAACGTGCAGGGTGGCGTGGTGCACGAGGAGGTCAGGCCGGGCCTGCCACTGGCCGAGAAACTGGGCCGGATCTTCACCGCGCTGGCCGGCGGGATGGCCGCGCGAATCGACGTCGAGGTGCGCGGCGAGATCGCCGGCCACGACGTCCGGGTGCTCCAGCTGGCCGCGCTCAAGGGCGTATTCGCCGATGTGGTGGAGGACCCGGTGACCTACGTGAACGCGCCGCTGCTCGCGGCGGACCGCGGCGTCGAGGTCAGCCTGGTCACCGAGGCGGACAGCCCGGACTGGCGCAACCTGGTCACCCTGCGCGGCATCATGCCGGACGGCCAGGTGGTGTCGGTCGGCGGCACGCTCAGCGGCCGGCGGCAGCTGGAGAAGCTGGTCGAGGTCAACGGGTTCGACATGGAGATCGCGCCCGCCGAGCACATGGTCTTCCTCACCTATACCGACCGGCCCGGCGTGGTCGGCACGGTGGGCCAGATCCTGGGCAGCGAGGGCATCAACATCGCCGGGATGCAGGTCTGCCGGGACGCCCGCGGCGGGCATGCGCTCATCGTGCTGACCGTCGACTCGGCCATCCCGGCCATCGTGCTGGATGACATCGCGTCCACCATCGGCGCCGTGGTGGGCCGGACCGTGGACCTCGACGAGCGCTAGCCACCGGGCTGGGGCGAGCGGATCTGTCTCAGCATGAGAGATGGATCCCGGGGCGCGGGCGACAACGGCTCAGCCAGGTACTAGGATGACCAACAATATGCGGCGCTTCGTATCCATCTTTAGCGGCCGTAGCGGGGCCTGACAGGGCAGGCCGGCCACCCGCTGCGGGTTGTGGTGCTGGCCGTAAGTCCGCCCCAGGAAGCCTCATCCTGCCGCCAGCCCGCCTGGGCTGCCGGGGTGAGCAGCTAGCCTCGTCAGGAGCCCCAGCCGTGTATGACATGTACCCGTGGAATCAGCCCGCCGGCCACGATGACGCCCGTGCCTGGGTGTCCCGTGCCCGGGTGAGCCGGGCCAGCGCCGCCCGCCGGGCCGCGAAATCGCGCCGCCCGGCCCCGGCCGGCCCCGCTGCGGCTGCCCTGCAGGTAGCCCTCGACCGGCGGGACAACGGAGGAGCGTCACCGGCCGCGGACGACCAGTAGGGTACGCGCATGGCATCTTCTGCGATCAAGCTCGCGGTGGTCGGCGGCGACGGAATCGGCCCCGAGGTGGTGGCCGAGGCACTCAAGGTCCTCCAGGCCGCGAACATCTCCATCGACGCGACCAGCTACGACCTCGGCGCGCAGCGCTGGCACCGGACCGGCGAGACGCTGCCCGATTCCATGCTGGAAGAAATCCGGGCCCAGGACGCCATCCTGCTCGGTGCGGTCGGCGATCCCACCGTGCCCAGCGGCGTGCTGGAGCGCGGGCTGCTGCTCCGGCTCCGCTTCGAGCTGGACCACTACGTCAACCTGCGCCCGGTCCGGCTCTACCCCGGGGTGGTGACCCCGCTGGCCAACGTCCGGCCAGAGGCGGTCAACATGCTGGTCGTCCGGGAGGGCACCGAGGGCCCGTACGCCGGGGCGGGCGGTGTGCTGCGCAAGGGCACCCCGGACGAGGTGGCCACCCAGGAGAGCCTGAACACCGCGTTCGGCGTCCGCCGGGTGGCCCGGTACGCGTTCGAGCGGGCCGCCGAGCGGCCGCGGCGCCGGCTCACCCTGGTGCACAAGACCAACGTGCTGGCCTACGCCGGGGACCTGTGGCAGCGGACGGTGGACGCGCTGGCCAAGGAGTTCCCCACGATCGGCGTGGACTACTGCCACGTGGACGCGGCGTCGATGTTCTTCGTGAGCCAGCCGGAACGCTTCGACGTCGTGGTGACCGACAATCTGTTCGGCGACATCCTGACCGACCTGGGTGCCGCGGTGGCGGGCGGCATCGGGCTGGCGGCCAGCGGGAATATCAATCCTGAGCGGACCGCGCCGAGCATGTTCGAGCCGGTGCACGGCAGCGCGCCGGACATCGCCGGCCAGCAGAAGGCCGACCCCACGGCGGCCATCCTGTCCGCGGCCATGCTCTGCGAGCACCTCGGGCTGTCCGCCGAGGCGGCCCGCATCGAGCAGGCCGTGGCCGACGACATGGTCGAGCGGCAGGGTGCCTGGGCGGCCCGGGTCACCCCAGAGATCGGCGACGACATCGCCGCCCGCGTAGCCGGGTAGGCGGAGACGAACGGCCGGGCGACGATGCCCGGCTGGGGGCAGCCCGGCTCGGCCGGGCCGGAGGAAGGACCAGTGATGACGGCAAGCCCGAACACCGAGATCGCTTTTGCGAGCCGCGCCAGCGCCGATCCCGTTCCCGCGCCGGAACGGGACCGGATCCTGGCCAGCCCCGGGTTCGGCGAGATATTCACCGATCACATGGTCACCCTGCGCTGGACGGCCGATCAGGGCTGGCACGACGGCGCCTTGCAGCCGTACGGGCCGCTCGTGCTGGAGCCGGCCACCGCGGTGTTCCACTACGCCCAGGAGATCTTCGAGGGGCTGAAGGCCTACCGGCAGGGCTCCGGGCCGATCGTGGCGTTCCGGCCGCAGGCGAACGCGGCCCGGTTCAACCGGTCGGCGGCCCGGCTGGCCATGCCGGAGCTGCCCGAGGCGGCCTTCCTGCGGTCCATCGAGCTGCTGGTCAGCCAGGACCGCGACTGGGTCCCGGCGGCCGAGGGGCACAGCCTCTACCTGCGCCCGTTCATGATCGCGACGCAGCGCGGGCTGGGGGTGAACCGGCCGTCCCAGGAGTACCAGTACACGGTCATCGCGTCGCCCGCCGCGGCCTATTTCACCGGCGGCATCCGGCCGGTCTCGGTGTGGCTGTCGCACGAATACAGCCGGGCGGCGCCCGGCGGCACCGGCGAGGCCAAGTGCGGCGGCAACTACGCGGCCGCGTTCGCCGGGCAGCTCCAGGCCACCGCGTCCGGCTGCGATCAGGTGGTCTGGCTGGACGCGGTGGAGCACCGGTGGGTCGAGGAAATGGGCGGGATGAACCTGTTCTTCGTCTACGGTTCCGGGCCGCAGGCGCGGATCATGACGCCGGCCCTGACCGGGACCATGCTGCCCGGCATCACCCGGGACTCGCTGCTCACCCTCGGGCCGGATCTCGGCTTCCGTGCCGAGGAGGGGAAGATCTCGGCCGACCAGTGGGCAGCCGAGTGCGCCTCCGGTGAGCTGACCGAGGTGTTCGCCTGCGGGACAGCCGCGGTCATCACGCCGGTTGGCACGGTGAAGAGCGCGAACGGCGAATGGACCATCGGCGACGGCACCCCGGGGCCGGTGACCATGCGGCTGCGCGAGGAACTGGTCGGCATCCAGTACGGGCAGCGGCCTGATCCGCATGGGTGGGTCTACAAGATCTGCTGAGTTGCGTGGTGGGTGGGGCCGACCGCCGGGATCGGGTTCGCGCCGCCGCCAGCCGACCGTGACCCGGTCCGATCCGGGGATCGGCGCATAGCATCCGCCGGGATGTGGCAGACTGTCCGCATGACTTTCGGCCGGATCATTATCGGCGGGCGCGTCGGCTAACAGCAGCACAGCCGGCGCGCAGACCTCTCGCATCCCGCGAGGGGTCTTTTGTTTTGTGCCCATCACCCACGACAGAGACGGACCAGGTCAATGCCTGACGACGAGTTCCACGTCTACGACACCACGCTGCGCGACGGTGCCCAGCAGGAAGGGCTGACCCTCACCGTCGCCGACAAGCTGGCCATCGCCCGGCGGCTGGATGAGTTCGGCGTCGGTTTCATCGAGGGTGGCTGGCCCGGCGCGATCCCCAAGGACACCGAGTTCTTCCGGCGCGCCCGCACCGAACTGGACCTCAGGCACGCGCAGCTCGCCGCGTTCGGCGCGACCCGCCGGCCCGGCGTACAGGCGGCCGACGACCCCCAGGTCGCCGCGCTGCGCGAGTCCGGGGCGCCGGTCGTGACTCTTGTCGCCAAGAGTCACGACCGGCATGTCCGGCTGGCCCTGCGGACCACGCTGGACGAGAACCTGGCCATGATCCGGGACACGGTCAGCCACCTGCGCGCCGAAGGGCAGCGGGTGTTCCTGGACGCGGAGCACTTCTTCGACGGGTACCGGTCGGATCCGGCCTACGCGCTCGAGGTGGTGCGGACCGCGGCCGAGGCCGGGGCGGACGTGGTCGCGCTGTGCGACACCAACGGCGGGATGCTGCCCGGCGAGCTGGGCGACGTGGTCAGCGCGGTCGCCGCGGGCACCGGCGCGCGGCTGGGCATCCACTGTCATGACGACACGGCGTGCGCGGTGGCCAACAGCCTGGTCGCGGTGGACGCCGGGGTCAGCCACGTGCAGGGCTGCGCCAACGGGTACGGCGAGCGGGCGGGCAACGCCAACCTGTTCAGCGTGGTGGCCGGGCTGCAGCTGAAGAAGGGCCAGGTGGTGCTGCCGGACGGCTGCCTGGCCGAGATGAGCCGGGTGGCCCACGCGATCAGCGAGGTCACCAACGTCACGCCGAGCACCCACCAGCCCTACGTGGGCTTCTCCGCCTTCGCGCACAAGGCCGGGCTGCACGCCTCGGCGGTCAAGGTGGACCCGATGCTGTACCAGCACATCGACCCGGTGCTGGTCGGCAACGACATGCGGATGCTGGTCTCGGACATGGCCGGCCGTGCCTCGGTGGAGATCAAGGGCAAGCAGCTCGGCTACGACCTGTCCGGCGAGAAGGGCACCGTCGGCCGGGTAGTGCACCGGGTGAAGGAGATGGAGGCCCGCGGCTACACGTTCGAGGCGGCCGACGCCTCGTTCGAGCTGCTGCTGCGCGACGAGCTGGCCGGCGCGCCGCTGCGTCACTTCCGGGTGGAATCGTGGCGGGTCATCGTCGAGCAGCGGCCGGGCGGCGAGGTGATCAGCGAGGCCACCGTCAAGCTGCACGCCAAGGGTGAGCGGATCGTCGCCACCGGCGAGGGCAACGGGCCGGTCAACTCGCTGGACATGGCGCTGCGGCTGGCTCTGGAGCGGCTCTATCCCGAACTCGCCATGCTGGAACTGGCCGACTACAAGGTGCGCATCGTGGAGGGCTCGCATGGCACCGGCGCGGTCACCCGGGTGCTCATCGAGTCCAGCGACGGCACCGGGGCGGCCGACGGGACATGGAGCACCGTGGGGGTGGATGAAAATATCATCGCCGCGTCCTGGCATGCCCTGGAGGAAGCCGTCAGCTACGCCCTGCTCCGGGCCGGCTACCAGCCGGACGCGGCGGAGCCGGCCCAGGGCGAGCCAGCTCAGGCCGTCTGAGCGCAAGCGGGTGCCCTGGGCGACGGCCCGGGGCACCCGCTTTGCGGCGGAACGGGTACTTATCAGCTCTGTCGGGCCATGAGACTGACCGGTATAGTGCGGGCATTAGCTCGGGTACCGGAAGAAATGCGCCAGGTCCCGGCACGTCGGCCGTCTACACCCAACCCGCAACCATTGGCCAGGCCAGCACTGGCGCTTCATCGGCTAGACCCGCACAGGGGGCTGGCCGGATGCCCCGTGCCCAGCTGCCCCGTGCTCAGCTACACAGTGCCCAGCTACACAGTGCCCAGCTACACAGTGCCCAGCTACACAGTGCCCGGATGGCCGTGCTGGCCTACTTCGTCATCCTCGGCCTGGCCGAGGGCATCTGGATCGTCCGGATTCCCGCCGTCCAGGCTGGGCTGCACCTGACCGACGGCCTGCTCGGCGCGTCGCTGCTGGCCGGCCCGGGCGCGCTAGTCCTGGTGATGCCGCTGGCCGGGTGGCTGGCCGACCGGTTCGGCAGCGCCCGGCTGACCCGCCCGGCCGGGCTGGCCGTGGCCATCCTGCCGCTCGCGCTGTGGACGGCACAGTCCCTGGCCGCGGTCGTAGCCGCGCTACTGGCGTTCGGTATCGCGGGGGGCATGCTGGCTGTGGCCGCGAACGCGCAGGGTGTCCGGGTGGAACGGGGTTACCGGCGGCCGCTGATGGCCTCGTTTCACGCGTCTTACAGCCTGGGCGGGCTGGCCGGGGCGGTATTAGGCGGTCTGCTCGCCTGGTGGCGGGCCGACGGCCTGGCGGGCGCCCTGGCCAGCATCGTCCTGGTCGGGGTGGCCGTCGCGCTCATCGCCGGTGGCCGGCTGCTGCCCGAGCCGGCCGGGGTGCGCCCGGGCCGGGCGCGGCGGCCGCGGGCCCGCATAGCGGCCCGCGGCCGGTGGCCGGGTGGCGGGCCGCGGCGGCTGGTGGCACTCGGGCTGCTGGCGCTGTGCTGCGTGATCGCCGAGGGCGCGGTGGGCAGCTGGAGCGGCGTCTATCTGCGCGACGTGCTGGACACCTCGCGCTGGTTCGCGGTCGCCGGGTTCGCCGGATTTTCGCTGGCCATGGCGGCCGGGCGGCTGGCTGGCGACCGGCTGGCCGCGCGGTACGGCCCGGCCGGGCTGGTCCGCCGGTGTGGGCTGCTGGCCGTGGCGGGCCTGGCCGGTGCGCTGGCTACTCACCACGCCGGGGTCGCGGTCGCCGGGTTCGCCGCCTGCGGCGGCGGCCTGTCCTGCACCATGCCGCAGCTGTTCTCCGCGGCCGGGCCGGGCCGACCCGGATCGTCCCGGCCGCGCCGTGGCCCGGGTCGGCGGGCTCGGTTACCTGGGCCTGGTCGGCGGGCCGGTGCTGATCGGCGGGTGTGCCAGCCTGGCCGGGCTGACCGCCGCCCTGTGCATCCCGGCCGGGCTGGTGCTGTGCGTCACCGGGTTCGCGTTCCTGCTGGACCGCCCGGTGCTCAGCGGAACGGATCCTGGCCGGTCGGCCGGATCACGATCTCGCTGACGTCCACCCCGGCGGGCTGCCCGACCGCGTACAGCACCGCCCGGGCGACGTCGGCCGGGGCCAGCTTCGGGTCGGCCTCCCGCCCCGGGCTGACCGGGCCGGTGTCGGTCAGCCCGGGCTGGATCAGGGTGACCCGCACCCCGGTGCCCACGCACTCGGCCCGGATGCCCGCGGCCATCGCGCTCACCGCCCATTTGGTGGCCGAGTACAGGCTGCCGGGGCGCAGCACGCGGCCGGCCACCGAGCCGGTCAGCAGCAGGTGGCCGCCCGTCTCGGCCAGCATGGGCAGCACGGCCCGCGCGGTGAGCGCGGTGCCCAGCACGTTCGTCTGCACCATGGCTGCCCAGTCGCCCGGCGGCAGGCCGCCGCGCCCGAGGAACGAGGTGTCCACCACGCCGGCCGCGTTGGCCAGCGCGACGTCCAGCCGGCCCAGGGTGCCGCGCACCTCGCCCATCAGCTTCTGCAGCTGGGTCCAGTCGGTGATGTCGCAGCTGACCGGGACGGCGCGGGGCGGGCCGCCGAGCTCGGCGGCCAGCTCAGCCAGTGGGCCGGGGCGGCGCGCGGCCAGCACCACCCGGTACCCGGCGGCGGCCGCGGCGCGGGCGGTGGCCGCGCCGATGCCCTGGGACGCACCCGTGATCAGGAAGACGGGATCCGGCACCGGTCAAGGGTAACGGCGGGCGGCCCGGCTGGCTGGGACCCAGGGGTCGGCGAACCGGCCGCGCACCCGTACGGTGGAGCCATGAACGACAAGGAGATCCTGGGCCACATCGACGAGCTGATCAAGACCGAGCACGAGCTCCGGACCAAGGTCGCTGACGGCTCGGCGTCCAGTAGCGAAGAGCGGGCCCAGCTGCGTTCGGTGGAAGAGGCGCTGGACCAGTGCTGGGACCTGCTGCGGCAGCGCCGGGCCCGGCGCGAGTTCGGCGAGGACCCGGGCGACGCCGCCGCGCGGCCGGTGCCCGAGGTCGAGGGGTACATGCAGTAGCGGCACCCGCGCGGCGGTGCGCCGTGCTCAGTAGGCTCTAGCGGGTGCCGTAGCGGCCGGCGGCCAGGACCCGGCCGGGGCAGGACTCTCATCGGTGAGGTTGAGCGGTGCGCATCGCGAGATTCGCCAAAGGCGGCGACGTGGCCTACGGCGTGGTGGGGGAGACCCGGACGGACGGGGCGGGCAGCCAGGCCGCGGCGCGGCCTGGCCTGGCCGTGCTGGCCGAACTGCGCGGCCACCCGTTCGGCCCGGGCAAGGGCGGCGTCCAGTTCACCGGGGACACCTACCCGCTGGCCGAAGTGCGCCTGCTGGCCCCGGTGCTGCCCAGCAAGGTTGTCGCGGTGGGCGGCAACTACGCCGGGAACGCCCGGGAGACCGGCGCCGAGCCGGAGCTGCCGCGGGTGCCGGGTGAGCCGGTGCTGTTCCTCAAGCCGTCCACCGCGGTGGTCGGGCACGGGGACGAGATCGCCTACCCGGTCAAGCTCACCCAGCGGGTGGACTACGAGGGCGAGCTCGCGGTGATCATCGGCCGGCTGTGCCGTGAGGTGCCCGCCGCCCAGGCGGCCGAGGTTATCTTCGGCTACACCTGCGCCAACGACGTGACCGCCCGCGACCTGCAGGCCCGGGACGGGCAGTGGACCCGGGCCAAGGGATTCGACACGTTCTGCCCGCTGGGCCCGTGGATCGAGACCGACGTGGACCCGGCCGACCTGGAGCTGACCACGTCGGTGAACGGGGAGGTGCGGCAGCGGGCCCGCACCTCGCAGCTGCTGTATGACGTGCCGGCCCTGGTGGAATACGTCAGCACGGTGATGACCCTGCTGCCGGGGGATGTGCTGCTCACCGGGACGCCGCGCCGGGGTCGGGCCGCTGGAAGACGGAGACGAGGTATCTGTGACTATCGAGAACATCGGGTCGCTGAGCAACACGGTGGTTGGCCGTGACTGAGCAGCCAGCCGCCGGGGTGCGCGTCCGGTTCGCCCCGTCGCCCAGCGGGGACCTGCACGTGGGCAACATCCGGACCGCGCTGTACGACTGGGCGTTCGCCCGGCGCACCGGCGGGACGTTCGTGCTGCGCATCGAGGACACCGACCAGACCCGGGTCACCCCGGAGTACATCGCCTCCGCGCTGGACACGCTGCGCTGGCTCGGCCTGCGCTGGGACGAAGGCCCTGAGGTCGGCGGCCGGTACGGCCCGTACCTGCAGAGCGAGCGGCTGACCATCTACGCGGAGTGGCTCGATCACCTGCTCCGCACCGGGCACGCCTACTACTGCTACTGCACCCCGGAGGAACTGGCCGAGCGGCGGGCCGCGGCCCGGTCCGGCGGCGGGCCGAGCGGCTACGACGCGCACTGCCGGGTGCTCACCGAGGAGCAGGTCGCCGCGTACCGGGCCGAGGGACGCAAGCCGGTGGTCCGGTTCCGCATGCCGGAGGGGTCAACCACGTTCACCGACCTGGTCCGCGGTGAGGTCACCTTCGATCACGCGCACGTGCCGGACTTCGTGCTGGCCCGGGCGGACGGCTCGCCGCTGTACACGCTGGCCGTCGCGGTGGACGACGTGCTGATGAAGATCACCCATGTGGTGCGCGGTGAGGACCTGCTGTCCTCCACGCCGCGGCAGATCGCCGTGTACCGGGCCATGGGGGTGGCCGAGGCCGACTTCCCGGTGTTCGCGCACCTGCCCTACGTGCTGGGCAAGGACGGCCAGCGGCTGTCCAAGCGGAACGGCGTCGTCTCGGTCAACTGGTACCGCGAGGAAGGCTTCCTGCCCGAGGCGATCGACAACTACCTGGCCCTGCTCGGCTGGTCACCCGGGGACAACCGGGAGGAGTTCAGCCTGGCCGACCTGGCCGCCGAGTTCGACCTGGCCCGGGTGAACAAGAACCCGGCCCAGTTCGACGTGCGGAAGCTGGAGGCGATCAACGGGGACAAGATCCGCGCCCTGGACCTGGCCGATTTCGTCACCCGGATCACCCCGTTCCTGGAGCGGGCCGAGATGGTCAGCAGCCCGCCCAGCGTGGACCAGGCGGCGCTGATCGAGGCGGCCGCGCCGTTGATCCAGACCCGGATCAGCCGGCTCACCGAGGCGGTGGGCATGCTCAGCTTCCTGTTCGCCGGCGAAGGGGGCTTCAAGGTGGAGCCGGAGGACGCGGAGAAGGTGCTCACCCCGGATGCGCTGCCGGTGCTGCAGGCGGCCGAGGCCGCGCTGGCCGAGGTCGAGCCGTGGACGCACGAGGCGATCCAGGCCGCCCTGTCGGCGGCGCTGGTCGAGGGCCTGGGACTGGCGCCGCGGAAGGCGTTCGCGCCGGTGCGGGTCGCGGTGACCGGGCAAGCGGGTCTCCCCGCCGCTGTACGAGTCGATCGAGCTGCTCGGCCGGGAACGGACGCTGCCCCGGCTGGCCGCGGCGATCAAGTCGATCGGCTGACCCGGCCCGGCCGCCCGCCACCAGCTGGCGTTAGGCAGGCTGGCTGGTCAGGCTAGCTGGGCAGGTGGCTGCGCAGGTGGCGGAGCTGGTGCTCGACGTGGCTGGGCGGCACGGCGTGCACGCCGAAGCTGAACACCGCGATGTCCTTCGGCGCGCTGATCTCGTTATACGCGGCGAACACCGTGGACGGCGGGCAGATCGTGTCCATCAGCCCGACGCTGAGCAGGGACTGCGCGGTGATCCGGCGGGCCAGCAGCGCGCAGTCCACGTAGCGCAGCGTGTCCAGCGCGGCGGCTTCGTAGGCCACCTGCTGGGCCAGGAATTCGGCCACCTCGGTGTAGGGCATGTCCGGCGCCGTGGTCACGCCGCGCTGGATGTCGCACAGGAACGGCATGTCGGCGTGGCACACCGCGACCGCGTCGCCGAGCAGGCCGGCCGTGGCCAGGGCCAGGCCGCCACCCTGGCTCATGCCGGTCACCGCGATCCCGGACCGGTCCGGGCCGGCCAGTTCGGCGGCCGTCTCGACCGCGCGCACCGCGTCGGTGAACAGCCGGGTGAAGTAGTAGCTCTCCGGGTCGTCGATGCCGCGGGTCATCACCGAGGAGTATTCCGGGCCGTTGCCGGGCTGGTCCCCGGTCGCGCCGATGGTCCACCGGCCGCCCTGGCCGCGGCTGTCCATCACGAACAGCGGGTAGCCGACGGCGGGCAGCAGCATGTGGTCGGCGGGCATCCCGCGGCCGCCGCCGTAGCCGATGAACTTGACCACCACCGGGGTGCCGCCGCCGCTCCCGCTGGCCGGCGGGCGGATGTACCAGGCCCGGATCCGGTCACCGCGGGCACCGGAGAACGCCACGTCGTAGACCTCGGCCGGCCCGTACCCGGTGGTCTCGTACCTGGTCACCGTGGGCGGCTCGGCCAGCGACCGGGCCTGGTCCAGCTGGCCGCGCCACCAGTCGTCCAGCCCGGGCGGCTCCTCGGTCGCGGTGCGGTAGGTTCGCAGGTCTGCCAGCGGAAGGTCGAACCAGGGCATGCGCGCTCCGCGGATCGTGGGCCGGTTACTGATCGGGCCCAGCGGCCTCGATGCGGAACACGCCGACCCCGAACGGGGGCAGGATAATGGTCCCGTTCGCCGGTCCCCAGCCAGCTCGCACAGCCGGGCGCCGGCGGCCAGCTGGGGCTTGATGGTGACCGGTTCCGCGGCATGGCTGACCAGCCAGGCGAACTGGCCCCGGCCGGGGTGCACCAGCACGTCGGCCGCCACCCGCGGGTCGTCCACGGTGACCGGCCGGCGCACCCCGGCGAAGCTGGCCAGCGCGTCGTAGAGCGTGCTGACCGCGGACGGGTTCACCTCCGGGGTGAGCGCCGCCATGTACTCGACCGGATAGGTGCACAGGATGAGCGCGCCCGGGCCGGTCCGGCGGGCCAGCAGGGCCGGGCGGCCCGCGTCGTCGGTGGCCAGCACCTCGGCGCCGGCCGGGCGGACCGGCAGGTAGCTCCGGCTGCGCCCGGTGCCCGCGGCCGGGAAGGTCAGCTGGGCCCCGCGGGCAGGCCGCCGAAGTCCTGGGTCAGCGTGAACGTCACGTCCGGGCCCTCGACCGGGGCCGGGGCGCCGTAGCCAAGCTGGTGCTCGACGCCGAACATGCCGTTCAGCCGGGCGTACCACGGGCCGGCGTGCACGCCGTGTGGTCCCGGCGAGTAGGAGACGTAGACGATGGCGCCCGCCTCGGCCAGCTCCTCCAGCTCGTGCCAGCTCGGGCTGAGCAGCTGCTTGGCCGAGGGCAGCAGGTACAGCCGGGCGTCGTGGCCGATGCCGTCGCTCTCCCTGGTCAGTGCGGGCGGCAGGTCGGCCAGCCGGGCGCAGACATAGGCCTGGCGCAGCACCTCGGCCAGGTAGGTGCGGTCCTCCGGCTGGGTGAACGGGTAGACGGTGTCCAGGTAGGACGGCACGACCAGGGCGGTGTCGCTGTCCGCGCGGGTGCACTCGCCGCTGCCGACCTGGTCCAGGATCGTGGCGAACGCGGCCATCTCGGCGAGTTGCGGCTTGGGCCGCCCGGCCGAGTCGGTCAGCCCGAAGTGCATCTCGAAAGCGTGATGCCGGTACGGGTCCTGCCCGGGCAGCTGATCGTAGTCGGTGTTGTTCCAGGCCATCCAGCCGGTCGCGCCGGCCAGCAGGGAGTTGTGCAGGACCTGCCGGTAGTAGTGCGCGGCGTGGGCGTCGGCGGTGAAGTCGGAGCTGACCCCGAACTCTTCCAGGATCACCGGGCTGCCGAACGTGGCGGCCAGTTCGCACGCCCAGGCGGCCGCGTAGTGCTGCCGGATCAGGTCGTCGCCGACCGGGTAGACGTGCGGGCCGAGGAAGTCGCACTGGAGCGCGCTGTCCGCGACAGAAAAGCCGTTGTCCTTCCCCGTGACCTCGATGCCCCAGCCCCGTCGCCGAGAGAGACCGGCTGGCACCCCCCGGCCGCGCGCACCGCGTCGATGATGATCTGCGCCCACGCTGAGACAGTCTCGCGTGGACGGTCCTCGCTCACCGTAGAGGGGCATCTCGTTGGACACCAGCCAGCCGCCACCGCCGGATGCCGGTGAAACCGGCGCACCATCTGACCTGCGAACCACGCCTGGCGTGCGACCATCCACACGTCGCAGTAAAGATCCCTGCCGTCGCGCCACGGCGGATCCCAGTTCTCACCGGACATGTGGCCCACGATGAACGTCGGTACCGTGGACAGGCCGGCCTCGCTGTGCCGGTCGAGGAAGTCCGCGAACTTCGCCGCCATCTCCTCGTCGATGCTGTCGGGCGCAGGCATGAAATCCGGCCAGTAGAAGAAGGACCGGGTCATCCCCACGCCATGGTCGCGCAGCGCGCGCAGCTCAGCGGCGATCACGTCGGGCTGGTAGTTCCGCCACATCAGCGGACCGCCGGTCCTGGACCAGAAGTTGGCGCCGAGCCAGTTGACGGGCCGATCGCCGACCACGAGCCTGGCGGCGTTTCTGCGCATCCGGGATAACTCCCCTCGGCTAACACGAAGCGCCGGTCCCGCGCGATGCCTCGGCAGGTCGGCAGGGCGTGACTGCAAGGCCAGTGAGATAAAAGCACTATACCGGTTAAGTGTCAATAGACTAAAGATTTACCGCCAGTGTCGCGGGCTATCAAATGCTCGCGAGTCAGCTGTCTACAGCAAGCGCCCGTGTCGCGCGAAACTTACCTCCGGGTCACGCGCGGTGGCCCGGCGTGCCGCACCGTTACACTGAACGGCGTGGCGGCTATCCCCCCGATGGCCGGATCACAGCCAGTGGCCAGGCACACATAAACCGGTCAACGCGCTCGCGCGGCCGCGCGGCCTGAATTCGGTCGCGCCACGCGGCAGCCGTTCGGGAGTCAACGCCTCCGCCCACCGGCGGGGCGAGGCCCAGCGCGGGGCCGGGGCGGGGCGATGCCGGGTGGGCCCGCGGCCGGACGCCGGGCCGGACGGGGCGCGGCGCGGCAGGGGCCCGGGCTATGGTCCGGTGGTCTGGGGGCGGTGAGGTAGCGTCCGGTGGGTACGGTGCCCGCCAGGCCAGCGCCCGAATAGACGGCTGCGGGTCACCGCGGGAGGGGCATCACGTGAAGCGTCCGACCATCGCCGACATCGCGCGCCGCGCGGGTGTGACGAAGGCGGCGGTGTCGTTCGCGCTCAACGACCAGCCAGGTGTATCCGCGGATACCAGGGCGCGCATCCTGGCGATCGCGGACGAGGTCGGCTGGCGCCCGCACAGCGCTGCCCGCGCGCTGTCGGACGGGCGCGCCGGGGCGTTCGGGCTCGTCATCGACCGGCCGGCCAGGATGCTCGGCGTCGAGCCGTTCTTCATGCAGCTCATCTCGGGCATTCAGGCCGAGCTTTCGCTCGAGCACACCGCGCTGCTTTTCACCGTCGCCGAGGATCAGGCCGCTGAGCTCGAGTTGTACCAGTCCTGGTGGGCGCGGCGCCGCGTCGACGGTGTGTTCCTTGTCGACCTTCAGATCGACGACCAGCGCGTCGCCTTTCTCCAGGAGATGCGCATGCCCACCGTGGTCATCGGCAACCCGGGCGGGGCGGGAACCCTGCCCGCGGTCTGGCATGACGATGCCGCCGCCGTTCGTACGGTCGTGGGGTACCTGGCCGGCCTCGGACACCGGCGGCTGGCGCGGGTGACCGGGATGCCGAGGTTCTGGCATACCAAGATCCGCACCGACGAGTTCTACCGTGCCGCGCAGGTCGCCGGGGTCGAGGCCGTATGCGTCGAGGCCGACTACACAGGTGAGCAGGGAGCGGAGGCGACCCGGCGGCTGCTCGACGTCCGGCCACGCCCGACCGCGATTTTGTACGACAACGACCTGATGGCGGTATCCGGGCTATCCGTCGCCCGGCGGATGGGTGTCGACGTGCCCGCCGAGCTTTCCATCGTCGCGTGGGACGACTCGCCGCTGTGCGAACTGGTCCACCCCGCGCTGACCGCCCTTCGCCGTGACATTCAGGCCTACGGAGCGCACGCCGCCCGCAGGCTCCTCCAGGCCGCTGGCGGCGCGGTCGTAGGCGATTTCGAGGACGCACCACCGGTGCTCACGGTCCGTGACAGCACCGGATCCGCCCCAACAGGCTGAGCGCCCCGGCCAGCGCCCGCACACGCAGCCCGGCCAGTGCCCGCAGGCACGTCGGCTACCTCCCCCAGGCATGGGAACCGCCGCCCCGGCAGGCACGGGAACGCCACCAGAGGGCCCGCCGCCCGGCGGGCACGGGAACCACCACCAGCAGGCCCGTCGCCCGGCAGGCACGCCTGACACCGCCCGGCAGGCACGGGAACTGCCGTGGGCAGGCACGTCGGCCGCCGCCGTGCAGGCACGCCAGCCGTCATCCGGCAGGCGCGGGAGACACCGGGCGTAACCGGCGCGCGGTAGCCCGTATGTGAGACCCCGCCGATGGGCGTACCCGCTGGGAACGGCGGACCTTATCGATATCAACACGGACTTATCAGCGCTGTCACAAGGGGTTGACACTTAACCGGTATAGTGATCTGATTTGCGTCACGCCGGACATGTCATGTTAACGATAACTGACGATCAAGCCAAGCTGCTTGGCAGCGACGACCTCGGCCATTGGCACATGCGGTCTCTTCCGTTCGCGTGTCAACGGCTAGATGTGCGCAGACGCGATATTCCGTGACCCTGAAAGAACCAAGGCGGAAAAAGAGGGAATGCCACGATGACAACCTGGCGTATGCGCTGGGCGGCCGGCGCGGGTGCGGTCTTCGTCGTCGCCGCTGTCCTGGCCGGCTGCGGCAGCAGCAGCAGTGGCGGGGGATCGACCACATCGGGGGCGAGCGGTGTGCTCACGGTCACCACAGGGGCGGCCGGGAACTTCGTACCCAACTTCAACCAGTTCTCGCCCAATGCACAGGTCGCGGCGCGCGGCATGATCTACGAGCCGCTCTTCTTCTTCAACACCGCGCAGGCAGGCGACGTCAAGCCGTGGCTCGGCGTGAGCTACGCGTGGTCGAACGGCGGCAAGTCGCTGACCGTCCAGTTGCGCCACGGCGTCAAGTGGACCGACGGCAAGCCGTTCACGAGCCAGGATGTCGCGTACACCTTCAACCTGGCGATCCAGGACACCGCGCTGAACCAGAACGCGCTGCCGCTCGCGAGCGTCGCGACCAGCGGTCAGTACGCGGTGACGATCAACTTCACGATGCCCGCGTACACGGACGCGTACACAGCCTTGGGCAAGACCTACATTCTGCCGCAGCACATCTGGCAGTCGATCTCAGACAAGGCAACGTACCTCGACTCGGATCCGGTCGGCACGGGTGCGTACGAGGTCAAGAAGGTCTCCGCGCGAGGTGATGGAACTCACCGCGAACCCGCACTACTACCTGCCGGGCTATCCGAAGATCAAGACGATCCGCTTCCTCGCCTTCAGCGGGAACACCAGATCGGACCCGGCGATCGAGTCGGGCCAGATCGACTGGGCGGGCAGCTTCATCCCCGACATCAAGAAGAACTACCTCGGCAAGGACCCCAAGTACACGGTGGTCAACATTCCCCTGTCCACGGCGTTTCTGGTACCGAACATGAAGACGGGCCCCACCACGAGCCTCGCGGTGCGGCAGGCCATCAGCGTGGCGCTCGACCGCAACTACATCAGCAACACGGTCTACAACGGCTATGCGCCGCCCACCAACCCGGGAGCCCTGCTCACGCCGAACTACAACGCGGTGGCTGACCCGTCTGTCGTCAGCAAGTCCTTCGGTGCGCCCAACACCGCCCAGGCCAAGAGCATCCTCGCCAGCGCGGGCATCAAGACCCCGCTGACCATCACCTGCAAGGTGGTCTCCGGCTACACCGACTACATCAGCGACTTGCAGATCATCGCGCAGGAACTCAAGGCTGCCGGGATCAACTTCAAGATCGACGCGGAGTCCGTCAGCCGCGTTCACCGCGGACCAGTCGACACGGCCAATTCCAGATGGTGATCTCCAACTACGGTTACACGCCCAGCCCGTTTTACTACTACCACGAGATTCTCGACAGCAGAATCGCGCCGGCGATCGGCCAGAACGACGCGGTCGGTAACTACGGGCGCTACTCGAACCCGCAGGTGAACGCCCTGCTCGATGACATCGCGGCAAGCCCGTCCGAACTTTCCAAGAAGCAGGATTTTGCCAGATCCAGCAGATCTTCGCCCAGCAGATCCCCCTCATCCCGCTGTTCGAGCAGCAAGACGAGATCGAGTTCAACGGCAACCACGTGGCCGGTTACCCGACGCTGGCGAATGCGTACGCCGCACCGGCCGTGTACATCCAGCCGGACACCGGCTGGGTCGCGGCACGGCTCACCCCGGTCCAGATGACCGCCGGCGCCCGGTGGCACCGACGCCACCCCGGCGGCGGGCGGCGATCCGCTGGCCGCCGGGCCGGCGGCCCGCCAGCCGCCGGCCACGACGACGACGTGCTGAGAAGGGAGCGCGGGAATGCGGTTTGTGTTACGCAAACTCGGCTTCTATCTCGTGGCCGCGTGGGCGGCGCTGACTGTCGACTTCCTGCTGCCCCGGCTGATCCCGGGGAACCCGGTGGACACCTGCTGGCCAAGATGGCGCAGGCGGGCCCGGTCCCGCAGGGTGAGGCCAGCAGGTCCTGACGCACTGCTCGGGCTCGGCAGCGGTAACATCGCCCAGAAATACTGGCAGTATCTGGACGGCCTGGCCCATCTCGGCTGGGCCTGTCCGTCAGTGACTTCCCGACGCCGGTCAGCACGCGAGCTCAGCACGTCGGTCTACTGGACGCTGGTTCTGGTCGGCACCGCGACCGTGATCAGCTTCGTGCTCGGCATCGCGCTCGGCGCGCTCGCCGGGTGGAAGCGCGGCACGCGGCTCGATTCACTCGTCCCGTCTCACCACGCTGCTCACCGCGATGCCCTACTTCTGGCTGGCACTGATCCTGCTGTACGTCTTCGCGACCAACGTATGGCACGTGTTCCCGCAAAACAGCGGCTACGACCTCAACTCGGAGATCAACGTCGGCTGGAACCTGCCGTTCATCGCCTCCGCCGCGCAGCACGCCATCCTGCCCGCGCTGACCATCGTGCTGAGCTCGGTCGGCGGCTGGCTGCTCGGCATGCGCAACATGATGGTTTCCACGCTGTCTGACGACTATGTGCGTCGCGGCCGAGGCCAAGGGCTCAAGCCGTCCCGCATCATGATTGGCTACGCCGCCCGCAACGCCGTACTGCCCAGCGTTTCCGGATTCGCGATTTCCCTTGGCTTCGTGGTCAGCGGGGCGATCGCCATGGAGTACGTCTTCTCCTACCCGGGGCTCGGCTACAAGCTCGTCCAGGCGGTGCAACAACAATGACTACCCGCTGATGCAGGCGCATCTTCCTGGTGATCACATTCGCCGTGCTCGGTGCGAACCTCCTCGTGGACCTGCTGCACGGATTCATCGACCCGCGGACGAGGCTGTCCCGATGACCGCGACCAACCGTCGCCACGGTCGCCACCGGCAGACCGGCGCCCCCAGCGCCGGCAGGCTTGCCGGGCTGCGGCCGGCACTTCGCTCCCGCCGCCTGGTCGCGGGCCCGTGCATCGTCGGGTTCTTCGTGCTGCTCGGGATCTTCGGGCCGTTCCTCGCCGGCGACCCGAACGCGCTCAGCCATACCGGCTGGCCGGCGCCGTCGGCCAGCCACTGGCTGGGCACAACCCAGACGGCGCAGGACGTGTTCGCCCAGCTTGTGGTCAGTACCCGCGCCTCACTGGCAATAGGCATCGCCGCTGGCCTGCTCGCCACGGTGATCTCGATCGTGGTCGGCATCAGCAGCGGGTACGCTCGGCGGTCTGCCCGACGAGGCGCTGAGCGTGGTGACCAACGTGGTCCTGGTCATCCCCACGTTGCCGCTGGTCATCGTGGTCTTCGCCTACCTCGGGCCGAAACGCTCACCCGCTGATCATCATCATCGCGCTGACGAGCTGGGCGGCGTCCGCACGGGTGCTGCGGGCGCAGACGCTGTCCGTGCGGAACCGCGACTACGTGCTGGCCGCGCGGGCCTCGGGCGAGCATGGCTGGCGGATCGTGCTGGTCGAGATCCTGCCGAACGAGCTGCCGATTATCGTGTCGCAATTCATCTTTGCGATGATCTTCGCGATTCTCACCCAGGCGACGATCGCGTTCATCGGCCTCATCGACGTCAACCTTCTCACCTGGGGCAACATGCTCTACTTCGCGTAGAACGACGAGGCGCTGCTAATCGGTGCCTGGTGGTGGTTCATCCCGCCTGGCGCGTGCATCGCCCTGCTCGGCATGGGACTCGCGCTGATCAATTTCGGCCTGGACGAGCTGCTCAACCCGCGGCTGCGCGTATACCGCCCCGCCAGGGCCGCAAGGCACGGGCGATGACCTCCTCCGATCTCGTGCTGCGCGCCGAGCACATCAGCGTCGAGTATGCGGGCCCCCGGCCGACCCGCGCCGTCCGCGACGTGACCATCGAGCTGCGGCGCGGCGAGGTGCTCGGCATCGCGGGCGAGAGCGGCTGCGGCAAGTCCACCCTTGCCTACGCGCTGACCCGCATGCTCAAGCCGCCGGCCGACCTGACCGGCGGCTTCGATCACGTTCTTCGGCCGCGCGGCGCGCCGTGGACGTGCTGGCCCTGCACGGGGAGGAGCTCCGCCAGTTCCGCTGGAACAAGATCGCCATGGTGTTCCAGAGCGCGATGAACGCGCTCAACCCGGTGACCAGCCTGGGCCGGCAGTTCACCGACATCTTCGCCGCGCACCGGCCGGAACTGGACGCCCGTGCCCGCCGGCAACGGGCCCGCGACCTGCTCGACATGGTGGGCATCGACCCGGCCCGGGTCAGCAGCTTCCCGCACGAGCTGTCCGGCGGCATGCGGCAGCGGGTCATGATCGCGATGGCGCTGGCCCTGCAGCCGGAGATCATCATCATGGACGAGCCGACCACCGCGCTGGACGTGGTGGTGCAGCGGGAGATCCTGGACGAGATCGAGCGGCTCCGCGAGCGAGCTGGGCTTCAGCGTGATCTTCATCACGCACGACCTGTCGCTGCTGCTGGAGATCAGTGACCGGCTGGCCGTGATGTACGCGGCCGAGGTGGTCGAGCGGGCGCCGGCCGAGCTGGTCGCCCAGCCCCCGCGCACCCCTACACGCTGGGCCTGCTGCGCTCGTTTCCCGGACATGCGCAGCGCCCGCCGCGAGCTGCGCGGCGTCCCCGGCATCCCGCCTGACCTGCGCGAATGACTTCCCGGGCTGCCCGTTCGAGCCGCGCTGCGAGTTCCGCTTCGGCCCGTGCCGAACCGCGCACCCGGCGCTGCGCCCACCAGCCGGCCGGGGCCCAGCCGGCCGGGCCGCGGCGGATCCGCAGCTCAGCGACTGGCGGGTGGCCTGCCACCTGCACGACCCGCGGCACCGCCCGGGCGGGCCGCCCGCGGGGCTGAACGGGGCGGGTGCCACGCACGTAGAGAGGTCAGAGAGCCCGCTGGGAGCGGACAGCCCGGTCGGGGCGGAGAGCAGCGGAGGCGACACGTGAGTGTGCTTCAGGTCACCGGCCTCACCGTAGAGTTCGGCCAGCACGGCGGGGCCAGGCTCAGGGCGGTGGATGACCTCTCCGCCGTGCTCCGCGCCGGGCAGACGCTGGCCCTGGTCGGCGAGAGCGGCAGCGGCAAGTCCACCGTGGTCCGCGCGCTGGCCCAGCTGCAGAAGCGCACTGCGGGCCAGATCCTGCTGGACGGCCAGCCCGCACCCAGGCGCGGCCGCGCGCTGCGCGGCTACCGGCACCGGGTGCAGCTGATCTTCCAGGACCCGTTCGCCTCGCTGAACCCGATGCACACCATCCGGCACCACCTGGCCCGCCCGCTGCTGCTGATGCCACGACCACCCGCGCGGCCCGGCGCTGGACGCGGCCATCCACGACCTGCTCCGCTCGGTCAACCTGACCCCGGCCGGGGAAGTGGCGGCCAAGCACCCGCACGAGCTGTCCGGCGGGCAGCGCCAGCGGGTGGCCATCGCCCGCGCCCTGGCCACCGACCCGGACGTACTGCTGGCCGACGAACCCGTGTCCATGCTCGACGTATCGATCCGGCTGGAGATCCTCAACCTGCTGGACCGGCTCAAGCGGGACCGCAACCTGGCCATGCTGTACGTCACCCACGATCTGGCCACCGCCCGGCACTTCTCGTCCGAGATCATGGTCATGTACCGCGGCCAGATCGTCGAGCACGGCCCGGCCGACGAGGTCATCCTGCGCCCGGCCCACCCGTACACCCGGATCCTGGCCAGCGCGGCGCCCGACCCGGCGGCGTCCCGGCAGGCGCTGGCCGATGCCCGCCGCCAGCGGCAGGCGGTCCGCGCGGGCCGCAGCGCCGAGCTGCGCGAGACGGTGCTCGGCCAGGGCTGCCGGTTCCGCAGCCGCTGCCCGCACGCCATGCCGGTGTGCCGGACCCGCCCGCCCGACGCCACGGCGGGGCCCGGGCACCGCGCGCTGTGCTGGCTGCACGACCCAGCGACCCGGGCCGGGGCCGCATGACCAGCCTGGGCGGAGCGCAGCGCGACATCGCGTGCGTGCCCGCCGAACCAGGCCGCGGCGCGCTGTACGCCGAGGGCTGGCAGTCCTGGAGCATCGCCGGTGCGCTGTCCCCCACGGCCACGCCGCAGGCGGTCACGGCGAGGGAATCGCTGGCCATCGACTGCCAGTACGGCACCGCCCCGCCACCCGGCGTGCACCAGGGCGCGGGCCTGCTGGCCATCGACCCGGGGGACGAGGGCCCGGTGGAGATCTTCGCCGCGGTCAACGTGGCCGAGCAGGTGCCGGTGATCCAGGCCCGGGTGTGCGACGGGTACCTCATCGTGTCCGCGGACGGCCCGGTGACCCGGCGCACCGACGCCGGGGGCGGCGGCCTGACCGGCGCGCTGGGCCGCTGGGCGGGCGAGTTCGCCGCCCAGGCGGGGGTGCCGCCCGGCGGGCTGCGCCCGGTGCCACCGGTCTGGTGCTCCTGGTACCAGTACTACGACACGGCGACCGAGCACGACATCCGGGCAAATCTGCGCGCCATGGACGACCTCGGACTCGGCATTGGCGTTGTGCAGATAGATGACGGGTACCAGTGCGCGCCGGGAGATTGGCTGCGGTCCTCGGGCCGGTTCGCGGACCTGCCCGGGCTGGTGCGCCGGATCCGGGACGCGGGCCGCCGGGCCGGCCTCTGGATCGCGCCGATGCTCGTCGGCCGGTCCAGTGACCTGCTGCGCAACCGGCCCGGCTGGGTGGTGCGCGACCCGTCGGGCGAGCCGGTCTTCGCCGGCACGGTGTGCCGCCAGGAGTGCACCGCGCTGGACGTGACCCACCCGGACGCGGCTGCCTACCTGACCAGCGTGCTGCGCGCCATGCGGGACTGGGGCATCGACTACTTCAAGATCGACTTCATGTACGCCGGGGCCTATGAGGGCCGCCGCCACGAGGACGTCACCGGGGTGCAGGCCTATCAGCGCGGCTTGCGGCTGATCCGGGACGCGGTCGGCCCGGACGCGCTGCTGCTCGGCTGCGGGGCACCCATCCTGCCCTCGGTGGGCCAGGTGGACGCGATGCGCGTCGGCCCGGACATCGCCGCCGACTACGAGCCGGCCGACGGCAACCCGTCGCTGCCCTCGCAGCGCGCCGCGGCCCGGAACACGGTGGCCCGGGCCTGGCAGCAGGGCCGGTTCTGGGTCAACGACCCGGACTGCCTGATGGCCCGGCCCGGCGTGCAGCGGCGCGAGGACTGGGCCGCGCTGGTGGAGCGCTACGGCGGCCTGCGCTCATCCGGCGACGGGCTGCGCAACCTGGACCGGTGGGGCCTGGAAACCACCCGGCGCCTGCTCGTCCCGTCCCCGACCGGGCCGATCACCTGATCCGGTGCTGTTTCGCGGGAGGGTCCCGGTTTCGGCTACACTGCACAAGCGCGCGGGTGAGCCTCGCTCACCGCGGTGGGGTATGGGGTAATTGGCAGCCCGACGGGTTCTGGCCCCGTTAGTCTAGGTTCGAGTCCTGGTACCCCAGCACTGGTAACCCAGCAGTGCTGACCGGCAGGCCTGCCACCTGCCGGTTTTCTATTGCGCCGGGAACTTACCGCAGCTCGAAATCGCCGAAATCGAAGCCCGGCGTGACCAGGCACGCGACCAGTGACCAGGGTGCCGTGCCCGGGCTGGTCGCAGCGGCCGGGGTGGCTGCCTGCCAGGCGCCCGCCGGGACCAGCACCTGGGGTTCCTGGCCGGCCGCCGGGTCCGGCCCGACCAGCCGGGCCTGCTCCCCGATCCGCAGCTCCATGGCTGCCCCGCCCTGCCACAGCCACAGCTCGTCGCCGCGCACCCGGTGCCAGGCCGACCGCACCCCGGCCGGCAGCAGGTACAGGATCGCGGTGGCCAGCGCCCGCTCACCCGGCCAGCCGGGCGGCACCGTACGCAGCGCGGACCGGTAGGTCTCCCGGAAAAACCCGCCCTCCGGGTGCGGCTCCAGCTGCCACGCACCCACCGCTTCGGCAACATCCATACTCTGCCGAACGCCGGTCCGTGGCCGGTCGATACCGGCCCCGGCGCGAACCGCCAGGCCCGCTGGGAGATCAGCTCCAGCGGCGCGAGCGACGGTAGCCGCTCCGGCGGTGACCCCGCTCGTGCCCGGACAGCCGGTACAGGATCAGCAGGATGATGGCTCCGATGATCGAGCCGATGAGGCCGGCCAGCCGGATCGAGTGCGTGAACACCTTGTGGTACTCGACCAGGTTCAGCACGACACCGCCGGCGAAGGACCCCAGCACGCCCAGGACGATCGTCCCGAGGAACCCGATGGGGTCGCGGCCGGGTACCAGCAGGCGAGCCACCGCACCGGCGATCAGTCCCACGATCAGCAGCACAACAATGAATGCCAACATGGGCTGCCAAGTACCCGTATAGCGGGGCAGCATGCGGTGGCCGTGGCCAGTTCCAGAAACCTGGAAGCTGCCTAGACCTGGGGCTCCGCGCCCGGTTTGGCGTCACTGTTCGCGGTGCCCTACCATGCAGTGTCTGGCCCCGTCGTCTAGTGGCCCAGGACGCCGCCCTCTCAAGGCGGTAGCGCCGGTTCAAATCCGGTCGGGGCTACTTATTGAAGTAGCAGGTCACAGGCCCGGTCACCACGTTGTGGTGGCCGGGCCTTGATCATTTCATCGGGCAGTCCGTCCCGGTCGGGCAGGCCAGCGTCGGGGCAGGCCAGCGTCGCTTTCACGTACGACCGCTACGGGCACCCGCCGGGCGCAGCCTGGAGGAGATGACGGCAACCGGCGCTGCGGACACGAGTGTCCAGCCGCTGCGGGTGGTCGGCCGGGCGTCCACGACCTGATGATCCTGGTGCTAAATGCTGGCCGGGCGGATTCCATTCACCGTGCGGCGTCAGCCCTGATGTCCACGGCTGACGGTGAGTCCGCAGCCGCCAGCTTGAGGAAAGCCGCGGCGCGCGCGAAGATCTCGCCGATGGTGTGGCCCGCCAGCCGCGCCTGGTACGCCTGATACCGCGACATCTCCCAGGCCCGCCCGCGGGCCGACGCTGAGCCGGGCGAAGGTTGCGGCGCCGGCTTCCACCGCCACGCGGTGATCGGCTCGTGCCCTGTCCCGGAACCGGGCCAGCGTGGGTCGATGAGCTCAGCGAGATCGACTTCGTCGCCGATCCTGTTCCGGACGAACCGCAGCCCGGCCAGAGTTTCCTCGATCAGCTGGCGCTCCGCCGGGCTCTGGCCCGCCATCACCGTGTCGTAGGGCTGGGGGTAATGGCGTACCAGCGTGGCATCGACGATGGTGATCCACCACACCGCCTCGCCGATCACCGCGAACGCCCGCGGCCGATCCGCTGGCCTGACCCGGGCTAGCGGCTGGTGGTGTCGCTCATCGCGGTGATCGACCACATCAGCGCACTGGCACCGGCCAGTGGATCGCCCACCTGCTCGCGGTTCCATGCCGCCCGGCAGCGGGAACAGCAGAACCGGGCATGTTCGCGCCGCGGTGTGAACAGCATCCCGCACTGCTCGCAGTTCCGCGTATCACCCATTGCGCTATGTTACGTGCGGTATGCGTACTGATGAGATCGTAGGCCAATTGTTTGCTCAGTAGACGTTAGCTCTAAAGGCCGGAGTCGGGCATGAGCCACCTGCGCCGCGTAGGGTTCGAGCGACCGTCCGGATGGTGGTCCTGGCGACCCGCGTGCCGCGGTACCAGGCGGACCGGGTCCGCTGACGCCGACCATACGTAGAGTTCGTCGCCATTCAGAGCTCGATGAGGACCTTGAGGGCCTGGCGGCTGGCCATCGCCCGGTAGCCGTCCGGCACACCGTCGAGGCCGGTGGCGTGGTCGAAGACCCGGCCGGGCCGCAGGGTGCCATCGAGGATGCCGGGCATCAGCTCGGCTATGTAGGCACGGGCCGGGGCGACGCCGCCGGTGAGGGTGATGTTGCGCATGAACGTGCCGAAGTCCAGCGGCAGCTCGGTGTACTGCGGCGCGCCGACCCGGCTGATGGTCCCCCCGTCGCGGACGGCGCCGAGTGCCGTCTCGACGGCCTCGCGGTAGCCGACGCATTCCAGCACGGTGTGGGTGCCATCCCCGCCAGTCAGGTCGCGCACTTGTGCAACGCCTTCCGCCCCGCGCTCAGCCACCACGTCGGTGGCGCCGAACTCCCGGCCCAGATCGGTGCGGTCCTTGTGCCGGCCCATCAGGATGATCTGTTCGGCGCCCAGCCGCCGGGCGGCCAGCACCGCGCACAGCCCGACCGCGCCGTCCCCGATCACCGTCACCGAGGTGCGCGGGCTTACCCCGGCTCGCACCGCGCAGTGGTGCCCGGTGGGGAAGACATCGGACAGGGTCATCAGTGACGGCAGCAGCGCCGAGTCCGCCGCCACCGGCAGCTTGACCAGCGTCCCGGCGGCCTGCGGTACCCGCACCGCCTCGCCCTGTCCACCGTCCACACCATTAGCGGCCCACTGACCGCCGTGCCGGCAGGAGGTCTGCAGGCCCGCACGGCAGAATTCGCACGTGCCGTCCGACCACACGAATGGCGCCACCACCAGGTCACCACGGGCCAACCCGGAGACATCCGCGCCGGTGTCCTCGACGATGCCCAGGAACTCATGACCGATACGCCGGCCCTCCGGCGACGGCTCCATCGACCGGTACGGCCACAGGTCGCTGCCGCAGATGCAGGCGCGCAGCACCCGTACCACCGCGTCGGCCGGCTGCCGCAGTACCGGGTCGGGCACGTCCTCAATCCGGACATCGCCAGCACCATGAATAACAGTGGCTCGCATCGGAGTTCCTCTCAGCTGCTGCTATCTCGTATCTCGCGGCATGCCCCGCCCCGGTTGCTCCTGGATGGGCACCCTCGCAGGGCTGGCACTCTCCAGCAAACCCGGCTTGACACCGGTGCGGGAGTGCCTGCTGTGCCAGGTACCGGCAGGGCCCCCCAGACCCGGCCACCGTCCGCCTACCGTGGATGTCATGGATAACCGGGACGAAATCCGCGACTTCCTGACCACCCGGCGGGCCAGGATCACCCCGCAGCAGGCCGGGCTGCCCGCCTACGGGGGGAACCGGCGGGTCGGCCGGCCTTCGCCGGGAAGAGGTTGCCATGCTGGCCGGGGTCAGCGTGGATTACTACACCCGGCTGGAACGGGGCAGCCTGCACGGCGCCTCGGACAGCGTGCTCGAGGCCCTCGGCCAGGCGCTGCAGCTTGACGAGGCCGAGCGAGCCCACCTGTTCGACCTGGCCCGTGCCGCGCACGCCCCGGCCCGCGCGGTGCGGAAAACCACCCGCCAGCAAGTACGCCCGGCGGTGCGGCGCATCCTGGACGCGATGATCACGGCCCCGGCGTACCTGCGCAATGGCCGGATGGACATCCTGGCCGCCAACCGGCTCGGCCGGGCGCTGTATTCGCCGCTGTTCGACGACCCGGTCGAACCGGCCAACCACGCCCGGTTCATCTTCCTCAACCCGGCCGCCGCCGAGTTCTTCGCCGACTGGGAGCGGGCCGCCCACGACACGGTGGCACTGCTGCGTGCCGAGGCCGGCCGCAACCCGTACGACCGGGCCATGTCTGGCCTGATCGGCGAGCTGTCCACCCGCAGTGAGGCCTTCCGCCAGCTATGGGCCGCGCATAACGTGCGGTTCCACCGCACCGGCGTCAAGAGCTTCCACCACCCGGTCGTCGGCGACCTGAGCCTGGCATTCGAAGCCCTGGACATCGCTGCCGACGGGCTGCGGATCACCGCCTATACCGCCGAGCCCGGCAGCCCGTCCCAGGACGCGCTCGACCTCCTGGCCAGCTGGGCAGCGACTATGGATCACGCCGAGACGACGGCGGACCAGGGCTGACCGCAGCCGGGTCTGGTCAGCGGGGCGGCCCGGTGCGGTACGTCAGCGTCGCCACGGCGCGTCGTTCACCTTGTGGTCGGCCTCACCGGCGCGCGCGTCAGGACGGCCCGGGTGAAGGCAGCCAGGCTTACCGCTTCGCTCTCCGATGTCGGTCATGCCAGTCACCACATCTCCCGGAAGCAGGGTGGCCTGGGCACGATATCCCTCCGCCGTGGTCGCAGTCTTCGCGCCCGGCAGATTGAGATCACCGGCCATCCGCGGCGATGAGGGCGTCGCCGAGTGGGGTGCGCCAGTACAGCACGTGGCGTCCGGAGCGCCGCGCGCGACCAGGCCGGCGTCGAGGAGAACCCGGAGGTGATTGCCGACCGCTCCGATGGGCAGCCCGCAGCGGGTGGCCAGATGCGTGGTGCCGGCTGGCTGGCCGAGCAGGCGCAGCAGCGTGGCCCGGTTCGTGCCCAGCAGCCGGTTCAGCCCGCCGCGGCGCTGCCCGTCGGCCGGGGCGAGCCGCCCAGTGACCGGGTAATAGATGGCGTACCTGGTCGGCTCATCCCAGCCGACCCAGCCGGAACACGACGTCACCGGGATGAAATACAGCTGGGCGCCGGGTGGGAGCACCCGGGTGGGCAGTTCGTAGCGGTTGATCCGCAGCTGGCCAGCACCCGCCCATTCGCGGTTCTGGCCGAGGTCGCGGAGCACCGCTGCCCAGCCCTGGCTGGCGAGTTGCCCGGTGCGCGCGACGATGTCGGCCCGCAGCAGGCGCTCGCGCCGTGGCCAGTCGGAGGCCACGGTATGTGTCCACACCCAGTCCAGCAGGCCAGCGGCGGCCTCCGTCAGGTTGGCTGACACCATGTGTGCGGGAAGCGGGGCCAGCGTGGTCTCCCGCAGGTCCGCTCGCAGCGTCTCGCCGGGTGTCGCGGCCACGGCTGCCAGTTCGGCATCGAATGTCACGCCTGGCCTGGCCGGCGGGCCGCTGAGATAACTGGCCAGCCATCCGGGCTGGTTTCCGCGCCGCGGGCGGAAGCTGCAGGCCAGCACGTCACGGCGGAGCGGGAAGCTGGCCAGCATCGTTTCGAAGGCGGCATGGTGCGCGGCGTGGAATGCGCGTTCGGCCGGATCCCGGGGCCCCAGCAGGGCGGAGAGCGCGGTCACCGCCTCTGCCATCGGCGACACGGTGAACCGGGCCTGGGCTAGCAGGTCGGACGAGACTTGCCAGGTCCCCACGTGACTCCCCGGTACGAATATTTCGCGTAGGCGCGAAATATTCGCGCCTACCGGCCATCCTGCCCGAGACTCCCGGCATGCGCACCTACCGGCAGTTGTTCGGGGTCGCCGAGTTCCGTGCCCTGTTCGCCACCCAGTGCCTGTCCGTGGCCGCGGCCTCGATCGGAAGCCTGGCCCTGGCCACGATTACCTACTCGGCCACCCGCAACGCGCTGCTCAGCGGCCTGGCCATGTTCGGTGGCCCGCTGATCCGGCTGGCCGCTTCATGGTTCTTGCTGTCCGCCTCGGACCTGCTGCGGCCGCGCCAGGCCATGGCCGCGGCGGCGGCGATAGGCTGCGCGGCCGACCTGCTGCAGGCCATTCCCGGGATGCCGTGGGGCCTGCGGTTCGTGATCCTCGCCCTGCCCTGGATCGCCATGTCGGCGACCGGGGGATCCATGCTGGCCCTGGTCTCCGACATCCTGCCGTCTGGCAGCTACGTGTTCGGCCGCGCCACCCTCAACATCGCCGTGGGCGGCATGCAGATCGTCGCCTACGCCCTCGGTGGGATCCTGCTGCTGTACCTGGACACGCCCGCGCTGTTCCTGTGCGCGGCGGCCGCCTCCGCGCTGGCCCTCGTGTTCGTGGTCAAGGGTGTCGGGGACCACCCGCCGCGCTCGGGCGGCCAGCCGCTGCTGCGGCGGGCCCGCGCCGTCAACCGCGTGCTCCTCGGCTCGCCGCTGCTCCGCCCCGTCTTCCTGGCCGCCTGGGTACCCAACGGCCTGATCGTGGGGTGTGAATCGCTGTTCGTGCCCTTCGCCGGGCGCTCGGCTGGGTACCTGTTCGCCGCCACCGCCGCCGGGATGCTGACCGGCGACGTCCTAGTCGGCCGGTTCCTCCCGGCCCAGGCCCGTACCTGGCTCATCGAGCCGCTGCGCTTCCTGCTCGCCGCTCCTTATGTGCTGTTCTTCCTCCACCCGCCGCTGCTGATCGCCGCCCCGCTCGGCTTTCTCGCCTCGGCCGGCTACGCGGCCAGCCTGCCGCTGCAAGAGCGGCTGATCAGCCACACCGGTGCCGAGGTTCGCGGCCAGGTACTCGGGCTCAACTCCACCGGCCTGACGGCCATGCAGGGCATCGGCGCTGTCATCGCGGGCCTGCTCACCCAGCGGCTGCACGGCGGGCCGGCCGCCGCTTCCACTGCCATCGGGGTGATGGATGTGTCTCACTGGCCGTCACCCTCGCCCTGATCCCTGGCCTCCGCCGGACTCGCCCCCGGGTGGCAGCACCGCCTCCCCGCACGTTGGTCAGCCGGCCGGAAGGCGGATGACGCAACGGAAGCCGATGTGGCTGGCGGTGCTGCGCACGGCCTGGCCCTGCCGAGCGGCGGGCCGGTACCGGTGGCAGTACGACGGCGCGCACAGGTGCGACCCGCCCTTGATCGTCCGCCGGTCCTGCTCAGTCAGCGGCCGATCGATCTGAGCTGCCTGAGGAGGGCCGGCGGAGATGCCACCGCAGCACGATCCGGCAGCGGCGCCCGCCCGCGGCGTGACGGGCTCCGGGCCGGCCGCCGCCGCCCCGCCGGTGGCCGAGGCCAGCGCGGTGTGGTCGGGGGTCCACGGCGAGCAGGTCCACTCCCAGGCGTTGCCGATCATGTCCATCAGGTTCCAGGCATTACCCGGATAGGCGCCGACCGGGGAGGTCCGCCTCGTGCCGGGCGGTCCCGGTTCAGCCAGGGGAACTCGCCGTCCCAGGTGTTGGCCATCCGGCGGCCGCGGCGGGTGAATTCCTCGCCCCAGGCATAGGTCGTCGGCGGCCGCCCGGCCCGGGCGGCGTACTCCCACTCGATCTCGGTCGGCAGCTCCTTGCCGGCCCAGGCCGCGTAGGCCAGCGCGTCCTCGTAGGACACGTGCACGACCGGGTGCCGCTCCAGCCCGGCCAGCGTGCTGTCCGGGCCGGTCGGATGGCGCCAGTCGGCGCCGGGTGTCCAGTGCCACCAGCGCCGCCAGTCGTCCAGTGCGACCGGTCCCGTAGTGGGCCGGAAAACCAGCGAGCCCGGTACCAGGTCAGCAGGGTCGGCGCCGGGGAATTCCGCGGGCTGGGGCGCCCGTTCGGCGGTGCTGACCCAGCCAGTGTCGGTGACGAAGCGGCGGAACTCGGCGTTGGTCACCGGGTGCTGATCCAGCCAGAACGGGGCGGCCGCTTGCTGGTGGGCTGGGCGTTCCTCGGCGTACTGGGTGTCACTGCCCATCAGGAACCGCCCGGCTGGCACCTGCACCATGTTCTTGGTCGCCACCGCGCTCCTGGCCGTCGCGTGGAACTGTCTGCCCTCTCGCGTTACCCCGCCAGCATGGCCCTGGCCCCCAGCCGGCCGCCTCACCCAGAGCGGATGAGCAGCACGTGCGAGACAGCAAGCACGCGCGATGCGGCGCGGGCCCGGCGTGTGCCGGGCCCGCGCCGCGGGTGGGTGCTGCTCGAGTAGCCGGCGGCCTGCATGTTCAGGAAGAACTGGTCGGCCACGGGGATGGCGCCGGGCGCGGCGACGTAGTAGCCGTCCGGGCTGATGGACAGGGCGGCGGCGGTCATCTGGTCCGAGGTACCGTTCGAAGTGGACACCTCGGCGAAGACCTTGACGCTGGAATTGGCGGCCCGGGCCTGGGCGGCGGCGGAGGTGTAGAGGGAGTCGTACTGGCTCAGGTTGGGGATGTTCGACTCGTCCTGCAGCACGTAAATGTCGGCGTTGGTGGCGGCGGCGCCGGAGATGTTGACCCGGGTCCACCACTGGGCCGCCGACTCACCCGACAGGCGTGGGTAGAGCGTGCCGCTGACGTAGGCGAGGTCCAGGGCCGGGGCCTCGATCACCTTGAGCCCGTTGGCGTGGGCCAGCTGCCCGAAGAGCTTCATGTACTTGACCGGGTCCTGCTGCTCGGCCACTGGGGTCTGGGCCCATTCCTCCGGGTCGTACATGACCCACGCGTAGGGGTAGCTGATGTTGCCGTTGGCGATGTCGGAGCTGAACTGGGCGTAGGAGGTGTAACTCAGCACGGGGGTGGTGGCGTACTTGGCCTGCACCGGGCTGCCAGTGAGGCTGGCCCCGTTCCCGTAGGAACTGGCCATGTTGAAAAAGTGTGCCGCGGTGGGCGAGTCCAGCTGGCTCAGCGACTTGATGTTCGACCCGGTCATGGCCCAGGCCGGCTTGGTGGCTGCGGACGCGGCCCCACCGGACAGCAGGCTCAGCGCGGCGCCGGCCACGAGTGCGGCAGCCGCGACGGCGGCGCTGACCTTCGCCAGCGGCCGCCAGCCGCGAACCCGGGACAGCACAGATTGATGGGTGTGGAGGGCAGATGCGGAATTATCGGTGGTGTGCATGACAGCTCCTGTAGGTCCTTGCTGTTTATCGCTTCTCCTAACAGTCTGCAGAAAGAGCTTCCGGCACCCCAGAGAAATGTGGCCTGCTTCGAATGGGGAATTCTGCCCGGTCCATTTGCCGCCAGGACCCTTCCCGGCCAGGGATAACGGCCCGGGCCGGAAGACCCCTAGCGCGCGGCGCAGCAACGGCGCGGGCCCGGCCTGGGGCCGGGCCCGCGCCGAGGGTGGGCTGGGTTCAGTAACCGGCCGCCTTCATGTTCTTGAAGAAGGTGTGGACCCGGGACATGTTGTTCGGTGCGGCGACGTAGTACCCGTCCGGGCTGACCGACCTGGCGGCGGCGGTCATCTGGGCCGAGGTGCCGTTCGAGGTGGACACCTCGGCGTAGACGGCGATGCCTGGGTTGGCCGCCCGGGCCTGGGCGGCAGCGGCGGTGTAGAGGGAGTCGTACTGGCTCAGATCGGGAACGTTGGACTCATCCTGCAGTACGTAGATGTCGCCGTTGGTGGCCGCGGCGGCGGACATGTTGACCCGGGTCCACCAGTGCTCAGCCGACTCAAGCGACTGGCGTGGGTAAAGCGAGCCACTCACATAGGCCAGGTCCAGTGCCGGGGCCTCCATCGCTTTCAGGCCGTGCGCGTGAGCCAGCTGGCCGAACAGCTTCAGGTACTTGACCGGATCGCGCTGCTCGCCAACCGGGGTCTTGCCCCATTCCTCCGGGTCGTACATGACCCACTTGTACGGGAACCTGATCGCCCCGCTCTTCACATCGGAGCTGAACTGCGCGTACGAGCTGTAGGACAGCACCGGGGTGGTGGCGTACCCGGACTGTACCGGGCTGGCGACCAGGCTGGACCCGTTACCGTGCGCACTGGCCGTATTGAAGAAGTGTGCCGTAGTGGCCGGGTCCAGCTGACTCAGATTCTTGATGTTCCCGGCGGTCATGGCCCAGGCCGGCTTGGTCGCCGCGAAGGCAGCGCCACCCGACAGCAGGCTCAGTGTGGCACCGGCCACCAAAGCGGCGCCCGCGGCCGCCGCGGTGAGTATCGCCAGTGGCCGCCTGTTCCGCCTGCGGGACGATCCGGAATGGTGATGAGTTGTGGTAGACATGACATCTCCTATTGCTATCTGGCTAGTTGCTGTCTGGCTAGTTATCGTGTTCACCATCAGTCTTAAAAATCAGGGGTCTGTGCCCCAGAGAATTACGGCCCGTTCTGGCTGGGGAATCCTGCCCGGTCCGTTCGCGGCCGGAGCCCGGGTGGCCGGGGCGCAATGGCCCGGGCCGGATGGCCCGGGGGCCCGATGGCCAGCCGTCGGCAGGCATGAAGCGGCGCCTGCCGGCCTGGTGCCGGGCCTGCGCCGTGTGTGGTGGTGCTCAGGAGCCGGCAGTGCCGTCCGGGGTGGACACCCCGGAGTAGCGGCCGGCCCCGCTTACGGCGTTGTGACCGGGCGGGATGAGCAGACGCTGGCCGGCTGGCCGCCGGTCATCTTGCAGATGGCGGCGGTCATGTAGTTCGCCGCACCGAGCGCCCCCTGGGCGATCGCGCTGGACGGGTCGTGCAGCGCGGCGGCGATCTGCGCCCAGGTCTTGCCCTGCAGCACCTGCGGATCGTAGATCGGCGAGGTGATCATGTATTTGCCGCCGAAGTAGATGAACGGGTACGAGTTCGCGTCGTATTTGTCCCAGATCGCCTGCTGCTGCGGGCTGGTTGGCTGCAGCGGCGTGCGGTTCACCGTCTCGTTCTCCACCGCGGTGAAGGTCAGGTACTTGCTGCTGTAGCCGGCCCGGTAGAACGTCAGCGTCGCGGTGTTGGGGTAGACGTCGGTCGGCGAGGAGTGGATGCCGCGCAGCGGGGTGGTGAACGAGCCGAACCTGCTCAGCGCGACCGCCATCGACCAGCGCAGTTCGGCGCAGTACGGGCAGAACTCGGCCCCGATGTACAGCATCTCCGGCTTGCCGCTGGCGGTGAGCGGGGAGCCAGAAATCGCCTTCACCGGGTCCGGGTTGAACGACCGGACCGAGCCACTGCCCACCGCACTGAGCGCGCTGGCCGGCACGCTGGTGACCAGCCGGGTCACGCTGGCGGGCAGCACCGTGCCGCCCGGTGCGCTGGCTTTGGGTGTCTTCCGCCCGCCGCTGAACACGACGAAGCCGACCACCACGAGGACGACCAGGACGATGGCGCCGCCGGTGAGCAGCACCCGGTAACGGATCTGCTGCCGCCGGGCCGCGACCCGCTGCTCGGCGATCCGGGCCCGCGCGGTCTGCTGGCTGGCCCGCGCCGCCTTGCTCATACCTGCACGTTACCGAGGGGGAACGGAGGGGAAAACTCAAGGCCGCGTCTAACGCAGGCAAAAAGCAGACAAGTAGGGCTCAGCAGGGCGTGGGCCCACGATTGTGGCGTAAACCGCCGGCGGGGATCTGGCGTCTCGCACCCAGAAGAACTTCCGGGTGGCAAAGGAGCCCCAGTGCCAGGGTCAGTCAGAGTGCCAGGGTCAGCAATACAACGTGTGGTCGCGGTGGCCTCGGCCGCCGTGCTCGCGCTGGGCGGCGCCGCCGCCGCGTCGGCGGCCACATCCGGTGCGGGATCGCACCCGGAGTACTGGGTGGCCACCACCGGCTCGGCCAGCAACGCCAATACCAGCTGCGCCACGGCCCGGTACAGCACCGTGCAGTCGGCCGTGACTGCGGCGGAAGCGGCCGAGAAGGGCAGCCACCCGGCCACCCCGGCGATCGAGGTGTGTCCCGGCACCTACCAGGAGCAGGTGACGATCACCAAGAGCCTGGTCGTCACGCACGCCCCGGCCCCGGCGGGCCGGGTCACCATCGAGGGGCTGGCCAGCCCGGTTGAGTCCGTGACGAACTGCCAGGCCAAGGACACCTCCAGTCAGGTGCCGCAGTCGGTGCTGGAGATCTGCGCGGCCAAGGCGGGCGGCGCGAACAGCACCGGTGTGCTGGTGAACATCAGCCGGGTCACGGTCAAGGGTGACTGGCCCGCCAACGTCTGCAACGACAACCTGTACGGGATCCTGGTCGAGGGCGGCGCGGTGCTGGCCCTCTCCACGTCCGTGGTGGAGAACATCGGCGCCGACCCATTGACCTCGGCCTGCGGCTGCCAGGGCGGCGTGGGCATCGAGGCGGGCAACTCGTACACCAACCAGATCGGCCACGCCCTGCTCGACTACGTCAAGGTCCAGGGCTACCAGAAGAACGGCATCACCGCCGACGGGGCCGCTCGAACGCGTTGATCGCGCACAGCACGGTGACCGGCGCCGGGGCGACCCCGTACATCGCGCAGAACGGGATCCAGATCTCGACCGGCGCCACCGGGGTGGTTACCCAGAGCACCGTCTCCGGCAACAACTACACCGGCACCGGCGAAGCGTCATCCACCGGCATCCTGGTCTACGGCGGCGGCGCGTCCTGCAGTGGCGGTGACCCGCAGTCCGGGCTGGTGCGCGGGGCCGGCTTCGCGGACAACAACCTGGTCAACAACGACATCGGCATCGCGCTGTTCAACCTGAACCCGAAGTGCGACAAGTCCGCGGCCACCCCCACCCGCGACACCGCCTGCGACAACGTGATCAGTAACAGCCACGGCTACCCGGGCGGGGTCGCGTCGGCCGACGCCAACATCAGCGGGCTGGTCACCAGCACCGGCTACGTGGCCGACCAGGCCGGCGTCAGCGACACCGGCAACCACGACACCATCTGCCACAACAAGATCAGCGGCGCCGGCTACCAGCCGCGGGACAAGGCCGGTTCGCTGCCCAACCCGCCCAAGCCGGCCTGGGTGCGCCCGGTGGACATCTACTCGTTCGCCGCCGCCATCCACCCGGTGGTCAGCGGCAACCGCTACGACGGCAAGCCGTACAACCCGTAAGGACCGGTCGGCCGGCCAGCATCCCTGCGGGGAGATGCTGGCCGGCCGATCTTGCTCGGTGACGGCGGCCGGCGGCATCGTGCGGCACCTGGCCGCGCTGGGCTAAATACTGGCCGACGGTATTCCGGCCACGTTTCCCGCCTTCTTTACTTAACGCCAGTGCCCGCGACTCGGCCCGATCCCGCCGCTGGCGTCGCTGAAAATGATCTCCACCGGAGGAGACGGGTAAGGAATTCGAAGATGAGCCCGAATGGCGGGAGTTCGCCCGCAACGCACTTGCTGGCCATCATATGGACTTCGCCGGGGCGCTCGCCGACCTGAACCTGGGGACGCCGGTGACCGGGCCGGCGGCGAGATTCTGGGCCTGCTCAAATTGAGTACCCATATACGGCCGCATAGTTGTTACGGGCAGTCCGCCAAGTGGCAGCCTGCGGGCCAATATTCGGGAACGGTACGAGATCATTCTCAACGGCCGCATCTCGGTACCTGACCTCCGGAAGGTCGTCACCGACGTGCTGCCGCCGGTCGCCGGGAATCGCAATGGCTGGCTGGAGTTGAGCAACTGGATCGCATGATGAGTAAGTTCGCCAGTGAGATTGATGGGATGGAATCCACCAGGTAGGGCCGATGAAGCGCCTGAGCCTGTGGAAATCATGCTTTGTTCACCGGATAGTCGGATCGCGGACATGTGATGTTCCGCCTATTCGGCCATGACATCGTCCTTGGCCGGGTAGGTCATCCCTGCCGGGTGACGCGTACCGGGGTGGTTCTGGCTGAGACTGGCCAGTATCAATTAAGCGTGGCGGCGCTACCAGAAGCGCCGCACGACACCAAGGACCCCGAGATTCCAGGTGGACGTGAGCGATGAGTGCTGAAAATGACCGGGTCG
>CAVWSA010000026.1:0-231399 GCA_963757545.1 uncultured Actinomycetes bacterium | reverse complement strand
GCTACAAAGCGGCCCGGCCGGACGCACACCGTCATCAGCCGGACGGCCCGGCCGCGCAGGAAGCCCTTGCGTGTGTAGTCGGCCAGCAACTGCTCCCCGATGACCTTCTGCACCCCGTAGCTGGTCTGCGGGTTCGGCATGGTCTGGTCGTCCAGCACCGCGGGCAGCGGGTGCTCGGGGGAGTTGCCGAACACGGCCAGCGAGCTGGCGAACACCAGCACCGGTTTGCTGCCCGCCGCCCGGCACGCGTCCAGCAGCGCCTCGGTGGCGCCCAGGTTGGCCCGCAGGCCGAGGTCGAAGTCGGCTTCGCATTCCGCGCTGACCGCGGCGGCCAGATGGAAGATCACCGACGCGCCGGTGAGCGCCGCCCAGCCCGGGCCGCCCGGCCGCAGCAGCTCACCGAGCTCGCCGCGCAGCGTGCTGACCCGCCGGTCGGCGGCCAGGTCGGCGGGCACCGGCGCCTGGTCGGCCAGGGTCAGCTGGCCCAGCGGCCGGGCCGCGCCGCCCGCCACCGCGAGCGAGCCGGCCGTCAGCAAATCCCGGGAAAGCCGGGCGCCCAGGAAACCTGCCCCACCAGTGATCATGATGTTTATCACGGCTCCCCTTCTCATCGCCGCGTCCACTACAGTGAGCGCGCACCCTCCATCATCCGTCGCTGAGCGGCGAAGGGAAGTAGCCGCTGCGGGACAGCCGGCCTGCCGCCGAGCCGGAATTCGCCGGGCTACCCCCGGCCCGCCCGGATGACGCCACGCTCCGGGCCTCGATCCGCGCCCGGCGCGCCGCCGATGGGCTGCTGCTCGGCGTGCTCGACGACGACCCCACCGGCGCCCAGGCGGTGCACGGCATCGAGGTGGTGACCGCGCTGGAGCCGCCCGCCTACCAGGCCGCGCTGGACGGCCCGGCGGGCGCGTGCTTCGTGCTGACCAACAGCCGCAGCCTGGACGAGCCGGCCGCGGCCCGGCTGACCGGGCAGGCCGCCCGCGATCTGATCATTGCCGCGGAGCGGCGCGGCCAGCGGATCCAGCTGATCAGCCGGAGCGACTCGACGCTGCGCGGGCACCTGCTGGCCGAGGTGGCCGCGGTGCAGACGGCCCGCCAGGATGTGCTCGGCCGCGGCTTCGACGGCGTGCTGCTGATCCCGGCGTTCCCCGAAGCGGGCCGGGTGACCGCGGGCGGCATCCACTATGCCCGGATCGGCCCCCACCTGGTCCCGGTGGGCGAGACCGAGTTCGCCCGGGATCCGGCGTTCGGCTACCGGTCCTCGGAGCTGCGCGCGTTCATCGCGGAACGCAGCGGCGGGGCGGTGCGGCCGGACCAGGTGGCCCGGATCAGCCTGGCCGACATCCGGCTGGGCGGCCCGGACCAGGTGGCGCGGCGGCTGGCCGCGGTGTCCGGCGGCGGCTGGGTGGTGGTCGATGCCACCGAGGACTCCGACCTGGACATCGTCGCCTGCGGCGTGCTCTGGCCGAGCAGGCCGGGCAGGCGTTCCTGTTCCGCACCGGGCCGTCGTTCGTCCGCGCGCTGGCTGGCCAGGACCCGCAGCCGCCGCTGCGCGGCGCGCGGATCTGGCCGCCGGGTCACGCCGGGCAACAAGGCCCGCCCGGCGGGCACGGCCTGATCGTGGTCGGCTCGCACGTCGGCCAGACCAGCCGCCAGCTGGCCGTGCTGCGCGCCCGGCCCGGCACCACCGCCATCGAGCTGGACGTGCCTGCCGTACTGCGCGGCGCCGGCGACGTGGCCGCGGCCACCGCGCGGCAGGCGGCGGCCGCGCTGCGCCAGTCCGCGGTACTGCTGTACACCAGCCGGACGGTGGCCACCGGCCGGGACGCCGCGGACAGCCTGGCCATCGCGCGCACCGTGTCCGGCGCGCTGGCGCAGGTGGTGCGGGACGTGCTGGCCGCCGGGCCGGCCTGGGTGCTGGCCAAGGGCGGCATCACCGCGCACGACATCGCCACCCACGGCCTCGGCATCCGCCGCGCGCTGGTGGCCGGCCAGCTGTTCCCTGGGCTGATCTCGGTGTTCCACCCGGTGGACGCGGACCCGGCGGCGGTGGGCCTGCCCTACGTGGTGTTCGCCGGCAACGTCGGGGACGACGGCACGCTGGCCCAGGTGGTGAACATCCTCAACGGGCATGACACGAGTGAGCAGGAGGACGCCTGATGCGGATCGGCTGGCTCGGCCTGGGCGCGATGGGCGGCCCGATGGCGGCCTGCCTGGCCCGGGCCGGCCACCAGGTACACGGCTACGACATCGCGGCGGAACGCGCCGCCGCGCTGGCCGCCGACTGGCGGGCACGCCGCGGCCAGCATCCCGGCGGCAGTGGCCGACGCCGACCTGGCCGCGATCATGGTGGCCACCCCGGACCAGCTGAACCAGGTGCTGTCCGGCCCGGACGGCGCGGCTGGCCGCGCTGCCCGCCGGGGCGATCGTGGCTGATCATGGCCACGGTCGGGCCCGCCGCCGTCGAGGAAGCCGCGGCCCGGCTGTCCCAAAGCGGCGTCACCGTGCTGGACGCGCCGGTGTCCGGCGGGGTGACCCGGGCCGCCGCCGGTGACCTGCTGATCATGGTGTCCGGCCCGGCGGACGCGGTGCACCGGGCCCAGCCGGTGCTGGACGCGCTGGCCCGGACCGCCCCGGTGGTCGGCCCGGCGGCCGGCGACGGCCAGCGGATGAAACTGGTCAACCAGCTGCTGTGCGGCGTGCACATCGCGGCCGCGGCCGAGGCGCTGGCCTTCGCCGAGGCGCTCGGGCTGCGCCCGGCCGCCTGCTGGCAGGCGCTTCGCGACGGCGCCGCCGCCTCGTTCATGTTTGACGACTCGTTCCTCGCCCGGCTGGCGTCCGGCCAGTTCGGCCAGGTACGCAGCGCGCTTCGGCACATCTTCGTCAAGGACATGGGCCTGGTCGGCGCGGCGGCGGACGAGGCGGGCGCCGACACGCCGCTGGCCCGCGCAGCCGCCCGGCTCTACCAGACCGCGGTCACGACCAGGGCCTGGGCCGGCTGGACGACTCGGCACTGATCGAGGTGCTCCGGGCCGGTCGCCCGATTTAGCTCAACGCCAGTGCCCGCGTTCTGCCGTCGGCCGCCGCCCAGTTTCCCCGTCTGATGGGGTCAGTACCGGATGATGGGTCAAGCCGACCAGCGAGGTACTGGCGTTATGACAGCAAATTTGATTGAACGGGCCCAGGCCGGGGATGGCGAGGCGTTCAGCCAGCTCGTCGAGCCGCATCAGCGGGAGCTGATGGTGCATTGCTACCGGATGCTGGGCTCGGCGCAGGACGCGGAGGACGCGCTGCAGGAGACGCTGCTGGCCGCCTGGCGTAGCTTCGCCGGGTTCGAGGGCCGGTCCTCGGTCCGCACCTGGCTGTACCGGGTGGCCACCAGCCGCTGCCTGAACGCGCTGCGGGCCGGCCGCCGCCGCCCGCCCGCCGCGTCGCCCCGTCGGCCAGCACACCGGAGCCGAGCCGGCTCGGCGAAGTGCTCTGGCTGGAGCCGCTGCCGGACACCGCGCTGGAGGGGCTGGCCGACAGCGCGCCCGGGCCGGAGGCCCGGTATGAGGCCAGCGAGGCCATCTCGCTCGCGTTCGTGACCGCGCTGCAGCTGCTGCCGCCCCGGCAGCGGGCCGTGCTCATCCTGCGCGACGTGCTCGGCTACCCGGCCCGCGAGGTGGCCAGCCTGCTGGCGTGACCGAGGAGTCGGTGACCAGCGCGCTGAAGCGGGCCCGGGCCGCCATCCAGCAGCGGATGGCCGGGACCACCGGCCAGCCGCCCGCCCCGGCGCCCGGCTCGGCGGAGGAACAGGACCTGGTGGCCCGGTTCACCCGGGCGTTCGAGGCCGGCGACGTGGCCGGCATCGTGGCCCTGATGACCGAGGACGCCTGGCTGCGCATGCCGCCGCTGCCGCTCGAGTACCAGGGCCGGGAGCTGGCGCGACGCTTCTTCACCGCGATCTGGGGCGGCCGCAGCTACCGGCTGGTGCCGACCCGGGCCAACGGGCAGCCCGCGTTCGGCCTCTACGTGCACGATCCGCAGGCCGGGGCGCACCGGGCGGTCGGCCTGCTGGCGGCCACGCTGGCCGGCCAGCAGATCAGCGAGCTGACCCGGTTCGAGACCAGCGTGCTGCCCCGGTTCGGGCTGCCCCGGATGCTGCCCGGTTAGCCGGCGGCGCTTTGTCAGCGTGACCGGTGACGCTGCGGACCGACGGGTTCAGCGTCACCGTCCCGGTGCCCTCGTCCACCGTGCCCGCGCTGGCGTGCGCGATGTTGTTCACGAACGCGGGCAGCTGGAACAGCACCGGCCCGGCCGGGGCCTGGCCGGACAGGGTCAGCGTGACCGCGCTGCCCGAGCCGCGGATGGTCAGCCCCAGGTGGTGGCCGTCCGTGGTGGGGAAGTTGGCCACGCTGATCGGCTGGCCGTGGCTCAGCCAGCTGTCCGGCACGCCGCGGCCGACGATCAGGCGGCCGTCGGCCCGCTGGGCGGCCAGCGAGGCGAGCAGCACCAGGTTGGCGTTGGCCATGCCCCAGGCGTGCGGCGACGAGCCGTTGCCCGCCTCCGGGTGGGTGCCCACCCAGGGGGCGCCGGGGTTGGGGAACTGCTGGCTCAGCCGACGGCGATCTTGTCGCCGAAGTTGGTGATCTGGACCTGGGCGCCGTCCGCGTGGAACGTGGTGACCCCGGCGCTGAGCGCCGTCGCGGCCAGCGTGGCGGCTACCGCCCAGGGCCGCGGGATTGCGCCGAATCGGCGGGTGGACCGGCTGGTGAGCGCCATTGCTACCTCCGCGGAGTCGGTTCGGTTAACGGCTTGCCGAGCTTGCGGGTATCGCGTAGCTCGGTGTAAGGCTCCTGATCCGGCGGCGCGCCAGCGGCGATGGCCCGGCCGCGGATGAGCTCGGCGTTGAACTCCGCGCCGAACAGGATCGCGATGTTCGAGATCCACATCCAGATCAGGAAGATGATGATGCCGCCGAGGCTGCCGTAGACCTTGTTGTAGTGCCCGAAGTTGGCCACGTACAGCGCGAACAGGCCGGATGCGATCAGCCACAGGATGACGGCGATGAAGCCGCCCGGGCTGACCCAGCGGAAGCCCTGCCGGGCGTTCGGGCTGGCCCAGTACAGGATGGCGAACATGATGCTGACGATGACCAGCAGCACCGGCCACTTGGCGATGTCCCACGCGGTCACCGCGGCCGAGCCGATGCCCAGGCCATTCCCCACCCGGCGGGCCAGGCTGCCGGTCACCACGACGATCAGCACCGAGGCCACCAGCAGCACCATGACGATCAGCGTGACGCCCAGCCGGATCGGGTACGTCTTCCAGGCCGGCCGACCCTTCGGGCACGTCGTAGATGGCGTTCGAGGCGCGCATGAACCCGGCGACGTAGTTGGACGCCGACCACAGCCCGAGCACAATGCTCACTATGGTCAGGATCCCGGCGGCGGCATGGTTGGCCTGCAGGTGGTGGATGGCGTTCAGCACGATCGTCCGCACGCTGGCCGGGACGATCTTGGCCAGGCCGGTGACGAACGGCTGGGTGGCCGACTTGCCGATCAGGCCGAGCAGCGACACCAGCACCAGCAGCCCGGGGAACACGGACTGGATGCCGTAGTAGGTGAGGGCCGCGGCCCAGTCCCGCAGGTTGTCCTCTTTGAACTCGCGGGCCGTCCGGCGGGCGGCCGCCAGCCAGCCGCCGCGGCCCAGTCCGGCGGGGTTGCCCGGGGTCTGGCTGGTGGCATCCGGGGTACGCTCCGGCCGGTGCCCAGCGACTGGTTCCGCCATGGTGGCATGCCTCCTCCCCCCAGGCGGCTGGCCTGAGGGTCACCCACTACCCAGCCGTCCCGGCTGCTAACGCGCGGTGCCGTATCCTGCTCTGACATACGGCGGTGCGTGGCCGCTGGTGGTACTGGGAAGGTCGTCATGGCGGGCAGCGGAGCGTCGGTGCCCCCGCCGGTGCCCACCTTGTCCCGGCGGCATGCGGCCGGTGCGCCGAGCGCCCGCGGGCTGCTGCTCACCCTGCTCGGCGAGTGCGTGCTGACCGGCGACGGCACCGCCTGGACGTCGGCTGTGCTGGACGTGCTGGGCCGGCTCGGCGTCGAGGAGAAAGCGACCCGGCAGGCGCTGATGCGCACCGCCGCGGCGGGCTGGCTGGCCGCCGAGAAGCACGGCCGCCGGACCCGGTGGCGGCTGACCGGCAGCGCCCGCCGGCTGCTCACCGACGGGGCGGAGCGGATCTACTCGTTCACCGGACCGGCGGAGCACTGGGACGGCCGCTGGCTGCTGGTCTTCGCCCGCGTCCCGGAGAGCGACCGGCGGGCCCGGCATGTCGTGCGGACCAGGCTGAACTGGGCCGGCTTCGGCTCGCTCGGCGCGGGCCTGTGGATCAGCCCGCATCCGGAGCGGGAGGCCGAGGCGGTCCGCGTGCTGCGCGCGGCCGGGCTGGCCGACGACGCGCACGTGTTCGTGGCCACCCGGTCCGGGCTGGCCGACGTCCGGGTCATGGTGGCCGACCGCCTGGGACCTGGCCGGGATCGAGGAACAGTATGAGCGGTTCATCGAGGAGTTCCGCGCCGAGGCCCCGGCTGATCCGCTGGCCCGGCTGATCGAGCTGGTCCACGCCTGGCGGCGGTTCCCGTCCATCGACCCGGTGCTGCCCCGGGAACTGCTGCCCGCCCGGTGGAGCGGGCTGGCCGCGGCCCAGCTGTTCGCCGACCGGCGGCAGCGCTGGTCGGCCGACGCCCGGCTCGACTGGAAACGGCTCAACGACATCGGCTGAGCGGGCCGCCCTTTACCGGCAAACTGCGACTTAGCACGCGGTTGGTGCGGACATACCGGGCAGAACGGGCGGCAGGCCGCACGACTTGCGTGCTATGTCAGCGTTTGGCGGCGATCGGGAGCCGAGGAACGGGGTGGACGTGCTACGGATGCTTGACGTTACTACCATTTAACGTAGAGCATAGACTGGTGCATACCCTGGACCAGAGGGGCTGATTGACCATGACCAGTGAGGCCAGCGGCAGCGCCGCGGACCAGCTCGGGCCGCTGCCCCAGGTGGACTTCCGCACCGAGCCTGCCCAGTACCGGCACTGGCGGCTGAGCTGCGCCGGGCCGGTCGCCACGCTGACCATGGACGTGGCCGAGCAGGGCGGCCTGGCGCCCGGTTATGAGCTCAAGCTGAACTCCTACGACCTCGGCGTGGACATCGAGCTGTACGACGCGGTGCAGCGGCTCCGGTTCGAGCACCCCGAGGTCCGGGCCGTGGTGCTGACCAGCGGCAAGGACAAGGTGTTCTGCGCCGGGGCGAACATCCGGATGCTGGCCGCCGCGCCGCACCCGTGGAAGGTCAACTTCTGCAAGTTCACCAACGAGACCCGGAACGGGATCGAGGACGCCACGGCCAGCTCCGGGCAGACCTACCTGGCCGCGCTGAACGGGACCGCGTCTGGCGGCGGCTACGAGCTGGCGCTGGCCTGCGAGCACATCATGCTGGTGGACGACCGGTCGTCCGCGGTATCGCTGCCCGAGCTGCCGCTGCTCGGCGTGCTGCCCGGCACTGGCGGGCTGACCCGGGTCACCGACAAACGGCACGTCCGCCGCGACCTGGCCGACTACTTCGCCACCAAGGCGGAGGGCGTGGGCGGCAAGAAAGCCGTCGCGTGGCGGCTGGTGGACGAGGCGGTGCCGCGCGGGCAGTGGGCCGGCATCGTCGACCAGCGGGCCCAGGAGCTGGCCGCGCAGTCCGCCCGGCCGGCCGGCGCAGGCGTGAAAGGCATCGAGCTGACCCCGCTGGCCAAGACCCGCGCCGCGGGCGAGATCCGGTACCCGCACGTGACGGCCCGGCTGGACCGGGACCGCGGCGTGGCCGAGATCACCGTCCGCGGGCCGGGGAGCGGCGGGCCGGGGAGCGGCGGGCCGGAGGGCGGCGGGCCGGAGGGCAGCGGGCCGGGTGGCCTGGCCGCGGTGCACGAGCAGGGGGCCGGCTTCTGGACCCTGGCCATGACCCGCGAGCTGGACGACCTGATCCTGGACCTGCGCACGAACGAGCTGGAGCTGGGCACCTGGGTGCTGCGCACCGAAGGCGACGCGGAGCAGGTGCTGGCGCACGACCGGCTGCTGCTGGACCATCGCGACGACTGGCTGGCCAACGAGATCCTGCTCTACCTCAAGCGCACGCTGAAGCGGCTGGACGTGACCAGCCGCAGCCTGCTCGCGCTGATCGAGCCGGGCAGCTGCTTCGCCGGCTCGCTGCTCGAACTGGCGCTGGCCGCCGACCGCAGCTACCAGCTGGCCGGTGTGTTCGAGGAGATCGACCCGGACGCCGAGCCCGCCACCATCACGGTCGGGCCGGCGAACCTCGGCCCGCTGCCCATGGGCAACGGCCTGAGCCGGCTGCAGACCCGGTTCTTCGGTGACCCGGACGGGCTGGCCGCGGCCGAGAAGCGGGCCGGCGAACCGCTGGCCGCGGCGGACGCCGGGCGGCTCGGCCTGGTCACGTTCACCCCGGATGACATCGACTGGGACGAGGAGGTCCGGATCGCGGTCGAGGAGCGGGCCAGTTTCAGCCCGGACGCGCTGACCGGCCTGGAAGCGAACTACCGGTTCGCCGGCCCGGAAACGCTGGAAACCAAGATCTTCGGCCGGCTGACCGCCTGGCAGAACTGGATCTTCAACCGCCCGAACGCCTCGGGTCCCGACGGCGCGCTGCGCAGGTACGGCACCGGGCAGCGCGCCGACTTCGACCGAAAGCGAGTCTGAGCAGCCATGACCACGGCATCTGACTACTCCGAGAAGATCCCGAACAACGTCGAGCTGCGCGAGGACCGCCGGCTGCAGCGCGCGCTGGAGTCGTGGCAGCCGAACTTCCTCAACTGGTGGGAGTCGATGGGCCCGGCGCTGCCCACCCAGGATGTCTACCTGCGCACCGCGGTCAACGTGGGCCGCGAGGGCTGGGCGCACTTCGGCCACGTGGCGATGAAGGACTACCGCTGGGGCATCTTCCTGGCCGAGCGGGACCCCGGCCGGCAGATCGGCTTCGGTGCGCACAAGGGCGAGCCCGCCTGGCAGAAGGTGCCCGGCGAGTACCGCGCCGACCTGCAGCGGCTGATCGTCATCCAGGGCGACACCGAGCCGGCCAGCGTGGAGCAGCAGCGCAACCTGGGCGCCACCGCGCCCAGCCTGTATGACCTGCGCAACCTGTTCCAGGTCAACGTGGAGGAAGGCCGGCACCTGTGGGCCATGGTCTATCTGCTGCACGCCTACTTCGGCCGGGAGGGCCGGGAAGAGGCCGGCGAGCTGCTGCACCGCAACTCGGGCAGCCTGGAGTCGCCGCGCATCCTGGGCGCGTTCAACGAGGAAACCCCGGACTGGCTGTCGTTCTTCATGTTCACCTACTTCACCGACCGGGACGGCAAGTACCAGCTCGGCACGCTGAAGGAGTCCGCCTTCGACCCGCTGTCGCGCACCTGCGAGTTCATGCTCAAGGAAGAGGCACACCACATGATGGTCGGCACCACCGGGGTGGACCGGGTGGTGGAGCGGACCGCGCAGGTGATGGTGGAGAACGACACCGACGAGGTGGGCGCGCTGGGCGCGATCCCGCTGCCGGTGATCCAGAAATACCTCAACTTCCACTACTCGGTGTCGCTCGACCTGTTCGGCGGCGAGACGTCCACCAACGTGGCCAACTACTACACGGCCGGGCTGAAGGGCCGCTGGCTGGAAGGCCGCCGCAAGGACGACCACAAACTGACCGACGACTCGATCATGGTGGACGCGGTGGATGATGCCGGGGACGGCCAGCCGAGCATCAGCCAGCTCGAAGTGTCCGCGCTGGTCGGGCTCAACACCGACCTGCGCCGCGAGTACATCGCCGACTGCCAGGGCGGGGTCAACCGGTGGAACAAGATCCTGGCCGGGGCCGGCCTGACGCAGCGGCTCAAGCTGCCGCACATCGCGTTCAACCGCCGGGTGGGCGCGTTCGCCGGCATCGAGGCCAGCCCGGACGGGGAGCTGCTCGGCGCGGACGAATGGGGCCAGCAGCACGGCCAGTGGCTGCCCTCCGACGTGGACAGGACGTACGTCCGCTCGCTCATGCAGCCGGTGCACGAGCGGGGCAAGATCGCCGCCTGGATCGCCCCGCCGCGCAATGGGATCAACGGCCAGCCGTTCGACTACGACTACGTGCACCTCGCCTAGGGGAAGGCAGCAGCGATGACGCAGCTGTTCAACGTGTGTGAGTACCTGCTCGACCGGCGGCTCGCCGCGGGCGACGGGGAGCGGGTGGCGCTGGCCGGCCCGGCCGGTGAGCTGAGCTATGCCCAGCTGCACGACCAGGTCTGCCGCACCGCGGCCGGCCTGCGCGGGCTCGGGCTGCAGCCGGAGCAGCGGCTGCTGATGCTGATGGCGGACTCGCCGCAGTTCGTCACCATCTACCTGGCCGCGATGCGGATGGGCGCGATCCCGGTCCCGGTGTCCACCATGCTGCTGGCCGACGGGGTGGCCGATCTGCTGGCCGATTCCCGGGCCCGGTTCCTGGCCGTCACCCCGGAGTTCGCCAGCACCGCGGCCGCGGCCGCGGCCAGCGCGCCGGAACTGGCCGGGATCCTGGCCGACGGCCCCGTGTTTGACAGCCCGGTACCGGACCGCCCGGTCCCGGTGCACGCGCTCAGCGCGCTGGCCGCCGGGCCGGCCGACGAGAAGGTGTACCGGACCGCCGCGGACTCGCCCGCGTTCTGGCTGTACACCTCGGGCACGACCGGGCGGGCCAAGGCGGCCATGCACCGGCACGGGGCGATCCCGGTGGTCTGCGAGACCTACGGCCAGCAGGTGCTCGGCATCCGCCCCGGCGACCGGTGCCTGTCCGCGGCCAAGGCGTTCTTCGCCTACGGCCTGGGCAACTCGCTGCTGTTCCCGCTCTCGGTGGGCGCCGCGGCCGTGCTGGAACCGGCCCGGTCCACCCCGGATGTGATCGCGGCCGCGGCGCAGAAGCACGGCGCCAGCCTGTTCTTCGCCGGCCCGACGTTCTTCGCCAACATGCTCCGCGCCGGGCTGCCCGGCGACGCGCTGCGCGGCGTCCGGCTGGCCGCCTCGGCCGGCGAGGCCCTGCCGGCCACCCTGTACGCCCGCTGGACCGGGCACTTCGGGGTGGACATCCTGGACGGCATCGGGATGACCGAGATGCTGCACATCTTCCTGTCCAACCGGCCTGGCGAGGTCCGCCCGGGCAGCACCGGTGTCGCCGTCCCCGGCTACGAGCTGAAGCTGCTCGACGAGGCGGGCCAGCCGGTGCCGATGGGCACGCCCGGCACGCTGTACGTGCGCGGCGACTCGGCCGCCACCGGGTACTGGTCCCGGTACGCCGCGTCCCGCCAGGTGTTCCAGGGCGAGTGGCTGCGCACCGGCGACACCTACCTGCGTGACCCGGACGGCTACTACGTCTGCCTGGGCCGGACCAGCGACATGCTGAAGGTCAGCGGCATGTGGGTGTCCCCGGCCGAGGTGGAGGCCCGGCTGCTGGCCCATCCGGCGGTGGCCCAGGCCGTGGTGGTGTCGGCCAACGACACCGATGGGCTGGAGAAACCGGTGGCCTACGTGATCACCGAAGCGGGCCAGACGGTGGCCGAGGACGAGCTGATCGAGTTCTGCCGGGCCGGGCTGCCTTCCTTTGAACGCCCGCGCAAGGTGCTGTTCGTCGGCGGGTACCCGGTGACCGCGACCGGGAAAATCCGCCGCGTGGAGCTGCGCCGGATGGCCGCGGACGTGCTTGGTGGTGGAGCGCTCCCCGGGGAAGCGGCCGAGCCCCGGTGAGCCGGGCGCTGCAGAGCTACGTGGCACGCTAGGTCCCGGTCTCCATCTCCCGGGCCAGCAACGGCGCCCCGGCGAGAGGCGGTGCCGCGGGCTTCGTGGGCGGCGAAGTAGATCAGCACGTGCCCGACGGCCGGGCTGGCCTGCCGCCAGCCTGCGGCGGCGTTCAGCGCCAGGCCCCCAGCAGTACCGTGGCGGCCAGGATTCCGTCGATCATCGTGACCCGGCCCTTGGTCTTTTTCCCAGCCCAGATGCGCTGGTCAGGGCGATCTTCGAGGGGTTGAGGGTGTCGCGCCGCTGTTGACAGGCGTGCTCTGATCCGTTGTATTCTTGTCTTATGTCAGTAGGTAAAGAGACCATCCCGGATGGTGAGGCTGGCACTGCTCCGGATGACGCTGCCGATGGCGATGGCCCGGCCGCTGCACGCATGCCGGGGTCGGCGATCGAATTTCGGCTCGACCCCGCCTCTGGTGTGCCGACCTACTTGCAGCTTGTGCAGCAGGTAGAGCACGCGTTGCGGCTCGGTTACCTCAAGCCGGGCGACCAGCTGCCCAAGGTGAGAGATGTGGTCGCGTCGCTGGCCATCAACCCGAACACGGTGCTCAAGTCCTACCGGGAGCTCGAGATCAAGGGCCTGACGACCGGGCGGCCGGGCCAGGGCACGTTCATCCAGGCGTCGGTAAGGCAGGTCGCGCTCCCCGAGCTGAACGGGTTGCGCCGCTCCCTGCTCACCTGGCTGACCACTGCCGACCGGGCGGGATTGGACGAGGACGGGATCGTGGCGCTGTTCACCAGCGTGTTGCGGGATTTTCATGACCGCCGCGGCAGCTCTCGCGATCGCCGTGGCGCGGCGAGCAGCGAAACGGAGGATGTCGCATGAACGTCATCGAAGCCAACGCCGTCGGGAAACGCTATGGCAGCACGTGGGCCCTGCGTGAGTGCACGCTGGCCGTTCCCGATGGGCACGTGGCCGCCCTGGTCGGCCCGAACGGGGCCGGCAAGACCACCCTGTTGAACCTGGCAGTCGGCCTCACGGACCCGACCGCTGGCGCCGTGACCGTCCTCGGCGATATGCGGCCCGGGTCGCCGGCCGCGCTCGATGCCATCGCGTTCGTCGCTCAGGACGCGCCGCTGTACAAGAACCTCTCCGCCGCCGACATGCTGCACCTCACCCGCAACCTGAACCGGCACTTCGACCAGCACTACGCCGAAACCCGGTTGGGTGAGCTGGACATCCCATTGCAGCGAAAGGCCGGGAACCTGTCTGGTGGACAGCAGGCGCAGCTCGCGTTGACCTTGGCGCTTGCCCGGCGGCCGAGGCTTCTTGTGCTCGACGAGCCGATGGCGATGCTCGACCCGCTGGCCCGCCACGACTTCATGGCCACGGTGATGACTGCCATGGCCGAATACGGCGTGTCAGTAGTTCTGTCCTCGCACGTGCTCACCGAACTCGAGCGGGTGGCCGACTACCTCATCTTGGTGTCGCGGGGTCGGGTGCAGGTGGCTGGCGAGGTTGACGACCTGGTCGCCCACCACCGCGTGCTGACCGGACCGGCCGCCGAAGCCGACAGGTTCACGGAACGACTGGGCGTGGTGCACGCCTGGCGCGGCGAGGCACAGGCTCACCTGCTGGTGAGGACGAACGGGAACACCGACGCAGTGCCGTCGGGGTGGGAGGAGCACCCCGTGAGTCTCGAAGAGCTCGCCCTGGCCTACCTGCGCCAGCCTGGCGCCTCAGCGTTGCCGGGCCCAGCCTCGGCCGGGATGCGGAACTAATGGAGGTGACGAAGTGACGACGCCGACCATTCCCGCGCGTCTGGAGAAGGACGCGAAGCTTCGGCCGCTGCCGTGGCGGCGGATGGCCTGGGTCACCTGGCGGCAGCAGCGAATCGCGCTGGGCGGCGTGGCTGTGTTCCTGGGCGTGCTCGCGGTGTGGCTGTGGATCGACGGCCTCCAGCTGCACCACGCCTACGCCGCCGCCATCGCCTGCCACCCGGCGAGCTCGAATGCCTGCCAGAACCTGATCAACACCTTCGAGAGCACGAACGTCATTCTGAAAGGTGGCTTCGTCCTGCAGCCGGTGCCCGCGCTCATCGGGGCGTTCGTCGGGCCGCTGGTGCTGGCCCGTGAGTTTGAGACCGGCACCTTCCGCTATGCCTGGACCCAGGGTTTCGGCCGGTGGCGCTGGGCGGTCGCCAAGCTGGTGGCGCTCGGGGTCGCGGTGGCCGCCCTCGCCGGAGCCTTCAGCGCGTTGCTGTCCTGGTACTACCAGCCCTACGTCGCCGCGCAGAACTCCGCCAACGTTGCCGGGGCGAGCCAGCTCTCTGCCGGTCTGTTCGACCTCCGCCCGGTCGCGTTCGCCGCGTGGACGCTCGCCGCCTTCGCGATCGGCGTCCTCGCCGGCATGCTCATCCGCCGGGTCGTCCCAGCGATCGTCGCCACCCTCGCCGCCTATGCCGCACTCGCTCTCCTGACGGCGAATGTCCTGCGCCAGCACTACCTGACACCGCTGGTTGCGAAAGGTCCGAACCTACCCGGTATCGCGTGGATCACGAGCGAGTGGTGGACCAAGGGCGGGATAGTCGTGTTCGGCGCCCGACCCCCTCTCGGCCTGCTCCCGCAGCTCTGTCCTTCATCGTTCGTTGCATCTGGCAACGGCGGCGTCATCAATTCGGGCTCCCTTAGCCCAACGCAGTGTCTCCTCCAGCACGGCTACACCGAATGGGCCGACTACCAGCCGATCAGCCGCTTCTGGCCCTTCCAGTGGATCGAGGGGGGCTGGCTGCTCGCGCTGTCGGTGCTGCTCATGGCCGTGACCGTCTGGCTGGTCCGCCGTCGAGCGGCCTGAAGCGAGCAACCGGAGTAGGTGACGAAGTGACGACGCTGACCATTCCCACTCCGCTGGAAAAGGACGCGAAGCCTCGGCCGCTGCCGTGGCGGCGGATGGCCTGGGTCACCTGGCGGCAGCACCGAATCGCGCTGGGCGGTGTGGCTGTGTTCCTGGGCGGGCTCGCGGTGTGGCTGTGGATCGTCGGCCTCCAGCTGCACCACGCCTACGCCGCCGCCATCGCCTGCCACCCGGCGGGCTCGGCTGCCTGCAGTGAGCTGATCATCATCTTCGATGCCACCGGCGGCATGCTGAAAGGTGGCTTCGTGCTGCAGCCCGTGCCCGCGCTCATCGGGGCGTTCGTCGGGCCGCTGGTGCTGGCCCGTGAGCTCGAGACCGGCACCTTCCGCTACGCCTGGACCCAGGGCTTCGGGCGGTGGCGCTGGACGCTCGCCAAGCTGGTGATGCTCGGGGCCGCGGTGGCCGCCCTCGCCGGCGCCTTCAGCGTGCTGGTCTCCTGGTACTACCAGCCGTACCTCGCCACCGGCAGACTCTATGACCCGGCGTCCCCGCTCCATCACTGGCTGTTCGACCTGCGCGGGGTCGCGTTCGCCGCTTGGACGCTGGCCGCCTTCGCGATCGGCGCCTTCGCCGGCATGCTCATCCGCCGGGTCGTCCCAGCGATCGTCGCCACCCTCGCCGGCTACACCGTTCTCGCCATCGTGGTCGGGAACGTCCTGCGCGCCGACTACCAGCCGGCCAGCCATTTCTGGCCGGTCCAGGGGATGGAGGGCGGCGGGCTGCTCGCGTTGTCGGTAGTGCTCATCGCAGTGACCGTCTGGCTGGTCCGCCGTCGCGCGATATAGCGCTCGTGGCCGTCGCTCAGCCAGATCGCGACGTCCCGCCGCTAGGGCCTGCCACCACACCCGCGACGGCACAGATGCTGATGCTGCTGTCAACTCGCGGCCCACGGCAGGAGTGCAGCGCGCACAAACAGGACATGGTGGACCCGGGGGTGCTGCCGCTGCCACGGTGGGGTTAGCCGCAGGCGACGGCTGGCCGGACTCGGCCAGTACCGGGTGCACGATCTCGTCGGCCAGCCACTGCACCGGGCGGCCGCCGAGCAGCGCCGCGATGACCAGGTGCGTGACGCCGGCCTCGATCCGCTCCATGAGCTGGCCGCGGGCGGCCGGGACCGCGTCCGGTTCGTCGCACCGGACGATCAGCTGCATGGACCGGGTGATCTCGGCCGGATCCCGGCCAATGGCCGCGCAGTGCTCGCCGAGCACCTGGTCGCGCTGCCGGAACGTCGCATCGGGCGGGCCCGGGTAGGCCCAGATGTCGGCGTGCTGGGCCACCACGTGCAGCAGCCGTTCGCCCTGGCCGCCGATCATCACCGGCGGGTGCGGGCGCTGCACCGGCTTGGGCTCGCACACGGCGCCGGTGAGCCGGATGGTCGGCCCGGTGAAGTCGAACGGCTCGTCGCTGGCGACAAGGGCCTGGTCGAGCGCCGGCCGGACGCCGAGGACCGGCGCCGGAACGTGGTCGTGCTCACCGGGGCTGGCCAGGCCACCATGGCCGAAGCCGTCGAAGCGGCCGAGGCGGCGGAACAGCGGTTCCTGACCAAGCTGTCCGCCGCCGAGGCCGCCAGCCTCAGGGCTGCCTTGCAGCGTTTGCTTTGAGCCTCCGGGGCGCTTTTACCCGCCTCCTTCCCTCCTCGCTCGGTCGCTCGTTCCTCGCTCCCTCCCCACCCACCTCCCCATTCCCGCTTCACTGTCCGGTCGGCGGCGCGCCCCTTCGGCCCGGGGCGAGCACCGCGGCCAGCACGCCCACTCCGGCCACTGCCGCCGCCGTCCACTCGGCTGGCCGGAAGCCCGCGATGAACGAGGCCGGGGCAGCGTAGCTGCCATGAGCCGCGAACACGGCCGCGAGGATGGCGACGCCGAATACGCCACCAAGAGCGTTCAGCGCATTGTTCGTCCCGGCGGCCACCCCGACGTCGGCGGGCGGGACGGAGGCGGTCACCATGTTGGCCACCGTGGGGAAGCACATCGCGATGCCGGCCCCGGAGATGACCAGCGGCGCGACCAGGTCCGGGTAGCCCACCCCGGGGTGCGTGCTGGCCGCCAGCCAGGCCAGCCCGCCCGCCTGCAGGATCAGGCCGGCCACCATGAACGGGCGGTTGCCGAACCGGTCGGCGAGCGCGCCGGCCAGCGGGGTGATCAGCATCGGCATGGCCATCCAGACCAGGATGCGCACCCCGGCCGCGAGCGGGGAGTAGCCGAGGCCGATCTGGAACAGCTGGGTGACGAAGAACAGCGACCCGATCAGCGAGACGAACTGGAAGAAGATCACCGCGTTGGCGGCGGCGAAGTCGCGGCGGCGGAAGTAGCCCAGCGGCAGCATCGGGTAGGCGGCGCGCCGCTCCCAGGCCAGGAAGCCGGCCATCAGCACCGCGCCGGCGGCCAGCGCGCCGATCACCTCGGCGCTGCCCCAGCCCGCCGCCGGGGCCCGGACCGGGGCCCAGGTCAGTGCGAACAGGCCGCCCCCGGCCAGCAGCAGGCCGGACATGTCGAGCTGTGGCCGCGGCCCGCGACTCTCGGTCAGCCGCAGCCCGGCCAGCGCCGCGGTGGCCAGCCCAACCGGCACGTTGAGCCAGAAGATCCACTGCCAGGACGCGCCCTGCACGATGGCGCCGCCGACCACCGGGCCCGCCGCCACGCCCAGGCCGGTCGACGCCGCCCCAGATGCCGATGGCCGTGCCGCGCTTGCTCGGCCGGGAACGCGTCACTGATCAGGGCCAGGGTCAGCGGCACCAGCAGCGCGCCGCCCGCGCCCTGCACCACCCGCGCCGCGATCAGCAGCCCGGCATCCGGCGACAGCGCGGCCAGCGCCGAGCCGAGCACGAACACGAGCAGGCCGGTCACGTACATCCGGCGGCGGCCGAACCGGTCACCCAGCGCGGCGCCGGTCAGCATCAGGCAGCCGAACACCAGGCTGTAGGCGTTGATGGTCCATTCCAGCTCGGACAGGCTCGCGCCCAGGTCGCTGCGCAGCGTCGGCAGCGCGGTCGACACCACGACCACGTCGAGCGCGGCCATGAACGCGCCAGCCGGGCCAGCGCGAGCGTCCAGCCGCGGCGGGCGGTGCCCGGCCGCCAGCCGGGCCGGGCCGGCCGGGCGGGCTGGCCGGGTCGGTGCAGAGTGTCTCGGTCATGTCTGGGATCCCTCCGTGGCGTGGGGTGGTCTACCGGGGGAGCGAGCTCAGGCCGCCCGCGGTGAGCAGGTAGGCGTCCTGGTCGTGCGCCGGATCCGTGATCAGCTCAGTGATGGCGCCGCCCACCTGCTCGGCGGTCAGCGTGGGACCGGCCCCGGCCAGGTAGCCGGGCACGTCGGTGCCCTGCCGGGCGGCGTAGGCGGCCACCGCGGCGGCGCCCAGCCGGGTCGCCGGGGTCAGCTGCGGCAGCACGGAGACGAACCGGATGCCCAGCCCGTCGCGCGCCGACTCGGCGGCGGCGTAGCTGGTCAGGAACCTGATGGTGGCCTTGGATCCGGCGTAGCCGCCGCTGAGCGGTGAGCCGCGCAGCGCGGCTCCGCTGGACATGCTGACCACCACGCTGCCCGGCGGCCAGCGGGGCGAGCAGCGCCTCGCGTACCCAGCCGAACGCGTGCTGGACGTCAACCTCCCAGGTCCGGCTGAATGTCTGCCAGGTGTGCCGCTGGATCGGCCGGCAGCAGTGGCGCGGCGCCCGCGTTGAGCACCAGGACGGTGGGCTGGTATTCGTCGATGAAGCGGCCGGCCACGACCGGATCGGCCGCGTCGGCGCAGTACCGGGGTGAACGAGCTGCCGAGTTCGGCGGCTAGTTCGGCCAGCGGGGCCGGGTCCCGGGCCACGCCGGTCACCTGGGCGCCTGCCTTGCTCAGCGCGGTGGCGATGGCCCGGCCGAAGCCGCGGCTGGCGCCGGTCACGATCGCGTTCTCGCCGGCGATGTCGGTGCTGGTCATGCTGGTCCTCCTGGTCTGCGGTGGGTGCGGCGCCGCCCGGGTGGGCAGTCCTGGATATGCAGACCAGGCGGGCGGCCGGAAGTCGCCGTGGGCCCGGGGGTGGGCTCAGCGCGGGATGGTCAGCCGCAGCCGCAGGTAGTCGAAACCAGCCGGGCCGGGGCGGCGGCCGGCCGTCGGCTGCCAGCCGTGCCGGGCGTAGAACGCACGGGCCCGGTGGTTGTTCGCCCAGACATCCACCTGGGCGGTGCTGACCGACGCGGCTCGCCAGGTCTGGACGCAGGCGGCGTGCAGTGCGCTGCCGATGCCGTGGCGCCAGTGCGCGGGGCTGACGTGGATCTGCCGCAGCTCGCCGGCGGCCGGATCTGGCCCGGGCTGGTCGAGGGGCGGCCCGAGGATGGCGAAGCGCCGAGCCGGCCAGGCGGCCTCGGCGCACAGGATCGTGCACCGTGGGTCGTGCATCCGCTGGCCGAGGACGCGGCGCCGCCGGGCCGCCGCCGCCGGGTCGGCCAGCACGTCGTCGGGGACGGATCCCCGGTAGTAGGCCGACCGGGCGGCCGTGTGGATGCGGGCGATCGCGTCGAGATCGGCGGGCGCCGCCGCACGGATGCGTAACCTGGGGCCGGTCATGGCGTCCAGAGCAGGGTGTCGGCCGGGCCGAACCCGGCGCGCTGGCAGAACGGGATCGACCGCACGGTTGGGCTCAGCACCACGCGGGCGAAATCGTGCTGCCGGGCGTAGCCGAGCACCGTGTCGAGGAGCTGCCGGCCGATGCCCTGGTCGCCGCCGGATCGCGACGTCGGTCACGGCACCCCAATGTACGGGGCCGGTCTCCCCGGAGCAGGTGCACCTGCGAGTGCACCTGAATGCCAATGCCTTCTGGCTGACGGCTGGGTAGCTGGTGGCTAGATTTTCTTCTCGTGACATGGCTGCTGGTCGTGATCGTGTTCGCTGTCGTGTTCGTTGTTGTGCTGTGGGGCGAGCTCGAGCACTGGCGGTCGTCGCGGCGCCGGATGGGGACCCGGCCCGGGGGGAGCGGGACCGGCGAAGCCATCGTTGTCCTGGGGTACCGGAACCGGGGAACACGCGCCAATGCCATGAACCGGTGGCGGGTGCGTGCGGGCCTGCGCTCCTGCCCGCCGGAGCCAGACCCGTCGCGGCTGGTGCTGTGCGGGGGTGCGGTGGGCGGGAGCGTGGCCGAGGCTGAGCTCATGGCCCGCTACGCGCGCGAGTCGTGCGGCTATGCCGGTGAGCTGATCACCGAAGTTGGCAGCCGGTCAACGTGGGAGAACGTCCAGAACGTCATTCCCCTGATCGAGCACGCGGACCGGATCAAGATCGTTTCGAATTCGCTGCACGCGGAGCGGACACGGTTCTACCTGTGGCAGCAGCGGCCCGATCTCGCTGAGCGGCTCGTGCCGGCCGGGGACTACCGGTTCGGCGAGCTGATCCTCACCAAGCCGGTCATGGCGGCCATCGGCCGCAGGCACATCCGGGACGCCGTGCGGTCACAGATCGCCGCCGCGGGCACGGCCGGCCTGGCGAGCGCCCCAACCACGCTGTCCTGAGCCCAGCGGCGATCGCTACCCGGCCGGGAGCTGCCCGGGCAGGCCGAACTTCGGGAACAGGGCGGGGTCAAGGAACGTGTCGATCCGGGCGATTCCGGCCGTGGTCACGGTGAGCACGGTGAGCGCGTGCGCCTGATAGCGGCCGCTGCCGTCCCGGTGGTAACCGGCCGCCGCGGGCTGCCCGTTGGCTGACGTGGCGACCATCCGGAACTGGGTCCGCGGGAACACCTGGGTGGCGAAGAACCTGGCCACGTTGTCCCGGCCGGTGAACCAGGTGAGCAGCGGCGGCATCTCCAGCACCACGTCGTCACGCAGCAGCCGGGCCAGCGCGGCCACGTCGGCGTGCTCGAACGCGGCCATGAACTGGTCGAGCAGCGCCCGCTGGCCCGGCTCGGCCGGCTCGGTGACCGCGTTCTCGGCGGGCAGCACGTCAGCCAGCTGGGCGCGGGCCCGGCGCAGCGCGCTGTTCACCGCCGTGGTGCTGGTGTCCAGCAGGTCCGCCACCTGGGTGGCCGGCCAGTCCAGCACGTCGCGCAGGATCAGCACCGCGCGCTGCCGGGCGGACAGGTACTGCCAGGCGGCGACCAGGGCCAGCCGCAGGCCCGCCCTTGAGGCGGCGACCGTGGCCGGGTCGGCCGCCTCGGCGGCCAGCAGCGTGCCGGGCATGGGCTGCAGCCAGCTCACCTCCGGGCTGGCCGGCACCGGGGCCACCGGGTCGTCGCCCGGCCCGCCCAGCCCGGACGGCAGCGGCCGGCGGCCACGCCGGTCGATCGCGGTCAGGCAGGCGTTGGTGGCGATCCGGTACAGCCAGGTGCGCACCGACGAGCGGCCCTCGAACCCGCCGTAGGACCGCCACGCCCGCAGGTAGGTCTCCTGGACCAGGTCCTCGGCCTCGTCGGCCGAGCCCAGCATCCGGTAGCAGTAGGCGAGCAGCTCGGTCCGGAACTGGCCGGTCTCGCTGATGAAATCCGTGCTGGCTGTCATGACGGGTCTCCACACTCGCCAGCGCGGACTCCGGCTGCCGCGGCTGGCCCTGTGAGTACAGACCAGCCGGCGGCCGGAAAGTCACCGCGGGTCAGCGGCCGGCTGGCTCGTCCAGCGGTGCGCCCACGTAGTCGCGGACCTCCTGCACGGCCCAGTTGTTCCCGTCCGGGTCGGTGAAGTAGCAGAACTTCCCGCCGTCCCGTGCGTCCAGGATCTGCACGTCCGAGACATCCACGCCGCGGCCGGACAGCTCGGCCCGGGCCGCGTCGATGTCCGTGACGACCAGCTGCATCCGGGCGCTGGCGTCCAGGTCGGTGCCCGGGCTGACCACGACCGGCCCGACCACGACCGAGCACCCCGACCCGGGCGGGGTCATGTGCACCACCCGGAAGTTCTCGGCCGGCTGGATGTCCGCGTCCAGCTTGAATCCGATCTTGTCCAGGTAGAAGCGCTTGGCCCGGTCGATGTCGGTGACCGGGACGACGACGACTTCCAGTTTCCAGTCCATCGGGCTTGTCCTTCCGGTAGCTGCGCCGTGGTGGCGCGTTCAGCCCTGTATCGGAGCTGGCCGCGGGGTTTCGACAGCCGGGGGGATTCTTTCCCGGCCAGTTTCAGCTAGCCAGGTTACTGAGCCCGGTTCAGCTGGCCCGGTCGTCGGCGACCAGGGTCAGCCCGGGCAGTGCATTGAGCGCGGTCATGGTCTGCCGGGCGGCGTCGTCCAGGTGGATCCGCGGCCGGGGCGGCGGGCTGTCCGGGTAGTACGTGCCCGTTCCCCAGAACTGCCCATACCGGATCACCACACCGCCGTCCTGCAGCACCATGCGCTCGAACGCCCCGGTGGCCTGCTGCGCCTGCTCGCCGGGCAGCTCCCAGGAGATGCTCTGCGCGATGACCCGGACCGGCCCGGCCGCGCGGGCCGCGGCCAGCAGGTTGCGGGTGCCCTCGTCGCGCATCCGGCGGCCGCGCTCGGCGAATTGGGGGATGTCCGCCGCGTCGTCCGGCAGGTCGGTGAGCTGGTGCAGCACCAGGTCCGGGCGGAACGCCGTCACCGCCGCGGTGAGCGCCGCCGGGTCATACACGTCGCAGATGACCGGTTCCGCGCCCAGGTCACGTACCAGGCCGGCCCGCCCGGCCGAGCGGGTCATGCCCGCCACCACGTGCCCGTCCGCAGCCAGCAGGGGGATCAGCCGGGTCCCGATCACGCCAGTCGCGCCGGCCAGGAAGATCCGCACGGTTCAGCAGCCTATGCCGGCCTATGTGGCGGCAGCCGCGGCCGGGGCATCCAGCACCGCGCCGGCCAGCGTGCGCAGCGCCGCGGCCAGCCGGCCCGGGCCGGAGCTGGCCAGCTCGGTCAGGATCGGCTCGCTGTGCAGCGCGCCGAGCATCAGGTGCGCGATCAGGTCGCTGTCGGCATCCGGCCGCTGCGCGGCGATGAGCGCGCTGATGTGGCCGTGCCAGAACTCGTACACCGGGTGCTTGCCGCGCTCGTGCGTGACGTCCGGCTCGGTCGGCTGGTCGTGTTCGGCGCGTCCGCGGGCGTGCTGGGCAGCGTGCCGGTGCGCAGCCTGTTCCTGCTCAAGTCGGTGACCGGCTTCTCGCTGCTCGCCTGGCGGGCCATCGACGCCGCCCGGGCCCGGGCCGACATCGCCGAGCTGACCGGCCTGTTCCAGGCGGGTGACCTGCGTGCGGCCACCACCACGCTGCCGCTGGCCGAGGTGGCCCGCGCGCACCAGTTGCTGGAAGAGCGCGCCGTGCCGGGCCGCCTGCTGCTGGTCCCGTAGCCGCCGCGCACCAGCTCAGGCCGGGGGCGGCGCGTCCAGCCCGCAATGCAGCAGCGGCCCGTGCCGGGACGCGGCCACCGCCGCGGCCTTGGCCCGGGACGGGTTGCGGATGGTGACCGCGGCCAGCACGCCACCGGCCACGCACAGCCCGCCCGAGATCAGCGACGCGGTGTGGAACCCGGCGGAGAACACCGTCGCATGCTGGTAGGCGTCCCCGGTCAGCCCGCCCGCCGCGGGCAGCAGCGCCACCGCGATCAGCGCCGCGGCCCGGGCCACGTCGTTGTTCACCGCCGACGCCATCCCGGCGTGCTCGGCCGGCACCGCGGCCAGCACGGTAGAGGTGAGCGGGGCCACCACCACGGCCAGGCCGAAGCCGAACACGAGCACCCCGGGCAGCACCTCGGTCAGGTAGTCACCGGACGCGGTGATCAGGGTGAACAGGCCCAGCCCGACGCCGACCAGCACCGGCCCGACCGACATCTGCAGCCGGGGGCCGATCTTGTCGGCCAGCGCGCCGGAGCGCTGGGACAGCGCCAGCGTGATCGCGGTGACCGGCAGCAACGCGATGCCGGACTCCAGCGCGGTGTACCCGGACACCTGCTGGAGCTGGATCGGCAGCAGGAACAGCGCGCCGCCGATGCCGCCGTAGACCACGAACGTGACCACGTTGGCCGAGGTGAACTGGCCCGACGCGAACAGGTTCAGCGGCAGCATGGGCGACGGCGTGCGGCGTTCCCACCAGATGAACGCGGCCAGCAGCAGCACGCCCGCCGAGCAGCCCGGCCAGCACCAGGGGTTCGGTCCAGTGCCCGCCGGGGCCCCCGATCAGCCCGTAGGTCAGCCCGATCAGCCCCAGCGTGACCAGCACGCCGCCGGCCACGTCAATCGGGCCGGGTGGCCGCCGCGTCGCGGGACTCCGGCACGTGCCGCAGGGTCACCGCGACCACCAGGATGGCCAGCGGCAGGTTGATGACGAAGATCCACCGCCAGGACGCCGCGGCCACCAGCCAGCCGCCGAGGAACGGCCCGATCGCGGTGCCCACCCCGCTGAACCCGGCCCACGCGCCGATCGCCTTGCCCCGGTCGTCGTGCCGGAAGACCGCCTCCAGGATGGCCAGGCTGCCCGGGGTGAGCAGCGCCGCGCCGACCCCTTGCAGCGCCCGGGCGCCGATCAGGAACCCGGCGCTGGGCGCCACGCGCACAGCAGCGAGGCGAGCGCGAACCAGCTCACCCCGATGACGAACACCCGCTTGCGGCCGTACTTGTCACCCAGCGCGCCCGCCATCAGCAGCAGCCCGGCCAGGGTCAGCGTGTAGCCGGTGACCACCCACTGCAGCGCGCCCAGGCTGGCGTGGAAGTCCCGGCCGATGGCGGGCAGCGCGATGCCGACCACGGTGGCGTCGATGGACGCGATGGCCGAGCCCAGCACGGTGGCCAGCAGCACCCACCGGCCCGGCCCGCTGGCCAGCACCAGACCCTCAGCTGTTCCGCTGGCGGCCGCCGCGGGCTGGCTCATCGTCGCACCCCTCTGGCCCAGTCTCGGCCAACCTTCAGCTCACCACCAGGACCGTCTTGCCCGGCGGCCGGGGCCGCCGGCCGCTCTCGAACGCGGCCCGGCCCGCGCCCTCTTCTTACCTAACGCCCGTGCCTGCCCACTGCCGCCGCGTGCCGCGCGGCCGCCAGCGGCCGGGCCAGCCGGGCCGGCGCCTGCCGTCCCTGCTGGTCCAGCCAGGCCAGGCACTGGCCGGCCACGTCCCGCCAGCCGCTGTCGATGGTCAGCGAGTCAGCGCGGCCACCGGGGCCAAGCCCGCGGACGTCGAACAGGGGGCGGCCAGCCAGATGCTGACCGGGCGGTTCACCCGGCCGGACGAGATGGCCGACCTGGTGCTGTTCCTGGCCAGTGTGCGTGCCGGGAACATCACCGGGGCCGACTTCGCGATCGGCGGCGGGCTGATCTCAACCAGGTAGCCCGTCCTGGCGGGCTACCTGCTGCCAGGTCCGGCCGCTGCGTATGCTGGCCGGCTGCTCGGCCACGATGTCCGAGCCCGGCCGGGCCGCCGCGTCCCGGGTCTTGACCAGGATCCACCGCCGCTCCCCGGTCCGGGTCAGCGCGAAGCGACCGGACAGCTTGCTGCCGTGCAGCGTGGCGGACAGGTGGCCGGGCTCGTCCCGGATGATGTCGGCCGGGCCTTCATCCCAGATGATCACCGCGCCGGTGCCGCGCCGCTGTCCGGGGTGCACACCCTCGAAGTCACCGGCGTCCAGCGTGTGGTCCTCGACCGGCACGGCCAGCCGCCGGGCCGCCGGGTCCAGCGACGGTCCCCGGGGCACGGCCCACGACCGCAGCACGTCGCCGACCTGGATCCGCAGGTCGTAGTGCAGCGCGGTGGCGTCGTGCAGTTGCACCACGAAGCGGGACGCGGTCACCCCGCGACGCTACCGCCTCAGCCAGGATGCTCGGTCGGCGCCGTCCGGTACCGGCGGTCGCTGGGCAGGCACCAGGCGAACCTGCCCCGGGCTAGCAGCTAAGCCTGGCTCAGTCGGGCTTTACTGCTCGGCTGGGACGGCAGCGGGCTGTAGGCTGGGGCCTGGCTGTCCCGTTGATCGTGCAGCGGCAGCCGTAGGCGACGGCTGCACCGCCCAGCTGGCCGTCGTGGGCGGTGACCTGGCCCCCGTGTGCTTCGGCGATGGCCCGGACGATCGAGAGGCCGAGCCCGAAGTTGTGCGCGGTTTCCCGGTCTGGATCCGGCGTGCTGAAGCGGTCGAAGACCGTGTCGAGCTGGCCGCCTGGAATTCCCGGGCCGGAATCGGCGATCGTGATGTCGGCGTGCCCGTTGCTCCGCTGACGGACAGTTCGATGGTGTCGCCCTCACAGGTGAAGCGGACCGCGTTGTCCAGGATTGCGTCCAGTGCTACGACGAGACGGTCCGGGTCCGCGAGCACGGTGACGTCGTCGTGCTGGCCGAGCTGCCAGTGCCGGGGTATCCGTTCCCACCGGCTCAGCGTGTCGTCCAGGACCGCGGCGAGGCGAGTGGGTACTGGGCGGTGGTGGCCGGATTGCTCGGCCGTGGCCAGCAGCAGGAGCCGGTCGGCGAGCCTGCGCAGCCGCTGAGCTCGTCGGCGACGATCGCCGCGTCCTCGGCTGCCTTCGGGATCGGTGTTCGGGCCGGGGCAGCAGTTCGGCGTGCGCGAGAGCGACGGTGATCGGTGTGCGCAGTTCGTGGGATGCGTTCTGGACGAACGCCGCTGACGCTCGAGGAGATCCAGTGTTGTGCCGCGATACCTCGTCGAGCGCAGCCATGGTCGGCTTGCGGCGGCTGGTGTGCAGCGACCAGCGCGCAGATAAGTACCATCATGAACGGCAGCTCGATGACCTCGTCGTAGGGCTGCTGCCCGCGTATCGCGGGATCGACGTACAGCAGCAGCGGTCCCGGCCATCACCGGCACGAGCAGGCACCAGATCAGCGCGCGGGTCCAGGTCACGGTAGCCGAAGCCATACAGCAGGAGCAGGCTCATCCAGGTGAAATGATAGGGCAGCATGGACCACGACGGGATCAGTAGCATCCAGGCCAGGTTGCCGATCGCGAAGACTGGCCCAGGCCGCCTCGGGCCAGCGGGACGCCCACAGCCGCGCCGCCAGCGAGCTGCTCATCAGCCTGGCTCGACACGGTAGCCCTCCCCACGCACGGTTCTGATCACCTTTGTGCCCGAGCCGGGAGCGCAGCCGCCCGATGTAGACGTCGAGCACGTTGGACATCGACTGCCGGGGCGGATGCCCCAGACCCGGGCGAACAGATCTTCCTTGGACACCACCGCGCCGGGCTGATGCATGAGTTCCCACAGCAGCTGGCATTCCCGGCTGGTCAGCGGGCACCGGGCCTGTCCCGGCGTCAGCCTGCCGGTGCAGCACGTCCAGTGTCAGCTGCCCGCAGGTGAGCACGGCCTGCGCCGGGCCGGGCGGCCGCGCGCAGCCGGGCCTGCACCCGCGCCACCAGCTCGCCCACGTGAAATGGCTTCGGCACGTAATCCTCGGCGCCCAGGCCGAGGCTGGTCATCTTCGATTCCAGGTCGGTCAGGCAGGACAGCACGAGTACCGCCTGGCCGGGTCGGCGTTGCATGATCTCCCGGAGCGCGCCGAAACCGTCCTGGCCTGGCATCAGCAGATCCAGGATCACCAGGTCGTAGGAGCCTGAGATGGTCATCGCCACTGTTTGCCGCCCGTTGGCGGCTGTTTCGGCGTAAATCCCGCGGTCACTCGAGTATCCGCACCAGGACCTTGCGGATGCCGCTCCTCGTCGTCCGCGACCAGCACCCGCGGCGGGCGCACCGGGCCTGCCTGCCGAGGGCGAGCCGGTAGGGACAGTTCCGTCATGATCGTTCCACCAGGCCGGTCGGCCGCCAACTGCGCACAAGCCAGCGCAGCGGGCCGGGACCCGGCTGCCGGTCCCACCCCTGCATGGTGCGCCCAGCACAGCGACAGATCCTCAAGTGCTGTGACCAAGTTGTTATATGACAATTCTTTCAGATTTGGCGCTTGCGGCCTTTGTGATATGCCTCCGTGAGTTACCCCAGTTGGTGGGCCGTTTTACGGTTTCATGACCAATTCGTGACATGACAGTGCTTTCAGTTTTCTTGATCACTATCCCGATCTGCCCTTTAGCTAGACGGTGTCGCATTCCGACGATGCCGCAGTCGCCTGGCAGGCCAGGGCGAGTCGGCCCGCGACGACGCGGGCGGGCCCCGCGACCCGCAGCGAGGTGGTGATCTGGTGTCTCTGCCAGCCCGTATCACAGTACTTGCCGTGGCATTCGCCGCGGTGGTGGCGGGCGCCGTGTTCGTGGTCATCCACTATCTGCTCGGCGCCGACCCCGCCGACGGTGGACTTCACCGCGGGCCATGCCAGTGGCCAGCCGGTGAACATGACCATCCAGGTCGACCCGGTCAACGACGCGTCATCGAACCCCGGACTGGGTGTCGTACTTCGTGCGGAGCCCGCAGACCGGCCGGTGGGTGCACTCCACCATCTGGCAGTTGCCTGCGGACACCCGGGTCAACGTGACCGCCTACGAGTACGACACCTGCGACCCACTGCGCAACCAGCTGTGGGGGAGGGTGACCGGGACGGTCGGCGGCGTCATGGCAGTCAGCGGTGAGGCGGATGGCGTCAACGGAAAGCGGTCTCGGTGGTGAACTCCGATACCACCTGCGGGGTGGCGCACACCTTGACGGTCCCCGGTCTCGGGCTCAATGTCCCGTTCGCCGGTGTGCTGTACACGGCCAGCAACCAGTGCACCCAGGCCCCGTGCGTACTGGCTAACCCCCACACGGTGACCAGGTTCAGCTTCTTCACCCAGGGGCCCGGGAGCTATCGCTGGCAGTGCTTCATCCCGTGCGGGCTGGCCACCGCGACGGGAACGGGCACGCGATGGGGACGCTCGGGTTCATGGCCGGGTTCCTGCAGGTGGCCGCCTGATGGCCGCCGAGGCCGCACGGCGGCGCCGGGCCGGCGCGCGGCGCGGGGCCGGCACGGGCTGCGGATCTCCCTGATCTGGATTGTCCTGGCGCCTGGCCGCTGACCTGCTGATCTGGTTCGCCTGGGGACCGCACCTGCCGCCCGGCGACCATGTCCACGTCAGCGGCAAGCCAGCAGTTCGACATCAAGGTGATGGCGGTGCTGGCCGCCCCGGTGCATGCTGTTCATCTCGATCTACTTCGGCTATGCCCTGATCGTCTGGCGGCAGCCGGAGGGTGACGACGCCGATGGCCCGGGGCACCTGCCGGGCGCCGTCGCGGGTCCAGGCGAGCTGGATCTCGATCACCACGGTGCTGGTGCTGGGTTCCTGTTCGGCTTCGGGACCTATCAGCTGATCGCCCCGGCGGGCGCGGGGCCGGCGAGGGACCCGCGCCGATCTGGAAGCCGGGCAGCGCAGCCGCTTGCAGGTGCAGGTCATCGCGCAGCAGTGGCGGTTCACCTACCGGTACCCGCAGTTCGGCGGGTTCGAGACCACGCAGCTGGTGCTGCCCGTTGGCCAGGCCGTGGAGTTCCACGTGACCTCGTGGACGTGATCCACAGCTTCTGGGCCTACCAGCTCGGGGTGAAGGCGGACGCGAACCCGGACGTGGACAATGTCGCCTACACCACACCGCGAGCACACCGGCGGGTTCACGGTGCGCTGCGATGAGCTGTGCGGGCTGTGGCACGGCGCCATGTATAACTCCGGCACCGTGCGTGCACGGTCGCCGCTTTCCGCTCGTGGGCGGCCGCAACCAGAAGCAATCTTGCCACGGTGACCAGGACTGCTGCCGCCGTTATGCCCTGATCTACACGCCCAACGAGATCAACGGGCCTGGCGAAGTTCTACTACCAGGCGGGCCTGACCGGCGCAGGTGCCGCAGTACTACCGGCCGCAGGATCCGGCGCAGCCGTGAGACCGGCACCGGCCGTGCACGGTCCGCCTGAACCGTCACGTGACGCGGAAGAGGTGACCGGATGGCCATCGAGACCCAGCCGGAACGGGCCCAGGAGCCTGGCGGCGGCGGGCCCGGCGGCGCCGCGGCCACGCCCGGCCCTGGTGGATGCGGCCCAGCCGTGCACACCGGGCTCGCCGGCGCGGTGATCGGCTACCTGTTCGGGCACTGGCTGGGCAACTTCGCTGGCCGGCGGCTACCAGCAGCGGTGCACGGCGACCAGAACGACATGGCGATCGTGCTCGGCTACGCGTTCGGCACGATCGGCTGGCTGGCCGGGCTGGGTGTTCAACGACCTGGTCCGGCAGGTCATGGCCGGGCCAGTGCGCTGGCCGAGAGGAGCGAAGGCCGGCCAGCGGCCTGGCGAGGTACTTCCGGTACACGCTCGACCACAAGGTGGTCGGCATCCAGTACCTGGTCGGGATGATCATCTACTTCTGCACCGGCGGGCTGTTCGCCATGGCCATCAGGACCGAGCTGCTGTCACCCAGCTATCACGTCTTCAGCCCGGCGATCTACCTGGAGGTGGTGGGCGAGCACGGCACCATGATGATGATGATGATGACGTCGGTCGTCGCTCGGGCCCGTTCGGCCACTACCTGGTGCCGCTCATGATCGGGTCGCAAGCGGATGGCCTTCCCCGCGCATCGAGGCGCTGTCGCTTCTGGCTTCACCGCGCGGCGTACGTCATCCTGCTGTCGGCGCCTGCTGCTGGGGCGGGTTCCCGACCGGCTGGACCGGGTACGCGCCGCTGAGCGCCAGGCCACCCAGGGCATGGACGCCTACCTGGTGGCGTTCGGCAGTGATGGGCATCGTCGATGATCCTGGCCGGGCTTCAACATCTTCGTGACCGATCATCAACTACCGGGCGCCGGGCATGCCTGGAGCCGGCTGCCGATGTTCGTGCTGGTCGATGATCGCCACCTCGTTCGCTGCTGATGCTGGCCACGCCCGTGCTGGTCGCCGGCATGTACTTCGACGCTCACCGACCGCACCGTGCAGACCGCGTTCTTCGTCAACGACTGGGCGGCAGCAGCTACCTGTGGGAGAACCTGTTCTGGTTCTTCGGCCATCCCGAGGTGTACATCCTGGCGCTGCCCGGCTTCGGCATCGTCGCGGAGATCCTCCCGGTGTTCTGCCGCAGCCGCTGTTCGGCTACCAGGTGGCGGCGGCCGGCATGATCGGGGTGGCGCTGCTGTCGCTTCTTCGTCTGGCAGCACCACCTGTTCGACAGCGGCATCAACCCGGACATGCGGCCGCTGTTCATGCTGACCACCGAGCTGATCTCGATCCCGACCGGCTTCATCTTCCTGGTCGCGATGGGCACGTTCTGGAAAGCGAAGATCCGGTTCGACCGTGCCGATGCTGTTCTGCCTCGGGTTGTTTTTCAACTTCCTGATCGGCGGCGTCTCCGGGGTGTTCCTCTCCGACGTCCCGGTCGGACGTCACCGAGCACGGCAGCTTCTTCGTGATGGCGCACTTCCACTACACGATCATGGGCGGGCTGATCTTCGCCTTCTTGGCCGGCTGCTACTACTGGCTCCCGAAGATGACCGGGCATCAAGCTCAACCAGACGCTGGGCAAGATCGCACTTCTGGACTGATGTTCATCTTCTTCAACTCCACGTTCTTGCCGCTGTTCGCGGTCGGCCTGCTCGGGCATGCCGCGCCGGGTCTTCGAGTACGCGCTCAACCTGCAGGCGCTCAATGACTGCGTCGTCGATCTCCTCGTTCCTGCTCGGCGGCTCGATCCTGCATCTTCTTCGATCAACTTCGTCTGGTCGACGGTCATCGACCCGGGATCGCGAGGCCGGCAACCCGTGGCAGTCCCGCGGCCTGGAATGGCAGGTGTCCTCGCCGCCACCGCCCGGCAACTTCGACCACATCCCGGTCATCCTGCTCCGGGCCTGTATGAATACGGCGTTCCCGGATGCGCCGCCCGTGGCTGACCTGCAACCCGCCGGTGGGCGTGGTGAGCGCCTCTTACGCGACTGCCGGAGCGGGGTGACCATCCGGCGGCCAAGGCTGAGTCGCCCAACCACGCTAAAGGTCGCCGACCTGGTCCTAATTCCCGGCCAGCGGGCCGGGAACGTCAGCCGGGGCCCGCCACATCATCGACGGCGGCCCGCTCTCGATCTCGTCATCCGGCCGCCGCCTACCGCTCGCCGGATCTGCTTCTGATCAGCGGGGATTTCGCCGGTAATCTCGGCATTCACTCCGGCTCCTCGGCGGGCGTACTCGACGGCCAGTGAGCGGGCGACCAGTCACCCTCTGGGTCCGTGGTTTGCCCCACTTCGATCAGGTGACCGTCAGGATCGCGGATGTAGCAGCGCTTCTCGTACTGGTGCTGTTTCGGCGGCGTCAGGAACTGAGCACCCCGGGCGCTCCATTCGGCGTACACGGCATCGATATCTTTGACCCGGATATTGAGGAAGCTGCTGACCCGGTCGGGATCACGTGGCGTCTCCAGGATGACCGTGGGCTTGTCGTCGGTCGGGCCGCCGCCGGCATTGATGACGATCCAGCTGTTCGCTAGCGCGACATTGACCGGGTCTCCGGGGAAGGCCACCCTGCCGCCGAGTACTTCGGTGTAGAAGCGCCGGGAGCGCTCGACATCGTCCGAGACGATGAAGTGGGCCAGCACAATTCCCTCGGGGGGCGGCGGGAGCTCGGCCATCCGGGACCTCCACGGGTCAGGTCGCACGCCCCGCTTCACGACGGAGTCCGCAGCCGACGGCAGCGCGCGTCTCGGGTGGATGCCCTGTGTGGTTATCGCTTGCACCGCGGACTATGCCGCCGCACAGATATCTAAGATGAGGCACCTCAGTTTATCCAGATGTAGTTAGTGAGAAAGAGCTAAGCCCAACGAGGCGATGGGTTACCGGCGGGCCGCCGCGCGGCGGCGGTGGCCGGCACGACCTGGCAGGGCAGCGCGTGCTCGGCCGGGATCACCCCGCTGCCCGCCGGCCCGGCCACGGCGTATGCCCGCTAGGTGTGTGTCTCCTCCGGCACGCCAGGCTGCGTCCTGTCTGATGTCGCCGCCGCCCGGCGGGCCGCCGCCGCCGGATGACGACCCGCTGGCCGACATCCGCGGGGGTGAGCCGGACCACCAGCCGGTATCTCACCGCGCCCCGTCACCGGCCCCCGTCACCGCGACCCCCGGCGCTACGGGACGGCGGAGGGCAGCGGGTGCGGCGTGCCGGTGTGGTGGCCCTGGAACAGCATGGCCGCGATCTGGGTCAGCTTATTGGTGCCGAACTTGAACCCGCTGTTGCCGCCCTCCCCGAAGCCGCCCATGTTGTACGTGATGGCCAGCGTGTACTGCTGATCCGGCCCGGCGAACCCGACCGTGTTGGTGATCCAGACGCCGAAGCCGTCGGGTCCTGCTCCCAGCCGTCCTTATTGCCCGGCTGGTTGGCGGGCCCGGCGCCCCACACGCCCCACTGCTGGTCGAGCGCGCTGACGTGCTGCAGCCGGTACACCAGGTAGCCGCGGATGTGCGGCGGCGCCTTGGTCAGCACGTAGTTGATCAGGTTGTCCAGGTCCCGGGCGGTGGTGTCCACGTTGCCCCAGAACGCGGAGTTGGTGAACCGGGTGTTGTTCATGCCGAACGCCCGTACCCGGTCCATGAAGCTGGCGTCCTCGAAGCGGTTCCACAGGTAGGTCGCGTCGTCATCGTTGCTGGTGTACAGCGCCTGGAACATGGCCGCCCGGTCAGCCGGGGTGAGCTGGATCTGGCCGGCCCGGTTGCGCAGCAAGAGGTCGGTCATCATCGCCAGCTTGATCGTGGACGCGGCCGGTATGAGCGCCCCGGCATTGGCGTTATGCCAGGTTGCGCCGGTGCTGCGGTCGTGCAGCACGATGCCGATGGTGCCGGGCAGGTGGTTGGCGTAGTGCTTGGCCGCGACGATCCGCTCCCGCATCGCGCACGGGAAGCCGGACGCGACCGTGGTGGCGCAGGTCGGCGTCGGGCTCGGGGTGGGCGACGGCGGGGCCAGCGTGGACGCTGCCGCGCGCGTGCGTGGTCGGCGCGGTGGCCGCGCGCTGCTGCTTCGGCCCGCAGCCCGCCACGGCCAGGGTGGCCAGCAGGCCACAGGTCAGGGTGGGCAGCCAGGCGCGGCGCGCCGGGAAAGCCGGGGAACGCATGCCGGACAGGATACGGCGCGCCGCGGCGGCCCGGGTCAGCATCCGCCCGCCGGCCCGGCACGCCCGGGCCGGCCGCGGGCTGGTCGACCAGGCCAGTGGCCCCGGTACGCAGCACCGCGCCGAAATGGACCACGTACCACCGGCCGCGCCAGGAGATGAGCGAGGCGATGCCGATCGAGCGCAGCTGACCGTGTTCCCGGTAGACCAGCCGGGCCCCGGCGACGTGCCAGTAGCCGACCGCGTTGTAGCAGGCTCCGGGGTTGATCCAGGCCGCCTCGGCCGACGGCACGATGACCCGGAGCAGCCGGGCGCCGGCCGCATCCCGGCCCAGGTAGTGATGGGCCGCGGCCACGTCCAGCCGGAAATCACCAAACAGCCGGCTGTGCCAGTCGGCGGCCGGGTCGGCAATCGCTTTGACCTGGGTGTACGCGGTCAGCGGGAAGAACGCCTGGACGGCCAGCCGGGCGTGGCCGGTCACCACCGCGGCCCACAGGTCGGTCATCTCGGCGTGGAACACCCGGGTGCCCGCGCTGGGCAGCGCCCTGGTCTGGTGCAGGCTGGCCAGCCGGCAGCGGGGCCGGGAGCACGGTCGGCCCCCGCTCGGCCGGGCCGGCCCGGCCGATGTAGGCCCGGCGGCGGTGGGGCTGGCCGCGGATGGCGCCGGGCTGGTGCTGCCCGCGGCCCGGTCGGGGTGACGGCGGCGGCCGGATGGGTGGCCGCCGGGCCGCAGCCGACGACGAGCAGACGCCAGGCCAGCCAGCACCGCCGCCACGACCGGGCCACCATGAGCGCACCGCCAGCACCATCGCCGAAACCGCCAGCCCCCCGGGACGTCAGACCCGGTCAGCGTACCCGGGGTCAGTCCCTGGCGGCGTCATTCGGGGGCGGATGGCGTGGCGGGCGCCCCACGGCTGGGCTCAGCGCTGGCCGTCCCCGGCTCAGCGCTGGCCGTCCCGGCTCAGAGTCCTTCGTTGATCAGCCGGCCGGCCTGCTCGTACTTCTCTGGCTTGCGGCTTCTTGAAGTAGAACGCGGCGCCCACCCCGGCCAGCACGACCAGCAGGTCGATCGGGCCGAACCATTTCGCGTAGCTGTAGCCGCTGCCCAGGAAGTCGATGTTGTCGAACAGCAGGTACACCACGAAGGCCTGGGACATCAGGGCCAGGACCGGGGCCAGCCGGGTCTTCCACCAGTGCACCTCGTCGCGGTGGTGCCGCTCGAAGTAGAGCAGGATGGCCAGCGACACCAGCGCCTGCACGGACAGGATGATGATCACGCCCATCACCGCCATCAGCCCGTACAGCTGCAGGTAGGCCTGGGAGTTCGGGTCGTTGGTGCCGGTGAACACGGCGAACAGGATGATGATCACCGCGGCGATGACGGACTGCACGACCGACGCGATGTGCGGGCTCTTGAACTTGTGGTGGGTGCGGCCCAGCGGCGGCGGGCAGCAGGCCCTCCCGGCCCATCGAGTACATGTACCGGGCCGCGGTGTTGTGGAAGGCCATGCCGCAGGCGAACGAGCCGGTGATGATCAGGTAGCTCATGATCGAGGCCACCCAGTGCCCGGCGTACTGCTTGGCCGGGTCCAGGTAGAAGTTCGCCGCGTTGCCCTGCGCCGCGGCGACCGCCGCGTGCGTGCTGGAGTAGCCGAACAGCGGCGCCCACGAGGTGAGCGTGTAGAACACGCCCAGCCCGATCACCGAGATGTACAGCGCGCGGGGCACGATCCGCTTCGGGTCGCGGGACTCCTCGGCGTAGTTGGGCGCCATCTCGAAGCCGACCCAGGACCAGAACGCGAAGAACAGCCCGATGCCGACCGCGCCCGGCCAGCAGCTTGCCGGACGCCGGGAAGCTGCTTGAACGCCTTGACCGGGTTGATCGCGCTCCAGGTCGGGTGGCCCTTGGCGAACATGAAGATGTCGAAGATGATCAGGATCGCGATCTCGCTGATCAGCCCGATGGCCAGCAGCGTGGAGGACAGCCGGACGTCGAAGAACGTGAGCAGCGAGATCAGCACGACCATGCCCAGGGCCAGCCAGGGCCAGCCGATGTTGACGCCGAACGAGGCCAGCTTCAGGTTGGCGAAGTAGGCGAACCCGCCGGCCAGCGACGCCTCGAACACCGAGTACGCGACGACCGCGCCGTAGCCGGTGCCGATGCCGAGTTCCCGGCCCAGGCCGTGGCTGATGTAGGAGTAGAAGCCGCCGGTGGTGGTCTTCTTCCGGGCCATCGCGACGTAGCCGACCGAGAACACGACCAGCACGATGGCGGCGAAGATGAACGCCGCGGGCGCGCCCGACGCCCTGCCCGTAGCCGACCATGATCGGCGTGTTGAACAGCATGGCCGAGATCGGCGCCGACCCGGTCACGGTCAGGAACAGCACCCCGCCCAGGCCCGACCGCGTGCTTGCGGAGCTTCGGCGACCTCCTCGCGCTGCGAGATGTCGAAGGTCTCTTCCATCCCCTCGATGCCGCCGACCCGGGGCAGTTCCGACTGTGCCATGAGTCGCCTCCCCGAGTGGGTGGCTCCGTCAAGAGCTGGGTCAAACGGTTGCGGGACGGAGCTGTGGTACAGGTCACAGCGCGGACAGTATCAGCAGGTACAAGTCGTGACAAGAGTTTTGGTTCATGAAATATGCGACTTAACCTGGACCTCTTGACACCTAAAGGTCTAAAGGGTACGTATTTGGTCAGACCAAAGTGAGTGCGGTCCGCGGCGGCTGTGTGCGGAGTGGGAGGTGACATGGCCGAGGAGCTGATCGCCTTCGCGTCCAAGGGCGAGATGCTCGACAAGTCCCGGCAGTTCTGGAACCCGGACAAGACCCAGTTCTGGACCGACTCCGGCGTCCCGCTGGTCATCGACCGCCGGGAGGGCTACTTCATCTACGACGTCGACGGCAAGCGGCTCATCGACGTGCACCTCAACGGCGGCACCTACAACCTGGGGCACCGCAACCCCGAGGTCATCGCCGCGGTCACCGCGGCCATGCAGCGGTTCGACATCGGCAACCACCACTTCCCGTCGCTGGCCCGGACCGCGCTGGCCGAGGCGCTGATGAGCACCGCGCCGCCCGGGCTGGCCAAGGTGGTGTTCGGCAGCGGCGGCGGCGAGGCCATCGACATCGCGCTGAAGACGGCCCGGCACGCGACGAAGAAGCGCACGATCGTCTCGGTGGCCAAGGCCTACCACGGGCACACCGGCCTGGCCGTGGCCACCGGCGACGAGCGGTTCGCCGCGCTGTTCCTGTCCGACCGGCCGGACGAGTTCGTGCACGTGCCGTTCAACGACCTGGCCGCGATGGAGCAGGCGCTGCGCGGCCGGGACGCGGCCGCGGTGATCATGGAAACCATCCCGGCCACCTACGGCTTCCCGCTGCCCGCGCCCGGCTACCTGGAGGGCGTCAAGCGGCTGTGCGAGCAGCACGGCGCGCTGTACATCGCGGACGAGGTGCAGACCGGGCTGATGCGCACCGGCGAGCTGTGGGCCATCAGCAAGCACGGCATCGCGCCGGACATCCTGGTCACCGGCAAGGGCATCTCCGGCGGGATGTACCCGGTGAGCGCCGTGCTGGTCAGCGAGGCCGCCGCGGGCTGGCTCAGCGAGGACGGCTTCGCGCACATGTCCACGTTCGGCGGCGCGGAACTCGGCTGCGTCGCCGCGCTGAAGACGCTGGAGATCACCTGCCGGCCCGGAGATCAGGTCGATGGTGTGCTACATCGCCGACGTGCTCGGCACCGGGCTGCGCCGGATCCAGCGGGCCTACCCGGACTGGTTCACCGGCATCCGGCAGGACGGGCTGGTGATGGGCCTGGAGTTCGACCACCCGCAAGGCGCCAAGTACGTGATGAAGCGGCTGTACGAGAATGGCGTGTGGGCCATCTTCTCCACCCTCGACCCGCGGGTGCTGCAGTTCAAGCCGGGGCTGCTGATGACCCCGGAGCTGTGCGCCGAACTGCTGGACCGGGTGGCGGTCGCCATCGGCGGGCCCGGGACGAGCGCCGACATCCGGGGCGGCGACGGCGCGACGCTGACTGGCGGAACGCGCCTCCGGCGCGCCCGCTCGCCAGAGGTGGAGCGCCTGCTCACCGACCCGGCCGGAGTGCCGCGGGCGCAGGCCATGCTGCAGCGGGCCCAGTGGGCGGCACTGGCGTTCAGCACCTATGACAAGAGCAGCGTGGATCGCATCGTGCACGCCGCGGCCCAGGCCGGCGCGGCGCGGGCCCGGGAGTACGCCGAGTGGGCGGTGCGCGAGACCGGCTTCGGTGTCGCCGAGCACAAGGTGATCAAGAACCTGGCCGGCAGCACCGGGCTGGTCGAGGCGTACGCCGGGCACGACTACGTGACGCCGCGGATCGACCCGGTGGCCAAGATCGTGGAGATCCCGCGCCCGGCCGGCGTGGTGCTCGCGCTGGCCCCGTCCACCAACCCGGTGGCCACCGTGTTCGTCAAGGCCCTGCTGGCCCTGATGACCCGCAGCGCGGTGGTGGTCAGCCCGCATCCGCTGGCCCGGGAGTGCTCGGCCGACGCGGCCCGCACGCTGGCCGCGGCGGCGGTCGCGGCAGGCGCCCCGGACGGCGTCATCCAGGTGGTGGACGAGCCGTCGGTGCCGCTGATCAACGCGCTGATGGCCGACGAGCGGACCAGCGTGATCGTGGCCACCGGCGGCGACGGCCGTGGTCCGCGCCGCGTACAGCTCGGGCAACCCGGCCATCGGGGTCGGCCCGGGCAACGTGCCGGTGCTGGTGGACGGCACCGCGGACCTGGCCAAGGCGGCCACCCGGATCGCGGACAGCAAGAGCTTCGACAACTCGATCCTGTGCACCAACGAGTCGGTGCTGATCGTCACCGAGGCGGCGGCGGGCACCCTGCACCGGAACCTCAAGCGGGCCGGCTGCCACCTGCTGGACGCCGGCCGACCGGGACAAGATCCGCGACCTGGTCTTCCCGGGCGGCCAGTTCGACACCCGGTTCGTGGGCAAGGACGCGACCTGGATCGCCGCCCAGGCAGGCGTCCGGGTGCCGGGCACGACCCGGGTGCTGCTGGCCCCGTTCCGGCTGGTCGTGCCCGAGGAGCCGCTGGCCCACGAGAAGCTCTGCCCGGTGCTCGGCGTGGTCACCGTGCCGGGCGACGAGCAGGGCATCGACAGCGGCCCGGGCCGTGCTGCGGATCGGCGGCACGGGCCACTCGGCCGCGATCCACTCCACCAGCCCGGCCACGATCATGGCCTACGGGGCGGCGCTCGACGTGCTCCGGATCGCCGTCAACGCGGGCAGCAGCCTGGGCAGTTCCGGCATCGAGACCGGGCTGGCCCCGGCGATGACGATTGGCACCGGATTCTTCGGCCGGTCGTCGCTCGGCGAAAACCTGCAACCGAAACACCTCGTGCAGTGGACCAGGCTGGCGTACCACAGCTGACCCGGCAGAGGCGTTCGGCGATTTCGCTGGGCTGGATCCCTGGCACGTCCCGGCGGGCGCGTCCCGCCCTACCCGGTCGCGTCCAACCTGGCTGAGCCGTGGCGGAGGCAGCGGAGCGCAACGCGCAGGCTGACGCCGCGGCCCAGCCCCGCCTGCCCCCGCCTCAGCTCTGACGTGGACGCGCTGCGAGCGGAGATCAGGCGGGTCGTCCTGGAGGAGCTGCGGGCACTTACCGGGGGCGATGCCACGTGGCTGAGTTGCGGTCGTTCATCTTCATCAACCGGCTGCAGCCGCAGACGATGTGCTACCTGGGGTCGTGGATCCGCGGCAGCCTGCCGCGCAGTGGCGACGCGGCGCAGGTCATCGAGATCGCGCCGGGGCTGGACATCGAGGCGCTGACCGATGTGGCGCTGAAGCACGCCGGGTGTGGCGGCGGGGATCCTGGTGGTCGAGCGGCACTTCGGCTACCTGGAACTGCACGGCGGGACGGACCAGGTGCGGGCGGCGGGCACCGCGGTGCTGGAGTCGCTGGGCGCGGCGGCGTCGGACGCGCTGCGGCCGGAGGTGCTGGCCGCGCAGATCATCACGATGCTCGACCCGCAGCACGCTTCCTGATCAACCGGAACAAGCTGGGCTCGATGGCGCTGGCCGGGGAGTCGCTGTTCGTGCTGGAGATGCAGCCCGCCTCGTACGCCATCCTGGCCGCCAACGAGGCGGAGAAGGCGGCCCGGATCAAGGTGGTCGACTACCGGATGATCGGCGCCACCGGGCGGGTGTACCTGTCCGGGTCCGAGGCGGACGTGCGGCAGGCGGCCGAGGCGGCCGAGGACGCGCTGCGGAGCCTGGCATGAGTCCGGCGCGGCGTGGACGCGGACGTGCTGCGGTCGCTGGTCCGCGAGGTGCTGGCCGACCTGCTGCCGCGCGGGGCCGCCGCCCGGTGCAGGGCCGTCCGCGGCCAGTGCGGCGTCCGGGGCTGGCGTGGCGCCCGCCCAGGACGGGCCGGTGTTCACCCCGCGCGACGGGGTGCGTGACGTGCAGACGGTCAGCCTGCGCACCGACGCCGAACTGGCCGCGTTCGTGACCCGGCTGCTGCACCTGTTCGAGAACCCCAAGCACCGGGCCGACCTGAAGGCCGGGCGGCTGCGCTTCCGGCTGGCGCCGGGCGGCGCGGCCGGGGTCGGCCCGGCCCACGCACCGGATCGAGAAGGGCGCGGTGACCGAGGCCGCGGTGCGCGCGGCGGCGCAGGCCGGCGCCCGGCTGGTGCTGGGCCGCCAGGCCGTGCTGACGCCGCTGGCCCGGGACCGGGCCCGGGCCGCCGGGGTCGAGATCGAGAAGGAGCGCTGATGCTTACCGCGACGGTTACCGGCAACGTCTGGGCCACCCGCCGGCTGGCCGAGATCCCCAAGGGCGCCTTCCTCGAGGTGGAAGCGGACGGGACCGGGCAGCGCCTGGTCGCCTTCGACGTGCTGGGCAGCGGGGTCGGCGAACGGGTGCTGGTCGCGCAGGGCTCGGTCGCGGCGGCCTGGTTCCCGGGCAAGCCGCCCCCAGTGGACGCACTGATCATCGGCTCCATCGACGAGCCGGGCGGAAAGATGTCGTGATCATGACTTAGGTGCTCGCTCTAGCGACACCAAACGTCATGATCACGAGCGGAAGACAGGAGAGGGACGTGGCAGATAACGCGATCGGGATGATCGAGACCAAGGGCTACGTGGCCGCGCTGGCCGCGGCGGACGCGATGGTCAAGGCGGCCAACGTGACCATCGTGGGCCGGGACCAGGTCGGCGATGGCCTGGTGGCGGTGACCATCGTCGGGGACGTCGGCGCGGTCAAGGCGGCCACCGAGGCCGGTGCCGAGACCGCGAGCAGCGTCGGCGAGCTGATCTCGGTGCACGTGATCCCGCGGCCGCACGCGGAGCTCGGCAAGAACTTCACCATCCGCGGCGAGTAGGCGGGCAGCCGAGTGGCAGCTGACCGGGCAGGCGAGCCAGCGTGTCGCTGACCGCGCCGCCTGTCCCCGAGCTGCGGGTCCACCTGCTGGTCCAGGACCTGCAACGGCAGTTCGCGGCCTATCTCGGGACGCCGACCCGGGCCCGCGGCTACCCGCCGATGGAGGGCGAGCACGCGCTCATCGTGGAGGTCGCCCCGGCGCTGGCCATCGAGCGGGTGACCGATCTGGCGCTGCGCGCGGTGCCCACCGTGGAGCCGGGCATCCTGTTCGTCGAGCGGCAGTTCGGCGTGCTCGAGGTGCACGGCCCCGGCCTGCCCGAAGTGGAGCAGGCCGGGCAGGCCATCCTGGCCGGGCTGCGGGCCAAGGCGGCCGACCAGCTGCGGCCGCATGTGCTGTTCTGCGACGTGATCGAGGACATCACCGACCGGCAGGCCATCCTGATCAACCGGACCCGCGGCGGCTCGATGATCCTGCCCGGCGACAGCCTGCTGGTCTGCGAGGTCACCCCGGCGCTGTTCACCGCGCTGGCCGCCAACGAGGCGGAACGGGCCGCGCCCGGCGTCACGCTGGTCAACGTGTCCATGATCGGCGTGGCCGGCCGGATCTACCTGAGCGGGCCGGCCAGCGCGGTCACCGCGGCCCGGGACGCGATCATCGCGGTGCTGGACCAGGTGGAGGGGCGCGAGCATGCGCCGAGGCGGCCTGACACATGAGCACCCACGACCTGTCCACCGGCGGGGATGTGCTGGACCGGGTCACCCGGTTCGCCGAGCGGGCCGCCCGGGCCTACGGCTGCGCGCCGGCCGCCGCGGTGCGCCTGCTCAACGTGTCGGAGAACGCGACCTACCTGGTCGAGGACCCGGATCAGGGGCCGTGCATCCTGCGCGTGCACCGGCTCGGCTACCACACCGAGGCCGAGATCGAGTCCGAGCTGGCCTGGATGGACGCGCTGCGCACCGAGGCCGGGGTGCGCACGCCGCGGGTGCTGCCCGCCGCGGACGGCCAGCGGGTGCTGGCCCTGCCCGACATCGAGGAGCCGCCGGAGCCGGGCGCCGGCGGCCGAGCCCGGGGCGCTGCGGCACTGCGTCCGGTTCGAGTACCTGCCCGGCATCGAGCCCGCCGATGACGACGCCGATCACTTCGCCGAGCTGGGCGAGGTCACCGCGCGGATGCACCAGCACGCCCGGGAGTGGGCCCGGCCGTCCTGGTTCACCCGGTTCCGCTGGGACTACGACGCGGCGTTCGGCCGGGAGGCCCGCTGGGGGCGGTGGCAGGACGGCATCGGGGTCGGCCCGGCCGAGCGGGCCGTGCTCGGCCGGCTGGACGCGCGTGCTCGCGGCCCGGCTGGCCGCGTTCGGCACCGGGCCGGAGCGGTTCGGGCTGGTGCACGCCGACACCCGGCTGGCCAACCTGCTGGTGGACGGCGGCCGGGTCAGCGTGATCGACTTCGACGACTCCGGGTTCAGCTGGTTCCTCTACGACGTCGGCACCTCGGTGAGCTTCTTCGAGCACCAGCCGCACGTGCCGGACCTGGTGGCACAGCTGGCTGGCCGGGTACCGCCGGGTGCTCAGCCTGCCCGCCGAGGACGAGGCGGAGATCTGGACCTTCATCATGTTCCGCCGGCTGCTGCTGGTCGCGTGGATCGGCTCGCACCAGGGCGCCGACATCGCGCAGCAGCTCGGCGCGGGATACACCCAGGACAGCTGCGATCTGGCTGAGCGGTTCCTCAGCCAGGGCGGGAAGGAGTAACCGTGTTCACCTCAATCGCCGGGCGGGCCGTCGTCGTCACGGGCGGCACCCGGGGCATCGGCAAGGGCATCGCGCGGGTGTTCGCCAGCAGCGGCGCCCGGGTGCTGATCACCGGCCGCGACGACGCGGCGGCCAAGGCCACCGCGGCCGAGCTGGCCGCGGCCGGCGGCGACGTGTCCTACCTGCTGGCCGACGTCAGCGTGCGGGCCGACTGCGCCGCGGATGGCCGACGTGGCGGCGGACCGGCTGGGCGGCATCGACGTGCTCTGCGCCAACGCCGGGATCTTCCCGGACAGCCTGGCTGGCCGACATGACCGACGAGGACATCGACACCGTGCTCGGCACCAACCTGCGCGGCAGCATCCTGTCCGTGCAGGCCTGCCTGCCCGCGCTGACCGCGTCCGGGCACGGCCGGGTCATCCTGACCTCGTCCATCACCGGCCCGATCACCGGCTTCCCCGGCTGGGTGCACTACGGCGCGAGCAAGGCCGGGCAGCTCGGCTTCATGCGCACCGCCGCCATCGAGCTGGCCGCCAGCGCGCATCACGATCAACGCGGTGCTGCCCGGCAACGTGATGACCGAGGGCCTGGCCGACCTGGGCGAGGAGTACATCCAGTCGATGACGGCCAGCATCCCGCTGCGCCGCCTGGGCACGGTGGACGAGATCGGGTACGCGGCGCTGTTCCTGGCCACCGACGAGGCGGCCTACATCACCGGCCAGACCATCGTGGTCGACGGCGGCCAGGTGCTGCCCGAATCGCTGGGCGCGCTGGACAGCTGATGCACGGTGAAGCAGCGGGCGGCGCGGCCGGGCGGACCTCCGAGGACGTGCGGCGGGTGCTGGCCGAGCGGATCGCCGCCGGGCAGCTCCGCCCCGGGCAGCGGCTGGGCGCCGAGCGCGCGCTGGCCGCCGACCTCGGGGTCAGCCGGGCCACGCTGCGCCAGGCGCTGGCCGTGCTGGCCGACAGCGGGGTGGTCCGCCGGGTGCCCGGCCGGGGCGGCGGCACGTTCGTCAGCAAGGACAAGATCGAGCGGGACACCTCCCGGGTGGTCGGGGTGCCCGCGCTGCTGCGCAGCCAGGGCGTGGTGGCCGGCACCCAGGTGCTCAGCGCCCGGCTGTCCGCCGCGGACGAGCCGGTGGCCCGCGCGCTCGGGCTGCGCCGCGGCGACCTGGTCGTCGACCTGAACCGGATCCGGCTGGCCGACGGCAGCCCGATCGTGGTCGAGCACGCCAGGTTCCCCGCGGACCGGTTCCTCGGGCTGCTCGAGCTGCCGCTCGGCGGCTCGGTCTACGAGCTGCTCGAGGAGCACTTCGGCACCCGGCCGGCCGAGGCGGTGGAGCAGATCGAGGTGGTCACCGCGTCGCCGGACGAAGCCCAGGTGCTGGACGTGCCGGCCGGCGCACCGCTGCTGGCCATCACCCGGACCACCAGCGACGCGGCGGGCACGCCGTTCGAGTTCTCCCAGGACCTGTTCCGCGGCGACCGGATCCGGATCGTGGTGCGCACCCCCGGCTCGGCCGGGGCCAGCCCGGCCGAGCCGGGCGGCGGCCGGGTCATCGAGCTCCGCCCGCACAGCGCCATCTAGCCGAACGCCAGCTAGGGAGCGGTCATGCCAGAACCAGCGGAGCGCCCGGTGGGCCGGATCCGGTTCATGGACCAGCAGCGGGTCAACCTGGACGGGTTCGCGGTCGAGGACCCCGGGCTCGGCCTGGTCGCGCTGCGCTCACCGGGCGACCCGGCGCCGGGCTGGTCATCTCGGCCGGCCGGGTGACCGAACTGGACGGGGTGGCCGAGCCGGACTTCGACTCGATCGACGCGTACATCGCCCGGCACGGCCTGGACCTGACCGTGGCCGAGGAGGCGATGGCCTGCCGGACGCCGAGTTCGCCCGCCGGGTGGTCAGCCCGGACGTGCCCCGGGCCGAGGTCATCCGGCTGACCGCGGGGGCCACCCCGGCCAAGCTGGCCCGGGTGCTGGCCCTGCTCCGGCCGGCCGAGCTGGGCCTGGCCATGACCAAGCTGCGCGGCCGCCGCACGCCGAGCAACCAGGCGCATGTCACCAACCGGCTGGACGACCCGCTGCTGCTGGCGGCCGACTCGGCCACCGCCGCCGCGTTCGGCTTCCGCGAGGTGGAGACCACCGTCCCGGTGCTGGCCGACGCGCCGAGCAACGCGGTGGCCTGCCTGATCGGCGCGTCGGTGGCCTCGCCCGGGGTGCTGATCCAGTGCTCGGTCGAGGAGGCGCTGGAACTCGAGCTCGGCATGCGCGGGCTGACCTCGTACGCGGAGACCATCTCGCTGTACGGCACCGAGCAGGTGTTCACCGACGGCGACGACACGCCGTGGTCGAAGGCGTTCCTCACCTCGGCCTACGCGTCCCGCGGGATGAAGATGCGGGTGTCCTCCGGGGCCGGCGCGGAGGTGCTGATGGCCGGCGCCGAGGAGAAGTCCATGCTCTACCTGGAGGCCCGCTGCGTGGCGCTGGCCCGGGCCATCGGCGCGCAGGGGGTGCAGAACGGCGGCATCGACGGGGCCAGCGTGGCCGCGTCGGTGCCCGGCGGGCTGCGCGAGCTGATGGCCGAGAACCTGATGGCGATGATGCGCAACCTGGAATCGTGCTCCGGCAACGACGCGCTGATGAGCGAGTCGGACATGCGCCGCACGTCGCGCACGCTGCCGATCGTGCTGGCCGGGTCGGACTTCGTGTTCAGCGGGTTCGGCAGCATCCAGCGCTACGACAACATGTTCGGCCCGAGCAACTTCAACGCCGAGGACATCGACGACTTCCTGGCCATGCAGCGGGACTGGGGGGTGGACGGCGGGCTGCGCACGGTGCCCGCCGGGCGGATCGGCGCGCTGCGCCGGGAAGCCGCCGAGGCGTGCCGCGCGGTCTACCGGCAGCTGGGGCTGGCCGACTTCACCGACGAGCATGTCGAGCGGGCGGTGGACGCGGCCGGGTCCAAGGACCTGGGGGAGACCGACACGCTCGCCGTGGTCGGCGCGGCGCACGCGATCCGCGAGGGCGGCCTCACCGTGGTCGACGTGGTAGCCGCGCTGGACGAGACCGGCTACGAGGACGCGGCGGAGAAGATCATGGAGATGACCCGGGCCCGGCTGTCCGGCGACTACCTGCAGACGGCGGCCATCTTCGACGAGAGCCTGCGGGTGCTGTCCCTGGTCACCGACCCGAATGACTACGCCGGGCCGGGCAGCGGGTATGAGCCCGGGCCGGCCCGGCAGGCCGAGATCGACGCCATCCGGCAGGCCCGCGGGGTGGCCGACCTGCGCGCCGAGCAGGCCGCCGCGGCCGCCGCAGGGCTGCTCGGGCCGGCCTGGCGGCGGCCCGGGCAGGACCCGCGGGACGTGGTGATCGGCGTGTCGCCCGCGGTCGGCCGGGACGTGTGGCGCTCGCTGTCCGGGCTCACCGTCCCGGAGGTGCTCAGCGAGCTGCTGGCCGGGCTGGAGGAAGAAGGCTGCACCGGCCGGGTGGTCCGGTTCAGCGACACCGTGGACCTGGGCCGGATCGGGCTGGCCGCGGCCCGGCTGGCCGGCTCGGGCATCGGCATCGGGCTGCAGGGCAAGGGCACCGCGCTGATCCACCGCCGCGACCTGGCCCCGCTGGCCAACCTGGAGCTGTACTCGGTGGCGCCCTCGGTCACCCCGGAGCTGTACCGGCTGCTCGGGGCGAACGCGGCCCGGCACGCCAAGGGCGGCACCCCGGACCCGGCCCGCAACCCGTACTCCGACGAGGCCATCGAGGCCCGGTACCACACCACGGTGATCGCGCTGATGGCGCTGGAACGGGCCTGGGTCCGGCCCGGCGCCCCGGCCGAGGAGCTGTCCAGGAAGGGGCTGCAGTGAGCGGTGCTGCCCGGGGGACACCCCGCTCCGCTTCCCCGGGGGACTACCCCCGGAACCCCCGGCCCCCGCAACCCGGCTCGGCGGGGACACGCCTTCGGCGCACCCCCCCTCGCGCCAATGAGGTACGCGGCCTGTCCGGGCGGCCGGTCCGCGAGCTGACCCTGGAGGCCGTCCGCCGCGGCGAGATCAGCCTGCCCGACCTGCGCATCCACCCGGACTCGCTGGCACGCCCAGGCGGCGGTGGCCGAGCAGCACGGCAACCCGCAGCTGGCCGAGAACCTGCGCCGGGCCGCCGAACTGACCGCGCTGGGCGACGACGAGGTGCTGGCCATCTACGACGCGCTGCGGCCCGGCCGGTCCACCCCGGCCCAGCTCACCGAGCTGGCCGCGTCGCTGGCCGGGCGCGGGCTGCCGCGGTGCGCCGCGCTGCTCACCGAGGCGGCCGAGGTCTACGAACGGCGCGGCCTGACCCGATGACCGTCCCCACCACCACCCCCCAGCACCATGATCATTGGGGATTGGTGCCGACATAGGACCCCCAATCCCCCACGATCATGGGAGGCGGCTGGGTGAGCGTCGTCGCCGGGGTCGACATCGGCAACGCGACTACCGAGGTGGCGGTGCTGAGCGGCGGGCGGCTGCTCGGCGCCGACCGGCTGCCGACCCGGGGCCGCAAGGGCTCGGCCGAGTCGGTGCACGGCGCGGCCGCGCTGGTCCGCCGGCTGGAGCGGCGGCTCGGCGTCCAGGTCACCGAGGCCAGCATCGCCCCGCTGCGCGCGGTGCACACCGCGCACGCTGGCCGTCCCGGCGCTGCCGCCGCGCACCGGCCGGCTCCGCGTGCTGGCCGCCGGGGTGGCCACCCCGGGCGGCGCGGGCAGCTGCATCGGCCCGCCGCTCACCCTGGACGCCGCGGGCAGCGCGGGCCCGCCGCGCCGGGCCGCCGGACGGGCCGCGGGTCGTGCTGGTGCCGCCCGGGCTGGGCTACGCGGCGGCGGCCGGCCAGCTGCGGCGGCTGCTCGGCGCCGGGGTGCCGGTCGGCGCGGTGCTGGCCGCCGGGGACGAGGGCGTGCTGATCGCGAACCGGCTGGGCGCCCCGGTGCCGGTGCTCGACCAGGTGGACACCGCGGCCGCCGGGGCCTGCCCGCTGCTCGCGGTCGAGGTCCGCCCGCCCGGCCAGCCGCTCACCATGCTCACCGACCCGGTGGCGCTGGGCGCCGCGCTGCACCTCGGCGACAGGGAGGCGGCGGACGCGGTCACGCTGAGCCGCCTGCTGCTGGACTACTCCAACGCGGTGATCGGCCTGGCCGGCCCGGTCGGCGGCGGCCCGGTCGGCGGCGGCGTGGCCCCGGGGCCCGGGCCGGACGGCCCGGCCGGGCCCGAGCCGTGGCTGGTCACCCGGGACCGCCGGGTCCCGCTCCGGGAGGCGTGCGCCGGGCTGGCCGGCTGGCCGCCCGGCAGCGTCAGCGCGCTGGGCACCGCGGCGGGCGAGACACCGGTGGACGACCTGTTCGCGCTCGATCTGGCCCGGGTGGCGGACACCGCCACCGCGCGCCAGGGCAGCACCGGCCGGACCGTGCTGGTCGCCTCGCTGCACCGCGCCGCGGCCGGCCTGGACCACGTGGCGCTGCTCGGCGAGCTGCTCGGCCGCCCGGTGCACTGCCTGATCAGCGAGCCCGCCGCGGCCCGGCTGGGTGCCCGGACCACCCCCGGCGCGCGGGCCGACGCGGTGGTGGTGGACGTCGGGCGCGGGCACCATCGACGTGATCGCGCCGGACGGCGAGGTGGTGGCGGCCGGCGCCGGCGACCTGCTCACCGCGGCCGTGGCCGAGACCGCTTGGCCTGCCGCGGGCCGCGGCCGACTGGGTCAAGCGGGGCCCCTGCCTGCGGGTCACCGGCAGCCAGCAGTTCGAGGCCGAGGACGGCAGCCGCGGCTTCCTGGACCGGCCCGCGGCGGCCGCCGTGCTCGGCATGCTGGCCGCGCCCGGCCCAGCCGGGCTGCTGCCGTTCGACCGGCGGCACAGCCCGGCCGAGTGGCGGGCCCTCCGGCTCCGGCTCAAGGAGGCGGTGTTCGCGGCCAACCTGCTCCGCGCGATCCGGCCGCTGAGCCTCGCCGGGCCACCCCCAGGTGCTCATCGTCGGCGGCCCGGCCGGGGACGACGAGCTGCTCGGCGTGCTGCTCCGGGCGCTGCCCGACGGCGTCACGGCCGGCCGGGGCAACGTCGGCGGCACGCTGCCCGGGCGCACCGGCCGGCCACCGGCACGCCGCCGCGCTCGGCCTGGCCCTGGCCCTGGCCGGCCGGCCGGCGGCTAGGACAGCACGCGGCGGCGGAAGTTGCGCAGCCCGATGGCCAGGAACACCGCGCCGAACCCGAGCACCACCGGGTAGATCACGTACAGGTGCAGGTGCGGCGCCTCGGTGAACGCGGCCCGCATCCCCTCGTTCACGTAGATCAGCGGGTTGATCAGCACCAGCGTCTGCAGCCAGTGCCAGCCGCCCACGGTCACCGGCGCCAGCCTGGTCCACGAGTAGTAGGTGCCGCCCAGGAACGTGATCGGCAGGATGATGAAGCCGAACATCAGGCCGATGTTCCGCGGCTCGAAGCTGGTGCCCAGGACGAGCCCGAGACCGGCCATCGCGACGCAGGCCAGTGGCACGAACGTGAGGATGATCCACCAGTGCAGGGACAGGTGGGCGTGCACCCCGGGCGCGTGCACCACCGAGGCCATCGGCAGCACGATGATGGCCGAGATCACCCCCTGGGCCGCGCCGGACAGCACCTTGGCCACCGCCACCAGCCAGATCGGGCACGGGGCCTGCACCCGGTCCTCGATCTCCCGGGTGAAGCCGAACTCCTGGGCCATGGCCAGCGCGATCGACTGCACGCCCTGGAACATGACCGAGATGCCGACCACCCCGGGAACCAGGATGGTGGCGAACGCGGACTGGGCCGCCGTGCCGTGCCCGCCGATACCCTGGCCGATCTTCGGGAACACGAACAGGAACACGAAGCAGAGCAGGAACGGCTGGATGATCGTGCGCAGCACGAACTCCCAGGCGTGCTTGCGCAGCACGACCAGATCGCGGAGCAGCAGCGCGCCCAGCGCGGTCCAGCTGGCCGCGGCGACCGACCGGGTGGGCCCGCCGCCGATCCGCTGGGTCGCCGCCGGGGTCAGTGAGGTGGTCATCAGTCCCGCCACCTCCGTGCCGGTGATCATCAGTCCCGCAGCTCCTTGCCGGTCAGGTTGATGAACACGGTCTCCAGGCTGGGCTCGGCGATCGACAGGTCGTTCAGGTCGAACCCGCCGCGCTCGGCGGCCAGCACGAGGCGCGGCACCAGCCGGTCGCCGCCCTGCACGTGCAGCTGCAGCCCGCCGTCCACCAGCCGGGTCCGGGTCACCCCGGCCACCTCCTGGCTGAGCAGCTCGGCCAGCTGGCCGGCGTCCCCGCTGGTCTTCACCGTGACCACGGTGTCCGCGCCCACCGTCTGCTTGAGCGCGGCCGGGGTGTCCAGGGCCAGGATCCGGCCGTGATCCATGATGGCCACCCGGTCGCAGAGCTGGTCGGCCTCTTCCATGTAGTGCGTGGTGAGCAGGATGGTCTGGCCGGCCCGGTGCAGCTCGCCGAGCAGGTCCCACAGCGCGAGCCGGCTCTGCGGGTCCAGCCCGGCGGTGGGCTCGTCGAGGAACAGCACGGACGGGCGGTGGAAGATGGCCCGCGCCACCATCAGCCGCTGGGCCATCCCGCCGGACAGCGCGTACACCGACGCCTTGGCCCACTTGGCCAGCTGGAACTGCTCCAGCAGCTGGTCGGCGGTGCGCCGGGACGCCTTGGCGCCCATGCCGAACAGCCGCCCGTGGAAGTACAGGTTCTCCCACACGGTGAGCTGCCGGTCCAGGGTGTTCTGCTGCGAGACGATCCCGCTGAGCTGCTTGGCCAGCGCCGGGTGCGCGGCCACGTCGATCCCGGCCAGGAAGGCCCGCCCGGAGGTCGGCACGACCCGGGTGGTCAGCATCCCGGCGGTGGTCGTCTTGCCGGCCCCGTTCGGGCCCAGCAGGCCGAAGATCTCACCGGCCCGGACGTCCAGGTTCAGCCGGTCCACCGCGGCGAAGTCGGTGCCCGGGTAGACCTTGGTCAGATCCTCGGTGTGGATGACCGCGCCGGGCTGGCCGTCGGGCCGGCCGGTGCTGTTCGCGGCCACGGATGCGGTGCTCATGGCCTGCACATCGTAGCCGCTGGGCGATACGGCACCCTGGTAGGGACCGGCCACCCGGCCGGGGGAGAGAGAACGGTGCATGGCACGGGTAATGATCACCGGATCGGCGGACGGGCTGGGCCTGCTGGCGGCCCGGCTGCTGGCCGGCGACGGGCACGAGGTCACCCTGCACGCGCGCAACAGCGCCCGCGGGAAACACGCGCGAGCCGCACTTGCCCGCCGCCGCGCACGTGCTGACCGGGGACCTGGCCAGCATCGCGGGCATGCGCGAGGTGGCCGCGGCGGCCAACCAGCTCGGCCGGTACGACGCCGTGATCCACAACGCCGGCGTCGGCTACCGGGAGCCACAGCGCAGCCAGACGGCGGACGGGCTCAGCCACGTGTTCGCCGTCAATGTGCTCGCGCCGTACCTGCTCACCGCGCTGATGACCCGGCCGCGGCGGCTCGTCTACCTGAGTTCCGGCATGCACCGGGCGGGCCAGGCCGACGTGTCCGACCTGCAGTGGGTCGGCCGCACGTGGAACGGCGCGCAGGCCTACTCGGATTCCAAGCTGTTCGACGTGGTGCTGGCGTTCGCGGTGGCCCGCCGCTGGCCCGATGTGCTCAGCAACGCGCTGGAGCCGGGCTGGGTGGCCACCCGGATGGGCGGCCCCGGCGCGCCGGATGACATGTCCCTGGCTCCGGTCACCCAGGCCTGGCTGGCCGTCAGCGACGACCCGGCGGCCACCGTGACCGGCCAGTACTTCTACCACCAGCAGCCGCGGCAGGTCCATCCGGCCGCGCACAGCCATCAGGTGCAGGACCAGTTGCTGGCCAGCTGCGCCGAACTCAGCGGAGTCGGGCTGCCCCAGGAGGCGTGATGAAGGCGGTCGTGTTCGCCGGCCCCGGAGGTCGCGGTCCAGGACGTCGCCGACGCGGAGCTGGCGGAACCCACCGACGTGCTGCTCCGCGTCACCTCCAGCGCCATCTGTGGCACCGACCTGCACATGTACGACGGCCGCACCGGCGCCCCCCCGGCCTGACCGCCGGTACACGGTGCTGCTGCGCGACCTGATCCTGTCCGGCCGGGCCCGGCCCAGCGCGGTGGTCAGCCAGCACGGCCGCCTCGCCGACGCGCCGGATCTGTACCGGGCGTTCGACCGCCGCGCCGACGGGGTCATCAAGGCCATTCTCTGCCCGCAGGATGGTTGACCGGCGCCGGCGGCGTTGGGCATGATGTGGTCGTGGATTTCGAGCCGTACCGCGGTGAGCTGGTGGCGTACTGCTACCGGATGCTCGGCTCCGGCCACGAGGCCGAGGACCTGGTGCAGGAGACGATGCTCCGGGCGTGGCAGGCTCGCGACCGGTACGACCACACCCGGGCCTCGGTGCGGACCTGGCTGTACCGGATCGCGGCCAACGCGTGCCTGACCGCGCTGGCCGGGCGGGCCCGGCGGCCGCTGCCGTCCGGGCTGGGCGCGCCGAGCGATGATCCCGGCGGCGCCGCTCCGCCCGGCGTTCGATATTCCCTGGCTGCAGCCGTTTCCTGATGCGCGGTTCGATCCGGGGGTGCGGGCCGACATGCGGCTCGCGCTGGTCGCGGCCATGCAGTTGCTGCCGCCACGGCAGCGGGCCGTGCTGGTGCTCCGCGAGGTACTGGAGTTCACCGCGGCCGAAGTGGCCATCCAGCTGGGCACCACGGTCCCGGCGGTGAACAGCGCGCTGCAGCGGGCCCGCGCCGCACTGGCCGGGGTGGCCGACGTGACCGAAGTGGCCGAGCCCGATGATCCGGAGGTGCGCGGGGTCATCGACCGGTACGTGCAGGCGTTCGAGGCGGCCGACGTCCCGGCGCTGGTCCGGCTGCTGACCGACGATGCGGTGCTGGAGATGCCGCCGGTGCCGCTGTGGTACCGGGGCAGCGGCGACTATGGCCGCTTCATCAGCCGCGTGTTCCAGACCCGCGGCACCGGGCTGGGCCATGCGGCGGCTCACCGCCAACGGGCAGCCCGCGCTGGCCGCGTACGCGCCGGCCCCGGCGGTGGGCACCGGCTGCACACGCTTCAGGTCTTCACCGTCACCGGCGGCCAGGTCGCGGCCAACGTCGTGTTCGCCGACCCGGCCGTGTTCCGCGGCTGTTCGGCCTGCCGGACCGGGTTCCCGCCGGACGATTTCCGCCTGCCGCGATGAGCCGGGCCGGTGCCGCCGGTATGTACCGGTGAGCATCGACAACAGGGAGACTCATCATGAGCGTGATCGTCATTGAATTCATCACCCTGGACGGGATCGTCACCGACCCCGACGGGTCCGACGGGGCACCGGCCGGCGGCTGGGCGTTCCGGCATGGCCCGGAGACCGTGGCCGGGGACAAGTTCCAGCTCGGCAGCGTGCTCGACCAGGGCGTCATGCTGTTCGGCCGGAAGACCTGGGAGTTGTTCAGCCGGATCTGGCCGGGCCGGGACACGCCGTTCGCCGCGCGGCTGAACGCGGTGCCGAAGCTGGTCGCCAGCCGTACCCTGACCGACACCTCCGCCTTCCCGAATTCCAGGGTCATCGACGGCGATCCCATCGCCGCCGTCAGCGGCGAACCCCGCGATGTGATCATCACCGGCAGCCTGAGCGTGGTGCACGAACTGCTGGCCCGGGACCTGATCGACGAATACCGGCTGCTGACCTTCCCCACCATCCTCGGCACCGGTGAGCGCCTGTTCCCAGCCGGTGGCCCACCCGTCCACCTGGAGTGCTGCTCGGCCGAGCGGGCCGGTGCCGCGGTGCTGTCCCGGTACGTCCGGGCGCCGCGATGACGGCCCGCTTCCTGGCCGTCTACGAGACGCCGGCCGACCCCGAAGCGTTCGGCCGGCACTACCGCGAGGTGCACATCCCGCTGCTGCGCCGGCTGCCAGGACTGCGCTGGCACACGGTCAGCTGGGACGTGACCGCCCTGCACGGCGAGCCGTACTACCTGATCGCCGAGCTGGACTGGGACACCATGGCCGACCTGCGCGCCGCGTTCGCCTCGGCCGAAGGCCAGGCCACGGCGGCGGACGCGGCCCGGCTGCAGCAGCTCGCCCCGGTGCGCAGGATGATCTTCGCTGCGGACGAGGCGGGCTAGCCGCGGCTAGATGTTGCCGTCGCCGTCGCTCGGGCCGCCGTTGTTGTCCCCGTCGTGGTCGCCGCCGTCGCCCTGCGGGATCGGGTTCGCGCTCATCGGCGGCGCGGCCGGTGCCGTGCTCATCGGCGGCGCCGTGCTCGCTGCGGGCTGCGCCGCGTGGTGGTGGTGATGGTGATGGCGGTGCCGTCGGTGCGCGTCCTCCGCGGCTGGCTCGGTCGCCGCCGGGCTGGCCTGGTGGGTGGCGGCCTGGTGCGCCGGGGCTGGTGAGCTGGCCGCCGGATGCGCGGCGCTGGTGCTGGCCGCACATCCGGCGGCCAGCATGGTGAGCAGAGCGAGCCCAGCTGCCCCGTGGGCAAGTGTCAACCGCATGGAACTGTCCTCCGGACTGTCGGATTTCCCCTGTTCGCAGCGGCCGCGTGCTGGTACCTACTGACACGTCCGGCAGGCCGGTTCTGGTTCGCTCAGCGGCGGGCCCATTCCTCGGCCAGCAGCTGGTAGGAGCGGACCCGGTCGGCGTGGTCGTGGGTAATCGTGGTGATGATCAGCTCGTCGGCTCCGGTCGCGTCGCGCAGCCGCTCCAGCTGGTCGGCGACCTGCCGTGGCGGACCCGGCGAACTGGGTGTCCACCCGGTCGGCGACCAGCGCCCGGTCCTCCTCGGTCCACTGGTGCGCGGCGGCCTGCTCCGGGCTGGGGAACGGGATGGCCCCGGCCCCGGTCCGGATGCTGCGCACCCAGAGGCCATAGCCGGTGGCCAGCTGGCGGGCGGTGGCCTCGTCACCGGCCACCACCACGTCGGCGGACACGCTGACGTAGGGCCGGCCCAGCTCGGCCGAGGGCTGGAACGCGGCCCGGTAGCCCTCGGCCGCCTCCAGCACGGTGGCCGGGCTGACGTGGTAGTTGGCCGCGAAACGCAGCCCGTTGGCCCCGGCCACCTGGGCGCTCTCCCCGCCGCTGCTGCCCAGGATCCACACCTGCACCGCGGCGTGCTCGCCGGGGACGACGTGCGCCTCGATGCCGTCCGGCGAACGGTACGTGCCGCGGAGCAGGGCCAGGATGTCGCCGACCTGCTCGGTGTAGTTCTGCGGCTCGGCTCCGGGCAGCTGAGCAGGCCCTTCTGCATGCCGATCCGCGGCGAGCGGAGCAGCCGCTCGATGGGGAACGGCGGCGGGATGAGCAGCCCATTGGGTTGTGCCGCACCGTTGGATTGGGCCGCACCGGGCGCCCGGCCGCCGCGGGACCGGCGGGCCGGCCAGCACCGGCTCCCGGCTGCGGCCGGGCGGCCGCCCGCCGGACCGGCCCAGGCCCAGGTCCAGCCGGCCCGGGTGCAGCGCGTCGATCAGGCCGAACTCCTCCACCGTGGACAGTGCCGTGCGGTGGCCCAGCTGGACCGCGCCGGAGCCGATCCGGATCCGCGACGTGGCCGCGGCGGTCAGCGCGAGCAGCACCGCCGGTGAGGTGCCGGCCACCCCTGGGTTCAGGTGGTGCTCGGCGAACCAGTACCTGGCGTAGCCGAGCCGCTCGGCCTGCTGGGCCAGGTCGATGGTGTTGCGCAGCGCCTGGGCGGCGGTCGAGCCCGAGCTGATCGGCACCAGGTCCAGCACGGCCAGCGGAGTGCTGCTCATGACGCCGCCCGGGCAGCGGCGGAGCGGCCGGGCAGCGCGGCCAGGCCCAGGTGCTCGCGCAGCGTGCGGCCGGTGTACTCGGTGCGGAACACGCCGCGTTCCTGAAGCAGCGGCACCACCGTGTCGGCGAACTCGTCAAGGCCGCCCGGGGTGATGTGCGGCACCAGGATGAACCCGTCACTGGCGTCGGCCTGCACCGACTCGTTGATGGCCGCCGCCACGGTGGCCGCCGAGCCCACGAACGACTGGCGGCCGGTCACCTCGATGATCAGTTCGCGCAAGGACAGCTTTTCCGCCTCGGCTCTGGCTCGCCACTGCCGCGCGATGGCCACCGGGTCCCGGTACATCCGGACGCTGGCCCGGCCGCGGGCGATGGTGTTCTCGCCCGGCTCCGGGTCGAAGTCCGGCAGCGGGCCGTCCGGATCGAGCCCGGGCAGGTCCCGGTTCCACAGCTGCTCGGCGAACTTGATCGCGGTCTGCCCACTGACCTGCTGCAGGCGTACCTCGCGGGCCAGTTCGCGGGCCTGCGCGTCGGTGCCGGCCAGCACGAACGTGGCGGCCGGCAGGATCAGCAGCTGGTCCGGGTGGCGGCCGTAGCGCGCCAGGCGGCGCTTGACGTCGGCGTAGAACGCCTGCCCGTCGGCCAGCTGGCTGTGCCGGCTGAAGATCGCGTCGGCGCTGGACGCGGCGAACTCGCGGCCCTCGTCCGAGTCGCCGGCCTGGAAGATCACCGGCCGGCCCTGCGGGCTGCGCGGCACGTTGAACTGGCCGCCGATGCTGAACTGCGCGTCGTGGTGCGCGAACGCGCCCGCCCCGCGGCCCGCGCAGGAACTGGCCGGACGCCTGGTCGGCGACGATCTCGCTGCCGTCCCAGGAGTCGAAGAGCTGGCAGGCCGTGTCCAGGAACGTGCGGGCCCGTTCGTAGCGCTGCTCCTGCGGCAGGTAGCCGCCGCGGCGGAAGTTCTCCCCGGTGAACGCGTCCCAGGAGGTCACCACGTTCCACCCGGCCCGGCCACCGGACAGGTGGTCCAGGCTGGCGAACTGCCGGGCCACCTCGTACGGCTCGTTGAACGTGGAGTTGATCGTCCCGGCCAGGCCCAGCCGGTCAGTGACCGCGGCCAGCGCGGCCAGCACGGTGAACGTGTCCGGCCGGCCGACCACGTCCAGGTCGTAGATCTCACCGCCCTGTTCGCGCAGCCGCAGCCCCTCGGCCAGGAACAGGAAGTCGAACTTGGCCCGCTCGGCCGTCTGGGCCAGGTGCACGAACGAGCCGAACTCGATGTGGCTGCCGGACCGCGGATCGCTCCACACCGTCGTATTGTTCACGCCGGGGAAGTGCGCGGCCAGGTGGATCTGCTTGGCTGGGCGGGGCACGGTGGGTCCTCCCTGGGACGGGCTCAGGCGGCGGCGTACCGGTTGGCTGGGCGGGGCAGGCCGAGCAGCCCGCGGAGCGTGCCGGCCGGGTACTGGCGGCGGAACGCGCCCCGCCGCTGCAGCTCGGGCACCAGGCCGGTGGTGATCCGGACCAGGTCCCCGGGGATCGTGGCCGGCCGCAGCCGGAATCCGGACAGCCCGCTGGCCTGCCAGTCCTGCATCAGGTCGGCGAGCTGCCCCGGAGTGCCCGCGAAGACGGCCGCGTCGGCCGTGTACGGGTAGCCCGCCAGGTCATCCAGCCGGGCTCGCCGGGCAATGGCCACGGTCGCGTCGTCGGCCAGGAAGACGACCAGGTCGGCCAGGACGTGCACGGTCTCGTCCGCGCGCCCGGCGGCGTGCTGCTCCCGGCGGACCTCGGCGGCGATGTCCCCGGCCTGCCCGGCGTCGCGGGGGGTGACGAAGGCCACGTCGGCCGCCTGGGCCACCAGCCGGTACGCGTCGGTGCCGTGGGCCAGCGCGGCCACCACCGGCTGTCCCTGCGGCGGCCGCGGCGTGATCGACGGGCCCTTGACGCTGAAGTAGGGGCCGGCGAAGTCGATGTAGTGCAGCCTGGCCCGGTCGATGAACCGGCCGGTGCTGCGGTCCCGGATCTCGGCGTCATCCTCCCAGCTGTCCCAGAGCCGCCGGACCACCTCGACATAGTCGGTGGCCTCGTCGAACAGCCCGGCCAGGAACCGCCGGACCGCCGGATCGGGGCGCCCGGTCGCGCAGATCCGCGGCATCTCGCGCCGGCCGAACAGCGCGGCCTCGTACGGGCGGGCCGACACCTGTACCCGCAGCCCGGCCCGGCCGGTGCTGACGTAGTCCAGCGTGGCGATGGCCTTGGCCATGTGGAACGGCTCGGTGTGCGTCGCCGTCACCGCCGGGACCAGGCCGATCCGGGTGGTCAGCGGGGCCACCCGGGCCGCGATGAGCACCGCGTCCAGCCGGCCGCGGACGTGGTCGGTGCGCCGGTCCGGGTCCAGCCGCCGGCTGGACTGCACGCCGAGCGAGTCCTCGATCGTCACGAGGTCGAGCAGGCCGCGCTCGGCTTCGGCGGCCAGGCTGGCCCAGTAGCCCGGGGTCAGCAGGTCGGCCGGCCGGGCCAGCGGCTCGCGCCACGCGGCCGGATGCCACCCGGCGCCGTCCAGCGCGACCGCGAGATGCAGCGGGGTTGATGGGGACATGCCCCTATTTTAGGCTTTTCCTATAGACATTGTCGAAAATCCGATCACGCGGCGTGGGATCTGGGCGGGGCGGTAGCCGGGATCTGGGCGGTGGCCGGGCTCAGCCGGCCGCGGCCCACAGGTAGCGGACCGCGATCGCGACGACCAGGACGCCCATCAGGCGGCGGATAAGCGCCTCGGGCAGCCTGGATTGCAGCCGTGCCCCGAGATACCCGCCGGCCAGCCCGCCGACGCCGAGCGCGGCGCCGGTCGGCCAGTCCGGTGCGATCGGCCCGCTGTGCCGCAGCGACAGGATGGTGAAGGTGATCACCCCGGCCACCGAGGTGACAAACGTGGAGCCGAGCGCCGCCGGGGCCGCCTCGGACGCTGGCCGGCCGGTGCCGATCAGAATCGGGGCCAGGATCGACCCGCCGCCGATGCCGTAGATCCCGCCCACGCAGCCCACCACGACGGACAGCGCGACGAGCGCGGCGGGGGGCAGCGCGGGCAGCCGCCGCCGGGGGACCGGGCGGGACACCGCCAGCCAGCCGCCCAGCGGCAGCAGTACCGCGGCGACGACCAGCTCGAACACCTGCGGGCCGGGCAGCAGTTCGACCCGGATGACCGAGCCGGCCACCACGCCGGGCAGCGTTCCGGTGATCAGCAGCAGGGTGAGCCAGCCGCCGGCCTGCCCCTGCCGCCAGTACCGGTACAGCGCCCCGGGCGTGCCGATCACGTTGTACAGCAGGTTGGTCGGGGTGACCGCGGGGCTGGGCGTACCCAGCACGCTGACCTGGAACGGCAGCAGCAGCACCGCGCCGGAGATGCCCGCCGGGCGTGGCCAGCAGCGCGATGCTGAACGCCGCGGCCAGCGCGACCACTTCGGTCCAGCCCGGGCCAAGCATCCGGTCACGCTACCGGACAGTTACTCCAGGCCGAGGATGCGGGCCGCGTTGCCGTAGAGCACCGCGTCCAGCACGCTGGCGGGCAGCTCCAGGCCGTCCAGTTCGGCCAGGCAGCGCTCGGGGGTGAGGAACGGGAAGTCGCTGCCCCAGACGAACTGCTCGGATAGCCGCCCGGTCAGCTCGCGGATCACCTCCGGCGGGATCCGCTTCGGGGACCAGCCGGAGATGTCGATGTACACGTTGGTCTTGTGCAGCGCCACCGCGATCAGGTCCAGCTGCCACGGCCAGCCGAAGTGCGCGGCGACCACGGTGAGCCCGGGATGGGCGGCGGCCACCGGGTCCAGTTTCAGCGGGTGCGCGTAGTCGATCCGGATGCCCTGCCCGCCGGGCTGCCGCGCGCCGATCCCGCTGGTCCCGGTGTGGAACAGGGCGAGCAGGCCGTGCTCGGCGCAGGCCGCGAAGATAGGCCAGTAGGCCGGGTCGTCCGGGGCGAAGGCCTGCAGCGAGGGATGGAACTTCACCCCGCGCAGCCCGAGCGCGGCGATGTTGGCCACCTCGGCCACGGCGGCCGCGCCCTTGTGCGGATCGACCGAGCCCAGGCCGGTGAAACTGTCCGGGAACTCCGCACAGGCCGCGGCCACCGTCTCGTTCGGCACCCGGGGCCGCCCGGTGGCCGTCTCGGCGTCCCAGGCCAGCAGCACCGCCTTGACGTTCAGCGCCTGATAGCGGGCGGCCAGCTCGGCCAGGGACTGCCGCTGCACCGGGGACCGGAAGTACGCCTCGGCCGCCTCGACGTCGCCGGCCATGCTCTCGTCCAGCCAGTCCGGCGTGGGCAGGTGGACGTGAAAGTCGATGGCGCGCAACGGCTGGTCCGACATCGGCTATCTCCCAGGGCCGTATGGATCCCGTTAGGGTGGCGTTCGGCCTGTGGTGCCGTCCGCCGTCACCGTGTTATCACGAGAACGTGCAGCGAGAATGGCTGAGCCGGGATCGGCTCGCGGTGGTGGCCGGGCTGCTGGGCCCGCTGGCGCTGGCCGCCATCCTGGTGCCGTTCCGCGCCCACTTCCCGAACACCGACGCCGCGCTGGCCATGCTGCTCGTGGTGGTGGCGGTGGCGGCGAACGGTAACCGGCTGGCCGGGTACCTGGCCGCGGTGTCCACGGCGGTGTGGTTCGACTTCTTCCTGACCCGGCCGTATGAGCAGTTCACCATCAACCGGCAGACGGACATCGAGACCACCGTGCTGCTGCTGGTCATCGGAGTGGCGGTGACCGAGCTGGCGGTCTGGGGGCGGCGCCAGCAGACGGCGGCCAGCCGGCCGGCTACCTGGACGGGATCAGCGCCACCGCCGCGGCGGTCGCCGCCGGGGAAGGGCCGTCGGAGCTCATCGAGCAGGTGTCCGGCCAGCTCACCAGGGTGCTGTCGCTGCGGTCCTGCCGCTGGCAGTACGGCGTGGCCGGGCTCGGCCACCCGCCCCGGCTGCGGCATGACGGCCGGGTAACGTCCGGGGAGCAGGTCTGGGACGTGGTGTCCGCCGGGCTGCCGCCGGACACCGAGACCGAGCTGCTGGTGGAGAGCGGCGGCCTGCTGCAGGGCCGGTTCCTGATCACGCCGGTGCCCGGCAGCCGGCCGACCCGGGAGCAGCTGCTGGTGGCCATCGCGCTGGCCGACCAGGTGGGCGCCGCGCTGGGCGGCAGCCAGACGGCCGAGCGCTGACGGCCCGGCCCGGGCCGCCGCTCAGTCCCCGGCCGCCGCGCGGATAGCCTGCCAGACCCGCAGCGGCGAGGCCGGCATGTCGATGTGCCGCACCCCGAGGTGGCTCAGCGCGTCAACGATGGCGTTCTGCACGGCTGGTGTCGCGCCGATCGTGCCGGCCTCCCCGATGCCCTTGGCGCCGAGCGGGTTGTAGCTGGTCGGGGTGGCCATGTCGGCCAGCTCGAAGCTGGGCAGCTCGGCCGCCGAGGGGATCGAGTAGTCGGCGAACGTCGTGGTCAGCGGGTTGCCCTCGGCGTCGTAGCGGACCTCCTCGAACAGCGCCTGGGCGGCGCCCTGGGCGATCCCGCCGTGCCGCTGGCCCTCGGCCAGCAGCGGGTTGATCACCGTCCCGGCGTCGTCCACGGTGACCATCCGGCGCAGCACCACCTTGCCCGTCTCGGTGTCCACCTCGGCCACGGCCAGGTGCGCGCCGAACGGGAAGGTCGGCCCGGGCGCCCGGAACACCGCCCGCACCAGCAGCGGCCCGGCCGCGGCCAGTGCGGTCAGCGGGACCGCGGCGTCCGGGTCACCGGCCACCGCGAACGCGCTGCGGCCGGTGTCGAAGACCAGGTCGGCCGGGTTGGCCTCCAGCTCGCTGGCGGCCCGCTGCCGGGCCACCTCGAGCAGCTCGCGGGCCGCCTGCTGCACCGCCGCGCCGCCCTGCTGCAGGCTGCGCGAGCCGCCGGTGCCGCCGCCCTCCGGGACCAGATCGGTGTCGCCCCACTTCACGGTGATCTTGTCCACGTCGATGCCGAGCTCGTCGCTGGCCAGCATGGCCCACACCGTGACGTGCCCCTGCCCGTGCGGGGACGTGCCGGTCAGGATCGTCGCGGTGCCGTCGGCATGCACCTCGATCTGCGCGTTCTCCCGCGGCCCGCCCGCCTCCGCGCCCGGCCCGGTGATCTCCACGTAGCAGGCCAGGCCGATGCCGAGCTGCCGCACATCGCCGGCCGCCCGCCGCCGGCGCTGCTCCGCGCGCAGCTCGGGGTACCCGGCGGCGGCCAGCACCCGGTCCAGCGCCACCGCGTAGTCACCGCTGTCGTACACCGCACCGAACGCCGTTTCGTGCGGCTCGGTGAACCGGGGCAGCAGGTTCTTCCGGCGAACCTCGGCCGGGTCCAGGCCGATCTCGGCGGCGAACAGGTCCATGGCCCGCTCCACCGCGGCGGTCGCCTCCGGCCGCCCGGCCCCGCGGTAGGCGCCGACCGGCGTGGTGGTGGTGACCACCGAGCGGGCCACCGCCTCGGCCCGGTCGATGGCGTACGGGCCGGGCGTCATCATCCGGGTCATCATGGGCAGGAACGCGCCGAACCGCGGGTAGGCCCCGGCGTCCTGCAGGATCTCCAGCCGGTACGCGGTGACGGTGCCGTCCCGGCGGCCGCCGATCGTGATCCGCTGCTGCTGGCCCCGGCCGTGACCCATCGCGACCAGGTTCTCGCCGCGGGTCTCCGCCCAGCGGGCGCGGCCGAGCTGGCGGGCCACCCAGCAGACCACGGCGTGTTCCGGGTCGGCGCCAAACTTGGCGCCGAACGCGCCGCCCACGTCCGGGGTGATGACCCGCAGCATGGCCGGGTCGATGCCGAGCAGCGCGGCCAGCGCGCCCCGGGTGTTCTGGGCGCCCTGGTTCGGTATCCAGGCGGTCAGCCGGCCGTCCGGGCCGCACACCGCCGCGGCCGCCCGGGTCTCCATCGGGGCGGGCGCGATCCGCTGGTTGACGATGTCGGCGCTGACCACCACCTCGCAGCCGTCGAACAGGCCGGGGTCGAGCGCGGCGGCGTCCCCGAACGACGCGGCGACGTTGGTGCCCGCCTCGGGGAACAGCAGCACCGGGCTGTCCGCCGCCTGGGCCGGGTCCAGCATCGGCGGCAGCGGGTCGTAGTCCACGTCCACCAGTTCGGCCGCGTCCTCGCCCTGCGCCCGGGTCTCGGTGACCACCACCGCCACCGGCTCGCCGACGAAGCGCACCACCTCGCGGGCCAGCGGCGGCTGGCCCATCTTGTCGTTGATCAGGCCTGGGATCGGTGCCCCCTGCAGCGGCAGGTCGGCCAGGTCGGCCCCGGTGAACGCGGCCAGCACGCCGGGCGCGCCGAGCGCGGCGGTCACGTCAACGGCGCGGATCCGGGCGTACGCCATGGGCGACCGGACGAAGAACACGTGGCAGGCCCCGGCCAGCTGCGGGTCCTTGACGTCGTCGGTGTACACCGCACCCAAGGTCAGGAAGCCAGGGTCCTCGGTGCGCAGGACCCGCGTGCCCAGAATGCTCATCTGCTCCATCCCTCCGGCCGCCCCAGTTTCGCCACACCTGCTCCCGGCCCGCCCTCTCCGGCCACCCTGATGCTGTGTAAATTACACGCCCGGGCCGCCGCCGCAGGCTGGCCCGGGGGACCCGCGGGCCGGTCCGGGGCGGGGCGGCGATAGCCGCGCTGAGCAGCCAGGAAAGCGCTTCGACAGCGGACCCCGCCGGACGCCGGCCGGCGCCGCCCGCCCGGGTGCGGGCAGCGGCCATTGCGTCGGGCCGCGCGGCGCTGCGACATTTGGGGTCTCCGCTCGCCGACCTGCCCCACCCGGGTCAGGACCAAGGGAAATGCCTGTGCGCTACGGACACTTCGACGACGACCGCCGCGAATACGTCATCACCCGCCCGGATACCCCGCTGCCCTGGATCAATTACCTCGGCACGGAAGCGTTCTTCGGCATCATCTCGAACACGGCGGGTGGCTACTCGTATTACCGGGACGCCCGGTTACGCCGAATCACCCGGTACCGCTACAACAACGTCCCGGCCGACACCGGCGGCCGTTATATCTATCTCCGGGACAATGCCAGCGGCGAGTACTGGTCCCCGTCGTGGCAGCCTACCCAGCGGAAACTCGACGGCTACGAGTGCCGGCACGGCCTTTCCTACACCCAGATCTCCGCGGCCTATCTGGGCATTCGCGCGCAGACCCTGTACTTCGTGCCGATCGGCGAGACGCTCGAAGTCTGGCGGCTGCGGATCCGCAACGAACGGGACCGGCCGGCCCGGCTGTCCGTGTTCTCGTCGGTCGAGTTCTGCCTGTGGAACGCGCAGGACGACGCGACGAATTTCCAGCGCAACTACTCCACCGGCGAGGTGGAGGTGGCCGACGGCGTCATTTACCACACCACCGAATACCGGGAACGGCGCAATCACCTCGCCTACTTTGCCTGTTCCGAGCCGCTGGCCGGGTTCGACACCCAGCGCGAGGAATTCCTCGGCCCGTACCGCGGCTGGGACCGGCCGGCCGCGGTGGAGCGGGGCGAGTCAGCCGGCTCGATCGCGCATGGCTGGTCGCCGGTCGGCAGTCACCACGTCCGGCTCGCGCCTGGCCCCGGGCGAGACCCGGGAAATCATCTTCGTCCTCGGCTACCAGGAAAACCCGCCGGAGGCGAAGTTCGACCCGCCGGGCACTGGCGTTGTGGCTAAAAAGGGCGCGCAGCAGGTGCTCAGCCGGTGGCTACGGCCGGCCACCGTCGCGGACGGGTTCAATCAGTTGCGCGAGTCGTGGACGTCGCTGCTGGCCACGCTGCGGGTGGACACCCCGGACGCGGACACCAACCGGATGGTGAACATCTGGAACCCGTACCAGTGCCTGGTCACGTTCCTGATGAGCCGGTCGGTGTCGCTGTTCGAGTCTGGCGTGGACCGGGGCATGGGCTTCCGCGACTCCAACCAGGACCTGCTCGGCTTCGTGCAGCTGGCGCCGGACCGGGCCCGGGCCCGGCTGCTCGACCTGGCCAGCACGCAACTGCCCAGCGGCGGGGCCTACCACCAGTTCCAGCCGCTGACCAAGCGCGGCAACAACGACATCGGGTCCGGGTTCAACGACGACCCGCTGTGGCTGGTGCTGGCGGCGGCCGCTTATGTCAAGGAGACCGGGGACGCGGCCATCCTGGACGAGCCGGTGCCCTACGACAACGAGCCGGCCAGCGCCACGCCGCTGTACGAGCACCTGGCCCGGGCGGTGCAGTACACGCTGGACCGGCTCGGGCCGCACTCGCTGCCGCTCATCGGGCGGGCCGACTGGAACGACTGCCTGAACCTGAACTGCTTCTCCGACACGCCGGGGGAGTCCTTCCAGACCACGGCCAACCGGGCCGACGGCAGCGCCGAGTCGGTGTTCATCGCCGGGCTGTTCGTCCTGGCCGCCCGGGAACTGGCCGGCCTGGCCCAGCTGCGCGGCCTGGCTGGCAGCACGGCCGGCTACCTGGCCGCGGCGGACAAGATGGCCGCCGCGGTGGTCGAGCACGGCTGGGACGGCGCCTGGTTCCGCCGGGCCTACGACTATTTCGGCAACGTGGTCGGGTCCAGCGAGAACGACGAGGGCCAGATCTTCGTCGAGCCGCAGGGCATCTGCGTGCTGGCCGGCGTCGGGGTGGAGAACGGCATCGCCACCCGGGCGCTGGACAGCGTGCGGGAGCGGCTGGCCACCGAGCACGGCATCGTGCTGGTGCACCCGGCGTACCGCCGGTACCACGTGGAGCTGGGCGAGATCTCGTCCTATCCGCCCGGCTACAAGGAGAACGCCGGCGTCTTCTGCCACACCAACCCGTGGGTGATGATCGCCGAGGCGATGATCGGCCGGGGTGACGCCGCGTTCGACTACTACCAGCGGATCAACCCGTCCGCCCGCGAGGCCCTCAGCGACCTGCACCGCTGCGAGCCGTACGTGTACGCGCAGATGATCGCCGGGAAGGAGGCGGCCACCCACGGCGAGGCCAAGAACTCCTGGCTGACCGGGACGGCCGCGTGGAACCTGGTCGCGATCAGCCAGTGGATCCTGGGTATCCGGGCTGAGCTGGGCGGGCTGCGCATCGACCCGGTGCTGCCCGCGGCCTGGCCCGGGTTCACCGCCACCCGCCGCTTCCGCGGCGCCACCTATGAGATCAGCGTGCGCAAGCCGGCCGGGCTGACCGGCCGGGTCAGCCTGGTCTGCGTGGACGGGGCGCCGATCGAGGGCACCCTGGTGCCGGCCGCCGCGCCGGGCAGCACCGTCATCGTCGAGGCCATCGTCCGGTAGTACGGCCGGGCCGCTTCCCACAGGGAGCCGACCATGCGAATCCTCTCCCGGCGCCGGGGCAGCGCCGCACTGGCGGTCATGCTGACGGCCGCGGCCGCGACCGTGGCGGTCGCGTTCAGCGCCACCCGGGCGCCAGCCGACACCGGCGCCGCCTGTGCGGCGGCGTACAGCGTGGGCTGGCAGACGCCGTCCAACAGCCCGCCCGACTTCGGTGCGACAGTCACCGTGACCAACAATTCCGCGTACACGATCAGCACCTGGACCATCACGCTGACGTTCACGGCCGGCCAGACGCTGGTCGCCGGGTCGGCCTACAGCGCCAACGTGACGCAGAATGGCGCGGCGCTGACCGCGACCCCGGCTGGGTCCTACAACGCCGTGCTGACCCCTGGGCAGAGCACCACCTGGGGGTTTGACGGCGACTACAACGGCACGGCCAACCCGGCCCCGACGGTGAGCTGCACCGGGCCGACCCAGGGGGCAGGCAGTGCCACGCTGTCCGGGCCGCTGGACCCGCTCGGCGTGAACACCGCGTCCTGGGACTCCAACTTCCCCGACCCCGCGGTGGCCAGCGAACTGTCCGCCGCGGGCACCGGGCTGATCCGCTACCCGGGCGGCTCGTACGCGGACGGGTACCTGTGGCAGTCCAACACCTACCAGGGCACCGCCGACCCGGTGGACTTCGCGCAGTACTCCAGCCAGGTGGACAGTATCTCCGGCGGGCAGAAGTTCGTCACGGTCAACTACGGCTCGGACACCCCGGCCGATGCGGCCGCCTGGGTGACCCAGTCGGCCACCGCGGGGCAGGGCGTCGCGCTGTGGGAGATCGGCAACGAGGAGTACGGCTCCTGGGAGATCGACGACCACGCCAACCCGCACACCGCCGCGTCCTACGCGAGCAATGGCCTGGCCTACATGCAGGCGATGAAGACGGCCAACCCGAACGCGCAGATCTGTTACGACTACGGGATGGACGGGAACCTGGCGCCCGGCTCCGGGGTGACCGACTACCAGGACTGGAACGCCACCATCCTGCAGGCCGACAGTGCCGACATCAACTGCGCCGACGTGCACTGGTACCCGATCAACGGGCTGCCCACGGAGAGCGTCCAGTCGATCATGGAGCTGATCGACAACATCCCGCCCGCGGCGGCCGAGGTCAAGGCGGCGCTGTCCGCCTATGACCCGAGCGCTTACTTCGTGGTCGGCGAGACGAACATGTCGCAGACGGCCAACCCGTGGAACGAGGAGCCGGTCGGCGCGCTGTTCGCGGCGGCCAACGCGATGGAGTGGCTGTCCTTCGGCGCGCAGAGCGTGGACTGGTGGGACGTGCACAACTACGGCACGTCCACCGCGGACTTCGGCATGCTGTCCTCGGCCACCGGCGGCGAGCCGGCCGTGGACACCCCGGAACCGCCGTACTACGGCTACCAGCTGGCCGCGAAACTGGCCGTCAAGGGGGCCAAGGTCGGCACGCTGGCCGTGGCCACGCCCAACATCTACGGCTACTACTCGGACCTGCCCGGCGGGTCGTACGCGGTCATGCTGGTCAACGCCGACCCGGCCAACGGGTACTCGGTCGCCGCGTCCAGCTTGGGGCTGTCCAGCTCGGCCGAGACCGAGTACAGCTACTCGGCCGCCAACCCGACCGTGACCCAGAGCAGCTTCACCGGCAGTTCGGTATCGGTGCCCGCGGAATCGGTGGTGGTGCTGACCAACGGCAGTGGCGCCGCGCCCACGCCCACGCCGACACCGACCAGTGCGTCGCCGACGGCGACCGGCAGCCCGACGGCGACCCATTCGGCCACCCCGACCGCGACCCCGACGGTGACCGCGTCGCCCACCGCGTCGCCCACCGCGACCGGCACGGCGGCGCCGGGCAGCTGCCAGGTGACCTGGTCGGTGGTCAACTCGTGGAGCGGCGGCTTCCAGCTCGGCTTCACCGTGACCAACCCGGGCGCCGCGGCCACGGCCGGCTGGAACGTCGGCTTCTCCTGGCCGGGCACGCAGGCCATCACCCAGATCTGGAGCGCCAGCGCGACCCAGTCCGGGGCCGCGGTCAGCGTGACCAACGCCAGCTACGACGGGTCGCTGGCGGCGGGCGGATCGACCACGTTCGGCTTGCTCGGCTCGGGCAGCCCACCCGCGTCGCTGGGCACCCTGCAATGCACCGCGCACTGACCGGGCAGCGCGGCCAGCCCAGGTGACATGCTGGACCGGTGAGCGATCCGGGTGCTGGGCGGCCAGCTGCTGGGCTAGTGGTGCGGGACGTCACGGTGCGGTCGGTGGTGGTGCCGCTGCGGCGGCCGCTGGCCACCCGGGTCGGCGAGTTCGCGCGCTGGCCGCTGCTGCTCATCGACATCCGCACCGAGCAGGGCATCACCGGCCGCGGCTATCTCGGGCCCTACCTGGCCACGGCGGCGGCCGGCCTGCGCACCATGATCGCCGAGCTGGGCGAAGCGCTGCGTGGCCACCCGGCCGCCCCGGCCGCGGCCTACCGCGCCGCGCGCGGCTGGTTCAGCCTGGCCGGCTACCAGGGGCTGGCCCTGGCCGCGGTGGCCGGGCTGGACATCGCGCTGTGGGACGCGCTGGCCCAGGCGGCCGGGCTGCCGCTGGCCCGGCTGCTCGGCGGCACCGGTGAGCCGGTGCCCGCCTACAACAGCAACGGGCTGGGCCTCATCCCGCCCGCCGCGGCCGGCGGCGAGGCGCTGGAACTGCTGGCCGAGGGCGGGTTCACCGCGCTCAAGGTCCGGGTCGGCCGGGCCAGCGCGGCCGACGACCTGGCCGCGGTCCACCAGGTCCGGGACGCGGTCGGCGACGGCGTCACCCTGGTCGCCGACTACAACCAGGGCCTGGACCCGAGCGAGGCGGCGCAGCGCTGCCGGGCGCTGGACGGCGAAGGGCTGGCCTGGATCGAGGAGCCGCTGCGCTACGACGACCTGGCCGGGCACGCCAGGCTGGCCCGGGACATCGGCACCCCGATCATGCTGGGGGAGAACTTCTATGGCCCGCGGGCCATGCTGGCCGCCATCCAGGCGGAAGCGTGCGACCTGGTCATGCCGGACCTGATGCGGATCGGCGGGGTCACCGGCTGGCTCCAGGCGGCCGCGATCGCCGACACGTCCGGCCTGCCGATGTCCTCACACCTGTACCCGGAGGTGTCCGGGCACCTGCTCGGGGTGACGCCGACCCGGCACTGGCTGGAGTGGCAGGACTGGGCCGACCCGGTGCTGGCCCGGCCCTTCGAGGTCCGGGACGGCCTGCTGCACCTGCCCGACGTCCCCGGCAACGGCCTGGCCTGGGACGAGGACGCCGTCGCGCACTACCGGGCTGGCTCCTGAGCTGATATATCCAGGGCCATGCCATCGCACGCGCTGCCGCCTGGCCCGGAGGCACGCGCCCGGCGCCGCCAGCCGTCGGCCGCCGGCGCCGAGCTCCGCCGCATCCCACGGAACTCCCGTCGGGATGGGCCTTGCCCTGCTGATGGCGGGGACCCGGGCGCTGCTGCACACCGTCGGCCTCTGACTGCCGGCCAGCTGACCCCGCTGTCGGTCCAGCGCCAGCCCCGTGGATCCTGCTGTCCCAATGGTCGTAGTAGGGGTGCACGCCGAAGACCCTCGCGAGCGCCCACAGTGGCGGGAGCATGAGGTTCTGCACCCAGACCGGAGGTGCGGTAACCCGGCTTTCGTGGCGGAAGTGCCAGAAGGTGGCGCCGAGCTGGAGCGGGTTCCTCGGCGCGCCCCTTGGGGTGGTCTTGCCGTCGGCCACCAGACCGGCGACAGCTTCGTGAAACTCCTTGGCGAGAAGCGCCGGGCGCAGCTCAACAATGCCCTCGACGTCGGCCTGCCCGGGGTTCCCCTCAGAGTGCGGGACGCCAGCGGGCACGACGATCGTCTCACCCGCTCTGGCCACGCGTTCCTGGCCGCCCAGGGTGAAGTGGGCTTCGCCCGCCACGATGGTGAAGCGCTCCTCCTGGCCGGGGTGGATGTGCTCGGTGATGACGCCGCCGGGGACGTTGCGCCACTTGAAGCGGACGAACTCGCCCGTCGCTGTCCCCGGCGATCGCGGTGTACTCGATCCATTCGCCGGTGGCGGGGTCGAAGAAGGGCCGGAAGCTGGTCGCGGGGCTGTCAGCCTGATACATCATCATGCTGCCTTCGTGCTCTGCCGGGCTGGCCCTGTCTGGCGGGCGGGCCGGACGCTCGCGAGGTCGTGGAAGCCCGCGGCGGCGGTGCTCAGCAGCAGGACGCCGGCGGCGATGCCCGTGGTCACGGCGAGGGCCGAGCCTGACATCGTGGCGATGAGGATGACTGGCCCAGCGGTCAGCGCCCAGCCGGCCAGGCGGTAGCGGGGGATATGGACCAGGTGGTCGAGGTACAGCAGCAGCGGCCCGATGGTGATCACGATGGACGGCAGCACCCAGTCGGAGTGGCCAGCCGCGATGACCACGACAGGCAGCACGAACGCCGCGGCCAGCTCGATGACGGTGGCCAGAGTCACGGACCGCTCGATCCGCCTGGCCTGCACGCCGGCCTGCCGGGGGGCGGTGCCCGCCGTGACCCTGATCGCGTAGGCGAACACGCCGATCGACTGTGACGCTGGACACCGCGAGCAGGACATCTCCCGCGGCCCCGCCGATGGCCAGGCTCGCCCGCGCCAGCCAGAAGGCGGCGAAGGCGGCCTGGATGAACCCGCCGATGCGGCGCACCCGCCTCGACCACGCTGCGGCCGGGTCCGCGCTGTTTATCGCCGCCGGTCCGGCTGTCACGGTGATCAACGGAGTTGCCATGGCGTTTGCCCGCCCCCGATTCGGTTGTCAGGCCGTGCTGAGCCGGGTCTGGTACCAGGCGACGGTTGCGGCGATGGCGTCGGCCAGCGGGGTGCCTGCTGGTCCAAACGCGGACTCGTATTTGCTGGTGTCAAGGACGAAGGACTCGTCGAACTGGTAAGACATCTCGGCCAGCTCCCGCATCATCGGGTTGACCAGTCCGAGGGCCCGCACGGCCAGCTTGGGCACCGAGCGGATGGCGACCGGGTGCCCGACCTCGGCGGCGACCATGTCGAGTAGCGCGCGGGTGGTGACGGTCGGCGGGCCGGGCAGGTGCCACACCTGGCCGTCGGCGCGGGCGTCGGTGCCCAGGGTGGCCAGGCCGGCGGCAATGTCGGGCACGTAGCTGTAGGTGTGCGGCAGGTCAGGATTGCCGATGAAGTCGGCGCGCCTGCCGGCCAGCGCGTCGCCAAAGACCCGCTCACCGAGCGTTGACCCCGCGGTGACGCCGGCGCTGAAAAAGTCCGACGCCCGGCCGATCGCCCAGCGGACCCGGCCAGCCTCGGCAGCGGCCAGCAACTCGGCGGTCATGGCCGCCCTGGTCCGGCCCTTCACGGTCGTCGCGGCCAGCGGGAGATCCTCGGTCATCGGCCTGCCCCCGACCGGGCCATAGCCGTAGAGGTTCTCCAGGCTCACCAGCAGTGCGCCGGTGCGCTCGGCAGCGGCCAGCACGCCCCGCTGCAACGGCGGGAAAGCTCCGGCCACTGGGCGTAAGGGGCGTTGAGGCACTGGTAGATGACCGATGCGCCCTTGGCCGCGTCAGTGGCGGCTTCGGGGTCACTGACATCCGCGGCCCGCCAGTCCGCGCCGCTCGGCCAGCGTCGCTGGCCGGTTCCGCGACACCGCCCGGACTGCGACCCCCAGCCCCGCCAGGTGCGCGGCGAGAGCACGGCCAACCTCGCCAGTCCCGAACACCACGTGCAGCCGATCCTCGCCCATGACCGGGTCCTCCTGCTGCCCCCGGGGCAATCCTAGCGGTCGGTCACTGCCGGGCCCCCAGCGTTCTGTCACCCGACGCTACGCTAGTTGCAGAAAACTAGTAATTCATTTCCAGAATAAGTTCACGCTTATAACTGGCTGGGGTGAACGGGTAGCTGAGCAGGGCACGCCTGCGGAAGGCCGTCATCCCGGTCCGACGCGGACGGGCCCGATACCGAGCGCACCTTCTGATCAGAGCGGTGATGTAGGGCGCGCGGGGGCGGGGGCGGCGGAGCAGCCACTGCCAGAACGTGCGGCGCGGCGGGCGTGGCCCGCGCACCGTGATGTGCGCCGCTGCCGACCTGCCCGGACACCCGGACATGCAGGATGGCCGGCGCGGCCGGGCTCCACTGCGTCTTGTCCTTGACCGTCCCGCTGCGCACCGCCACGTCGTCCAGGTCCACGGTGATGCCCGGCTTGGTCAGCAGGGTCAGCGTGCCGCTGCGCACCTCGGCGGCGATCTCCATCGACGGCTGGGTGATGACTGCCTCGGTGAAGTCCAGCCGCGCCGAGCCGCTGCTGACCCGGACCTCGATCCGGCGCGGCACCACCCACCGGCCGGTCCGCTCGGCATGACCAGACCGGCAGTCGATGCGGGCCAGCTCCCGGGCGGGCCGCCATGCCGCCTACCGCGGGCAGGTCCCGGGTCAGCCCGGTCAGCTCGGCGTAGGTCCGCGCGGTGAGCGCGAGTTCCAGCCGCTGGTCCAGCTCGTCGGCGGTCAGCCGCCCGTCCCCGGCCGCGATGCGCAGCTGCTCGGCCACCCGGTCCCGGTCGGCGTAGGAAGCCCGCAGCTCGCCCGGTGGCACCAGCTCGCCGCCGTCACCGGACGGCTCCAGCTCTCCCGTCATGGCGCACACTCTAGAGGCTGCCCGGATCAGTGCAACGGCGTCGGTCAGCCGCGGATCCGGCGCTCGGCCGCGGCCCAGGCGGCGGCCGTGCCGGCGGACGGCTCGAAGCGGCGCAGCCGCTGGGTGGCGCGCAGCAGGGCGCGCAGGCCGGGCAGGTCACCCGGGGCGGCGCCGAGCGCCCGGGCCTGGACCAGGATGTTGCCCAGCGCGGTGGCCTCGGCCGGGCCGGCCAGCACGGGCAGCCCGCAGGCGTCCGCGGTGAGCTGGAGCAGCAGGTCGTTCCGCGACCCGCCGCCGACCACGTGCAGCACAGCTGAGCTGCCGCCCGGACAGCTCCTGCACCTGGCGCAGCGCCCGCCGGTAGGCCAGCGCCAGGCTGTCCAGGATGCACCGGACCAGGGCGGGCCGGCCGTCCGGCACCGGCTGGCCGGTGCGCCGGGCGGCCGCGGCGATCCGGGCCGGCATGTCGCCCGGCGGCAGGAACACCGGGTCGTCCGGGTCGATGACGGTGACCAGCGGCGGCTGCCGGGCCGCCGCGCCGAGCAGGTCGGGCAGGTCGGCCGGCTGCCCGGCGTCGGCCCAGCCGCGGACCGACTCCTGCAGCAGCCACAGCCCCATCACGTTGCGCAGGTAGCGGATGGTGCCGTCCACCCCGGCCTCGTTGCTGAAGTTGGCCAGCCGGCTGGCCTCGGTCAGCACCGGCTGGTCCAGTTCCATCCCGACCAGCGACCAGGTGCCGCACGAGATGTAGCCGAAGTCCGGGGCCGCCGCGGGCACGCTGACCACCGCGGACGCGGTGTCGTGCGAGCCCACCGCGATCACCGGCAGCGGGGCGCGCAGCGTGGCCAGGCCGGGCTGGCCGGCGATCTCCGGCCGCAGCTTGCCGAGCACGCTGCCCGGCTGGCGCAGCGGCGGGAACAGCCCGGGCGGCAGGCCGGCCGCTCGATCACCCGGGCCGCCCAGGTGTGCGTCCGCACGTCGTACAGCTGGGTGGTGGACGCGTTGGTCAGCTCGGCGCCGACCTCGCCGGTCAGCCAGTAGCCGAGCAGGTCGGGGATCAGCAGCAGGGTCCGCGCCGCGGCCAGTTGCGGCGTCTTCGCCGCCGCGGTGAGCTGGTAGATCGTGTTGAACGGCAGTTGCTGCACGCCGGTGGCCGCGTACAGGTCGGCGGCCGGGATGCGGGCCAGCACCTCAGCGGCCACCCCGTCCGTGCGGCTGTCCCGGTAGTGCACCGGGTTGCCGAGCAGCGCGCCGGCCGCATCCAGCAGGCCGTAATCCACCGCCCAGGAGTCGATGCCCACGCTGGCCAGGTCGAACGAGCGCGCGGCCGCCCGCAGCCCGTCCAGCATGTCCTGGTACAGCCGCAGGATGTCCCAGTGCAGCGTGCCGCCCACCCGGACCGGCACGTTGCCGAACCGGTGCGCCTCGTGCAGGTCCAGCAGGCTGGCGCCGACCTGCCCGACCATGACCCGGCCGCCGGACGCGCCGAGGTCCGCCGCGGCCACCGCGACCGGTGTCATCGCGCCCTCCCGGTCAGCGCAGGAACGCCGCGGCCACCCCGGCGTCCACCGGGATGTGCAGCCCGGTGGTCAGGCTGAGGTCGCCGGCGGTCAGCGCGACCACCGCGGCGGCCACGTGCTCCGGCAGCACCTCCCGCTTGAGCAGGGTGCGCTGCGCGTAGAACGCGCCCAGCTCCTCCTCCGGCACGCCGTACACCGCGGCCCGCTGCGCGCCCCACCCGCTGGCGAAGATGCCCGAGCCACGCACCACGCCGTCCGGGTTGATCCCGTTCACCCGGATGCCGTGCTCGCCCAGTTCCGCGGCCAGCAGCCGGACCTGGTGCGCCTGATCCGCCTTGGCCGCCCCGTAGGCCACGTTGTTCGGCCCGGCGAACACCGCGTTCTTGCTACATATGTAGATTATGTCGCCGCCCATGCCCTGGGCCTGCATGACCTGGGCCGCGGTGCGCGCGACCAGGAACGAGCCCCGGGCCATCACGTCATGCTGCAGGTCCCAGTCGGCCAGCGTGGTATCCAGCAGCGGCTTGGAGATGGACAGCCCGGCATTGTTCACCACCAGGTCAACCCCGCCAAAAGCCAAAATCCCTTGGCTGAACGCCAAAGCCACGCTGGTCTCGTCGGTCACATCCGAGGTGACCGCGATGGCCACGTCGGCTGGCTGAAGGTGACCAGCGCCCAGCGAGTCGGCCACCTTCTGCGCGGCCGCCGTGTCCTTGTCCGCCACCACCACGCAGGCGCCCTCGGCGGCCAGCCGCTCGGCGGTGGCCCGGCCGATGCCCGATCCGCCCCCGGTGACCAGCGCCACCCGGGCGGCCAGCGGCTTCGGCTTGGGCCGCCGCCGCAGCTTGGCTTCCTCCAGCGCCCAGTACTCGATGCGGAACTTCTCCCGCTCCGGGATGGGCGAGTACGCCGAGACCGCCTCGGCGCCGCGCATCACGTTGATCGCGTTGACGTAGAACTCGCCCGCCACCCGGGCGGTCTGCTTGTCCGCGCCGAAGCTGAACATGCCCACCCCGGGCACCAGCACGATGGCCGGGTCCGCGCCGCGCATCGGCGGCGAGTCCGGCTCGGCGTGCCGCTCGTAGTAGGCCCGGTAGTCGTCCCGGTAGGCGGCGTGCAGCTCAGCCAGCCGCCGAGCACCTGATCGAGCGGGGCGGACGGCGGCAGGTCGAGCAGCATCGGCCGGACCTTGGTGCGCAGGAAGTGGTCCGGGCACGACGTGCCCAGCGCGGCCAGCGCCGGGTGCTTCTCCCGGGCCAGGAAGTCCAGCACCCCGGGACTGTCCGTGAAGTGGCCGACCTGCGCCCGGTCGGTGCTGGCCAGGCCACGGAGCACCGGAGCCAGGGCAGCCGCCCGGTACTGGCGTTCGGTATCAGGAAGGGGTTGGTAGCCGGGCAGCAGCGGGCCGAACGGCTCGGCCACGCCCTGGCTGTCCAGGTAGCGCTGCGCGGTCGCGATGATCTCCAGCGAGTGCGCTTCGCACTCGTCGCTGGTCGCGCCCCACGCGGTGATGCCGTGGCCGCCCAGGATGACGCCGATGGCCTGCGGGTTGTCCCGGGCCACCGCGGCGATATCCAGGCCGAGCTGGAAGCCGGGCCGCCGCCACGGCAGCCAGCGCACCCGGTCGCCGAAGCAGTCCCGGGTCAGCGCCGCGCCGTCGGCCGCGGTGGCCAGCGCGATCCCGGAGTCCGGGTGCAGGTGATCCACGTGCGGAGCTGTCCACCAGGCCGTGCATGGCGGTGTCGATGGACGGGGCGGCACCACCTTTGCCGTGCAGGCAGTAGTCGAACGCGGCCACCATCTCGTCCTCGCGGTCCACCCCGGGGTACACCCCGGTCAGCGCGCGGAGCCGGTCCAGCCGCAGCACGGCCAGCCCGGCCGCGGTCAGCGTGCCCAGGTCGCCGCCGGACCCCTTGACCCACAGCAGCTCCACCGGGGTACCGGTCACCGGGTCGGTGACCGAGCCTTTAGCCGAGGCGTTCCCGCCGGCGTAGTTGGTGTTCCGCGGGTCCGACCCGAGCCGGTTGCTCCGCCCCAGCAGCTCGGCAACAACCTCGGTCATCGAAGTTTCCTCCAGATTCATGAGTGCGGTGACTTTATCGTCGCCGGCGACCACAAAGTCACCGCGCTGATGCCGTTCAGCTGCCCCAGCTGGCCGGGGTGCCGCCGACCCGGTCGGCGACGATCTTCTCGGCGTAGCCGGAGCGCGCGTAGGCGGCCATCGGGTCCGGGTCCAGGCCCAGCTCGGCGCGCACCTCGGCGAGCAGCGGGCGGACGTCGGTGTTGTACGCGTCCATCAGCGCGGCGTTCGCGCCGAGCACGTCACCGGCCTGCTGCGCGGCGGCCAGCGCGGCGGTGTCCACCAGCAGCACCTTGGCCGTGGCTTCCTGGACGTTCAGCACCGAGCGGATCTGGGCCGGGATCTTGGGCTCGATGTTGTGGCACTGGTCCAGCATGAACGCGATGCCCGCGGCGCGGTCGAACCCGCCCGCCGCGTTCACCTCGAACAGGATGCGGAACAGCTGGAACGGGTCGGCCGCGCCCACCATCAGGTCGTCGTCGGCGTAGAACCGGGAGTTGAAGTCGAACGCGCCGAGCTTGCCCGCCCGCAGCAGCATGGCCACGATGAACTCGATGTTGGTGCCGGGGGCGTGGTGCCCGGTGTCCACGCACACCTTGGCCTGGCCGCCCAGCCGCACGCAGTGCAGGTAGGCGGTGCCCCAGTCGGGCACGTCGGTGGTGTAGAAGGCCGGCTCGAACAGCTTGTACTCCAGGATCAGCCGCTGGCTGGCGGACAGCCGCTGGTAGGCCGCGTCCAGCGCCTCGGCCAGCCGCCCCTGGCGGGCCGCGATGGAGTCCTGGCCCGGGTAGTTGGTGCCGTCGGCGAACCATAGCTTGAGGTCCTGCGAGCCGGTGGCGTCCATGATGTCCACGCACTCGAGCAGGTGAGCCACCGCCTTGCGGCGGACCCGCGGGTCCGGGTGGCACACGCTGCCCAGCTTGTAGTCGTCGTCCTGGAACACGTTGGCGTTGACCGTGCCGATCGCCACGCCCTGGTCCCGTGCGTAGGCGGCCAGTTCGGCGTAGTCGTCCACCTTGTCCCACGGGATGTGCACCGCCACGGTGGGGGCCACGCCGGTGTACTTGTGCACCTGCGCCGCGTCGTCGATCTTCTCCTGGACCGTGCGCGGCACCCCGGGCTGGGCGAACACCTTGAACCGGGTCCCGGTATTACCGAACGCCCAGGACGGCAGTTCGATCCGCTGCGCCTTGAGGGCGGTCTTCACGGCGGTCAGGTCAGGCATCTCTCGTCATCTCCAGGCAGCGGCTGTGGCGTGGTCGATCAGCAGGCGGGGCGTCAGTCGAGGTGGAAGACCTCGGCGACACGGCGGAAGCCCTGGTCCGGTGGCAGGCCATCGAGGTCGGTGAAGAACTCCGCCATCTCCGCCTGCCACCGGCCGTTCACCGGGGCGCGGGCCATCCGGTCCAGCGCGGCCGCGTAGTCGTCGGTCTCCAGGTAGCCGATGAGCAGCCCGTCCTCGGCCAGGAACAGCGAGTAGTTCGACCAGCCGGCCTGGCGGAGCGCGTCGAGCATCTCCGGCCACACCGCGGCGTGCCGCGCACGGTACCCGGCCAGCCGGTCTGGCCGGATCCGGCCCAGGAAGCAGACCCGCTCCATCGTTATCCCTCCGCGTCGGGCCGGGCCCGGGGACCGGCTGGCCCCCGGGCCCAGCTCGGGTCAGAAGCCCCAGGAGTTGTAATTGTTGATGTTGGCCTTGGTGAACACGAGCGGCGGGCCGAGCAGGATGGTGTGGTCCGCGCCGACCGTGAACGTGCCGAGCTTGCCCGCGGTGAGGGACTGCCCGGCCGCTCCGGTGATCTTCTTCGAGGCGAGGTTCACCGCCGCGTAGGCGGCGAGGTAGCCGAGGTTGGCCGGGTTCCACAGCTCGAAGCTCTGCACCGTGCCGTCTTCCACGTACTTCTTCATCGCCACCGGGGTGCCGAGACCGGTCAGCGCGACCTTGCCCTTGTACTTGGACGTGTCCAGCACCTGGGCCGCGGCCAGGATGCCGACCGTGGTCGGCGAGATGATCCCCTTGAGGTTCGGGTAGTGCTGCAGCAGGCCCTGGGTCACCTGGGTGGCGGTGGTCGGGTCGTCGTTGCCGTAGACGGTGGTGACCAGCTTCATCTTCGGGTACTTCTTCAGCTCCTGCTTCATGTACCCGATCCAGGTGTTCTGGTTCGTCGCCGAGGCGGCCGCCGACACGATGCCGATCTGCCCCGAGTCGTGGATCTCCTTGGCCAGCAGGTCCACCTCGGTGGCGCCGATCGCCTGGGACGACGCCTGGTTGATGAACAGGTCCCGGCAGGCCGGCGCGTCGGAGTCATACGTGACCACGGTGATGCCCTTGGCCATGGCCGACTTCAGCGTGGGGCACAGCGCGGACGGGTCGGTCGCCGACACGAGCAGCGCGTTCGCGCCCTTGGTGATCGCGGCCTGGATGGCCGGGATCTGCGAGGCGGGGGTGGCCGCGGTGCCGCTGGTCTCGCTGCCTGACTCACCCAGCGTGCCCAGGGCGGCCAGCGCCCCGCCGGTCTTCACGCTGTCGGCGAGGGTGAAGTACGGGTTGCCCAGGTTCTTCGGGATCACGAAGACCTTGAGCCCCTTCTTCAGCGCGCCCGACGAGGCGGCCGGCGAGGACGAGGACCCCGACGAACCGGACGTGCCGGACGAACTGCACGCCGCGAGCAGAGCGGACGCGCTGAGGAGGACGACGGGCCCCCACAGCGCCCGTCTGACGGTACGTCTCATAGCTGAATCCTTTCAATTAATTGGTGGCTGTCAACGACTCTGTGTCCAGCGCACGGTAGGTGAGTTGGCGTCGGGGACGGGGGCTATGGCCTGGGATGTGCGCCCGGGCCGGGTTCAGTCATGGAGCGCTCCGAGGGACGAGGGCGGGGCGGTGCGGCCGGGCCGGCCGCGGGCCCACCGCGGCAGGCCGGCCCGCCACAACGCCGCGGCGTTCGGGGCGAACACGCTGACCAGCAGCAGTGCCCCGATGACGATGCCGGTGGCTTCCTGGTTGAAGTTGGTCAGCAGCAGCGCGTTCTGCAGTGCGGCGAACGCGATCACGGCCAGCACCACGCCGGCCAGCGAGCCCTTCCCGCCGAAGATGGACACCCCGCCGAGCAGCACGATGGCCACCACGTCCAGTTCCAGGCCGAGGCCGTTGTTCTGCACCGCGGTGGCCAGCCGGAACGTCCACAGCACCCCGGCCAGCGCGCAGACCAGGCCGGAGGTCACGTACAGCATGGTCTTCACCCGCTTGACCCGGATCCCGGCGAACAGCGCCGCCTCCGGGCTGGCCCCCATCGCGTAGATGGACCGGCCGGTCGCGGTGAAGTGCAGCACGATGCCGAACACCACCGCGAGCACGGCGAAGATGGCCACGTTGTACGGGATCTGGGTGTGCGGCAGCGGGTTGATGCCGATGTTCGTGTAGCTGGCCGGGAAGTTCGAGATGGTGTTGGCGCCGAGCAGGATCAGCGCCACCCCGCGGTACAGCGCCAGCGTGCCGATCGTCACGGCCAGCGACGGCAGCCCGACCCGGGTGACCAGCAGGCCGTTGATCAGCCCGGCCACGATGCCGAGCAGCGCCACCATGACGAAGATGGCCAGCATCGGCCAGTGCTTGCTCCACAGGTAGCCGAGCAGCGCGCTGGACATGCCCAGCGTCGAGGCCACCGACAGGTCGATCTCGCCGCTGATCACGATCAGCGTCATGGGCAGCGCCATGATCGCGATCTCGCCTGAGCTGACCCCGGTGTTGAAGAAGTTGGTGCTGGTCAGGAACTGGGGCGAGGTAGTCGCGCCGAAGATCAGGATGGCCACGACCAGCAGGCCCAGGCCGGTCTCCCAGCGCAGCGAGGCCCGGGCGGCGGCGCTGAGCCGCTGGGTCATCTGGTCACGTTCCAACGCCCGCACTCCTTCGCCGCAGCGCGGCCTGCAGCCGCAGGGAGATGACCCGGTCCAGCGTGATGGCCAGCAGCAGCAGGAAGCCGGAGATGGCCTCCAGCCACAGCTGCGAGATCCCCAGCACGTTCAGCGCCGAGGTGATGCTGCACAGCAGCAGCGCGCCGATGGCCGCGCCGACCGCGCTGCCGCTGCCGCCGAAGATGGCCACCCCGCCGACCACCACGGCGGAGATCACGGTCAGCTCGTAGCCGGTCCCGGCGGTGGAGTCGACGGTCTGGTACTGCGCCGCCCACAGCACGCCGGCCAGCCCGGCGATGCCGCCGCTGACCGTGAACGCGGTGAAGATCCGCCGGCCGGTCGGGATGCCGGCCAGCCGGGCCGCCTCCGGGTTCGACCCGATCGCGTACAGCTCGCGGCCGGACCGGAACGACCGCAGGTAGTAGGCGCCGATGCCGATCACCACCGCGACCGCGATAGCCAGGTAGGGCACGCCGAGCACGTTGGCCCGCGGGATGTTGGAGAACGAGTTCGGCAGCGTCTGCGCGGTCACCTCGTTGCCGCCGACGATGAGGATGTCGATGCCCCGGATGATGTACAGCGTGGCCAGCGTGACGACCAGGCTGGGCACCCGGCCCAGCGCCACCATCAGCCCGTTGGCCATCCCGCAGGCCAGCCCGATGCCCAGGCCGACCAGGAACACGACCGGCATCGGGATGCCGGGATGCGGGCCGAACAGGCTGGCCGACACGTACGCGGACAGGCCGAGCACCGAGCCGATGGACAGGTCCACGTTGCGGCTGATCACCACCATCGTCTCGCCCAGCGCGAGCAGCGCGTAGACGACGGTGTTGACCAGCAGGAACTGGATGTTCTGCTGGTCCAGGAACGACGGGTGGATGGCCGTGGTGACGGCCACGAAGACGAGGAACACGGCGATGATGCCGGACTCGCGGATCCGGAACACCCGCTCGGTCAGCTTGCGCGAGCCGGCGCCGGGGGCGGCGCCCGCGGAGTCCGGGCGCTCGGTCACGGTGGAGGTCATGGCGCCTGCTCCTGCAGCTGGCCGGTGGCGGCGGCCATGATCTTCTCTTCGGTGGCGTCCTGCGTGGCTGAACTCCGCGGTCAGCCGCCCTTCGCGCATGACCAGGATGCGGTCGCCGACGCTGCAGCACCTCGGGCAGCTCCGAGGAGATCATCAGGATCGCGACGCCGTCCGCGGCCAGCGAGGTGAGCAGCCGGTGCACCTCGGCCTTGGTGGCGATGTCGATGCCCCGGGTCGGCTCGTCCACGATGAGCAGCGTCGGGCTGGCGGCCCAGCCACTTGGCCAGCACCACCTTCTGCTGGTTGCCGCCGGACAGCTGGGACACCGGGTCGATCAGCCGGCCGTACTTGAGGTTGAGCCGGACCGCCCAGTCGGCCGCGAACGCCCGCTCGGCGGCCGACCGGACCAGGCCGCCCTTGCGCAGCCGGCCGAGCGAGGCGAGGGCCACGTTCTGCTGCACCGACATGTCCATGACCAGGCCCTGCTGCCGCCGGTCCTCGGGGACGAAGCCGATGCCGGCGGCCATGGCGGAGGTCGGCGAGGCCCGGCGCAGCTCGCCGGCCGCGCATCACCACCCGGCCGGCGTCGTAGCGGTCGATGCCGAACACGGCCCGGGCCACCTCGCTGCGGCCCGACCCGACCAGGCCGGCCAGCGCGACGATCTCGCCGGCCCGCACGTCCAGCGAGATGTCGGTGAACACGCCCTCCCGGGTCAGGCGCTCGACCCCGAGCACCAGCTCGCCGGGCTCGGCGCGCTCGCCCGCGGCCCGCTGCGTCATCGGCCGGCCGACCATCGCGCGGACCAGGTCGTCGGCGGTCAGCCCGGCTAGTTCGCTGGTCAGCACGTGCCGGCCGTCGCGCATCACGGTGACCCGCTGGCAGATCTGCGAAGACCTCCTCCAGCCGGTGCGAGATGAACAGAACCGCCGCCCCGGCCGCGCGCAGCGTGCGCACCACGTCGAACAGCCGGGCCACCTCGGCCAGCGACAGCGCGGCGGTCGGCTCGTCCATCACGATGACCCGGGCGTCCAGCGACAGCGCCTTGGCGATCTCGACGATCTGCTGGTCGGCGATGGACAGCCCGCGGCTGATCCGGCCCGGGTCGAGCCGCACCCCGAGCCGGCCGAACAGCGCCGCCGCCTCGGCGTGCATCCGCCGCCGGTCGATGCGCCGCCCGGCGGCCAGCGGCTGGCGGCCCATGAAGATGTTCTCCGCCACGCTCAGGTCGGGGAACAGCGTCGGCTCCTGGTAGATGACCGCGATCCCGGCCTGCTGGGCGCCCGCCGGGCCGTGCAGGGTGACCGGCTGGCCGTCGATGAGCAGCTCGCCGGAGTCCGGCTGGTGCACCCCGGCCAGGATCTTCACCATGGTGGACTTGCCCGCGCCGTTCTCGCCGACCAGCGCGTGCGCCTCGCCCGCGAACAGCTCGATCGTGCCGTCGATCACCGCGCGCACCGCGCCGAACGACTTGGCGGCGTCGCGCAGCGCCAGCACCGGCGACGGCCCCGGCCGGGGCGGCGGTGGCGTGTCGGACGCCGGGTGGTCCCGGCGAGCGTCGTCGGGCGTCGCGTGGCCCGGAGCGGGGTGGTCCCGTGCGGCTCGTCGGGCGTGGCGTGGCCCGGAGCGGGGTGGTCCCGTGCGGCGTCGTCGCGGGCGTGCAGCGTGGCCCGGGGCGGTCCGGTGCCGGCCGGTCGGCTCGGCCACCCGGGGGGACGGCCAGCCTCGGGGCCATCCGGGCCAGCTGTCACGGCCTGGTCCTTCCTCGGGGTCGGCGGGGGTGCACCCTCGCTGGAGGTCAGGTCTGCTATAACGTTTCAAGTAATGTGCAGAAGTGTCGAGCCAAGTAACGGCCGTGTCAATAGCGGCCGGCGCTGGTGGCCGGATCGTTACCGACAGGTTTCGCGCCCGCGATTGACCGGGCTGGCGCACCGCGATTGACCGGGCTGGCGCCCGTGAGTGACCGGTGTTCGCGGCCTGCTCAATCCGCCGCCCGGCCGGATCGAGCGCCGAGTTGACGCGTCGCCGCAGGCCGCACGAGGATGACCGGACAGGAGGAGCCCGTGGCGGACACGCCGGTCAGCATCAGGGAAGTCGCCGCGCTTGCCGGCGTCTCGCTCGGCACGGTGTCCAACGTGCTGAACCGGCCCGCCGTGGTGGCCGAGCCGACCCGGATCCGGGTGCAGGCGGCGATCAAGGAACTCGGCTTCATCCGGAACGAGTCCGCCCGCCAGCTGCGGGCCGGCCGCAGCCGGACCATCGGGCTGGTCGTGCTGGACGTGGCCAACCCGTTCTTCACCGACGTGGCGCGCGGGGTGGAGGACGAGGCCAGCGAGGCCGGGCTGGCCGTCATCCTGTGCAACAGCGACGACCAGAAGGCCAAGGAGTCCCGGTACCTGGAGGTGCTGGAGGAGCACCGGGTGCAGGGCATCCTGATCACCCCGGTGGCCGGGGCGGACAAGCGGCTGGCCCAGCTGCAGCGGCGGGGCACCCCGGTGGTGCTGGTGGACAGCCGGTCGCGCGTCCCGCGGCCAGTGCTCGGTGTCGGTGGACGACGTGCTCGGCGGCGACCTGGCCGTGTCCCACCTGCTGGACGCGGGCCACGAGCAGATCGCGTTCGTCGGCGGCCCGCTGAGCATCCGGCAGGTGGCCGACCGGTACGAAGGCGCGGTACGGGCCCTGCGGCGGGCCGGGCGCAGCCCGGACGACCTGCAGCTGTTCGAGACCCCGGCGCTGAACGTGGCGGCCGGGCAGCGGGCCGGCGCCGCCCTGGCCGGGCTGGCCGCCGCGACCCGGCCGACCGCCGTGTTCTGCGCCAACGACCTGCTCGCGCTGGGCGTGCTGCAGGCCATGACCAGCCACCGGATCCGGGTGCCGGACGGCATCGCGATCGTCGGCTACGACGACGTGGACTTCGCGGCCGCGGCCGCGGTGCCGCTGTCCTCGGTGCGCCAGCCGCGGCATCAGCTCGGCCGGGCCGCGGCCCAGCTGCTGGTCGAGGAGGCGCTGGGCGACGGCACGCACCGGCACCGGCAGGTGGTGTTCGAGCCCGACCTGGTCGTCCGGGCGTCCAGCCAGGGCCGGCCGCGCCGTGCCCGGCGGCCGCGCGGCGGCCCCGTGGCCAGCGAGCCGGTGGTCAGCGAGCCGGTGGTCAGCGAGACGGCGGTCAGCGAGCCGGTGGTCAGCGAGACGGCGGGCTGAACATGCGTATCGCGCTGTTCGTGACCTGCCTGGCGGACACTCTCTTCCCGCAGGCGGGCGTGGCCACCGTGCGGCTGCTGGAGCGGCTCGGCCACCAGGTGGAGTTCCCGGCCGCGCAGACCTGCTGCGGCCAGATGCACGTGAACACCGGGTACCAGGCGGCGGCGCTGCCGCTGATCCGGCGTTATGTGGAAGTTTTCGAGGGTTATGAGGTGATCGTGGTGCCGTCCGGCTCGTGCACCGGGTCGATCCGGCATCAGCACGCGATGGTGGCCCGGCGGGCCGGGGACGAAGCGCTGGCCCGCCGGGCGGAGGCGGTCGCGGCGCGCAGCTACGAGCTGTCCCAGCTGCTCACCGACGTGCTGGGGGTGGAGGACGTCGGCGCCTACTACCCGCACCGGGTCACCTACCACCCGACCTGCCACTCGCTGCGCATGCTCGGCGTGGGCGACCGGCCGCTGCGGCTGCTGCGCAACGTGGCCGGGCTGGATCTGGTGGAGCTGCCGGACGCCGACGTGTGCTGCGGGTTCGGCGGCACGTTCGCGGTCAAGAACGCGGACACCTCCACCGCGATGCTGGCCGACAAGATGCGCAACGTGCTGGCCACCCGGGCCGAGGTGTGCACGGCGGGGGACAGCTCCTGCCTGATGCACATCGGCGGCGGGCTGTCCCGGCTCCGGGCGGGCACCCGCACCGTGCACCTGGCCGAGATCCTGGCCGCCACCGCGGCGGACGGCGCACCGGCTGCCGAGGCGCCATGAGCGCCCCGGTCTACCTCGGCATGCCGACCGCGCCGCGCGGGGTGGGCCACCTGCGCGGCGCGGAGCCGTTCCCGGTCGCGGCCCGCCGCGCGCTGGGCAACAGCCAGCTGCGCCGCAACCTGGGCCGGGCCACCGCGACCATCCGGGCCAAGCGCGCCGCGGTGGTCGGTGAGCTGCCGGACTGGGAGGAGCTGCGGGCGGCCGGGTCGGCGATCAAGGCGCACACCATGGCCCACCTGGACCGTTACCTGGAGCAGCTGGAGAGCCAGGTCACCGCGCGCGGCGGGGTGGTGCACTGGGCCCGGGACGCGGTCGAGGCAAACCGGATCGTGGTCGATCTGGTCCGCGCGACCGGGGCCACCGAGGCGGTCAAGGTCAAGTCCATCGTGACCGACGAGATCGGGCTGAACGAGGCGCTGGCCCAGGCCGGCATCCGGGCCCGGGAGACCGACCTGGCCGAACTCATCGTGCAGCTCGGCCACGACCGGCCGTCGCACATCCTGGTGCCGGCCATCCACCGGAACCGGGCCGAGATCCGGGACATCTTCCTGCGCGAGATGGACGACGTGGACCCGGGGCTGACCGACTCGCCCGCCGCGCTGACCGAGGCGGCCCGGCTGCACCTGCGCCGCGCGTTCCTGTCGGCCAAGGTCGGCATCAGCGGGGCCAACTTCGCCATCGCCGAGACCGGCACGCTGTGCGTGGTCGAATCCGAGGGCAACGGCCGGATGTGCCTGACCCTGCCGGACACGCTGATCACCGTGATGGGCATCGAGAAGGTGCTGCCCAGCTGGGCCGACCTGGGTGTGTTCATGCAGCTGCTGCCCCGGTCATCGACCGGCGAGCGGATGAACCCGTACACCTCGATGTGGACCGGGGTGACCCCGGGCGACGGCCCGCAGCAGTTTCATCTGGTGCTGCTGGACAACGGGCGGACCGCGGCGCTGGCCGATCCGGCGGGCCGGTCCGCGCTGCACTGCATCCGGTGCTCGGCCTGCCTGAACGTGTGCCCGGTGTACGAGCGGGTCGGCGGGCACGCGTACGGGTCGGTGTACCCGGGCCCGATCGGGGCGGTGCTGTCGCCCATGCTGACCGGGGTCGAGGACAACAGTTCGCTGCCGTACGCGTCGTCGCTGTGCGGCGCGTGCTACGAGGCCTGCCCGGTGCGTATCGACATCCCGTCGATCCTGGTGCACCTGCGCGCCCGGCACGTGGAGGAAGCCGGGTCCCGGCTGCCCAGCCCGGAGGCGGTGACCATGGCCGCGGCGTCCTGGGTGCTGGCCAAGCCCGCGCGTTTCCAGGCCGGGCAGAAGGCCGGGCGGCTCGGGCGGCTGCTCAGCCGGGATGGCCGGATCCGGCGGCTGCCGCCGCCGCTGTCCGGCTGGACGGCGGCCCGCGACGCACCCGCCCCGCCGGCCCAGACGTTCCGCGAGTGGTGGCGGCAGGAGCATCGGGGTCCTCATGGCCGCGCGTGAGGTGGTGCTGGGGCGGATCCGGACCGCGCTCGGCCCGGAGCGCCCCGCGGGTTCCGGCCCGGCGCCGGACGGGTACCGGACGCTCGCCGGGCTGAGCACCGCGCACCTTCTCGACCTGCTAGCCGAACGCCTGACGACTACCGGGCCGTCGTCCGGCGCGCGGAACCAGCCGGGCTGCTGGACACGGTCGCCGCGGCGCTGGCTGAGCGGGGCGCGCGGCGGCTGGTCGTCCCGCCCGGCCTTGGCCTGCCCGGCATCGACCAGCACGGAGCGCTGGATGGGGTGGAACTGGTCGAGGACGACGGGCTGTCCGCCCGCGAGCTGGACGGGTTCGACGGCGTTATCACCACCGCCGCGGTGGCCATCGCCGAGACCGGGACGATCATCCTGGACGGGTCGGCCGGCCAGGGCCGCCGCGCGCTCAGCCTCATCCCGGACTACCACCTGTGCCTGGTCCAGGCCGGGCAGGTGGTCGGCCTGGTCCCCGAGGCGGTGGCCCGGCTGCGGCCGGACCGCCCACTCACCTGGATCAGCGGGCCGTCCGCCACCAGCGACATCGAGCTGAACCGGGTGGAAGGCGTGCATGGGCCGCGCACCCTCGATGTCATCCTGATCGGCCCATGAAGGCGGTTGTCTACTCCGGGTACCGGGTCACGCCCGAGCTGACCGAGGTCGAAGCGCCGGGCTGCCCGGACGGTGGTGTGCTGATCGACGTCGGCGCGACCGGGGTATGCCGGTCCGACTGGCACGCCTGGCAGGGCCACGACCCGGTGCCGCTGCCGCATATTCCCGGGCACGAGCTGGCCGGGACGGTGGCCCAGGCCGGGCCCGGGGTCACCCGGTGGCGGCCCGGTGACCGGGTCACCGTGCCCTTTGTCTGCGGCTGCGGGACGTGCGAGTACTGCCTGGCCGGCCAGGCTCAGGTGTGCCCGCGGCAGACCCAGCCCGGTTTCACCGGGCCGGGGTCGTTCGCCGAGCAGGTGGCCATCCAGGCGGCCGATGTCAACCTGGTCGCGCTGCCCGGCGCGGTCGATTTCGTCACCGCGGCCTGCCTGGGCTGCCGGTTCGCCACCGCGTTCCGGGCCCTGACCGCGCACGGCCGGGTGCGGGCCGGCGACTGGCTGGCCGTGCACGGCTGTGGTGGGGCGGGCCTGTCCGCGGTGCTGATTGGTGCCGCGCTGGGCACGAGGGTGATCGCGGTGGACGTGGCCCCGGCGGCCCTGGACCGGGCCGGCGAGCTGGGCGCCGAGCAGGTCATCGATGCTGCGGCGGCCGGGGCCGACCCGGCGGCGGCGATCCACGAGCTGACCGGCGGCGGGGCGCACGTCTCGGTGGACACGCTCGGCTCCCCGGCCACCGCGGCCGGCTCGGTGCGCTGCCTGCGCCGCCGCGGCCGGCACGTCCAGGTCGGCCTGCTGCTCGGGCCGGACGCGGCCGCGCCGCTGCCGATGGACCTGGTCATCGCGCGGGAGCTGGAGATCTACGGGTCGCACGGCATGGCGGCCGGCGACTACCCGGCCATGCTGGCCCTGATCGCGGACCAGACGCTCGATCCCGGGCGGCTGATCGGGACGGTGATCGGGCTGGCCGGAGCGGGCGCGGCGCTGGCCGCGATGGGCCAGCCGCCGGCCGCGGCCGGGATGACCGTGATCGACGTGGCCGGGCCGGACGCGGTGAACCTGGCCGGGTCCGGTGAACCTGGCCGGACGCGGTGAACCTGGCCGCACGCGGTGAACCTGGCCGGACCCGGTGAACCTGGCCGGACCCGGTGAACCTGACCGGACCCCGGGTTAACCCCGCCGCGCCGGGCAGGGGAGAGTTTGACACAGCATCAGCGAGTACGCGGAGGAGAACGAGTTCGTGAGCGCAGTACCCGAGATCATGCTGAACAACGGCCGGACCATCCCGCAGTTCGGTTTCGGCGTCTTCCTGGTCCAGCCCGAGGAGACGGTGACCGCGCTGAGCACGGCGCTGCAGGTTGGCTACCGGCACATCGACACGGCCGAGGGGTACGGCAATGAGAAGGAGGTGGGCGACGCGATCCGCAAGTCCGGCCTGGACCGGTCGGACGTGTTCGTCACCAGCAAGCTGGCCAACAGCGCACACCGGCCGGATGACGCGAGGCGCGCGTTCGACGCCTCACTCGACGCGCTCGGCTTCGACTACCTCGACCTGTTCCTGATCCACTGGCCGGTACCCACCCGGTACGACGGCGACTTCGTGTCCACCTGGCGGACGCTGGAGGAGTTCTACCGGGACGGCCGGGCCCGGTCCATCGGGGTGTCCAACTTCCAGGCGCACCACCTGCGCCGGCTGCACACCGAGACCGAGGTCCCGCCGGTCATCAACCAGATCGAGATGCACCCGTACCTGACCCAGGACGAGCTACGGGCGTTCTGCGCGGAACATCAGATCGCGGTCGAGGGCTGGGCGCCGATCGGGCGGGGCCGGGTGCTGGACGACCCGGAGATCGTGACCATCGCCGAGCGGATCGGCAAGACCCCGGCCCAGGTGGTGCTGCGCTGGCACATCGAGCGCGGCGACATCATCTTCCCCAAGTCGGTCACCCCGGCCCGGATCCGGGAGAACTTCGACATCTTCGACTTCGAGCTGTCCGGCGAGGACGTCGAGCGGATCAGCGCGCTGAACCGGAACGAGCGGTTCGGGCCTGACCCGGACACGTTCGACATGATCTAGGCCCGGCCTGGTGCGGTGGCCCGGGGTCCGGTGGCCCGGGGTCCGGTGGCCCGGGGTCCGGTGGCCCGTGGTCTGGCGGTCTGGGTGGTCCCAGCCGCCGGTCGGTCGGCCGCCGGTCAGTCGGCCGCCGGTCAGCGCCGCCGGTCGGGCGGGATCAGCTCGGGCTGGTCCAGCAGCCGCAGCCAGCTCCCGTCCGGCTGCCGCACCGCGACCTGCGCCCGGCCGCCCGCGCCATCCTTGGCCACCGTGCTGGTCAGCGCGATATCTCCGCTGACCAGCGTGGGCAGCGGCGGCTCCGGCTCGAAGTGCGGCCCGCTGGCCAGCACCTTCTGCCACAGCGCGCGAATGGCGGCGCGGCCCACGGTCTGCCCGCCCGGCGGGTAGGCCATCACCGCGTGCTCCGCGTACAGCTCGGCGATGCCCGCCGCGTCACCGTCGTTGGCCCGCGTCACGAACAGGCGGGTGAGGTCTTCCGGGTGCTGTGCTTTCTCGTAACCCGGCATGGGTGTCCTCCGCTCAGTGCTTCCATCGGGCGACCCGGTGGCCGCTCCCGTGTTCTGCTACCTAGCCTTCAGCAGGCAGGACCAGAAGTCCAACAGATTGTCATGCTCGTAGCTAGAATCTCTGGTTATGGAACTGAGGCAGCTGGAGTACTTCGTCGCGGTGGCCGAGGAAGCTAACTTCACCCGGGCGGCCGAGCGCGTGCACATCAGCCAGTCCGGGGTCAGCGCGCAGATCCGGCAGCTCGAGCATGATCTGGGCGCGGAGCTGATCGACCGGTCTGGCCGGTCGGCCAGCCTGACCCCGGCCGGGCAGGCCGCCCTGCCGCAGGCCCGCGCCGCGCTGACCGCGGTCAGCGCGGTCCGGCAGGCGGTGGACGAGGTGACCGGGCTGATCCGGGGCCGGCTGGTGATCGGCATGGTGACGGCCTGCACGGTCACCCCGCTGTTCGACGCGCTGGCCGGATTCCACCGGGCGCACCCCGGCATCGAGATCGCGCTGGTCGAGGGCAACTCCGACTGGCTCATCGAGCAGGTCCGCTCCGGCCAGGCCGACCTGGCCCTGATCGGGGCGGCGGGCGCGCCGCCGGCGGCCTGGACTCGCTGCTGATCGTGAGTGAGCCGCTGGCCGCCGCGGTTCCGCCCGGTCACCCGCTGGCCAGCCAGCCGCGGACCGCGCTGGCCGAGGTGGCCGCGTACCCGGTGGTCAGCCTGCCCGAGGGGACCGGCGTCCGGGCCGTGTTCGACCAGGGCTGCGCGGCGGCCGGGCTGCGGCCGGACATCGCGCTGGAGGCCAGCGCACCAGGTGCCGTGGCCGACCTGGCCATCCGCGGGCTGGGCGTGGCCATCCTGTCCGCGTCCATGGCGGCCGTGCACGCGGGCCGGCTGGCGTCGGTGCCGATCGAAGACATCGCCTCGCCCGCGGTGCTCGCCCTGGTCTGGCCGCCGGAGCCCAGCCCGGCGCTGCGCGCCCTCCTCCCGCACTGCCGCCAGGCCTTCCCCAGCCGCCCCGGTCGCTAGCGAGCGGCCATGACGGCGCTGGCCTGATCTTGGGCTTACCCGGGGGCGGACAGTTCGAGGCGGAGGGCGGCGGCCAGGGCGGGGGCGTCGGGTATGCGGGCGGGGTCGGACAGGATGGTGACGCGCAGCGTTCCGGTGTAGGACGACGCCGCGAACGTTACGGTGACGTTCCCGGTGGTGGTCGGGATCGGGATGATCGCCCGCACTGCGGCGCCGCCGAACGTGAGGCGGTCTTCCGGGCCGCGCAGGTCGGTGACGAAGGTATGCACGACCCGCTGGTGGTTGGCGAACCAGTGCAGCAGGCCGGTGCGGGCCAGCAGCAGGAACGCGGGCACGAACAGGGCAGCCGAGGCGCCGCGGGCACGCGACTTGCGCTCGCGGGTGATCTCGGCTGTCCGGGTTACCCGGGTGCCGAGGTCGCCGGTGGCGGGCACGGTGACCGGCATGATCCCGATCTGGTTGCCGAGCTCGCCGCCGGTGGCCGCCCGCCGCGCGGCCACCGGGACCGTGATGGTGATCTCGCCGAGTTGCTCGCCGCGTGCGGCCAGCAGGGCTCGCAGCGCCCCGGCTACCGCGGCGAGTACCACGTCGTTGACGGTGCCGCCGTGCGCGTGACCCAGGTCGCGGATGGCGGCCAGGTCGACGCTGACGACGTCGAGCCGCCGCCGCGGCCCGACTGGCCGGTTGAGCGATGTCGCCAGCAGCCGGCGTGGCGGCCGGGCGGCGCCCAGCTCTGCGATCCCGTCGCGGATCCGGCGCAGGCCACGCGCCCGGCGCGGCGCGCCCGGTTCGGCCGGCCCGGTCCGGTGCAGGCGACCCCGCCAGGCATCGACGGCGAGTTCCCGTGTGTGCGGTGCCGGTGCCGGGAACCGGTCCGCCCGCGGCTCTGCCGTCCCGGCGGCCTGGTCAACCAGCGTGCCCAGCAGCGCAAGCCCAGCGATGCCGTCCGCCAGCACGTGGTCCACGATGACGAGCAGCGCGATGCCGCCGTCGGCCAGCCCGGTGACGAACGTGGCCGACCACAGCGGCCGGGACCGGGGCATGGGCTCACCGAGCTGAGCCGCAGCGAGATCGAGCAGCGCCCGCTCGTCCCCTGGCGGCGGGCAGCATGCCTGCCGGACGTGCGCATCGACATCGAACGCCGGATCGTCCGCCCAGTACGGCCGCCCGCATCCAGGCGGCGCCCGGTAAAGCCGCTGCCGCAGCCTCGGCACCGAGCGGATCCGGTCGCCGAGCAGCCGCCGCGCCGCAGTGACGCTGAACGCTGGCCCGGCGTCGAGCACCAAGACGGCCCCGATGTGCCCGGCAGCCCTCCCGTCCCCCGTCGCGAACTGCATCAGATCCGCGGCGCTAGCCCGATCAAGCGAGGGCGGCACCGCCACTTCACCGCGGGGTGAGGGTGATGACCGACCAGCCGTACTCATCGGCCGCGTCGTTGAGTTCCAGGACCGTCGGCGCTCGTCCGCCGGGCAACGAGATGCCGAGCTGGCGCTGTGCCTTCTTCCAGCCAATGCGGTCGATCATGGCCTGGTAACTGACCGCCACCGAAGCTGGGTCCTCTTCGAGCAGCGCATGCATGGGCCGCAGGCGCCCGCGCAGCATCACCCTGACGTCAGCTCCGCCACGCAGGTTGACCCGCCACCGGGCGACGGTGACCACGGCGAGCTTTCCGCCCATGTCCACATAGCCAACCGGGATGTCGTACCGGCGGCCGGTCTTGCGGCCGCTCAGGCACAGCACCAGGAAGGAATCGTCAAGCATCCCGTGCAGCGGCGAGCCAAGGAGCGTACGCACCAGGGGGTTGCCCATCTTGACCAGGGTGGGCGGCGGCACAGATCGTTTCACGCAGCTGGTCATCACGCACCACCTCCTGACTATCAGCTTGCCCCGCGCGGCCCGATGCGCCAGGGACATTGGTCACCTGTAGCCCTGGCCAGCACGGGTCAGCCCGGCACGATGCGGTGACCGGCTTCAGGTGGTGCAGAAGTCGACCAGGACGGGGGCGAGGACGTCCGGGGGGACGCCGTGGTCGGCGCCGGGGAAGGTATGCCGCCGGGTGTCCGGCAGCAGCTGGGCCAGGGCGTCCATCGAGCGGTGCTGCCAGGCCGGGCTGTTCTCGCCGTCCATGATCAGGGTCGGCGTGGTGACCTGGGTGGCCCAGGCGGTGGGCAGCGCGTCGCCACGCTCCTGGTCGGCCATGATGGCGGCGTCGTAGGCCGCGGTGTGCACCACCGCTTCCAGGCCCGGCCACATCGGGCCCGCCCGCATCTGGGTGACCGCCTCGGCGGGCATCCGGATGACGCGCGTCATCCAGTACTCGACGGCCTCGCCGCGGCGGCCGGCGGCGGCGGACAGTTCGGTCATCCGGCCGGCCAGGTCGGCGGGCGGGAGGGGGTCACCCCGGTCCACCATGTACGGGGCCTCGTACACGGCCAGCCCGCTGATGGCGACGCCGTCGGCCGCGGCCAGCACGGCCAGGCCGGCCCCGGAGGAGTGGCCGAACACGCAGGTCGGCCCGCCCGCCGCGGCGATCACCGCGGCCAGGTCCTCGATTTCCCGGTCAGGCGCGTAGGGCGGCGTGTCCCCGCTGCCGCCGCGGCCGCGGCGGTCGTACGCGAGCACGGTGCAGTACGGCGCCAGCGCCTGGGCCAGCGGGGCGAGCGCCCGCCGGTCGGTGAACGCCCCGCCGACCAGCACGATCGACGGCCCCGAGCCGTACCGGTTGACCGCGATCTTGGTGCCGTCCCGGGACACCACGGTGCTGGTCAGGTCCTGCGTGGTCATGTCCGCTCCCTTGGCCGGTGCCGGTGCTCGTCTTCAGGTATAACGCCAGGCTCCGACAGAAACTCACCGGTCAACCGGTTGCCCGCTGGCCGCCGGGAGCGGAGAGTTGGACCGGATCGCGACCCGCCGCGGAGGAGTGCACGATGGGCACCAAATACCATGCCGAGCACGTCGGCAGCCTGCTCCGGCCGTCCTGGCTGCTGGACGCCCGTACCGCGCACAACGAGGGCAGGCTGGAGGCCGAAGCCTTGCGCGAGGCGGAGGACCGGGCCGCGTGGCAGGCCATCGAATTACAGCGGGACGCGGGCATCGAGGTCTTCACCGACGGGGAGATGCGCCGGGACACCTGGATGGCGGGCTTCTTCGAGTCCACCGGGGGAGTGGTGCCGGTCGGCACGCCGCGGGTGCCGTGGCACCGGGCGGGCGGCGACCCGCCGGTCGAGGACACCGACTTCGACAGCGTGGCGGTCACCGGCAAGGTGTCCCGCAAGGGCAGCCGGACCAGCACCGAGGCCAGCTTCCTGGCCCAGCACGCCCCGGGCCAGTTCAAGATCACGATGATCAGCTCGTCGATGGGCGGGATGCTCTGGAACCCGGGCCTGAGCGAGGCGGCCTACCCGTCGCCCGGCGACCTGGTCCGCGACCTGGTGGCATTACAGGCCGACGAGATCGGGAGCCTGATCGACCAGGGGGTGAGCTGGATCCAGCTCGACTCGCTGAGCTACAACCAGGTGTTCGACGCGGACTTCCGGGCCGCCACCGGCCTGGCTGAGCTGCCCCCCGAGGTGATCCTGGACGCCACGGTCAGCGCGGACGCGGCGCTGGTCCGGGCGGCCAAGCGGCGGAACCCCGGGGTCACCATCGGCATGCACATCTGCCGGGGCAACAACCGCAGCGCCTGGATGGCCCAGGGCAGCTACGAGCCGGTGGCCGAGCGGCTGTTCGGCGAGGTCGGGGTGGACCGGTTCCTGCTCGAATACGACACCGAGCGGGCCGGCGGGTTCGCCCCGCTGCGGTTCATCCGGCCCGGCACCACCGTGGTGCTCGGCCTGGTCTCGTCCAAGCTGCCCCAGCTCGAATCGCCGGACGAGCTGCGCCGCCGGGTGGACGAGGCGGCCCGCCACGTGCCGATCGCCGACCTCGCGCTGAGCCCGCAGTGCGGGTTCGCCTCCACGTCCCGGGGCAACCAGCTGACCGTGGACGAGGAGCGGCGCAAGCTCGAGCTGGTGGCCAGCACGGCCAGCATGGTCTGGGGCTAACCTGGCGCGGTCGGCCGCCGCGGGGTCACGGCTTGCGGCCCACCGCACCGGCGATCTTCAGCCGGGTGGGCAGCGCGATGCTGTCCGGGCGCCAGTCCTCGACCCAGGTCAGGCCGGGCTCCAGCAGCTCGAACCCGGCGAAGAAGGCCCGGATCGCGGGCAGCGGCCGGAAGTAGGTCTGGACCGGCGTGCCGGCTGCCACCGCGCGCAACTCGGCCATCGCCTCCGGGCTGCTCTCGCTGGCGAACTGGGACAGCACCAGGAAGCTGCCCGCGCTCAGCGCGTCGCGGTACCGGGCGACGATCCCGGCCGGCTGATCGCTGTCCGGCACCAGATGCAGTACGGCCACGCAGAGCACGCCGACCGGGCGGGCGAAGTCGATCAGCCGGGTCACCTCGGGGTGGCTCAGGATGGCCGCTGGCTGGCCGATATCCGCCTGCACCGCGGCCACCCGGTCGTCGCTGGCCAGCAGGGCCGCGTTGTGCGCGTAGACCACCGGGTCGTGATCCACATAGACCACCCGGGCGGCCGGATCCGCCTCGCGCGCCGCCTCATGCACGCTGGGCGACGTGGGGAACCCGGTGCCCAGGTCGAGGAACTGGCTGACGCCGGCCGCGGCCAGCGCCCGGGTGGCCCGGATCGCGAACGCCCGGTTGGCCCGGGCCAGCCGGCGCTGATCCGGGGCGATGGCCAGCACCTTCTCGGCCGCGGCCCGGTCCACCGCGTAGTTGTCCTTGCCGCCGAGCAGGTAGTCATAGATCCGCGCGGCGGCCGGCTGAGCCGGATCGGGACCCGGCCGGTCGTCCGGCTGGCTCATCGGCGTCCTCCCTGAGCGGGCCCCGGCCAGCAGGAACGCCAGCCGGGCCTGCGACCAAGGAGCCTACCGGCCCGGCCGCTCCGGCGCTGGGCCGGTAGGCTGGGCCGCGTCCTCGACCTGGCGGCGGAGGCAGATGCGCGTCGAGCTGGCCACCGAGCCCGGCACACCGGGCTGGCCCAACGAGGATTTCGCCGCTGCCGCCCCGGGCGCCGCGGTGCTGCTGGACGGCTGTACCACCACGCCGCGCGGGGCCAGCACCGGGTGCCTGCACGGGGTGGCCTGGTATGCCCGGGCGCTGGGCAGCGTCCTGCTCGGCCAGATCAGCGCCGATCCGGCGGTCCCGCTGCCGGAGGCGCTGGCCACGGCCATCGAGCAGGTGCGGGCCGGCCATGCCCACAGCTGCGACCTGGCCAACCCGCTCACCCCGGCGGCCACGGTGACCGCGGTCCGGGCCGGGCCGTCCGGTTACCAGGTGCTCGCGCTGGCCGATTCGGTCATCATCGCCGATTACGGGAAAGACCGGGCACCGCTGGTCATCACCGACCGGCACCGGGCGGCCAGCACCAACCCGGCCGCCGCCGGGCAGGCCCGCACGGCCACCCTGGCGGGCGACGGTCTGCAGGCCATCGCGCTGCTCAGCGACGGCGCTACCCGCATCGCCGAGGAGTACGGGCTGCTCAGCTGGGTGGAGCTGGTGAGTGTGCTGCGCGAGGAAGGCCCGGCTGAGCTGCTGGCCCAGGTTCGCGCGGCTGAGGACAGCGACCCGGACGGCGCCCGCTGGCCCCGGTCCAAGCTGCGCGACGACGCCACCGTGCTGTACTGGCCCCAGCCGGGCTGAGCGCCCCGGCCAGGCCTGGCGGTGGGCACCGGCGTCAGCACCGTGACCTGGCCCCGGCCAGGCTTACGGCGAGACCGCAAATAGTAGGATGAGGTCCTTCTGGGACGGCACGTTACGGGATGATGCTGATCTCATCTCCCGCATCGAATGGAGCCAGGAATGCTGCCCTGCGCACCCGTGGCATGACTGGGCCGCATCTCGTCGCGCGCGGCGGCGTGACGGGCACCGGGAGCGGGGACGGCGCGCCGGGCCGCGGCCCGGCCGCAGGCGGGTACCGGGCCCGGCTGGCTCACCTCCCCGGCCTGCTGCGGCAGCACTGGCTGGTGGCCGGGCTGCTGGTGGCCGGGCTGGTGCTGCGGCTGCTGGCCACGGCGGCCTACCAGCCCGCGCTGATCTACGTGGACACGCTCAAGTACCTGTACGGCGCGTCGCCCGGCTCCGACCCGCTCGGCTACATGTACATCCTGCGGGCCATCCTGGCCGTGGGGAACCTGACCACGGTCGTCATCGTGCAGCATCTGGTGGGGCTGGCCATGGCCGCGGCGCTGTATGCCGTGCTGCTGCGCCGCGGCCTGAACCGGTGGCTGGCCGCGCTGGCCGTCGCCCCGGTCCTGCTCGACGCCTACCAGGTGCAGATCGAGCAGATGATCATGCCGGACCTGTGGTTCGAGGCGCTGGTCGTGGCCGGGCTGGTGGTGCTGCTCTGGCGGCCCGCGCCGCCGCTCCGGCTGGCCGCCGCGGCCGGGGTACTGCTCGGCGCCTCGGCCACCGTGCACCAGCTGGGCGAGGTGCTGGTGCTGCCCGCCGCGGCCTACCTGCTGGCCACGGCCGGGACGCTGCGCCGCGCGCTGACCACGGCGGGTGTGCTGGTGGTCGCGTTCCTGGTGCCGATCGTCGCCTACTGCACCGCCTCCTACGCCAGCAACGGGCATTTCCGGCTGGCCCGTGGGCAGCAGGACACCGGCCGGGTGGTGGCCGCGGCCGACTGCGCCACGCTGCAGCTGCCCGCCGACGTACGGCCGCTCTGCCCGACGCCGCATCAGCAGTCGTTCGGCCCGGACTGGATCGAGCACTCCAAGTACTCGCCGTTGCACTGCGCCCCGGTCCCGGCCGGGACGACCCGGGCCCAGCTGACCCGGCAGCTGACCGCGGCCATCTGGAACCAGCAGCCGGAGCGCATCGCCGGCGCGGTGGGTCTCGACTCGCTGCGGCTGTTCGCGGTGACCCGGACCTCAGACCCGTTCACCACGCCGCTGTGGCGCTGGCAGTTCCAGACGCACTACCCGGTCTACCCGCACTGGGTCACCCTGGGCCCGGATAACACGATCATCGTGGGCGTGCAGGTGAAGCTGTTCGGGAAGCTGTTCCTCAAGCCGCTCAAGCCGGCCTACGGCGGCCCGGCCCAGGTGAACCAGCCGATCGCCGGTTTCCTGCGGTCCTACCAGCTGGACGGCGGGTACAGCCCCGGCCCGCTGCTCGCGGTGCTGGCCGTGCTCGGCCTGGCTGGGTCGGTGGTGGCGCTGGCCCGGCGGTCGTCGGCCGACCCGCGGCAGCCGGGCGGCCGGGCTGGCCTGCCTGCTGTTCACCCTGGTCGCCGTCGTGATCCTGCTGGCCCCGGACGTGTACGAGTTCTCCTGGCGATACCAGCTGCCCGCCGTGATCACCCTGCCACCCGCCGGGCTGCTCGGCCTGACCGTGCTGCTCGGCCTGCGCCGGCGGGCCGGGCCGAAGCCAGCCGGCCCGGCTGATCCGGCTAGGCCGTCGAACGGGGCAGAGGCTCCGGCGGCGGGCTGACCAGGTCCGGGTAGCTGCGCGCCGGCCGCGGCGAGCACCTCGGCGGTCGGCCGCGGCCGGCTGCGCAGGCCGGCCGAGATCCCGTGCACCAGGCAGGACCGCAGCGTGCCGCGGTCGGCCGAGCCGCGGAACGTACGGGCCCAGCGGCGCAGCGTCGCGCCCCCGTACAGCACCCGCTCGGCGGGCGACAGCGCGCCAGCCGAGCGCAGCGTCCAGATCTTGTTCCGCACCTCGTAGAAGAAGCGCTGCCCTGGGTCCGCATCGGTGGAGCCGAACGTCCTGGTCTTGTGCACGACCACGCTGGCCGGGCAGAGCCAGCCGGGCTGGCCACGCAGCAGCCGGGTGGTGAACTCGAAGTCGTCGTTCCACAGGAAGTAGTCGGCCTGCGGCAGGCCGCGCTGCCGGCAGACCGCGGCATCGACCAGGATCGAGACGAACGAGGCAGACCGGATCGGCAGGCAGCCGGCCGCCGCCGCGCGGCGCTGCTCCGCCCCGGTGGCGAACGGCTTGGCCCGCGGCGTGTTCATCGGGTGCGCCCGGCCGTCGGTCCACTGCACCCGGCTGGCCAGCAGCGCCGGCCGGGCAGCGCCCGGCTGGCCGGCCCGCTGCCGCGCGTCCAGCAGGGCGCGCAGCGCATCCGGCTCCGGCACCGTGTCGTCGTCCATCAGCCAGACCAGGTCGGCGGCATCGGCCAGGGCCAGCGCCAGGCCGTAGGCGAACCCGCCGGCCCCGCCGGTGTTCTGCGCCAGCGTGGCCAGCCGTACCGAAGGGAACGCGGCACGCACCGCGCCGGCGCTGCCGTCGGTGGACGCGTTGTCCACCGCGATGACCGCGTCCGGCGGCCGGGTCTGCGCCAGCACCGCGGCCAGTGATTCGAGCAGCAACTCCCGCCGGTTCCAGGTGACCACCACCGCGATCACCCGCGGCTGCCGGCTCGGCCCCAGGCTGGCCATGTCAGGATCCGGCCCCGCGCCCGGGTCCGCTCCATCGCCTGCCAGGCCATGACGCGCAGCTTGCGCACCGCGGGGTAACGGCTGCTCAGCTCGCGGACCGTCCGCTTCAGCCAGGGTGAGGCGCCGACCGCCGATTCGACCCGCCCGGCCAGCCCACCGCGGCCCGGCCGGCCAGCCCGGCCACCCGGGCCGCCCGGACCCTTGGGCCCGCCGCCGTGCTCCCGGCGGTACTGGTTGACGACCAGCGCGGCGGCCGCGTCCACCGCGGCGTCGAGCACCGGGCCCGGCGGCTGCTGCGCGGCGGCAGCCGCACCTGGCGCGCTGACCGGCCGGGGCCGCAGTTCGTCCAGGTCCCCGATCACCTGGTAGCCCGAGTCGGCCAGTCCGGCGATGAGCACCTCGGCCTGTTCCTTGGCCCACGTCTCGCGGTCGGCGGGCAGCACCAGCCGCCCCGACCGCGGCCGGTCGGCCAGCGCCCGGTGCGCGACCCCCTCCTTGACCGTCCACATGTAGAACCAGTCCGGCACCTCGTCCGGCAGCTTCTCGTTGAGCCGCCGGAGGAACTCGATCTCCGGCATGCCCAGCGACGCGTTCGGCCGGGCCCGGGCCAGGTCAGCCGACGACGGGTCGATGCCGAGCAGACCAGCGAAACGTTCCCACAGCACGCCGGTACCGGCGTTAGGTGAAGGCATGGTGATGACGTGCACCCGCGACGGCGGGACGTGCTGCGCCCAGAGGGCCAGCAGGGCCAGTGTGTCGTGCACCCGCCAGAACCAGAACTGGCGCCGGTCGGCGGCCACCGATTCGCGGTCGATCACGTCGCCGAGCCAGTCTTCCCAGCCGAGCGCGTTGCGGTGCTTGATGGTCTCCTGCCACTCGGCGGGCAGCAGCGAGGCCATGTCCCGCACGGTCAGCACGATGTGCACCTCGGCGGGCTGCAGCGAGCCGACCGCCCGGGCGGCCTGCTCCTCGTCGGCCGCGGAGAACAGCTCGTGCGAGATGACCGCCAGTTCGCGGCGCCTGCCGGGCCTGGGTGGCCAGGATGTCCCATTCCCCGGTCCACGACCCGGCCGGGTCGCTGGGCAGCTTCTCGATGCCGCGCAGGTCCTGGCTGGCCCGGAAGTGATCCTGCGCGTGATGACCGGGCAGCACCAGGCCCTGGGCGGCCAGTTCCCGGCGATTGCCCCACATCACTTGCTGCAGGAACGTGGTGCCGGTCTTCGGCTCGCCGATGTGCAGGAAAACCCTGCCGTTCGATGCCATCCCGGTACCTTATCCGTCGTGGGTGAGGCGGCTGCACGGCCAGGGTAGACCACTAGGCAGCGACAGGGGGTAGTCAGCCGGAACGGAGCAACTTCGCACAAAGCTGCCGTAAAGTACCGTTGGGCCGGGGGGCGGCTGGCTCCCGGCAACCTCCTTGCCGTAGCGCACACTCCGCCATATAGAGCGGTAGAGCGCACGCTCCGCCATACATGGAAGGCATATTCGGCATATGCACGAGCCCTTCACGCTCCTGCTCTCGGTATGGGATGGCGACCAGCCTGATCACCTGCGGCAGGCGCTGCGCAGCGCGGTCGACGAGCAGACGCTGCGCCCGGCCCAGGTGGTCATCGTGCGGGATGGGCCGGTCCGCGACGAGCTGGCCGCCTGCCTGGCGGAGCTGAAGACGGCCAGCCCGGTGCCGGTCACGCTGGTGCCGCTGGAGCAGAACCGGGGTCTCGGGCCCGCGCTGGACGCCGGGATGGCGGCCAGCCAGTTCGACGTCATCGCCCGGATGGACGCCGACGACGTGGCCATGCCGCACCGGTTCGAGGTGCAGATCCCGCTGATCGCCGAGGCCGACATCGTCGGCGCCGGGCTGCTCGAGTTCGTCGGGGACATCGGCAACGTGGTCGGCCAGCGGGTGCCGCCCACCGACCCGGAGCAGATCCAGCGCTACGCCCGGATGCACGACCCGTTCAACCACCCGACCGTGGTCTACCGGCGGCAGGCGGTGCAGGCCGCGGGCGGCTACGGCGACCTCCCGCTGATGGAGGACTACGCGCTGTTCGCGCGCATGCTGCTCAGAACGGCGCCCGGGCGGTCAACGTGGCCGAGCCGCTGGTCTACTACCGGGTCGGCGCGACCGCGTTCAAGCGCCGCGGCGGCACCGACCTGCTGCGTTCCGAGTTGCGGCTGCAGCGCGAATTCCGGCGGCAGGGGTTCACCACGCCGGCCGAGTACGCGCGCAACGTGATGGTGCGCGGCGGGTACCGGCTGATCCCGTGGTGGGCCCGCCGCGCGGTATACAAGCCGATGGTCGCGCACTACACCGATCCCGGGAACCACGGCAACCCGGATACGGACGCCGACCCTGCGGAGGGCGAACCCGCGGCCCAGCCCGCGCCGCCGATGCAGGTGCGGCCAGTGAACGTCGACCTGGCCATCGTCGGCTCCGGCTTCTTCGGGCTGACCATCGCCGAGCGCTGCGCGACCGACCTCGGCCTGCGGGTGCTCGTCCTGGACCGCCGCCCGCACATCGGCGGCAACGCGTACAGCGAGCCGGAGCCGGAGACCGGCATCGAGGTGCACCGCTACGGCGCGCACCTGTTCCACACCTCGAACGACGCGGGTCTGGGAGTACGTCAACCGGTTCACCGCGTTCACCGGGTACCAGCACCGGGTGTTCTCGGTGTACAAGGGCCGGGTCTACCCGCTGCCGATCAACCTGGGCACCATCTGCGAGTACTTCGGCCAGGTGATGTCGCCGGACGAGGCGCGGGCGCTGATCGCCGAGCAGGCCGCGGAGATCGACGCCGGACCAGGTGACCAACCTGGAGCAGAAGGCCATCTCGCTGGTCGGCCGGCCGCTGTACGAGGCGTTCTTCCGCGGCTACACGGCCAAGCAGTGGCAGACCGACCCGGTCAACCTGCCGCCCGAGGTCATCTCCCGGCTGCCGGTCCGGTACACGTTCAACAACCGGTACTTCAGCGACACCTACGAGGGCCTGCCGGTGGACGGCTACACCAGGTGGCTGGAGCGGATGGCCGACCACCCGAACATCGAGGTCCGGCTGAACACCGAGTTCGCCGGCCTGCGCGCGGATCTGGTCGGCCAGGTGCCGGTGGTGTACACCGGGCCGCTCGACGCGTACTTCGGTTACGCGGCCGGCGACCTCGGCTGGCGTACCCTCGATTTCCACACCGAGGTGCTGCCCACCGGGGATTTCCAGGGCACGCCGGTGATGAACTACGCCGACGAAGACGTCCCCTACACCCGCATCCACGAGTTCCGGCATTTCCACCCCGAGCGCGACTGGTACCCGAAGGACAAGACAGTGATCATGCGTGAGTATTCGCGCTTCGCCGAACACGGTGACGAGCCGTACTACCCGATCAACACGCCGGAAGACCGGGCGCGGCTGCTGACCTACCGGGAGCTGGCCGGGCGCGAGGACGGGGTGCTGTTCGGCGGGCGGCTGGGCACGCTACAAGTACCTGGACATGCACATGGCCATCGGCTCCGCGCTGAGCATGTTCGACAACCGGCTGCGCCCGTTCTTCACCGACGGCTGCGCCGCTCAAGAGCAAGGAGCTGGCCGATGACTGAGGCGAGCGCGTCCCGGAGCCCGCGGGTGCTGCAGCGGGTCGTGTTTCCCGGGGACGACCTCGACGTGGTCCCGCTGTACGTGGAGACCAAGATGGACCGCGGCGCCGCCGAGCTGGCGGCCGAGATGGCCGCGGAGGAACTGACCGGGCGCAAGGTGACCGGCGGCACCGCCACCGGCAGCGCCGCGGTCGGCGAGGCGCAGTCGAGCATCCGCTTCGGCGCCGACGTGCCCGCGCACCTGGTCGAGGAGGCCGGGCCGCGGCGCAGCGCGCTGATCACCGACGGCTGCCGGGTCTCGTTCGCCACCTACTTCAACGCGTTCCCGGCCAGCTACTGGCGCCGGTGGACCACCGTGGACGCGGTGACCCTGCGGATCCGCCTGGCGGGCGAGTCAAAGGTCATCCTGTACCGTTCCACGGCCCGCGGGCACAGCCACCCGATCGAGACGATCAATGTCGAGTCGGACGACCCGGAGACGATCGAGCGCACGCTGCCGCTGGCCCCGTTCATCGACGGCGGCTGGTACTGGTTCGACATCGTGGCCGGGCCGCGCGGGACGACGCTGATCGAGGCGGACTGGCTGGCGCAGGTCGAGCCCATGCCGCCCGGCCGGTTCAGCATCGGCATCACCTCGTTCAATAAGCCCGACGAGGTGGTCCAGAAGCTGCGGTCGCTCGGCGACGCCACCGACGTCCATCACCTGCTGGACACCGTCTACGTGGTCGACCAGGGCACCACCCGGGCAAGCAACCACCCCGGCTTCGAGGACGCGGCCAAGAAGCTGGCCGGCCGGGTGCAGGTGATCGAGCAGGGCAATCTGGGCGGATCTGGCGGGTTCTCCCGGTCCATGGACGAGACGGTGCGGGCCGGCAAGAGCGACTACGTGCTGCTCACCGACGACGACGTCGAGATCGATCCCGAGGGGATCCTCCGCGCGATCACCTTCGCCGACCTGGCCCGCAAGCCGACGATCGTCGGCGGCCACATGTTCAGCCAGTACGAGCGCTCGGTACTGCACGCGTTCGCCGAGGCGGTCGCGCCCTACCGGTGGTGGTGGGGGAACGCGCCGAACACCAAGAGCCGGCACGACTTTGGCCGCCGCAACCTGCGCAACACCCCGTGGCTGCACCGCCGGGCCGACGGCGACTACAACGGCTGGTGGATGTGCCTGATCCCGGTCCAGCTGATCAAGGAACTCGGCCTCGCGATCCCGGTGTTCATCAAGTGGGACGACGCCGAGTACGGGGTGCGGGCCAGGGACCGCGGCTACCCGACCGTGTCGCTGCCCGGTGTCGGCCTGCTGGCAGGCGCCGTGGACGGACAAGAACGACGCCCTGGACTGGAACGCCTACTACCACCTGCGCAACCGGCTGGTGGCCGCGCTGCTGCACTCGAAGGAACCGCACGGCGGCCAGCTGGTCGCGGAAAGCCTGGAGCGGCAGCTGCAGGCCCTGCTGTCGATGCAGTACTCCACGGTGGCGCTGCGCGCCCTGGCTATCGAGGATGTGCTGCGCGGGCCGGGCCACCTGCACGCAGAGATCGGCACCAAGCTGGCGCAGCTCCGCGAGTTCCGGCTGCAGTACGCCGACGCCCGGGGCCAGGCCGACCTGGACAGCTTCCCGCCGCCGCGGCGGCGGGCCCCGGAGGCGGTTAAGGCGTCCACCACGCCGACCAACCGGTTGCAACCTGCTGACCAAGGCGGCGTCGGGCACCGCGCACCAGTTCCGGCGGCCGAGGCAGGGGGCCAAAGACCGGCCGCAGATAGCGCTGCCGGGCCAGGACGCGGCCTGGTGGGTGCTGACCAAGCTGGACAGCGCGCTGGTGTCGACGGCCGACAACACGACCGCATCGTGGTATCAGCGCGACCCGCGGCTGTTCCGCTCGCTCGGGCTGCGCAGCCTGATCCTGCACCGGCGGCTGCGCCGCCAGTGGGCCAAGCTGGCCGCCGAGTACAAGGCCGCGGCGCCCGGGTTCACCGGGCCGGAGCAGTGGCGGCAGACGTTCGCCGGGTCGCTGGTCGAACCGCCTGCTGAGCACTGTGAGCCCCCCCGGGCAGTCGCGGCACGTTCCGGTCGCGCCGGGCCGCCGTCGGGGGGTTCCGGCTGGCCGCCGCTCGGCGCACAGTGGCTCCACCGGGCAGCGCGGCACGCCGGTCCCGCCGGCGGAGCCAGGCCGGGTCCCGCGCCGTCCGTGCCGCCTGCCGCCCCTCCGGCGCGGCGCCGCCCGGCTGGCGGGCCGCGGCCTGGTACTGGCCCGCGCTGGCCGCGGCCCTGGTCATGGCGGTGCTCGGGGTGTGGGGCCTGGAGCGCGACTCGTCGATGGGCAACGACGAGGTGGCCACCCGGTGGGCCGCGCTGCTGCCGCTGCACCAGCTGGCCCACCTGGTGAACAACGTGGACGCCGTGCACGGCCTGTACTACCTGCTGATGCACGGCTGGATGGCGGTCGGCACCAGCCCGGCCGTGCTGCGCATCCCGTCGGTGCTCAGCATGATCGTCGCGGCCGGGCTGATCGCCATCCTGGCCCGGCAGCTCACCGGGTCCGGCTGGGCCGCGCTGTTCGCCGGGCTGATCATGGCGCTGACCCCGACCATCACCTACTACGCACAGACCGCACGATCCTATGCGCTGGTCTACGTGTGCGTGGTCGGCGCGACGCTGCTGCTGCTCCGCGCATTGCGCGTGGAGCATGTCGAGGACGGGCGGCCGGTGGTCTGGCGCGTGGGTGAGCTATGGCGCGCTGATGCTGCTGGCCGGGTACCTGAACGAGATGGCGCTGCTCGCCCTGATCGCGCACGGGGTAACCGTGCTGCTGGCCCGGTACGGGCGGCCCGCGTTCGTGCACTGGGCGGCCGCGGCCGTGCTGGCCGCGCTGCTGGTGCTCCCGCTGGCCGTGGTCAGCGCCCGGGAGGACGCCGCTGTCGCCTGGATTCCCCGGCCCGGCCCGGGCGCCTGCGGGTCGCTGTTCCACGACTACTTCGGCGCGACGACCGGCCTGGCCGTGCTGCTGTTCCTGTGCGCGGTGCTGGCCGTGCTGCCCGGCCGCGGCCAGGGGCCCTGGCCGGAGCCGCCTGACCGGGCCGGGGCGGCGCCCTGGTGGCGGCGCGGCGGGCTGTCCGTGCAGTCGGTGGGCGCGCCGCTGCTGGTGCTGCCCGGCTTGGTGCTTGGCCTTGAGTCGCTGGTCGCGCATCCGCTGTACGTGGACCGGTACGTGCTGTACGGCGAGGCCGGCGCGGCGCTGCTGGCTGGCGCCGGCGCGTACCGGGCGGGGCTGTGGCTGGCCGGGCGGGTGCGCTGGCCCGCGCTGGCCTGGGCCGTGGCGTGCGGTGGTGTGCGTGCTCGCGCTGGTCCTGCAACTCGGGCCGCAGCAGCGGGTGCGCACCCCGCAAAGCCGGCTGTACGACTTTGGCGGCCCGTCCCGGTACGTAGCCGCGCACGCGCACCAGGGTGATGGCGTGCTGTTCTTCAGCGCGTTCTTCCGTAAGGCCCGGCTCGGCTACCCAGCTGACTTCGGCAAGGTCAGCGACTTCGCGATGGCTGTCTCGCCCGCGGCAGGCCGGCAACTTCCAGGGCACCGACAAGCCGTTCGCGCAGGTCCGCCCGCTGATGCTGGCCCAGCAGCGGATCTGGGTGCTCGGCCGGTCCCCGTTCGCCCAGCTGGCCGTCGCCCGCGATCAGGGACGAGAGCGGCGTGCTGCGGACCGGCTTCACGCTGGTGGCCAGGCAGCACTTCCGGCACATCTGGGTCACGCTGTGGGTGCGCCGCTGAGCCGAGTGTCCGCTCGGCGCGCGGTGGACCGATTTCCGAGCGCTGCGGCGTAGTTGGCGATGACACGGGGTCGCGTGCGCTCGTCTTCACGATTGCTGAAGCCGGGCGGGACCGCGATTTATCTATGGTTCGACCTGGCGGCGCCGTGGCCGCCGCTATGTTCGAAGACTCGGGGACATCGACCAGTGGGCTCGGGCCTGCGGGGGCTCGGGAGGATGTGGTGTCAGACATTCAGCTCAGGGCCGGCAATCCTCGTAGAAGGCCTGACCAAATCATTCGGCGAGGTACGCGCGCTGCGCGGCATCGACCTGTCGGTACCGCGCGGCACCGTGCTCGGCGTGCTCGGCCCGAACGGCGCGGGCAAGACCACGGCGGTCCGCATCCTGACCACGCTGCTGCTGCCGGACGGTGGGCGGGCCCTGGTGGAGGGGCGCGACGTGGTGCAGGAGGCGGCCGCGGTACGCCGGCTGATCGGCCTGTCCGGCCAGTCCGCGGCCATCCAGGAAGAGCTCACCGGCCGGGAGAACCTGGACATGATCGGGCGGCTGTACCACCTGCGCAAGGCGGACGCCAAGACCCGGGCGGCCGAGCTGCTGGACCAGTTCGACCTGATCGATGCGGCCAACCGGCCCGCCAAGACCTACTCGGGTGGCATGATGCGCCGCCTCGACCTGGCCGCCAGCCTGGTTGGCCGGCCGCAGGGTGCTGTTCCTGGACGAGCCGACCACCGGCCTGGACCCGCGATCCCGGCTCGGCATGTGGGACACCATCCGGTCGCTGGTGGCCACCGGGACCACGATTCTGCTCACCACCCAGTATCTGGACGAGGCCGACGAACTAGCCGACGAGATCGTGGTCATCGACCATGGCCATGTCATCGCGGCCGGCACGGCCGAGGAACTGAAGAGCCGGGTCGGCGGGGACGTGCTGGAGTTCGCGGTGCCCGACCGGACCCGGTGTGCCGATGGCGTGGCCGCCATCGCCAAGGTCGGCGAGGGCGAGCCGCACTTCGACGACGAGACCGGAGTCATCAGCGTGGGGGTCGGCGGGCGCGGTTCTGACGCGCTCATCGAGGCGGTGCGCGAACTGGACAATGCGGGGGTGCACACCCAGGGCCTGGCGCTGCGGCGGCCGTCGCTGGACGACGTGTTCCTCGCGCTGACCGGGCACGCGGCCGAGGACGAGACGTCCGGCAAGCCCAAGCGGGGCCGCCGTCAGGGCAAGAAAGACCAGGCCAAGCAGGATGCGAAGGTGTCGTCATGACCACCGCCGAGATAACCGCTCCCGCCCCCGGTCCGGTCAGCGGCGAGCCCAGCCTGCTCACCCGGGCTCGCTGGGCGATCAGTGACACGCTCATCATCACCAAGCGCGGCTTGCTGGTGTGGATGCGGGTGCCCGCCTACATCGTGTTCACCGTGATCCAGCCGGTGATGTTCGTGCTGCTGTTCCGCTACGTGTTCGGCGGCGCGATCCCGGTGAGCACCCCCGGCGGCTACGTCAACTTCCTGATGCCCGGGATCATCGCGCAGACCGCGGCGTTCGCCTGCTTCGGCACCGCCATCGCGCTGGCCCAGGAGCTGAAGAAAGGCGTCATCGACCGGCTGCGGTCGATGCCGATGGCCCGGTCCGCGGTGCTATCCGGCCGGCTGGTCGCGGACTCACTGCGGATGCTCGTCACCATCCTGATCATCGTCGCGGTAGGCTACGCGGTCGGATTCCGGTTCCTGAACGGCTTTGGGCCGGCCGTGGCGATGATCGCGCTGGCCACCGTGTTCGGCATCGCGATCTGCGTCATCGCCGCGTTCACCGGGCTGGCCATCGGGGACGAGGAGTCGGTGCAGGCGTTCGGGCTGATCTGGCTGTTCCCGCTCACGTTCGTCAGCTCGGCGTTCGTGCCGATCTCGACCATGCCCGGCTGGCTGCAGGCCTTCGCCTACCACCAGCCTGTCACCCAGGTCGTCGACGCGATGCGCGCGCTGGCCCTGGGTGGTCCGCAATACCCGCTCGAGCCCAGTCTGTGGCAGAGCTTCGCCTGGCTGGCCGGCATCTTTATCGTGTTCCTCCCGCTGGCGGTGCGTGCGTACCGCCGGGCCAGCTGACGCTGGGCCGCCAGGGGCCGCCAGGGGCCGCCAGCTGACGCTGGGGCCACCTCGCCGCAGGCAGGTTCCACCGCACCTCATCGGCTGTCTCGCCGCGGGTATTCCAGCGCAGCTCTGATCGGTATTGACGGCGCCGGGTGGCAGCGTTATGGTCACGTCTACAAATAGGAAACTTTCCTAATAGTGATCGCTGGAGGTTGCCGCCGATGTCCGGTTTACTGCGCCGCGTGCCCACGCCCGTCCAGCCAGCGGGAGGTGGGCCGCGTCGCAGCGGCCGGGCGGTGCCGGGCGTCCGCCGGATCATCGCGTTAGCCGCGGCTGCCGCGCCGGTGCTGGCCCTGCTGGCCGTCGTGCCCGCCGCCACGCCCGCGGCCGCGGCCACCAGCGCGGTGCCCGGACCGCCGTCCGGCTGGTCCACCGTGTTCAGCGACGACTTCAACGGATCAGCGGGCAGCGAGCCGTCCTCGGCCTGGCAGTACGACACCGGCCCAGGGTCGAGTTTCGGCACCGGCGAGATCGAGACGATGACCAACTCGCCGGGCAACGTGCACCTCGACGGGAACGGCAACCTGGACATCACCGCGCTGGACCAGGGCGGCTCGTGGACGTCCGGCCGGATCCAGACGACCAGCGCCGAACGTGGGCGCGCCGGCCGGCGGGGAACTCGAAGTCACCGCGTCGATCGAGCAGCCGAGCCCGGCTGACGGCACCGGCTACTGGCCGGCGTTCTGGATGCTGGGGCCGGGACAGTGGCCGGAGAACGGCGAGATCGACATCATGGAGGACGTCAACGCGCTGTCCGAGCTGTCCGGCACGGTGCATTGCGGGACCGATCCGGGCGGCCCGTGCAACGAGCCGGATGGCATCGGCAGCGGGCTGCAGTCCTGCTCAGGCTGCCAGTCCGGCTACCACACGTACACGATGATCCTGAACCGGACGAACCCGTCCGACGAGTCGATCACGTTCTACCTGGACGGCAACCAGTACTTCTCGGTGACCGAGAGCCAGGTGGGCACGGCGACCTGGCAGGCGGCGTTCGACCACAACATGTCGATCATCTTCGATCTGGCCATGGGCGGCGGCTACCCGGACGGTGTCTGCGGCTGCACGGCGCCGACCAGCGCGACCACCTCGGGCGGCACGATGAGCGTGGCCTATGTCGCCGCGTACGAGACGAACGGCAGCTCGACCGGTTCGGGCAGCGTGACCGGCCCGATCGTCGGTTACGGCGGGCTGTGCATCGATGACCGCGCGGCCAGCACGGCCAACTACAACCCGGTCCAGGTGTACACCTGCAACCGGACCGCGGCCCAGCAGTGGACCGTGGTCCAGGCGGGCAGCACACTGCACGCGCTGGGCAAGTGCATGGACATCAACGGCGGCGGCACCGCGGACGGGACCACGGTGGACCTGTACGACTGCAACGGCACCGGCGCGCAGGTCTTCATCCCGGAAGCCAACGGGTCGCTGTACAACCCGCAGTCCGGTAAATGCCTGGACGATACGAACTGGTCCACCACACCGGGGACGCAGTTGCAGATCTGGGATTGCACCGGCAACGCCAACCAGCAGTGGGCGCTGCCCTGAGCTAATTAAGCAGGCCCCGGCTGCTCAGGCCCGAGACGGTACTGAGCAGCCGGGGCCTCTGCCTGCTGCGGGCAGAGCTAGGCTGGCCGGCGGCGGCCAGCGAGAATGCGGCGGATGTCCGCGGTCTCCTCGTCGCTGTGCCGGTCGAGGATCGCGTCGAGGTCGTTGAGGTCGGCTTGCGTGGTGTAGCTGGCCAGGTCGCGCTCCAGGGCCTTGCGGGCGGCGCGCGCCTCGCGCGCCTCGCGGAGCTCGTCCCGGATGGCGGCCAGCCGCGGGCTGACCGGGCTTACCCGACTAACCAGCCCCGACCGACCCCCTGTGCGGGTCATGCTCTCCATGGCTCTCTTCCTTCTCCTTGTTGGTCTATACCAATTGTCGCTTCCCACCATCCATGCGTCCAATGACTTAAAGGCAACGCACCCATGCACTGATGTCATGGATAGCCACACGCCGTTTACCCGGTGGGTGGCCAGGATTGGCGCGCGGTGCCTAGCGGTAGCTGGTCACGGCCTGGTCCAGCCGGGTCAGGAACTGCCGTCCCGCCGGGGTGCCGCCGGCCGCCGACAGCACGGCCAGATAGGCGAACAGCCGCCACAGCTCGCGGCGCTGCGGGAAGCCGTCGTCGATCGGCCTGAGCTCGGTGTAGCCGTCAAAGACATGCTGGGGTACCGGGTTGAAGTAGCCGAGCAGGGCCAGGTCGAGCTCGGGGTGGCCGAAGTATGGCGCGGGATCAACGAGCACCGCACCGGCCGGCGTGCTGACGAAGTTGTGCTGCTGAGCATCGCCGTGCAGCAGGACCGGGCGTGGCTGCGGGCCAGCCAGCGCAGGCAGCCGCCGGATGATCTGCGCGATCCCATCGGACAGCCGGGCTGGCAGGTAACCCGAGTCAGTGGCCAGACGGAGATGCGGCACGAGCCGGCGTTGGGTATAGAAAGTGGTCCAGGTGTCCGGGAGGACCGGAGCGTTGTCCTGGGGGAGAGGGCCGAAGTAGCCGTTGCTGGCCGACCCGAACCCCGGCCCGGGCACGCCGTGCAGGGTGGCCAGCGCGCGGCCGATGGCCCGCCAGTCGGCCGGGGTGCGCGCGCCGGGCGGCCGCTCGGGCAGCCCCTCGAACAGCAGCAGGTGCGAGCTGGGCGGCACGGCGGTCATGCCGTCCGCGACCGGGACCGGAACGGCGACGCCGGCCCGGCCGTGCAGCAGGCGCAGCCCGGCCAGTTCGGCGGCGAACTGTGCCGCAGCGTCCGGTGTGGTGCTGAGCTTGGCGAACACGGGGAACGGGGTGCCCTGGAAGATGCCGCACGGGTGCGCGGCGCGGCCGGTCAGGTCGGTGAACCCGGTGCCGGTCCAGCGGGTGCCGCGGTGTGCCGAGGCGGCCCGCTGCACCGCGGCGCGTACCGCGGGGTCGAGCAGTGGGTGGCTCACGGCCACGCCGGGTCCTCGGCCAGCTTCTCGGCGATGCGGTCGTGGAAGCTCTTACGGCGCAGCGCGTCCTCGATGTCGGTAACCGCCTGGCTCAGCGGGTAGGGGATCTCGGCTTCGAGTTCGGCCAGCGCGGCCTCGGTGGCCTGCCATTCCGCCGCCAGCCGCCCGGCCATCCGGGCCGCCCGCGCGGTGAGATGCACGGTCTTGCTCCGCGCATCGGCCCCGGCGGTAGTGCGGACCAGGCCGGCCGCGCGCATCGCGGCCACCTTCTGGCTCACCGCCGAGTGGGTGTGCTGCACCGACTCGGCCAGTTCGGTGATGGTCATCGGGCCGCGTGCGTACAGCCGGAGCAGTTCCATCACGTAGCTCGGCTTCAGCCCGTCCACGCCCGCCTCGGCGTACACCCGGGCGATGTCCGCGTCCATGGCCGCCTGCAGCAGCCGCAGCGCGCGCCAGCGGCTCTGCTCGCTCGGGTCTGGCCTGCTGCTGCCGGCTGCCCTGCTGCTGCTGCTGCTGCTGGCTGCTGCTGCTGCTGGCTGGCCTGCTGCTGCTGGCTGGCCTGCTGTCGTCGGCTGGCCTGCTGTCGCCGGTTGCCCGGCTGTTGCCGGTTGCCCTGCTGGCGCCGGCTGTCGTGCTGTCGCCCTGGCCGCTGGTCACGGAGTTAATTGTAACAGCACTTGTATAAGTACTGTTACGATGACTGAACCGGGCGATCCCGGTCAGCACGGGAGAAAGGAGCGGGGTATGTGGTCGGGGAAGGGGCTGCTAGCCGACGTCGGCCCGCTGCGCGAATCGGCGGCGTTCCGGCGGTTGTGGGTGGGCTCCACGGTGTCCTCGATGGGCAGCGCGCTGACCTATTTCGCCGTCATGCTCCAGGTCTACGACCTGACCCGGTCCCCGTTCGCGGTCGGTTTCATCGGTGTGGCCCAGGCCGTGCCGACCCTGGCCGTGGGCCTGCTCGGCGGCCCGCTCACCGACGCGCTGGACCGGCGGAAGGTGGTGCTGGTCACCAGCAGCTGCCTGGCCGTGGTGTCCGCCGCGCTGGCCGCCCAGGCGTTCGCCGGGCTGAACCAGGTCTGGCTGCTCTACCTGCTGGTCGGCGTGCAGTACGCGCTCGGTGCGGTGGACCGCCCGGCGCGTAGCACCTTTACCCCGGCCCTGCTCCCGGCCAGCCAGGTCACCGCCGGGCTGGCGCTGGACCGGATCAGCTTCCAGCTGATGCTGATCGCCGGGCCGGCGCTGGCGGGCGTCATCGCCGCCGCGCCACATCTTGGCCTGCGGGCCTGCTACCTGGTGGACGCGATGAGTTACGCGGCGGCGCTGTACGGGGTGGGGCGGCTGCCCGCGCTGCGGCCGCAGGGCGCCCCGGCGCGGCCCGGCCCGCGGGCGGTAGCCGAGGGGATCCGGTTCATCCGGCACAGCCAGGTGCTGGCCGGCGCGTTCCTGGCCGACCTGTGCGCCACCGTGTTCGCCCTGCCGGTGGCGCTGTTCCCGGCCATCAACGCGGAACGCTTCGGTGGCGATCCCCGCACGCTCGGCTTGTTCACCACGGCCATCGGCGTAGGCGGCCTGACCAGCGCGGTGCTGTCCGGCCCGCTCGGCCGGATGTCCCGGACGGGCCGGGCCATGCTGCTCACGGTGGCCGTCTGGGGTGCGGCGTTCACCGGTTTCGCGGTCGCGCCCGCCGTGCTCTGGCTGAACCTGGGCCTGCTGGCGGCGGCCGGGGCGGCGGACACGTTCACCGTGGTGTTCCGGGTGAGCATCGTGCAGGCGGTCACCCCGGATGCGCTGCGTGGCCGGCTGCTGGCCGCGGACTACGTGGTAGGCGCGGGCGGCGGGCAGTTGGGCAACCTGGGGTCCGGCGCGCTCGGCTCGCTGACCTCGCCGGTTATCAGTGCGTTCACCGGCGGCTTGCTGACCCTCGCGGGGGTGGCCGCCCTGGGCCTGGCCCTGCCCGCGTTCCGCCGGTACCGCCATGAACCTGCCCTGGTCCGGGTGACGGACACAGCCAGCACCGCGGCGCAGGCGTGAACGCGGCGTGCGGTATCCGGGTGCGGTGTTCTGGGCGTGGTGCTGGCGTGAACGCGGCGTGCGGTATCCGGGTGCGGTGTTCTGGGCGTGGTGCTGGCGTGCACGCGGCGTGCGGTATCCGGGGTGCGGCGCTGGCGTGAGCTAGCCGGACGGTGCGCGGCGCAGGGTCAGCCGGTGGCGTCGCCGAGCACCTTGCGGAAGTAGGCGGCGGATTCCTGGTAGCCGAGGGCGCGGTAGAAGGCGGCAGCGCGCCGGGTGGCCAGTGCGACCAGACGGCATCCCCGGTCCACGGCGTGCTGCTCGAACGCGCTCATCAGCGCACCCCCGGCGCCGTGCCGACGATACTCGGGACGGACCAGGACCTCTTCCACCCAGGCCACCGGGCCGTTGGCGAAGAACGCCGGATGCTCGAAGCCGAGCAGGTAGCCCACGGCGGCGGCTGGGTCTGTGTGCCGGTCCGTGGCCAGCAGCAGGCAGGCATCCTCGGCCGCCAGCACGGCCGGGTAGCTGCGGTCGAACGCGGCACGGGAGAACGGGAAGGACTGGGCCAGTTCCGCGGCCAGCCGGGCGACCGTCCCGGCGTCGGCCGCCGTGGCCGACCGGATGTGGAGCTGGGAATTCCGCACCGGTCCAGAATGTCAGCGCTGACCCGGCAAGCGGGCGCAGACAGGATGGGTCGTCAGGAGGATGCATGCAAAAGCGTGTGCAGCCAGGCGCCGCGCGGGGGTCAGGTGCCAGTGGGTCGCTCCCCCCCCCTGCCTGGTGGGCCGCCGCGTGGGGGGCCGCCTGGGCCGCTGGCGGGTGGGCCGCCGTCGGCCCGGGCACGTCCTGGTCCGCCCCGGTGCCGGGGCCAGTGACAGTGACGAGCAGTTCTACGTCAGCCTGGATAACCGGCAGCACGATGTCCAGGTCGCCGTGCTCTACCCGGAGGCGTACCGGCACGCCCACCCCGTACGGGCACGCACGCCGGGTGAACTCGCCGAGCCGTACCCGGGCCAGGGTCACTGTCCTCGGATCCGCCTCGTCCGGCAGAAAGCAGATCACATCCAGCGTGGCGCTACGCTGACGTGCCTGCGACGCTGCCCGGCGCAGCGCGGAGACCGACTCGCTGCTGCCGTCCACGATGACGGCGACCCGGCGGGCGGAGGGCGGCCGCGCCGGGCCGGGACGCTGGGTGCTGCTCAGCCCGCTGGCCATGCCGCTGGCCACGGATGCCTGCCGTCGGCCGTTCCCGCCCGCGCTTTTATCCGTCCTGCTGGCCTTACCGGTGAGGATCATGGTGGTGTCTCCGCTGTCGGGTACCTGCTGCCTATCTCCAGGCTGGCCGGTGACGTGCGGGTATGGCCAGGGCCCGGAGGCCCGTGCGGCCGGGACCTCAGCCCCTCGGCCAGGTCCCCGGACCGGGCCCTTTGGTCCCCATTGGTCCAGAAGGCGTGGCCAGCTCAGGGGCAGATCCGGACCGTGTCGCAGTCGTCGCCACGCCGGGCGGCTCGACTCAGCGTGAACGGATCACGGCAGCGGGGCCGTCAGCGCTGCGGCTGCCCAGCCGGTGTGCGGTGCCTATCCGGCCGCCGGCACCAGCAGTTCGTCTGCGCTGGGAGTCGTCGGAGGCGGCCGATCCTGGTCTGGCGGGTTCCACCGGCCGGACCAGCACAGAGCGACCAGGCCGACCGCCGCGCCCAGGATGAGCAGCGGGGCGACGACGTGTATCGCATAGTGGTCGAGCAGCTTCAGCACGTGGCCGTGCGGGAGCAGCGGGTTGCCCGGCATGTTGGCGATCGTGCCCGCGGTGAGCCGGGCCAGCACCAGCCAGTCCAGCCGCGACGCCGGGTACAGGACGAGCACGCAGATGATCATCGCGTCGTACCAGGGCAACTGGTAGGGCCACAGGAACAGCCAGGCCGCGGCCAGCGCCACGGTTGGCCGGATGGTCGGCCGGGCCGGGTCGCCCGGCGGGAGCCGCCGGAGGGCGAGGACCGCCATCGCGACGACCAGCACGGCGGCGATGAACCCGAGGAAGTGGTGCGTGGGCAGGATGAGCCGGTAGAAGTTGTCCGCGCTGGCCTGATCCCGGCGGCCGAGCAGGGCCTTGACGGCGGGCATGCCGAACCAGGCGTAGCTGGGCAGCAGCACGGCCAGGGCGGCCCCGCCCGCGGCGGCCAGCGCGGCCGGGAAGCGGCGCAGCGCCCAGGCGGCGCCGAGGCCGAACAGGGCGTAGTTGATCTTGATGTCGGCGGCCGCACCGAGCAGCACGCCAGCGGCCAGGACACGCGCCAGCCCGGGCCGCCCACCACGAGCCTGCTGGCCCAGGACCAGCAAGCCGAACAGGCCGGCCGCGGCGGCCAGCACGTCCACGTGCCCGGCTTCGACCAGGTCCCAGAGCAGCAGCGGGTTGAGCGTCCAGAGCAGGTGAGCGCGCAGCTGCTGTGCCGGGTTGGTGCGGAGCAGCCGGTGCAGTGCGACGGCGACAGCAGCGAACGCGGCCGAGTTCCACAGCTTCAGCCAGAACACGATCAGGGCCGGCGACGAGCCGCCCAGCTTGGCCGCCAGGAGCTGCTCCATGGTGGCTAGCGGCCCGTACACGCTGACGTAGCGGGACCAGACCAGCGGGATGGACTGGGCGAACGCGTCGTGCAGGTGGCGCAGGTAGTGCGGGGTGTAGACGTATGGGCTGTGCCCGAGGAGCAGGAGCCGGCCGTAGGTCGCGTAGTCCAGCGGGTCGGTCGACCCGGCCGGTGGCAGCACAGTCAGCACCAGCACCGTGATCAGCCCGGCGATGAGCAGCAGCCGCGGGTTCAGCCGGGCGCCGCGCCGGACGGCCAGCAGGCCGGCCGCCACGCCACCCGCGCTGGCCACCGCGGCGAACCACAGGACGTAGGTGACCACATCGGCCGAAACGTGCCGGACCGGCAACTGCCAGGGCGGGCCGCCGGCCTGCAGGACCAGCGGCGGGCGCATCCAGCCGCCACGGACCAGCGAGACGGCGACCATGATGACAATCGCGGTACCGATTCCGGCCCAGGCCAGCCAGCGGAGGCCGCGCGTCTCGCGATAGGCCGGGGTGACCGGGACTGCGCTGCGCTGCCGGCTGGCCCCGGCGTTGGCTCTGGCCGGTGCCGCGGTGGCTGGACTGCCCGTGGGGGCGATGGCCGGGCTGGCCCCGGGAGCGATGGCTGGACTGCCCGTGGGGGCGATGGCCGGGCTGGCCCCGGGAGCGATGGCCGGGCTGCCCGTGGGGGCGATGGCCGGGCTGGCCCCGGGAGCGATGGCCGGGCTGCCCGTGGGGGCGATGGCCGGGCTGGCCCCGGGAGCGATGGCTGGACTGCCCGTGGAGGCGATGGCGGGGCTGGCCCCGGGTGCGATGGCGGGCCTGGCTCCGGGAGCGATGGCCGGGCTGGCCCCCGGTGTGGCGGGCGGTGCTGGAGGAATTTTCCCGGCCGCGCTGATATCGCTGCTCATTGTCCCCAGGTCGTTGGTTTCCTGATGAACCCCGCATCGGGGTGCGGGCACATGCGGCCGGCAAAGCGAGAGAATAGCGCAGCGGATGTCCCGTTCGTGACAAGAATCGCCAATGACACGAAGTCATAAAAAATTCTGTGTCAGCACTATATTCAAACTTTGCGCTGGCCCGGGGCTAGTTCGTGACGTTGCGTGCCTGATCAGGGGTGATCGGGTGATTGTGCCGGGAAAGGATGCCCAGCCGGCTCGCGCTGGAGGGCTCGCGCAGAAGTGACCGGAAGCCGGATGCTTAAGATCCAGAAATAAAGCGCTTGACCGATCCAATGCGGCGGGTGCATTCACGCTTTAGAGAGCGTCCGGTGACCCGTTCGCGTGTCATGTTCTGCTATGGCGGGGGCCATGGCCGACACTCAAACGTCAAGGGCTGGTGAGCCGCGGACGGTGTATCACGATCACGTATCAAGGGGGTATCTGTCAAATCGCGGCGCGCCGCGGGGCCGGCTGCGGATGGCTCGGAGATGGACCGGGGAGCGGGCCGGGTCAGCGCCGGACGGCACCGGTGACCAGCCATTGTGAGCCGCGCGCCCGGAGCGTGAGGGTGCAGAACCGGGCCAGCAGCCAGCCGCTGAACGCGAGCCAGAGCGCGACCAGGCCGCCGTGCTGCGCCACCACGATGGCCGCCCCGGCCGCGAACACCGCCCCGGCCGCCAGCCCGGCCAGGGCCAGGTAATCCTGGTCACCTGCGCCGATGAGCACGCCGTCGAGCACGAACACCACGCCGGCCACCGGTTGCTGGGCCGCGGCCACCAGCAGTACCGCCACCAGCAGCCGGCGCACGTCGAGCGCGGCCGCAAACAGGCTGGGCAGCACCGGGATGGCCACGAGCAGCAGCACGCCGAACAGCACACCGTAGAGCACACCCCAGCCGATCATCCGGTTGGTGGCGGCGCGTGCGCCCGCCACGTCGCCGGCGCCCAGATACCGTCCAGTGATCGCCTGGCCCGCGATGGCGATGGCGTCCAGGGCGAAGGCGATCAGGGTCCACAGCCGGATAGCGATCTGGTGTGCGGCGACGGCGGCATTGCCCTGATGCGCCGCGATCGCGGTGATGACGATAAACACCGCCTGCAGCGCCAGCGTGCGCACGACCAGGGAAAAGCCGGTCACGGCGGCCGCCCGCAGCCCAGCGGCATCGGGACCGAAGTGGACGCCGGCGCGCCGCGCGCCGCGCAGCACCATGGCCAGGTAGGCGGCGGCCGCACTGATCTGCGCGATGACGGTGCCCCAGGCCGAGCCGGCGATCCCCCAGTGCAAGACCAGCACCAGGATGGCGTTCAGTACCGCGTTGACCAGGTTGGCGGCCACCGCGACGGCCAGTGGGGTGCGGGTGTCCTGCAGCCCGCGGAGCACCCCGGTTCCGGCCAGCACCAGGAGCATCGCGGGGGCACCGAGCAGGCTGATCCTGAGGTAGATGACGGCCTGGCCGGATACCTGCGGCGAGCCGCCGAACGCGTGCACGATCTGCGTGGCCAGCGGCCAGCAGATCGCGAGCACGGCCACGCCGATGAGAGTGGCCAGCCACAGCCCGTCGATGCCCTGGCGGATCGCGGCATGCCGGTTCCCAGCGCCAAGCTGCCGGGCCACCGCCGCGGTGGTCCCGTAGGCGAGGAAGATCGAGATGCCGACCAGCGTGGTGAGCGCCTGGCTGGCCACGGCCAGCCCGCCGAGCGGTACGGTGCCCAGCCGCCCGACGATGGCCGAGTCCGCCAGGAGGAACAGGGGTTCGGCCACCAGCGCCCCGAAGGCCGGTACGGCCAGCCGGAGTATCTCCCGGTCGTGCGCGTTCCACCGGGCGGTCCGCAGGCGCGGTCGCCGGGCCTGGCCGGAGGCCAGCGAGGGGGGCATACCTCGGATGCTAGGTACGAGAGATAAGTACTTGCAACCAGTTTGCAGCTAGCAGCCAGGGTTCGCGGCAGACTCCGGCCCGCCGTGCCCGGGCCGGCCCCTTTGCGGCGGGTAATGGGCTGTCCAGGGTGGCGATGCCCGCTGGGTGAGTGAAGCGCAGCGTGCCGTTGGGGTCGCCGGTGATGGTCCAGCCAAGCCGGTGAATGAAGTAAGAGTGATGCACGTGACACAAGAGCACCAGTTCGCTCAGCGCGGTCCGCGCGCCGCGGCGCCAGCCCTTGATGTGGTGGGCGGTCGACCACGCGGCCAGCGCGTCGCAGCCCGGCCACCGGCATCGCCGGTCCCGGGCTTCCAGCGCGCGGCGCAGCCCAGACGGCTCGGTGCGCGCGCGCGCCCGACGTCCAGCGGCAGACCATCGGCCCACCGGATCGCGCTCACCTGCGCCTCGCAGCACATGGCCAGCACCTGCCGGGCGGTGAGCGCCTGTCCGTGCCCGGTCTGGGCGGGTGGCGCGCCGGGCGCCTGGGCCAGCGTCTCGTCGCGGACGAGGACGGTCACGTGCGGAGCGCTGCCGTGCCGCTGCGGGGCACTGCCGCTGTCGAGGGCGATCTTGCACGCGGTGACCAGGCCATCCATCCGCCGCTGCGCGGCCGTCCGGTTATCGGCCGCACCGCCGGGCGGGGCGAAGGCCTCGGCCGCGGTGCGCAGGATCTCGAACGAGGCGGTGTCGCCGCAGGCACCGTGCAGCAGGCCGGTGTCGTCGAGGGTGAGCCCGAAGGACAGGTGCCGCCGCTCCCACCGTTTGCGCTCCCGCTCCTCGGCGGCGTCGGGGTCGGCGCGGTAGCTGACTTCCGCGGCTAACCGGCGGAACTGGCTGGTGTCCAGGCCGGGCGCGTTGTCCAGCAGTACCTGCTCCGCCGGGCCACCTTTGTCCGCCGTCCAGGCTGGCCATCGTGCGGGCTGACGATGTGCGCCTGGTCGAAGGAGATCTCCCCGGTGTGCAGCGCCTTCTCGGTAGCCATCAGACCGCGGAGCGCGCGCCCGGTGACGGCAACCTCCGCGGCGTGGCCCGCGGTGAGGCCGCACCGGGTGCGCAGGAACGCCGCTGCCGACTTGTGCCCGGCTCGCCGCGCGCCCCGCCGGTCGCGTCGAGCGCGCCGGTCAGCCGGGCCAGCTGGGCCTGTGCCAGGCTGATGAACGCGGCCAGATCACTGATCTGACCCATCAGCCCAGCCGCATCCAGCGCGGTGGGATCGAGCGCGGCCAGCTCGGCCAGCACCGCGTCCCGTGCCGATTGGTCAGGTAAACACATATTCGAATCATCGCATCCAGCACCGACAAAACCTGGACCGCAGTGGATCGGCCGCGGCTGCGCGGACACCGGCCAGGCCTACGCGGCGGAGGTGCCGGCGCTGGCCACACGGATGGCCCAGGCTGGCCCAGGATGGCCCGGATCTGCCGTGGGCTGGCCGAGGATGGCCCGGATCTGCCGTGGGCTGGCCCAGGAGGGCCCGGATCTGCCGTGGGCTGGCCCAGGATGGCCCGGATCTGCCGTGGGCTGGCCCAGGAGGGCCCGGCGCGAGCCAGCTGCGAAGATGGCCAGCCCGGCCGCGTGCCCAGCACGGCCGTGGTCAGGGGACATGCCCGCGCTAGCCAAGCGCGGCGTACGCGGCCGCCTGCACCTCGTCGTGCAGCGAATGCCCGCCGGGGCCGTCGAACGTCCGCTGGGTCAGCACGAGCACGGTCAGGTCCCGCGCCGGGTCAGCCAGCCAGGTGCTGCCGAACCCGCCGGCCCAGCCGAACGCCCCGGCGCGCTCCCCGGCGGTCACTACGGACACGGAGTATCCCCAGCTCACCCCGTCGAAGAAGTCCGGGCCGAGGCCGCCGTGAGCCTTCTGCTCCGCGGTGAGCTGATCCCTGGTCAGCCCGGCCACCGCATCCGCGGGCAGCACCGGCGCGCCACCGCGCAGCAGCATCCGGCTGAACGCCAGCAGGTCATCCGCGGTCGATAGCAGGCCGGCGGCCCCATCCCCGAACGGTGGCGGCTGGCTGAAGATGCCCTCCGGCTCGTCCCACACCGTCAAGCCGTCTGCCGTTGGCTGGTACGCGGTGGCCAGCCGGCTGGTCTCGGTCGTCCAGAACCCGGTGTCCCGCATGCCCAGCGGCTCGAAGATCCGGCTGCGCAGCACCTCGCCGAACGGCTGGCCGGCCGCCCGGGCGCACAGCACCCCCAGCACCGACGCGCTGGTGTTGTAGAACCAGCGTTCGCCTGGCTGGGCCAGCAGCGGCAGCGAGCCGAGCCCGGCGATCCAGGTGTCCGGGTCGGGCTGGTTGGCCAGGTCCGGCGGCCCGAGGGTGGCCAGCCGGAGCCGGTTCTCCTCGTCGATCACCGGCCACGGCTCGGCCCCGCCGAACATCGGGCCGAACATCTCGAAGGAGAGACCGAAGCCGAAGGTGAACGTGAGCACGTCGCGGACGGTGATCGCGCGCCGGGCCGGGACGGTATCGTCCAGCGGGCCGTCCATCCGGCGCAGCACCTGGCGGTTGGCCAGTTCCGGCAGCAGCCGGTCCACCGGCTCGTCCAGCCGCAGCAGCCCCTCGGCGGCCAGCGCCAGCGTGGCCACCCCGGTCACCGGCTTGGTCAGCGACGCGATCCGGAACAGCGAGTCACGCTGCATGGCAGGCCCGCCGATGGCCAGCGAGCCGAGCACCTCGGCATGCACCTGATTGCCCCGGGCGATCAGCGCCACCAGGCCGGGCACCTGGTCATCGCCGACGTGGCTACTCGCGATCTTGTGCAGCTGGGCGAGCCCGCCCGCCGTCAGCAGTTCAGCCATGCACAGTCAGCTCCCTCGGTCGGCGACTCTCAAACCAGACGGGCTGGATGCGGCCAACTCATCGTCCCGGGCGCCGAAACCTAGCTCGCGGCCGGGACCGGCGGAGCTGATCCAGGGCCCGCTCGATGCGCTGCTCGGACACCGAGCCACGGGTGCCCAGCGTCTGGGCGAACAGGCTGACCCGGAACTCCTCGATCATCCAGCGCACCGCCTGGGTGGCCGCCGTCTGCCGCCGGGACGGCGGCAGCTCGGCCAGCACGCTCGCGTAGTCCTCGCTCACCCGGTGCACGGCGGCCATCCGTTCCGCGTCACGTCCCGGCGATTCCGGCATCTTCTCCAGCCGGCGAGTGATCGCCTGCAGGTAACGCGCCAGGTCAGCCAGCCGCTGGGCACCTACCCCCGAGACGAACCCCGGGTAGACCAGGGCCCGCGAGCTGACGGCGCATATCCGCGAACGCCGCGGCCAGCGCGGGGCCCGGCGTGGCGGCCAGGCTGGCCTCGGCGGCGTGCGCCTCGGCCAGCACCCGGGCCACCCGTGACACCACGTCCGCGGTGACCGTGGCCAGCCGGTCCCGGGCGAGCTTCGAGCAGCCGGGCGAAACCGGCCGCGTCCCAGGCCGGGCCACCCGCGTCCAGGATGATCTGGTCCGCGGCGGCCGCCGCGCAGTCCTCCAGCAGCGCGTCGGTGCTCCGGGTACGGGTGCCGGCTCATGGCCAGCTTGGCGGTGACCGGCAGCCGGCCAGCCACCGCACGCGCCCCGGACGGCACCGCGAGCAGCAGCAGCCGCCGGGTGCCCTGGAGCATGGCCGCATCCGCCTCGGCCTCGGTCTCGAACAGCCGGATGTCCACCGCGTCCCCGGCGTCGGCCAGCGCCGGATACGCCCGGACCTGGCCATGCGCGAAGACCCGGGGCAGCGACTCCAGGTCCCAGCTGCGCAGCCCGGTCCGGGTCAGCCCGCGGGCCGCCTCGCTCAGCGTGGCCTGCAGCCGGGGCCGCAGCTGCCCGCGCAGCTCGGCCAGGTCCTTGCCGGTGGCCAGTACCTCGCCGTCCTCGACCACGCGGAACGTGAACCGCAGATGCGCGGGCAGTCGCGACTCGTCGAACGCCGACCGCGGCACCGGCACGCCGCCGAGCCGCCCGAGCGCCGCGCTCAGCGCGTCGAGCAGGTCACCGTGCGGCGCACCGAGCTCGGGCAGCACGGCACGGGCCGTATCCGGGACCGGCACGAACATCGTGCGCAGCGGCTTGGGCAGGGTCCGGATCAGCTCGGTCACCGTCTCCTCGCGCAGCCCCGGGACCTGCCAGCCGAACTCCGCCGCGTCCACCTGGTTGAGCCGGGCCAGCGGGACGTCCACGGTCACCCCGTCGTCCGCCGCGCCCGGCGCGAACTCGTAGGACAGCGGCAGGTCGCCCCAGCTGGCCGGGTAGTCGGCCGGCCCGATCTCCCCGGCGGCCGGACCGACCAGGTCGGCCAGCGATAGGTCCAGCAGATCCGGCGATCAGCCCGGGTCTTCTTCCACCAGCTGTCGAAGTGCCGGGCCGACGTCACCGAGGCCGGGATACGCCGGTCATAGAAGTCGAACAGGACCGTGTCGTCGGCCACGATGCCGCGCCGCCGCGCCTTCTGCTCCAGGCTGGCCGCCTCGTCCAGCACCCGCTGGTTCCTGGGCGAAGAACCGGTGGTGGGTCTGCCACTCGCCATCCACCAGCGCATGCTGGATGAACAGCTCGCGGGCGGCGGCCGGATCGATCCGGGCGAAGTTGACCGTGCGCGCGGGCACGATCGGCAGCCCGTACAGGCTGACCTTCTCGGTGGCCAGCACCGCGCCCCGCCGCCCGTCCCAGCGCGGCTCGCTGTAGCTGCGCTTGACCAGGTGCTCGGCCAGCGGCTCGGCCCAGGCCGGGTCGATCCGCGCGGTCACCCGGGCCCACAGCCGGGACGTCTCGACCAGTTCCGCGGCGACCACCCAGGACGGCGGTTTCCGGGCCAGCACCGAGTCCGGGAAGATGGCGAACCGCGCGCCGCGGGCCCCGGAGAACTCGGCCGGGCCGCGTCGCTTGCCACGCTGCGCCGCCTTGGCGTCCTGCATCCCGATGTGCGAGAGCAGCCCGGCCAGCAGCGACATGTGCACCCGGTCGGCCAGCTCGGCCGGAAACCGCTCGGCCGGGTCGGCGGGCCCGGCGGGCTCGGCTGGGCGCGGGCGGCGCCGGTCCCGCCCGATCACCACGCCGAGGTCGGCGGCGGCCTGGCGCAGCTGCCCGTACACGTCCTGCCACTCGCGCACGCGCAGGTAGTGCAAGAACTCCCGACGACACATTCTTCTGAACGCCGATGCGGACAACTCGGCCTGGCTGCTGGCGCAGGTAGTCCCACAGCGCGAGAAAAGCGAGGAAGTCCGAACCGGGCACGGCGAACCTGCGGTGCATCGCGTCGGCTGCCTCGCGGTTCTCGGTCGGCCGTTCCCGCGGGTTGACGATGGACAGCGCGGCCGCGATGATCAGCACTTCGCGGACGCAGCCGTGCTGCCCGGCGGCCAGGATCATCCGGCCGAGCCGCGGGTCGGCCGGCAGCCGGGCGAGCTTCTTGCCTACGTCGCCCGGCCTCGGGGGGCCGACCCCCGCGGCCGGCCCCCGATCGCCGCTTCGCGCCGAACGCCCGCTTCGGCCGGAACCCGCCTTCGGCGCGTCCCGCCTCGTCGGCGAATGCTGCCCTCGGCGCGAGCGGAAGGCCCCCAGTTCCTCCAGCAGCCGGACGCCGTCCGCGATGTTGCGCGAGTCCGGCGGGTCGATGAACGGGAAGTCGGCCATGTCACCCAGGTCGAGCGCGGCCATCCGCAGGATGACCGAGGCCAGGTTGGTGCGCAGGATCTCCGGGTCGGTGAACGCGGGCCGGGCGGCGAAGTCCTCCTCGGTGTACAGCCGGATGCACACGCCGTCCGCGGTCCGGCCGCAGCGGCCCGCGCGCTGGCTGGCCGATGCCTGCGAGATCCGCTCGATGGGCAGCCGCTGCACCTTGGTGCGGTGGCTGTACCGGGAGATCCGGGCGGTACCCGGATCTATCACGTAATGGATGCCCGGGACGGTCAGCGAGGTCTCCGCGACGTTGGTGGCCAGCACCACCCGGCGGCCCAGCCGGGAGTGGGCGAACCTGCCCGGCTCGAACACCCGGTGCTGCTCGGCCGAGGACAGCCGGGCGTACAGCGGCAGCACGTCCAGGTCGTCCTGGCCGGCCAGCGCGTCGGCGGTGTCCCGGATCTCCCGCTCGCCGCTGAGGAACACCAGGATGTCGCCCGGCCCGTCCCGCTTCAGCTCGGCTACCGCGTCCAGGATGCCCTGCACCTGGTCCCGCGGTTCGCGCTCCGGGTCGTCCGGGTCGGCCAGCGGCCGGTACCGGACCTCGACCGGGTACGTCCGCCCGGACACCTCCAGCACCGGTGCTCCATCGCTCTGCTTGCCTTCTTCGCCTCCGGCGCTCTGCTTGTCTGCTTCGGCTCCGCCAAAAGCGTCCCAGAACCGCTGCGGGTCGATGGTGGCCGAGGTGATGATGACCTTGAGATCGGGGCGGCGCGGCAGCAGCCGCTTGAGGTAGCCCAGGATGAAGTCGATGTTCAGGCTGCGCTCGTGTGCCTCGTCGATGATCAGCGTGTCGTAACGGCGGAGCAGGCGGTCGCGCTGCAGCTCGGTAAGCAGGATGCCGTCGGTCATCACCTTGACCAGCGTGCCGTCGCTGGACGTGTCGTTGAACCGCACCTGGTAGCCGACCGCGGTGCCCAGCTCGGTGCCGAGTTCGGCGGCGATCCGCTCGGCCACGCTGCGGGCGGCGATCCGCCGCGGCTGGGTGTGCCCGATCTGCCCGGTCACCCCGCGGCCCAGCTCCAGGCAGATCTTGGGCAGCTGGGTGGTCTTGCCCGATCCCGTCTCCCCGGCGACGATCACCACCTGGTGGTCCCGGATGGCCGCGGCTATCTCGTCCTTGACCTGGCTGACCGGCAGCTCGGCGGGATAGGAGATGACCGGGGCCAGGGCACGCCAAGTCTCGGCACGCGCGGCGGCGCGCGGCGCGATAGGCGGGGAGGTCACTGGTTTTCCAACGCTTTCCAGGTCTGGCTGCTTCCCCGGCGGTCCCGGCCCTGGGCCAGCATAAGGTGGAGCATCCGGGCCCGGATGTCGAGGAGGATGGCGTGGCGGACGAGGATCTGCTGACGAGCTTCCACACCGAGGCCGGCGACGGGAACCAGGCCGAGCCGGACTTCGACACCACGGTGGCGCACCCGGCGCGGGTGTGGGACTACCTGCTCGGCGGGAAGGACAACTTCGCCGCCGACCGGACCGCGGGCGAGCAGGTGCTCCAGATCATGCCGGAGATGGGGCTGGTCGCCCGCAGTGGCCGCGAGTTCCTCGCCCGGGCCGTTCGCTACCTGGCTGCCGAGGCGGGCATCCGGCAGTTCCTGGACATCGGCACCGGGCTGCCCACCGCGGACAACACGCACGAGGTGGCGCAGCGGGCCGCGCCCGAGTCGCGGATCGTCTACGTGGACAACGACCCGATCGTGCTGACGCACGCCCGCGCGCTGCTGACCAGCGACCCGCGCGGCGAGACCGCCTACATCAGCGCGGACATCAGGGACACCGACACGATCCTCCGCGAAGCCGGGCACACGCTCGACCTCACCCAGCCGGTCGCGGTGATGCTGCTGGCCATCCTGCACTTCATCCCGGACAGCGACGATCCGCACCCGCTGGTGGCGCGGCTGATGCAGGCCGCTCCGTCCGGCAGCTACCTGGTCATCTCCCATGCCTCCAGCGACATCATGGCCCAGACCGTGGCGGCCGGCGCGGAGACCTACAACGAGCACTCGGCGGTGTCCATCACTCCGCGCACCGAGCAGCAGGTGACCCGGTTCTTCGACGGGCTGGACCTGGTCCCCCCGGGGGTGACCCCGCTCGGCCACTGGCGGCCGGAACCGGTCAATGTCGGCTCGCTGCCCTGGCTGCCCACTTACACCGCGGTGGGCCGCAAGCCGTAAATCGCAGTGCCGCAAACCCCGATGCCGCAAGGCCCGGTGCCGCGAGGCCCGGTGCCGCGAGGCCCGGTGCCGCAAGGCCCGGTGCCGCAAGGCCCGGTGCCGCAAGGCCCGGTGCCGCAAGGCCCGGTGCCGCAGGCCCTGGCCGGCGCGCTGGCCGCGCTGTGCTGCCCGGTCTGCGGTGGCCCGCTGGCGCACCGCGACCACGCGCTGCGCTGCGCACGAGGCCATTCCTACGACATCGCCCGGCAGGGTTACATCAACCTGGACACCGGCCGCGGCCGGCCGCATCGGTCCGATACCGCCGCCATGATCGCGGCCCGGGAGAGGTTCCTGGGCCAGCGGCACTACGCGCCGATCGCGGACGCCGTGGGCCGGCTGGCGCACCGGCTGGATCCAGCCGCCGCCGGGCCGGGCGTCGTGCTCGATCTGGCCGGCGGCACCGGGTACTACCTGGCCGCCGTGCTGGCCACGCTGCCCGGCCGGACCGGCATCTGCCTGGACCTGTCCAAGCCAGCGCTGCGCAAAGCGGCCCGGGCGCACTCCCGGGCGGTCGCGGTGGGCAGTGATGTCTGGCGGCGCTTCCCGCTGGCCGACCGGTCGGCCGCGGTCGTGCTCAGCGTGTTCGGCCCGCGGAACATGGCCGAGACGATCCGGGTCCTCGACCCGGCCGGGATCTTCCTCCTGGTCACCCCGGACAGCCAGCATCTGGCCGAGCTGGTCGGGGCGCTCGGCATGCTCAGCGTGGACCGCGCCAAGCCAGGCCGGGTGGCGGCGGCCACCGCGAGCCTCCGGCCGCTGGCCGGGGAAGCGCTGAGCTACCGGCTGCCGCTCGATCGCGCCGCGATCCATGACCTGGTCAGCATGGGCCCGAGCGCTTATCACCTGACCTCCGCCCAGCTGGCTGACCGGATAGCTGCCCTGCCTGACCCGATGACGGTGACCGTCTCCGTCACCGCCGCGGCTTATCACCTGCGCTGACCGAACTACGGCCCGGTAGATCTTGCGGCCTGCGCGCAGACGAGGTGAGGTAGGTCAGGGGGAGGCCGCGATGCGTGAGGGTTTGTGGGCGCCGCCGAACCGCGCGCTGACCGCTGGCCTCGTGCTGGCCATCACTTTCGTCGCGGCCGAGGCGCTGGCCGTGGTGACAGTCATGCCGGTAGTGGCGCGCGAACTCGGCGGGCTGTGGCTGTACGGCTGGGTGTTCACCGCGTTCATGCTGGGCAGCATCATCGGCATCGTGACCGCGGGCCGGGAGGCCGACCGGCGCGGGCCGGCCATCCCGTTCCTGGCCGGGCTGCTGCTGTTCAGCGCCGGGCTGGCGGTGGCCGGCCTGGCCCCGTCGATGCCGGTCCTGGTGGCCGGCCGGGCGCTGCAGGGTATTGGCGGCGGCGCGGTGCCCGCCGTGGCGTACGCCTCGATCGGCCGCGGCCTGCCCGGCCGGCTGCGGGCCCGGATGATGGCGGTGCTGTCCACCGCCTGGGTGGTGCCGGGACTGGCCGGGCCGGCGCTGAGCGCCGAAGTGGCCCACCTGTTCGGCTGGCGCTGGGTGTTCCTCGGGCTGCTGCCGCTGGTGGCCATCGCCGGGGTGATCGCGGTGCCCTCGCTCAGCCGGCTCGGCCCGCCGGGCACCCGGCATCCCGGGGGGCACCGGCTGACCGACGGGGTCCGGGTGGCAGCCGGGACCGCGCTGATCCTGGCCGGCCTGACCCTGGCCGCGGGCGGCTGCGCGGTGGCCGGCCACCGGGGTGGCTCGGTCAATGGGCTGACCGGGGGCGGCCTGATGCTGGTGGGCGCGGTCATCGCGCTGCCCGCGCTGCGGCGGCTGGTCCCGCCCGGTACCGGGCGAGCCCGGCCCGGGCTGCCCGCCACCGTGCTCACCCGGGGCCTGCTGACGTTCGCGTTCTTCGGCGCCGACGCCTACGTGACGCTGACCATCACCGTGCTGCGGCACCACAGCCCGGTGCTGGCTGGCGTGGCGGTGACCGGCTCGACGCTGGCCTGGGCGGTGGGTTCCTGGACGCAGGCCCAGCTCAGCGTCAGCTGGCCGGGCCGCCGCCTGGTGCGCATCGGGCTGGGCATCATCCTGGCCGGCATCGGCGGCATGATGACCGTGCTGCACCCGGCCACGCCGGTCGTCGTCGGGCTGGTCGCCTGGACGCTGGCCGGGCTGGGCATGGGGGTCGGCTACGCGCCGACCACGCTGATGATGCTGCGCGAGGCGCCACCTGGCCGGGAAGGCTGGGCGTCCGCCTCGCTGAACCTGGCCGATGTGCTCGGCACCGCGACCGGCATCGGGGTGGGTGGCGCGGCCGTGGCCGCCACCGCTGGCGTCGGCCCCGGCCTGCGCGGCGGGGTGGCCACCGCGTTCGTGCTCAGCGCGCTGGCCGCGCTGGCCGCACTGGCGCTGAGCGGCCGGCTGCCCGCCGGGCCGATCGGCCCGGCGCCGGCCGACGAGCCGAAGCTGGCCCCGGTGGCCGAGCAAGCTGGGCTGGCCGGGCCGCGGCGGGGTAGCGCGCGGGCCCGGCTCAGCTGATCTCGGTGACCCGGAACGCGGTGATGACGCCGCGGGTGACCACGTACTTGCCGAGGAACTCCTTGACCGAGCCGTCTGCCTGCTCGGCAGCCAGCCGGGCGGTTACCGCATCACCGGCATGGCCCAGGATCGTCACCTGGTCCGCCTTGGTCATGCTGAAGCCGGCCTCGAACTGGCCGAAGGTGAGCCCGCCGCCACTGTTCTTCCCGCCCAGCTCCCAGGCCCGGCGGTACTGGTGGCTGCTGATCGCGGCGTAATACGCCTGCACCGCGCGGACCGGGGTGGCCGGCACCGGGCCCGCGTGGGACGGCAGCATGCTGGGCCCGGCTGACCCGGCCACCGCTGGAGTCCCGTTGCGCAGCGCGGAGTTATGCAGCACCGCGTACGCGCCGCCGCCCACCGCGAGCACGGCTACACAGGCCACCACAGCGGCCACGCGCCTGCTAGCCCGGGGGGACGACCCCCCGAGGCCCCCCGATCGCCGCTCCGCGCCGAGCGGCGGCGAGCCGCCGCGGTCCGGGAGCACCGGCATCGGGGTGGTGGCCGGCCGGCCCGGGGCCGCGTCGTCCCCGCGCTGCCGGTCCGCGCCCGGGCTCTCCCCGGAGGCCGGGCCGGCTGGCGGCCGGGCCCCGGCGGGAGCACCGGCAGCGGGGTAGTCGCGGGCCGGGGCGGCTGGCCGGCCGGGTTCGCTGGGCTGGGCGCCGGGTCGGCGGCGGTTGGCGACGCGGGCCGCGCGGCCCGCGGCGGCGGGCTGACCGGCGCCGCCGGAGCGGTCCCGTCCGGTGCGCCCGGCGCGGCGGCACAGGCTTGCTGCAGCGCCGAGCTGAACGCGAGGCAACTGGCGTAACGGTCGGCCGGGGCCTTGGCCAGCGCCCGGGCCATCACCTGGTCCACGGCCGGCGGAAGGTCGGGCCGGAGGCTGGTCAGCCGGGGTGGCGCCGCGTTCAGCTGGGCCCACATCACGGCCATGTTCTCGTCCCGGCGGAACGGGGGCGAGCCGGCCAGCAGCTCGAAGGCGGTGCAGGCCAGCGCGTAGGCGTCCGCGCGCCCGTCCACCTGGCGGCCCTCGATCTGCTCCGGGGCCAGGTAGTTCAGCGTGCCGAGCACCTGGCCGGTCAGGGTCAGGCTGGACGTGGCGTTCAGCTGCTTGCTGATGCCGAAGTCGGACAGGTACACGTGGTCGGCCCGGCCGGTGTCGGCCACCCCGCCGAGCAGCATGTTGGCCGGCTTCACGTCGCGGTGCACCAGGCCGCAGGCATGCGCCGCGTCCAGCGCCGAGGCGACCTGGCCGACGATGCCCAGGGCCCGGGCCGCGGGCAGCGCCGGCCGAATGCAGCAGGCTGTGCACGTCCTGGCCGGCCACGTAGCGCATCGCGATGTACAGCACACCGCCAGCCTCACCCGCATCGAAGATCGGGATGATGTTCGGGTGGTCGACCGCCGCGGCGGTCCGGGACTCGCGGATGAACCGCTGCCGGAACGCCTCGTCCTGCGCGTAGTCCGGGGCCAGTACCTTGAGCGCCACCCAGCGGCCGAGCCGGACGTCGCGGGCCCGGTAGACCACCGCCATGCCGCCCCGGCCGATCTCCTCTTCGAGCTGGTAGCTGGCTATCTGCGCGCCCGCACTGAAATCGATTAACCCAGCCGGAAAATCCTCAGCCACCCAGTGCCTCCAGCGTCAGTCCCCGTGCGCTCACCGGCCGCCGCTGGGCCGGGCCGGGAGCGAATACCGTAGCAAGAGACTAAGCCAGCCGGCGCTCGGTAGCCCAGCGGGTCAGCTGATGCCGGGTGGACAACTGCAGCTTGCGCAGCACCGAGGAAACGTGGCTTTCCACCGTCTTGGTCGAGATGAACAGCTCACGGGCGATTTCCTTGTAGGTGTAGCCGCGGGCGATGAGCCGGAGGACCTCGCGTTCCCGTGGAGTCAGTTGGTCGAGTTCCGGGTCCAGGGACGGCTGGCCCGCGCCGCCTGAGGCGAACGCGTCCAGCACGAAACCGGCCAGCCGCGGCGAGAACACGGTGTCCCCGGCGGCCACCCGGCGGATCGCGTCCACCAGGTCCGGGCCAGAGATGGTTTTGGTCACATACCCCCGGGCGCCGGCCCGGATGACCGCGATGACGTCTTCCGGGGCGTCCGACGCGGACAGCGCCAGGAACCGCACCTCGGGATGCGCCGTCCGGACCGCGCTGACCACCAGTTGCCCGCCGCCGCCCGGCAGGTGCACGTCGAGGAGCACCACGTCCGGCAGGAGTTCGCCGATCAGCCCGATGGCTGGGGTCACGTCGTCCGCCTCGCCGACCACGTCCACCTGGTCGCCGAGCTCGGCCCGGACGCCAGACCGGAACAGGCCGTGATCGTCCACGATGCAGACCCGGGGGAGCGCTGGCGTGCTCATGTTCGGCTCGGCTGCCGTTCGCCCGCCACCCGGGGCATCCGCAGCGACACCTCGGTGCCGTCACCCAGGGCGGTGCGCAGCACCGCGGAACCGCCACGCCGGGCCATCCGGGCGCGGATCGACTCGGCCAGCCCCTTGCGGTCGCCGGGCACCGCGGCCGGGTCGAAGCCGCGGCCGCGGTCCCGGACGTACACCGCCACCTCGGTGGGCTCGACCTCGGCGAACAGGGAGACCACCTCGGCGCCGGACCACTTCACCGCGTTGACCGTGGCCTCGCGGGCCGCGGCCAGCAGCGCGGCCAGGTCATCGTTCAGGTCGCAGTCCCCGACGGTGATCGCCTCCACCGGTATCCCGTGCTGCGCCTCCACCTCCTGCTGGATCAGCCGGATGCCATCGGCCAGCGTGCTGGCCTGGCCGTCCAGCGAGCCGGGGGCCCGGTCGTCGAACAGCCAGCTGCGCAGCTCCCGTTCCTGGGCCCGGGCCAGCTGGACCACCTGCTGCGGGTCGTCGGCCCGGCGCTGGATCAGGGCCAGCGTCTGCAGCACCGAGTCGTGCACCCGCGAGGCCATGTCGGCTCGCTCCTCGGCCCGGATCCTGGCCTGCCGCTCCACCACCAGGTCGCGGGCGATGCGCAGCCACCACGGGCCGAGCACGATCACCACCGCGGCCACTACCAGCGCGACGCCGCCCAGCTCGCGCAGCGTGTACCGGTTCGGATGCCCGGTAAGCAGCGCGCTCAGCCCGGTGCCGAACAGCGCCGCGGCCACCGCCACCCGGAGCGCGATCCGGGCCCGGCTGCCGCCACCGGCCAGGCCGAGCAGCGGGTCGGTGAGCCGATGGAGCAACCCCTGCTCGCCCGCGGGGGCGTTACGCCAGATCAGCACGAGGCCGGCCACGCTGACCACCAGCGGCCAGGCCACCGTGCCCAGCCAGCTGGCGCCGAGCGCGGAGCCCAGGATGAGCAGGATGGCCAGCAGCGAGCCGAGGCCGGCGGCCAGCGCGATGCCGCGCCGGTCGGCCAGCGCCCGGCTGGCGATGTTGCCGGCTGGACCCGGACTCCGGGATGAGCAGCCAGCTCACCACGTAGGCGGCCGCGCCGAACCCGCTGAACACGGTGGCCACCACGAACGCGGTGCGGACCAGCGTGACGTCCAGGCCGAGCCGGGCAGCCAGCCCGGCGGCCACCCCGGCGGCCAGCCGGCCGTCCTGCGGCCGCCGCAGCGGGCCGTCGCCCCGCGGGCCGCGCAGCCAGCGCGCGCGGGGACGGCCGGCCCGGCGGTGCTCCCAGGGCGCGGTCGTGGCGTCGGTTCGATCCCGCATCCCTCCATCATCCCGCGCCTTGGTCCTGGTGGCCATCGGGGACAACCCTGATCCCCGGCACAGCCAACATCAGGGCCGGGTCAGGGTTGTTCCGAATGGTCCGGCGCGGCTGGTGGCAGCAGGCTGGAGACATGAACACCACGACCAACCCAGGTGCCAGTGACCAGACCTGGCAGGAACCCACCGCGACCCAGGCGCGCCAGCCGCGTGTGCTGTGCCGTCCCACCGAGGACCGGATGCTGGCCGGCGTGGCCGCCGGGATCGCCCAGTACCTCGACGTGGACGCGACGCTGATCCGCATCGCGTTCGCCGTGCTCACCCTGTTCGGCGGCGCCGCCGTGCTGGTCTACCTGGCCGGCTGGCTGCTCATCCCGGAAGAGGGCAGCGACCAGTCCATTGCCAGCGGGTTCCTGCAGACCCGGCAGCACTGAGCCGGGCCGGACCAGAGACAGAACGGGGAGGACTTCCAGATGCCAGGGCTAGGGAGGCGGGGATACGACGCGCACCGCCGCGCTCATCCCGCTGACCCCACCATGAGGGTGTCCGATGCTGACCGGGCCGAGGTGGCGGACCGCCTCGCCCAGCACTACGGGGACGGCCGGCTCGACCAGGCTGAACTCGACGACCGGCTGGGCCGGGCGATGAGCGCCAAGACCCGGGCCGACCTGGATGGACTGCTGCATGACCTACCTGATACGGGGGTGACCCGGATGGAACCACAGACGCCGCGGCGCCAGCCGCCGCCCCGGCCGCGAGAGCCGCGGCGGCACAACTGGCTGCGCATCGTGCTGGTCGTCGTGCTCGTCCTGGTCGGCTTGCGCCTGCTGGGCGGCATCGGCGCCCTGTTCTGGCCGTTCGGCTGGTTCTGGGGCTGGATGTGGCCCGGGCCGTGGCTGCTGATCGCGCTGCTGGTCTTCCTCTGGCTGCGCTTCGGCCGCCGCCGGGGCTATCGCGACTGACTGGCTACTAGGACCCGCCGCGCCCGCCGCCCGGCCTCACTCGGCCTGGCGGCGGGCGCGGGCGCGCCGTTTGCCCTCGTGCATGGCCTGCACCCGGGGCACCGGGATGGTGTGGCCCTCCGCGATCAGCTCCGCGCTGAGCGGTTGCCGGGCCGGGAGCAGGCCACCCCAGCGGCCGGCCGGGCCGAGCAGCCCGGCCGCGTTGCGCACGGTGAAGTCGGCCGGGGCCACCCGGTCGAGCTCGTCCCACGGCACCGGGAAGGACACCGGGGTGCCGGGCCGGACCCGCGGGCTGTACGCGGCCACCACGGTCGCGCCGCCCGCCCGGGTGGGATCGAGGAAGACCTTCCCGGCCCGGTCGGCCCGGATGAACGCCGTGGTGGCCAGTCCGGGATCCAGCCGCTCGGCCCGGGCGGCCAGTGCGCGGGTGGCCGCCGCCGCGTCGGCCAGGCTGACCGGCCCGTCCAGCGGCACGAACACGTGCACTCCCTTGGCGCCGCTGGTCTTGACCGCGCCAGCCAGCCCGGCCTCGGCCAGCACCTGGCGGACCAGCGCGGCCGCGCGGACGGCCAGCCGGAAGCCGCCGTCCTCCGGCGGGTCGATGTCCAGCACCAGGTAGCCAGGCTGGTCCCAGTGCCCGGCCCGGATCAGCGTGGGGTGGTACTCGACCGCCCGCTGGTTGCCGAACCAGAGCAGCGTGCGCCGGTCATCGCACAGCGCGTAGGACACTTCGCGCCGCGAACTCTCCGCCCACAGCGGGACCGTGCGCACCCAGTCCGGGGTGTACTTGGGCACGTTCTTCTGCATGAACGGCGGCTGGCCGCGGAGCACCCGGACCACCGACAGCGGCCGGTCGCGCAGTTCGCCGAGCAGGTGGGCGGAGGCCGCGTCCAGGTAGTCGACCAGGTCGCGCTTGGTCGCCGCCGACCCGTCGAACAGCGGCTGGCCGAGGTTGGTCAGCGACACCCCGGCCCGTTCCTCATCGACGCCGATGGCGCTCCCTCCCTACTGGTCCGGGGGGACGACCCCCCGGGGTATCCCGTTTCCCCGCTACCGTTTACCCGTGAGCGATCAGCCGTGGGACGGCCCGGCCGTGCTGCTGGTGGGGGTGGATGGCTCGGACACCTCCATGCGGGCCGGTGCCTATGCGGCCGGGATGGCCCGCCGTCAGCACGCCCGGCTGATCTGCCTGTACGTCCGGCCGTTCAGCGCCATGGCCGGGATCGGCGCGGGCGTGGCCATCTCCATGAACGAAGCGTACGACGAGGTGGCCGAAGAGCTTCGCGAAGCCCTCCAGGCGCAGACCGCCCGGCTGGGCATCGACGCCGAGTTCGTCGAGCGGACCGGGAACCCGTTCGCCGAGATCGTCCGGCTGGCCGATGAGGTCCGGGCCGACGCGGTGATCGTGGGCGCCTCGACCAAGGCCGGGCACCGGTTCGTCGGCTCGCTCGCGGTGCACCTGGTCCGGGCCAGCCGCTGGCCGGTCACGGTTGTTCCCTGACGCTCAGCCGCCCGCCGCGACCGCGGCCACCACGTGGTAGGGCAGGTGCCGGGGATACACCAGCAGGGCCCGGGCCACCTGGCGGATCTGCAGCCTGAGCGGGGTCAGCACGGCCTCGCTGCGGCGCCATGCGGAGACCTCGTCGCGGCCATACCGGGCGGCGATGGCGCTGCGGAAGCGGCGCGCGTCCCCGCCGTCACTCTTCCAGGTGGGCAGCCAGGCGCGCAGTTCGTCGTCGGCGTCCAGCATGGTCCAGTCGCGCAGCCGCTGCCCGATCTGGCCGGCCGCGTCGATCACGAAGGCCTCGCGGGAGCCGCTGATGCCGTGCACCCGGCCGTCCGACGTCCGGCTGTGGTGGATGCTGGCCGAGCTGAACTCGGCCCCCACGGCCAGTGCGGCGACCGCGTGCCCGGCCTCGTGCCAGGCCGTCTCGACGGTGGCCCGGCGAGCCGGGATCAGGCTCGGCAGGCAGCCGCAGTCATACCGCTGCCGGATCCACTTGTCGTGCACGATGGATTCGTCGTCGTAGCGGATGACCTGGTCCAGCCGGGCCTGGACGGCGGCGAGGATGGGGTCGCTGGCTAGCCTCATGATTCACTAACGGTATGCCGATCGAGGGTGATTATGAGCCCAGTCCGCGAGGCTGGGTCCGCGATCAGGTCGCGGAGTACGAGAGTTCGGGCGGTACCCGTGGCACCACGCTGCGCGACACCGGGCTCCCGGTGGTCGTCATCACCAACCGCGGGGTGCGCAGCGGGAAGCTGCGCAAGACGCCGGTGATGCGGGTCGAGCACGACGGCCGGTACGCGGCGGTCGCCTCACAGGGCGGCGCCCCGGAGCATCCGGGCTGGTACCACAACTTCCGCGCCGAGCCGCGGGTGGAACTGCAGGACGGCCCGCGGAAGCAGCCGATGATCGCCCGCGAGGTGACCGGCGACGAGCGGGCCGAGTGGTGGCAGCGGGCCGTGGCGGCCTACCCGCCGTACGCCGAGTACCAGCAAAAGACGTCACGGGTGATCCCGGTGTTCGTCCTCGAGCCGGCCAGCGGGGACTGACCGCTCGCAGCGGCAGAAAGCAGGCACTGGCGTTAAGTATGCAGGAATTTCATACTAAACAGATCGTAATACTTGACATGGGCGGCCGGGCGGCGCAGGCTGCTGGGCAAGAGACCTGGCGGCCAGCCGTGACCCGCGGCCGCGGGCCGCCAAACCGCCCTCCGAAAGGTGCCTTCGCATGACCAGCGTCCAGGACCACCCGGCGGCTCTGCACGGCCAGCCTTCCTACCAGCAGATCTCCGTCACCCAGGTCGGTGGCGTCATCGGTGCCGTGGCCGGCGGCATCCGGATCGGCGGGGCCGTCGATCCGGGCGCGGTGGCCGAACTGCGCGCCGCGCTGCTCCGGCACAAGGTCGTGTTCCTGCGCGACCAGCAGCACGCCACCGACGCGGACCAGCGCGCGTTCGCCCGGCTGCTCGGCGCCGCTGACCAAGCCGCACCCGACGGTGGCCGGTGATGGCACGGCCGTGCTGCCGATCGATTCGGAGCAGGGCAAGGCCAACAGCTGGCACACCGACGTGACGTTCGTGGACCGGGTGCCCGCGATCAGCGTGCTGCGCGCCATCACGCTGCCGCCCTACGGCGGCACAACCGTGTGGGCGAACACCGCGGAGGCCTACCGGCGGCTGCACCCGGCGCTGCAGGCGCTGGCCGGCCAGTTGCGCGCGGTGCACTCCAACCTGTACGACTACGCCGCCGACCGGCCGCAGCTCGGCGGGGTCGACGTCAAGGAAGAGGAGTACCGGGCGGAATTCCGGCATCTGGAGTTCGAGACCGAGCACCCGGTGGTCCGGATCCACCCGGAGACCAATGAGCCCACCCTGCTGCTCGGTCACTTCGTGCGCTCGCTGCGTGGGCTGAGCACGGCTGACTCCGCCGACCTGTTCGCCCTGCTGCAGCGGCACATCACCCGGCTGGAGAACACGGTGCGCTGGACCTGGCGGCCCGGAGACATCGCGATCTGGGACAACCGGGCCACCCAGCACTACGCGGTGGCCGACTACGACGACCTGCCCCGGCTGCTGCACCGGGTCACCATCGCCGGGGACATCCCGGTCGGCATCAACGGCGACAGCAGCGTGGTGCGCAAGGGCGACGCCAGCCACTACGCGCCGCTGGCCGCCTGACCGGCGCGGCCCGGGCAGACTAGCTGGGTGGTGACCGAGCAGTGGCTGGACGGGGGGAACGCGGGCGGGGCCGTCCGGGTGGGCGACACCGTCCGCCGGGCGGCCGGCCCGTGGACCCCCGCGGTACACGCCCTGCTGGCCCACCTGGCCAGCAAGGACTTCGCCGGCAGCCCGCGCCCGCTGGGCCGGGACGGGCAGGGCCGGGAGGTGCTCACGTTCCTGCCCGGCGAGACGGTGGGCAGCAGGCTGCCCTGGCCTGGCTGGACACACGACCCGGGCACCCTGATCCAGGTGGCCCGCTGGCTGCGCGGCTACCACCAGGCGGTGGCCGACTTCGTGCCGCCGGCCGGGGCCCGCTGGCGGATGGCCGGGGAATGGGCGCCCGGGCTGGTGATCGGGCACAACGACGCAGCGCCGTACAACGCGGTGTGGCGCGACGGGCGGCTGGCCGGGTTCATCGACTGGGACATGGCCGGCCCGGTCAGCCCGGGCTGGGATCTGGCCTACGCCGCGTTCAGCTGGGTGCCGCTGCACGCGCGCCGGGTGGTGGCCCGTGAGGGGTTCACCGACTTCGCCGCCCGGCCGGAGCGGCTGCGCCAGTTCCTGGCCGGCTACGGCTGGACCGGGCCGGTGGCCGGCTTCCTGGACGTGGTCCGGGACCGGATCCGGGCGCACGTGGCCGGGCTGCACCGCCTGGCCGCGGCCGGTGATCCACTGTTCAGCCGGATCATCAGCCTGGGCGGCGCCGACGACCTGGAGACCGCCCTGGCCGAGCTGGACCAGGTCCAGCAGCAGCTTTGAGCGGCCCCGGGCCAGTTCGGTGGCCAGCGCGGCCAGGTGCGGCGTGCAGAGTCGGCGGAAGGAGGCAGGGCCGGTCCCAGCGGCGGTTTGCCCGTTGGTACGGCAATTGCTCTGTAATGCTTTGCGGATGACTGATCATGACGTGCTGGCCGATTTCGACCAGGCCCTGGCGGGCACGGGCCAGATCGTCTCCGGCATCCGGCCCGGCCAGTGGGCGGTGCCCACGCCGTGCCGTGGACTGGACGTGCGCGCCATGGTCGGCCACCTGGTGACCGGCCAGCTGGTCTTCACCGCCCGGGTGCAGGGCTTGCCCATCCCGGACCGGGCCGCGGACCACCTGGGCGAGGACCCGGCGGCCACGTTCCGGCGCAGCGGGCAGGCGCTGCGCCAGGCGTTCGGCGGGCCGGGGGCGCTGCGCGAGACCTACCAGGGCCCGCTCGGGCCAGCGCCCGGGGTGTTCCTGGTCCAGGTGCGCATCGTGGAACTGCTGGGCCACGGCTGGGACCTGGCCCGGGCCACCGGCCAGCCCACCGATTACCCGGCTGACCTGGTGGAGCGGGCGCTGGCCCAGGCCCGGGAAGGGTTGCAGGACCGGCCGGACGGGCCCGGTGCGCCGTTCGCCGCCGAGGTGCCGGTGCCGGCCGGTGCGCCCGCCATCGACCGGCTGGCCGGATTCCTGGGCCGCCAGCCCTGAGCGCGCCCGGCCTGCGGGCGGCTCGGCCCCGGCCCGAGCTGGCCCGGCTCGGGCACCCGCCCGCCCTGAGCTGGGCGGCTCGGGCACCCGCCCGCCCTGAGCTGGGCGGCTCGGGCACCCGCCCGCCCTGAGCTTGGCCGCTCGGGCACCCGCCCGCCCTGACACCCGCCGGGCTTGGCCGGGTGGCACAGTGGACGGCATGGCGACTGACTCAGCACACCGGGCGGTGTCCATCGAGCGCACCGCGCCCGGCCGGTTCACCGCGATCAACAGCCGCGGCGGCCAGATCACCCTGGGCACCGGCGGCGACGAGCGGTTCACCCCGACCGAGTTGCTGCTGGCCGCGATCGGCTGCTGTACCGCGATCGACGTGGACATCCTCACCTCCCGGCGGGCCGAGCCCGAGTCGTTCCACGTCGCCGTTGACGCCGAGAAGGTGCGCGACACCGGCGGTAATCACCTGACCGGCATCGAAGTGGCGTTCAATATCGTCTTTCCTGATGGTGCGGACGGGGACGCCGCGCGGGGGTGCTGCCGGACGCGATCCGCAAGTCGCATGACCGGTTGTGCACGGTGGGCCGCACGGTGGAGCTGGGCACGCCGATCACGGAACGGGCCGAGCCCGCTTGACCCGGCCAAAGGGGCGCGCCGCCGACTGGACAGTGAAGGGGGATGGGGAGGCGGGTGGGAGGAACGAGCGACGAGGGAAGGAGGCGGGTCCAAGCGCCCCGGAGGCGAAAGAAACACTGCTCAGCGATCGCCGGCCAGCCGCCGGTCGCGCTGTTCCCGGCCCAGCTCGCCATACGGGTAGTCGGGCGGCCGCGGGTCGCTGGCCGCGTCCAGCCCGGCGGTTTCCGCCGCACTGAGGTGCAGCCCGGCCGCGCGCAGGTTGGCGTCCAGCTGGCTGGTGGTGCGGGCGCCCAGGATGGTGGCCGTCACACCAGGCCGGTCGGTCACCCAGGCCAGCGCGACCTCGGCCATCGACACGCCGCGCTGGCTGGCCACCTGCTGCACCGCGTCGATGACGTCCCAGGTCCGCTGCACGCCGCGGCGGTCGTAGGCCTCCATGCCGCGGCCCGGGTCCTCGCCCAGCCGGGTGGCGCCCGCCGGGCGCTGGCTGGGCGAGTACTTCCCGGACAGCCAGCCGCCACCGAGCGGGCTCCACGGCAGCAGGCCGAGGCCCGCGTCCTGCGCCGCGGGCACGATCTCCCACTCGGTCTCCCGGACCAGCAGGCTGTATTGCGGCTGCACGGTGACCGGCGGGGCCAGGTTCAGCTCGCGGGCCACATGCACCGCCTTGGTCAGCTGCCAGCCGGTGAAGTTGGAGAAACCGTAGTAGCGGATCTTGCCCGCCCGGACGAAGCCGTCCAGCGTGCGCAGCGTCTCGTCGAGCGGGGTGCACGGGTCGAACGCATGCACCTGGTACAGGTCGATCTCCGCGCCGCCCAGCCGGCGCAGCGAGGCGTCCAGGGCCCGGCTCAGGTGGCGGGCGGACAGCCCGACGCCGTTGGGCGAGTCGTCGGTCGGGAAGCGGCCCTTGGTGGCCAGCACCATGGCCCCGGTGACGCTGGCCGGCCGGCTCGCGAACCACCGGCCGATGATCTCTTCAGACACGCCATGGCTGTACACGTCGGCCGTGTCGATGAGCGTCCCGCCGGCCGCCGCGAAGTGGTCCAGCTGCTCATGCGCGCCCGGCTCATCCGTTTCCGCGCCGAACGTCATCGTGCCCAGGCACAGCGTGGAGACCGCGCAGCCGCTGCGGCCCAGAGTGCGATAGTCCATCCGACGACCCTACGCGGGGCGCGCCCGCGACCCGGCGGGCCATCGTGCGCCAGACTGGGGGCTAGCCCAGCCCGGGCCGGACCACGGGCAGCCTGGACCACGGGCAGCCTGGACCAGGGCAGCCCGGACCAGGGCAGCCCGGACCAGGGCAGCCCGGACCAGGGCAGCCCGGACCACAGTCAGCACAGCCAGCGGGATGGGAAGGTCAGCAGATGGCGAAGGGTACCCGGATCGGCTCCGCGGTCATGTTCGTGCAGCAGCTCGACCGGTCGGTCAGCTTCTATCAGGATGTCCTCGCCCTCCAGGTCGCCGATCACAGCCCGACTGCCGCCCTGCTGGTCAGCCCGGAGGGCGCGGAGCTGATCCTGCGGGCCATGGGCAGCACCGGGGCACACCCGCTGGGCGCCGTCGGCGTGCAGTACGTGGTGTGGACCGCGGCCGGGCGAGCGGACCTGGAGCGGTGCGAGCGAGCACTCAAGGAACGCTCCGCGTACCGGGAGACCCGCGCCGACGACGGGATCACCCTGGTAGAGGGGCACGATCCGGATGACATGGTGGTGATGATCGCCTACCCCGGCCCGGACGAGCGGCCGCTCCGCGAGCTGCCGACCCGCATCTACGGCTGGTAGTAAACGGCCGGGGCGGGCAGCGGGGCCAGGCCGGCCTTGGTGCCCTTCTGGAACCCACCGAACAGCACCGACAGGACCAGCAGCAGCACGAGCACCGCGAGCAGCAGGAGCAGCCAGCCGATGCAGCCGATCCGCCGCCGCCGTGGCGGCCGGCCGCGACGGCGCCGCACGCGTAGTAAACCGCCGAGCATGACTCCTCCACTCCGAAGCCGCCCGCAGGCGCGCTGACCGGCCCTGCTGTTACCCGCCATCGGCGCTCATTAACGGGTTGCGTGCGTACCCCGGCCGGTGCCGGGTAGCTGGCCATCGCGCGGCCGCCGGCCGTCCGCGCCCCGGCGCCAGGATGGAGGCACCATGACACGCATCGCACCCGGTCAAGACGTGGCCCGCGGCACCCCCCGGCGGGGGTTAGTTGGCCGGCTGGCCCTGGTGGCAGGCGCGGTCGCGGCGGTCGCCGCGCTGATCATCGCGTTGTCCGCGGTGCACCTGCTGCCATCGCTGCGCAACCCGTTCGCCGAGAGCACCTCGGTACGCAGCCAGCCGGTGCTGCTGAAGTCGATCACCGCGCTCAGCCGGTACCAGGCGGCCAGCGGGTCGTTCCAGGTCGTGGTGGACCTGACCAGGAAGACGGCCTACCTGCCATCGTTCCTGGAGGGCAGCCAGACGCTGTTCATCGGCCAGGGCAGCGAGATCGCTTACGTGGACTTCTGAAGCTGAAAGCCCGGCCATCACGGTGTCGGCCGACCGCCGGGCGGTCACCGTCCGGCTGCCGCACGCGCAGCTCGAGCCGGCCGTGCTCAACGTCCGGCAGTCCTACGTGTTCGCCCAGCAGCAGGGGCTGCTGAACCGGATCGGCAACTTCTTCGCCGGTAACCCGAACAGCGAGCAGCAGGTCTACATCCTGGCCCAGCAGAAGATCGAGGCCGCGGCCCGGCGCAGCGCGCTGCTGGCCCAGGCGCAGCACAACACGGCCGGCATGCTCACCGGGATGCTGCACTCGCTGGGTTTCCAGCGCGTCACGGTGACGTTCAGCTAGCCGGGGTCAGCCAGGCACCTTCTGCAGGAAACTGTTGGCCACCGGCCCGGCGCTGTTCGCGCCGAAGCCGCCGCCCTCGACCAGCACGGCAAAGGCCAGATCGCCCCGGTAGCCGATGAACCAGCCGTGCGAGTGGCTGCCGTTCCCGTACTGCGCGGTCCCGGTCTTCCCGTACACGCCCGGCCCGAAGCCGACCCCGGCCGCGGTGCCGCTGGTCACCACGGCCCGCATCATCGGCCGCAGCGTGTTCAGGATGGCCGCGCTCAGCTTGTGTGGCGTAGTGGTCTGCTTCGGCATCGGGCTGGTCACCAGCAGCGGTGGCCGCCAGGTGCCATCCTCGATGGCCGCCGCCACGGAAGCCTGGCTCAGCGGGTTGACCAGGTCGGTGCCCTGGCCGAACGCGTCCGCGGCCAGGTCCACCGGCTGGTGCGGCGTGCTGAAATGGCCGAGCGTGGCCGGGATGCCGAGGTTGGCGCTGGCGTTGAAGCCGAACACGCGGGCCATCGCGGCCAGCGCCGGCCCCGCCCAGGTTGGCCGAGGCCAGCATGGCGAACGTGGTGTTGCAGGACACCGCGAACGCGGTCTGCAGGTTCGTCGTGCCCAGGTGCTCGTTATCGTCGTTGTGGAACGTCCGGCCGCCCAGGTCGACCGTGCTCGGGCACTGCACCGTGCTGGACGGCGTCATCCCCTTCTTGGCCAGCGCGGACGCGGTGACCACCTTGAACGTGGAGCCGGGCGGGAAGATGCCTTCCAGCGCGCGGTCGAAGCCACCGGGCCGCTCCACCACCGCGAGCACCTTGCCGGTGGATGGCTGGGTGACCACCATGTCGATCGGCTTGTGCGTGCCCGCGGCCGAGACGGCGGCCGAGGCGGCCATCTGGTCCTGCATGTCGATGCTGGTCTGCACCGGCTTGCCGGGCACCGCGGGGAACCTGGCGGCCGTCATATCGATGTGCTTGCCCGGCCCGGCCACCGCGATGGTGAGCGACGGCCGCCCGGCCAGCTGGGCCTGGTAGGCCTGCTCGATGCCGCCCTGGCCGATCTGGTCTCCCGCCTGGTACGGCGCGCCGAGTGCCTTGGCCTGCGCCTTGGTCGCGGCCACCACCGTGCCGGTGAGCAGTTCGAGCGACCCGGACTGGGCCTGCATGGCGGTCGAGCTGAGCTGGGTGGTGCCGTCGGCGGCCAGGATGGCGGCGCGGGCCGGCCAGACCGCGCTGAGCGCGAAGTGCTCACCGGCCCGCAGGCCGGGATAGACGGCGGCCGGGCTCCAGCTCACCCACCAGCGCCGGTTCCGGTCCACCAGCCGCAGCTGCCCGCGGTAGGTCCAGGTGTGCCCGCTGGCCAGCTGGGCCGACGCGGTGAACTGGGCCCGGGCCGTGCCGCCGGACGAGGTCACCGGGCCGAGCCTGGTGTGCAGGCTCCGCACGCCGAGCTGCGCCGCGTACTGGCGCAGCGGGCCGGCCAGCCCGCCCGGCGGCCGGTTCACACTGACCTTGTCCATGGCCGGGTAGTCGCCGCGCTGCCAGCCGCTCAGGTAGCCGGCCGCGGTCTGCTGCGGGCTGCCGGTGGTGCGCAGCAGCAGATACCCGGCGGTGCCGCCACCCAGCACCACGACCAGCACGGCGACGGTGACGACCACGATGACGGTGCGCCGCCGCCGGCGCGGCCGGGGCGGCGGCGGGACGGGCGGGGGCCCGTAGCCTGGCGCGGGAAAGCCTGCGGATGGGGGGGTCCTGGCATGGCTCACGGGCCCTAACGATAGCCGCGGCCAGCTGGCGACCGGCCCGGAACGGGGCTACCTGGGTGCGGCCGGCCGATTGCCCGGGTGCCGGCTGGCGGACTGCCGGGGTGCGGCCGGCCGATTGCCCGGGTGCCGGCGCAGTGCCGGCGGATTGCCTGGGTGCCGGCCGGCGGGCTGTCGGCACCGTCGGGCACGCTTGTGTCATGGCGGAGAATCTCACCCTGATGGCAGTGCACGCGCATCCGGACGACGAGGCCTCGAGCACCGGCGGCGTACTGGCCCGGTATTCCGATGAGGGCATTCGCACCGTGGTCGTGACCTGCACCAACGGCGAGTTCGGGGACACCCCGGGCGGGGTCAAGCCGGGCGATGACGGGCATGACGAGGAGCACGTGGCGCAGATCCGGCTGGCCGAGCTCAGAGAGTCAGCCAAGCATCTGGGGGTCACCGACCTGGAACTGCTCGGTTATCACGACTCCGGCATGCTCGAGTGGGAGTACAAGGGCCGGCCGGACGCATTCTGCAATGTGCCGCTGGCCACCGTTTCGGCCCGGATAGCCCGCCTGATCGAGCAGTACCGGCCGCAGGTCGTGGTCACCTATGACGAGAATGGCGGCTACCAGCACCCCGATCACGTGCACGCCGCCCGGGCGGCCGCCGCGGCGGTGGCCGACTCGGGCATCCCGGCCAAGCTGTACCTGACCGCGATGCGGATCAGCGACTGGGCCAAGCTGTGGACCGCGCTCCGCGAGGCAGGCGTGGACGTGCCGGACAGCCGCGACTTCCCCGAGGAGACCCGGCGCCAGATGGAGGTGGCCGAGGCGCGGATCACCACCACCGTGGACATCCGCCCGGTGCTCAGCCGCAAGCGGGCCGCGCTGCTCTCGCACGCCAGCCAGATCAGCGACTCGTGGTTCAGCAAGATCCCGCCGGACATCGCCGAGCAGGTGTTCGGCCAGGAGAGCTTCATCCGGGCCCGGGACACCACCGGCGCGCCGGTCCCGGAGCACGACCTGTTCGCCGGCCTCCGCTGACCCCGGGCCGCTGCTGAGCGAGGCCGCCGCCGTCCTTTTACGAATTATTGCCACGGCAGGCCATTGGCAGCCCGCCCGGGCAGGGGTTTGACTGTGCAGTGCGGCATCGGGCTGTGCGCCCCCGGCTATGCCGGGGTTGCCCGAGGCCGTCATTCACCGTGGGCAACGGAGGCCGTGGCATGTCACGTTCCGCACGTACCAGCAGTCATCGCAAGTGGCACTTCCCGGGAATGGCGGCCGCCGCCATTTTACTGGCCGTGGCCCTGGCGCCCGCCATGTCGCTGGCGCCGGCCAGCGCGGCGCCGGCCGCCCGCGGGTCCAGCGCGGCCCCGGCCGCCCGCGGCGCGGGCTTAGCGAACTCGACCGCGAACTGCCCCTGGCTGAACCAGTCGCTCCCGATCAGCCAGCGGGTGCACCTGCTGCTGGCCCAGATGACCCTGGCCAACAAGATCAACATGGTCACCGGCGGCGGGACCAGCGAGCCGTACGTGTTCTACATCTCCGGCCATCCCGAGCCTGTGCGTCCCGGCCATGGGCCAGGAGGACGGCCCGCTCGGGGTGGGCGACGGGCTCACCGGGGTGACCGAGCTGCCGTCCGCCGCCTCCCTGGCGGCCACCTTCGATCCGTCCCTGGCCAGCCAGTACGGCCAGGTCATCGGCTCGGAGGAGCGCGGCAAGGGCGCCATGGTCAACCTCGGCCCCACGGTCAACATCGACCGGGACCCGCGCTGGGGCCGCGAGTTCGAGGCGTTCACCGAGGATCCCTACCTGAACGCTCGATGGCCGCCAGCGAGATCGACGGGGTGCAGAGCCAGGGCGAGATGTCCCAGGTCAAGCACTTCGCGGTGTACAACCAGGAGACCAACCGGAACACCGCCGGCGGACGACGCGATCATCAGCCAGCGGGCGCTGCACGAGATCTACCTGCCCGCGTTCTGGGCCGCCACCCAGCAGGCCCACGCGTCGCTCGGTGATGTGCGCCTACAGCACGATCAACGGGCAGTACGCGTGCCAGAACGACTACCTGCTGCAGCACGACGCTCGACCAGCAGTGGGCCTTCCCCGGCTTCGTGACCTCCGACTACGACGCGACCCACTCGACGGTGGGCTCGGCCGACGCGGGCATGGACCAGGAGATGCCCGGCCCGGTCTCTACGGCCCGGCGCTGCAGGCCGCGGTCAGGTGGCCAGGTCAGCATGGCCACGCTGGATGACATGGTGTCCCGGATCCTGACCGAGATGTTCCGCTTCAACGAGTTCAACAACCCGCCGACCGGCAGCACCAGCGCCACCGTGACCACCACCGCGCACCAGGACACCGCGACCACGGTGGCCGAGGACGGCACGGTGCTGCTGAAGAACAGCGGCGGCACGCTGCCGCTGTCGCGTCCGGCGGCGGCTCGGTGGCGGTGATCGGCCCGGCCGCGTCGGCCCAGCCCGACTACACCGGCGGCGGCAGCGCGTACGTGACCGCGCCGTTCCACGTCACCCCGCTGCAGGGGCTGCAGGCCGCGGCCGGCTCGGGCACCACCGTGTCATACACCCAGGGCCTGCCCACGGACACCTCGCTCAGCGCCATCCCGGCGCGGACCTGAGCCCGGCCTACTCGTCCACCAACTATGGCGGCAGCTACACCGGCACGCTCACCGCACCGGAGACCGGGACCTACGTGCTGGCCTTCCAGAACCCCGGCAACTACACCGTCACCAACCTGTCGCTGAACGGCAAGATATCCTGGCCAACCCGGGCACCCCGCCGGTGTCCACCTACTCGGTCGGGGTGAACCTGCCAGGCCGGCCAGACGTACACGCTCACGCTCAACGGCGGCGGCCCGTCGGCCAACCTGAGCTGGGCCACCCCGTCCGACCTGGCCCCGGACATCAGCCAGGCGGTGAGCCGCGGCCAAGGCGGCGAACACCGCGGTGGTCGTGGTGTCCGACGACACCGAGTCCGAGGCGGCCGACCGGGCCAGCCTGAACCTGCCGTCCGCGCAGAACGAGCTGATCTCCGCGGTGGCCGCGGCCAACCCGCACACCGTGGTGGTGCTCGACGCGGGCGCCCCGGTGTGATGCCCTGGCTCAGCCAGGTCGCGGCCGTGCTGGACGCCTGGTACCCGGGGGAGAGCAACGGCACCGCACTGGCCTCTGTGCTGTTCGGCAAGACGGACCCGTCCGGCCACCTGCCGGTCACCTTCCCGGTGGACCTGTCCCAGGTGCCCGCGTCCAGCCCGAGCCAGTTCCCCGGCACCGGCGGCCAGGTGCAGTACTCCGAGGGCATCGACGTCGGCTACCGGTACTACGACGCGAACAACGAAACCCCACTGTTCCCGTTTGGTTACGGCCTGTCCTACACGAACTTCTCGTTCAGCCACCTGCAGGTCACCCCCCAGCAGATACAGAACGCCAGCTCGAACCCGGGCCCGACGTCCTGCGGCTGTAACGGCCAGGGCAGCCGCCAGGTGACCGTCTCGGCCACCGTGACCAACACCGGCAAGGTGGCCGGCTCCGACGTCGCGCAGCTGTACCTGGGCGACCCGGCCGCCGCCGGTGAGCCGCCCCGCCAGCTCAAGGGATTCGACAAGGTCATCCTGAAGCCCGGGCAGTCCACCACCGTGCACTTCACGCTGACCGGCCACGACCTGTCCTACTGGGACAGCGCGGCCGACGGCTGGGTGCTGCCGGACGGCCAGTTCCGGTCTACGTGGGCGACTCGTCCGCGCTGGCCAACCTGCCGCTGCACGGCGGCTTCACCGTCAGCCGCACCATCGGGGCCCGCTACGCGACGGCCAGCGCGCCCGCGGCGGTGTCCGCGGGCAGCACCGCCACCGTGTCGGCCACGCGCTGGTCAACAACGGTGACTACCCGATGCCGCGGGCGCGCTTCACGCTGGACGCCCCGGCCGGCTGGACGGTCAGCAGCCCGGCTCCGGTCACCATCGGCGCGGGCCAGACCGTCACCCGGAGCTTCCAGGTGAGCCGTGCCGGCCGACGCCCAGCCGGGCAGCCACACGCTGACCGCCCGGGTGTCGCCGGCGGTCCAGGGCGGCGGGCTGGTCGTGGCGTCCACCACGACCGACGTGGCCTACGCCTCCCTGAGCGCCGCCTACAACAACACCGGGATCAGCGACAACTCGAATGAGGCCGCGGCCAACTACGACGGCGTGGGGGACAGCTTCTCCGCGCAGGCGCTGGCCGCGGGCACGCCCGAACGCGCTCACCCCGGGGGCCAAGGTCACCGATCGGCGGGACGACGTTCACCTGGCCGAACGTGGCCGCCGGGCACCCCGGACAACGTGGTCGCCGCGGGGCAGACGGTCCGGCTGTCCGGCACCGGGACCGACCTCGGGTTCCTCGGCGCCAGCCAGAACGGCACCGCGACCGGCACGGTCACCGTGCACTACACCGACGGCAGCGTCCGGTTCAACCTCGCTGAACGTGGCCGACTGGTACGCGAACGCCCCGGCGGTGGGCAACCAGCTGCTGACCACCACGTCGAGCTGGAACTTCCAGAGCAACCCGCTCGGCGCGCACCCGGTCAGCGTGTACTTCGCGTCGGTGCCGCTGGCCAAGGGCAAGACGGTGGCCTACGTCACGCTGCCCACGCTGGAGAACTCCGGCGGGACCACGGCCATGCACATCTTCGCGATGGCCATCGGATCGGGCACCCCGACCGCCGGGGCGCCGTACTCGTCGGTGGCCGCGGCCTTCGACAACGTGGGCATCAGCGACAATTCGAATCCGGCCGCGGCCGACTTCGACGGCACCGGGGAGAGCTTCTCCGCGCAGGCGCTGGCCGCGGGCACGCCGACCGCGCTCACCTCGGGCAGCCAGGCCACCATCGGCGGCACCACGTTCAGCTGGCCCGCCGCGGGCACGGCGGACAACGTGATCGCCGATGGCCAGGTCATCGATCTGTCCGGGTCCGGCACCGACCTCGGCTTCCTGGGCGCCGCCGGGTTCGGCGAGGCCAGCGGGACCGGCACCATCACCTACACCGACGGCAGCACCCAGTCGTTCAGCCTGAGCATGCCCGACTGGTACAACAACGCGTCGGAGCCGGGTGACGGCACCCAGGTGGCCGACACCACGTCCAGCTGGAACTTCGCCAGCAGCACGCAGACCAGCCACCCGGTGAGCATCTACTTCGCCTCGGTGCCGCTGGCCAAGGGCAAGACGGTGGCCTCGGTCACCCTGCCGCAGATCAGCAGCGGGGTGGGCAACGGCGTGACCGCCATGCACATCTTCGCCATCGCCACCGGGACCGGCACGCCGACCAGCGGCTGAGAACCCGGCCGCACCGGCCGCTGGGCCGCCTCACCCCGCGCGGGATGAGGCGGGCCAGCCCGGCCGCCCGGCATCGTGGCGGGATGCCGGCTGATCCCTTGGCTCTGCTACGCAGCCGCAGCTACGTGGCGCTGCTGGTGCTCGCCGCGATCATCGGCGCGCCCATCTCGGCGGCCGCCTATTTCTTCCTCGCGCTGGTCACCAAGCTGCAGGGGTGGGTCTTCTCGTCGCTGCCGCTCGGCGCTGGGCTTCCACGCCGAGCCGATGTGGTGGCCGGTGCTGCCGCTGCTGCTGGCCGGGGTGCTGGTGCCACTGGCCATCCGTTACCTGCCAGGAACCGGCGGCCATTCCCCGGCCGAGGGGTTCAAGGTCGGCGCGGGCCCGCCCCGGCCGGCTGAGCTGCCCGGCGTGGTGCTGGCCGCGCTGGCCACGCTGAGCCTGGGCGTGGTGCTCGGGCCGGAGGCACCGCTGATCGCGCTGGGCGGCGGGCTGGGCGTCTCGCGATCCGGCTGGCCAAGCGGGACGCGCCGGAGCAGGACCACGGCGGTGGTGGCGGCGGCAGGCAGCTTCGCCGCCATCAGCACGCTGCTCGGCTCGCCGCTGCTCGGCGCGTTCCTGCTCATGGAGGCATCCGGGCTGGGGGGTGCCACGCTGGAACTGGTGCTGGTGCCGGGCCTGCTCGCGGCCGGCATCGGCTCGCTGATATTCATCGGCCTCGACTCGCTGACCGGGCTGGGCACGTTCTCGCTGGCCATCCCGCACCTGCCGCACCTCGGGCCGCCCACCGTCGGCGAGTTCGGCTGGGCGCTGGCCGTCGGGCTGGCCGCCGCGCTCGTCGGCACCGGCATCCGCTGGCTCGGCCTGGTGCTCCGGGACCGTACCGAGCGGTGGACGATGCTGGCCTCGCCGCTGATCGGCCTGGCCATCGCCGGGCTGGCCATCGCCTACGCGGCGGGAACCGGGAAGGGCTCCAGCGAGGTGCTGTTCTCCGGGCAGGACGCGCTCGGCCCGCTGATCGAGCACGCGTCCGGCTACACCGTGGGCGCGCTGCTGCTGCTCCTCGTGTGCAAGGGGCTGGCCTACGGCGGCTCGCTGAGCTCGTTCCGCGGCGGTCCGGTGTTCCCGTCCATGTTCGTCGGCGCGGTGGGCGGGATCGCCCTGTCGCACCTGCCCGGGCTGCCCCTGGTGGCGGGCGCGGCCATGGGCATCGGCGCGATGTGCGCGGTCATGCTGCGGCTGCCGTTCACCTCCGTGCTGCTGGCCACGCTGCTGCTGTCCTCGGACGGCCTGCAGGTCATGCCGCTGGCCATCGTGGCCGTCGTGGTGGCCTACGTGGCGTCGGCCCGGCTGGCCCCAACCCCGGCCAAGGAACCGGAGCCAGCCCCAGAACCGGCCCCGGGCCCGGCCCCGGCCGGCGCTACGCCCAGCAGAGCCCGGCTAGCTGATCCGGGGCAGGCGCCTGAGTCGCTGTCCAGCACGGTGCGGAACAGGTCGCCGCGCTCGGCCAGCCGGGCCGGCATGTCCCGGATCGTGATGCCGTCCGGCCGCAGTCCCGGGTCGTCCAGCTCGTCCCAGCCGATCGGCGCGGACACCGGCGCGCCGGCCGCGGCCCGCGGGCTGTACGGCGCGACCAGCGTCTTGTTGTGCACGTTCTGGGTGTAGTCCAGCCGGGCCAGCCCGCCCCGCTCGCGGACGTCCCACTTCCAGCTGACCAGCTTGGGCACCACCGCGCCGATGGCCTTGGACAGCTGCTCCACCCAGGCCCGGGTGTCGCCGAAGCTGGGTCCCCGGGCCACCGGGATCCAGATCTGCAGGCCCCGCCGGCCGGTCAGCTTGGGCTGCCCGCGCACGCCCGAGATGGTCCAGGGCGGTGCGGTGCAGCCGGGCCAGCACCAGCACGTCGTCCCAGGACGTGGCCTCGCCGGGGTCGATGTCGATCAGCGCGTAATCCGGCTTGTCCGGCTGGTCGGTGCGCGCGGTCCAGGCGTGCCATTCCAGCGCGCCGAAGTTGGCCGCCCAGACCAGCGCGGCCGGCTCGTCCACCACCAGGTAGGTGCTGGTCTTGCCGGGCTCGGCAGCCGGGTCGGTCCAGCGCGGCAGCCAGCCCGGCGCGTGGTCGGGCAGCTGCTTGTGCCAGAACCCGGCGGTGTCCGCGCCGCCCGGGAAGCGGTGCATGTTCAGCGCCCGGCCCGCCAGGTAGGGCAGCGCGACCGGGGCGATCTGCGCGGCATAGCGGATCAGCTCCCGCTTGGTCACCGGCGCCGCGCCGTCGCGCGCCGGGAACAGCGTCTTGTCCAGGTTGGTCAGCTTGAGCTGCCGGCCGAACACGGCCCAGCTGCCGCCGTTGCCGAGCGCGTCCAGGCTGGCCAGCTCGTCCGGGGTCGGCCCGGCGCGGCTGCGGCGGGCGGAGCCGCACCGAGGCCTGCGGCGGCGGGCAGGTCGGACCGCCACATCCGCTCCGGGTCGGCCTTCACCTCGTCGTTGGTCCGGCCGCTGAGCACCGAGGCCGGGTAGTCCTCCGGGTCCCAGCCCTTGACCGCGTACTCGTCGTGCTTGTGCAGCAGCAGCCACTGGTCGCCGTCCCGGCGGACCAGGATGAACCGGCCGCGCAGCTTGTCGCCGAACAGGTCGGCGTGGAAGTCGCCGGCCGCACCGCGGCGGCCGGGTCATCGGTGGCGTGCGGCTCCCAGGTGCCCCGGTCCCAGACGATCACGTCGCCGCCGCCGTACTCGCCGCGCGGGATCACGCCCTCGAAGTCGAGGTACTCGATGGGATGGTCCTCGACGTGCACCGCGGTGCGCCGCACGTCCGGGTCCAGCGTCGGCCCCCTGGGCACGGCCCAGCTGACCAGCACCCCGCCGATCTCGAAGCGCAGGTCGTAGTGCAGCCGCCGGGCCCGGTGCCGCTGCACCACGAACCGCGCGGCGCCGTCCGGCGCGGCGGCCGGGGCCGGCTGCCCGGCCGGCTGGGGGTCCGGCTGAAGTCCCGCTTGCGCTGATAACCGGCCAGTTTCCCGGGCATCCGGCACCTCCCGTCACCAGCTCGGGATCTACCCGCGTAGGCCGTGCTGCCACACGCCGAGCAGGTTGCCCGCCGGGCCGAAGAAGGTGGCCACCCACAGGTCGCTGTCCGGGTCCGGGGCCGGGATGCGCAGGCACGCCGCCCGGCGGCACCGAGGGCGGCCGCGGGTCAGCGTCCGGCATCCCGCCATTGTCCCGCTGGGTAGCCTGGGCCGGGCGGGCAGGCCGCCGCGTAGGCCGGCCTGAGGGGGGTAGCGGGAGCGCATGAAGATACCGGGCCGGGTCCGGCGCCGCCGGGCGAAGCAGGCCAGCGACGCACCGGTGGCCGAAGCGCAGGCGGCCGCAGCACGGCCAGCCGTAGCGGGGCCAGCCGTAGCGGGGCCAGCCGAAGCGGGGCCAGCCGAAGCGGGGCCAGCCGGAGTGCCGGTGACCGTGGCGCCGGTGACCGTGGTGCCGGCCGACGAAGCGCTGACCGGGGAGGTCGCCCGGCTGGCCGGGGAGCTGGCCGAGGACGCCAGCCCGTCCCGCTGGCGGCGATTCCAGGCCGCGGCGACCCGGCTGGTCCGCCGCGGCGGCCGGGCCGGCCAGGCCGGCCGGGGCCGCGCCGCCTCGGGCGGCCGCTGGCTGACCGCCCAGGTGCTCGCGATGGCCCCCCGGCTGCCGGTCCGCAACCAGGCCATGCTGCGCGCCCAGTTTCCCGGGCTGACCCCGGAGGAGCTGGCGGACAAGCTGATCCAGGGCTCGTCCCGGGCGGCCGCGTCGGTCGGCGCCGCGGTCGGGCGCGGCGATGTTCCTGCCGCTGCCCGCGGCGCCGGTGGAAATCCTGGTCGAGACGCTGGCCGTGGTCGGCATCGAGATCAAGCTGGTCGCCGAGCTGCACGAGGTGTACGGGATGCGCGCCCCCGGCCCGGTCGCGGAACGCATGCTGGCCTACGTGGCTGCCTGGGCGCACCGGAGCGGGGTGGCGCTGGTACCCGGCGGGCTGGTCCTGGCGGCGGGTTCGCCGCTGCGCCGGCGGCTGCAGCGCCGGCTCGATCGCGCGGGCCGGGCGCAGCGCCGCCTCGCTGGGGCCGCTGCTTACCGGGGCCGCGGCCGGTGCGCTGCTGAACCGGCACGAGACCCGGCGGCTCGGCCACGACGTCCGGGACGACCTGCGCCGCCGCTCCCCGTACTCGGCGGTCTGGCCGGACTGACCGGGCTGGCTAGCCCGGCTCGGCCACGGTCAGCCCGGGGATCGCGTCCCAGCCGATGATCTCCAGCACGGCGCGCAGCTGCTCCGGCACCTTGTGCAGCACGACCGGCCGGCCGGTGCTCCCGCCGCCCGGGCTGGCCAGCCGCACGATCGCCCGCAGCCCGGCGAGGTCGCAGTAGCTGACGTCGGCCAGATCGAGGTGAATTTCCGGCGGCGTGTCCGGCAGCTCGCGCAGCGCGCCGAGCAGCGCCAGGTACGTCGATTCGTCGATCTCCCCGGCGATGGCCAGGCCAGGCGGGTCCGCGGTGCGGGTTACCCGCATAACCCCGTCGTCATATACGGGGTGGCCGGTGACCATCGCAGATCCACCTCCCTCGTACCCCTGGGAACATCTGCCCGCCCGGAGCGGTCCGGGGCAGCATACTGGCACTGGCCCAGGCCGTGGCGGGGCTCCGCCCAGTGGAATACGGGCTAAGCCGGTGCTCCGGTTGCGGGCCAGGGCCGGGTCAGCCGGGCCGCGGATTCGAACATGAGGGCATGCACGAACGCCTGCGGCAGGTTCCCGCGCAACTGGTGCTGGTGGGTGTCGAACTCCTCGGTGAACAGGGCTGGCGGCCCGCAGGCCGCCCGGTTCCGCTCGAACCAGCCGACCGCCTCGGTGCACCGGCCCTGCTGGTGCAGGGCCAGGGCCATCAGGAAGCCGCACATCACGAACGCGCCCTCGGCCTGCTGCAGCGGGCGCTGGTCGTGCCGGAACCGGTACAGGTAGCCGTCGCGGGCCAGGTCGCCGGTGACCGCCCGCGAGGGTGGCCAGGCTGCGCGGGTCACCGGCCGGGACGGCGTCCCGGATCGCGGCCAGCAGCAGCGCGGCGTCCACCCGCTCGTCATCCGGGGCGCGCTGCCACCGGCCGCTCCGGTGCACGCTGTCCGTGGCCACGTCGGCCAGGATGGTGTCGGCCAGCGTCTGCCAGGCCGCGGCCTGGGCCGGCGCCGCGCCCGCCGCGGCTATCGCGCGCAGGCCGGCGACGCACATCAGGCGGGACTGGGCCCAGCGGTGGTTGTCCAGCTCCCACACCCCGGCGTCCGGGTCACGCCAGCGGGTCTCGATGGCCCGCACCGCTGCCTCCGCCGCACGCCAGTGCCCGGTGTCCAGGTGGTCATGCGGGCCGCGGCGGCGAACAGCTGCAGCGCGCCGCCCAGCGCGTCCAGCTGGAACTGCCGGTTGACCCAGTTTCCGGCCTTGTCCGCGCCGCCCGGGTAGCCGGCCAGCGTGCGCAGCGGGCGCTCGTCCGGCACCGGGCCGCGGCACACGGTGTAGGCCGGCTTCAGCTCCGGCCCGTCGGCCAGCACCCGCTCGGCCACGAAGCGCGACCGCGTCGTCCAGCAGCCGGTGCGGTCCGTCAGCCGCGACCGCCTGGCCGGTGTAGCACTGGTCCCGGATCCACACGTACCGGTAGTCGTAGTTGCGGCCCGCCTGGGAGCGTTCCGGCAGCGACATGGTGGCGGCAGCCACCATCCCCCCGCTGCGGCTGGTCAGCCCGGTCAGCACGGCGTAGCTGTGCTGGCTGTCCGCCGGGGCCAGGCTCGCGCCCAGCTTGGGCAGGGCAGCCGCCCAGGCCCGCTCGGTGGCCTGCCAGGCGGCGCCCGGGTCGGCCGGGCGGCGGGGCAGCGGCCGGCTGGACAGCTCGAGCACCAGGTCGTGCTGCTGGCCCGGCGTCCAGCGCCAGGATGAGCTCCAGCGCGCCGTCGGGCCGGACCCGGGCGCCAGCCCCGCCCGACCAGCGCATCCGGAGCGGCCCGCTGCGCGCGGTCCAGATCCCGGCGGCCGACCGGAGCTGGGTCATCCGGTGCCGCCCGAAGCCGGCCCGCAGGTCCAGCACGACCTTGACCCGGGCCGGGCCGTCCACCGCCAGCACCCGGCGGAGCAGCACCGCCGTGTCCGGATCGCCCGGGTAGCCGAGCGCTTCCCGGCATTCGGTGAAGCCGGTGGCTGGTGACCCACCGGCTGCGCCAGATGAGCGAGCCGTCCTCGTAGTAGCCGCCCCAGACGAACCGGGTCCGGTCCGGGGTGACGGCGTACGACGCCGCGGCCGCCGATCAGGCAGGCGAAGACCGCGTCGCTGTCCCAGCCCGGTGCGCACAGCCAGGCCACATCCCCGCGCGGTCCCACCAGGGCACCCCGCTCCCCGTCGGCCAGCAGCGCATACTCGCGCAGCACGTGCGGCGGGAAGTCCGCCGCCGCACCCAGTTGCGGCGTCCTGGGCACCGGCTCGCGCAGAGCTCGTCGGCCGGGACGGCTGCGCGCACCGGCCCGGCTCCGGCTCCGGGTCCTCGGCCGCCGGGGCCGTTTGCCGGACGGCTGTCTCGTACACGGCCAGCGTCTCGGTGCCGATCCGGTCCCAGGAGTACCGGTCCCGGGCCCGGCTGGCCGCGGCGATGGCCATGCCCTCGCGCAGCGGGGTGGCCAGCAGCTGGCGGATCCGGCGGGCCAGCGGCGCGGGCTGGGCGCTGGCGACCAGGTAGCCGGTGGTCCCGTCCAGCACGGCGTCCTGGTGCGCGCCGCTGCTCACCGCGATCACCGGCACGCCGCAGGCCATCGCCTCGATCGTCACCCAGGCCCGCGGGCCGCCCGGGCTGAGGTTCAGCAGCACGTCCGCGGAGCGCATCAGGGCGGGCATGGCGGACTGGGTCAGCTGGCCGGTGCAGGTCACCCGGTCGGTCACGCCGAGCTGCCCGGCCAGCTTGCTGAGCGCCCGATGGCCCGGGTCACGGGCCAGCTGGCCAGCTGGCGGGCCGCCGGCGATGAACAGCTCGGCGTCCGGCACGGCGGCCAGCGCGTGCAGCGCGGCGGCTGGCCCGCGGTCGCCGGCCAGGCTGGTCACCACCATCAGCAGCCGGGCCGGCCGTTCCGGCTGGCGGCCGGCCCGTCGGGCTGGAACAGGCCGGTGTCCACACCGGGCGGCACGACCCGGATGGCCGCCTGCGGCACGCCGAGCTGGGCCAGCGCCGACCCTTCCGCCGATGCGCCGACCAGCACGGCCCGGGCGCTGCGGGCCAGCGCCAGCTCGAGCCGGGCCCGCCGGGCGCCCGCGCTGGGCCCATCCTGGACGGCCAGTGAGTAGAACGTCTGCACCTGCGGCAGGTGCAGGTCACGGCCGCCGGCCAGCGCCGCCACCCCGGCCGCCCAGGAATGCGCGTGCACCAGGTCGGGCGGGTTGTCCTGCCACCGGGCGGCCAGCTGATCGGCCAGCTCCCGGATGCGCAGCGCGGTCAGGTCGCGGCTGCTCCGCGGCCCGGGGCGGCCGGTCCCGTCGGCCGGTGCCGCCGGGAGGCTGAGCGGTTCGAGCACGGCGCCCGGGCACAGCTTGCGGCGCCGCGGCGCGGCCGCCCCGCCGCGGCCGGGCGGCGCGGCCAGGCTGGCGTACACCGTGACCTGGGCGCCCAGGCCGGCTAGCGCAGTGGCCAGGCAGCCGAGGCCGGCTCCTGGCCCGGCCGGGTAGGCGTCCTGCGGGGCAGCCAGCGGGCTGCCGTTCAGTGATCAGGGCGATTCGCATGGGGTGGGTTCCTCCGGCTCGCCCGATGGGGTTCAACCCGTCTCCGCTGCCCGCCAGGCAGATCCGGTAAACGCCCCGGCCTGGCCCGGTCGGCGGCGGCTGGCCGGTGTAGCCAGCCGGGCCGTGGGTAGTCGGGCGGCACGGATGATGCAGGTAAGCCCGGCCGGCTCAGGAAGCCAACCGGCCCGCGCTGATAGGCTCCATCCCGCTCTCCCACGGGCAGGCGGATGGCGCTGGGCCGCATATTGCCGGCCGCAGGCATAGTTTGGCAGCGGAATGGTGTGAACCAGCCGAGGCGGGTAGCCGGAGCATAGAGCCGCGCAGAAACCGGGAGGTGACGCGTGCTGGGTTGGGCTCGGTGGCGGTTGCGTGGCGCACGCGGCGGGCTGGCCCGGCGGTGATTCCGGATGGGTGCTGACATGATCGGGGGAGCGGGGCACAGCCAGCTCGACGCGAGTTCGGCCGAGCGCGGCCTGACCGCACTGGTCGAGGCGGCCGAGCGGGCCGTGGAGAAGATCAGCTCGTCGGTCCCACCCGCCCAGTTGCGCGCGCTGCTGATCATCGACCGGGTGGGCAGCCTGAACCTGAACAAGCTGGCCGCCCAGGTGGGGGCGTCGGCCTCGGCGACCAGCAGGCTGTGTGACCGGATGGAAGTGGCCGGCCTGCTGACCAGGGACCGGGCGGTAGGCAGCCGCCGGGAGATCGTGCTGCTGCTCACCGAGTCCGGGCGCCGGCTGGCGGAATGGGTCCGCGACCAGCGCCGCGCCGCACTGGCCGAGCTGCTCCAGGCGATGAGCCCGGAAGGCCGTGAAGCGCTGGTCCGCGGCCTGGGCGAGCTGGCCACCCAGGTAGGTTGATCTTCAGAAAAAATTTCCTCGTGGAAACACTTGTCATGCAGGACGTGGATCGTGGCACTCTTTCCCCATGGAAACATTTGCCGTCCTCGGCGGGGTCGCCGAACACACCGATGCGGAACTGCGCCCGGTCCCGGACCTGTCCAGCGACCTGGAGCAGTGCTCTGACGACGAACTGCTCGGCATGATCCGGTCGCAGCCGCGGGGCAGCGCCCAGCGGGCGGCTGCCTGTGAGGTGCTGGTCGGCCGGTACCGGACCCTGGTCCGGTCCTGTGCGAACCGCTACCGGCGCAGCCCTGAGGCCCCCGAGGACCTTATGCAGGTGGGGTACGTGGGCCTGCTCAAGGCCATCAACAACTTCGACCCGCAGGTCGGCCGGAGCCTGGCCGCGTACGCCCAGCCGTGCATCACCGGCGAGATCAAGCGGTACTTCCGGGACAAGCGCTGGCAGGTGCACGTGGAGCGGCCGCTGCAGGAACGGCTGCTCGAGCTCCGCGAGGGGATCCGCCAGCTCACTCAGCAGTTCGGCCGCCTGCCCAGCGACGCCGAACTGGCCAGCCACCTTGGCTTCACCGAGGCCGAGGTGCGCGAGGCGCGCGGCGTTGACCTGCTGCTGCAGCCCGCCTCGCTGGACGCGCCGCTGGCCGGCCAGCCGGAGACGGCCAGCCTGGCCGACCTGCTCGGCGAGGAGGACCCGCAGATGGAGCACACCCTGTCCATGGCCGCGCTGGCCGTGCACTGGGGTGAGCTGCCCCGCCGCGAGCAGCGCATCCTGCTGATGCGCTTCTACGGCGACATGACCCAGGCCGAGATCGGGCGGGTGCCTGGGCATCTCCCAGATGCACGTGTCCCGGCTGCTGGCCCACGCCCTCGGCTACCTCCGGCACCGGATCCTGGCCGAGCCCGAGCCCGAGACCACCGGGATGGCGGCCTGAACCGGCGGCGGCCCGGCAGGCCATCCCGGAGCCAGCCGCCGGCATGTCCTGGATGGACCGGGGCGCCTGCCGGTCCGCGGAGCCGGAACTGTTCTTCCCGCTCTCCGCGGCCGGGCCGGCGGTGGCCCAGGTGGCAGCGGCCAAGGCGGTGTGCCGGGGCTGCCCGGTGCGCGCCGAGTGCCTGCGTTACGCCATGCAGACCGCCCAGGATCACGGCATCTGGGGCGGCACCACCGAGGAGGAGCGGCGGCAGGCCCGCCGCGGCCAGGCGGCGCGGCTGGCCGGCTGAGCCAGCGCCGGGCAGGGCGGTCTTTCCGGACCGCCCTGCCGGGATGTCCCGGGTGTGGCGAGGATGGAACATGGCTGCGGCGGGGCTGTCCCGCACGCGGCCTCCCGCCGTCCCGGCCCGGCCGGGCCGAAACAGCGACAGGCCAGTAGATATGGCCGATTATTGTGTCGCCAGGCCAGGACGCGGCCTGGATCCCGCCGGGGCGGGCAGAGCGTTCAGTCGGCTGGAGGAGCGGATCGTTGGGTGCACGTCAGGTGGGCGGGAAGTGAGCTGTGTCAGCCCGCCCTAGCGAGCCGGGGCCGCACCGGCAGGCGCAGCCACCGGCCGAGGGCAGCGGCGACGACCGGGACAACCCGGAATGGCTCGGCGAGCCGGACACCGTGCTGCTCGTCGAGGATGACGCGGGTGATGCGCTGCTGGTCGAGGAACTGCTCGCGGACAGCGGCGTGCAGGCCTCGCTGACCTGGGTGCGGTCGCTGGCCGAGGCCAAGGACGTGGCCGCCCGGGCCCCGGCGCCTGGCTGTGTCCTGCTGGATCTGCACCTGCCCGATGTGCAGGGCATCGATGCGGTCACCCAGCTGCTGGCCGCCGCGCCGAGCGCTCCGGTGGTGGTGCTCACCGGGCTGGCCGAGGAGAGCGCCGGGCTGGCCGCGGTCGCGGCCGGTGCCCAGGACTATCTGATCAAGGGGCAGGCCCCGCCAGATGTGTTCGGCCGCGCCATCCGGTACGCCGCGCAGCGCAAGCAGGTCGAGCAGGCGTCTGCGGCCTTGCAGGTCAGCGCGCTGCGCGCGGAGGAGAACGCGCGGCTGGAGCGGGCCCTGCTGCCCACCCCGCTGATCCGCACCGGCGAGCTCGAGGTGGTCACCCGGTACCGCCCGGGCCGGGCGCACGCGCTGCTCGGCGGTGATTTCTACGACGTGGTGGAGACGTCCGACGGCACCGTGCACGCGGTGATCGGCGATGTCTGCGGGCACGGGGTGGCCGAGGCAGCGCTTGGTGTCTGCCTTCGGGTGGCCTGGCGTTCCCTGGTCCTGGCCGGGGCCACGCCGCTGGCCATGATCCGGCTGCTGGAGCAGCTGCTGATGGCCGAGCGGGAGGACGAATACGTCTTCGCCACGCTGACCCACCTCGCCTTCAGCGCCGACCATCAGCACGTGCGGCTGCTCCGGGCCGGGCATCCGGGCGTGCTGCTGCGCAGCCACGCCGGCGTCGAGCTGGTCGAGGGGGCGGCCGGGCCCGCAGTCGGCCTGGTGCCCAGCCCGGAGTGGGCCGAGACCGAGCTGACCCTGCCGCCCGGGGCTGGCCTGGTGCTGTTCACCGACGGGCTGTTCGAAGGCCGGACCGGGCCGGGCAGTGCGCGGCTGGGCGAGAACGGCCTGGTCGACCTGGCCGCTGATCTGGCCGCACTGCCCCCGGCGGCGTTCGTGGACACGCTGCTGGAGCGGACCGAGGCGGTGGCTGGCCCGTACGGCGGCCTGGCCGACGACGTGGCCATCGTCCACCTGCGCTGGAAGGCGCCGTGGTGAGCCCGCCGGCCACGGCGGACCGGGGCCGGTGCGCGAGCTGACCGCGGAGGGCTGGTTCCGGCTGGCCCTGCTGGTGCTCGGCCTGCTGGTGGCGGCGGCCGCGCTGGTGGTGCTGGCCCTGCTGGCCGGCAACCGGGCGGCGGTGAGCAACCTGGCCGGCTCGATCGAGCCGGCCCAGGCTCAGGCCTACCGGCTGCAGGGCGCCCTGGTCGATCAGGAGACCGGGGTCCGCGGCTACGCGATCACCGGCGACGTCCGTTTCCTCGCCCCGTACACCAGCGGCCGGGCCATCGAGACCAGCGCCGCGGCGCGGATCCGCACCCTGATCGGCGGCCAGCAGCCGATGGCCGGCGACCTGGCCCGGCTGGAACGGGCGGCCAACGCCTGGCGGCACAGCTACGCGCTGCCGCTGATCAGCCTGGCCTCGCATGGCCCGCTGAACGGCCACGACCTGGCGCAGGTCAACGCCAGCAAGCAGTCGTTCGACCATCTGCGGGCGCTGTTCGCGGCGCAGAACGGCCATCTGGCCCAGGCCTCGGCGGCCGCTTCGGCCAGTGTGGCCCGGGACCGCACCTTGCAGGACTGGGCCTACGCCGCGATCCTGGCCGTCTTCCTGCTGGTGTCGGCCGCGCTGGCGGTGGCGCTGCAGCGCGCCGTGGTCCGGCCGCTGCGGCGGCTGAACGCAGCCGCCCGGCTGGTGGCGGACGGTGACTACAGCCACCGCATCGAGCCCGCCGGCCCGGCCGACCTGTGGTCTCTGGCGGTGGCGGTGGAAGGGATGCGCAGCGCGCTGGTCAGCGCGCTGGATGCCAGCCGGTCCGCCGCCGAGGTGACCGCCCGGCAGGCCGCCGACCTGGACGCGCAGGCGGCCGAGCTGCGCCGGTCCAACGCAGAGCTGGAGCAGTTCGCCTACGTCGCCTCGCACGATCTGCAGGAGCCGCTGCGCAAGGTGGCCTCGTTCTGCCAGCTGCTGGAGAAACGGTACGGCGACCAGCTGGACGAGCGCGGCCTGCAGTACATCGCGTTCGCGGTGGATGGCGCCAAACGGATGCAGGTGCTGATCAACGACCTGCTCACGTTCTCCCGCGTCGGCCGGTCCAGTGAGCTGCGCGAATCGCTGCCGCTCGACCAGCCGCTGGACACCGCGCTGGGCGCGCTGTCGGTGGCCATCGAGGATGCCGACGCGGTGATCGAGCGCCCAGAGCGGCTGCCCGAGGTGCTCGGGGACCCGACCCTGCTGGCCATGCTGTGGCAGAACCTGATCGGCAACGCGATCAAGTTCCGGGCCCCGGACCGGGCGCCGGTGGTGCAGATCACCGCGGCGGCGCAGCCGGGCGGCAGCTGGCACTTCGCGGTGACCGACAACGGCATCGGCATCCCGCCGGAGTTCGCCGAGAAGGTCTTCGTCATCTTCCAGCGGCTGCACGGCCGCGGCGTCTACCCGGGCACCGGGATCGGCCTCGCGCTGTGCAAGCGGATCGTGGAGCAGCACGGTGGTGAGATGCACCTGGACACCACGTACTCTGACGGCACCCGGATCTGCTTCACGCTGCCCGCGGCGGACGCGGTCCCGGATAGCGGGACCAGTACCGGCAGCGAAGCCCCCGAAGGGATCACCGCGTGAGCGAGCCGAAGGGGCGCGGTGCCGACTGGACAGTGAAGGGGGAATGGGGAGGTGGGCGGGGAGGTACGAGCGACGAGGGAAGGCGGCGCCTCCAAGCGCCCCGAAGGCGAGTGGGAGATACCGCATGATGATGTCCGATCTGAAGCCGATCGAGGTCCTGCTCGTCGAGGATGACCCCGGCGACGAGCTGATGACCCGGGAGGCGTTCGAGGACAACAAGATTGGCAACCGGCTGCACGTCGCGCATGACGGCGAGGAGGCACTGGACTTCCTGTACCGGCGTGGCTCGCACGCCCGGGCGCCGCGGGTCGACCTGGTGCTGCTCGACCTCAACCTGCCCAAGTACGACGGCCGGCAGATCCTGGAGCGGATCAAGTCGGACCCGGATCTGGCCCACGTGCCAGTGGTGATCCTGACCACGTCCTCGTCCGAGGAAGACATCCTGCGCAGCTACCGGCTGCACGCGAACGCGTACGTGACCAAGCCGGTGGACGTCACCCAGTTCATCTCAGCCGTCCGGCAGATCGACGAGTTCTTCGTTTCGGTGGTCCGGCTGCCCGAGCCGGTAGCCGGCCGGCTCAGTCGGCGGCCAGGGTCAGCTGGGCGGTCGAGTCCCAGCCCACGATGTGCAGCACGGTACGCAGCGAGTCCGGCACCTGGTGCAGTACCACTCGCTTGACCGCGACGCCACCGTCGGCGTCCGGGCTGGCCAGCCGCACGATGGCGCGCAGCCCGGCCAGATCGCAGTAGCCCAGGCCGGCCAGGTCCAGGTGAATCTCGTCATAGCGCGCCGCGGCCCCGGTCAGCGCGGCGACCAGCCCCGGATAGCTGGATTCATCCACCTCACCAGCCAGGGCCATGATGGGCGGCTGGCCGCGGCGCCAGGTGATCCGCAGCGTCCCGTCGTCAAGGACCAGGTCGCTGCCGCGGCCCGGCTCGCCCGGCGTACCGTGCTCGCCCACCGCCGCATCCTATCCGGCCAGCGGCGGCCCGCGCGGGTCAGCGGCGGCCGGCCAGCTCGGCCAGGGTGCGCCGCACCGCACGCAGGCCGGACCCGCGCGGCGCCTTGAGCGCACACATAGGCGGCGGCGCCGGCCGGGATGGGCAGCCAGAAGTTGACCAGCCGCCAGCCGAGCACGCCCAGCGTGGCCACGCTCCTGGTCAGCCCGAAGCTGACCAGCAGCACCGGTGTCACCGAATCGATGACGCCCAGGCCGGCCGGGCTGACCGGGATGGCGCCCAGCACGTTCGCGATGCCGTACGCGGCGAACAGTCCCACCGGGTTGGCGAAGCTGCCGAACGCGGCGATGAAACACCACAGCGACGCCGCGTCGAGCAGCCAGTTGAGCGAGGCCCAGGTCAGCGCGCTGACCAGGACCCGCCGGTCGGACGCGAGCTGGCGCAGTGAGTCGCTGGCCTGCAGCACGATCTTTTCCAGCCGCTCGCCGCCGACCCGGGGGATCCTGTCCCCGACGGCCCGCAGGATGCGCGCGGCCCGGGCCCCGCCCCGGGTGAACCCGATGACCACCGCGGCGAACCCGGCCAGCAGCACGGCGCCGACGATGGCCACTGTCCCGTACAGCGGGCGGAACCCGGACACCGGGATGGAGATCACCAGGGCCACCCAGAGCAGCACGTTCAGCACGACGGTGGAGCCCATGCCCTTGGTGGCCATCATGATGCCGACGTCGGTGCCGTCCAGGCCCTCCGAGGTGAACAGCTGGTAGCCGACGCCCGCGCTGCCGATGGTCCCGGCCGGGATGACGTGCGCGACCGCGGCGGCGGACAGGTCGATGCCGAACAGCCGGCCGATGGCGGGGCGGCCCTCGGCGGGCAGCAGGGCCCGGGTCAGCAGCGCGTAGCAGAACAGCGAGGCGGCTTCGAGCGCCACGCCCGCTATCGTCCACAGCACGCCGATCCGGCCCAGCAGGTACAGGTCCTTGCTCGCGCCGACCAGTTCCGGGATGACCAGGTACTCGACGACCAGGGCGAGGATGAGCAGCAGCACCACCTTGCGCACCGGCCGCCGCCGCACCCGGTCCCACAGCGAGGGCCGGGCCGCGTCCGCGCCGTTCAGCTCGCGTCCAGTCGCCGGAACGTCACCTCACGCAGCAGCAGCCGGAGCGCGGCGGCCGCCGGGATGGCCACCAGCGCGCCGATCAGCCCCATCAGTGCGCCACCGAGCAGCACCGCGACCACGGTCACCACGGCGGGCACCTCGACCGTCCGGCCCATGATCCGCGGCACGATCAGGTAGTCCTCGGCCAGCCGGTAGCCGATGTAGAAGGCCAGGGTGGCCAGCGCGACCGGCAGCGACACGGTCAGCGCGACCAGCGAGACGATCGCCCCGCCGATGGTCGACCCGATCACCGGGATCAGGTCCAGCAGGGCGACCAGCAGGCCGAGCAGCAGCGGGTAGGGGATGCCGAAGATCTCCAGCCAGGCCCAGGTGCCCAGGCCGGCGATCAGCGAGGTGAGAAAGTTCCCCAGCATGTAGCCGCCGACCTTGACGAAGATCTCGTCGCCGATCAGGATGACCCGGGCCCGCCGGGAGGCGGGCGCGAGCCGGTAGAAGAACAGCTTGATGTGCGGCATGGCGGCCAGGAAGTAGACCACCAGCACGATCACCACCAGCATCGAGCTGGCCGCGCTGAGCACCAGCTCACCGGCGCCGAGCACGCCGCCGACCAGCGCGGTGCCCCGGCTGGACAGCAGTTTGGCCAGCCGCTGCTCGACGTGATAGCGGGCGTTCAGCTTGCCCAGCTCCGAGTTGTGGTCCTGCAGCGTGGTCATGTAGTGCGGCAGTTCGTGCACCAGCGCGGTGACCTGGGCGGTGAGCGGCGGGATGGCGGCGGCCACGAAGCCGGCCACGATCCCGGCCACGGCCAGCAGGATCAGCACGACCGCGGACCAGCGGGGCAGCCGGCGCCGGGTCAGCCAGCCGACCGCCGGATCGAGGCCGGCCGCGATGAACAGGGCCAGGCCGATCAGCACCAGCACGGACCGGGCCCGGATGATCAGCTCGACCAGCCCGTAGGTGACGGCCACGCCGGCCGCCGCGGCCATGCCGATGAAGAACGGCGAGCGCCGGTTCATCGGCCGGCCGAGGCGGCCCAGCCCGCCGGTCTCCTCGGCCATGGCCGCCGCCTGATCCACCGCCTGCTGCATCTGGTCCGGCTGGCGGTCGGGGTCCGGGTGGCCAGCCTGCTCGGTCAGGCTGGTGTCGCTGCCCACGGCTAACCGCCGGCCGGGCCGGTGTGCGGCTGACCACCGGGCACGCAGTCACCGGTGCTGGCCAGCCGGACCGGCGCGATGAACGACGCGGTGTGGGCGCAGCGGCCCGAGCCGGCCGGCCGGGTGGTCAGCACGCTGAGCAGCAGCAGGCTCAGCGTGGCCGCCAGCAGCAGTGGCACCAGCACGATCGTGCCCACCCGCCGGCCGCTGGCCGCCGGGTCTGGCCGGGCAACACCAGCCCAGTCCCCGGTGGCCGGGGCGGCAGCCGGGCAGCGTGCAGCCGCGCCGCCGCGGCGGCCGGCGACCCTCGCGGGTCCACCAGCGGACCGGCTGGAACGTCTCGGCCAGCGGCATCTTCTCCAGCCGGGTGAGCTCGGTGAACACACTGAACATGCTGGCCAGCCGGATATCGGCGCCGCGCAGATGACTGTCGATCGCATCCAGGGCACGCTGCTGGCTGGCTGGCAGGCTCATCAAAGTCTCCGGCGGGTCGGTGCGTCGCCGCTGTGCCCGACACTTGCCGCGACACCATGGCGCTACCCGCCGGCCGCGAATTAAACGGTGGTGTAGCTCACCCGCTGTCAGCCGCGCGCAGCCGAATCCGGCTAAGCCTGGCCCGCTGGATCCGCTGGACCGGCCGTGCCGCCCGCGCCGGGCGTCGGGTCCACGAACACGTACGGGGTGACCGGCAGCCGCTCGGCCAGCCGCCGGTCGATGTCCTCGGCCAGGTTCTCCACCTGGTCACCGCGGGCGTCATTGGCCAGATCCACCCGGGCCGCGACGATGATGCTGTCCGGGCCCACGTGCATGGTCTGCAGGCCGAGCAGCCGGTCCACCCCGGGGGTGTGCTCGATCTCGTCGCGGATGATCTGCTGCAGCTTCGGGTCGGCGGCCCGGCCGATGAGCAGCTCGCGGCTGTCCAGGCCGAGCCGGACGGCCACCACGATGAGCAGTACGCCGATCGCGATGGACGCGGCGCCGTCGAAGACCGGCGACCCGGTCAGCTGCTCGAGCAGCAGCCCGGCGGCGGCCAGGGCCAGGCCGATGACGGCCGCGGTGTCCTCGAACAGCGCGGCCTTGACCGTGGTGTCCGGGCTGGTCTTGACGTGGTCGAGCAGCTCGGTGTGGTCGCGCCGGGCCTCGCCGCGCAGCTGCCGGGTGGCCCGGATGAACGAGGTGCCCTCGGCCACCGCGCACACGGCCAGCACCACGTAGGCGATGACGAAGTTGTGCGTCTGGCTGTGCAGCGACAGGATGCCCTCGAACACCGAGAACCCGGCCCCGGCGACGAAGATGCCGAACGCGGCCAGCAGCGACCAGAAGTAGCGTTCCTGGCCGTAACCGAACGGGTGGTCGGGATCGGGCGGGCGCCGGCCCTGGTGCACCGAAGTGAACAGGAAGGCCTGGTTCAGCGTGTCGGCGAACGAGTGCGCGGCCTCAGCCAGCATCGCGCTCGACCCGGTGAGCACGCCGGCCACCAGCTTGGCCACCATGACCACGATGTTGGCCACCCCGGCCACCAGGACGGTACGCAGGGTTTCGCTGCCCGACTCGGGCTTGGTCACGGCTGAGCCGGCCAGCGGAGCAGGTCGCATAGTGCCCGCTGAACTGCCCCGGGCCCCGGTGGCTAAACCGGGGCCGGGCTCACCGGACCTGCTGCAGGGTGTAGCGGATGGTCTGCACCTGGATCAGGCCGTCGCGGAACACGAACGTGTCGATGCCGTCATCGGCCCGGGTGGCCCCGGCGTCGGCCGCCCACTCCAGGAACAGCACGTCGCCCTCGTAGATCTGCGTCTTCAGGTCCCAGTCCGCGTTGGGCAGGTCCGCCAGCAGCTGGGTGAACGCTGACCGGACGCCGTCCTTGCCGCGCAGCACGCCGGACGGCGAGATGAACACGGCGCCGTCGGCGTAGTCAGCGACGATCTCGTCGAGGTCGCCGGCGCCGAGCGCCTCGACGTGGTGGGCGAATACCTCCTGCGGGGACCGTGCCATCGCTATCTCCCTTGGTAACGAGCGCCTCGGACCTACCATATGGTCGCGGGCGGGGCCGGGACAGGCCCGGGACCACCCGCCCCGCGTGCCAGCAGCCCACCCGGAAGGCAGTACCCGATCGTGACCACCCCCACCCAGGCCGCCGCCGCGCCGGCCGCCGGAGTCCCCGTTCAGCGCCGGATCGCCGGCGAACTCGCCGTGCGGGAAGGCCAGGTGGCGGCGGCGGTCGAGCTGCTCGACGGCGGCGCCACGGTGCCGTTCATCGCGCGCTACCGCAAGGAGGCGACCGGCGGGCTGGACGACGCCCAGCTGCGCACCCTGGAGGAGCGGCTGCGCTACCTGCGTGAGCTGGAGGAGCGGCGGGCGGCCATCCTGGAGTCGATCCGCGCCCAGGGCAAGCTGGACGACCAGCTCACCGAGCGCATCATGGCGGCGGATGTCCAAGGCCCGGCTGGAGGACATCTACCTGCCGTTCAAGCCGAAACGCCGGACCAAGGCGCAGATCGCCCGGGAGGCCGGGCTGGAGCCGCTGGCCGACCGGCTGCTGGCCAGCCCGGAGCAGCAGCCACGGGACAGCGCGGGCGGGTACGTGGACCCGGAGCGCGGGGTGCCGGACGCGGCCGCCGCGCTGGATGGGGCGCGGGCCATCCTGGCCGAGCGGTTCGCCGAGGACGCCGACCTGATCGGCGAGCTGCGCGAGCTGATGTGGTCGCGCGGCCGGCTGGTCTCCCGGGTGCGCGACGGCGGCGAGCAGGCCGGCGCCAAGTTCGCCGACTACTTCGAGTTCGACGAGCCGTTCACCGCGCTGCCCTCGCACCGGATCCTGGCCATGATGCGCGGCGAGAAGGAACAGGTCCTGGAGCTCACCATGGACCCGGGGGACGATGGCGCGCCAGGCGAGTACGAGACGCGGATCGCCGGCCGGGCCGGCATCGCCGACCACGGCCGGCCGGGAGACCGCTGGCTGGCCGAGACGGTGCGCTGGGCCTGGCGCACCCGGATCGCCGTGCACCTGAGCGTGGACCTGCGGATGCGGCTGTGGCAGCGGGCCGAGGACGAGGCGGTGGCCGGTGTTCGCGGCCAACGTGCGCGACCTGCTGCTGGCCGCGCCGGCCGGCACCCGGCCCACGATGGGGCTGGATCCCGGGTTCCGTACCGGGGTGAAGGTGGCCGTGCTGGACGGCACCGGCAAGCCGGTGGCTACCGGGACGATCTACCCGCATGAGCCGAGACGGCAGTGGGACCAGTCCATCGCCGCGCTGGCCCGGCTGGCCGTGGCGCACCAGGTGGAGCTCATCGCGATCGGCAACGGCACCGCCTCGCGGGAGACCGACCGGCTGGCCGCCGACCTGATCAAGGCGCATCCCGAGCTGAAGCTGACCAAGGTCATGGTGTCCGAGGCGGGCGCGTCGGTGTACTCGGCGTCCGCCTACGCGTCCCGGGAACTGCCCGGGATGGACGTGTCGCTGCGCGGCGCGGTGTCCATCGCCCGGCGGCTGCAGGACCCGCTGGCCGAGCTGGTCAAGATCGACCCGAAGTCGATCGGGGTGGGCCAGTACCAGCACGACGTGGCCGAGACGAAGCTGTCCCGCTCGCTGGACGCGGTGGTCGAGGACTGCGTGAACGCGGTCGGGGTGGACGTGAACACGGCGTCGGTGCCGCTGCTGGCCCGGGTGTCCGGGATCAGCGAGGGGCTGGCCACCGCGGTGGTGGCGCGCCGGGACGAGGCCGGGCCGTTCCGCAGCCGGCAGGCGCTGCGCGAGGTGCCCCGGCTCGGGCCGAAGGCGTTCGAGCAGTGCGCGGGCTTCCTGCGCATCCCCGGCGGTGACGACCCGCTGGACACTTCCAGCGTGCACCCGGAGGCGTATCCGGTGGTCCGGCGCATCCTGGCCGCGGCGGGCACCGGCATGCCCGGGCTGATCGGCAACACCGCGGTGCTGCGCGGGCTGCGGCCGGCCGACTTCACCGACGACCGGTTCGGCCTGCCCACGGTCAGCGACATCCTCCGCGAGCTGGAGAAACCTGGCCGCGACCCGCGCCCGGCGTTCACCACCGCGACGTTCGCCGAGGGCGTGGAGACGCTGCAGGACCTGGCCCCCGGCATGGTGCTGGAGGGCGTGGTGACCAACGTGGCCGCGTTCGGCGCTTTCGTGGACGTGGGCGTGCACCAGGACGGCCTGGTGCACGTGTCGGCGATGTCGCGGGACTTCGTGTCCGACCCACGGCAGGTGGCCAAGCCCGGTGACGTGGTCCGGGTCCGGGTGCTCAGCGTGGACATCCCGCGTCAGCGCATCGCGCTCAGCATGCGGCTGGACGACGAGCCCGCCGGCCAGGGCGGCCGGCGCGCCCAGCCGGGACCAGGCTCGCGGCGACCAGCCCGGGCGGGACCGGCCGCGCCGGGACGGAGACCGGCCGCGCCGTGACCAGCCGGGCAAGGACCGTGACCAGCCGGGCAAGGACCGTGACCAGCCGGGCAAGGAGCCGTGACCAGCCGGGCAAGGACCGGGACCGGCCGCGCCGGGATGCGGACCGGCCGCGCCGGGACCGCGCGGGGCGGGATCAGGCACCGGCCGGCGGTGCCATGGCCGATGCGCTGCGCCGGGCTGGCCTGGCTGGCGGGCCGCCCGGGGAGCGCCCGGGCCGGTCCCGCTGATCCTCCTGATCGTCAGCTGAACACGATCTGAAGCAACACTGTTACTCTCTGTTTAATACTCTGATAATGCAGAGCCAAGCGCGTCGGCTGTGGCAGTTGTGGCTGCGCCCTCGCGGGCATGCCAGGGCGGCACGCCAGGGGGTAGCGGTGCAGTGGCGGCGACGACGGGATGTGGCGGCGGGCTACGCCGCCTGCCTGCTGCTGCTCGTGGCGGTGTACTACCTGCTGCCCGCGCTGCGGGCCGCGGCCTGGACCCTGCTCGGGCTGACCGGGGTGGCCGCCATCGTGGCCGGCGTGCTGATCAACCGGCCGGCCCGCCGGGCGCCCTGGCTGCTGCTGGCGGCGGGCAGCCTGTGCCTGCTGGCCGGCCAGGTGCTCGACCTGGCCAGCGCCGGGCCGGCCGGGCAGCCGCCGCGGTTCCCGTCCCCGGCCGACGTCTGTTACCTGGCCAGCTACCCGCTCTACCTGGCCGGGCTGGTCCTGTTCATCCGGGCCCGGGCGGCCGGGCGGGACCGGCGCAGCCTGGTCGACACGCTGACCGTGACCGCCGGGGCCGCCGTACGGCGGCCTGGCTGTACCTGGTGCTCCCCGGCATCCGGGCGGCCGGCCTGTCCGGGCTGGGCCGGGCGGTCGCGCTCGGCTACCCGCTGGGCGACCTGCTCGTGCTGGCCCTGCTGGCCGGCCTGCTCGCCCCGGGTGGCTGGCGGATCCGGCCGGTCCGGCTGCTCGCGCTGGGCGGCGTCGCGCTGCTGGCCGCCGACTTCGGGTACAGCCGCCTGCTCGAGGTGCACGGCTCGGCGGGCCGCTTGCTCGCGGTCAGCGCGGGCTGGGCCGTGCTCTACGCGGCCTGGGGAGCGGCGGCGCTGTCGCCCAGCATGACCCGGCTGACCCGGCCGGCCCGGCGGCCGCCGGTGCGCAGCGGCCCGGTCCGGCTGGCCCTGCTCCTGCTGGCCTCGCTGATCGCCCCGGCGGTGCTGCTGGCCGAGGCGGTGGACCGGCATCTGCCGGACGTGGCTGTGATCGCCATCTGCTCGGCCGTGCTGTACCTGCTGGTGATCTCCCGGCTGGCCGACGCGACCGGGTCGCTCCGGGTGGCGCTGGACCGGACCCAGGTGCTCCGCTCGGCCGGTGCGTCGCTCGCCTCGGCGGCCACCGAGGAACAGGTGGCCAGCGTGGTGCGGGCCGCGGTGACCTCGCTCATCGCCCCGCCCCGGCCGCAGGCGGTGCAGCTGGCGGTGCGGGACAACGGCACGCTGCGGCTGATCAGTGCCCCGCCGTGGCAGCCGCCCGGGCCGCCCGGACTGCCCCAGCCGGTGGCCGGCGCCTGGCTGGCCGCGCTGGCCGGCCGGGGTCCCGAGCTGCGCCTGGCGGCCGGCTTCGGCGGCCCGCAGGCTGGCGCCGCCGCGGCCGCCGACCACGTGCTGCTGGCCCCGCTCACGCTCACCGGCCGGCCCTCTGGCCAGCCGCTGTTCGGCGTGCTGGCCACGTTCGGCACCCGGCACGACCTCACCGCGCTGGCCGGGACGCTGGAGCTGCTGGCCCACCAGGCGGCGCTGGCCGTCGAGCGGATCATGCTCAGCGGGGAGGTCATCCAGCGCAACCGCGAGGCGTACTTCCGCACCCTGGTCCACGACACCTCGGATGTGATCCTGATCGTGGACGACGACGGCAGCATCCGGTACGCGACGCCGTCCGCCCGGAACCTGTTCGGTGACGTGCCCGGTGGAAGGCGCGCAGCTGGCCGATCTGGTCCCGCCCGGCGAGCGGGCCGAGATCTCCCGCGCGCTGGCCGACATGCGGGCCCGCCCGGGCATCGACGAGGACTGGCGGATCACCGGCCGGGACGGCCGCTACCTGGAAGTCGAGGTCCGGTGCAGCGACCTGCGCCAGGAGCCGACCGTCGGCGGCCTGGTGCTCACCCTGCGCGACGTGACCGAGCAGCGCCAGCTCGAGCGGGAGCTCCAGTACCGGGCGTTCCACGACGCGCTGACCGGGCTGCCCAACCGGGTGCTGTTCCAGGACCGGGTGGTGCGCGCGCTGGCCCGGGCGCGGCGGACCGGGGCGGTGGTCGCCGTGCTGTTCGCCGACCTGGACGACTTCAAGGTGATCAACGACACGATGGGTCACGCGGCCGGCGACGAGCTGCTGGTGGCCGCGGGCCAGCGGCTGGCCGCGCTGGCCGGCGGCACCGGGCTGGCTGGCCCGGCTGGGCGGCGACGAGTTCGCGCTGCTGCTGCCGGAAGCCGCGCGCCACGTCGACGCGGTGGACACGCTGGCCGCGGCCATCGTGGCCGCGTTCGACGAGCCGTTCGCGCTGGGCGCCGGCTCGGCCATGGCCACCGTTACGGTGGGCGTGGCCGTGTCGGCCGACACGAACAGCACCGGCGACCTGGTCCGGCAGGCCGACCTGGCGTTGTACGCGGCCAAGGCGGCGGGCAAGCGGCAGTGGCGGCGCTACCAGCCGGTGCTCAGCGCGGGCATCCGGCGGCGCCGCGAGCTGCAGGCCGCGCTGGACACCGCGATAGCGGAGTCCGGCTTCACCGTGGTCTACCAGCCCATCGTGGAGCTGACCAGCGGTGACGTGGCCGGGTTCGAGGCGCTGGCCCGGTGGCCGCACCCGCAGTGGGGGATGATCCCGCCGGAGCAGTTCATCGCGGTGGCCGAGGAGACCGGGCACATCATCCGGCTCGGCCTGTGGGTGCTGGAACGGGCCGCGGCCGACACGGTGCGCCGCGAGCAGCGGGCCCCGCACCAGCCGCCCCGGTACATCAGCGTGAACGTGTCCGCCCGCCAGCTGCGCGACCCGGAATTCGTGCCCGGTGTGCAGCGCATCCTGGCCAGCACCGGGCTGCCGGCCGAGATGCTGCTGCTCGAGCTGACCGAGAGCGTGCTGCTCCGGCCGGACCGGCGGATCCGGGCCGACCTGGCCGAGCTGCGCCGGATGGGGGTGCGGCTGGCCATCGACGACTTCGGCACCGGCTATTCATCCCTCAGCTACCTGCGTGAGCTGCCGATCAGCATGCTCAAGGTGGACAAGTCGTTCGTGGACGGGATCGCGGTCGACCGGCGGCGGCGGGCTCTGGTGGAAGTGATCGTCCGGATCGCCGGGACGCTCCGGCTGACGGTGGTGGCCGAGGGGATCGAGAGCGAGGTGCAGCGCGACCTGCTGGTGTCGATGGGCTGCCGGTACGGGCAGGGTTACCTGCTGTCCGGGCCGCTGCACGCGAGCCGGGCCGAGGAGATGGCGGCGGCCGGGCACAGCCTGCTGCCCAGGCTCAGCGCATAACCGGTGCCCGGATGAGCCCGCTCGGTACAGTTATCGCACGCTGAGAATGCTCGTATTGAGCAGAGGAATCGCAGGAACGCTGGGAGGGGTCATGCCCGCAGACGCCGTGCCCGCAGATACCGTGCCCGCAGACACCGCGGCCGCTGACGGCTACCGGTACCAGCCCGGCTTCGGGAACGAGTTCGCCAGCGAGGCGGTGCCCGGCGCGCTGCCCGCGGGCCGGAACTCGCCCACAGCGCGCCCCGCTGGGCCTGTACGCCGAGCAGCTCAGCGGCGCCGCGTTCACCCAGCCCCGGGCGGCCAACCGGCGCACCTGGGTGTACCGGATGATGCCGTCCGCCGCGCACCCGCGGTTCAGCCGGATCGGCAACGGGGCGCTGCGCGGCGGGCCGTTCGACGAGATCGAGCCGGACCCGAACCGGCTGCGCTGGGACCCGCTGCCGCTGCCCGACGGCCTGGCCGACTTCATCGAGGGCCTGTACACGATGGCCGGCAACGGGGATCCCGCGGACCCGCAGCGGGATGGCCGTCCATCTGTACGCGGTCACCGCGTCCATGACCGACCGCTACTTCGTGGACGCCGACGGGGAACTGCTGTTCGTGCCGCAACTCGGCACGCTGGCGCTGCACACCGAGCTCGGCCCGCTGCGGCTGGCGCCGGGGGAGATCGCGGTGATCCCGCGCGGCATCCGGTTCCGGGTCGAGCTGCTGGACGGCCCGGCCCGCGGCTACCTGTGCGAGAACTACGGCGTGCCGTTCACCCTGCCGGAGCGCGGCCCGATCGGCGCCAACGGGCTGGCCAGCGAGCGGGACTTCCTGGCCCCCACCGCCGCCTTCGAGGACCGCGGCGCCGACCAGGCCAGGACGGTGCAGGTGGTGCAGAAGTTCGGCGGTAACCTGTGGGCCGCCGACTACGACCACTCGCCGCTCGACGTGGTCGGCTGGCACGGCAACTACACGCCGGTGAAGTACGACACGGCCAACTTCATGGTCATCGGCACGGTCAGCTTCGACCACCCGGACCCGTCCATCTACACCGTGCTCACCTCGCCGAGCGAGCTACCCGGCCTGGCCAACGTGGACTTCGTGATCTTCCCGCCGCGCTGGCTGGTCGGCGAGGACACGTTCCGGCCGCCGTGGTTCCACCGCAACGTCATGTCCGAGTTCATGGGCCTGGTACACGGCGCGTACGACGCCAAGGCCGAGGGCTTCCTGCCCGGCGGGGCCAGCCTGCACAACACGTTCACCTCGCACGGGCCGGACGTCGAGACGTTCACCCAGGCCAGCGCGGCCGACCTGGTTCCGCAGAAGGTCACCGGCACGCTGGCCGTCATGTTCGAGAGCCGGTGGATGATCATTCCGACCCGGCAGGCGATGCGATCCGGGCACCGGCAGGCCGATTACGACGCGGTGTGGGCCGGCCTGCCCCGGCTGTTCGGCGCCGGCCAGTGACGGCCGCGCCCGCCAGCCCGGCCCGCCCCGGCCGCGGGGCAGACCCTGCTGGCCATGACGCCGCCCCGGTTCTCCGGCAGCCTGCCGCTGTGGTACCAGCTGGCGCAGAGCCTGCGCACCGCCATCCTGGGCCTGGGCCAGGACGGCGCCACCCGGCTGCCCACCGAAGTGGAGTTCGCCCGGCACTACGGGGTCAGCCTGACCACGGTGCGCCAGGCGCTCGGCTCGCTGGCCGCCGACGGGCTGATCACCCGGCACCGGCGCCGCGGCACGTTCGTCAACCCGGCCGCACTGCGCTCCCGGGCGCTGCGGGTGCTCGGCTCGGCCGACGCCGTGATGGCCCAGCAGTCCGGCGACGAGGTGCGGGTGCTCGGCCGGGACCAGGTGCCGGCCACCGCGGCCCCGGCGGCCCGGCTCGGCATCACCGGGCAGGCGGTGCTGATCCGGCGGCTCCGGCTGGACGGCGGTGAGCCGGTCAGCTACGCGGAGAACTACCTGCGCCCCGAGCACGCCGCGCGGATCAGCGACGCGGACCTGGCCGCGGCGCCGGTCACCAAGATCCTCCGGGACGCGCTGGGGCTGCCGCTGACCAGGATCGACAACGAGGTGTCCGCGTGCACCGCGCCCGCCGAGCTGGCCGCCCTGCTGCGGGTGGATGTGCTCAGTCCGGTGTTGCGATCGGAAAATGTGACCTATGCCGCTGGTTCCACCCCGGTGGACATAGCCCGGATCCACTACCGTGGCGACCGCTTCACATTCGCGATCTCACTGGACATTCCTTGACCTTAACGACCTTCACCGAGCACGCCCTGCCGTACTGCGTGTTCTCCCGCGGCGCGGACCGTCCCCGCGTCGGGGCCGGGCTCGGCACGCACATCATCGACCTGGAACGGGCGTTCGGTGACAAGATCTTCGCCGAGCCATCGCTGAACAGTTTCCTGGCCCGCGGCCCGCGGGCCTGGCAGCGGACCCGGGAACGGCTGCTCGGATTCATCCGCGGCGGCCAGCTCACCGGCACCGTGCCGATCGCCGAGGCCACCCTGCACCTGCCGTTCGCGGTGGCCGACTTCGCCGACTTCTACTCCTCGCTGGAGCACGCCACCAACGCGGGCCGGATCCTCCGCCCGGACGACCCCGGCCTGGCCCGGAACTGGCGGGAGATGCCGGTCGGCTACCACGGGCGGGCCGGCACCGTGCTGGTCAGCGGCACGCCCGTGATCCGGCCGCGGGGCCAGATCGCTCCCGGCCACGCCCGGCCCGACCTGGACGCCACCCGCAAGCTGGACTTCGAGGCCGAGGTCGGCTTCGTGGTCGGGGTCGGCTCCGCGCTGGGCCAGCCGGTACCGATCGACGAGTTCGCCGATCACGTGTTCGGCGTGGTGCTGCTGATCGACTGGAGCGCGCGGGACATCCAGGCGTTCGAGTCCCGGCCGCACGGCCCGTTCCTGGCCAAGTCGTTCGCCACCACGATCTCGCCGTGGGTCATCCCGCTGGCCGCGCTGGAGCAGGCCCGGGTGGTGCCGCCGGCCCAGGACCCGCCGCCGCTCGGCTACCTGCGGGCCAGCCAGCCGTGGGGGCTGGACATCGAGCTGACCGTGCGGGATCAACGGCCAGCTGGTGTCCCGGCCGCGGTTCGCCACCATGTACTGGACCGCGGCCCAGCAGCTCGCGCACCTGACGGTGAACGGCGCCGCGCTGCGCACCGGCGACCTGTACGGCTCCGGCACGGTGTCCGGGTTCCGCCGCGAGGAGATGGGCTCGCTGCTCGAGCTGACCGCGGGCGGCCGGGAGCCGCTGCTGCTGCGCGACGGCCAGCCGCACGGCTACCTGGCCGACGGCGACACGGTCACGCTGTCCGGCTCGGCCCCCGGCCCGGGCGGCTCGCGGATCGAGTTCGGCTGCGCGACCGGCCGGATCACCGGCGGCGCCGCGGATCACCCCGGCGCGGCGTGGAACGCGGCCAGCGCCTCGCCCGGGGTGTCGTAGAACCCGTCCGGCCCGTTGCTCGCCGCTGATCCCGTAGTGCCGCAGCTGCTCCCGCACCGGGTCCACCAGGCTGGTCATGATGACCTTGATATGCGCCTGGTGCAGCTCCCGGATGACTCTGGCTGAGCACGGCGGACGCGGTGTAGTCCACGTCCCCGATGGCCGCGCCGTCCAGCACCAGCCAGCGCAGCGGGCCGCCGTGCCTGGTCAGCGTGAGCAGGTCCTCGCCGAACTGGCTAGCGTTGGCGAAGTACAGGCTGGTGCCGAACCGGTACACGACCAGTCCCGGCTCGGTCCGCCCGCCGGGCTCGACCGGGGCGGCCGTCCAGTGCCCGGCAGCCGACTTGACCAGCAGGTGACTGCGCGGCCGGTAGCTGTGCCGCAGATGATCGATGATCGACGCGGCGATGGCCACCCCGATGCCGTACTGCACGTTCAGCCCGACCACGGCGGCCGCGGTGATGAGCGCGACGGCGAACTCGTGACGGCGGGCGATCCGCAGGCGGTGCATCCCGCGCATGTCCACCAGCTGGGCGCCGATCAGGAAGACCACCGCGGCCAGCGCCGCGTCGGGCAGGTAGCGCAGCGGCCCGGTCGCGACGAGCAGCACGACCACCGACGATCGCGCCGGTGGCCAGCGAGGCGACCTGGCTGCGGCCGCCCGCGTCGTCCACGATCTGCGTCTTGGTCGGGCTGCCGTTGACCACGAACGTGCCGGTGAACGCGGCCGCCACGTTGGCCACGCCCAGCCCGGTCAGGTCGGTGTCGGTGCTGAACGGCTCGCCGTGCTTGGCCGCGTAGGCGCGCGCGGTGGCCGCGCTCTGGGCCAGGATGACGATGCCGATCGACGCCGCCGTGCCGAGCAGCGCGACCGCGTCGTGCAGCCGCAGCGTGGGCAGCGCTGAACCCGGGCAGCCCGCGGGGCACCGGGCCGAGCACGGCCACCCCATGCCCGGCCAGGTCGGCCGCCCAGCTCACGATGATCGCCCCGGCCGCCGCGAGCAGCGCGCCGGGGATCCGCTTGGCGATCATCCGGGCGGCCAGCACCACCGCGATCACGCCGAGCGACACCGCCACCGTGGCCGGGTGGGCGCGGGGCAGCGCGGCCACCGTCTCGCCCAGCTTGATCACCGTGTGCGGGCTGGGCGCGGACACCCCGAGCATGTCCGGCAGCTGACCGATGGCCACCTGGATGCCCACCCCGGTGAGGAAGCCGAGCAGCACGGTGCGGGACAGGAAGTTGGCCAGGAAGCCGAGCCGGGCCAGCCGGGCCAGCAGCAGCAGCCCGCCGGTGAGCAGCGCGGCCAGCCCGGCCAGTCCTACATATGTAGCGGACTGCGGGGCGGCCAGCCGGACCAGCGCCGCGGCCAGCAGCGCCGCGGTGGCCGAGTCGGCCGCCACCACCAGGTGCCGGGAGGCGCCCAGCACGGCGAACGCGGCCATCGGCAGCAGCAGCGTGTACAGGCCGGTCACCACCGGCATCCCGGCGATCCGGGCGTAGCCGAGCACCTCGGGGATGCCCAGCGCGGCCAGGGTGAGCCCGGCCAGCAGGTCGCCGGTCAGCGTGGCCCGGTGGACCGGCAGCACCCCACGCAGCACCGGCCAGTCCCGCATCCCGGCACCAGCGTCCACCGCCTGCCCCCGTTCCGTCGCGTCCCGTCATCATGCCCGCTGCCGGCTGCCCTGGGGCCCGCCGGAAACCCCACCCAGCACACTTAACGCCAGCGCATGGACGGTGTTCTTGGCCGCTGCGCGGGCGGGACCGGTTGTTGATGTTGGAGTGCGTGTTGCTGGCAGTAACACCTACTTCAACGATCAACACGGGCTGATCGGCTCGGGGCCGTGGAGTCAGCGGGCTAGCGGACGCGGGTGTTGTCCGGGTCGAACGGGGGGCGCAGGGTGACCGTGGCCGGGTGCAGCTCGCCGCCCACGTTCACCTGGTAGCGGCCCGCGCCGAGGAAGTCCCGGCTGACCACGCCGCCCGCCGGGTCGCGCAGGTAGCCGAGACCGACCGGGCTGCCCAGCGCCTCGCCCCAGGCGGCCGAGGTCAGCTGGCCGGCCGGCACCCCGTCCCGGAGCAGCAACTCACCGCCCCACAGCATCGGCCGGCGCCGCTCGCCGCCAGCCCCGGCCGGCCAGCGCCGGCCGGCGCTGGCCGGGTCCACCAGCACCGACACCAGCCGCCGCCGCGGCCCCTCGACGCGGGCCTTCTCCACCGCCTCCCGGCCCAGGAACGGTACCTGGCGTGGCCAGCTTGCAGGCGAACAGCAGGCCCGCCTCGACCGGGTTGTACTCCGGGGTCAGCTCGCGGCCGTAGGCCCGGTAGCCCTTCTCCAGCCGCATCGACTCGATCGTGTAGTAGCCGGCGTTGACCAGGCCGAACTCCGCACCGGCCGCGGTCAGCGCGGCGAACACGCCGGCCGCGCAGTCAGCCGGCACGTACAGCTCCCAGCCCAGCTCGCCGACGTAGGTGATCCGGGTCGCCCGGACCGTGAAGTAACCCAGGTCCACCATGCGGCTGGTGCCGAACGGGAAGCCCGCGTCGCTGAAGTCGGCCCGGGACAGCGCGGCCAGCAGCTCCCGCGAGCGCGGCCCCATCACGCCGAACACGGCATAGGCCGAGGTCACATCGACGAGCCGGGCGGCGGTGCCAACGGGCAGGCGTTTAGCAATATGGTCTTTATCCCGCTCGGTGGTCGCGGAGCTGCTGACCAGCAGGAACTCGTCGGGGGACAGCCGGGTCACGGTCAGGTCCGACTCGTAGCGGCAGGCCGCGTTGAGCATCCCGGTGTACACCACCCGGCCGGGCGGCACGGCCACGTCCGCGGTGCACAGCCATTGCAGCGCCTGCTCGCTGCCCGGCCCGGTGAGCAGGTACTTGGAGAACGAGGTCTCGTCGAACAGGGCCACGTCGCGGCGGGCCGCACGCTGCTCGGCCGCGGACCAGGGCAGCCAGTTCGGCGCGTCCCAGCTGTACTCGAGCACCGGTTCGGCGCCCGGCGGGACGAACACGTTGGGCCGCTCCCAGCCCATCTTGCTGCCGAACACGGCGCCCGCCGCGGCCACCAGGTGATGCACCGGGGAGACCCGCAACGGCCGCCCGGAGACCGGCTCCCGGTTCGGCCAGGGCACCGCGTAGTGCAGGCCGAGGATCTCGCCGACCCGGTCGCGCAGCCACCGGGTGTTGCCGTGGAACGGGGCGAACCGGCGGATGTCCACCGCGGTCAGGTCCAGGCCCGGGTCGCCGGCCAGGATCCACCGGGCCAGCGCGCGGCCCGCCCCGCCCGCGGACGCGATGCCGACCGAGTTGAACCCGGCGGCCACCCAGAAGTTCCGCAGCCCGGGCGCCTCACCCAGGATGAACTGGTTGTCCGGGGTGAAGCTCTCCGGGCCGTTGTAGAACTTCTTGATGCCCGCCTCGCGCAGCGCCGGGATGCGCCGCTGGGCCTGCTCCATCAGCGGCGCGAAGTGCTCCCAGTCCTCGGCCAGCAGCTGGAACTCGAACGGCTGCGGGATGTCCTCGGGGGAGCGCCACGGCTTGGCGTCCGGCTCGAAGCCGCCGACGACCAGCCCGCCGACCTCCTCCTTGAAGTAGGTCTAGCCGTCCGGGTCGCGCAGCACCGGCAGGTCCCGGTGCACCCCGTCGATCTGCTCGGTGACCACGTAGAAGTGCTCGCAGGAGTGCAGCGGCACGGTCACCCCGCACCAGGCGCCGACCTGCTTGGCCCACTGCCCGGCGCAGTTGATGATTATTTCCGCCTCGATCTCGCCGTGCTCCGCGGTGCGCACCCCGGTCACCGCGCGGTCTGCGGTCAGGAGGCCGGTGACCCGGCTCCGCTGCCGGATGGTCACGCCGCGGTCCCGCGCGCCGCGGGCCAGCGCGTAGGTCAGGTCGGTCGGGTTGGCCTTGCCGTCGTCCGGCAGCCACAGCGCGCCGGCCAGGTCGGCGGTGTCCATCAGCGGGTACCGCTGCCGGCCGCCTGCGCCGGGCGTGAGCAGCTCGGCCGCCAGCTCGTACGCGTCGGCCGCGGCCGCGGTCCGGCGGAGCTGGGTGAGCCGGTCCGCGGTGCGGGCCACGATCAGCCCGCCGCAGCGCCGGAACCCGGCGGACAGCCCGGTCTCCGCCTCCAGCCGGGCGTACAGCTCAGTCGAGTACTGCACCAGCCGGGTGCCGCTCTCCGACGCGCGGAGCTGGCCGACCAGCCCGGCCGCGTGCCAGGTGGTGCCGCAGGACAGCTGGCCCTGCTCCACCAGCAGCACATCGGTGCAGCCCAGTTCGGCCAGGTGATAGGCCACGCTGGTGCCGATCACCCCGCCGCCGATGATGATGACGCGATAGCGTCCCGGTCCGGTGGACGCGCCAGCGGACACCTCGGCGCGAAGCGGCGATCGGGCGGTTCCGGGGGTCGTCCACCCGGTCAGCCTAGTCATCGCGCACCACGTCGTCCAGCAACTGAGTGAACTCCGGGCTGGTCAGCCCGGCGGCCGCGGACTCGAAACGTTCCATGGCCCAGGCCCAGAAGTCGAACTCGATCGGGCTGCTGGCCTGCTGGATGGCCCCCCACAGGGTCCAGCCGTACTTGCCCACCAGGCCGAGGATCCGGGCCCGGGCAATCTTGTTACGCAACGCCCGCCCGTAGTAATGCCGGACCAGCTCAGCCAGGCCGTCCGGGGGCAGCTGGCATTCGGCGGCGATGTTGCCCAGCTCGAAGCACGGGTCGTTGTTGCCGGAGTACTCGTAGTCGATCAGCCAGATGCGCTGGCCGTCGTCGATGAAGTTGGCCGCCAGCAGGTCGTTGTTGCACGGCACGGTGCCCTCGTCGCGCACGGCCAGGGCCCGCCGGGCCGCGTCCACCTGGGGCTGCAGCGCCGGCGTAGCCGTCCGGGATCTGGAAGCCGTGCCGCGTCGCCACGGCCAGGTAGCGGCGCTGCACGCCGAACATGTCGAACTCGCCGGCGAACCGCGGCCCGGCGTGCAGCAGCCGGCAGGCCTGGGCGATCCGGGGCAGCATGGCCGGGTCGGCCACGTCGGCGTTGCGCAGCGTCCGGCCGTCCAGGTAGCCGAGCACCAGCACGCACTCGGCGGGCTGGTAGGCCAGCACCGGCGCGCCGACCCCGGCGGCCGCGGCGGCCACCGAGTTGTGGTGCTCGTGGTCCCGGTCGATGGCCAGCAGGTCACCGGGGGTCCACACCCGGGCCACGAAGCAGCCGTCCGGGGTGGTCACCTTGTAATTACGGTTGGTCAAACCGCCCGGCAGCGGCGTTATCGTCCGGGGCGTGCCCGGCCAGGCAGGGCACCCGGTCGAACAGCGTTGACGGCTCGGCCAGATCTGTCATCGGTCGCAGGGTACTGTCCCGTCCGGAAAGGGTCTAGACAGTAAGTTGGTCGGGCTTTTACGATTCGCCTCAACTTGTGCGGCTCATCGCAAGGGGAGGCAGCCGATGAGTACCGAGATCCCCGCCGACCAACACGACCAACCGGGACGCCGCCGACCTGGCCCGGTTCGGCTACAAACAGGAACTCAAACGCTCGCTCGGGCTGTTCAGCTCGTTCGCCGTCGCGTTCAGCTACATCTCTCCGTCCACCGGCATCTTCACCCTGTTCGCGCTGGGCCTGACCACCATCGGTGGCGTGTTCATCTGGACCTGGCCGGTGGTGGCGCTCGGCCAGTTCCTGGTCGCGCTGAACTTCGCCGAGGTGTCCAGCCACTACCCGGTGGCCGGCTCGGTGTTCCAGTGGACCAAGTACCTGTCCAGCCGGACCTACTCCTGGTTCACCGGCTGGATCTACCTGTTCGCCGGCATCCTCACCGTCACCGCGGTGGTGGCCACGCTGCCGATCGCGCTGATCCCGGCGCTGAACGGGCTGGGCTGGCACGGCCTGAACGCGGCCAGCCTGCACACCCAGCTGGTGGTGGCGCTGATCACGCTGGCCGTCATCACCGTGCTGAACATCTACGGGGTGCGCCTGGTCGCGCTGATCAACAACACCGGGGTCATCTTCGAGATCCTCGGCATGTTCGTGTTCGCGCTGGTGCTGGCTGATCTTCCACAACCACCAGGGCATCAAGGTGGTGACCAACAGCGCCGGGCTGCACGTCGGGCCGGCCTCGTTCCTGGCCGCGATGTTCATGAGCCTGTTCGTCATCTACGGCTTCGACACCGCGTCCACGCTGGCCGAGGAGACCAGGGACCCGCGCCGGGCCGCGCCCAAGGCGGTGCTGTACGCGGTCATCGGCGCGTTCATCATTGGCGGCGTGTTCCTGCTCGGCACGCTGATAGCCATCCCGAACCTGCACGCCGCGATCACCGGGAACGGCGGCCTGGGCTGGAACCCGGCCAACGTCATCGAGGCCAACTTCCCGTCCTGGCTGGCCACCATCTACCTGCTGGTGGTGTCGGCGGCCATCTTCGTCTGCTGCCTGTCCATCCTGGCCGCCACCATCCGGCTGTGCTTCGGCATGTCCCGGGACAACACGCTGCCGTTCTCCAGGACCTGGAGCAAGGTGTCGCCGACGCTGCACACCCCGGTCTTCGCCTGCATCATCATCGCGCTGCTGGCCGCGGTCCCGTTCCTCAAGTACTCCGGTGCGGGCATCATCGCCATCGCGGCCACCGGGCTGATCTACTTCAGCTACTTCCTGGGCAACCTGGTGGTGATGCGGGCCCGGGCGCGCGGCTGGCCGAAGGTCAGCGCGCCGTTCAAGCTGGGCCGCTGGGGCATCCTGGTCAACGTGCTGGCGCTGCTCTACGGCGGCGCGATGATCATCAACTTCGCCTGGCCGCGGGCGGCCAGCAACCCCAAGCCGAACCAGACCGGCGGGCTGCTCAGCTTCGGCATGTCCTGGCTGGACGGCATCCCGATCCTGTGGGCGGTGTTCGCGTTCATCGTCGTGATCGGCGTCATCTACTACCTGGCCGTGGGGCGGCGCAAGGAGTTCGCGCCGGTGGTCGCGCCGGAAGGCGACGATGCGCCGCTGGTGCCCGGGACGGCGCTGCCCTCGAGACTGACACATGGGCGGACAGCCGCACCCGCGGCCGGGGCTGCCCGGGCTGATGGGCCTGGCCCCGCCGGTGATCGTCCGTGAGCCGGGCAGCACCCGGCACGGGCAGATCGAGGAGTGGCTGGCCGACGCGATCGCGGCCGGCCAGCTGCAGCCCGGCGACCGGATGCCCACCGAGCACGTGCTGGCCGGCTGGCTCGGGGTCAGCCGGATGACGCTGCGGCACGCGCTGGCCAACCTGGCCCGGCGTGGCCTGGTGGTCCGCACGGTGGGCCGCAGCGGTGGCACGTTCGTGGCCGAGGGCAAGCTGGAACAGGACCGGACCACGCTGGCCGGGTTCTCCGAGCAGCTGCGCCGGCACGGCATGGTGGCCGGCGCCCGGGTGCTGTCCGCGATGGCGCGCAGTGCGGGCCCGGCTGTGGCGGCCGCGCTGGAACTGGCCGACGGTGACCCGGTGGCCGAGATCCGCCGGGTCCGGCTGGGCAACGGGCAGCCGATCGCGGTGGAACGCTCGGTGTTCCCCGGCGCGCTGTGCCCCGGGCTGCTGCAGTGCCGGCTGGACGGGTCGCTGTACGACCTGCTCGACGAGAAGTACCAGCTCCGCCCGTACCGGGCCCGGGAGAGCCTGGAGCCGGTCACCGCGGATGCCCGCGAGGCCGAGGCGCTGGCAGGTGCACGAGGGCGACCCGCTCATGCTGGTCGAGCGGATCGCCTACACCCGGGACGGCCGCCCGGTCGAGTACGCTCACGACCTGTTCCGCGGCGACCGGACCCGGATCGTCATGTGGACCTCGGACCTGGCCGACGTGCGCTGATGGCCTGCCGCCCCGCGCGGCTGCTCGCGGTCAGCGACCTGCATGTCGGCTATCCGCAGAACCGGGAGATCGTGCAGCGGCTGCGGCCTTCGTCGGCGGCCGACTGGCTGCTGATCGCCGGGGACACCGGCGAATTCCTGGCCGACGTCGAATGGGCGCTGGGCACCCTCAGCCAGCGGTTCGAGCGGGTCATCTGGGTGCCCGGCAACCACGAGCTGTGGACCCATGCCCGGGACCCGGTCCGGCTCCGCGGCGAGCAGCGGTACCAGCGCCTGGTCGAGATGTGCCGGGGGCTGGGCGTGCTCACCCCGGAGGATCCGTTCTGCGTCTGGGACGGGCCGGGCGGCCCAGCCGTCATCGTGCCGCTGTTCCTGCTCTACGACTACTCGTTCCGCCCGGACGGGGCGCGGACCAAGGAGGAAGCGCTGGCCCGCGCGTACGACACCGGGGTGGTGTGCACCGACGAGCGGTTCCTGTACCCGGATCCGCATCCGACCCGGGAGGCCTGGTGCCAGGCCCGGATCGAGCTCACCGAGCGCCGCCTGGCCACCCTGGACCCCGGCCTGCCCACCGTGCTGGTGAACCACTTCCCGCTGGTCCGCGAGCCGACCCGGGTGCTGCGCTACCCGGAGTTCGCGCAGTGGTGCGGCACCACCAGGACGGCGGGCTGGCACCTGCGGTACCGGGCCGCCGCGGTCGTCTACGGGCACCTGCACATCCCGCGGACCACCTGGTATGACGGGGTGCCGTTCCTGGAGGTCTCGCTGGGCTACCCGCGGGAGTGGCGGCGCCGCGGCCAGCTGACCATCCCGCGCCAGGTGCTGCCGCTGTGCTAGCCCGGGGGGACGACCCCCGGACCCCCCGATCGCCGGCTGCCGGCCGCTGCCGCGGTGCTAGCCCGGGGGGACGACCCCCCGGACCCCCGATCGCCGGCTCGCGCCGCCGCTGCCGCGGTGCTAGCCCGGGGGGACGACCCCCCGGACCCCCCGATCGCCGGCTCGCGCCGGCCGCTGCCGCGGTGCTAGCCCGGGGGGACGACCCCCCGGACCCCCCGATCGCCGGCTGCGCCGGCCGCTGCCGCGGCCGGGCTCACCGCCGAGGTGGCAGACCGCCTTTGCTGAACGCTGGGCGTCAGTATAGGCTGCCGTTATGCGGGTGACCGGGGTGGCCCAGCGGGACGCCTGGCGGTCCCGGACGATGCCGCTGACCGAGCAGGTCCGGCCGGACCTGTGGTCGATCCCGGTGCCGATCCCGGGCAGCCCGCTGCGCTACACGCTCAGCTACCTGATCGCCGGTGACGGCGGGCTGGTCCTGGTCGATCCCGGGATGAACACCGAGCCGACCTGGCAGGCGCTGCAGGCCGGGCTGGCCGAGGTGGGCGCGGCGGTGACCGACCTCACCGGCATCGTCGTCACGCACGTGCACCCGGATCACCATGGCCTGTCCGGCCGGCTGCGTGCCGCGTCCGGCGCCTGGATCGCGATGCACCCGGTGGAGCGGGACTCACTGCCCGCCCGGATCTGGGACGAGACGCGCGGCCCGGCGTCCGACCGGGACTGGCTGCGGTCCTGCGGCGTGCCCGCCGACGTCGCGGCCGACCTGGCCATCACCCCGGAAGGGGTGCGCTGGGTGCTGGCCATGGTGGAGCCCACCAGGCTGCTGGCCGACGGCGACCTGGTCCCGCTGCCTGGCCGGCGGCTGCGCGCGGTGTGGACGCCCGGGCACACCCCCGGTCACCTGTGCCTGCACGAGGAGACCGAGGACGTGCTGCTGACCGGGGATCATGTGCTGCCCCGGATCAGCCCCAACATCGGGCTGCAGCCGCACGCGGCCGAGCCGCCACTGGCCGCCTACCTGGCCTCGCTCAAGCGCACCGCCGGGTATGACAGCGCCGAGGCGCTGCCCGCGCATGAGTACCGGTTCCATGGCCTGGCCGACCGGGCCCGGATGCTGCTGGCCCATCACGACCGGCGGTGCGCCGAGGTGCTGGCCGTCACCGACCGGATCGGGCCAGCCACGGTCTGGCAGATCACCCAGGAGCTGTCCTGGTCCCGGGGCTGGGGCGCGGTGACCGGCATGATGCGCCGGGCGGCCCTGGCGGAAACCGCCGCGCACCTGGAGTACCTGTCCGGCACCGGCCGGATCGACGGGGCGGCGGACGGCCCCGGCCCGGTCCGCTACCTGCGCCCGGCCAGCGTGCCCGACTACGGCCTGCGCGCGTCAGGGCCGGGCCGGGCCGGGCTTGAGAGCGCTCACAAACCCTCCGTCGCACCCACCGCCCCCGGCTGGCGCGATAGCAGCCAGCCCGGGACCGGCCGCGGCTCGGTGAAGCGCACCGAGAACAAGGCCCAGACCGCCTTGCCCGCGTCGGTCGGTGTGGTGCAGCCCCAGGCGTCGCTCAGCGCGTTGATGACGTGCAGCCCGCGGCCGCTCTCGGCCAGGTAGTCCGGCTCCCTGAGCACCGGCACCTGCCGCCCGGGGTCGGCCACCACGACCAGCACGAACCGGGCGGGCTGGACCAGCGCCACCCGGACCGGGCGGCGCTGGATGGTCGGCGCCGTGCCGCAGCGCGTTGGTCAGCAGTTCGGACAGCACGATCGCGATGTCGTCGGTCCGGTCGGCCACCGCCCAGCGGCGCAGGGTGGCCAGGCCGAATTCCCGGGCCACGCCGACCGACTGGGCGTTGGGCCGGGGCGTGCGGGTGGCCACCCGCGGGAAGCAGGTCCACTCCAGCGCCGCCCGGTCCGCCGCCCGCGGAGGGATGCCGACCCGGGCGGCGGCCATCCGCACGGCGGGCGCCAGCCAGTCCCAGCGCACGTCACGGCCCATCGTGCTGGCCAGCCGCAATGGGTGCGCGCTCATCGGCTTGTGGGGGGTCCTGTCGTCGTCCGGGGGAGGGCTACCTCGCTGCACGTATCCTGCCTTATGCACGATCCGTTTGCAACGCCCACTGCACGTTCAGGTGCACGTGCATTTGATCTGTTAGGCTGCTCCGTGCAGGAGATCGCCCTGGCCGCCGGAAAATGTCCGGCGGTAAGCCGTTTCACCCGGTGGCCCAGGAGGAACAGTTGCAGATTCGAAGCGGCATCCCGGCTGGTGAGCTCGCCGTGCGCTGGCGCAAGAGCAGCATCAGCAACCCCAGCGGGAGCTGTGTGGAGATGGCTGAGCTGCCGGGTGGCGCGGTCGCGATGCGGAACTCCCGGCACCCGTCCGGCCCGGCGCTGGTCTACCCGCGGCCAGCCCTGGCCGCGTTCCTGGAAGCCATCAAGCAGGGCGAGTTCGACGACCTTTGACCGGCTGCAGACCGAAAGCCCGGGCCCGAAAATCGCGCCATTGTGACCCGGGACACGGTGCCGGCTCGGTGATATCGTGCTCTGTGTGTCCCGCCAGTGGCGGGCCGCGCTGCTGGCAGATATCGCGCGCCCTGACTCGCTCTCGGGCACTGCATCTGGCATCGGCCGGGGGGGTTAGGTGTGCGGGCCGTGAATCCATCGGGTCGGGAGCTGGTATGAGCCGGGAGCTGAGATGACTGCCGTTCATCCGGCCGACGACGAACCGGTCGGCGCACTGGCTGGCAGCCGGGCCGGCGGCACCGTAGTCCGGATGATGCTGGGGGCTCAGCTACGCCGTCTCCGCGAGGCCGCCGGGATCACCCCGGATCAGGCCGGTTACGAGATTCGCGCCTCCCGCTCCAAGATCAGCCGCCTGGAGCACGGCCGGGTTGGCTGCAAGATCCGTGACGTGTCCGACCTGCTCACCCTGTACGGAGTGACCGACGAGCAGATGCGGGCCGGGCTGCTGTCCCTGGCCCGGCAGGCCAACAACCAGGGCTGGTGGACCCAGTTTGGCGACATCCTGCCGGACTGGTTCGAGACCTACCTGGGCCTGGAGGCCGCGGCCTCGCTGATCAGAACGTTCGAGCTGCAGTTCGTGCACGGCCTGTTCCAGACCGAGGGCTACGCCCGGGCGGTCACCCTGCTCGGCCACCGGGCCGCACCGGAGACCGAGATCGACCGCCGGGTCAGCCTGCGGATGGCCCGCCAGGACCTGCTCAGCAGCGCGCAGCCGCCACGCGTCTGGTCGGTGATGGACGAGGCGGCGCTGCGCCGCCCGGTCGGCGGCCGGGACGTGATGCGCGGGCAGCTGAACCGGCTGCTCGAGGTGGCCGGGCTGAACCAGGTCACCCTCCAGGTGGTGCCGTTCCGCCGGGGCGGCCACGCGGCCGCGGGCGGCTCGTTCACCGTGCTCCGGTTCGGCGAGCCGGACCTGCCCGACGTTGTCTACATCGAGCAGCTGACCAGCGCCCTGTACCTGGAGCGGCGCAGCGACGTGGACCACTACATGGAGATCATGAACCGGCTGAGCGCGGAGGCGCTCACGCCCGCCGGGACGACAAAGCTGATCAAGGAGATCATCCGGGACACCTGACCCACCCGGCCCTGTTCGTCCCGAACTCCCGCCACCCGCTGACCGCACCGGTTTGACCGTGCGCCGCGGGGGCACGTCACGTCCCGGTAACCAAGCCGCGCTATGGTCAGGGCGGCCGGGGAGTGCACGGGCGGGGCGGACAGCACACATAACCCAGGGACGGGACCGGTGACGCAGGAGGCGTTGATCTGGCCGGGCGGCAGCTATCCGCTCGGCGCTACCTATGACGGGGTGGGCACCAATTTCGCCCTGTTCTCCGAGGTGGCCGAGCGGGTCGAGCTGTGCCTGTTCGACGAGGGCGGGGCCGAGACCCGGGTGCCGCTGCACGAGGTGGACGGCTTCGTCTGGCACGGCTACCTGCCCGGCATCGGCCCGGGCCAGCGTTACGGGTACCGGGTGCACGGCCGGTACGACCCGGCGGCCGGCCAGCGCTGCAACCCGGCCAAGCTGCTGCTCGACCCGTACGCCAAGGCCATCGAGGGCAGCGTGCGCTGGGACCAGGCGGTGTTCGCCTACCCGTTCGGCCAGCCGGACGGGCGCAACGACGCCGACTCGGCGCCGTACGTGCCCCGGTCGGTGGTGATCAACCCGTTCTTCAGCTGGGACAACGACCGGCACCCGCGCACCCCGTACCACGAGACGGTGATCTACGAGGCGCACGTGCGCGGGCTGACCAAGCTGCACCCGGCGGTGCCGCCCGGGCAGCGCGGCACGCTACCAGGGCCTGGCCCATCCGGCGGTCATCGAGCACCTGCTCGGGCTGGGCGTCACCGCGATCGAGCTGATGCCGGTGCACCAGTTCGTCAGCGACGCCATCCTGGCCGAACGCGGCCTGGCCAACTACTGGGGCTACAACACGATCGGGTTCTTCGCGCCGCACAACAGCTACGCCGCCAGCGGCGGCCGCGGCGAGCAGGTGCAGGAGTTCAAGTCGATGGTGCGCACCCTGCACCAGGCCGGCATCGAGGTGATCCTGGACGTGGTGTACAACCACACCGCGGAAGGCAACCATCTCGGCCCCACGCTGTCCTTCCGCGGCATCGACAACCGGTCCTACTACCGCCTGGTCAGCGACGACGAGCGGTTCTACATGGACACCACGGGCACCGGCAACAGCCTGCTGATGCGGCACCCGCACGTGCTCCAGATGATCATGGACTCGCTGCGCTACTGGGTGACCGAGATGCACGTGGACGGCTTCCGGTTCGACCTGGCCGCCGCGCTGGCCCGGCAGTTCCACGAGGTGGACCGGCTGTCCGCGTTCTTCGACATGGTCCAGCAGGACCCGGTGGTGTCCCAGGTCAAGCTCATCGCCGAGCCGTGGGACGTCGGCGAGGGCGGCTACCAGGTGGGCAACTTCCCGCCGCTGTGGACGGAGTGGAACGGCAAGTACCGGGACACGGTGCGCGACTTCTGGCGCGGCGAGCACGCCACGCTGCCCGAGTTCGCCTCCCGGCTGACCGGGTCGAGCGACCTGTACCTGAGCGACGGCCGGCGGCCGGCGGCCTCGGTCAACTTCGTCACCGCGCACGACGGCTTCACGCTGGCCGACCTGGTCTCCTACAACCACAAGCACAACGAGGCCAACGGCGAGGGCAGCCGGGACGGCACTGACGACAACCGGTCCTGGAACTGCGGTGCGGAAGGCCGCACCGACGACCCGGCGGTCGCCGCGCTGCGCGACCGGCAGAAGCGCAACTTCCTGTGCACCGTGCTGCTCTCCCAGGGCATCCCGATGCTGCTGGCCGGCGACGAGATGGGCCGCACCCAGCACGGCAACAACAACGCCTACTGCCAGGACACGGAGATCTCCTGGGTGCACTGGCCTTCCCACCACGGGCCGCCGGACGACGGCGCCGACATCCCGGGCTACGCCGGCGACCAGGACCTGCTCGACTTCGTCCGGACGCTGATCCGGCTGCGCGCCGACCACCCGGTGTTCCGCCGCCGCCGGTTCTTCCGCGGCCAGGAAGCGGTCCGCGGCCGGCGCGGCGGGCACGACCAGCCCGGCGACATCGCCTGGTTCACCCCGGCCGGCGAGGAGATGACCGACGACGACTGGGCGGTGGGCTTCGCCAAATCGCTCACCGTGTTCCTCAACGGCGACGCGATCACCGAACCCGACCCGCGCGGCGAGCGGACCCGGGACGAGTCGTTCCTGCTCCTGTTCAACGCGAGCGAACTGGACCTGGCGTTCACCATCCCGCCGCAGCGGTACGGCGAGAAGTGGGCCAAGGTGCTGGACACCGCGCTGCCGGTGAGCGCGGTGCCGGACGCGGCGGCGGTCAAGCCGGGCGACGCGGTGCCGATGCCGAGCCGCTCCATGCAGGTCCTCGCCCGTGCCTGACCCGGCCGGGCGGGCCGGCGCAGCGCGCCGCTGTCCAGCTACCGGCTGCAGCTCCAGCCCGGCTTCGGATTCGCGGACGCCGCGGCGCGCGCCGACTACCTGGCCGCGCTGGGCGTCAGCCACGTCTACCTGTCGCCGATCCTGCAGGCCGCCCCGGGTTCCCGGCACGGCTATGACGTGGTGGACCACTCCCGGGTATCGGCCGACCTGGGCGGCGAGGCCGGGTTCCGGGACATGGTACGCATCTTCCGCACCGCCGGGCTCGGCGTGATCGTGGACATCGTGCCCAACCACATGGCCATCCCGGTGCCCGAGTGGCTGAACCGGCCGCTCTGGTCGGTGCTCCGGGACGGGCCGCCCGCCGAGTTCGCGTCCTGGTTCGACGTGGACTGGGCCGCGCAGGACGGCCGGCTGCTGCTGCCGGTGCTGGGCGGCCCGCTGGCCGGCTGCCTGGCTGATCTGACCGTGGGCGAGCAGGCCATCCGGGGCGGCGCCGAGCCGGTGCTGCGCTACTTCGAGCACGTGTTCCCGGTCCGCCCGGGCACGGCCGGGCTGCCACTGGCTGACCTGCTGGCCGCGCAGCACTACCGGCTGGCCGACTGGCGGCTGGCCGCCACCGAGCTGAACTGGCGGCGGTTCTTCGACATCAGCTCGCTGATCGCGGTCCGGGTGGAAGACCCCGCGGTGTTCGAGGCCACCCACGCGGTGATCCTCGGCCTGGCCGCCGACGGGCTGATCGACGGGCTCCGGGTGGACCACCCGGACGGGCTGGCCGACCCGCGCGGCTACCTGCGCCGGCTGGCCGAGCGGACCGGCGGGCTGTGGGTGTGCACCGAGAAGATCCTGTCCGGCGACGAGCGGCTGCCCGCCGACTGGCCGTGCGCCGGCACCACCGGCTACGACAGTCTCGGCGCGGTCGGCAGCCTGTTCGTCGACCCGGCCGGGGCGCAGCCGCTGGCCACCGGCTACGTCGAGTTCACCGGCGGTCCGGCGGCCTTCGCCGGGGTGGCCGAGGCGGCCAAGCGGGCCGAAGCCGAGCAGGCGCTGGCCGCCGAGGTGGCCCGGCTGGCCCGGCTGGTCAGCCAGGCCGGGCAGCCGGCCCTGGCCGGCCACCCGGCCGGGGACCTGACGGCCGTGCTCACCGAGCTGCTCACCGCCGTGCCGGTGTACCGGGCCTACGTGGTCCCCGGTGAGCCCGTGCCGCCGGAGTCAGCCGCGATCCTGGATCAGGCGGCCGCGGCCGCCCGGGGGCGCCTGGCCGTGCGGCTGCACCCGCTGCTGGCCGCGGTTACCGAGCTGGCGCTCTCCGGCCCCGCGCCGTTCGTGACCCTGTTCCAGCAGGTGTGCGGCCCGGTGATGGCCAAGGGCGTGGAGGACACCGCGTTCTACCGCTGGTCCCGGCTGACCGCGCTGAACGAGGTGGGCGGCGACCCGGACCGGTTCGGCTGGCGCCCGGCCGAGTTCCACACGTTCGCCGCGCACCTGGCCCGGCACTGGCCCGGCACGCTGACCACGCTGTCCACCCACGACACCAAGCGCCAGGAGGATGTCCGGGCCCGGCTCGCGGTGCTGGCCGAGATCCCGCAGGCCTGGCTGGCCGAGGTGACCCGGTGGCACGACCGGGCCGCCGCGCTGGCCAGCGGGCTGGTCCCGGACCCGGACACCGAGTACCTGATGTGGCAGACGCTGGCCGGCGCGTGGCCGCTGGACCGGGAGCGGCTGACCGGGTACCTGGTCAAGGCGATGCGCGAAGCCAAGACACGCACCTCGTGGACGGACCCGGACGCCGACTACGAGGCGATGGTGCTCAGCTTCGCCGAGCAGGTGCTGGACGACGACGAGCTGACCAGCCAGCTGGCCGGCTTCGTGGCCGCGCTGGGCGAGGACGCGAGGGCCAACTCACTCGGCAGCAAGCTGATCCAGCTCACCATGCCCGGGGTGCCCGACGTGTACCAGGGCTGCGAGCTGGCCGGCCTGGCCCTGGTTAACCCGGACAACCGGCAGCCGGCCGACTTCACCCGCGGCCGGGAGCTGCTCGCGGCGCAGCGCGCGGGCCGCCCCGCGGCCGGCCTGGACGGGGAGAAGCTGCTGGTGACTTCCACCGCACTGAAGCTGCGCCGCGCCCACCCGGACTGGTTCGCGGCCGGCTACCAGCCGCTGGCCGCCGAGGGCCCGGCGGCCGGGCACGCCGTCGCGTTCGCCCGCGGCCAGGCGGTCACCGTGGTCACCCGGCGGCAGGCCGGCCTGCGCCGCCGCGGCGGCTGGGCGGGCACCGTGCTGCCGCTGCCCGCCGGCACCTACCGGGACCTGCTCACCGGTGCCACGCAGGCCGGCCCGCGCCCGCTGCTGTCCACGATTACCGAACGCCATCCGGTGGCACTCCTGATCCCCGCCGGATCACCCTGGCCGGATCTCGACGTGGCGGCGCCGGCGGCTGATGATGCTTCCTGAGGTGCCGACGTGAGCGTGTTCCGGGTGTGGGCCCCGGCCGCCGGGGCGGTCGAGGTAGAGGTCAGGCAGGCCGGCCTGGCAGACGGCGCGGAGAAGGTGCTGCCGATGCGCGCGGCCGCGGCCGCCGGCTGGCGGGAAGCCAGCGTGCCGGGTGCGGCCAGCGGCGCCGACTACGGGTTCCGGCTGGACGGCGGGCCGCCGCTGGCCGACCCGCGGTCGCCGCGGCAGCCGTACGGCAGCGAAGGGCTGAGCCGGAGCTACGACCACACTGTGTTCGGCTGGACCGACCAGGGCTGGCGGGGCGGCCCGCTGCGCGGTGCGGTGATCTACGAGATGCACGTCGGCACGTTCACCCCGGACGGCACGTTCGACGCCGCCATCGGCCACCTCGACCACCTGCGTGACCTGGGCGTGGACATGGTCGAGCTGATGCCGGTGGCCAGCTTCCCGGGCCGCTGGGGCTGGGGCTACGACGGCATCCACCTGTGGGCGGTGCACGAGCCGTACGGCGGCCCGGACGGGCTCAAGCGGTTCGTGGACGCATGTCACGCGCGGCGCCTCGGGGTACTGCTCGACGTGGTCTACAACCATGTCGGCATCGGCAACCAGCTGGGCGCGTTCGGGCCCTACTTCACCACCGCGCACGTGACGCCGTGGGGCCCGGCGGTGAACCTGGACCAGCCCGGCTCGGACGAGGTGCGGCAGTTCCTCATCGGCAACGCGCTGATGTGGCTGCGCGACTATCACCTGGACGGGCTGCGGCTGGACGCGGTGCACGCGTTCGAGGACCACCGGGCGCTGCACTTCCTGGAGCAGCTGGCCGTCGAGGTGCAGGCGCTGGGCACCCGGCTGAACCGGGAGCTGGTGCTGATCGCCGAGTCCGACCTGAACGACCCCCGCCTGGTCAGCTCGCGGGAGGCCGGCGGGTACGGGCTGACCGGCCAGTGGAGCGATGACTTCCACCACGCGGTGCACGCCGCAGTGACCGGCGAGCGGCAGGGCTACTACCGCGACTTCGGCTCGATCCGGGCCCTTGTCAAGACGCTGACCCGGGTGTTCTTCCACGACGGCACCTGGTCGGAGTTCCGCGGCCGCAGCCACGGCCGCCCGGTGGACCTGCTGCGCATCCCGGCCTTCCGGTTCCTGGGCTACCTGCAGGATCACGACCAGGTCGGCAACCGGGCCACCGGGGACCGGATTTCCGCCCGGCTGGCCCCCGGCCTGATCAAGATCGGTGCCGGGCTGGTGCTGACCGCGCCGTTCACCCCGATGCTGTTCATGGGCGAGGAGTGGGCGGCGGGCACGCCGTGGCAGTACTTCACCGACCACACCGACCCGGAGCTGGCCCGCGCGGTGGCGGCCGGCCGCCGGGCCGAGTTCGCCGCGTTCGGCTGGGGCCCAGCCGACGTGCCCGACCCGCAGGACGAGGCCACGTTCAACCGGTCCAAGCTGGACTGGGCCGAGCTGGACCAGGCCGCCCACCGCGACATGCTGGCCTGGTACACCGAGCTGATCGAACTGCGCCGGGCCTGGCCGGAGCTGACCGACCCGATGCTGGACCAGGTCCGGGCCGACTACGACGAGAGCAAGCGCTGGCTGGTGCTGTACCGCGGCCGGGTGCGGGTGGTGGCCAACCTGAGCGAGCATGCCCAGCGGCTGCCGCTGGGCCGGCCCGGCACCGCGGTGCTGGCCGCGTCCCGGACCGGGGTGACTCTGGACGGCACGGACGCTAACCTGCCAGCGGTGTGCCTGGCCGTGCTCAGCACCTGACCGCTCAGCACCAAACCCCCGTGGAGGAGAAGCCATGCAGCAGCGCGTCGAGCAGGTGCCGGCCGACGGCGGGACGTTCGACCTGTCCCTCTGGGTGCCGGACCGGGGCAGCGGGCCTGGCCTGCTGCTCATCCAGGAGATCTACGGCGTCAGCGACTACATCCGGGCGGTGGCCAGTGACCTGGCCGGCCTGGGCTACCTGGTGGCCGCGCCGGACCTGTTCTGGCGGGTCAAGCCGCGCCATGAGGCCGCGCACGACCAGGCCGGGCTGGCGGAGTCGCTGGCCCTGGGCCAGCGGTTCGACGCGGCGCAGGGTGTCCGGGACTGCCTGACCGCGCTGCGCGCGCTGGCTTCGCTGCCCGAGCTGGACGGCGGCATCGGGGTGATCGGATTCTGCCTCGGCGGCTCGATCGGCTACCTGGTCGCCGCCCAGGCGCCGGTGGACGTGCTGATCTCGTTCTACGGCTCGGCCGTGCCGGACAGCCTCGATCTGCTCAGCCAGATCAGCGCCCCGGTGCAGTTCCACTTCGGCGGCAGCGACCCGTACATCCCGCGGGACCAGGTCCGCGCGGTCGAGGAAGCGGCCGCCCGGTACCCGAACGTGGAGATGCATGTAGAGGAGGATGCCGGGCACGCCTTCCACAACCGGATGGCCCCGATGTTCCACCAGCCCGAGCCGGCCGCCCGGGCCTGGCAGCAGGCCGAGGAGTTCCTCCGCCGCTATCTTCCGGTGCCCAGTAACGTCAGCTAGCCGGCCCCCGGCCAGATGCGCGACGATGCGCCGGATCTGCTCGCCGTAGCGGGTGAGGAACTCCTCGCTGGACGGGTCGATGCCGAATAGTTCCCAGGCCACCTGGGGCATGGCCAGCGGGGCGGCGACCATGCCCATGCCGGCCAGCAGCACCGCGGCCGGGTCCAGGTCGGCGGCCACCTCGCCGGCCGCCTGCCCTCCCGGACCCGGTCCAGGTCCGGCTGCCGGCTCCGGCGGCCGCCGGGCGCGCTGTCGTCGGCCAGCCCGCGCCACAGCAGCAGCCGCAGCGCGCGTGGGTCGCGGACCGCATCCTGCAGGTAGCGCACGACCAGGTCGGCCAGTGCCAGGTCGGGCGGGGCGAACCCCTCCTCCCGGTCCAGCCAGCCCTGCTGCACGGCCAGGTACAGGCCTTCTTTAGAGCCGAAGTAGTAGTTGATCAGCTGCTTGTTCACCCCGGCGCGCTGCGCGATGTCGGCCACCCGGGCGCCCGCGTAACCGCGCTCGGAGAACTCGTCCAGGGCCGCCTCGAGCAGGGCCTGCCGGGACCGTTCCGCGTCCCGCTGCCGCTCGGCACGGGCCGGTGCCCGGCGCGCGATCATGACCGCAGGCTATCAGCTGGCTGCCTGACACAGCTAGTCAGCTAACTGGTTGACAAAGCTTGACAGGGGGATGATAGTGATCCGAGCCGAAGCGGCGCGCCGCTGACTGGACAGTGAAGGGGGAATGGGGAGGTGGGCGGGGCGGAGCGAGAACGAGCGACAAGCGACGAGGGAAGCCGGCGGGTAAAGCGCCCCGGAGGCTCAAGAAAGGAGAGCTCATGACGTATGTGATTACCGCCGATGAGCTGCGCAAGCGGTTCCCGGCCAAGGGCGGGGCCGTCGAGGCGGTGCGCGGGGTCAGCCTGCAGGTCGGCCGGGGCGAGATCGTCGGCTTCCTCGGCCCGAACGGCGCAGGCAAGACCACCACCATGCGCATGCTGACCACGCTGCTGCCGATCGACGGCGGCCAGGCCACCGTGGCCGGGCTGGACGTGCGGCGCCAGCCGGGCAAGGTGCGCTGGCGCATCGGCTACGTGAGCCAGCTGGGCGGCGCGGACGAGCTGGCCACCGGGCGGGAGAACCTGATGCTGCAGGGCCGGCTCTACGGGGGCAGCCGGGCCGCGGTGGCCAGCCGGGTGGCCAGTGTGCTCGACCTGCTCGACCTGGCCGGCTTCGCCGACCGCCGGGTGCGCGGCTACTCCGGCGGCCAGCGCCGCCGCCTGGACGTCGCGCTGGGCATCGTGCACCAGCCTGAGGTGCTGTTCCTGGACGAGCCGAGCACCGGCCTCGACCCGCAGAACCGGGCCAACCTGTGGCAGCACGTCCGGGTACTGCGCGAGCAGGGCACCACCGTGTTCCTGACCACGCACTATCTCGACGAGGCGGATGTGCTGTGCGACCGCATCATGATCATTGATCACGGCACGGTGGTCGCCGAGGGCACGCCGCGGGAGCTGAAGCAGCAGGTGGCCGGGGATGCCGTGGTCCTGGTGCTGCGGGACAGCGCCGCGGCCGGGCAGGCGGCCGCCGCGCTGCGCGGCCAGCCGGCCGTCCGGGAGCTCAGCGTCGAGGACGCCACGGTGCGGCTGTACGCCAGTGACGGTGCGGCGGCGCTGCCTGGCCTGCTCCGGCTGCTCGAGGGCGCCGGCCTGGCGGTGCGCTCGCTCGGGCTGTCCGAGCCGAGCCTGGACGACGTGTTCCTGCGGCAGACCGGCCGGTCGCTGCGCGACGCCGGTCAGCCGGCCAGCCAGCCCAGCCGGCTGGCCCCGGCGCGAGGGCCGCGGCATGAAGCCGGTGACCGACGTCGGCCTGCTGTTCCGGCGCTACCTGACCCAGTTGCTGCGCAACCCGGTCTGGCTGGTCGTCGGCTTCTCCACGCCGATCCTGTACCTGGCCCTGTTCACCCCGCTGCTCCGGCACCTGGCCGGCGCGCCGGGACTGCCGTCAGGCAACGTGCTCGACCTGTTCCTGCCCGGCATCCTGGCCCTGCTGGCCTACGCCAGCGGGTCCGGCCCCGGGTTCAGCACCATCTTCGAGCTGCGCTCCGGGGTCATCGAGCGGTTCCGGGTCACCCCGGCCAGCCGGTTCGCCATCCTGATCGGCCCGATCCTGGCCTCGATGCTGCTGATGTTCGTCTTCGACCTGGTGGTGGTGGCGGTCGGCTGGGGTCTCGGCTTCGCGCTGCACGTCCCCGGGCTGCTCCTGCTCAGCCTGCTGCTGGCCCTGCTGATGGCCGCCGTAGCCGCGTTCTCCATCGCGATCGCCCTGCTCAGCGGCGACATCAGCGGTTTCGCCGCAGTCATCAACGGGCTGAACCTGCCGGTGCTGCTGCTCGGCGGGGTACTGCTGCCGATCTCCCTCGGGCCGGCCTGGATGCGGGTTCTCGCGCACTTCAACCCGCTCTACTACACGGTGGCGGCGGCCCGGGCGCTGGCGGCCGGCCCGCTCACCGGCGCCGTGGTCTGGCAGGCCTTCGCCGTGCTGGTGCCGTTGTGCGCGGTCGTCCTGTACTGGGCCACCACCGTGGTCCGCAAGGCCGTCGCGTGATCCGGGTCCACCCGGCCCGGCCGAGCAGGGTGTATCAGCCGCCCGGGGTGACGATGCCGTACTCGTGGATCTTCCGGTAGATGGTGGCCCGGGACATGCCCAGCGACTTGGCCGCCTTGACCTTGTTGCCCTGGTAGTCGAGCAGCCCCTGGACGATCGCGTCGCGTTCCATCGACTCCAGCGGGGAGAGCAGCCGCCTGCTCACCGTGTAGCACTCCGGCGGCAGGTCGGCTGGCTGGATGGCGCCGGTGCGCCGCTTCTGCACCACCCGGCGCATGGCCTGCCAGAGCTGCTCGGTGTTACCCGGCCACTTGGCCCGGAGCAGCAGCTGCATCGCCTCCGGCGAGCAGGTCAGCCGGCCGTGCTGGCCCAGCTTGGCCACGAAGAACGGCACCAGCGCGTGCAGGTCCTCGATGTGATGCCGGAGCGGGGGCAGTTCCACCGTGCTCGGGAAGTGCCGCAGCAGCTTGCTCAGGTCGCCGTGCGCCCGGCTGCGGTTGAGCGTGATCGCCACCCACAGGTCGCGCTGCCGGCCGGCCGTCCGGGCCTCCTGCAGCGCGCTGGCCAGCACATGCTGCTGCCGCGCGGTGAGCAGGTTGACATGCCTGATGATCAGGGTGCCCTCGCCGTCGAGCAGCTCACGGCGGGCGCGCAGCAGCCAGTCGGTGTCGGTGGCCTCGGCCGCGTCCAGCACGTAGAACCGCTCGGCCGCGTTGCGCCGCTGGTGCACCGCGCGCACCACGGCCAGCTTGCCCACCCCGGGCTCGCCCTCCAGCGCCAGCCACTCCCCGGACTCGTAGACCGCCTCCACCTGGCGGCAGCCGCGCAGCCACAGCGCGCCGCTGCCGACCAGGCCGGGCAGCGACATGGCGGGCTTGGCCACGGCCTCGGCGGCCGGGCGGCTGGCCGGCTCGGTCAGCTTCACGTGCACCACGCCGCCCGCGATCCGGTCGTCGCCGCGCACCGGCCGGCAGTACATCCGGGCCTGCACCCCGCTGGGCAGCTGCACGGACACGGTGCAGGACTGCCGGGTGGTCAGCGCCTCGGCCGCCTGGCTGAGCAGCAGGCTCTGGTCCCCGGGGTCGAGCACCTGGCGGGCGTGGTCGTTCATCATCACCACGTCGTGGTTCAGCGCCAGCACGATCCCGCTGGTCCGGCGGCAGGCGCGCAGGTACTCCTGCATGAGCTGCAGTTCGCGGGCGCTGGCGTCGGCCAGCATGGCCTGGGTGATCTGGTCGGCGGTGGTCTTGGCCAGCGCGATCAGCAGCGGGTCGGCGTCCTTGCGCCAGCAGGTCAGGTCGACCGCGCCGACCGCTTTGCCGGAGATCGGGTCGTGGATCGGCACCCCGGCGCAGGCCAGGTCTTCCAGGTCCTCCGCGTAGTGCTCGTGCCCGAACACGTGGGCCGGCTGGCCGCCCTCCAGCGCGGTGCCGATCCCGTTGGTGCCGACGTACTCCTCGGCATAGCTGAACCCGGGGGCCAGCTGCACGCCGTCCAGGTGCCGCTCCAGGTCGTGGTCGGCGGTCATCCTGGACAGCACCACGCCCGCGGCGTCGGTCAGGATGACGCTGATCGGCTGGCCCTCCAGGTGCTCGCGCAGGTTGCGCAGCACCGGCATGGCGTTGCGGGTCAGCGGGGTGTCCAGGTCGGGGTCGCGGACATACGCCAGCTCAACCCGGTCGGCGGCCACCTTGAACTGCCGGGAACGCCACCAGGACGCGAGGATAGGGCTCCGGACCTCGTCCTCCTGGACCGGTTCAGCGGTCAGGAACCGCTCACGCGTAGTGGCCAGCCGCCCGCTGTCGGCTGCGGCCAGGTGCACTCCAATGGGCACGTTGACGCCTCCGAACCTCCCCAGTCAGGGACCTACGTACCCAAAATAAACGCGACGTTACCTGCGCCTGTCTCAAGTTGAGACCGGGCGGTCCAGGGCGGCGGAGTTTTGATGAGAGCAACGCCGGATCGGCTGCGCTGACTCGATGCAGGAACCGGAGTTACCTCATGGATCAACCGGGTGTGCCCGCCACCGAGACGTTCAATCCGTGGAGCGTGGTCAACCTGGTGTTCCACCATCTGGCCGAGCAGGGGCTGCATCCGGTCCTCGGTGAGTCCGGCGACCCGGGCCGCCCCGCCGCCGATCTGCTGCGGGCACTGGGGGTCGAGCCGGCCGCCGAGGGCAACCAGCAGCTGGCCACCGGCGTCCGGGACCACCTCGCTGAGCTGCGGGACGCGTTCTTCGAAGAGCGCTGACCCACCGGCCGTCTCATGTTGAGAAGTCGGCCCCCACTTTTACAGGTTGTTATTCGGCACAAGGACTTTCGTAGGGGAAGGGGTGACCATGAGTCGCCAGAGTGTGGCCAAGGCCCACCAGAAGATCCAGGAACTGTCCTGGGAACCGATGTACCACGAGCCGGTATCGCAGTACGGGACCGACTACTCGTTCCGGAAGGCGCAGAAAAAGGATCCCCTGAAGCAGGTCCTGCGCTCCTACTTCCCGATGCAGGAAGAGAAGGACCACCGGGTCTACGGAGCCGAGGACGGCGCCATCCGGGGCAACATGTTCCGCCAGGTGCAAGAGCGCTGGCTGGAGTGGCAGAAGCTGTTCCTGTCCATCATCCCGCTGCCGGAGATCTCCGCGGCCCGGGCCATGCCGCTGCTGTTCCGCACGGTGCCCAACCCCGAGCTGCACAACGGCCAGGCGATCCAGATGATCGACGAGGTCCGGCACTCGACGATCCAGCAGAACCTCAAGCGGCTGTACATGCAGAACTACATCGACCCAGCCGGCTTCAACTGCAGTCTCCGCGGCTTCCACGACGACTACTGCGGGACCATCGGACGGCAGTTCGCCGAGGGGTTCATCACCGGCGACGCGATCACCGCGGCCAGCATCTACCTGACGATCGTGGCCGAGACCGCGTTCACCAACACGCTGTTCGTGGCCATGCCGGCCGAGGCCGCCGCCAACGGCGACTACCTGCTGCCCACCGTGTTCCACTCGGTGCAGTCGGACGAGTCGCGGCACATCAGCAACGGGTACGCCACGCTGCTGATGGCGCTGGCCGACGAGGAGAACCACCAGCTGCTCGAGCGCGACCTGCGCTACGCCTGGTGGAACAACCACCGCGTGGTGGACGCCGCGATCGGCACGTTCATCGAGTACGGCACCAAGGACCGGCGCAAGGACCGCGAGTCCTACGCCGAGATGTGGCGGCGGTGGATCTACGACGACTACTACCGCAGCTACCTGGTGCCGCTGGAGAAGTATGGCCTGGTCATCCCGCACGACCTCATCGAGGAGTCGTGGAACCAGATCTGGAACAAGGGCTACGTGCACGAGGTGGCCCAGTTCTTCGCCACCGGCTGGCTGGCCAACTACTGGCGGATCGACCCGATGACCGACGCCGACTTCGAGTGGTTCGAGTACAAGTACCCGGGCTGGTACGAGAAGTACGGCAAGTGGTGGGAGAACTACAACCGGCTGTCCCGGCCGAACGGGCACCACCCGATCGTGGCCGAGAGCGTCGACTACGTGTACCCGCACCGCTGCTGGACCTGCATGGTGCCCTGCCTGGTCCGCGAGGACATGGTCATCGACGAGGTCGACGGCCAGGTGCGCACGTACTGCCACGAGGCCTGCCGGTGGACGGACGTGGAAGCGTTCCGGCCGACGTTCATGGGCCGGTCCACGCCGAACATGGGCCAGCTCATCGGCAAGCGCGAATGGGAGACCCTGTACCACGGCTGGAACTGGGCCGACGTGGTCTCTGACATGGGCTTCGTCCGGGACGACGGGAAGACGCTGGTCGCCCAGCCGCACCTGGACCTGGACCCGAAGAAGATGTGGACACTGGACCACCTGCGCCGGATGCCTGAGGTGCTGAGCCCGAACGTGCTCCTCAACGAGATGACGCCGGACCAGCGCGCCGCGTTCGTGGCCGACTACAACCGGCAGGGCCCCGCGGGCCGTCCCGCACCGACGGACGCCTGAGCCGTCTGGCTACCAAGACTGGGAGGTGGGCCGCAGGCGGGAGCTGCGGCCCCCTCCCCTCCAATAGGCGGATCGCGAGGGAGCATGGCGGAGGGAAGGCATGTCGTCCGGTTCGAGCCGGTCGGCATCGAGATCGAGGTCACTGAGCAGCAGACGATCCTGCGCGCCGCGTTCGACCAGGGGATCATGCTCATGCACGGCTGCAAGGAGGGGCAATGCTCCGCGTGCAAGTCGTTCGTGCTGGACGGCGAGGACATCGAGCTCGACAAGTACTCCACCTTCGCGCTGCCCGACTATGAAAAGGAGGAAGGCTACACGCTGCTGTGCCGGGCGCACGCGTACGAGGACCTGACGATCGAGCTGCTCAACTTCGACGAGGAGATGATCCGCTCCGGGCTGCCGATCGTCCCGGGCGTCGCCGAAGTGGTGTCCAAGGACGAGGTCACCCACGACATGCGCCACCTGGTGCTCCGCCTGATCGAGCCGGGGGAGATCAAGTTCTTCCCCGGGCAGTACATGGACATCGCCATCCCCGGGACGGACGCGGTCCGGTCCTTCTCGATGGCCAACATCACCAGCCGGGACGGCGGACTGCTCGAGTTCGTCATCAAGGTCTACCCGGACGGCAAGTTCTCCCGGTTCCTGGCCGACAAGCTGGCCGAGGGGGACCGGCTCGACCTGACCGGGCCGTACGGCGTCTTCACCCTGCGTGACGGCGAGAACGACCTGGTGTTTGTCGGCGGCGGGGCGGGGATGGCGCCCATCTTGTCCCTGCTGCGCTCGATGGCCGAACGGGGCATCACCCGCAAGGCCACGTTCTTCTACGGCGCCCGGACCCAGCAGGACCTCTGCTTCGAGCCGGAATTGCACCGGCTCGAGCAGACCCTGCCGGGCTTCCGGTACATCCCGGCCCTGTCCCACGCGGACGGCGACCAGGACTGGGACGGCGAGCGCGGCATGATCACCGACGTGGTCAGGCGGCACGCCAGTGACCTGACCGGAGCGCACGCCTACGTCTGCGGCCCGCCGCCCATGGTGGAGGCGGCCGTGCCGTTGCTCGAGCAGCTGGGCGTCGAGGAAAAGCGCATCTACTTCGACAAGTTCACGACCACCGGGGATCCCGGCGAGCAGTGAGGAGCAGCGGACATGCCAGCCCGGCCACCAGCGAGCGCGCCTGGTGGCGACCCTTGCCTGAACTCTCACGATAAGGAGAGACCTCATGACAACCGCGCCAGCAGAACGCAGTGTCCCGAAGGTAGTCCACACCGACGCGGAAGCCGGGGCCAAGGTATTCCCGGACTCGGACTCACGCCGGTTCAACTACTACACGCCGGCCAAGCGCAAGCAGACCCACTACGAGGACGTGACCGTCGAGGTGCAGCCCGATCCGCGGCACTACCTCAGCCAGGGCTGGCTGTACGGTTTCTCCGACGGCCGGGGTGGGTACCCGCTTGACTGGACGGTCCTCAAAGCCTGGGGATCGGACCGCCCCGAGCCGGAGCGCTACCCGGGCTCCGGTGGCAAGGGGTATGACTGGCCCGCGCTCGGCTGGCATGAATTCCGCGACCCGAACGAGGAGTGGGAGCTCACCCTCTACCGGTACAACGCCAACGTCGTGCGCCAGCTCAACCAGAACATCGACGCAGCCAGGCAAACGAAGGCGTTTGACCAGTGGAACTCAAGCTGGGTGAAGTTCGTCGAGCGGAACGTCGGCGCGTGGATGCACGTGGACCACGGGCTGGCCTGTACCTGTTCGCCAACGCCAACCGCCGGGCGCCGACCAACATGCACAACAACGCGATCTCGGTGAACAGCATGCACCGGATCCGGGCCGCCCAGGACCTGGCGCTGTACAACCTCACGCTGAGCGAGGAGATCGACGGCTTCGACGGCACCGCGCACATCGAGACCTGGAACAAGGACGAGTCCTGGCAGGGCGTCCGGGAGACTGGCCGAGCAGCTGACCGCGATCGACGACTGGTGCGAGGCGATCTTCGCGGCCAACGTGGTGTTCGAGCCGCTGGTCGGCGAGCCATTCCGGAGCAGCCTGGTGCAGCACGCCGCGCCGCGCAACGGCGACTTCGTCACGCCGACCGTGGTCGGCGCGGAGGAATACGACTTCGCCGAGCGGGACCTGCGCTACACCAGGCGCCATGTTCGAGCTGCTGACCAATGACCGGGAATTCGCCGACCACAACGTGCGGATCATGCAGCAGTGGCTGTCCGTCTGGATACCGCAGCGCCATCACCGCCATGCGGAGGCTGCAGCCGCTGTGGTCGCAGCCCGAGGCCAAGCCGCCGCGGTTCGAGGACTCGCTCGACCGGCCAAGGACCGGTTCAGCGGAATCCTGTACGATCTCAGCCTGGACGCCCCGAAGGAGCTGGCGCAGTGACCACGTTCAAGACCGCGGAAAGCCCGTTCAAGTCCGACAACACCGCGTCCAACATGTGCGGCTTCACGCTGATGAACAATCAGGTCGGCGTCGTGGTCGCGCAGGTCATGGCACCAAGCCGAACGTGACGGTGACCTCCTGCCGTCCATGATCCGGGTCGACGCGGCTGGGCGGATGGACGTCATCTACGACGAGGTGTCCGAGGCGCTCGGCGAGGAGCCCGGCTTCTTCGACGCGGCCGAGTTCGAGGAGAACATGTCCACCCACTACGGCCGGATGATCCATGAGGACGACCGGACCATCATGTTCGCGAACCCGGAAGACGCGGCCGAGTACATCGGCTTCGACCTCGTGGCGTCGAAGTAGCACCCGCCGGAAGCACTCGATCCGGCCCCTTTCCAGCACCCGTCCATTCAGGAGACATAGTGTACGAGAAGAATGGCGAGAAGTATTTCGTGGTGGATAGCCACATGCATTACTGGAACGCAGCTCCCGGACAACTGGGTGCCGGGTGCGGAGCAGTACGCCAAAGGCTGGATCGAGTGCTTCCACGCGTACCAGGGCCTCGGGCCGCCCGAGACGCACTGGTCGATCGAGCATTTCCAGAAGTACTCCGAGGACGACCTGATGAAGGACGTCTTCGAGGACGGCCACGTGGACGTGGCCGTGTTCCAGCCCACCGACCTGAAGGAGTGGTACAAGGAGGGCTTCAACACCACCCAGCGCAACGCGGAAATGGGGAAGCGGCACCCGGGCAAGTTCATCTACAACACCCGGTTCGATCCCCGGGACAGCGACGCGGGCCTGGAGGCGCTGCAAGAAGCAACGTCGACACCTACGGCTCCAAGGGCGTCAAGCTGTACACCGCCGAGTGGAACAACGGCTCGCGCGGCTACAAGCTGAGCGACCCGGGGGCGTACCGCTTCCTGGAGGCCGCGCAGAACCTCGGCATCAAGAACGTCCACGTGCACAAGGGCCCGACCATCTGGCCGCTGGACAAGGACGCCTTCGACGTCTCCGACGTGGACCACGCGGCGACCGACTTCCCGGAGCTGAACTTCATCATCGAGCACGTCGGCCTGCCGCGGATCGAGGACTTCTGCTTCATGGCCACCCAGGAGCCCAACGTGTACGCGGGCCTGTCCGTGGTCATCGGCGGGCTGATGTACGCCCGGCCGAAGTTCTTCGCCAAGGTCATCGGCGAACTGCTGTTCTGGGTCGGCGAGGACAAGATGACGTTCGGCAGCGACTACGGCATCTGGGAGCCGAAGTGGCAGGTCGAAGGGTTCGTTGACTGGGAGATGCCGGACGATCCTGACCTGTCCGACTACCCGCGGCTGAACACCGACGGCAAGAAGAAGATCCTCGGGCTGAACGCGGCCAAGCTGTACGGCATCGAGGTGCCGCCGGAGTGCCAGCTCAAGAACGGCGGCACCCCGGGCGCTCAGGAGGTGCTCGGCCAGCCCGCCGACGCGCACGCGGCTTCGGGAGCATGACCGCTCACAGCCACGAGCACGGGCCGCCGGGCACCGCTCTCCAGCGGGCACCTGCGCGGCCCGCGCTGGAGACGGTGCGCGACCCGGAGCTGGACGAGCCGATCACCGCGCTCGGCTTCGTCGCCTCGGCCACCGTGTCGGCGGCTGGGGACGCCCAGGTCCGGCTCAGGCTGCCGACGTATTTCTGCGCGCCCAACTTCGCCTACCTGATGGTGGCCGACGCCTACGACGCGGTGACCGCGCTGCCCGGGGTGCGCCGCGCGGAGGTGGTCCTGGACGGGCACTTCGCCTCGGACGCCATCAACGGGGGGGTGGCGGCGCAGGCGGGGTTCGCCAAATCGTTCGACGGGGAGGCGGTCGGCGAACTACACCAGCTGCGCGCCGACTTCTTGCGCAAGGCGGTCATGGCCGGCACAGATCAGGTGTGCCGGCCTCTTCTTGCCGCGGGCACCGATCCGCCCCGGCTGCGCACGCTGACCCTCGGCGAGCTGCCGCCGTCCCGGCCGCTGGACCGGCTGCGGCAGCGCCGGGCCGAGCTCGGGCTGCCCGCCGGGAATGACGCCGCGCTGCTCATCGACCCGGCCACCGGCGACCCGGTGCCAGCTGACGCGGTCCCGCTGCACCTGCGCAGAGCCCGGATCACCCGGGTCAGCCTCGATGCGAACGGCAGCATCTGCCGCGGCATGCTGCGGCACCGCTATGACTCTCCCGCGGTGCTGCCAAACCCAGATGGCGAGGAGGAACAGCAGTGAAGGCCGTCCGGTTGCACGAGTTTCACGCCCAGCCGCAGATCGACGACGTCCCCGAGCCGGTGATCAGCGGCCCGCTGGATGTCATCGTCAAGATCGGCGGGGCCGGCGTCTGCCGCACCGACCTGCACATCATCGAGGGCCAGTGGGACGAGCGGATGCACACCCCGCTGCCCTACATCCTCGGCCACGAGAACGCAGGCTGGGTACACCAGGTCGGCTCGGCGGTGACCAACGTCGCGGTCGGCGACACCGTCATCCTGCACCCCACGCCGACCTGCGGGCTGTGCCGGGCCTGCCGGGCGGGCGACGACATGCACTGCGTCAACAGCGAGTTCCCCGGCCTGTCCCGGGACGGCGGCATGGCCGAGTACCTGCTCACCTCGGCCCGGGCCTGCGTCAAGCTGGACCCGTTGACCCAGCCCAAGGACGTGGCCGCGCTGGCCGACGCCGGGATCACCGCCTACCACGCGGTGCGCAAGGCCATCCCGCTGCTCTACCCGGGCACCACCTGCGTGGTGATCGGCGCGGGCGGGCTCGGCCACATCGGCATCCAGTGCCTGGCCGCGCTGACCGCCACCACCATCATCGTGGTAGACCGCAACCCGGACGCGCTCAAGCTGGCCGAGCAGCTCGGCGCGCGGCACACCGTGGTGGCCGACGGCGGCCAGGTGGCCGCGGTGCAGCAGCTGACCGGCGGGGCCGGCGCCGAGGTCGTGCTGGACTTCGTGGCCGAGCAGGGCGCCGAGATGGACGGCTGGAACATGACCCGGCCGGCCGCTCGTACTTCGTCATCGGCTACGGCGGCACGCTGCACATCCCCACGCTGGACATCATCTCCACCGAGCGGAACATCATCGGCAACATCGTCGGCACCTACAACGACCTGGCCGAGCTGATGGACCTGGCCCAGGCGGGCAAGGTCACCCTGCACACCCGGACCTACCCGCTGGAGGGCGCGGTGGACGCGTTCGCCGACCTGGACGCGGGCCGGGTCCGTGGCCGCGCGATCCTCGTCCCCTGACCGCGAGACCGCACTGTCGAAGGAGGCCTGATGGCTAAGGAACTGCGCTTCGGTACGGATGCTCGCGACCTGCTGCTAGCCGGCGTGGACAAGCTGGCCGAGGCGGTGAAGTCGACGCTGGGGCCCAAGGGGCGCAACGTCATCCTGGAGAAGATCACCGGCTCACCTGTGGTCACCAACGACGGGGTGACCATCGCCCGGGAGATCTACCTCAAGGACCAGTTCGAGAACATGGGCGCCCAGCTGGTCAAGGAAGCCGCCATCAAGACCAACGACATCGTCGGCGACGGCACCACCACGGCCACCGTGCTGGCCCAGGCGGTGATCCGCCAGGGCATGCAGGCGATCAGCGCGGGCGCCAACCCGGTGCTGCTCAAGCGGGGCATCGACATCGCGGTGGACCGGCTGGTCAGCCACCTGCAGCAAGTCGCCCACCCGGTGCAGAGCGAGGAGGACTACCGCCGGGTGGCGGCGATCTCGGCCAACGACGACGAGATGGTCGGCGCGGTGATCGCCAGGGCGCTGCACACCGTGGGCGGGGACGGCATCGTCACCGTGCAGGAGTCGGCCAGCAACGGGATGTCGGTGAACTTCATCGAGGGCTTCGAGTTCGACAACGGCTACCTGTCGCCGTACATGGTGACCAACCCGGCCAGCCTGGAAGCCGTCGTCGACGAGCCCTACCTGCTGCTGTGCAGCGAGAAGATCACCAAGGTGCAGCAGCTCATGCCGCTGCTGGACAAGATCATGCGCTCGCCCCGGCCACTGGTCATCCTGGCCGAGAACGTCGAGGGCACCGCGCTGTCCATGCTGGTGCACAACCACGTCAACGGGATCTTCCAGTGCGTGGCGGTGCGCGCCCCCGGGTTCGGCGACCGGCGGCTGCACAAGCTGGAGGACATCGCGGCCATCACCGGTGGCGCGGTGTGCAGCAAGCACTCCGGGTTCACCCTGGAGACGATGACGGTTGAGCAGCTCGGCCGGGCCGCCCAGGTCCGGGTCACCGCGGACAACACGGCCATCATCGGCGGCTACGGCTCGGCCGAGGACCTGGACTTCCGGCTCGGCCAGCTGCGCGCCGAGCTGGACCGGGCCAGCTACGGCGTGGACGAGGACGTGCTCACCGAGCGGATCGGCGCGCTGTCCGGCAAGGTCGCGGTGATCAACGTCGGCGCGCCGACCCCGGCCGAGCTGAAGGAACTGCAGCACCGGGTGGAGGACGCGCTGGCCGCCACCCGGGCCGCGATGGCCGAGGGGATCGTGGCGGGCGGCGGCGCCGCGCTGCTGCACGCGGAGAGCGCGCTGGACGACCTGCAGGTCAAGGACGACTACGCCACCGGGGTGCAGATCGTCCGGGAAGTGCTGACCGCGCCCGCCTACCTGATCGCGGCCAACGCGGGCTATTCCGGCGAGGAGGTGGTGACCCGGCTGGCCCAGCTGGGCCCGGACGAGGGCTTCGACGCGCTGCAGGGCCGCTACGGGAACATGATCGAGATGGGCATCATCGACCCGCTGCGGGTGGCCCGGTCCGCGCTGCAGAACGGCGCGTCAGTGGCCGGCCTGCTGCTCACCACCAACACGCTGGTGGCCGAGGAGCAGACGCCGTGGGGTGGCAGCCGGGCGCTGATGACCGAGTTCGGCCCGCTGGACGAGGGCCTGAACCAGCCGTCACCGGATTCCAGCACCCCGCAGTCGCTCGGCCTCGGCCCCTCGGTCGGCTAAGGCAAGCCCGCCCATGGCGGCCGACCCCGCGCTGCGGCTGCCCGCCAGGCCGCCCGCGGCGGGCGCGCACACGCTGCGGCGGCTGCGCTCGCGCGGGCGGCTGCGCGGGGTGGCGGCGCTGCTCGGGCCGGCCTTCGTAGCCTCGGTGGCCTACGTCGACCCGGGTAACTTCGCCACCAACTTCACCGCGGGCGCCCAGTTCGGCTACGCGCTGGCCTGGGTCATCGTGGCCGCCAACCTGATGGCCATGCTGGTCCAGTACCTGTCGGCCAAGGTCGGCGTGGCCACCGGGCACGACCTGCCCGAGCTGTGCCGGGCGCTGCTGCCCCGGCCGGTGTCCCGCGGGCTGTGGGTGCAGGCCGAGCTGATCGCGATGGCCACCGACCTGGCCGAGTTCGTCGGCGCGGCGCTCGGCCTGAACCTGCTGTTCCACGTGCCGCTGCGCGCCGCCGGGCCGCTGACCGCGCGTAGTGGCGTTCGGCATCCTGGCTATGCAGCAGCGTGGCTACCGCCGGTTCGAGCTGGCCATCGCCGGCCTGCTCGGCGTGGTGTTCCTTGGCTTCGCCTACGATCTGGTCGCGGTCAACGTGGCCCCGGCCGCGCTGGCCCGCGGCCTGGTGCCCGGCTTCGCCGGGCCGGGCGGCCCGCTGCTGGTGGCGGGCATCATCGGGGCCACGGTCATGCCGCACGTCATCTACCTGCACTCGGCGCTGACCAAGGGCCGGGTGGCCTGCCACGACGACGCCGAGCGCCGCGAGCTGCTCCGCTTCCAGCGGCTCGACGTGGTCATCGCGCTCGGCGCGGCCGGGGTGATCAACCTGGCCATGCTGGTGGTGGCGGCCGCGATGGCCAGCCAGGCCGGCGGCGTGCAGCTGGACTCGCTCACCGCGGCGCACGCCGGGCTGGGCCGGCTGGTCGGCGGCGGGGCGGCGCTCGCATTCGCCGCCGCGCTGCTCGCCTCCGGGCTGTCCTCGTCCAGCGTCGGCACCTACGCCGGCCAGGTGGTCATGCAGGGCTTCATCGACCGGCGCATCCCGCTGTTCCTGCGCCGCGCGCTGACCATGCTGCCCGCGCTGCTGGTGCTGGAACTCGGCCTGCCCACCACCGGCAGCCTGGTCATCTCGCAGGTCGTGCTGGCCTTCGGCATCCCGTTCGCGCTGCTGCCGCTGGTCCTGCTGACCCGCCGGGCCGGACGTGATGGGCGCGCTGGTCAACCGGCGGCTGACCACCGTGGCGGCCGGCCTGGTCACGGTCGGCATCGTGGCGCTGAACGGGTTCCTGCTCTACGCCACGTTTTCCGTCCGCTGCGCCAGGCGGCACTGGCCCCCGGTACGCTCAACCGCATGGTGAGCGCACCGGGGGCCCCGGCACAGGCCGACCAGGACTGGGCGATGATGACGGCCGCGCTGGAGCAGGCACGGGCCAGCCTGGCCGCGGGCGGGGTCCCGGTCGGTGCGGTGCTGGCGGCCGGCCCGGAGATCATCGCGGCCGGGCACAACGAACGGGTGCAGCGCGGCGACCCGGTCGCGCACGGCGAGATCGCCTGCCTGCGCAACGCCGGGCGGCAGAGCTCCTACCAGGCCATGACGATGTACACCACGCTGTCCCCGTGCCCGATGTGCACCGGCGCCATCCTGCTGTTCCAGATTCCCCGGGTAGTCGTGGGGGAGGCCGAGACGTTCGCCGGCGACCTGGACTTCCTGATCGCCCAGGGCGTCGATGTGACCCTGCTGGACGACGAGCGGTGCATGGCCGTGATGCGCGAGTTCCAGCAGCTACGCGTTAGCCCGGCGGGCTGTGGAGCAGAGGATCATCGGGGGCGTGCGGTACTCGGCTCGTGATCGGCGAGACGTTCCAGGCGGTTCTCGCCGCCGCGCAGCGCGGAGATGAAGGCGCCTTCTCGGCGCTGTGGCGGGACGCCAACCCGGCGCTGCTGCGCTACCTCCGGGTGATCGCGCCCGAGGTAGCCGAGGACGTGGCCGCCGACAGCTGGGTCCACGTGGTACGCGGCCTGGACGGGTTCCGCGGCGACGAGGCGGCCTGGCGGGCCTGGCTGTTCACCACCGCCCGCCGCCGGGTCATCGACGACGCGCGGTACCGGGCCCGGCGGCCGGCCACCCCGGTGGCCGAGATGCCCGCGGCGGCGACTCCGCTCAGCCCGGACACCGCCGACGTGGTCCTGGAGCGGCTGAGCACGTCGGCCGCGATCGCGCTGGTCGCGACGCTGCCCCGGCTGCAGGCCGAGGTGATCGCGCTCCGGGTGCTGGCCGGGCTGGACAACGAGGCCACGGCCAAGCTGCTCGGCCGCAGCTCAGGGGCGGTCCGGGTGGCCGCGCACCGGGGGTTAAAGCGGCTGGCGCAGCTGCTGGCCGGCACGGGTGTAACGCAATGAGCTGGCCCGGCGTTTCAGGGGGTGGCATGCGACATGGTGAGCGGGGTACTCGTAGCGGTCAGCCGGGCCAGGACCAGTCCGGCCCGGACCAGGTCCTGGAGGCCCTGCTGGCTGGCTGCCCGCTGCCCGACGAGGACCAGGCCGGGCTGCAGCCGGTGGCCGATGTGCTGGCCGCGCTGCGCCGCCCGGCGGCCGCGGCCGAGCTGACCGGGCAGGACAGTGCGCTGGCCGAGTTCCGCGCCCAGCCGCGCCGCGGCGCCGGTTCGGCCCAGCCGCGGCGCCGCCGTGGGCCGGTGCTCGGCCCGCTGCTCCGGCCCCGGCCGGCGCTGCTTGTCGCCAGTGCGGCGATGCTGGCCGGCCTGGCGGCCGGCGGCTACGAAGGTGACCTGCCCGCCCCGGTGCAGCAGTGGGCGCACCACGCGTTCGGGCTGACCGCCGTCCGGGGAAAGGCGTCGCCGGGGCCGGCCCATACGCCGCACGGTGGCACCCTCGCCCCCACCCCCACCGCCGGCGCCGGGACCGAGCCGTCACCGGCACGTCACCGGCCGGCCCGGTCAGCCGGACCACGGCGACAGCCACCAGCGCAGCCGGCCGGGACAAGCACCGGCACGCCTGGCCGGAGGGCAGCCCGGGCACCTCACCGGCCAGCGGCCAGAGCGGCGCACCGACCCCGGGCGGGCAGGCCACGCCCGGGGCCAGCAGCGCCCCGACGCCCGGATCGAGCACCTCCCCGGCGGCCCAGCCCAGCGCGCAGTCGAGCACCTCGCCCGGGCCGCAGCACCCGCACAGCTCACCGAGCTCACCCCCCTGATCCACCCGCCGCTCCTGTCGCCGCGGCGGGTGCTGCGCGGCGGGCCGGGTTCCAACCCCCCCGGGGACTCGGCCCGCCGCGGTCTCGCTCAGCGGCTGAAGTCAACGGCGGTGGTGTTGGCCCCGCTGAGCACGACGGTGACCAGCTCGCCGGGGCCGCGGCGTGAACCGGCCGGACAGCACGGCGGCCAGCGCGGCGCAGCCACCCGGCTCGGCCACCAGGCGGAGCCGGTCCCAGAGCAGCTCCTGCGCGGCCCGTATCTCGGCGTCGCTGACCAGCAGCACCTGCCGGACGCCGTCGCGCAGCACGGCGAAGGTCAGCTGGCCGACCCGGCGCGGGGCCAGTGAGTCCACGGCCAGGCTGCCCACCTCGGCGTCCACCGGCTGGCCGGCCGCCAGCGCCCGGGTCAGCGTCGGCGCGCCGGCCGGCTCCACGCCGATGATGCCGGCCTGGCCCGGCCAGCCCGCGCAGATCCCGGCCAGCAGCCCGCCGCCACCCACGCTGGCCAGCACGGCCGCGGTGTCCGGGACCTGCTCGCGCAGCTCGATGGCCAGCGACCCGGCGCCCAGGATGGTCTCGGCCTGATCGAACGCCGGCACCTGGAGCGCGCCGGACGACGCGGCCCAGTCCTCGCTGGCTGCCCGGGCCTCGTCGTAGCTGGCCCCGGCGACGACCAGGTCGGCGCCGTAGCCGCGGATCCGGCCGATCTTGGCTGGCGAGGAGACTTCCGGGACGAAGATCTTGGCCGGCACACCGACGGCCCGGGCCGCGTAGGCCACCGCCGCACCGTGGTTCCCGCCGGAAGCGGCCACCACCCCGGCCGGCGGGACCGTGCGCAGCAGCAGGTTGGCGAACGCCCCGCGGGCCTTGAACGACCCCGAGTGCTGCAACTGCTCCAGCTTGAGGGCCAGCGGCCCGGGCGCCAGCCCGAGCGAGGCCCGGTCGACGGTGATCACCGGGGTGTACCGGATGTACGGGCGGATCAGCTCGGCTACCGAGGCGACCGATGCGGAGGTGAGTTCGAGGATCATGGCGCAATCATCGTATGCACCGCCGTCGCGGTACCGTGTGCCCCATGCCTGCCTCGCCAGCATCCGCCGCCAAATCCCCGTCCCCCCGGCTGTGGCGGATGCGCTGCGTGCAAGTGGCGGCGGCCGGGCTGACCGGGGCCCTGGTGGCCGGCACCGCGGCGGGGTTAGCGGCGGGTGGGCCTGCCGGGGCGGCCGCGGTGGCCGTGGTCGCGGCGGGCGCGCTGCTCGCCCTGTGGTTCGCCCGCCGCCGGGTGCGGGCCTGGAGTTACACCGAACGGGACGAAGACCTGATCGTGGCCCGTGGGGTGCTGATCCGCCGCCTGTCCGTGGTGCCGTATGGCCGGATGCAGTTCGTGGACGTGACGGCCGGCCCGGTGGAACGCGCGTTCCGGCTGGCCACCGTGAAACTGCACACCGCGGCCGCGGCCAGTGACGCGCGGATTCCCGGGCTGGAGCGGGACGAGGCGGCCCGGCTGCGCGACCGGCTGGCCGCGCTCGGCGAGGCTAAGGCCGCGGGGCTGTGACCGGCGCTGTGGCCAGCACGGCGGCCGGCTGGCACCGGCTGCACCCGCTGTCCCCGCTGGTCCGCTCCGGGCGGACCGCGGTCGGCGTGCTGGCGCTGATCGGCATCACCGCGGCGGCCGGGCTGGGCCAGGGCGGCTCGCACTTGTCCGACGGGCTGGTCGCCGCGCTGGTCGCGGGCGGGGCGGTGGTCAACTGGCTGGTGACCCGGTGGCGGCTGGACGGGGCCACGCTGTGCATCGAGACCGGCCTGCTGCGCCGCGACTCCCGGCAGCTCCCGGTGGCCCGGATCCAGGCCGTGGATGTGGTCCGCCCGTTCCTGGCCCGGGCGCTCGGCCTGGCCGAACTGCGGGTCAGGCTGGCCGGCTCCAGCCACGCCGACGGCCGCCTGGCCTACCTTCCGGAGCAGGCCGCACTGCAGTTGCGGGCCCAGTTGCTGGCCGCGCATCACGGGCTCGATCCGGCCACCCCGGAGCCGGCCGAGGCGATCGTGGTCGAGGTGCCTACCGGCCGCCTGGTCGGCTCGGTGGCCGCGTCCAGCACCAGCCTGGTCGCCGTGCTGCTGGTGGCCGAGGTGGTCCTGGTCATCGACTTTCCGCGGGTGCTGGCGGCCGCCGGGAGCATGCTGCTCGTCTGGGTGCTGGGCCTGGCCCCGCTGCTGTGGCGGCGGATATCCCTGGAGTACGGCTTCACCGTGGCCCAGGCGCCGGACGGCATCCGGATCCGCCGTGGCCTGCTGTCCACCGTGGCGGAAACCATCCCGCGGCGGCGGGTACAGGCGGTCCGGATGATCGAGCCGCTGCTGTGGCGCCCGTTCGGCTGGTGCCGGCTGGAGATCGACGTGGCTGGGTCGGCGAGCCGGGACCGGGCCGAAGAGAGCCACCGGGACCGCAGGGCGCTGCTCCCAGTCGGCCACCCGGACACCGCGTGGCAGCTGATGCGCCTGGTCATCGGGGCGGAGCCACCGCCGCTGTCCGCGCCGCCGCGGCGGGCCAGGCTGAAGGCGCCGCTGAGTTACCACTTCCTGGCCGCCGGGCAGGACAGCGCCACCGCGATGGGTGTGACCGGCCGGATCCGTAAGGTGACCACCTGGCTGCCGCTGGCGAAGGTGCAGAGCGTGCGCCTGGTCAGCGGGCCGGTGCAGCGGTCGCTGTCGCTGGCCACGGTGCACCTCGACGTGGCGGGCCGGGATGTCCAGGCCGAGTTCCGGGACCGGCCCGCGGCCGAGGCGGCCCGGCTGACCGAGGAGCTGGCCGCGCTGTGCCGCACCGCCCGGCAGCTATCCAGCTGAGCCAGCGGCTGGCCAGTCGAACGTCGCCACCGTCCCGCCGCTGACCAGCACGGTGCCAGCCGGCCGCTGTGCGTCGCGCCAGATGGTGTACTCGCCGCCGGGCAGCGCCGGGTACACCGCGGCATGGCACGCGATCCCGCCCAGCCGGCGCTCCCGGACCAGTGCGTGCGTGCGCCCGGCCCCGGCCGGCCGCACCGGGCTCACCTCGATCTCCAGGCCAGCCAGCTCCGCCGGGGCGGCAATGATCAGCGCCCCGACCTCGCCGCCGATGTCGAGCAGCACGCGCCCCGGGCCGGACGCGCCCGCGCAGGTTTCCGGCATGGCCGCGGTTCAGGACGGGTTGTCGTAACCGCTGTACGGGACGCCCAGATACGGGAACGACGACAGGTACGGCCTGGACACGCTGGCGGGGGTCAGCCCGTCGGTGATCGCCCCGGCCGCCGCGTCCGGCTGTGTATCCCGGTGCCACCAGCGGGTAGGTCGCCCCGGCGATGGCGCGCAACTCGATCGTCACCACGTCGTCGAACACCCGCCGCCCGTTCGGGAAGCCCGCCAGGTCGCCGCCGAGCAGGCCGAGGATGCTCGGCTTCCGGCCCGGCTTGATCGCGGTGTTCAGCCGCAGCATGTCGGACAGCACCGAGCCGGTGTGGTTCTGGAAGCCGTCGATCAGCCCGGCCGGGATGCCGGTGAGCAGGATCGCCTCGAGATCCGCTCGCGGCTGGCCGGATTTCGCCAGCGCGGCGAGGTGCGGGAAGACCCCCGGATACAGGGCGGGCAGCAATCCGGCCAGCTCGGGCCGGCTGACGTAGGACGCGAACAGCTGGTCGTAGACGGGTGGCTGGGTGTTCCAGAAGTCTTTCTTGCCCAGCGGGATGAGCACCTCGTTGACCAGCGGGTTGCCCAGCCTGGAGACCTGCCGGAACGGGCCGCTCCAGGAGTTCTTCGCCTGCTCGGCATCCCACAGCCGTACATGCTGCCTGCTCGCGGTGGTCCACACGCCGATCACCGCGCGCGGGTCGGTCACTGGCCGCCGGGCGGACCCGGTGAGCGTGGCGATCGGCACCTGCAGGGCGATCGAGTGCACGTTCAGCCGGTTCGTGGCGTTCACCCCCGGCCCGGGAGCGGGAACACGTGCATCCCGTACTGGTCGTGCAGTTGCTGGAACGGGCGCAGGTCGGCCAGGTCGAAGATCGAGCCCAGGTCCACGTAGAAGCCCTCGGCCCGCTGGCCCGCGAACACAAGCCCGCCGCCGGGCAGCGAATGCACCGCGCTGGCCGCCAGGCCTGGCGTAGTGCGGGGTGGACAGCGGCCCGATGTTGCACGGCGGGCAGGCTAGCCCGCTGGCCAGTCTCCTCGGTGCCGCGGCCGGTCACCTGGCGGACGTGTAGAACTGCCGGCTGTTCCAGTTGCGGCTGTCCAGCGATCCTGATCGGCCCGGTGTTGTAGAGGAATGTGCTCGGGTCGCGCAGCACGGTCCGGAAGTCGAACTGGTAGCTGATGTCAGCCAGGCCGTCACCGTTGTTGTCGATGTGGATCTCGTACCGGACGTCCTCGCCGAATTCATAAAAGTTCGGCCCGCCCGCGGGTTCCTGGAGCGGGATGTAGTTGGCGATCAGCGTCACCGCCGACGGGCGGTCCGGGCTCACGAAGGCGTAGACGTCGGTGCTGTCCGCAACCGGGTCTTTCGCGACTTCGGGCGCTTCACGGTGGGAAGACACGGGTTACCTCGCCCCGGCGAGCCGGGCGGCCAGGGCCCGGTCGCGCAGCCGGGTCATGGTGGTCCCGGCGAAGATGTCCATCTCGCCGGTCCGCAGGTCACGTACGTGCACCACGAGCGGCCCGGTGGCGTCAGCAGCGGCCGCCGCCGGGATCGCGCCCAGCGCGCCGCCTGCCACCAGGCTGGCCGCACCCGCGCCCGCAGCGGTCCGCAGCACCGACCGGCGGGTTACGCGCTGCGGCTGTCCCGGCGCCGCTGCCGCGCTCGGTGGCCGGTCCTGATCCTCGTGTCGGCTCATCACGCCCCCTGAGTCAGCCGAATATCACGCTCAGTATTGACTTCAGTGACCCACTGTAGTGGGAGCTTGAGTGTCCTTTACTTAAGCTTTACCTTCTGGCCGGGCTAGCTGACCAGGGCGGTGCCGGTGAACACGGCCCACAGCGCGGCGTACTGCCCGTCCGCGTCGAGCAGTTCCTGGTGCGTGCCCTGCTCGACGACGCGGCCCTGGCCGATGACGACGATCCGGTCAGCCCGGGCCGCGGTGGTCAGCCGGTGCGCCACCAGCAGCGTGGTGCGCCGTGCGGTCAGCCGCTCGGTGGCTTCGATCACCGCCGCCTCGGTAGCCAGGTCGAGCGCGGCTGTCGCCTCGTCGAGCAGCAGGATGTCCGGGTTGACCAGGTAGGCCCGGGCCAGCGCGATCAGCTGGCGCTGCCCGCCGGACAGGTTGCGGCCCCGCTCGGCCACCTCGTACCCGAAACCACCGGGCAGCCCGGCGATCATGCTGTCCGCGCCGACGGCCCGGGCCGCGGCGGCCACCTCGGCGTCGGTGGCGTCCGGCCGGCCGTACGCGATCGCGTCGCGCACCGTCCCGGCGAACAGGTACGGCTCCTGGGGCACTACGCCGAGCCGCTGCCGGTAGCTGGCCAGGTCGAACTCGCGCACATCCACGCCGTCCACCAGCACCGTCCCGGCGGTCACGTCGTAGAACCGGGCCACCAGCTTGACCAGGGTGGATTTGCCGGCCCCGGTCTCGCCGACCAGGGCTACCGTCTCGCCGGGGGCGATGGTCAGGTTCACCTCGTCCAGCGCGGGCCGCGGGCTGCCCGGGTAGCTGAACTGGACGCCGCGGAACTCGATCCCGGCCCGGGCCCGGATAGCCGGCCGCGGCCGGCTGGCCTGCGGCGTACTGGTCGGCGTGCGGAGCAGGCCGCCGATCCGGCGCAGCCCGACGGCGGCCTGCTGGTAGCCGTCGAATACCTGGGACAGCTGCTGCACCGGTGAGAACAGCATGTCGATGTACAGCAGGTAGGCGACCAGCGCGCCCGCGGTGAGCAGGCCGCTGCGCATCTGCCCGGCCGCGACCAGCAGGATGAGCGCGCTGGCCGCGGTGGACAGTGACTGGACGAACGGGAAGTAGATCGCGATGTACCGCTGGGCGCGCAGCCGGGACCGGCGGTAGGCGGCGCTGAGCGCGGTGAACCGGGCCAGGTTGACCGCCTCCCGGCGGTAGGCCTGGGCCACCCGCAGCCCGGCCACGTTCTCCTGCAGGTCCGCGTTGACCGCGGCCACCTTCTCCCGGGCCTCGGTGTACGCCCGCGACGACCGGGCCCGGAACACCAGCGTGGCCACGGCGACCAGCGGGATCAGGGTGAGCACGGTGAGCCCGAGCCGGAGGTTGATGAACAGCAGCGCGATCAGCACGCCGAGGAAGGACAGGCCGGAGTTGACCATGGTGATCAGCCCGGTCTGCAGGAACGAGGACAGCGCGTCCACGTCAGTGGTCATCCGGGTCATGATCCGGCCGGACATCTCGCGCTCGTAGAAGTCGAGGCCGAGCCGCTGCAGCTGGGCGAAGATCTTCACCCGCAGCGCGTACAGCACCCGCTCCCCGTTGCGCCCCACCACCACGGTCTGCACCGCGTTGATGACCCAGTCGGCCAGCACAATGGCCAGCGCCAGCCCGGAGATGGCCAGTACCGTGCGGAACACCCCGGTCTGCACCCCGTGGTCGATGCCGCCGCGGACCAGTGCGGGCATGGCGATGCTGGCCAGCGCGTCCAGCGCGTCCAGCACCAGCCCGATGATGAGGCCGATGGCGAATGGGCGCAGCACCTGGCGCAGCGAGAACCGCGGCGCGGGGGCGCGGCCCAGCCGAGGTCGACATCCGGGGTGTCGGTGGCCGGCGGCAGCGCGTCCACCCGGGCCAGCAGCTCGGGCGAGGCCGGGATGCCCGCCATCATGCTGGTCAGCCCGGCGCCACCGGCGCCGCCCCGGCCGCCGGTACGCCCGCGGGCCCCTACCCGGCCGGCCGGCCGCGACGCGCCAGGCAGCCCGGTCAGCCCGGTCAGCTCGGCCGGCGCGGCGGGGCACCGCGCGCGGCCGGCCACGGCACGGCAGGCAGCGGGACATCCTGCTGCACCGAGTCCGTCCCCTCGGCGTCGTCGTCCGGGCCGGCGATGAGGTCCCGGTACAGCGGGCAGCGGGCGTCCAGTTCTTCGTGCGTGCCGCAATCGACCAGGCGGCCGGCGTCCAGCACCGCGATCCGGTCGGCCAGCTGCAAAGTGGACCGGCGGTGCGCGATGAGCAGCGTGGTGCGGCCCGCCATCACTTCGCGCAGCCGGGCATGGATCTCCGCCTCGACCCGGGGGTCCACCGCGGAGGTCGCGTCGTCCAGCACCAGGATGCGCGGGTCGGTCAGCAGCGCGCGGGCCAGCGCCACCCGCTGCCGCTGCCCGCCGGACAGGGTCAGCCCCTGTTCCCCGATGACCGTGCCGTAGCCCTGCGGCAGCTCGGAGATGAACTCGTCCGCCTCGGCGGCCTGCGCGGCGGCCACGATCTCCGCCTGGCTGGCCTCCGGCCGGCCGTAGCTGATGTTCGCGCTGACCGTGTCGGAGAACAGGAAGCTGTCCTCGCTGACCAGGCCGATCGCGCCGCGCAGCGACCCGGTGGCCAGCTCGCGGACGTCCCGCCCGGCGACTCGCAGCGTCCCGCCGGTCACGTCGTAGAACCGCGGCAGCAGCTGCGCGATGGTGGACTTCCCGGACCCGGCCGTGCCGACCAGGGCGACCGTCTCACCCGCCGCGACGTCCAGCGACAAGCCGCGCAGCACCGGCTGGCCGGGCCGGTAGCTGAAGCTGACGTCGTCCAGCCGCACGCCGGCCGGCCGGCGGGCAGCGGCACGGCGCCGGGCCGGTCCTGGATGACCGGCTCGGAGTCGATCACCTCGAAGACCCGGATCACGCTGGCCCGGGCTTCCTGCCCGGTGGTGACCAGGGCGGCCAGCGCCCGGACCGGGCCGACCAGCTGGATCAGATAGGAGGAGAAGGCCACGAACGTGCCCAGCGTGATGGACCCCTGGATGGCCAGCCAGCCACCCAGCGCGAGCACGCCGACCTGACCGAGGGCGGGCACGGACTGCAGGGCCGGGTTGTACCGGGCCATCAGCCGCACCGCCCGCACCCGGGAGGCGTACAGCAGCCGGCTGGCCTGCTCCAGCCGGCTGGTCTCCTGGTCTTCCTGGCCGAAGCCCTTGACCACGCGCACTCCGGTCACCGCGCCGTCCACCACCCCGGCCACGGCGGCCGCCTGCTGCTGCGCGTCCCAGCTGGCCGGGAACAGCTTGCGGCGGGACGCGACCGAGATGAACCACAGCGCCGGGCCGACGGCCAGCGCGATCAGGGTCAGCGTGGGGGAGAGCAGGGCCATGATGGCCAGCGACACGACGAACAGCACCGCGTTGCCGAGCAGCATCGGGACCATGCTGAGCAAGGCCTGCACCATGGACAGGTCGGAGATGGACCGGCTCACCACCTGGCCGGTGTGCAGCTCGTCCTGCCGCGCCCCGTCCAGCCGGGACAGTGCGTGGAACATCTCGGTACGCAGGTCGTGCTGCACGTCCAGGGACAGCCGCCCGGCCCGGTACCGGCGCAGGTACAGCCCGGCGAAGCTGATCACGGCCGCGGCGGCCAGCGCCACGGCCAGCGGCCATACCGCCGGATGCCCGGGCCCGACCAGGTCATCCACGATCTGCCGCTGGATGAGCGGGATGATCGCGCTGACCCCGGTGACGACCAGCGTGCCGCCCAGGGCGAGCAGCGTGGTGCGCGGGTAGCGCCAGCAGTACCGGGCCAGCCGGCGCATCCAGCCCGGGCCGGCCGTAGCGTGCTCGTCAACCGTTCCCGTCCTCCTTCTTCCTGGCCCGCCGGGTCTCGGTCAGCGCCGAGCCGAGCAGGCCGAGCGCGGCCAGCACGGTGGCTGGCTCGCCAGTCGCGGTGAGCAGGCCGGTGAGCCAGGCGGCGTAGGCGGCGTCGGCCCGGTCCAGCGCGGCCCGGCCGGCCTCGGTCAGCGTCAGCCGGACCACCCGGCGGTCGCCCGGCTCCGCGGTGCGGCAGGCATATCCCGCGGCGACCAGGCCATCGGCCAGGGCGGTCAGCGTGGGCTTGGCCACCGCCAGCCGCTGGGCCAGCCGGGTGGACCGCTCACCGCCCGCGCCGGCCAGCTTCATGATGCGGTACTGCGCGGGGGTCAGCCCCGCGTCGACGCAGTCCAGGCCACGGTTCAGCCGGAGGATGACCAGGATGGCCTGGGTCACCTCAGCCGCGTCGAGATTGCCGTGCGTAGTGCTCACAGTTAGGCAGTCTAACCAACTGCCGCGGCCGGCTATTCCGGCTCGGGGCCGCCGTGCGCCGTGTGATACTCACCGTGGTTAGCCCCGGACCAGAGGTAGTGAATGAACCGGATCAGGGTGCCCGCCGTCGTGGCCGGGACCGTGCCGGCAGGCACCGTGGCGCTGGTCGCGCTGACCGCGTTCACTCTGGTGGCCCGGCAGCACCGGACGGTACCGGAGCGGCCCCGCCAGCCGGCCGCTGGGCCGCGGCTGATCAGCCCGCTGAACGCCAGCCAGCTGGCCGGGCAGCGGGTGATCTACAGCTACCGCGGGCTGACCCCGCCGCCCGCGCTGCTCCGGCTGATCCGCCGGGGCGAAGCGGCTGGGGTGATCTTCTTCGCGGGCAACATCGCCAGCCCGGCCCAGCTGGCCGCGGTGGCCCGGGAACTGCAGCAGGCCAACCTGAGCCCGGCCAACCCGGTGCACCTGCCGCTGCTGCTGATGACCGACCAGGAGGGCGGGGAGGTGCGCCGGCTGCCCGGCCCGCCGGAGCTGTCCGAGAAGCAGATCGGGCAGTCGGCCCGCCCGGCGGCCCAGGCCGGGCTGGCCGGCACCGGCGCGGCGGCCAACCTGCGCGGCGCGGGCCTGAACGTGAACCTGGCACCGGTGCTCGATGTGTACCGGTCGGCCGGCGACTTCCTGGACCAGTTCGGCCGGTCCTACAGCCGCGACCCACGGCAGGTGGCCCAGCTCGGCGCGGACTTCATCACCGCCCAGCAGGCCGGCGGCGTGGCCGCCACGGCCAAGCACTTCCCTGGGCTGGGCGCGGCCGCCCGGGCGCAGGACACCGACCTGCGGCCGGTCACCCTGGGCGGGCCGCGGTCCGCGCTGCGCGGCGTGGACGAGCTGCCCTACCGGGCGGCGATTGCGGCCGGGGTGAAGCTGGTCATGCTGTCCTGGGCGGTCTACCCGGCGCTGGACCCGGCCCGGCCGGCCGGGCTGTCCCCGATCATCGTGCAGGGTGAGCTGCGGCAGCGGCTCGGCTTCCGCGGCGTGACCATCACCGACGCGCTGGGCGCGGGTGCGCTGGCCAGGTTCGGCGGCATCGGGCACCGGGCCCGGCTGGCCGCGCTGGCCGGCCTGGACCTGCTGCTCTGCTCGGATCACCAGGTGGCCGAAGGTGAGCAGGCGCTGGCCGGGCTGGCCGCCGGCTGACCGCAGCGGCCAGCCCAGCCGCGCGGCCAGCCAGGCCGCGGTGGCCCGGATCCTGGCCCTGCGCGGCAGCCTGCCCGGCTGACCGCCGGCCAGCCCGGCCAGCCCGGGCCAGGCTGGCCCGGCTCGACCAGGCCGTTCTCATAACCAAACACCACGGCCTGCACCCGGTCCCGCAGGCCCAGCTTGTCCAGGATGTGGCCGAGATGGGTCTTGACCGTGCTCGGCGTGACGACCAGCTGGCCGGCGATCTCGGCGTTGGACCGGCCGCGGATGACCAGGTCGAGGACCTCCCGCTCCCGGGCGGTGAGCCGGTCCAGCGCGCCGGGCGGCCGGGCCGGGGCGGGCCGCCGGGAGGTGAACTCGGCCAGCAGCCCGCTGGTCACCGCCGGGGACAGCAGCGCCCCGCCGTCGGCGGCGGCGCGCACGCCGAGCAGCAGCTCCTCGGGCGGCGCGTGCTTGAGCAGGAACCCGCAGGCCCCGGCGCGCAGCGCCTGGTACACGTACTCGTCCAGGTCATAGGTGGTCAGGATGACCACCCGGGCCCGCTGCCCAGCCACGATGCGCCGGGTGGCCGCGATCCCGTCCAGCACCGGCATCCGGATGTCCATCAGCACGATGTCCGGCTGCAGCTCGCTGGCCAGCCGCACCGCCTGCTGGCCGTCGCCCGCCTGGCCGACCACGGCCAGCCCGGGCTGGCTGTCCAGCAGCGTGGCCAGGCCGGCCCGGACCAGGGCCTGGTCGTCGGCGATGACGACGCGGATGTCGGCGGTGCCGGTCATGCCGCAGCACCCCGGCGGGGGCATACGGGATGCTGGCCCGCACCGCGAAACCGCCGCCGGGCTGGGCGCCCGCGGCCAGCTGCCCGCCGTGCAGCTCGGCCCGCTCCCGCATGCCACGCACGCCACGGCCGCCGGGCGGACAGTGCGCCGGGCCGGCCGCCGCCCGGCGGCGGTGCCGCGTTGACGATCTCCACCTCGAGCTGCCCGGCGCCGTAGCTCAGCGTCACCGTGGTGGCCGCCCGCGGCGCGTGCCGGGCCACGTTGGCCAGCGCTTCCTGGATGATCCGGTAGCCGGACAGGGACACGCCGGGCGGCAGCGCATCCGGCTGGCCGGTGACGGCCAGCCGCACCGGGGTGCCCGCCGCGCGGCTGGCGGCCAGCAGGCCGTCCAGCCCGGCCAGGCTGGGGGTGGCCGTCCGGGGCGGGCTGGCGTCGGGTTCCTGGCGCAGCGCGCCGAGCAGATGGTTCAGCTCGGCCAGCGCCTCCCGGGACAGCTGCTCGACGGTACCGATGACCGGGTCGGCCGCCCCGGCCGCGGCCAGCCGGGCCGCGCCGGCCTGCACCGCGATGGCCGACAGCTGATGCGCCACCACATCGTGCAGTTCGCGGGCGATCCGGGTCCGCTCGGCCTGGTGCGCCGTCTCGACCGCGGCGGCTGACTCGGCCCGCCGGGCACTGGCCGCGTCGCCCAGCACGAACGCGGCGCCGAGCAGGGCGAGCGGCGCGCCTTCCATCCGGCTGCCACCGCTGGTGGCCACCACGAACACCGCCCCGGCCAGCGCGGCCCAGCCGAGCCAGCGCGCGTAGCGCCGGGCCGCCCGCCGGTAGCTGCCCAGCCCGTACGCGGCCACCAGCACGGCCGCGAACGAGGAGACCAGGTCGTGCTGCAGGGCGGCGCGGATGGCCAGCACGCCGCTGGTCAGGGCGAGCACGGTGAACGGGACTGGCGTCGCCAGCAGAACGGCACCGACATGGCCAGCGTCAGGGCCAGCGCGCCGAGTACCTGCCCGGGGCGGCCGGCGTGCCCGGGCGGCTCCCACCACCACGGCACATCGGGCAGCCCCCAGAGCAGTAGCCCGCCCGCGATGACCACGTCGCTGTGCCCAAGCCGGTGCAGCATGCCCATGACGGAACTGTAGGCCCGGGTCATCCCGGGCTCACCCGGACACGTCGGCCCGGGAGAACACCCGCACCGCCACCGCCAGGCAGGCGGCCAGCAGGCCGAGCAGGCCGGCCAGGCCGAAAGCGGCCCGGGCGCGGTCCCGCTGGCGCTGATGAACCTGGACCAGAAGTTGCTCGGCAGGAACGTCACCGAGGCCAGCCCGGCCGGGAAGCGCATCCAGCTCTGCACCCAGGTGGCCGGGCTCCACCGGCCGAGGCCGGGCCAGGACGCGGCCAGCAGCATCGCGATGAAGATGCCCGCGGTACTGGCCATGGTGCCGATCGTGTTCCGGGTCAGCGTCGCGCCGAGCAGGCCGATCGCGGCGAACACGGCCAGCACCAGGAGTGCCCGGCCCACCTGGGATGCGGCCAGCGAGCGGCCTGGGCCAGCGGCTGGTGCGGCGAAGGCAGGTGGTCCAGCCGGCCGAGCACCAGCCCGGCCGCGGCCAGCGCCAGCCAGCAGGCGGCCAGCAGGGCCACCCCGGCCAGCCACAGGCTGGCCAGCTTGGCGGCCAGCACCGGCCAGCGCCGGCCGTGCTGGGTGAGCAGGTTCTTCATCGTCCGGCCGGACCATTCCCGCCGAGGTGCCCGCCCGCCAGCAGCGCGATGGCCAGCGCGCCGGGCAGCGAGGCCAGCAGGCCGGCCGCCTCCGCGCCGGCCGCCACCGGGCTGAGCTGCCCGGCCACGGTGGCCGCGCCGGTCACGCCGCCCGCGCGGGCCGCGCCGCCCGCGCTGGCCACCGCGTTGTGCGCGCCACCCGCCGCGAGCAGCACGCAGAACAGCACCGCCGCGCCGGCGACCGCCCAGGTCAGCGGCCGGTTGAGCTTGCCCAGTTCAGCCCGCAGCAGGCGCATCGGCGGCCTCCTCGATGCCCGCGCCGGTACCGGTCATGGCCAGGAACGTCTCTTCCAGGCCGGTCCGCTCGACGCTGATCTGGCCCGCCCAGATCCCGCCGCGGCCCAGGGCCTGGTTGACCCGGCGGGCGTCGGCCGAGTTGACCAGCAGCGCATCCGCGCCGTCGGCCCGGGTGGACCACCCGGCGAGCAGCCGCTGCGCGGCGGGCTGGTCCGCCGGGCGGAGCACCACCCGCACCCGGGCCCGCCGGGCGGTCAGCTCGGCCACCCGGCCCTGCTCGATGGCCGGCCATGGTGCAGCACCGCGACCTGGTCGCAGACCAGCTCCACTTCGGCCAGCAGGTGGCTGGACAGGAACACGGTCGTCCCGGCGTCCGCCAGCGCGCGGAGCAGGCTGCGGAACCCCCTGATGCCGGCCGGGTCCATGCCGTTGCTGGGTTCATCGAGCAGCAGCAGCGGCGGCTGCCGGAGCAGCGCCACGGCCAGGCCGAGCCGCTGCCGCATGCCCTGCGAGTAGGTCTTCACCTGGCCCGCGCGGACCTCGTCCAGGCCCACCCGGTGCAGCGCGGCGGCCACCGGATCGCCCCGGCCGGCCTGCAGCGGCGGCCCGCTCCGGGCCAGGATCTCCAGATTGCGCCGGCCGGTCAGCCAGGGATAGAACGCCGGCTCCTCGATCATGGCCCCGACCAGGGCCAGGCCGCCGGGATCGGGGACCGGCCGCCCGTTCAGCCAGGCCCGGCCGGCTGTCGGCCGGATCAGCCCGAGCAGCATGCGCAGCGTGGTGGTCTTCCCGGCACCGTTCCGGCCGAGGAAGCCGAATACCTGGCCGGCCTGGACGGACAGGTCCAGCCGGTCCACCGCCACGGTGTGCCGGTACCGCTTGGTCAGGCCTTCGCACCTGATGACCTCGCTCACCCGGCTGACGATAGGAGCCGCAGCGGAGCCTGTCGTCAGCGCCGGGACGAACCTGGCCTCGTCGATTCGACGAGGCCAGGGAGAGCAGGATCAGGCGGCGCGGTCAGGCCCGGTCCGGGTTCCGGAACCCGTAGCCGACCGCCGCGCTGATCAGGACCAGCACGAACAGCAGGAACGTAAGCACGTGCACGCTGGTGCACCACAGGCAGATGTGGTCCAGGGTGAACAGCTCGGTGTACACCAGGTAGAGCACGAAGCCGATGCCGATGATCACCGAGGCCAGCCGGACGATGGCCACCTGCGGGTAGCTGGACCGCCAGGCCCACGGCGAGGTGGCCACCGCCATGAAGACGAAGAAGGCCAGGCCGAGCACGGCGACCGGGAAGATGCCGAACAGCGCTGATCGCAGGCGAGCAGGACCCGGCGAGAGTCGCCGCGCTGGCCAAGGGCAAGATGCGGCCGAAGATCCCGGCGCTCACAGAAGCGCTCGCCGGCCACTTCGGGCCCTACCACGCCGTGGTCTGCCAGCGGATCCTCGGTCACCTCGACTTCCTGGACCACTCGATCGCGGCGCTCGACGAGCAGATCGATGCTCGCACAGCCGCGTTCGAGGCGGTCTATAAGTCGTTGTTGCCCGTCCCCGGCTTTGATCGCCTCACGATCGACGTGATCATCGCCGAGACCGGCGCAGACATGAGCAGGTTCCCGAGCGCCGGGGATCTGGCGTCCTGGGCTCGGCGTCTGCCCGGGCGGGCACGAATCCGCCGGCAAGCGCCGCCGGGTCAGCACCACGCCGGGCAACCGCTGGATCCGCCGCGCGTTGATCGAAGCGGCCCGAGCCGCGGTCCGCACAAAGGGCAGCTACTTCGGCGCCCAATACCGCCAGATTGCCCGCCGCCGCGGCCCGAACAAGGCCGCCGTCGCTGTCGCGCACTCGCTGATCGAGCTCGTCTGGCATCTGCTCAGCACCGGCGAGGTCTACCAGGACCTCGGCGATGACTACTTCACCAACCGCCAGGATCCCGAACGTCGCGCCCGGCGTCTGGTCGCCCAACTCGAAGAACTCGGCTACGCAGTCACGCTCGAAGCAACTCCCGCCGTGGCGGCATAACAGCAACGACAACCCCGAGAGCTCCAACTCGGCTCCACGCCGAGCCACTCGTCGGCGCCCACGAACCGATCTCCCGCATCGGCATTTCACCCCAGATCGAGCACGGGCTGTTCAGCTTCATCTCGACCAACTGGCGCGGGAGGCCGTTGATGAGCCGCGAGGCGATCATCAACCTGATCGCCGCCATGCGATGATGACCGGGCCGAGGTCTACGCGAATCTCGATCAGCGCGAGACCGAGAAGGCGTCACCGTCAGCGACGAGCAACTCGCGCACGTGAAGATCACCCCCGACTCGTTCGATGGCGACTGGAACTATCGGATAGTTCCGTCATCGGCTCAGTTGTGAGCCCTAGGTCAGCGATCAGGATTGTGAGGTTGCGGTGCTCGCCGTACTCCGGCCGTCGACCGGCGCCAGAAGCCAGCCGTTGCACCGATGCCGTGAGGATGTCTCGGTGAAGGGCAGCGAAGGTCCTGGCATGCGAAACGAGCCAGATCCGCGGGGTCATAACCGTGCCGCCATATGTTCGCTGCGATCGCCTGGGCGCCGCGGCGACGCCTGCCCGGGCCGACCGACCCCGGCCGTGGCGCCATGGCCGCGGTTTGTCGTTTGTGGTGCTATGACTATCAGGACGGGATCGGCTGGTCGTTAGCGTGTTGACTCAGCGAACCGAGACCGCGACCTGCTCGAGGAGCTCGAGCGCGTCTTGCAGGCCGTCCTCCATCCGGAGGCGATACCGATGTCGCGCGACCTTGCTCTGCTTCGATCAGGACCGTGAGCGTGGTGCGGCCGCCTGTCTCGGTGAACGTCGCGGTGTTCATCGTTGCCGGTTCCTCCTCGGATACCCTGCGGGTAGATGCTCGAAGACCTCGGTCGAGACGAGGCGCTCGTCGGGACGATCTCGCGGTACTCGTCGTGGAACGCGACCTCGGTTCCGTCGCCGGCGATCATCACGTAGCGCTAGTGGCCGCCGACTCGTAGGTCCATCTCAACGAGTGTCACCTGGCCGTGCTTGGCGTGCCACCAGCGGCTGACGAGTTCCGGCGTCGCGTACGTCTTGTACACCAGTTCCCGGGGCGCGTCGAATCGCCGCTTGATCAGGATCTGCTCTTCGGTCGGGAGCGTGACCGTCGCCCTGTTGTACTCGTCATCGTCATCTCCTGCTCCTTCCGCTTGATGTCTTCCAACACGACATCCAGTTCGTCGAACCGATCGGCCCATAGACGCTCGAACCGCTGAACCAGTCGTGGATCGGCTTGAGCGTGTGACCGTTCAGCCGTTAGAGGCGCTGGCGGCCTTGATCGGGGACGTCGACGACTTGAACCGCGCGCAGCACGCGCGACCTGCTTCGACACCTGCGGCTGGGGGACTCCCAGCATCCGCACCAGGTCCTTTACTGGTAGCTCCTCCTCCGCGAGGGCGTCGACGATCTCCCTCCGACGGGGCTCGCGACCGCATCGAACGCGTCGGTGGTGGTTGCTGTGTGCGCCATGCGGAGATCATAGACCTATATGAGGATATGTCAACTCGGTTCGTTATGTATCTCGCGTATTATCTGACCGGCGATTCGGGTCAGGAGCGGGCCACTCGGGCGGCGTAAACGATTGCCTTGAGCACGTCGAGGATCTGTGGGCAGGCAGGGTTGGGGCGCGAGTTTGCTTGTGTGCGGGAGATGGCTGATGCGGGACCGGAAGAGGGATGGCGATGGGCGGAGATCTGATTGGTTTCCGCGGTGTAGACGAGGACGTGAACGAAGGACGGCGGTGGTGGTGGCAGGTTCGATGTGAAGGTCGCGTGGTCAGGGATGCTGCCGGACACTTCGTCGCTGCCGGCGAGATAGCTCCATTCCGCGAAGCGGCACTGTTTGCTGGTCAGCGGGACGGAGGTCATGTTCGGCCGGCCGCTGCAGCCGGCGACGATCTCGGGACGCACGGCAGCGTGGCCCGTTGACGGGACCAGACGGGGACATGCCAGTCCGAAGAGCGGTCCTCGGGTACAGCAGCAGAGCCGACGCGGGGTCTTCGACGAGTGGAACACTCGCGCCCCCCCCCCGGATCGAGTGAGTCGAGATTCCTCGGGGGGCGGATCGGGTCCCTCCGCAGCCGGAAACGAGCAGGGCGCCGGAGACCAGGTTATGGAACGGACGAGATGCATCCTGGGGAGCTGGTCGTCGATTCCAGTCGCTGTGGGCCTGCAACGGGTCGCTACCC
>CAVWSA010000025.1:0-290496 GCA_963757545.1 uncultured Actinomycetes bacterium | reverse complement strand
AGCTCGAGCCAGGCGACCACAGTGTAGACGAGGGTGGTGAAGACGAGTGTAATCCAGGCATTCTTCGGCTTGGCGTCCATCCAGCCGACTTGGAAGGAGAATCTCCACAAGACGGGGATCAGGAAACTGGACCAGCCAGTTGAACGCCACGCTCAGCAGGAACAGGTAGAAGCCGAGGTGCGAGCTGAGCCGGACCGCGGCCCAGAGACTCTGCCCCGTCGGCAGGCCCTCCCAGCACTTGCGGAACTCCGCCGGCTGGCGGTAGAGCAGCCAGAAGGTGCCCAGGACCGACACGTGATCACCCCACTGGGGGAGGGGGCCGACCGGCGTCGCCAGCGTCATATCTTCCCCTTCAGTTCGACGATCTTCAGCACGATCGGCGAGAGTGGATGGTCGCTCGGGACTAGGGTATTGAGGGTGATCGCGATCTGCACCAGGAGCAGGCCCGCGCAGGTCGATCAGCCAGTAGCGGATCGCCGAGAAGAGGTCGATGGCGTTGTACTGAGAGCGATTGGCGACCAGGTCGAAGTGCGTCAGCGCGATCCGGGTGGATTTGCGGTCCTCGATGATCCGGCCCAGCTCGGCCAGGTCATTGGGCTCGTCCGGCACGACGATCCCCGGGGTGCCGGTTGCGTAGCATCGCCTGGACCAGGCCTCGCCGCGAAAGCGTCGCCGGAGTTATCCAGGTTCACGAGGCCTAGGTCGGTGACGCAGTCGTTGTGCAGGTGTTCCACGAGCGGCCGCCAGCCCGTACGGCCTCGCACGACGAGGTTGACCGACTCGTTGCGCTTCAGCGAGGTGCGGGTATTGTCTCGGGCCAGCGAAACCGGTCCTGCCCTCGCCCCCAGGTCGCCCAGGTCGGCCTCGCAGGCTTTGAACAGTTTCCTCCACTGATCCTGGTTGTCCTCGTCGATGAGATCGACGTGCAGCGGCTCGGCTCGACGCACTTTGTCGGGCAGCCGACAGTCTTCGCGAACGATGGGGATGACCAGACCTTTCTTGAAGCTCCGCTTCTTTCTTCACCGCCTGCTCCAGTTCGTGCATGCAGTACTTGCTGGAGAGGTAGTCTGGCGTGAGCACCAGCAGGCTGAGATCGGCCTTCTCCTGCCACTCGTCCATCGATTCCATGACTGCCATGCCCGCCTCGAACCGCTCCTTGTCGACGAAGACCTCAACGCTGGCGGCGTGAGACACGGCACCAGCCGGTCGAGCACCCAGCTTCCCTGCTTGCTGCTGTAGCTGACGAAGACGGACCTCTTCGATCGTACTCCCCGACTTCAGATCGCGAGCCACTGTGGGCGGCCAGCATCGACCCGCGAGACTACCTTATTACCTGCTAAAACCACGGCCTTTGGCCGTGTGACCCCAAGAGCTTCTAGCGATCCGGCGATCCGTTTGCCTCGCTGATCATCTTGTAAGGATCCGGCATGGGCATCGCTCCTGTGGAGAGTTGAGGGCACGAGAGGGAGAACGCACGGTTGCGCCGCACTGAAGTGAGATAGCTATTTGACGGTCGCTCACGACAGGCGTCGATGACCGAGGACTTTCCCGGGGCGGGACGCGGACGGCGTGCGTCATCGTAATCTTAACGCATGTTCAGTGCTGGGTTCTTGATCTGGCTCGCGGCTGATTTCCTTTGCCCGATCGCCGGTTCACTCGCTATCGTGGGCACTGGCTGGACCGCATCGTGCTTCGCACCGAACAAACGGATCTAACGGTTCTTTACCGCACAACCGATTACTCGGACAGACACCTCGGGGGGGGCCTTCCTAATACCACGGCCTCTGGCCGTGGTTGATTATTCATCACGAACAAGATGCTCCGTCGGGCACTCGCTCAGCTTTCTCGCAACGGACGGAAACGCTCGGAACCGGCATCGCCGTCACACGGATATCGGCGCCACTGGTCGACATCGGCTGGCCGATGCAGATCGCAACATTTAGCAATCAGGCCATCCTGCCGATAACACAGGCCATGCAGCGATCCTCCTTCTTCAATGGATCGATGTGGGCTTAACAATCGCTTCCTTGGCTAGCTATAAGAGACGTCACCAGCAAACGCCCGTCTGTTCAGAGTTGCCGGACGTGTTTCTGACCCGAGCGAGCAAGTTCATCGATCTAGACTCAGCGGAACCCATAGTTACAACTGAGGCTTCGCGATCTCCCCATTCGGCCGAGACTTCCTTGCGGGGCTTATGTCGGTAAAGCGCCACAAAATTGATTCCATCGATTTGTTAAGCCGGAGTCAAGTTCTTTTTATAACTTTTCTGCAATTCAGACGTAGCTGTTCACAGGTCGGGACGCTGCAAAACAAGGGGGCCCGGAGAAATGATGGTCGTAAAACGGGTGTTTTACAGATGTCGACGATCGAAAAACCCCTTCTTGTGGCTCATGTCGGGAAATCGGTGGTAGGCTCGTGTCTTCTCCGACTGGCCCGTCGCAACTTGGTGCAGACCAAGGAGATTCGACCGCCAGGCAGCGGGGCCCGCTGTTGCTCCACCGATTTCCCGACATGAGCCACCCCTTGTTTTCAAGGACTCCAGGGTGTGAACAGCTACAGTTTGCCCATGCCCCTCTGATGGGCCTTCTGCGATGCCGTGCGGTTGTGCGTCTTCCACCTCGTGGCCGACCGCATGACCCTGGAGGGTTGGCTGCCCTTGGGGTGCGACGGTTGGCGGCTGGAAGGTCCTGCGCACCGCGGAGTTGGAACCGAGCCCGGGCAAGTCCAGCAGGTGCCCCAGCGGCACCAACGCTGTGGGTGATCGCCTTGGTCAGCTTGACCACGGGGGTCCTCTGGTCCTGGGCCTTGGGGGACATCCAAAACGGGGAACGTCGCTACCTGATCGATCGGTTGGAGACGCTCCCCCAAGCGGTAGCAATACGATGAAACGAAGCAACAGGCAGGGACGCCCGAGCACGGCGGTGATGCTGGCCGGGCGCACGGACAGTGAGATGCCCCGCAGCGCCAGCGCGCCGCCGTAGCCGGCCGCCAGATCCTGCACAGCCAGCGCTGTGCTTTCTTGCGCCTCCGGGGGCGCTGGACCCGCCTCCTTCCCTCGTCGCCCGGTCGCTCGTTCCTCGCTTCCTCGCTCCTCAGTCCAGTCGGCGGCGCGCCCCCTTTGGCGCGGAGACTTCCCCTCCTCGCTCGTTCCTCGCTCGTCGGTCCAGTCGGCGCGGCGCTCCTCCGGCTCACTCATCGCGGCCCTCCGCGCCGTCCGCGCCGGCCTCAGCGTCCACGCCTTCCACGCCGAGGTAGGCGGCGGTGACGGCCGGATCGGCCTGCACCTGGTCCGGCGTGCCGCGGGCGATCACCCGGCCGAAGTCGAGCACCACGACCGCCTGGCAGACCGCCATCACCAGGTCCATCCGGTGCTCCACCAGCAGCACCGTGGTGTCCGCGGACAAGCTGGTGATCAGCTCGCGGAGATCGTCGATCTCGGCCTCGGACAGCCCGCCGGCCGGCTCATCGAGCAGCAGCAGGCGCGGCTGGGCGACCAGCGCGCGGGCCAGCGCCACCCGCTTCCGCACGCCGAACGCCAGCTGGTGGGGCAGGGCGTCGGCCAGTCCCGGGGCGCCCACCCGGTCCAGCGCTTCCAGCGCGCGGGATCGCAGCGCCCGCTCGTCCCGGTCGCTGCGGGGCAACCCGGCCAGCGCCGACCAGAACCCGGCCCGGGCCTGGCGCTGCGCGCCGACCATGACGTTCTCCAGCACCGACAGCCGCCGGAACAGGCCGACGCCTTGCAGCGTGCGGGCGATGCCCAGCGAGGCCAGCTGGTGCGGGCGCAGCCAGGCGCAGCTCAGCGCCGTCGAGCCGGAGCCGGCCGGGATCCGGCCGGACGAAGCCGCACAGCACGTTCAGCAGCGTGGTCTTGCCCGCCCCGTTGGGCCCGATGATCCCGGTGACCTGGCGGGGCGCCGCGGCCAGCGACACGTCGTCCAGCGCGGTCAGCCCGCCGAACCGGACGGTGACCCCGTGCACCTCCAGCAGGCCGGTGCCAGGCGACGGCGGCCCGGCCGGAGGCGGCCCTATAGATGAATCATCATTCACGGAGAAGGCCCTGCTCAGATAGGCGTCGTTGGCATCTGATGAATCGTGGTTCACTGATTCAAAAACCGCAGTCCGGCACGGGCAAGACCCGGAGCGCCAGTTGTCGCCGATTCGTGACCTAACCGAGATCGCCCGGCTCCGGCCCGCCCGCGGCGGCCGCTGGCCGCGCGCCGCCGGGCCGGTCCACGGCGGCTACTGGCCGTGCGCTGGTCCGCACTCAGGATTTGGTCAGCGGAATCTCAGGAATTTGGCGGCGCGCAATGCCGGGGCGCACCGCCCATCTGGCCGCATACTGGGCAGATGAGCTCGTTAAGGGGAGGGGATGCCGTCCGGCGTGCGGCCGGGCGGCTCAGGGAGACTCTGACCAGGCCGGGCCTGAGCCCGGCGATGGCCGCCTATTTCGATCCGGCCGAGGGCTTCGCCGGGATGACCTTCACCACGCTGGGTGACAACCCGCCGGACCAGCTGACCGCGGCGGACCTGCTGGCCGTGTCGCTGCTGGATATCAGCTGGCGGCCGGACGTGGTGCGGCGCCTGCTGGGCAGCGACCGGGACCGGTTCGCCGGCCTGCTGGCCGGCATCCGGACCGACGTCAACCTGTGGCAGGCCAGCGACGCCGACCTGGCCACGGTGGACCTGCTCTGGGATGCCTTACTCGACATCCCGGGAGTGGGCACGGCCAGCGGAGCCAAACTGCTCGCCCGCAAGCGGCCCCGGCTGTGCCCGATCACCGACAAGGTGGTCATCCGCGCCGTCGGCCTGCCCGGGCTGACCTGGGAAGTGCTGCGCTGCCTGCTGCAGGACCCCGGCGCGCGGGCCGAGATCGAGGCGCTGCGGCCGCCGGAAGCGGCGGGGGCCAGCCTGCTGCGCATCCTGGACGTGGCCATCTGGGTCGCGCACAGCGACTCGCGGGCCGCGCAGCGGGCCCGGCTGGCGGGCCGGGACCGGGCCGCCTGACCGGGCCAGCCGGGCGCCTGAGCCGGGCCGGCCGGGCCGCCTGAGCCGGGCGCGAGGCCGGGCCGCCTGAGCCGGGCGCTGGGGCTACCGGGCTAGCTGCGGTAGGCCGCGGCCAGCTTGTCCATCACCGCGTCGAGCCGGACGTCGATCTGCTGCCGCGCCGGATCCTCGTCATACCAGCCGACGATCTCCCGGGCGCCCTGCTCGAACGGGATGACCGCCCGGTAGCCGGGCACCACGCTGCGCAGCTTGCTGTTGTCGAACACCAGCGAGTGCGACTTGTCGCCGAGCAGCCCGGCGCCCCAGTCCGGATCGGCCGCGGCGATGGCGTCCGACGGGACATGCACGATGTCGGCCGGGCAGCCGGCCGCGGCGGCCAGCGCCTCGGTGATCTGGTTCCAGGTCAGCACGTCATCTGAGGTGATGTGGAACGCCTCGCCCAGCGTGCGCGGGTGGGCCAGCAGCGGCACGAACCCGGCCGCGAAGTCGCGGTGGTGGGTCAGCGTCCACAGCGACGTGCCGTCACCGTGCACGATCACCGGCTTGCCCTGGCGCATCCGGCCCAGCACGGTCCAGCCCCCGTCCAGCGGCACCAGTGTCTTGTCGTAGGTGTGCGACGGCCGCACGATGGTGGCCGGGAAGTTCTCCTCCCGGTACGCGCGGACCAGCCGGTCCTCGCAGGCGATCTTGTCCCGGGAGTACTGCCAGAACGGGTTGCGCAGCGGGGTGGACTCGGTCACCGGCATCCGGGACGGCGGGGTCTGGTAGGCCGACGCCGAGCTGATGAACACGTACTGGCCCACCCGGCCGCGCAGCAGCTCGATGTCCGCCTCGACGTGCTCCGGGGTGTAGGCGACCCAGTCCACCACGGCGTCGAAGGTGGCGTCGCCCAGCGCCTCGCGCACCTGGGCCCGGTTGCGCACGTCCGCGTGCCGCACCCGCGCGGCGGCCGGCAGCGGCCGGTCCCGGGTCTGCCCGCGGTTCAGCACGGTCAGCTCGATGCCCCGCTCGACCGCCAGCTCCGCGCACGCCGAGCTGATCACTCCACTGCCGCCAATGAACAGCACCCGCAAACCCGTCACACCCCCAGATTAGGGGGCAGGCCCCGGACCAACCATTCGTGATCATGACTTTGGCGCGATCTAGTAGCACCAAACGTCTGATCACAAACGGAGGGATGTCGCGAAGTGTGGGGTACGTGACGTGGCGGACATGGCGGCGGGCGGGCAGGCTGGAGGGGTGCAGCCGCGCCGCATCGTGTTCGTCATCTTCGACGGGTTCCAGTCGCTCGACCTGACCGGGCCCTACGAGGTGTTCCAGCAGGCCAGCCGGAGGTCCGGGGCCTACCAGTGCCAGGTGGTGGCCCGGCAGGCCGGCCTGGTGCGGTCCGGCAGCGAGCTGCCGGTGCACGCCGCGCACGGCATCGACGAACTCCCGCCGGACGGGGTGGACACCCTGGTCGTGGCGGGCGGCGGCGGAGTGGACACGGCGCGCGGCGACCAGGCCCTGGTCAGCTGGATCGGCGCGGCCGGGGCCGGGGCGCGCCGGGTCACCTCGGTGTGCAGCGGCGTGTTCCTGCTGGCCGCGGCCGGATTGGCGACCAGCCAGCGAGTGACCAGCCACTGGGGCCGGGCGGAGCAGCTGGCCCGCGAATACCCCGGGCTGGCCGTGGACTGCGACCCCATCTTCATCCGGGACGGGCGGCTGTGGACCTCGGCCGGGGTGACGGCAGGCATGGACCTGGCGCTCGCCCTGGTGGAGGACGACCTGGGCCGGGAGGTCGCGCACGCGGTGGCCCAGGATCTGGTGCTGTTCCTGCGCCGGCCGGGCAGCCAGTCCCAGTTCAGCGTGCCGCTGTGGTCGGCCCAGCCGTGCACCGGCCCGGTGCGGGCGGCGGTCACCGCGGTGCAGGCCAGCCCGGGAGGCCCGGCACACTGTCGGCGACCTGGCCGAGCGCGCCCGGCTCAGCCCGCGCCAGCTGCAGCGCCGGTTCACCGCCGAGCTGGGCGTGCCGCCGGCCGAGTACGTGGAGCGGGTCCGGCTGGAGGCGGCCCGCCGGGCGCTGGCCGGGAGCGACGACCCGGTGACCGCGGTGGCCCGCCGGTGCGGCTTCGGCACCGCGGAATCGCTGCGCCGGGCGTTCCAGCGCCGGCTCGGCGTCGCGCCATCGGACTACCGGGACAGGTTCCGGGCGACAGGAGAGAACGCATGACGACTTACGGGCTGCTCATCTTCGACGGTGCCGAAGAGCTGGACTTCGCCGGGCCGTGGGAGGTGTTCACCGTCTCCGCCATGCTGCGCGGCCAGGGCGACACGGCGGCGCTGATCGCCGAGCAAGCCGGGCCGGTGCGCTGCGCCAAGGGCATGCGGGTGCTGCCCGATCACAACCTGGACGACCACCCGCCGCTGGACCTGCTCCTGGTGCCGGGCGGCAGCGGCACCCGGCGTGAGGTGGCCAACCCGGTGCTGACCGGCTGGATCGCCCGGGTGGCCAGCCAGGCCAGCTGGGTCAGCAGCGTGTGCACCGGTGCGCTGCTGCTGCACAAGGCCGGCCCGGCCCGTGGCCGCCGGGTGGCCACTCATCATGCCTTCGAGGACACGCTGCATGCCCGGGGCGAGATCACCGTGGTCCGGGACGCCCGCTACGTGGTGGACGGGAACGTGGCCACCAGCCAGGGCGTGTCAGCCGGGCATCGACATGGCGCTCTGGCTGGTCGGCCAGCTGCACGGCCGCGGCCACGCGCGGGAGGTCCGGCGTTACATCCAGTACGAGCCCGCCCCGCCCTACCTGGCTGACGAGCCGCTGCGCCGGCTGAGCGGGCGGCGCCGCGTCGGCTGGCGCGGGCACCCCCGCGCCGGGCGCGCCGGATGCGCCGGATGCGCCGGATGCGCCGGATGCGCCGGATGCGCCGGATGCGCCGGATGCGCCGGGCGCGCCGCGGCCGGGTACCCCGCTCGGCGGCGCTGTGCCCGCGGGACGCCGAGCGGCGCCAGGACACCTCGAACAGCGCGCCGCCCAGCCCGGACTCGCCGATCCGCCAGTGCCCGCCGGTGGACCGCACGATCGAGTCGGCGATGGCCAGCCCGAGCCCGGCGCCGCCGCCCTGCTCGGTGGCCCGGTGGAACCGGTCGAACAGCCGGGCCCGGTCGGCCGCCGGGATCCCCGGGCCGCTGTCTTCCACGGTCAGGCTGACCCGGCCGCCCCGGGCGGCCACGCTGAGCCGGACACTGCCGTCCGGGCCGGCGTACCGGCAGGCGTTGTCTACCAGCACCCCGGTCAGCCGGTCGATCCACTCCGGCGGCGCGCTGATCCAGGCCGCGGGGGAGGGGCTGACCGTGACCGAGATACCCGGTGACGTCGCGTGCGCTACCGCCTGGAACCGCTCGGCGCACTCCTCCGCGATGGTGCACAGGTCGACCGGCTCGGCGCCGGGCGGCGGCGGCTGTGAGTCGAACCGGGCCAGCCAGAGCAGGTCCTCCACGATGCTGCGCAGCCGCTGGCTCTCCCGCTCGATGCGGTGCAGGGTGGCCCGGTACCTCGTCCGCCGCGCGGGGTGCGCTCAGCGCGATGCCGATTTCCGCGCTGATCACCGACAGCGGGGTGCGCAATTCGTGCGAGGCGTCCGCGGTGAACTCCAGCTGGCGGCGCCGGGAGTGCTCCACCGGGGACAGCGCGCGCAGCCCGATGATCAGCGACCCGGCGAACATGGCCAGCAGCAGCACCGGCGCCACCGCCACCTCGCCGTCCTGCAGCACGTCGGCCACGTGCTGCTGCTCGGCCAGGCTCTGGCCGGCCACCAGCCGGCCTGCCCCGTGGCCGGTGCTGACCAGCCGGAACGGGCTGGTGCCGAGCTGCACCGTGGCCGGCCGCGGCCGGCCGGGACGCGGCTGGCGGGCAGCGCCGGCGCGCCGTCGGTGACCGGCACCGGGCGCTGCCCGGGAGGCGCCCGCCAGACGAACACCGGGGCCTCGTCCACGTCGTTGTCCGAGTCGGTCACCGACAGGCCATCGCCATCCGGCTGGTGCCCGGCCCGGCGATCCGCCCGGTGCCCGGCCAGTTCGGTGGCCAGGTGCTCGCGCAGCCGGCTGTCCACCGCGGCCACCAGGCGGCCGGCGATGGCCCGGTTCAGCGCGATGACGCAGCTCACGTAGACCACTCCGACCAGCAGCGTGGCCACCAGGGCGACCCGGGCCGCGTGGCCGAACTGGGGCGGCATGCGCACCCGCAGCCCGGGTATCCGCAGGCCGGGCACCCGTGGGCCGGAACCGGGACGGCGCCTGCTCACCGGGCCACGATCCGGTAGCCGACCGCGCGCACCGACTCGATGCGCACCTGGCCCGCGGCCAGCTTGGCGCGCAACCGGGCCATGTGCACGTCGATGGTGTTGGAGCCGAGCGCGTCCGCCTCGTTGTCCCACACGCTCAGCGCGATCGAGCGCCGGTCCACCACCGCGGGGGACCGGCGCATCAGCATCTCCAGGATGCCGCGCTCGGTACCGGTCAGCGACGGGTGCTGGGCCCCGATCCGGACCTCCCGGGTGGCCGGGTCGAAGACCACGTCGCCGATTACCAGCTGCGGCGGCTGCGCGGTCCGCGGCCGCGCGCTGCAGGGCCCGGATCCGGGCCAGCAGCTCGGCGAAGTCGAACGGCTTGACCAGGTAGTCATCGGCCCCCTGGTCCAGCCCGGTGACCCGGTCCGCGGGCGCGTCCCGGGCGGTCAGCATCAGCACCGGGACCGGCTGCGCGCCGTGCCGCAGCCACTGCAGCACCTCGAGACCGGACACCCCCGGCATGCGCCAGTCCAGCACCACCACTTCGTACTCATAACTGCGCAGGTAGGTCACGGCCGTCTCGCCATCGGGGACGGTATCGACGGTATACCCGTGTTCGCGCAGGCCGCGGCCGAGCGCATCGCGCAGCCCCCGGTCGTCCTCCGCCACCAGCACGCGCATGACCGGCCCAGCTGCTCAGCGGGCAGCCGGCGCCACAGCGGACGCGGGATCAGCCGCAGCCCGCCGGCCAGCACGGCCAGCGCGGGCGGCACCCACACCGTGCCCGCCGGGGACGGCCGGCCGAGTGCCCGGGCCACCGCCGCGCCGACCGCGGCCGGCGTGCTGGACAGCGGCGCGGGCGGCATCCCATCGGTCATCCGGCCGATCACGAAGCCGGGCCGGACCAGCAGCACGCCGACCCCGCTGCCGTGCAGCGCGTCGGCCAGGCCGCGGGCGAAACTGTCCAGGCCGGCCTTGGCCGAGCCGTAGACGAAGTTGGCCTTGCGTGGCCGGATGGCGGCCACCGAGGACAGCACCACGATGGTGCCGTGGCCCTGCGCGCGCATCCGGCCGGCCGCGGCCAGCAGCGCGGTGACGTGCCCGGTGAAGTTGGTCTCGACCAGCTGCCCGGCGCGCAGCGGGTCGCCGTCCAGCACGTCCTGCGGGGTCAGCACGCCCGCCGCGGAGATGACCAGGTCCACGTCCCCGGCCGCGAACGCCTCGTCGATCACCGCCTGGTGGGTGTCCAGCGCGGTGGCGTCGTAGTGCAGGGTGCGCACCTGCCCACCGAGTGCCTTGCCGGCTGCCGCCAGCCGCTGCTCGTCCCGGCCGGCCAGCAGCACCTCGGCCCGCGCGGGCAGGCCGAGCGCGGCCAGGATCTCCAGGCCGATCTCGCTGGTCCCGCCGAGCAGGAGTACCCGGTTCACGTCCGCCGGGGCCGGCCGCCTGCGCTGCACTGCTCCTCCAAAATCACGGGCAAATCACCGGGCTGCTGGCTCAGCCGCTGTCCGACACTAACCGCAACAGGCCGACCGCGAACAACACCAGCCAGGCCAGCTCACAGCAGACCATCACCCGGTCCCGGGTGATCAGGTCCTCGACCGGCTTGGTCTGCTTGTGCCCGGTCAGCCAGTCGAAGCGGACCAGGGCGGCGGCCAGCGGCAGCGCGCTGACCAGGTGCGCGATCCGGGTCCCGGCGCCCTGCTGGCCGGCCGCCCAGAACAGGTAGGCGGTGATCATCCCGGCCGAGGTGATCCGCTGGCCCAGCCGCAGCCAGCCGGCCCGGTACCAGCGCATCACCGGGCGGTGCCGGGCCGCGCCCGGGCCGAGCACAGCCAGTTCGGTGAACCGCTTGGCCGTGGCCACCATCAGCGCGCCCAGGCTGCACACCACGAGGAACCAGCCGGACGGCGGCACCCGGGTGGCGCTGGCCCCGCCGAGCGCGCGCAGCACGAAACCGCTGGCCACGAACATCAGCTCGACCACCGGCAGGTGCTTGAGCGCCGCGCTGTACAGCAGCGACACGGCGAAGTACGCGCCGACCAGCAGGGCCAGGGTGTACTCACCGAGCCACAGGCAGCCGGCCTCGGCCAGCGTCACGCTGAGCAGGCCCACGGCCAGCGCGTGCCCGCGGGGCAGCCGCCCGGAGGCCACCGCGCGCAGCCGCTTCACCGGATGCCGCCGGTCCCGGTCGGCGTCCAGCACGTCGTTGACGAAGTACACCGCGGCCGCGGCGGCGGTGAACGCGGCCGCGGCGGCCAGCGCGTAGCCCAGGCCGTCGTCCCGGCCCAGCGACGCGCCGGCCAGCGGGGCCGCGAACACGAGCAGGTTCTTCGGCCACTGCCGGGGCCGGGCGGTCTGCACGACAGCGACCAGCCAGCCGGCCAGGCCGCCGGGGCGGCTGAGCGCGCCCGGCACCCCCGGCGGGACGTCAGCCGCTCTCGTGCGGGTGGTCACCGTGCGTACACAGCGGTGAAGTCGCGGCTGGCCGGCGCGTAGTACCGGTCCGGCGGCTGGATCTGGGTGGGCAGCAGGTTGACCGGAGTCGGGTCCGCCGGGTGGTGCTTCGGCAGGTAGTACATGTACGACATCCAGTCCGGATTGATGTCCAGCTCCATGGCGGTCACCGCGCCGGCCCGCTTGAGCAGCTCAGCCAGTTCCCGCACGTTCAGCGCTGGCCCGTAGGCGAAGACCACCCGCCCGTCGCTGGTGACGCCGATGCCGGACCGCCACACGTAGTAGCCGCCGCCCAGGGTGGCCCCCCAGGCGCCCTCGACGTTGTAGTCCACGGATGCCGGGATCTTCCCGTGCGCGACGATCATGTGCAGGTTCTGCCGCACGCCGACCACGTCCGGCGTCATCCGGACCGAGCCGCCCCAGTTCCCGATCGCGATCCGCCCATCGCGGTAGTACACGACCGAAGCCACCCCCTTGATCAGCGTCCCGCTGGTCGCGCCGTTGAGGTAGAAGCCGCCGCCCGAAGTAGCGATCTTGAAACCGCCGTTGAACGTGGCGAGCAGCCCTTGGCGCTTGCCGGGCACGATGTACGGCTGGGACTTCCAGGGACCGGGGCCTGGGTCTTCCGCACCTGGGTGCAGCTGGAACCGCACCAGGTGCTGGTTCATCGACACGATGCCCGCCACGTAGGACGTATAAACGCTGCTCGCGCGCAGGTAGGTGCCGTAAATGGCGGGCTGGCCCTTAGCGGTGCCGAGCACCCGCCACTTGCCCTCGCCGGGCAGCGGGTGGGTGACGAACGGCTTGAGCGCGGCGGGCGCCGGGTAGCTGGGCGTCGCCTTGCCGTGCGCCTTGTGCGGGGCGGCCTGGACCGGGCCCGCGCTCGGGCCGGTCAGCGCGAACGACGGCTTGCCGCCCGCCTTGGGTGGTGAGTAGGTGATCCATTCGCCGAGCGTGACCACCGGCCCGAGGTAATGGTCGCGGGCCCATTCGGCCAGCCGCTCCGAGACGGTCCCGCCGCCCGGCATGGTCAGCGCGTGCCCCACCGAAAAAGCAAGCCAGATACAGAACGCCGCCGTGGCGGCCAGCACGACCTGGAACCAGCGGCGGGTACGCAGCGGGCGCCGCTTGCGGCCGGTCCGGCCAGCCCGGCCATGCCGGTGGCGTGGCCGGGCACCGGGCGGCCCTGGGTCCCAGTCGCCCGGATCCGGCTCGCGCCTGGAGGGCTCCGGCTCGGCAACACCTGCGTCCGGGTCACGCCGGGACGATGCCGGTCTAGGCACCCACGTTCTCCCTCCGATTGGGCTGAAGCAGAGAGATCACCGCAGCCGGAGCATCAGCTGCGGTGCCAGTAGCCGGGCCTGCGGGGCCCCTTGCCGGGTGCCAGGCTCACCGTGCTCTTGATCCGATGCCTTCCCGGGCGGGCGGGACCCAAACGACAGGTGTACTCGGGAAACATGAAGACTGCGTTAAGGCGGCATCAAGTAACCGGGACCCGATGGCGGGCACACCGGGCCGGGTCCGGGCTGTATCCAATAGGCTTGATTCGTGGCAAGTTCCCAGGCAGAGGCCCCGCGCCCGGCGGATACGCCGGGCGGCGTCCAGGTCATCGCGCGCGTCGGCCAGGTGCTGCGTGCGCTGGACGGCGAGAATCAGGGCCTCAGCCTGGCCCAGCTGGCGGACCGGATCGGGCTGCCGCGATCCACCGTGCACCGCATCGTGACCGCGCTGGCCGCCGAGGGCCTGGTGGCCACCGCCTCGCCGGCCGGCCGGGTGCGGATCGGCCCCGAGTTCGCCCGGCTGGCCTCGTCCAGCCAGGCCGACCTGTGGACCTAGGCCGAGCCGTTCATGCGGCGCATCTTCGATGAGATCGGCGAGACGGTGGACTGCTCGGTGCTGGACGGCGACCACGTCCGGGTCATCCACGGCATCCAGGCGCACCATCACCTGCGGGTGGCCGCGGAGATCGGTAGCACGTTCCCGCTGCACTGCTCGGCCAAGGGCCGGGCCATCCTGGCCGCCTACCCGCCCGAGGTGGCCGCCCGGATGCTGCCCGACGTGCTGGAGCGGTTCACCGGCAAGACGGTGACCGACCGGGCCGGGATCCTCGAGGTGCTGGACGCGGCGCGGCAGACCGGGGTGGCCTACAACCGCGAGGAAGCGACCCGGGGGATCTGCACCGCGGCCATCGCCATCCGGGCCAGTTCCGGAGCGCTGATGGCCATCTCCGTCCCGGTGCCCACGCAGCGCTACTGGGACCTGGAGGAGAAGCTGACCCGGGTGCTGCTGGAGGTGCGCCAGGAGGCGCTGGATACGCTGCACCCGTCCGCATGACATGTCCCACATCAAGGGATATCTGTTCCGCACTGTGAAATATTGCTCTGGCCTGCTGCTTTAGCGACGGAGGTATGGGTGCGGCTGTGCACGTTCCGGCCCAGTGACGGGCCCCCCGAGGGCTGGCCGGGCCGGGTCGATGGCGAGCACATCGTCCAGCTGGATGCCCCCGACCTGATCACCGTGCTGGCCCGGCGCGGGCCGGTGCCCGCGGCGGCCACCTGGCAGGCGGCCGACGTCGAGCTGCTCGCGCCGGTGCCCAGGCCGCCCTCGGTCCGTGACTTCTTCGCGTTCGAGCAGCACATCGCGACCGCACGGGCCAACCGCGGGGCCGCCGTGCCGGCCGAATGGTACGAGTTCCCGGTCTTCTACTTCACCAACCCGGCCGCGATCACCGGCCCCGGACGCAGAGATCCCGTACCCGGCCGGGCACGGCCGAGCTGGACTACGAGCTGGAGGTGGCCGCGGTCATCGGCGCCGACGGCCAGATCGGCGGCTTCACCGTGATGAACGACTGGTCGGCCCGGGACATCCAGCGCAAGGAGATGCGGGTCGGGCTGGGCCCGGCCAAGGCCAAGGATTTCGCCACCAGCTTCGGCCCGGTGCTGGTCACCGCGGACGAGTTCGACGGCTCGCGGGCGGTGATGACGGCCCGGGTCAACGGCGAGGAGCGGTCCCGCGGCCAGCTGGCCGACCTGTACTACCCGTGGCCCGCCCTGCTGGCCCAGGCCGCGCGGAACACGGTACTGCGGCCCGGCGACATCATCGGCTCCGGCACCGTCGGCACCGGCTGCATCCTGGAGCACAACGACGGCCGCTGGCTGCAGCCCGGTGACGTGGTCGAGATGGAAGTCGAGGGCATCGGCATCCTGCGCAATACGGTCGGCCCGCCGATCGCCGGGGCGGCCTGAGATGGCGGACGGCGACGGCCGCTACGACGTCATCGTCATCGGCGCCGGGCTGGTCGGGCTGGCCACCGCAATGGCGCTGCTGGCCCAGCGGCCCGGGTTGCAGCTGGCCGTTCTGGAAAAGGAAGTTGCCGTTGGCACCCACCAGAGCGGGCACAACTCCGGCGTCATCCACGCCGGCCTGTACTACCAGCCGGGCAGCCTGAAGGCGCGGTTCTGCACCGCCGGGCGGCTGGCCATGATGGAGTTCGCCGAGCAGCACCAGATCCCGTACCGGCAGACCGGCAAACTGGTGGTGGCCACCCGGGACAGCGAACTGTCCCGGCTGGCCAGCCTGGCCGAGCGCGGCCGGGCCAACGGGCTGGCCGTCCGGGAGATCGGCGCGGCCGAGATCGCCGAGATCGAGCCGGCCGTCCGCGGCATCCGGGCGCTGCACATCCCGGAGAGCGGCGTGATCGACTACCGGCTGGTCGCCGCGGCCTACGCGGACACGGTCCGCCAGGGCGGCGGCCAGGTGCGGTTTGGGTACGGCGTGCGTGGCCTGGCCCGCACAGCCCACGGCTGGCTGGCCGACACGGACGGCGGGCCGCTGCGGGCCGGCCTGGTGATCGCCTGCGCCGGGCTGCAGGCCGACCGGATCGCGGCGCTGACCGGCCAGGGCGGCGGCGAGTACCGGATCGTCCCGTTCCGCGGCGACTACTACACGTTCCGCGCCGGCCGCGGCCGGCCTGGTCCGCGGGCTGGTCTACCCGGTGCCCGACCCGGCCTTCCCGTTCCTCGGCGTGCACTTCACCCGGGGCATCGACGGCACGCTGCACGCCGGGCCGAACGCGGTGCCCGCGCTGGCCCGGGAGGGGTACCGCCGGCTGTCGGTGAACGGCCGGGACCTGCTGGACAGCCTGCGCTTCCCCGGGCTGCGCAAGCTGGCCCGGGCCTACCCAAGGACCGGGGCGCTGGAGATCTACCGGGACCTGGTCAAGCCGGCCTACCTGGCCGAGATGCGCCGGTACATCCCGCAGATCGCGGCGCGGGACATCAGGTTCGGCCCGTCCGGGATCCGGGCGCAGTGCCTGAGCCGGTCCGGCGGGCTGGTCGACGACTTCCTCATCGAGGCGGGCGACGGGATCATCCACGTGCTGAACGCGCCGTCGCCCGCGGCCACCGCGTCGCTGGTCATCGGCCAGCACATCGCCGGGCGGGCGGTCACATCAGCGAGCCGGTAAGGCGGCCCGCCAGCGCGGCACGCCAACGATCGGTCCCCCTCCACCACCTGGCTCATCGTGATCATGACTTCAGTGCGGCAGGACTTCGTCCGCTGCTGCCTGGACAACAAGCCGGCTCAGCAGCCAGGCGACCAGCCCGGCTAGCGACCGCCAGACTGCGGTCATACGGCTGCGCCGGTCCGCCGGAAGGCGCGGGCCAGCTAGCGGACTGGATCGAGGGGGGCCCGGTCGAACTGGCGGCGGACCACCGGCACCGGCACCGGCTCGCCGCGGGACTGCGCGGCGAGCAGCAGCCCGCGCACCCGCAGCCACCACCGGACGGCCATCGCGGTGCCCAGCGCCTGCACCGCGACCGCGCAGCAGAACGCCAGCCGGTAGCCGGCGCCGCTGCCCGGGCCGGTCACTTCGAGCACGCCGCCGACCAGCAGCGACGCGATGATCGTCGAGGTGAATCCGCCCACGTTCACCACCCCGGTGGCGGTGCCCACCATGGCCCGCGGATTGTAGTCCCGGGCCAGCGAGAAGCCGATGGTGGACGCGGGGCCGCCCACCGCGGCCAGCGCCACCACGGCCACGATCAGCGGGTGCGGCGGCCGCCCGCCGAAGCCGCCCAGCAGCGTCGCCCAGCCGGCCACCGTGACCAGGCAGACGCCGAGCGCGAACGGTACCCGGGCGGCCGGGTAGCGGCCGAAGACCGTGCCGATGACCGGGCTGGCCACGATGGCGGCCAGCACGCAGACCAGCAGCACGGCGCTCGCCCCGGCTTCGGTGAAGCCCTGCCTGACCAGGTACGGCAGGCCCCACAGCACGGCGAACATGGTGGCCAGCGACATGCAGGAGAAGTGCACCCAGAAGCCCAGCCGGGTGCCCGGGGTGCGCCATGCCGCGCGCACCCGGTGCAGCGTCCCGCCGGCCGGGCCGGTGCCCCGCGGCACTGTTTGCCGCGGCGCAGCGGTGGGCCAGGCCCGCGGGCAGCAGGGCCCACACCGCCACCCCGGTGGCCAGCGTGACCAGGCCGGTTCCGGCGAACGACGGGGTCCAGCCGGCCGACCGGAGCAGCAGCGTGAGCGGGATCGTGGCGGCCAGGTTGCCGGCCATGCCGAGCATCGAGGTGACGGATACCGCGAGCGGGAAGCGGTGCCGCGGGAAGTCCTGCGCCGCGACCCGGACCACGCTGACGAACGTGAGCGCGTCCCCGCAGCCCAGCACGCCGCGGGCGAGCAGCGCCGCCGGATAGGACCGGGTCAGCGCGAAGGCCAGCTGGGCCAGGGCCATGGTGACCGCGGCGGCGACCAGCAGGCGGCGTGGCCCGTACCGGTCCACCAGCAGCCCGGTCGGCACCTGCATGGCGGCGTACACGCCGAGCTGGACCAGGACGAACACGCTGAGCTGGGCCGGGGTGATGCCGAGCCGGCCGGCCGCCTGCAGCCCGGCGACGCCGAGCGAGGTGCGGTTGAACACCGCGGTGATGTACACGGTGACGGCGATCGCCCAGCGCCGGAACCCGGGGGTGGCTGTGGGCGCCGGGGCAGCGGCGGCGGCCCGGGTGGAGGTGGGAATGGGGGCAGCGGGCACGGGGGCCGGGGAGGGCATGGGGGTCAGTTCCGGTGGTTGCAGGGTCAGCGGATGGGGGAGTGCGGCACAGCTGGCCGCGGCCGGTCAGCGCCGGGCCAGGGTGCGCTCCGCGTGGTCGAGATGGGCGGTCACCGCCTCGGCCACCGCCTGGACGCGGCCGGAGCGCAGCGCGTCCCGGATGCGTTCATGCTCGGCCAGCGTCGAGCGCATCCGGGCCGGGTCCACCGCGTGGCCGCTGTCGTCCAGCAGGTTCACCGTGCCCATCCGGAGCTGGCGTTCGCGCAGCGACCGGTACAGCGCGGTGATGATCTCGTTGCCGGTGGCGGCCACGATAGCCAGGTGGAAATCCCGGTCGGCCTGCACGTAGGCGGCCAGGTCGTGGGCGTGCATGGCGGTCCGCATGTCCCGCAGGTAACCGTCGAGCACCGGGACCAGGGCGGCCTGCGGCCGGCTGGTCAGCACCTTGCGGGCCGCGAACGACTCGACCAGCCGCCGGGTCTCCATCACGTCGGCCGCCTCGTCCACGGTGACCGGCAGCACCAGCGCGCCGCGCTTGGGCAGCAGCCGGACCAGCCCTTCACCCTGCAGCCGGAGCAGCGCCTCGCGGACCGGGGTCCGGGACACCCGGACCGCCTCGGCCAGCTGTCCCTCACTCAGCAGGTCGTGCGCGGCGAACCGGCGGGCCAGGATCTCGCCCTTTATATAGGTGTACGCGCGCTCCGCCGCGCTGGGCCGCGCCAGCTCCGGGCCGGGCGGGATCTGTGCCGTATTCATCTTGTATCTATGCTACATGCCAGCGCGGGTGGGGCTGATGTGCCGGGAGGCCAGCGGGGTGCGGCTGGTGTGCCCGGGAGGCCAGCCGGGGTGCGGCTGGTGTGCCCGGGAGGCCAGCCGGGGTGGGGCTGGTGTGCCCGGGCGGCCAGCCGGGGTGGGGCTTGGTGTGCCCGGGCGGCCGCGGGGTGGCGGCCGCTGTAACCGGGGCCGCTACTGGTGGCGCTGGCGCAGCCAGTCCAGGACGGTCTGCGCGACTTCCCGCCAGCCATGGTCGATGGTCAGCGAGTGCCCGCGGTCCGGGAACTCTCCGCAGGTCGGGGATGGCCGGCGAGCGAGTGGTAGAGCCGGCGCGTGGCCCATGCTGACGGCCGCCGGGACGGTGTGGTCCTTGGCCGCCCGCGGTGATCAGCAGCGGCCCCCTGGTCTTGTTCGCGTGTTGACCTTGGCCGGCGACTGAGGCGTGAAGTTGGCCAGCAGCCGCTTCGAACAGCGGCTTGCCCGGGGATGGGATCGCCCACCGCTCGTACAGGTCGGTCGCTCTCCTGGGCGGGCAGCACGTTGCCGAAGCCGTAGCGGAACTGCTCCTTGGTCAGCGCCACGGCCGCCTTCCGGTTGGCCGGCTTGCGCAGCGCGATCGAGGCGACCTTCAGGGAGGACGGCGGCATGTTGAGCACGCCCTTGATGGGCGCCGGATCGATGGCCACCGCCGGCGGCGGCCAGGTCCTGGCCGAGCAGCCGCTGCACGACGAGGCCACCAAAGGAATGGCCGATGACCACCGGCTTGGCGAGCGCGCGGATGATCCCCGCGTAGTGCTCGACCACGTCCTCGATGCCTACCCCGGCGACCCGCTCGGGGTTGTTCCTGGTGTCCGCGGCGGTGTCCCCGTCGCCCGGCCAGCCTGGTGCCGTCGGCACGTAGCCGGCCTCCTTGAAGAAGTCCACCCACGCATCCCACGACGCTCGCGTGCAGCCACAGACCGTGCACGAAGATAACCGGAGTGCTCGGCTGGCTCCATCTCATTCCCCTTCCGGTGTTGACAACTTGCAACCCTACCCGTGCGGGCGCTAGAGTAACGGTGCTGGAAAGCTCTGGGTTGCTGTGCTCCACTGGCACCGGTAAGGCCGTTGAGGTGGCGACACAGCGGGAGAGTTGGCCATGGAGCAGACCAGGCTCACCGAATCCCAGGAGTACACCGCGCGCCGGGAGGAACTCCGGCTGGCCGAGATCGAGCTGATGCGGCAGCGGGAGCGGGTCGCCGCGCTGCGCCGGGCGCTGCCACCGGGCGCTGTGGTCGAGGACTATGTGTTCTCCGAAGGGCCGCGGGACCTGGCCAGCGGGGATTCGCCGGTGTCCGAGGTGCGGCTGTCCGGGCTGTTCACCGCGCCGGGCCGGGCTCTGGTCGTCTACCAGCTGATGTACGGGAAGGCGCAGACCACGCCGTGCCCGATGTGCACGATGTGGATCGACGGGTTCAACGGCGTGGCCAGCCACCTGGCCCGCAACGTGGACTTCGTCATCGCGGCCGCGGCCGATCCCGGGCCGTTGCGGGCGCACGCCCGGTCCCGGGGCTGGTACCGGCTGCGCCTGCTCAGCTGCGCCGGGAACACGTTCAAGTACGACCTGGGCAGCGAATCGGAAGACGGCGCGCAGCACTCCACCGTCTCGGTCTTCACGCTGGACCCGGACGGATCGCCCCGGCACGTTACACCGCGCACCCGGACCTGGCCGACGACATCAGCGAGCGCGGCATCGACCTGCTCAGCCCGGTCTGGCACATCCTCGACCTCACCCCGGCGGGCCGGGGTGACTGGTATGCCTCGCTCGACTATGGGCCGCTGCCGACCGTAGCCCGCGGCTGAGCTGCCGCGGCGCCCGGTCAGCCGCCCGGCTCGACCTGGACTTTGATGCCCTCGCCACCGCGGACGCTGGCCAGCGCGCCGGGGAACTCCGCCAGGCTGAACGGCGGCCCGAGCAGCGGAGCGGTGTCGATGGCGCCCGCCGCCATCAGGTCGGTTGCCGCGCCGAAGCTGTTCAGTACGGCCATCGAGCCGAGTACGGTGATCTCGTCGTTGTAGATGCGGAACGGCGACAGGGACACTGTGGCGTCGCCGCTGGCGACGCCGAAGACCAGCAGCCGGCCACCGCGGTCGAGGGCACTGAACCCCGCCTCGATCGCGGCGGGCGCGCCGGTCGCGTCGATCGCTACGCCGAACGGGCGGCGATCAAGCGCGGCAACATCCTCAGCGACGCTGGCCGCGCCGAGCGTCTTGCCGGCCTGTAGTCGCGCCGCCTTCCGGTCCACCACGCTGACCGAGCGGGCGCCCGCCCTGTTGAGCAGTTGCAGCAGCAGCAGCCCCATGGTGCCGGCGCCGGTCAGCAGGATGTCCTCGCCGATGACCGGGCCGATACGGCGCAGGCCGTGCACCGCGCAGGACAGCGGCTCGATCAGCGCTCCCTGGGCGTCGTCCACGCTGTCCGGGATGCGGTAGGCGTTGGCGGCGGGAACGGCGACGTACTCGGCGAAGGCGCCGCTGACCGTGTCGCCGATAGCGTTCCAGTTCGCGCACAGGTTCCCGCGCCCGCCGCGGCATGCCCGGCAGTGGCCGCAGAACAGCGAGGGGTCAACGGCGACCCGCTCCCCTTCCCGCCAGTCATCCGGCACGCCCTCACCGCGCGCGGCGACACGGCCGGCGAACTCGTGGCCGGGAATGATCGGGTACGGCGTGGGCGGAAATTCGCCGTCGGCGATGTGCACGTCAGTGCCGCAGATGCCGCAGGCTCCCACCTGGATCACCAGTTCGCCATGGCCCGGCGCCGGGTCAGCGGCCTCGGTGACTATCAGCTTTCCGGGTGCCTCCCAGATAACAGCGCGCATCATGTCCTCTCGTGGTTGTCGGTTCCGGCACCGGTACCGGGCGGTCGCCGGTGATTCAGTCACCGATCCGCAGGCCGCTGGCCGCATCGAACAGGTGAAGATGGTCGGTGTCGGCGGTCACCTTGACGACCTCGCCGGGGCGGGGATGCTGGCGGCCGGACCTGACGATGACGCTGTTCGCCGGGTCCTCGGCCAGGTGGCCATAGATGTAGGAGTCACTGCCCAGGTCCTCGACCAGCGCGACCTTGACGGTCAGCTCGCCCTCACCGATCGACAGGTGCTCCGGCCTGATCCCTGCGATCAGCTTGTCGTGCCCCTTGGCCGCGTCGAGTTGGGCCTCGGGGGGCTGGAGCAGGGCGCTGCCCACCCGGATGCCGCCGCGTTCGGCGGTGACCTCGAACCGGTTCATCGCCGGTGAGCCGATGAAGCACGCGACGAATACGTTGGCGGGCCGGTCGTACAGCTCGGTGGGCGAGGCGAGCTGCTGGAGCTGGCCGGCCCGCATGACGGCCACCCGGTCCCCCATGGTCATCGCTTCCACCTGATCGTGGGTCACGTATACGGTGGTCACCTCCGAGCCGCCGCTGCAGCTCGGCGATCTGGGTGCGGGTCTGCACCCGCAGCTGCGCGTCCAGGTTGGACAGCGGCTCGTCCATGCAGAACACCTTGGGCTCGCGGACGATGGCGCGGCCCATGGCCACCCGCTGCCGCTGCCCACCGGACAGGTTCCTCGGCTTGCGGTCGAGCAGCTGCTCGAGGTCGAGCAGCCGGGCCGCCTCCCGCACCCGCCGGGCCCGTTCGTCCTTGGGCATGCCGTGCATCTTGAGCGCGAAGCCCATGTTCTCCGCCGACCGTCTTGCTCGGGTAAAGCGCGTAGTTCTGGAACACCATCGCGATATCCCGGTCGCGGGACGGCACGCCGGTCATGTCCCTGCCCGTCGATCCGGATCGCCCCGCCGTCGATCTCCTCCAGCCCGGCGAGCATCCGCAACGCCGTCGTCTTCCCGCACCCGGAAGGGCCGACCATCACCACGAACTCGCCGTCCTTGATGGCGAGTTCGAGGCGATCTACCGCTGGCCGGTCCGCACCCGGGTAGATGCACGTCGCGTTGTCGTAGGTGACCTCAGCCATGACCAACTCCGCCCCGTGTTCACTTGATGGCCCCGAAGGACAGGCCGCGGACGAGCTAGCGCTGCGCCATCCATCCGGCCAGGATGACGGGCAGGGTCGCCACCGTGGCCGCGGCGGCCAGCTGGGCGAAGTACAGGCCCTCGGACGAGATGAAGCCGACCAGGAACACCGGGACGGTGGCGGCCTGCGTAGCGGTGAGGTTCACCGCGAAGAAGAACTCATTCCAGGCGAAGATGCAGCAGATCAGCGCGGTGGCGGCCAGACCCGGGCGCGACCACTGGCAGGATCACCTCGCGCATGGTCCGGCGGAGCGGTGCCCCGTCCATCTCGGCCGCCTCCAGGAGTTCATCCGGCACCTCGAGGAAGAACGACCGCATCATCCACACCGCGATCGGCAGGTTCATCGCGGTGTAGAGGATGACCAGGGTGAAGATGTTGTCCAGCATGTGCAGGTCGCGCGCGGCGATGTAGATCGGGATGATCGCCGCCACCACCGGCAGCATCTTTGTGCTGATGAAGAAGAACAGCACGTCGCGGGTCTTGCGCACCGGGCGCAGCGACAGCGCGAACGCGCACGGGGTCGCCAGCAGCAGGACCAGCACGGTGGACACGATGGTGGCGAACGCGAGTTGGCGACGTACGGCCACAGGCCGCTGGGAACACCGTCCGGTACTGGGACAGCGTCGGGCGAAGAACAGGTGCGGCGTGTTGGTGTAGGCCTGCGCCTCGGTCTTGAACGAGGTGAGCACCATCCATAGCACCGGGAAGAAGAACACGATGCCGACGATCCAGCCGACGATGCCCACAGGTGTGCTGTTCCGCGTCGCTTCTTCCTGGCGACTACGGGCGAGGTGCCGCGGTGGCGATGCCGGTGTCGGCGGTGGTGATGTCTGCGCTGGTCATCATGCCGCCTGTTCTGTGCCGGAGAACGAAGTGAAGATCAGCCGGAGCGCGAACGTGGCGATGATGATCGTGGCGACGACCACCACCACGCCCATGGCGGCCGCCTGGCCGACCTGGAAGCCGAGGAAGGCCCGCTGGTAGATGTAGAAAGGCAGGTTGGCGCTGGAGATGCCGGGACCGCCCTGGGTCATCATGTAGATCGCGTCGAACTCGTTGACGACGTAGATGGCGCCGAGCACGATGCCCAGTTCGATGTAGCGGCGCAGGTGCGGCAGGGTCAGCTCACGGAAGATACTCCAGCGGCCGGGCGCCGTCCGTGCTGGCCGCCTCCAGGATGTCCGTGGGCTGGCTCTGCAGCCCGGCCAGCACCAGCAGCATCATGAACGGGGTCCACTGCCAGATCATCTCGATCATCACCGAGCCGAGCGGGAGCTGCCGACCCAGTTGAAATGGCCGATGCCGAACGGCCGGAGGAGGAAATTGACGATGCCGAACGTGGGGTCCAGCATCACCGTCTTCCACACCAGCGCGCCCGCGACCGGCATGACCAGGAACGGGGTGATCAGCAGGGTGCGCACCACGCCCCGGCCGAGGAACTTCCGGTCCAGCAGCAGGGCCAGGCCGACGCCGAGCACCATCGCGATGAGCACCATCGCCGACCGTCATGATCACCGTGTTCAGCGCGGTCGTCCAGAACTGGCTGTCCTGGAACACGTCCACGTAGTTGGTCGAGCGCCGGCGAAGTGCCTGGATCCCGGGCGGACCAGGCTCCATGACTGCAGCGAGTACCACAGGGTCAGGCAGGAACGGCAGCTGGGTGATGATGATCGTGAAGACGAGCGCGGGCAGCAGCGGCGCGCGGCGTACCCAGCCCTGGCGGCCCCGGTCAGGACGGGCCCGGGCGCGCTGGCCGACGGCGACGGGTGGGGCGATCACGGTCATCGTGGCCTCCGTTCGGGTGCGGCGCCGGGCCTCACGCGGGGCATCAGGCGCTCTGGTAGGTGTCGCCGACGGCCTGCGCGTACAGCTGCGCCTGGTGGAGTGCGGCCGCCGCCGACTGCTGGCCGGCGATGGCCGCGCTGAACTGCTCGCTGACGTTCGTGCCGAGGTCCTGGAACTCCGGGATGTCCAGGAACTGGATGCCGGTGTAGGGCACCGGCTTGACGGTGGGGTGCGCCGAGTTGGTGGCGTTGATCGACTGCAGTGTCAGCGGGCCGTAGGCCGCGGCCAGCTTCTTGTACTGCGGTATCTGGTAGCTGGAGAGGCGGCTGCCCGGCGGGACGTGGGACCAGCCCAGCATGCTGCCCGCCGTCCTGATGTAGGACTTCGACGTCATCCAGGCGATGAAGTCCCACGCTGCCTGCTTGTGGGGGCAGGTGGACGGGATGGCCAGGGACCAGGTGTAGAGCCAGCCGGACGGGCGGCCGTCCTGGCTCGGCGCCCAGGCGTAGCCGTTGCGGCCGGCCACCTTGCTGCTCTGCGGGTCCTCGATCGTGCTCGACGGCGGAGGTGGCGTCGTACCACATGGCCGCATCGCCCTGGCTGTACAGGGTGGCGCATTCGGAGAAGCCGGCCTCCGGGGCCCCGGGCTCGCCGTACTTCCGCAGTATCGACACGTACGTGCTTACCGCGTGCGTCCACCTCGGGGCTGGTCATCTGCGCCTGCCAGGCCGGGTTGAACCAGCGGCCGCCGAAGGAGTTGATCACCGTGTCGATCGGCGCCAGGTTCTCCCCCCAGCCCGGGTCACCGCGCAGGCAGATGCCGACCTGTCCCGTTCTTGGCATTGTTCAGTCTCGGCCGCGATCTTTCCCACCTGATCCCAGGTGGGCCGGGCCGGCACCCTGATCCCGGCCTTGGCCATCAGGTCCTTGCGGTACATGAGGAACGAGGACTCCCCGTAGAACGGCACGGAGTAGAGGTCCCCCTTGTGCGACAGCGTCGCGCGCAGCTGGGGCAGGAAGTCGCTCGGCGTCATAGCCCGGGGTGGCGTCGATGTACGGCTGCAGGTTTACCAGCCAGCCGTTGGCTGACCACATCGGCGTCTCGTAGTTGCTGATCATCACCACGTCGAACTCGCCGCCCTGCGTCGACACGTCCGCGGTGATCTTGGCCCGCGCCTCGTTCTCCGGCAGCGACACGAACGTTCAGGTGCACGTCCGGGTGCTCGCGCTCGAACAGGTACGACAGGCTGATCGCGTCCTGCATCTGCGGGTTGGACACGATCGCCACCGTGACCGTGGTCCGCCGAGCGCACCACCGGAGAAGAGCTGCTCCGCGCCGGCAGCGCAGCCGGCTGAGCGCCAGCACCGCGCCACCGGCCGTTCCCGGCCAGGAAGGCCCGGCGGCTGACAGCGCCGGGACGGGTGCAGCAGTAGGCCGTTGACCCGGCGTCTCGTCCTCGAGTCATCGTCACGTCCCGTCATCCAGGTGGCCTTGCCCGTACGGTTAGGACGTCCGCGCTCATTTGAGCGATCACCGCTTCAAATGAGCAGGCGGATACCGAACACATTGAGTTCGGCGCTGGCCAAAGTCAAGATGTAACTGTAAAAATGAGCCCCATCCCGCTCAAATGAGCGACCGACCTGGTGGGGGAACATGGCTGGCCTGTCCATCGACCGGCCCTCGGAGATCGTGCTGGCCGCCCGGGTGGCCCGGCAGTACTACCTGGAGGGCGTGTCCAAGGTCAACATCGCGGACCAGCTCGGCATCAGCCGGTTCCGGGTGGCCCGGCTGCTCGACTCGGCGCGCGAGGCAGGCATGGTCCGCATCGAGATCGGGTTGCCCGGCGGCACCCTCGATGTCGGGCTATCCGCCGAGCTGTGCGGGGCGTTCGGCCTGAAATACGCGTTTGCCTTCGATTTTCCCGACCAGGACGAGCTCGCGCTGCGCAGCCGGATCGGCGAGGCGGCAGGCCAGGCGCTGATGGACATCATCACCCCGGGCGATGTGCTCGGCCTGTCCTGGGCCCGGTCGCTGAGCGGGCTGGCCGCCGCGCTGAGCCGGATGCCGCCCTGCCCGATCGTGCAGCTAACCGGCGCGGTCCCACCGCCGGACGGCCGGGACCTGCTGGACCTGGTCCGCTCGGTGGCCCGGATCGGCGGCGGCACCGCGCACGTGTTCTACGCGCCGATGATCGTGGACGACGCGGCCACCGCGGCCGCCATCCGCCGCCAGGCCGACGTGGCCGACGCGCTGGCCCTGGTGCCGTCGGTGACGATCAGCATGGTCGCGGTGGGCGCCTGGGCGCCCGGCCTGTCCACCATCTACGACGCGCTCAGCCCGGGCGAGCGGGCCGAGATCGGCCGGCTCGGCGTGTGCGCCGAGATGGCCGGGGTGTTCCTGGGCGAGGACGGCCAGCCGGTGCCGACCGGGCTGGACAGCCGGATGATCGTGACCCCCGGCCAGGCCCTGGCCCGGATCCCGTCCGTCATCGCCGTCGCGTACAGCGTGTCCAAGAGCGCCGCGGTCCGCGCCGCGCTGCGCGGCGGCCTGATCCACGGCCTGGTCACCCACAGCAGTCTGGCCCGCGCCCTGCTTAACCTCGCCTGACCTGGGAAGTGAGGGCCAGTCGGTGGTGCCAGGAGGCCCCTTAGCCCGAGGAGGCGCGGTGCGGGCGATGGCGGTGCGCGAAGCAGCGGTGCCGGATGGGCCGATGGCGGGCGGCACGGCCAACCGGGGGCTGGTCCGGCGGGCGGGCCGCACCGTGCGCCGCCCGCGGCCCCGGCCGGCGCGGCCACCCACGCGCTGCTCGACCATCTCGCCGCGGCTGGTTTCGACGGCGCGCCGCGGCTGTGCCGCCGACGCGACCACCGAGACGCTGAGCTACATCGACGGCTGGGCCGCGGTGCCGCCACTGCCCGAGGACATGCTCACCGAGCGGGCCCTGATCAGCGTGGCGCAGCTGCTGCGCCGCTACCACCAGGCGGTGGCCTCGTTCGACCCGGCCGGGTACCGCTGGCCGCGGCCGGTCCCGGCCCGCTTCGCCGGGCCGCTGGTCAGCCACAACGACGTGCACCCGGCCAATGTGATCTTCCGCGGCGGCCGGGCGGTGGCGCTCATCGACTTCGACCTGGCCGGGCCGGGCAGCCCAGCCTGGGACCTGGCCGCGCCGCGCGGCACTGGTCCCCGCTCTACGACGAGCGGGACGTGCGCGACTCGCGCCAGGGCCAGGCGCTGCGCCGGTTCCGGCTGCTGCTGGACGCCTACGGGCTGCCCGCCGCCGGGCGGCGCGAGGTGGCCGAGGCGATCCTGGCCAATCACGACTGGAGCTGCGCCATCATCACCGACGCGGCGCAGGCCGGCCATCCCGGCTTCATCGACTTCTGGCGCAGGTGGCGGGCCCGATGACCCGGGCCCGCCACTGGTGCGAGAGCCACCAGCCCGACCTGCTGGCCGCGGCCCGCTGAATCCCGGTGCCGGAACGTGATCATGACTCCGGTGCGAATCTAGTAGCACCGAAGTCATGATCACGAGGGGAAGACCCTAGTTGGCACCAGCCGGGACGCAGGTGTCGGCAGCCGGGTCGGCGGCGGGCTCGGCGTGTGCCACAGCCGGGGCGGTGGCGCGGCGGCGGGGCAGGGCGAAGACGGCGCCGATCGCGGCGACCAGGGCGACCGCGGCGGCGACCCGCATGCCGTCGGCCATCGCGGTGGTGAACGCGCTGTGCGCGGCCGCGGCCAGCTGCGCGCCGGCCGGCCCGCCGACGTGCCGGGCCACGATGTCCGCGGCGGCGACCGAACCGGTGGCCACCCGGCTGACCGCGTGCGGCACCTGCGCAGAACTGAGCGCGGTGCCCAGCTTCGAGCTGTACACACCGGACGCCAGGCTGCCCACGATGGCGATGCCCAGTGCGCCGCCGACCTCCCGGATCGTGTCGTTGATGGCGCTGCCCGCACCGGCCTGGTGCGCGGGCACGGTGGTCATGATGGTGGTGCTGGCCGGGGCCATCACCAGGCCCATGCCCGTGCCCATGATGGCCACCGCGACGGCCAGCGGTGGGTAGGCGGTGTGCACCTGGGCGGTGGACAGGTCGAGCAGGCCGGCGCCCATCAGCGCGATGCCGGCCGGGATGATGACCCGGGCGCCCAGCCGCTGGGCCAGCATCGGGGACACCGGCGACACGGCCGCCATGGCCAGCGCGAACGGCAGCGCGCGCAGCCCGGCGGACAGCGGGCTGTAGCCGTGCACCAGCTGCAGGTACTGGGTCAGCACGAACAGGCTGCCGAACAGCGCGAAGAAGATCACGGTGACCGAGCCGGCCGCGGCCGAGAAGGCACGCGAGCGGAACACCCGCAGGTCGATCAGCGGATGCGGGATGCGCAGCTCCCACCAGGCGAAGCCGGCCAGCAGGGCCAGCCCGGCGGCCGCCTCGGCCAGCGTGACCGGCCCGGTCCAGCCCCGGCTGGGCGCCTCGATGATCGCGTCCACCAGCAGGAACAGCGCGCCCGCCACCAGCAGCGTGCCCAGGATGTCCAGCCGGTGCCCGGACGGCTCGGCGGTTTCCGGCACGGTCAGCAGCACCCCGGCCAGGGCCACCGCGACCAGCGGCACGTTGATCAGGAACACGCTGCCCCACCAGAAGTGGGACAGCAGCAGGCCGCCCAGGGTGGGGCCGATCACGATGCCCACCCCGGCCACCGCGGACCAGGCGGCGATGGCCTGCGGCCGCTCCCGGGGCGGGAACACGGAGTTCAGGATGGACAGCGTGGCGGGCATGACGAACGCCGCGCCCAGGCCCATCACCACCCGTGCCGCGATCAGCAGGCCGGTGCCGCCGGCGAACGCGGCCAGCGTGCTGCCCAGGGCGAACACGGTCAGGCCGCCGAGCAGGGAGAGCTTCCGGCCGTACCGGTCGCCGAGCGCGCCCGCCGGGATCAGCAGCGCCGCGAAGCACAGCGTGTACGCGTCGGCGATCCACTGCAGCGAGCTGGTGCCCGCGTGCAGCGTCCGGGCCAGTGTGGGCAGCGCGGTGTTCAGGATCGTGTTGTCGATCACCACGACCAGCAGGCTCAGGCAGAGCACGAGCAGGATCTGGCGGCGGCGCGGGTGCCCGAGTCGGCCACTGCGCATTGGGCTGGCCACCGGCCGGGGGCGGTGCGGTGCCGGGCCGGGATGGGCTGGTGCTGGCCATCGCGATCTCCTTACGGATGATTACTTACGCTCGTTCACTTACATTCGTAAGCATAGACAGATGAACTAACAGATGTAAAGTAGTTAGCGTGCAGAATCTGGACAGCGGCCGAGCAGCCGAGCGGACGGCGGGCCCCAGGCAGCGCAACAGACGCGGCCAGGGCGCCCGGCTGACCGAGGACATCGTGTGCGGGGCGCTCGCGCTGATCGAGCGGACCGGGTCGGACGAGGCGGTCACGCTGCGCGCGGTGGCCCGCGAGGTGGGCATCGCCGCGCCGTCCATCTACCCGCACTTCGCCGACCGCGACGCCATCGTGATGGCGGTAGTGGTCCGGATCTTCGCCGAGCTCACCGACGCGATCGAGGCGGGCGAGGCGGCGGCCGGCCCGGACCCGGTGGACCGGCTGGTCGCGGGGTGTGCCGCGTACGTGGAGTACGGGCTCAGTCACCCGGCCCGGTACGGGGTGCTGTTCTCCGAGCGGCGGGCGTCAGCGCAGGACTACTGCGAGCCGATGGCCCTGGGCCCGGACGGCCTGCCGGTGCTGGCCTGGGGCGCCGACGCGTTCGACCACCTGGTCCGCGGCATCGGGGACTGTGTCACGGCAGGCGTGTCCACCAGCACCGACGTGCCCGCGGACGCCACCGCGGTCTGGGTCGCGCTGCACGGGATGGTGACGCTGCGCAGCGCGCTGCCCGGCTTCCCGTGGCCCGAGCCGGCCCCGATGCTCCGGCACGCGGTGCTCGCGCTGGCCCGGGTTACCGCGCGGTGACCCCGTCGATGGCCTCGCGCAGCAGGTCGGCGTGACCGTTGTGCCGCGCGTACTCCCCGATCAGGTGCACGTACATCATCCGCAGCGACCATCGCTCACCGTGGCCCGCGTCGAACGTGGCATCGAAATCCATCTGCTTAACGCTCTCATCCGCTGACTGCCACTCGGCTCGCAGGCGGCCGATCTCGGCGGCGGCCTGGCCGGCCTCGGTGTCATTGAAGTCCGCGTCCTTCCCGGCTGCGGCCGGGTACATCGGCGGCACATCCTGCCCGGTGGCGCGCTGCCGGAACCAGGTCCGCTCCACCTTGGCCAGATGCCTGACCAGGCCGAGCAGGGACAGGCTGGACGACGGGATGGGCCGCTCGGCCAGCTGCTCCCCGGTCAGGCCGGCGCAGATGTTCAGCAGGGTGGCCCGCTGGTAGTTCAGGTAGCCCTCGAGGATCGGCCGGTCGTCGCCGGTGACCGGCCCGTCAACCGGATCGGGAGTGGGTGCTGTCCAGGTCATCGGGCAAGTCTGCCAGGGCTGGGGCGGGCCGCCCGGCTCGGTGCCCCCCGGCCAGCCGCGGGCCGGGAAGAAGACGGCGGCGGCCACGTAGGCCAGCCCGCCGGCGAAACCGATGATGTCGTACGGCCAGCCGCTGCGCGCCGCCCGGCCGCCTAAAACCTTTTAGAAGAAATCCATCCGCCCCCAGAGGTGGCCGCGCCCCGTTACGGGTAGCGTCGTGGCATGTACCGCAGGCCACACCAGGGCAAGCGGCACCAGGGGTGGGGAGGGTGCCGGTGATCGGCCTGATCGCGGTGACCGGCGGCGGCCGGGCGGCCGCGCAGCGGCTGGCCGACGCCTGGCCGGGGCAGACCCGGCGCTACGACGGGCCGGCCCGGCAGGCGCTGCCCCGGGCCTGGGCCCAGTGTGACGGGCTGGTCTGCTTCCTCGCCGTCGGGGCCACCGTCCGGCTCATCGCCCCGCTGCTGGACAGCAAGTGGACCGATCCCGCGGTGGTCTGCGTGGATGAGTCGGCCCGCCGCGCGGTGGCGGTGGTCGGTGGCCACGCGGCAGGCGCGAACGCGCTGGCCGCCCAGGTGGCCGCGGTGTTCGGCGCGGACGCCGTCATCACCACGGCGACCGACGCGGTGAGCCTGCCCGGGCTGGACTTGCTGGGCTGGCCCACCGAAGGGGCGATCGGGACGGTGAGCCGGGCGCTGCTGGACGGAGAGCGGGTCCGGCTGGAGTCGGCGCACACCTGGCCGCTGCCGCCGCTCCCGGACACGGTGGGCGAGGTCGGGGAGTACCGGATCCTGATCACCGACCGGGTCACCTCACCCGGGCCGCGCACCGCCATCGTCCGGCCACCCTCGCTGGTCATCGGGGTGCAGGCGGGCCCGGACGCGGCCGCGGAGGACGTGCTGCGGCTGGCCGACAGCGCCCTGGGCGAGGCCGGGCTGGCCCCGGCCAGCGTCGCCGCCCTGGCCGCGGTGCAGGCCGGCCAGGGGCCGGGCGCCGGGCCAGCCATCGCCGAAGCCGCCCTGGAGCGCGGCTGGCCGGTGTGGACCTACCCGGCGAGCTGGCTGGCCGCCCAGCAGGCCACCCCCGCGGCCAGGGCGGCCGCCCGCGGACCAGGTGCGGCCGGGTCGCGCCGCCGCCGCGCGGAGACCCGGGACGGCCCGCTGCGCGAGCCGGAGGCGGCGGCGCTGGTCACCGGGCACGAGCTGGTCGTGCCGCAGCGCAGTGCGGAAGGGGCCAGCGTGGCCGTGGCCCGGATCCGGCCGCGCGGCCGGCTCGCGCTGATCGGGACCGGCCCGGGGGCACGCGACCTGCTGACCCCGCGGGCCCTGGCCGAGCTGCGCCGCGCCTCGGTGCTGGCCGGGCTGGGCCAGTCCCTGGACCAGGTGCGTGACCTGCTGCGGCCGGGTACCCGGATCCTGGCCGGGGCGGGCGACGGGGTGGCCTGCGGCCGGGAGGCGATCCGGCAGGCCGAGCTCGGTCACGCGGTGGCCATCGCCTTCCCGGCGGACCCCGGCATCCACGAGCTGGCCGGCCTGGTGCTCAGCCTGGCCGGGGCGGACATCGACGTGGTCGAGGTGCCCGGCATCACCGCCGCGCTGGCCGCCTCGGCGGTGCTCGGTGCCCCGCTGGGCGGCAGCCACGCGGTCATCTCGCTGGGCGAGCACACCTCGTGGGCGATGACCGAGGCCCAGGTGCGGGCGGCGGCCGAGGCGGGCTTCGTGCTCGCCGTCTGCCTGCCGCCGGGCAAGGCCGATGAGCCGCGGCTGGACATGGTGCTGGACGTGCTCCGCCGGCACCGGGCCGCGGACACCCCGGTCGGGGTGGTGCGCCGCGCGCACTGTGCCGATCAGTGGGTCTTCCTGAGCACGCTGGGCGCCCTGCAGCCCGGCCAGGCGGACGAGCACAGCATCGTGATCGTCGGCTCACCCAGCACCCGGGTGGTGGCGGGCCGGATGGTCACCCTGGACGACGGCTGACCGCGGGGGGCGCGGTGCCGCGCGCCGTGGTGCCCGGGGCCGCCGGGTCGTCGCCCACGATGAACCCGCCGCCACGCTGCCAGCTCAGGTACCGCCAGGACAGGTTGATCAGCGCGTTGATCCGGTTCCGGTTGCCGAGCAGGGTGACCAGGTGCAGGCCGAGCCAGGCCAGCCAGGCCAGCGTGCCGCGGAACCGGATCCCGTCGGCCAGCTGGACCACGGCCGACCGGCTGCCGATGGTGGCCATGATGCCCTTGTCGTGGTAGCGGAACGCGGTGCTGGGCTGGCCCGCCCGCAGGTGGCGGATCTGCTCCGCCGCGTGCCTGCCCATCTGCAGCGCGGGCTGGGCGAGCTGGGGGAGCGGCGCGCCGTCGATGACCGCGATGTCACCGATGGCGAACACCCGGTCCTGTCCCTTGACCCGCAGATCCGGGCCGACCACCAGGCGGCCGCCCGGGCCGCGCGGCAGCCCCCACTCGCGCTGCCCGGCCGCGTCGCCGGCCACGCCGGCCGCCCACGCGGTCAGGTCGCTGGGCAGCTCCTCGCCGTCGGCCAGGATGATCCGGTCGGCCGTGATCTCCTTGATCTGGGCGTTCAGCCGCAGGTCCACGCCGCGGGCCAGCAGTTGCTGCCGGGCGTACTCGCGCAGCGGCGGCCGGAACGGGGCGAGCAGCGCGGGCGCCTGCTCGACCAGCCGGATGTGCACCCGGTCCCGGCGGATGTCGGGATAGGACGCGGGCAGGGCCAGGTTGCGCAGGTCGGCCACCGTGCCGGCCAGTTCCACCCCGGTCGCCCCGCCACCCACGATGGTCACCGTCACGTCCCCGGTGATCGCACCCAGGCTGAGCTGCTCCAGCGCGGTCATCAGCCGCTCCCGCAAGGTGGTCGCGTCGTGCAGCGTGTACAGGCCGTGGCTGTACTCGGCCGCGCCGGTGATGCCGTAGAACGCGGCCGCTACCCCGGTAGCCAGGATCAGGTAGTCATAGCCGGCCTGCCGGCCGTCGGCGAACCAGGCCACCCGGGCCGCGGTGTCGATGCGGGCCAGCTCACCGTGCCGGAACCGGGCGCCGTGCTTGCGGGCGAAGCCGCGCAGCGGGTAGGCCACGTCGCTGGGCGCCAGCCCGGCCGTGGCCACCTGGTACAGCAGCGGCTGGAACGTGCTGTAGATGTGCCGGTCGGCCAGGGTCACCGCGAACCCGCTGCGGGCCAGCGCGCTGACCGCGGAAAGCCCGCCGAAGCCCGCCCCGACGACCAGCACCCGTGGTTTGTTGTCTGCCATCACGTCGACTTGGCTACCCAGGCGGGTCCCGGTATGCACCCCAGCCGCCCGGAACGGGCGAACCGGAACGGGTGAGCCGGAACGGCGGTGGCTGAAACTTTCCCCCGCGCTGCCCCCGGCCCAGCGTGCTGACCTGGGCGGCGGCCCGCGGCCCGGGCCGCCTGGGTGCCCGGGCGCGCGGCTCCGGGTTAGCGTGCCCGCACCGGGACCGGCCGTCCACGAAGGAGCAGGCTATGGCGCTGGCCATCCATCCGGGCCGGGCACGTCTCGGCGCGGCGGCCCTGGCCGCCGCGCTGGCCGCGGCCGGCCTGCTGACCCTCGGCGCGGGGCACGCCCGCGCGGCCACCACGACGCTGTGCGGCGAGCAGACCGCGGCCGCCGGCGGCAGCTACATCGTGCAGAACAACGAGTACGACTCCAGCGCCTCGGAGTGCGTCAGCACCGACGGCAACGCGGACTTCACCGTGGCCAACTCGGCCATCAGCAACGCGACGGACGGCTCGCCGGGCGCCTACCCATCCATCTACCAGGGCTGCCACTGGGGCAACTGCAGCGCCGGCGGGCTGACCGCCGCGCCCATCCAGGTGTCCGCGCTGACCGCGGGCAAGGTCACCACGAGCTGGAGCACCACGCAGACCGGCAGCGGCGCCTACGACGTGGCCTACGACGTCTGGTACAACCAGACGCCGACCACCACGGGCCAGCCGAACGGCACCGAGATGATGGTCTGGCTGAACCACAACGGCAGCGTGCAGCCGTTCGGCTCCCAGGTGGCCAGCAACGTGAGCATCGGCGGCCACAGCTACAACATCTGGTACGGCACCCAGTCGGTCTGGGACACCGTCACCTACGAGATGACCAGCGGCACCACCTCGGTGAGCAACCTGGACATCGGCACGCTCACCCAGGACATGGTGAGCCGCGGCTACACCAAGCCGGGCTGGTACCTGATCGATGTGGAAGCCGGATTCGAGCTCTGGCAGGGTGGCGCCGGCCTGGCGACGAATTCGTTCTCGGTGAGCATCGGCGGCGGCGTCACGTCGTCCCCGACGCCGACCAGCCCGGCCTCGCCCAGCACGTCCCCGACGCCGAGCCCGACCCCGTCGGCCACCTCCCCGGGGCCGGCCGCGTGCTCGGCCGCCTACTCGGTGGTCAGCAGCTGGCCGGGCGGGTTCCAGGGCCAGGTGGTGGTGCGCAACACCGGCTCCGCCGCGCTGACCGGCTGGCGGCTGGGCTGGACCTTCCCGGGCGACCAGCAGATCACCAACCTGTGGAACGGCAGCTACACCCAGACCGCCGCGGTGGTCGCGGTGACCAGCGCGTCCTACGACAGCAGCATCCCGGCCGGCGGCACGGCCACGGTCGGCTTCACCGCCAGCTATTCCGGGAGCAACGCCGCGCCCGCGACGGTCTCGTGCAGCTGACCTGAGCCTGCCCGGCCCGGCCCGCCCGGCCACGCGTGAGCCCGCGTGGCCGGGCGGGTTAGGGCGAACCTGCCAGTTCTGTACTGAGTGCTGGCTGATTCGGGTATTTTTCCGGCGGGGGAAGGTCTGTGGCCAATGGGGCGTCAGTTCCTAGACGTCCCTGATGTGGCATTCGGGAAGGGCTCGCGGATGGGATCGAGGCGCAGCAGCCTCCGGCTGGCGTGCGCTGTGGTGGTCGTGGCGCTGCTGGCCGGGCTGGCCGCGTGCACCTCGGCCAGCGTCAGGACGGCATCCGGGCGGCCCCGTACCACGGCGCTGCACGGTGAGGTGGTCGTGGGCGGCCCCGGCGGCCGTTACGTGGTCCCGGCCGGGATCCACAAGATCAAGCATGTGATCATGATCATGCAGGAGAACCGGTCGTTCGACAGCTACTTCGGCACCTACCCGGGCGCGGACGGGATCCCGATGCGCAACGGGGTGCCCACGGTGTGCGTGCCCAATATGACCGGCGGCTGTACCCGCCCGTACCACGACCTGGCCGACGTCAACGGCGGCGGGCCGCACGGCGAGGTCAACGCGGTGGCCGACGTGAACGGCGGCCAGATGAACGGGTTCATCCGGCAGCGGGCCCTGGCCCGGAAGGGCTGTCGCGTGCTGGGTGACCCGGCGTGCGCCTCCACCCGGACGCCGGACGTGATGGGGTACCACACCGCCGCGGAGATCCCCAACTACTGGACCTACGCCAAGGACTTCGTGCTCGACGACCACATGTTCGAGCCGGTGAAGTCGTGGTCGCTGCCCGACCACCTGTACATGGTCTCGGCCTGGTCGGCCAAGTGCAAAAACCGCTCGCCGATGAGCTGCGCGACCAACATCGTCGGCCCGTACGGGGTGAACAAGTTCCAGAAGGCGGTCGATAAGGAGCTGCGCACCGGCAAGACCAACATCGACTTCGCCTGGACGGACATCACCTGGCTGCTCTATGTGCACCACGTGAGCTGGGCGTACTTCGTGCAGGCCGGCATCCAGCCGGACTGCGACAACGACTCGGCCGAGACCTGCGATGCGGTCAAGCAGAACGTCGAGACGCCGGGCATCTGGGACCCGCTGCCGTTGTTCGGCGATGTGAAATCCGACAATCAGCTGCACAACATCCGCACCCTCGGGTCCTACTTCCACGAGGCCAAGACCGGGAAACTGCCCGCCGTCAGCTGGATCGTCCCGTCCGGCGCGGACAGCGACCACCCGCCGGCCAGCGTGCACTGGGGCCAGGCCTACGTCACCGCCCTGATCAACGCGGCGATGAAGAGCCCGGACTGGAAGTCCACCGCGATCTTCCTGTCCTGGGATGACTGGGGCGGCTTCTACGACCACGTGGTGCCGCCGGCTGTGGACCAGCAGGGCTACGGCCTGCGGGTACCGGCCCTGGTCATCTCGCCGTACGCACGGAAGGGCTTCATCGACCACCAGACGCTGAGCAGCGACGCCTACCTGAAGTTCATCGAGGACGACTTCCTGGGCGGTGCCCGGCTCAACCCGAAGACCGACGGCCGCCCGGACCGCCGGCCGGACGTCCGCGAGGACGAGCCGATCCTCGGCAACCTGGTCCAGGACTTCAACTTCAGCCAGGCGCCGCGCGCCCCGGTGCTGCTGGGCACCAACCCGCCCACCGACTCGCCGACCATCCCGGCCTACTTCGTCACCCACCCGGCCTGCCTGGGCTGTACCGCGGTGCTCAACGGCCTGCCCGGCTCGGCGGGCCCGCGGCTGGCCCAGTCAACGGTGCTGGACAAGAAGCGGCACCGGCGGCGCTAGGTCAGCCCCCGGGACGGAGTTCCCGCAGCCGGCCGCGGAGGAAATCGCGCTCGGCCGCGTTGCCCGCCCGGTCCAGCGCGTCCCGGTAGGCGGCCGCCGCCGCCGCGGTGCGGCCGAGCTGCCGGAGCAGGTGGCCGCGGATGGCGTGGAACAGGTAGTAGCTGGTCAGGTCCAGCCCATCGACCAGGGTCAGCGCCGCGGCCGGGCCGTCCACCTCGGCCACCGCGACCGCCCGGTGCAGCGCGGCCACCGGGTTGGGGGCCAGCGTCAGCAGCTGGTCATACAGCGCGACGATCTGGGTCCAGTCGGTGGCCGCCGCGTCCGGGGCGTCGCTGTGCACCGCGTTGATAGCCGCCTGGATCTGGTACGGGCCAGGCTGGCCGCGGCGCAGGCACCGCCGGACCAGGGCCTGGCCCTCGGCGATGAGCTGCCGGTTCCACCTGCTGCGGTCCTGGTCGGCCAGCAGCACCAGGTCACCGCCCGGGGTGGTGCGGGCGGCGCGCCGGGACTGCGCCAGCAGCATGAGCGCGAGCAGCCCGGTCACCTCGGGCTCGTCCGGCATCAGCTCGGCCAGCAGCCGGCCGAGCCGGATGGCCTCGGTGCACAGGCCGGCCCGGATCAGCTGGTCACCGGAGCTGGCCGCGTACCCCTCGCTGAAGATCAGGTAGACCACGGCCAGCACGGCGCCGAGCCGGCTGGGCAGCTCGGCCTCGCTGGGCACCCGGTACGGGATCCGCGCATCGCGGATCTTGCCCTTGGCCCGGACCAGCCGCTGGGCCATGGTCGGCTCCGGCACCAGGAACGCGTGCGCGATCTCCGCCGTGCTCAGCCCGCCGAGCAACCGCAGGGTCAGTGCGACCTGCGCGGCGGTGCCCAGCGCCGGGTGGCAGCAGGTGAAGATCAGCCGCAGCCGGTCGTCCGGCACGGGTTCCTCCCTTGCTGCGTCGTGCGCAGCCGTGTCCTGGCCAGCCGGGCCGGCCTGGTGCAGCCGCGCCGCCTCCGCCTGCCGGCTGTCCCGGGATGCCTCCCGGCGCAGCCGGTCGATGACCCGGTTCCGCGCGGTGGTGATGATCCAGCCGGCCGGGCTGGGCGGGATGCCCGCGGCCGGCCAGCGCCGCACCGCCTCGGTGAACGCGTCCTGGACCGCGTCCTCGGCCAGGCCGATGTCACCGAACGCGCGGACCAGGACGGAGACGGCGCGGCCGTACTCGGCGCGGAAGATGCGCCCGATGTCCTGGTCCTGGCTGACCACGGCTGTGATCAGCGCGGATCCACCAGCGGGCGGACCTCGATGGGCAGCGTGCTGGCCGCGGCCAGCTTGCCCGCCCAGCCCAGCGCGGCATCCAGGTCCGGGGCGGAGAGGACGGTGAACCCGCCCAGGTGTTCCTTGCCCTCGGCGAACGGGCCGTCGGTGATGACCGGGCCGCCGTCGCGCGCCCGGACCACGGTCGCCGTGCTGGCCGGGTGCAGCCCGCCGGTGAACACCCAGGCGCCGGCCGCGCGGAGTTCGGCATCCCAGGCCCGGACGTTGGCCATGATCGGGTCCAGCACCTCAGGCGGCGGCGGGTCCCCGTCCGGCTGGTACACGCTAAGCAGATACTGCGGCATCGTCGGTGCCTCCTTGCTGGCTGGTGTCTCACCAGCTACACGATCGGCGGCCCGGGATTTCGACACATGGCCGACCCAAGCTCTATGTAACCGCGTTCCTGACGGCAGACGGTGGCCGGCTGGCATATGATCATGTGTGCTGACCGGCGTGTTCGGCGCTGCCTGATCCTGCCGGTTATTGAGGTTGAACACGTCGGCACGATTCAGTAAATCTGGCGTGGGTAGCTCAGCTGCCGCCCTACGCTGGACGCAGACGTGCCAGCAAGGCCAGCCGAAAAGAGTCCGGGCATCCGGGACCCCGACCGGGCGGCGCGGCGATAGTCACGCCGACGGTAGCCGTCTGGGCCCCGCCCATGGAGGTATCGCCCAGGTGACACAGGTGTCCGTGGACCCGGCTGACCAGCCGGGAGCGGTCCGGCAGGCTGGCCGGCCCCGGGCACCTCTTCCTAGCGAGCAGCACCCGCCCGGCCCGGTCGAGCGGTTCATGAGCTCGCTGATCCGCAAGCTGTCCTGGAGCAGGCTGTCCAATCCCAAGGTGGCTGTCGGGCTGTCCGGCGCTGGCCTGCTGCTCGGCATGCTGCTCGGGGCGACCGCACCGAACGCCGAGACGGTGGGCGTGCGGCTGCCGCTGTCCGTGCTGCCGTCGCTGGAGCACCAGACCGTGCTGGCCAGCGTCATGCTGTACACCGCGGACATCCTGGCCTGCCTGGGGCTGGCCGGCATGCTGTGGGCGCACAGCCAGGGGTGGCGGCCCAACCCGCGGATCCTGGTGCTGGTCAGCGGGGTCATCGTGGCCATCATGGCCTGCCTGACCCCGGTCGGCTCGTCCGATGTGGCCAGCTACGCGGCGTACGGCCGGATCACGGCGCAGGGCGGCAACCCGTACGTCACCAACCCGCTGGCCTGGCTCGGCGCGCACTCGCCGTACACACTGGCCGTCGGCGACATGTGGAAGTCGCAGTCGTCGGTATACGGCCCGTTCGCCACGCTGGTCCAGTGGTTCGCCGCCACCATCGGCCGGGCCGACGTGGCCACCACGGTCTGGGTGCTGATGATCCTCAACGGGATCGTCTTCATCGGTGTCGGCCTGCTGCTGCTCAAGACGTCGGACGACCCGGTGCGGGCCACCCTGTTCTGGACCGCGAACCCGGTGCTGATCCTGGAACTGGTCAGCGGCGGCCATCTGGACACGTTCGTGGCGGCCGCGGCCATCGGTGCCATCCAGGTGGCCCGCCGGGTGCCCCGGGTGTGGGGCGACGTGCTGGTCGGCGTGCTCATCGGGCTGGCCTGCGGGGTGAAGATCTACGCGGTGCTGATCGCGCTCGGGCTGGCCTGGCCGCTGATCCTGCGCCGTGAGTGGCTGCGCACCGCCCGGATCGCGGTCATCGCGCTGGGCACGCTCGCCCTGCAGTACAGCTACTACGGGCTCAGCGCGCTGAAGCCGCTGTTCGGCGGGCTGCAACTGGTCACGCTGCCGTCGCCATGGCGGGTCTTCGAGCTGTCCGGCGAGGCGCTGGGCATCAGCCAGAGCACCATGGCCACCATCATCAGCTGCCTGTGGCCCATCGCGCTGCTCGTCGTGGCCTGGCTGGTCTACCAGCGGATCGCCGCGGACCAGCCGCGCGAGGTGGTGGCCCCGTTCGCGCTGACCTACGCCTGGATCCTGGTCGCCCCGTGGGTGTTCGCCTGGTACACCGCGGTGGCCTGGGCCGCGCTGACCCAGGTGCCGCGGAACCGGATGACCCGCTGGCTGACCATCGTCACGGTCTTCCTGGCGCTCTGCCTGTCCAGCGGCGGGCAGGCCGCACCGGGGCGATGAGGCAGGTCACCAGCCCGGTCACGGAAAGCGATGCCGGCCGGGCCCGGCTAGCCCGGCCCGGCCCGGCGGCGTGCTGGCGGTCGGCTGTGGCCGGGTTGCGGCGGCACTGGCTGGCCGCCGCGCTGCTGGCTACCGGCCTGGTGCTGCGGGTCCTGGTTCAGCTCGCCTACCGGCCCGCGCTGTTCTACATCGACTCGGCCCGGTACCTGTACAACGCGGGCGGGATGGATCCGGTCGGCTACAAGGGGCCGTTGCGGGCCATCCTGTTCCTGGCCAACTTCGACGCGGTAGCCGCCGTCCAGCATCTGCTCGGGCTGGCCATGGCGCTGCTCCTGTACCTGGTGCTGCTGCGCCGCGGCGTGCCCAGGTGGCTGGCCGCACTGGCCATCGCGCCGGTGCTGCTGGACGCCTACCAGCTGCAGATCGAGCAGATGGTCATGCCGGACGTCTGGTTCGAGGCGCTGATCGTGGCCGGGCTGGCCATCCTGCTCTGGCCGCCGGGCCGGCCTGGCTGGCGGCGGGTGCTGGCGGCTGGTGTGGTGCTGGGCAGCGCGGCCACCGTGGCCCAGGTGGCCGAGGCGCTGCTGCTGCCCGCGGTGATCTACCTGCTCGCGGCCGGGGGCAGCTGGCGGGGTGGCGGGTGGCGGCAGGCGGTGGGCAAGCCGGCTGCGGCGTGCGTGGCGTTCGCCGCCCCCATCCTGCTCTACTGCACCGTGTCCTACCTGCTCAGCGGCGCGTTCTACCTGTCGCACACCGGGGTCACGTCGTTTTACGGCCGGGCCGCGGCGGCCGCGGACTGCGGCACGCTGCGGCTGCCGGCCGACGAGCGGGGGATGTGCCCAACCCCGGCGCAGCAGGCCCAGGGGCCGGACTGGCTCGAGTACGCCCCGGGCTCGCCGATCCGGCCGTTCTACCGGAACCTGCCGCGGGACCAGGCGGACAATCTGATTTCTGACTTCAACCACCGGGTGCTGAGCCAGCAGCCGGAGCGGTTGCTCGGCGCGTACGCGCGCGATGTGGTCAAGCCGTTCGCGCTGACCCGGGACGGCACGCTGGGGGACACCCCGATCTCCCGGTGGCAGTTCCAGCTCCGGTTCCCGTACAACCCGCCGCACGAGTCGATGGCGTTCGTGCACACCGCGGTCAGCCGGTTCGGCGGCGGCGACCCGGCGGTGTGGCGGCCGGTGGCCACGTTCCTGCGCGGTTACCAGCTGCATGGCGGGTACACACCCGGGCCACTGCTGGCCCTGTGCGTGCTGGCCGGGCTGGCTGGCTCGCTGGCCCTGCTGCGCCGCCGGGGTGATCCGGGCACCCGGCCGCTCAGCCTGGCCTGCCTGCTGTTCTTGCTGTCCGGGGTGGCCGTGCTGCTGGCCTCCGACCTGTTCGAGTTCTCCTGGCGGTACCAGCTGCCCGCCTTGGTCACGCTGGTGCCGGCCGGCGCGCTGGGGATCAGCATCATCATCCGCATGCTCCGGCCCCCGGCTGGCCAGAGCGGCCGCTGAACCTGGTGGACACAGGGCCGGCCGACACGGGGCTGGGCGGCACGGGGCCAGCCGGCCCGCGGGCACTGGCCGCGGCGGCTACGGCGGGGCCGTACTTCACCATTCAGCCCTGGTCTCCCGGGACCGGCTGGCAGCCGTTCGGGGACCTGCTGGCTGACCCCGCGGTGCTGCCGGAACGGGTCGGGCAGGCCCGGGCCGTCATGGCCGGCCATGCGGGCTGCGCCCCCGCGGACGTGCCGCCGCGGGTGGCCGCCTCGGTGCTGTTCCTCGGGCTGGCCGCGCAGCTGGTGTCGCCGCTGCTCGGCGCCGCCGTGCTGGCCGGGGTGCTGCCGCGGCTCACCGTGGCCGACCTGTACTGGCGGCCGGTGGCCGGCGGCCCGTGGCCGCTGGCCGCCGCCGCCGTCGGCGGCACGGCCGTCGGTGAGCTGCCGGCCGGGCAGGCGGCCGGGCTGCTGGCGGCGCGGGTGCACGGCCTGACCGGTCCGCTGGCCGGCGCGTTCCGCGGCGCGTTCCAGCTGTCCGATCAGGTGCTCCGGGGCAACGTCGGGTCCGCGCTGGCCGGCGCCACGGCCACGCTGGCTGCGCACGCCCCGGCCCGGGCCGACCGGGCCGTGCAGCTGGCCGCCGGGATGCTGGCCCGGCCGCCGTTGCGCGGTGCGGGGGAGTTCGGGCCGGACCGGCGGTTCCGGCGGCGGAGCTGCTGCCTGCTGTACCGGGTGCCCGGGGCCGGGCTGTGCGGCGACTGCATCCTGGCCCACCGGCCGGCCAGCCGCTAGCGGCCGGCCAGCACCGCCTGCTCCTGCTCGGGCGAGAACCCGGTGTGCAGCGGCGGCTCGCCGCGCTGCCGGTCCCAGGCCAGCACGTCGGCTGCGGTGACCGGCAGCGGGGTGGCGGGCAGGCCGGCCGCCCGGGCCTTGGCCGGGCTGCGCTGCTGCGACGGCCAGTACGGCCGGACCAGCGGGAAGAACGGCGGCGCGGTGCCGGCGGCACTGGCACGATCTCGACCTGGGTGCCGGCCACCTGCGCGCAGGTCCCGATCAGCCCGCCCAGCGTGACCGGCTCGGCTGGGCCGACCGCGTGGAACGCGCCCGGGCGATCGTCGGCCAGCAGCTGCCCGACCAGGCGGGCCAGGTCACGCGAATCGATGACCTGGACCGGCTGGGCCGGGTCGGTGGGCACGGCCACCGGCCCGCCGCGGGCCGCCCGGCGCACCCAGTAGGTGAGCCCGTCCTGCCAGTCGTGTGGCCCGGCCACCTTCCCCGGCCGGACGATCGTGGCCCGGTCGCCGTACCGGGCCACCACGTCGTCCTCGCAGGCCACCTTCAGCCGGCCGTAGTTGTCCCCGTCCAGCACCTCGGTGTTGCGCAGCGGGCTGCGCCGCGGCGCGTCCTCGGTCGGGTCGGGATCGGTCGCGGCGTCCAGGTACACGGCGTGACTGGAGATGAACAGGTACCGTCCGGCCCGGTTGCCCAGCGCGTCCATCGCCTGCCCGACGTGCCGCGGCACATAGCCGCTGACGTCCACCACCGCGTCCCAGCGGCCGTCGCGCAGCGCCGCGTAGTCGCCGGTGTCCCGGTCGCCGGCCAGCCGCGGCACGCCGGGAAACAAGCCGGCCCCGGTCTGGCCGCGGCCGAACAAGGTCACCTCGGCGCCGCTGCGCAACGCGTCCTCGACAATGGCCCGGCCCACGAACGCCGTCCCGCCCAGCACCAGAATCCGCACGAGGACCGACCCTACCTCGGCGTGGCCGCTGCCCTACTTCTACGGTTGAGCCGCGACGCGTAGCGGCCAGCACTGGTGTGGGCGCTAATCCCGAGGGGAGTGCTGTTAATCGCGGCTCAAGGCCGGGCCGGTAATCGTTAGTCAGGCCGGGACTATGAAATGTGATATCACGATGATAGGATCCTGATAGTTGAGTCAGCTGGAGGAGGCGGGCCATGGGTGAGCCAGCCATCGTAGTGCGCGGACTGCGCAAGAGTTTCGGGACGAAGGAGGCGGTGGCCGGGATCGATCTGGAGATCGCGGCTGGTTCCTTCGCCTGGCTGGTCGGGCCGAACGGGGCGGGCAAGACCACGTCCCTGTCGATGATGACCGGGCTGCTCCGGCCGGACGCCGGCCAGATTGTCGTGGACGGGGTGGATGTCTGGGCCGACCCGCCGGCCGCCAAGGCCATCATGGGCGTGGTGCCGGCCGAGGCCCAGCTGTTCGAGCGGCTGAGCGGGGCCGAGCTGCTGGAGTACGCGGGCCGGCTGCGCGGCATGCCGGCCGGCGAGGCGCGATCGCGGGCCACCCAGCTGCTGGACGTGCTCGACCTGGCCGCGGACGCCAAGCGGCTGGTGGCCGACTACTCCACCGGGATGCGGAAGAAGGCCATGCTCGGCTGCGCGCTGATTCACAATCCGGCGGTGCTGTTCCTGGACGAGCCGCTGGAAGGCGTGGATCCGATCTCGGCCGACGTGATCCGCCCGCTGCTGACCCGGTTCGTCGGCTCCGGCTCGACCGTGCTGTTCTCCAGCCACGTGATGGAACTGGTCGAGCAGGTCTGCGACCACGTGTCCATCATCGACCAGGGCCACATCGTGGCCACCGGGACGATCGATCAGGTGCGCGGCGGCAAGACGCTGCAGCAGGCGTTCATCGACCTGGTCGGTTCACGGGCCAGTGGTGAGGAGGGACTGACATGGCTCGGCTCCTCGTCCAGCTGAAGCTGCGGCTGCTGACCAACGCGCTGCGCGCGTCCCGGCGGGCCAAGGTCTCCTTCATCATCAGCACGGCCTTCGCCGTGCTGGTCGCGCTGGGCACGTTCGCCACGCTGGCCCTGCTGCGTGGGCAGAGCGCGCCGGTCACCCAGACCGCCGCCGTGTTCACCGTGTTCGCGTTCGGCTGGCTGATCCTGCCGCTGCTCGCGTTCGGCCTGGACGGCACGCTGGATCCGGCGACACTGGCCCTGTATCCGCTGCGCACCCGGCCGCTCGCGGTCGGCCTGCTGGCCGCCTCGGCGACCGGCGCCTGGCCGCTGGCCAACGTGGTCGGCCTGCTCGGCGTGACGGTCGGGCTGGCCCGCGGCGCGCTCGGCCTGCTCGTCGCGGTCGTCGCGGTGCTGCTCCAGGTGCTGTTCTGCATCGTGCTGGCCCGGTTCGTCACCACCGGCATGGCCGGGCTGCTGCGGTCCCGGCGGGGCAAGGACCTCGCCGCGTTCCTGATCATCCCAATCTTCGCCTTGTATGAGACGTTCGCCCAGGTGGTGCCCAGGCTGGCCGCCGAAGGCAAGATCACCACGCGGACGTTCCAGGGGATCGACAGGTGGCTGCGCTGGCTGCCGCCCGGGCTGGCCGCGCACGCCATCCAGGACGCCTCGGATGGCCACGCGGGCACCGCCCTGCTCCGGCTCGCGCTGCTGGCCGCCGTCATCTTCGTCCTCGGCGCGCTGTGGATCCGGTCCCTGGGCCATGCCCTGGTCACCGTGGACACCAGCACCCAGTCGTCGAAGGTGCGCAGCGCGGCACTGCCGTTCGGCCGGTTCGGCATCGGCGGCACGGTGGCCGCCCGGTTCCTGCTCTACCAGCGCCGCGAGCCGGGCTCGATCGTCCGCTGGTGCATCATCGGCGTGGTCATGCTGGCCGCGTCGGTCAGCACGATCCGGACGCCGGCCTACCACATCGGTCTGATCATCAGCGCGGTGCTGGCGGGCATCATGCTGAGCATCTTCCAGGCCAACACGATCGGCCTGACCGGGCCCGCGTTCGGCCTGGAAGCCAGCTCGCTGACCGGGGAGCGCGCGCTGCGCGGCTACTTCACCGGGCGCAACGTCGCGCTGGCCGTCATCGCGGTACCGCTTTCCCTGGTGCTGTCCGTCGGCCTGGCCTCGTTCGCCGGGCATCCGGGGGACTGGTTCTGGGGGGTGGCGATCGACCTGTGCGCCATCGGCGCGGCGCTCGGCCTGAGCAGCCTGCTGACCGCGACCGTCGCCTACCCGGTGCAGAAGCGGGTGGGCAGCCCGGTGCCGAACGCGGCCGACGGGTATGGCGGTCAGTCGTTCGCCGGCTCGATGAGCAGTCTGTTCGGCGTGGCGCTGATCAGCGTGCCGGTGATCCTGGCGCTGATCTTCACGCACTCGCTGGCCGATCCGGTCCGCATCCCGCTGCTGGTGGTCTGCGCGGCTGCCTACGGCATAGGCCTGGCCTGGGCCGGGGCCTATCTGGCGGCCACCGCGGCCGCGGGCAAGATGCCGGAACTCTGCCAGCTGGCCATCCAGAGCAAGCTGTAGCTGGATGACGCGGGCCATCCACCGGATGGCACCGGCCTCGCGGCCGGCAGCCTCGGGTTGCCGGCCGCGGAGACCATTTTGCCGGCTGTCTTATCGGCCCGTCCAGTCACAGGTGTCACAGCAGGCGCAATAGTGTGGGTGGTGGCGTAATTCACTCGAACTTTTTGCCTGATCCCATTCAATATACGCATCGTCGCAGGTCAGAGCCGAGATTCCCGCCGATTTCTGGTGCCCGGGAACGACCGCGCGCCGGGCAATATCGCGCACCAGGATTTGGCGTTAGGCAAAAAGTCTGGTTACGTGGCGGAGCATCGTCAGCCGCTCACTGAATGGAGCCCGAATGATTACGGGGGGTAACCACTCTCTTATCGCCGAGTAGATCGAGGCGGCCCCGACCAGGCGTGATTGCAGCACGCGGCCGGGGCCTTTGCATGGCAACGAACCTCGGAGGAACAAGCCATGTCTTTTGTCAGTATCGCAGGTACCGGCGCCGCTAAGACCCTGATGGCGGTCACGGTTTCGCTGCATCCCGGGGCTGCTCACCACAGCAGCCACCAGGCCACTGTGCGGGCGGGCGACACGCTCAGCTCGATCAGCCAGAGCGAGCTGGGCAAGGCGGCCGACTGGCCGGCCCTGTGGTGGGCCAACCGGCACACGGTGCACAACCCGTCGCTGATCCAGGCCGGGCAGAAGCTCGTCGTGCCGGACTCGGCTGAGGTCAAGCCGTGGCTGATGCGGGCCGCGCTGGCCGCCATCCCGGCCGCGGCGCCGGTGCGGGCCACTCCGGTTGCCTCGTCGGCGCCGGCGAGCCGCGCCGTGCCTGCGCCGGCCGCGCCGGCTGCTGCGCCGGCCAGCAGCGCGTCCTACAGCGGCGCGTCGGGCAGCTTCCAGAGCTGCGTGATCCAGGCGGAGAGCGGCGGGAGCGCTTCGGCGGTCAACCCGTCCAGCGGTGCGGGCGGCCTGTACGGCTTCCTGCCGTCCACCTGGCAGGCGCTGGGCTTCTCCGGGCTGCCGGAGAACGCGTCGGTCGCTGAGCAGAACGCGGCCTTCGCCAAGGAGTACGCCCAGTCGGGCACGTCGGCCTGGTCTGCCTACGACGGGTGCTGACTCACCCTGGGTGCTAGGTCACCCGTTGGCGGAGCCCCGGGCCAGTGCGGCCCGGGGCTCTTCCGTGTCAGCCCGGGCGCTGTGCGGTTGGACTTGTCCGGAAGACCGGCCAGCCGATTTCGGTGCGCCCCGGTCGGCCCGGGGCATTCGGGGTGCGCGTCATGTGACCTACTTCACACCGTGTGTCCAATCCCTCCCGGCGTCCCGCCCGTACTGAGTTCCGGCATGCAAATGATGCAGGGCGGCATGGACCCGCGGGGTCGTGACCGCCCGGGACAGGAGATGGTGAAGATGGGCAAGTCGTTCCTGGCACGGGTGCCGATGCCAGTCAAGCTGGGTGTTCCGGTGGCGGCGGGGCTGCTCGCCGCGGCGTGCGGCAGCGCGGCCGGGTTCGACGGCCGGTTCCGCCCCGGCCAGCGGGGGCACCTCGGGCGCGTCGGCCACCGGAACGGTGATCGAGTCCCATGCCGGTTCGGCGCGGGACGTTCCTGACCGATGGGTCGGGTCGCGCGGTGTACCTGTTGGCGGCGGACGGCATGAACAAGTCCACCTGCTCGGGCGCCTGCGCCAGTGCCTGGCCGCCGGTGATGGCGACGGGCCAGCTGACTGCCTCGGGCGGCGCGAAGGCCGCCGACCTGGGCACGATCACCCGGCCGGGCGGAGGCAAGCAGGTGACCTATGACGGTCACGCGCTGTACTACTTCGCTGGTGATTCCGGCCCGGACCAGACCAGCGGCCAGGGCAGCGACTCCTTCGGCGCGAAGTGGTGGCTGGTCGCCCCGTCCGGGACGAAGATCACCGCCGCCGACACGGCCACCGGGGCGCCGGCGTCAACGGCCCCTGCCTCGGGCGGTGGCGCCAGCTCCGGCTACGGGCTCCAGCTCCGGCGGCAGCTGGGGCTGAGTGGCACAGTGACCACCTTCCTGGCCCGGATCACGGGCACGGAGGCTGGCCTGCCGCCGCGGCTCGCCGGGCGGCCGGTCAGCGGGTGGGCCTTCACCGGCCTGGCCGTCACGTCTTTCGGCGGCCCGCTGGCCCTGGCCGCCTTGATCGCCCCGGCCATCGTGGCCGGGGCCAGCGCCTCGGCCGGGCTGGCCATGATCGCCGCCGTGGCGCTGTTCGCTTTCCCGCTGGTGATCTGGCTGCGCTACGCGCGGCAGGTCTCCGGCCCGGGCGGCTTGTCCTCCTTCGTCGAGGCGGCGGCCGGCCGGCGGATCGCCCAGGTCCAGGCCGGGCTGTGGATCGTCAGCTATCTGCTCTACCTGCTGTACACCACCGCGCAGATCGTCTATGACACGCTGCCCGCGGTGCTGCCCGGCGAGCGGCGCTATCAGCCGCTGCTCGAGATCGCCATCCCGGTCGCGCTGGCTGGGGTGATGATCGCCGGGCGCCGCGCCGCGCTGCTGGTGGCCGGCGGGCTGGCCGCGGGCCAGCTGGTCCTCGCCGCCGCCCTGGGCGGGCGTGACCCTGGGCCACCTGGGGATGCCGGTGACCAGCTTTGCCGCCTCGGCCCCGGCCGGCGCGGTGGCCAGCGCGGCCGGCCAGACCTCGTTGCTGTTCATCTGCGGCAGCCTGCCGCTGTTCCTCGGCGGCGAGCTGGCCCGCCCGGCCCGCACCATCCGCCGCGGCCTCACCGCCGCCTGGCTGGCGACCGCCGCGGTCGTCGTCACCGGCCGTCGCGCCACTGGCCGCCGACCCGGCGCTCGACCCAGGCCGCCATCCCCGGGATGACGGCGGCGGAACTCTTTGCCGGGCACGGCTTCGCGGTCGCGGTGGGAGTCGGGGTCGCGGTGCAGCATCGCCGGGGTGATGCTGGCCGAGTACCTCGCCCTGAGCAGGCTGGTCACGGCGGTGACGTCGCTGGCGGCTGCGCCCGGTCATCATCACCATCGGCGCCGTCCTGGTCGCCGCCGCGCCACTCACCCTGATCAGCCCGGAGCGGATCTACAGCGCGCTGATCAAGCCGTCCCTGGTCGCGCTGTGGCTGAGCCAGCTGATCGTGTTCGCGGTCTACCCCCGGTTCGCCGCCCGGCAGCACGGCCGGCGGCTGCCCGCCTGGGCGCTGACCGTGGTCGCCAGCGGGTTCGCCCTCTACGGCCTGTGGATCACCATCCAGCATTCCGCAACCTGACACGAGAACGGAGAAACAGATGAACACCGAGCACACGACCACCCGGATTCCGCCCCGCGAGCCGGACCAGCCAGCCAGCCTTCCGCGCCGGGCCATCCAGCGGCTCACCCGCCGGCCGGCCGCGGTCAGCTCGCCAGCCGCCCGCTGGGCGATCAATCTGCTGGCCGTCATTGGTGCCGGGCTGATGGTGTGGTCCGCCGTGATCCACCTGCAGCTGTGGTCCGAGGGTTACCGGAGCATCTCGGTCATCGGCCCGCTGTTCCTCATCCAGGGCATCGGGGGCATCGCGCTGGCGCTGCTCCTGGTCGCCCTGCGCCGGGTGTTCCTGCTGGCCGCCGGGGCCGTCCTGATGGCCGGCACGGGCGTCGGGCTGCTGCTCAGCGCCAGCATCGGGCTGTTCGGCTTCCAGGACAGCCTGGCCATCCCCGAGGCTCAGACGTCATTGATGGTGGAGTTCATCGGGGCCGCCGTGCTGGCCGGGGCGGCTGCCGTCCTGGCCGCCGGTCCGCAGTCGCGGCTGGCACGGCACTAGCCCGGCATGGCCGCATGAGCGGCCCGGGATGACCCGGAGCAGAACTTGGCCAGCTCAACTGCTCCGGGTCCAATCCTTTTCGGGCCGCCAGCCGTATGTACTGTGTGCGAATAGTGGGGACCTCAGCTGACCAGCTACCGGACGAGACGCTGCTCGCGGGCCTGGGGGCCGGCGACGCTGAGCTATCGCTCGCCTTCGTGCGCCGCTTCCAGCGGATAGTGTTCGGTGTCGCGATGGCTGTAGTCAGCGACAGGACGACCGCCGAGGACGTCGCCCAGCAGGCCTTCGAGCAGGCTTGGCGGCACGCCCAGGTATTTGACTCCCGCCGCGGCTCGGTCCGCACCTGGCTGACGACGATCACGCACAACCTGGCCGTGGACGCGGTCCGGGCGCGCACGTCGGCGCCGGTGGATCCGGACGACCTGCCCGCTATCCTCACCGCAGTGACCGACACGCCGGAGCGGCTGGCCGTTGCCCACGACAGTGCCGCGGAGCTGCGGCGAACGCTGGGCCAGCTGCCCGAGCCGCAGGCCCGGGCGGTGGCCATGGCCGGCATCTACGGCATGACCGCGCGGCAGATCGCCGACGCCGAAGACGTCCCCCTGGGCACGGCGAAGACCCGGATCAGGGACGGAATGCAGAAATTGAGGGCCGCCTACCTCCCGGAGGAGGCCGGTAATGAGTGAGCTGAACGACATGAGCTGCGCGCGAATTCTCCGACGTGGCCGCCGAACTGGCGCTCGGTGTGCTGACCGGGCGCGAGCGCGCGGCGGCGATCGCGCATCTGGACCACTGCGATGCGTGCCGCGAGGACGTCCGCCAGCTGACGATGACCGGCGAAGGACTGCTGGAACTGCTGCCCACCGTGGAGCCCCCGGCCGGATTCGAGTCCCGGGTGATGGAGCGCATCGGCCTGGGTGTGGCGGCCCCGAGCCAGGCGGCTCCGGCCAGGGTGCGGCGGCCTCGGATCGCCCGGATGTTCCCCTCCGGCCGCGACAGCGCCGCTGGCCGGCAGCCCGCGCGCAGCCAGAAGCCGCAGCTTGGCCGGACCCGGCGGATGCTGGCCGTCGCGGCTGTCGCGGTGGCGGTCGTCGCGGGCGGCCTGGGGGATGGGGCCTGGGTAACGGCACCTCGTCCCCGGCCAGACCCCGCTGAACTCCGCCGCGCTGCTGTCCGCCAGCCACCAGACGGTCGGGAAGATCTTCCTCTACCAGGGCAGCCCGCGCTGGCTGTACATGTCGGTGGACATGCCCTCGGGGAACGGCACCGTCCTCTGCCAGGTGCAGAGCCAGGACGGGCACGTCACCACGGTCGGCTCGTTCCGGCTGACCGATGGGCACGGGTACTGGGGGAGCCCCGCCGCGGGGGCCCACGGCACGGTTACCGGCGCCCGGCTGGTCACCACCAACGGCACCGTGCTGGCCACGGCCAGCTTCCACTCCGCATGACAGCGCCGAGTGGGCTCTGTGAGCTCAGCCGGGCAGATCCTCCGGGCGCTTCGCCGCGAGGTGGCCGTGCAGCAGGCCAGTGGACTGGCCGACCTCGATGAGGTATCCGTCCGGGTCCCGCAGGTAACAGCGGATCTCCGCGCCACGGTCGATCGGCGGCGTGACGAACTCCGCGCCCTTCGCTTTCCAGTCCTGGTAGCAGGCCTGGATGTCAGCGACCCGCAGGTTCAGGAAGATCGAGGTGGTGTTGCCGGGCTCGTAGTTGACCACCGAGATATCTGGCTTGTCAGGGGTGGGCGGGCCGCCGGGGTTCATGATGATCCACGAGTTGGACAGCTTGACCATGCACGGGTTCTCATCCAGGACGACGGTGCCGCCCAGGACGCGCGAGTAGAAGTCACGGGACCGGGCCACCTTGCGGACGGTGATGAACATCGTCACCAGGAAGCCTTCGGTGGGCGAGGGAAGGTTGGCGAAGTCGATGTGCGGCGCGGGTTCTGTCATGGGTGGCTCCCCTCTGGGGCGCTGGCGGACACCGGCTCGTTCGAGCGTCGGTCCTGGTCATCCCGGAACCCTTCCCTCGATGCGGCCGCCCAGACGTCCGGCACGGGGCGGAGTCCATCCTGCTAGCTGGCGTTGCGGCCGAAAGATGGCCAGCAGCCGGGTAAGGTCGTCGGCGTCCTCGGCCACGGCGCATTCGGGGCCGACCAAGCCAGCCGCACGTGCCACCGGAGTGAACTGCCGGGCCAGCTCCAGCGCATCGTTCACAGGCCCGGATCCAGCGCGGCAGCCTGCCCGGTGGCCTGCGGCCAGGTCCCACGTGTGCACGAGGATCTCCACCGGGTATCGCTCCAGGAATTCGCCCAGGGGCAGCTGACCGCCCCACGGCAACGGCACCGGCCGGGCCAGCGCCGCAGGCGTCAGCACCGCCGTCATGTCAGCCCGCGCCGCGCGCCACGTCGCCAGGGGATCCCGGCCCGCCACGGACCGCGGGTGAGGAGCGCTCTCCGCCTCCTCGCGTCCGGTCGCGAACGCCTCAACCGCCCGCAGTTCGCCAATCACATGACCGGCGACGTCGGCGGCACACCAGCCATCGCACGGCGACGGCGCATCCCATCGGCCAGGCGGAACTCCTGCGATTACGGCCGCAAAGTCATCGAGCGCACGAACGAAAGCATCCAGGGCCACACCAGCCAGTCTTCTCGCCTGGCCACCCGCACCGCCCGCCGTTCACGACCGAGGTCGCCGCGAGCCGCTGCGTTCCCGGGATTGCCCATCATGATTGACACCGGTTCGTGCTTCCATCCGTTGCGCTGCCGGTCAGGACAGGCGGCGGCCGAGCTGCCAGAAGCAGAACCCGGCCAGGGCCAGGGCGAGGGCCAGGAAGAGCGCGGTTTCGGTCAACTGGAGGGGCCAGTAGTGGCTGACCGACTGGTAGCTCACGGCCATCCGGATGCCGTGGCTGGCCAGGCAGTTGTCCCAGTTAGCTGATCCGCCCCCGCTCAGTGTGTGCGGGAGCGCTGACGCGCAGGCGGCCGGGGCGGTGACCGGCTGCCCGGCGGCGTTGACGGCTCCGCTGGAGGTGATCCAGGCGCCGGGCTGGCCAGGGACATGGGTGGCGGTGACCGTGATCGTGGATCCGCCAGCGGGGACGACGTTCGCTTGCGCAGCCGCGATCGTGGCGATCGTCCGGTTGGGCGGGATGAGGTGCGGGCGGATCAACAGCGGCGTGGCGAATTGGACGACGGCGAAGATGACCAGGGTGACGGCCATGGCGGGGATCGCGCGGCGGATCAGGAGGCCCGCGGTGACGCCGAGCGCGAAGCCGAACGCGGCGTACCCGAGCGGGGTGATGCCGTGCGTGGGGAAAACGAAATAACCGAACCGGCCCTCGCTCATGATCGAGGCACTGCCGCCGAGCCCGACGGCCTTGCCGATAGGAGCCGCCCACCAGGCCTGCATGAGGCTGAGCGCCTCGGTGACGGCCATGGCGGCCACACCGGTCAGCGTGAGCTTGACTGTCAGCCACCGGGTCCGGGTGACGCTCTGGTTCCAGGCCAGCCGGCAGGTCCCGGTCTCGAGCTCGCGGGCGATCAGCGGGGCGCCCCAGAAGATGCCGATGATCGCGGGCGCGGTGAGGATGACCAGGACGCTGAGGAAGTACAGGATCACGTAGGGTTGGCTCCGTCGGGCAGCAGCGGAACCTGAGGTCAGCAGGATAAGGAAGTGGCTGGCCAACCCCGCGCAGCTGCCCCCGTGGCAGCCGGTGATCCCGCTGCTGGCGTACCGGCTGGCCATGTTTGGCCCGCTGACCGCCAGCACGATCGCGAACGCCACCAGCGCCGCGGCCGCGGTGATGGCCTGGGCGCGGAACTGGCGCCAGGTCAGCCAGATCATTTCTGCACCTCCAGGTGGCGGTTGCGGTGACCGCGTCCGGTGGCCCGCTTCATGTAGGCGAGGGCCAGGTCTTCCAGGCCCACCTCGGAGACCGTCCAGGCCGGGTCGAGGACCGGGCCGCTGGTGCGTACCAGCAGCGTGCTCTGCACCTCGGTGTGGCTGGCCGAGATGACCTCCAGCCCGTCCGGCAGCGTGGCCAGGTCGCGGCGCGGGCCGGACAGCAGGTGATGGGTGGCCAGCAGCTCGTCGACCGGCCCGGCGAGCCGCACCCGCGAGTCGACCAGCACGATCACGTGGTCGCAGACTCGTTCCAGGTCGCTGATCAGGTGCGACGACAACACGACGCTGACCTGCCGTTCGGCGACGGTTTCCATCAGGTCCTGGAGAAACTCCCGCCGGGCCAGCGGATCGAGGCTGGCCACCGGCTCGTCCAGGATCAGCAGTTCGGGCCGCTTGCCGAGAGCGAGAGTCAGCGCGAGCTGCGCACGCTGTCCGCCGGACAGTTTCCCGGCCTTCTGGCCCGGATCCAGATCGAGCCATCGATCCGGTCGCGCGCCATCTCCGCGTCCCAGCCCGGGTTGAGGTGCGCGCCCAGCCTCAGGTGGTCGGCGACCGACAGCCCGGCGTAGACCGGTGCATCCTGGGCCAGGTACCCGACCCTGGCCAGCTGCGCCGGGCCGGCCGCGGGCCGGCCCGCCGAGCACCTCGATCGTGCCCGTGGTCGGCGCCAGCATCCCGGTGGCCAGGTTCAGCAGGGTCGTCTTCCCGGCCCCGTTCGGGCCCACCAGGCCGACGACGTGCCCGGCCGGGATGGACAGCGTGCAGTCGGTCAGCGCCCACAGCTTCCGGTACCGCTTGCCGAGCCCGTGGGTTTCTATGACGGCGGTCACGCTATGTCCTCCTCAGCTCGCGGACCGAAAAGTGCTGGCGAACAGGGCCTCGATGGACTCGTCGTCCATCCCGGCGCGGCGGGCCTTGGCCAGCCACCGCTGCAGGTCGCGGCGCAGCGGCCCGTGCGCGGCCAGCGAGCCGCCGTCCAGCGTCCCGGTCACGAACGTCCCGATCCCCGGCCGGGCCGCCACCAGCCCCTCGTATTCCAGCTCCCGGTAGGCCTTGAGCACCGTGTTCGGGTTGATCGCCAGGCCCGGCCGACACGTCCTTGACCTTGGGCAGCTGGTCGCCCTGGCGCAGCAGGCCCAGCCGCAGCGCCTGCCGCACCTGGTGGATCAGCTGCAGGTACGGCGCGACGCCGGACCGGCCGTCCAGGTGGAACTCGATCACCGGACCTCCATTTTATCTAGGCACCTAGCACTATAGCTACGCCGCTAGATAGCCTGTCAAGGAGTTGCGCAAGCCACCATCATCCTGGCCAACCTCGACGTTGTCGCCGAGGCCTTGGACAGTGGCGCCGTGGTGGTCCTCACCGACGAATGGGTGCGCGTCCGGCGCCTGCCCATCGTCTCCTGACCGCAGTCGGACCAAGAGTGCAGTCTCCGGTCTGCTTCTCCTGGCCTGATGCTGGACCGGAAGACGTCGGGATCGTTGACTATCGCTGGGAGGAACCCATGGCGACCGACATGCTCATGTCGCCGGTACGGCCCGGCGAGATCCTGCTGGCGGAGTTCCTGGAGCCGCTCGGGGTGAGTCAGTACCAGCTTGCCAAGGCGATGGACATGGCCACCAGGGGGATCAACGGCATCGTTCACGGGTAGCGCCGCATCAGCGCCGACACGGGGGATTCCGTGCACCTCGTGGAAGCTGTCGTAACAGCGGCCCAGGCGGGCAGGGTGGAGGCGATGAGTAACCGCAACTCCCATCGTCTACCTGCCATATGAGTTAACGTGCGCCCGGAGGAGGCCGCCGGGACAAGGGAGTCTGTGGGATGACGCGGTACTTGATCTCGTTCGGCGCCCACGCGATGGACCATTTCCCCGACGAGGACATGCCCGCCGTGGCCAAGGCCGCGCACGCAGTGGTCCAGGAGGCCGTGAACGCTGGCGTGTTTGTGTGCGCCGGCGGACTGGAAGACCAGCGGGCGACCATCGTGGCCACCGACGGGACGGTCACCGACGGCCCGTACCCGGAGGCCATCGGCGGACTCACGGTCGTCGAGGTGCCCTCACGCGAGGAGGCGCTGGAGTGGGCTGCCAAGATCGCCGTCGCCTGCCGCTGTGCGCAAGAGGTCCGGGAGTTCGGGCCCGACCCCGAACTCGACGAGATGCTCCGCTCCCAGCCTGATGCTGGGACGGAAGACGTCGAGATCGTTGACCATCGCCGGAGGAGCTGATGGAGACCGGCACGATTATGCCGCCGGTACACCCCGGCGAGATCCTGCTGACCGAGTTCCTGGAGCCGCTCGGGGTGGGCCTGTACCAGCTGTCTTAAGAGTGGTCCCGGCGCCCGGCTTGCGACCGTCCCCTAGGTTAACCGCGGCCCGTGCTGACGGCTGGCTGCGCCGCGCCCAGGTCAGCGCTCTGCGCGCGCAGCCGCAGCGCCCACCTGGCGGTCGGGCCCGGCGCGCTTGCGCGCCCTTGAAAAAGGACGCAAAGAAAGTTCTCACAGAGCGGGTACAGAGGGGGCAGCCGCCAGGCATAGCCGCCCGGGCACCAGGCAGACCCCTGGTTGAGACCTGACGGCATAGCCCTCCGGCGGCATCTGGCTGGCGGCCGCAGGACTAGCAAGAGGACGTTCGGCCCTCGTGTCCGCTGCCCAGTTGTCGCAGAACAGTAGTTGAGAGCGGGGCTCTGACCGGGACGGGGTGGCTGCGCCCTGGGGCTCGTCGCTCGTGTGTGGCAGGAGATGGTCACCATGGCGAGCATGCGGGCAGCTCCGGCATCTGGCCTGCGGAATTCAAAGCTCTGGCTGAGGTTGTGGGCCGCGCTGGCGGCAGTGGTAGTGCTGGCGGCAGCCGGTTGCGGGAGCGGATCAGTTCCGGGCAGATCGCCTGCGCCCCGGGCGCTGTTCCCCGCCAAGTTGACGCCCTGCGGTCCCGGCGGGTACCCAGGGGAATGCCGCACGGTGTGGGTGCCCCAGGACTGGGCGCACCCTCACGGTCCCCAGATACCGTTGCTGGTCGCTGTCCTGCCCGCCTCGGCCCGCCGCCGCGCTGCCCCGCTGTTCTATCTGGCCGGGTGGGGCGGTTCCGCCATTGGCGACGTTGCCTGGGCGGTGCAGAGTTTCGGGCAGCTGAACCAGAGCATGGACCTGGTGTTCGCCGCCCAGCGCGGCACCCCCTTGTCTTGGCCGCAGACCTGCCCCGGCCTGGACGCCACCGGGCGGGGGCTGCGCGCGGCGGTCCGTCACTGCCTGGCGTCGTCCAGTCGCAGCCCGCGTTACGACACGACCGCCGCTGCGGCCCGGGACCTGGACCAGATCCGGAAGGCACTCGGCTACAACAAGATCAACATCTATGGCGGCTCCTACGGCGTGTCCATGGGCCTGGCCTATTTGCAGCGCTACGGCGCGCACGTGCGCACCGCGGTGTTCTACAGCGGTTCACTGCTCAACGTCCCCCTCTGGCAACAGACCCCGATCCATGCCCAGCAGGCCTTCGACCAGATGGCCCGCCGCTGCGAGGCCGCCCCGGTCTGCGCCCGGGCCTACCACCCGGCCGCCGACCTGGCCACCGTGGTGAACCGCCTGCGCGCCCACCCGGCCCGGGTCACCATCTCCGGCTCCAGCGGGCGGCCGGAGAAGATCACCATCACCCTCCAGGCCTTCCTTAACATCGCCATCGACGACTACCTCTCGTCGCCTGACACGACGGTCCGGCTGCCCGGGGACCTGGCCGCCTTCGCCCGCGGTCAGTGGGCCAAGGTGATCAACGAGCGCGGGCTCGCCTCCGCGACCTCAGCCGGGCCCACCCAGCTGCAGGAGATCACCATCCGCTGCGGTGACGCCTGGGCCGCGATGAACCCCGCGAAAGTAGCCCAGCAGGCCCGGTTGTCCCTGTTCACCCCGCAAATGGCCGCCACGGCGGCCTGGCAGCAGCAACTCTGCGCGCTCTGGCCGCACGACCCGGGAGTGTCGGGAGTGGTGCACAGCAACGTCCCGATCGTGTTCGTCAACGGCAGCGCCGACCCGGTAGACCCGCCAGCCAACGTCGCGGCCGCACCGCGCACCATGCCCAACGCCCTGCTGGTCACGATCCCCGGTGGCTCGCACCAGGTCGCCCCCGGCAACTGCCTCGCAGACCAGGCCGCCGCGTTCATCCAGGCAGGCAAGCCCGCCAACCACGCCGCCTGGGCAGCATGCGCGCGCACCCTGGGCCACGAGTACCCGGCATTCCCGCCCGCACCGTAACGCCCGGGACCGTCCAGCTAGCGGGTCACCATCGCCCCGGGCGCGGGCGAGGTTGCCTTAAACAGATGGCAGGCCAGGCTGTCTGAACCTAAGACCCAGCAACTACCGCTCGCTGGCCGACCATCACCTGATCCCGCAGCTCGGCGCGGCCAGGCTCAAGAAGCTGACCGCCGACGAACTGGACACGTGGATGGACGACCGGGCGGAAGAACTATCCGGCCGGACGCTGCGGCTGATCCACCAGATCCTGGAACGCGCCATCCGGCACGCCCAGGCCCGCGACAAGGTCCGCCGCAACGTGGCCAGCCTGATCCTCGTCCCCGAAGGCCAGGAAGGCCGCCCCTCCAAGGCCATGACCCTGGACCAGGCCGTCCGGCTGCTCGACCACGTAGGGACAGGTAGCGAGCACCGGCTCGCCGCCCTACGTGGTCGTGTCCCTGCTGGCCGGGGTCCGGACCGAAGAGGCAAGAGCGCTCCGATGGTCCGAGGTCGACCTAGAAGAGGCACGGTGGCCGTCTACCGGTCAGTGCGGGCCAAGGGCGACACCAAGACCCGCAACAGCCGTCGCCTCCTCAAGCTGCCCAAAAAGGCAGTCGAGGCACTCAGGGAGCACCGCAAGCGCCAAGCCACCGAACGGCTCCAGGCGGGCGGGAAATGGCGGGACCATGACCTGGTTTCTGCCAGGAAGACGGCAGCCCGCTGGACCGCTGGCAGGTCCGCCGCGAGTTCGCCGTCATCACCATGGCTGCAGGCCTGGGGGACCAGTGGGCGCCGCGAGAGCTACGGCACTCGTTCGTGTCCATCCTCAGCGCCCATGGCGTCCGGATCGAGGACATCAGCGACCTGGTCGGCCACAGCGGCACCTCGGTCACCGAGTCCGTCTACCGGCACGAGATCAGGCCCGCGCTCACCACCGGCGCCACGGCCATGAACAAGATCCTCAGCAAGAAGCGGACCAGATCCGCCTAGCCCGTCACGGAACGGCACCAAGAAACACCAACTGGGGTGGCTCCCCGTCTGGCTCCCGAAGATCAAAAAGGGGCTCCGGACCAAGATCCGAAACCCCTTCTGACCTGCTAAGCAATGGTCGGGACGGCCGGATTTGAACCGGCGACCCCTTGACCCCCAGTCAAGTGCGCTACCAAACTGCGCCACGTCCCGTTGCCAGCCGTCAGCCTACAGGACTTTCGGGCCTCCTTCCCCGCCACACCGCGCTGCCCGCCCCCGCTATGTCGCCTCCCGGCCTCCCGGCCTCCCGGCCTCCCGGCCTCCCGGCCTCCCGGCCTCCCGGCCGAACTCCTGATCATGACTTTGGTGCTAGTAGGTTCGCACCAAAGTCATGATCACGAATCTTCGCCGCCCCAGGTCCCCCGGCGGTTCACCCCTCGGGCGGACAGAGGTGAGGACGGTGCCGTAGGTGGCGGAGATCGGGCTACGCCCGGCCGCCCGGTGCCACGATGGAGCGGTGACGGCGATCGCGGATCTACTCATCGAGCTGAACGACGCCACCCTCGCGCTGGTCAGCGACCTCGACGGGCTCACCGACGCGGAAGCCCGCGAACCCTCGTTGCTGCCCGGCTGGAGCCGGCCGAAGTGCTCATCCACAACGTGGACCTGAACCGCGGCTTCGGCCCGGAATCCTGGCCCGCCGGGTGGACCGCCTGGATGCTCGGCCGGGCCGTGCGGGGCATGAACGACGAGCGCCACCTGGCGCCGCTGACGGCCAGCCTGCACGCCACCGACACTGGCCGTGAGTTCCACCTCGGCCGGCCCGGCGGCACGGCCGCCGAACAGCACATCAGCGGCCCAGCAGCTGACAGCCTGGCCTGGCTGATGGGCCGCTCCGACGGCGCCACGCTGGTCCGGGACACGCGAGGCAAGCTCCCGGCCGCGCCGAGCATCTACTACACGTGACCGGCTAGAGCGTGAGCGGGCGGATCGGGGCGGCGAACAGGGACGGGTCGTTGCGCCAGTCCACGCCGGGCACGTCCACGTACAGCTCGATCTCGTTCCCGTCCGGGTCGGTGATGTACAGGCTGTGCGTCACCGTGTGGTCGCTGGCCCCGACCACGTTGACCTGGTTCGCGTGCAGCGTGGCCAGCGCGTCGCGCAGCTCGTCGTCGCTGTCGCCGACCTTGAGGCCGAAGTGGTAGAGCCCGACCCGCCGTCCCGGCGGGAGGCCGGCCGCGTCGTCGCCCACCTCGATCAGCAGCAGTTCGTGATGGGTCCGCCCGCCGGGCGCGGAGAACGCCGCGGCGCGGAACGGCTGTGGCTCGTCCCCGGGGCCGCCCATGATCTGGCGCCAGCCGAGTACGTCCCGGTAGAACGAGGCGGAACGATCCAGGTCGCGCACATACAGGACCAGGTGGCCGAGTTCCTTGACTTCCATGCGGGCGCTCCAGGTGAACGATCCGGGCTGCGGACAGGCATTCGCCAACCAGCACAACCAGGGAGGCCACCCGCTCTATGCCCGCTGCCAGGTAACAGCTAACCCCCCGGCCGGGTGCCCCGCGCCGCAACGGTACATGCCGGGCACTCCGGCCGATGATTTTTCGTTGCCCTACTGGGTAAGTCCGGCCATGTCCAGGACGCGGTCCTCGATCAGACGGAGCGACGCGGATGACTGCACGGGGACCAGCCTGGGAGGGCGACCCGGCCGCGGCGCGGCTGGGGTATGACCCGCAGACCGCGCCGCTGCCCTATGGCGTCACGTCCGGCGACCCGTACCGGGACACCGCCCCGTACCCGGATCACGACCCCGGCGACTACGGCCCGGCCGGCTATGGCCCAGCCGGCTATGGCCAGGACAGCGACGGCTGGGACCAGCCGCGCTGGCGCCGGCCCGGCCGCGGCCGCCGCCTGCTGCGCCGGCTGGTGGCCGCGCTGATCGCCCTGGTCGTGCTGGCCGGCGCCGCGTTCGGCCTGCTCTACCTGGCGACCCCTTCGGTGCACAACGCCCCCGCGCTGGCCCGGGCCATCGACCGCGCGCATCAAGTCCGCTACCCGGGGCCGCCGGTCCCGGCGCTGTTCGCCGAGTCGCTGGTCGCCACCGAGGACCACCGGTTCTACTCCGAGCCCGGGATCGACGTGTACGCGGTGGCCCGGGTGGCCGCCGCCACCGTCACCGGTCACGGCGCCGAGCAGGGTGGCGCCACGCTCTACCAGCAGCTGGCCAAGATGCTCTACACACAAGGCGCCAGTGGCCCGGCCACCGAGGTGGAGCAGGTGATGCTCGGCATCAAGCTCGACCAGGCGTTCAGCAAGGCGCAGATCCTGCGGATGTACGCCGATGTGGCCTACTTCGGGCACGGCTACTACGGCCTGGCCGCGGCCAGCTGCGGTTACTTCGGCACCCGGCCGGCCGGCCTCACGCTCCCCGAGGCGGCCACGCTGGCCGGCCTGGTGCAGGGCCCGTCCGCGGACGACCCGATCGCGCACTATGCGCGGGGCCGGGCCCGGGAGGCACACGTGCTGGAACGGCTGGTCGCCACCGGGAAGATCACCGCCGCGCAGTCCGCCGCCGCCTATGCCAAGGGCCTGCTCCTGGTCGGCGGCACCGGACGAGGCTGCCCGTCCTGACCGCCGCCGCGGATCAAACCAGGATGCTGAACGCTATCGACTGGCCCGTGGCGTGCTCATGTCCTGGGTATCCCGGCGGGGGAGCGGGCTGGCCGGCTGCGCACCGTTCCCGTTGGCCGCGTGCCGGCCTCCCTTGACGTGGCCGGTGACCTGCCCATCAGCCGGGTAGCCAGTGGGGCCGGGCAGCTCCGTGTCGGCCGGCAGCCCGGCTGCCTCGGGGCCGCCGCCGGCCTTCCACACCCACTTCCGGTAGGACCAGAACCGGAACAGCGTGCCCAGCGCGATGCCGGTCAGGTTGGCGACGTTGTACCACAGCTTGCCCTGCAGGCCGAGACCGTCCTGGACGATCGCGACACAGGCCAGCTGGATGAGCAGGCCGATCCCGTTGAACACGAAGAACAGGACGGTTTCCTGGCCCATCCCGGAACGCTCCCGGTGCCGGAACGCCCACCACCGGTTGCCGATGAACGTGACGATGGTGGCCAGCACGGTCGCGATCACGACCGCCTTGTACTTGCCGACGTTCAGCCCGAAGTGCAGCAGGTCGGCACCGCCGAGGCTGACCACGAAGCCGATCGCGCCGACTACGCCGAACTTGGCCGCCTCATGAATCAGGACGCTGAACCGCTCATACAGGCTGCGAGCAAATCCCACCGGGCCGTCTTCCTCTCACAGGTCCTGTCGGGGGCTCACCATGTGCTGTCTGTGACAGTACCGGCAGCCCCCGGTACTTGTGGCCACTGACCCCATATTCCCGGGTCAAGGGCTGGGAAAATACTCGTTCGGTATTGTCCGGACCCGCCGGTAGTGTCGCAGGAGTGCCTGCCGATACCACTCTGATCCGCGCCCACCGGCTGACCAAGAAGTTCGGAAGTTTCACCGCGGTGGATGGTATCGACTTCGAGTTGCGCCGCGGGGCGGCATTCGGGTTCCTCGGGCCCAACGGGGCGGGCAAGTCATCCACCATGCGGATGATCGGGTGCGTATCCCCGCCCACCGGCGGTGAGCTGTCCATCTTCGGCCTGGACCCGGTGGCCGACGGGCCGGCCATCCGGGCCCGGCTCGGCGTGGTGCCCCAGGAGGACACCCTGGACGTGGAGCTCACCGTGCGGGAGAACCTGCTGGTCTACGGGCGGTACTTCGGGCTGTCCCGGGCGGTGATCCGGGACCGCTCGGCCCGGCTGCTGGACTTCGTGCAGCTGGCCGAGCGCGCGGACGACCGGGTGGAGCCGCTGTCCGGCGGCATGAAGCGGCGGCTCACCATCGCCCGGTCGCTGATCAACGACCCGGATGTGCTGCTCCTCGACGAGCCGACCACCGGGCTCGACCCGCAGGCCCGGCACGTGGTCTGGGACCGGCTGTTCCGGCTTAAGCAGCAGGGCGTGACGCTGGTGCTGACCACGCACTACATGGATGAGGCGGAGCAGTTGTGCGACCGCCTGGTGGTCATGGACCGGGGCCGGATCGCGGCCGAGGGCTCGCCCCGCGAGCTGATCGACCGGTACTCCACCCCCGAGGTGCTGGAGCTGCGATTCGATCCGGCGGTGCACGAGAACGCGGCGGAGAAGCTGGCCAGCGTCCCGGCCCAGCGCGTCGAGGTGCTGGCCGACCGGGTGCTGCTGTACGTCCCGGATGGGGACGCCGCGCTGCGCGCCGTGCGCGGCCTCGGCCTGGAGCCGCTCACCTCGCTGGTCCGGCGCAGCACGCTGGAGGACGTGTTCCTCCGGCTGACCGGCCGCCGGCTGGAGGACTGATGACCGCCCCGGCCCCGGCCGCCACCGCCCCCGCGGCCTGGCCGTTCGCCGTGCGCCAGCTGCGCTTCTGGCTGACCGACTACCGGCGGACCTGGCGCGGCTCGATCATCTCCACCGTGCTCAACCCGCTGCTCTACCTGGGCGCGATGGGCCTCGGCCTGGGCACGCTGGTGGACCAGCACGGCACCGCCCACCTGGGTCATGTCAGTTACCTGGTCTTCCTGGCCCCCGGGCTGCTGGCGGCCAGCGCGATGGGCACCGCGGTGGGCGAGTCCACCTACCCGGTGTACGGCTCGGTCAAGTGGAACAAGACCTACCAGGCCGCGGTGGCCGCGCCGCTGCGGCCCGCCGACCTGTTCCACGGGCACCTGCTGTTCGTCGCGCTCAAGCTGACGATGACGAGCAGCGTGTTCCTGGCCGTGGCGGCCATGTTCGGCGCGCTCACCTCACCGCTGGCCATCGCGGCGCTGCCGGTCGCGGTGCTCACCGGGCTGGCCTTCACCGCGCCGATCGAAGCCTGGACGGTGACCCGCAGCCGGGACACCTCGCTGGCCGTGGTGTACCGGTTCGGGGTGATCCCGCTGTTCCTGTTCTCCGGCACGTTCTTCCCGGTCACCCAGCTGCCCGTGTGGATCCGGCCGGTCGCCTACCTGACCCCGCTGTGGCACGGGGTGGCGCTGTGCCGCGGGCTGTGCCTGGGCACCGCCACGCTGCCCGGGGCGCTGCTGCACGTCGGCTACCTGGCGGCGGTGCTGGCCGCCGGCATCTGGGCCGGGAACCGCAGCTACACCAGGCGGCTCTATGTCTAGCGTGCGGGCCGGGGTGAGCCGGCTGCCGCTCTGGGTGCTGCCGCTGCGCAGCATGGTCGCCCGCGGCCGGGGTTCGCTGGGCGGCCGGGGCAGCCTGTACCTGGCCGAGCGGCACGCGCTGGTCTACCGGCACACCTGGCTGGTGTTCGTGTCCGGGGTGGTCGAGCCGCTGTTCTACCTGCTGTCCATCGGGGTGGGCCTGGGCGAGCTGGTCGGCCCGGTGCACCTGCCCGGCGGCCATTCGGTCGGCTACGCCGCGTTCGTCGCGCCTGCGCTGCTGGCCAGCGCGTCGATGAACGGGGCGCTGTTCGACTCCACGTTCAACGTGTTCTTCCGGCTCAAGTACGAGAAGCTCTACGACGCGGCGCTGGCCACGCCGATGCGGTCCGGCGACGTGGCCCTGGGCGAGATCAGCTGGGCGCTGTTGCGCGGCGTGCTGTACGCGGTGGCGTTCCTGGTCGTGATGGCCGGGATGGGCCTGATCCACTCGTGGTGGGCGCTGGCCGCGCTGCCCGCCGCGGTGCTCACCGGGTTCGCCTTCGCCGCGGCCGGCATGGCCTGCACCACCTACATGCGGAGCTGGCAGGACTTCGAGTTCATCACGCTGGCCACGCTGCCGATGTTCCTGTTCTCCACCACGTTCTACCCGCTCAGCGTGTACCCGCGGGGCATCCAGTACGTGGTGGAAATCACGCCGCTGTACCAGAGCGTGGCCGTGCTGCGCGGCCTCACCCTGGGCCTGGTCGGGCCCGGCCTGCTCTGGCACGTCGGCTACCTGGCCGGGCTCGGCGTGGCCGGGCTGCTGGTGGCCGGCCGCCGGATCGGCCGCCTGCTGCTTACCTGAGCATCTGCTGAGCCCGGGATGAAGCTTTCATCCACCCCCCGGGCGGGCAGGTTAGGCTGCTGGCAGGCCGCAGGGCGGCGGAGCCGGAGGGGAGCCAGCTAGCAAGGCATGATCACGACCAGCGGCAGTCAGCCTGAGCCACTGCCCCGCCCCGGCGGACGGAATACGACGGCGCAGCAGGCGCCCGCGGCCGACGCCGCGCGGGCGGCCGCGGTCAGCGGGCCGGACTGGGTGCCGTGGCTGATCGCGCTGGCCGTCTTCGCCGGATACACGATCATCTCGGTGTCCCGCTACCTGCGCCTCGACCCCGGGTCCTGGGATCTGGGCATCTTTACCGAGTACGTCAAGCAGCTGGCCCACCTGCATGCCCCGGTGGTGAACATCCACGGCTCGGGCTTCAACCTGTTCGGTGACCACTTCCAGCCGATCGTCGGGCTGATCGCCCCGCTCTTCCTGATCTTCCCAAGCGCGGCCACCCTGCTCGTGGTGCAGGCCTTCCTGACCGCGGTGTCGGTGATCCCGGTGAGCCGCGCGGCCGAGGCCCGGCTGGGCACCGCGGCCGGGCGGATGATCGGTGCCGCCTACGGCCTGTCCTGGGGCCTGGCCCAGATGATCGACTTCGACTTCCACGAGATCGCGTTCGCCGTCCCGCTGCTGGCCTGCTCGCTGTCCGCGCTGCTGCGCGGCCGGACCCGGGCCGCGGTGCTGTGGGCGCTGCCGCTGGTCTTTGTCAAGGAGGACCAGGGGTTCACCGTCGCCGCCCTGGGCATCGTGCTGATGCTCAGCAGCATCAGCCGCCGCCCGGAGCAGGCCGCGGAGCGTCACGACGCGTTCTGGGGCGGGCTGATCCTGGCCTGCTGGGGCATCTTCTGGTCCGCGCTGGCCATCGTGGTGATCATCCCGCACTTCAACGTGGCGCATGTCTACCCGTACTGGACCGATGGCGGGGCGGTCAGCCCGGGCGGGCACCCCGATCCGGGCAGCGTGCTGAGCCAGTTGGGCGCGTCCTGGCTGGTCAAGCTGCGCACCACGCTGCTCATCCTGCTGCCGGTGGGGTTCCTCGCGCTGGGCTCCCCGCTCGGCCTGGTCGCCCTGCCCAGCCTGGCGCTGCGCTTCGTGTCCACCAACAACATGTACTGGGGCGACGGGTTCCACTACAACGCCACCGTGATGCCGATCGTCTTCCTGGCCGCGATAGACGCCCTCTCCCGCCTCAGAACCGCCCAGTATTTCGCTGGTGAGGGGGGGCGCGCCGCAGGCGTGTTCCCGCCGAGACGGCGTTCGGCGCGCAGCGGCGAGCGGGGGGTCCAGGGGGGTCGCCCCCCCGGAACAGCACTGTCCGTGACGACCAGGTGGGTGGCGCCGGCCGTGATGCTGGGGCTGGCCGTGGCTATCCTGCCCAAGTTCCCGCTCAGCGGGGTGTGGCAGCCGGCGACCTACCAGATCAACCTGCACGTCCAGGCGGAGGACGCGGCGCTGGCCCGGGTGCCCGCCGGGACCACGGTGGAGGCCACGCTGACCATGGTGGCGCCGCTGGCCGCCCGGGATGACACGTACTGGATCGGCACGGCGGGCAACCCGGCGCCGCGCTACATCGTGTTCGACAGCACCAACAGCGGGTGGAGCCCGGAACCCGCCGATCCGCTCGCGTTCGTCGAGCAGCGCCACCCCGGGACCAGTTACCAGCAGATCTTCCTGGACAACGGCGTGTACGTGTTCCGCCAGATCAGCAAACGGGGTACCGGCCAGTAGCTTGCCTGGCTAGTCGCTAGAGTCGAGGTCGGACCGCTCGGGAGGGCGAATGGACTTCGGCTACGACACAAGCACGGAGGAGTTCCGCAAACGCCTCCTCGCGTTCATGGACGAGTGCGTATACCCGGCGGAGCCGGTCTTCGCGGACCAGGTGCAGGCGAACCGGGCCGCCGGATGGCCCTGGCAGCGGCCGGCCATTATCGCCGACCTGAAGGCGGAGGCGCGGGGCCGCGGGCTGTGGAACCTCTTCCTGGCCCACCATCCGGAAGGCGCCGGGCTGACCAACCTGCAGTACGCGCCGCTGGCCGAGATCACCGGGCGTAGCCCGGCGCTCGCCCCGGAGGCGCTCAACTGCGCCGCCCCGGACACCGGGAACATGGAGGTGCTGGCCGAGTTCGGCACGGCCGAGCAGCGGGACCGCTGGCTCCGGCCGCTGCTGGACGGCCAGATCAGGTCGGCGTTCTGCATGACCGAGCCGGACGTGGCCTCCTCGGACGCGACCAACATCACCACCCGGATCGAGCGGTCCGGCGACGAGTACGTGATAAACGGCCGGAAATGGTGGTCATCCGGGGCGATGAACCCGGGCTGCGAGATCTTCATCGTGATGGGCCGCACCGCCTGGGACGGCGACCGGCACCGCCAGCAGTCGATGATCCTGGTGCCGCGGGACACCCCGGGGGTCACGGTCAAGCGCGGGCTGACCCTGTTCGGCTACGACGATGCGCCGCACGGCGGGCACGCGGAAGTGGAGTTCCGCGATGCCCGGGTGCCCGCGGCCAACCTGATCGCCGGGGAGGGCGACGGCTTCGCTATCGCCCAGGCCCGGCTCGGCCCGGGCCGGATCCACCACTGCATGCGGCTGATCGGGGCGGCCGAGCGGGCCCTCGAGCTGATGTGCCAGCGGGTGACCAGCCGGGTCGCGTTCGGCGGCCCGCTGGCCGACCAGGGCGTGATCGGGGAGTGGATCGCCGAGTCCCGGGTGCGTATCGAGCAGGCCCGGCTGCTGGTGCTGAAGACCGCCTGGCTGATGGACACGGTCGGCAACAAGGGCGCGCACACCGAGATCCAGGCCATCAAGATCATCACCCCGGCGATGGCCGAATGGGTGATCGACAAAGCGATCACCGCGCACGGTGCCGCCGGGGTGAGCCAGGACTTCCCGCTCGCCTTCCTGTGGGCCAACGCGCGCACGCTGCGCTTCGCGGACGGCCCCGACGAGGTGCACAAGCGCTCGCTGGCCCGGCGGGAACTGCGCAGGTACCGGGCCGAGAGGGAGGCCGCCGGGTGATTCCGGGCCCTTCACCGGGACATCCGACCCTGGTGAGCACCTGACGCGGGTGGCACCGTCACGGGTAGGACTGACCAGCTCGAAGGAACGAGGAGTGACTGATATGCCAGAAAACCAGCAACGGGTCGCCATCGTCACCGGCGCCGCCCGCGGGATCGGTGCCGCCGTCGCCAAGCGGCTCGCCGCGGACGGGATGGCTGTCGGCGTGCTTGACCTGGACACGGACTTGTGCAAGGACACAGTGCAGGCGATCGAGTCGGCTGGCGGCCGGGCCCTTGCGGTCGGCGCCGACGTGAGCCAGGAGGACCAGGTGCAGGCGGCCGTTGACGCTGTCGCCACCGAGCTCGGGCCGCCCACGGTACTGGTGAACAACGCCGGGGTCCTGCGGGACAACCTGCTGTTCAAGATGTCCGCCGAGGACTGGGACCTGGTCCTGGGCGTGCACCTGCGCGGTGCCTTCCTGATGACCAAGGCTGCCCAGAAGTACATGGTGGACGCGAACTATGGCCGGATCATCAACCTGTCGTCCAGCTCGGCGCTGGGTAACCGCGGCCAAGCGAACTACTCCGCGGCCAAGGCGGGCATGCAGGGCTTCACCAAGACCCTGGCCAAGGAGCTGGGCCGGTACTCGATCACCGCCAACGCGGTCGCGCCCGGGTTCATCGTCACCGACATGACCGCGGCGACCGCGGCCCGGGTGAAGATGAGCTTCGAGGACTTCCAGGCGGCGGCGGCGAAGCAGATCGCGGTCGGCCGGGTCGGCCAGCCCGAGGATGTCGCGCACACCATCTCCTACCTGGCCAGCGACGGAGCGGGATATGTCTCCGGCCAGATCATCTACGTGGCGGGCGGGCCGCTTAATTGACAGTCGATCAGGACGCAACCCCGGCCAGCGCGGGCCCGCTCCAGGAGCGGGTCCGTGCGTTCCTGGTCAGCCACGACCCGGCCCGGATGCCCCGGCTGGACTTCCTGCGGGCCCGGTTCGACGCCGGGCTGGCCGCGGTGCACTACCCACCCGGACTGGGCGGGCAGGGTCTGCCCCGGACGCTGCAGCCGGTGCTGGACGCCGAGTTCGCGGCCGCTGGCGCACCAGCCAGCCGGCCCGAACGCAACCCCATCGGGCTAGGGATGGCCGCGCCCACGATTCTGGCGTTCGGTAATGAAGAACAGAAAGCGCGCTGGCTGCGGCCACTCTGGACGGGAGAGGAGATCTGGTGCCAGCTGTTCAGTGAGCCGGGCGCGGGCTCTGACCTGGCCGGCCTGGCCACCCGCGCGGTGCACCAGGACGGGCCGGACGGCGGGCAGTGGGTGGTCAACGGGCAGAAGGTGTGGACGTCGGTGGCGCACCACGCGCAGTGGGGCCTGCTGCTCGCGCGCACCGATCCGGACGTGCCCAAGCACGCCGGGCTGACCTACTTCGGCTGCGACATGACCGGGCCCGGGGTGGAGGTCCGGCCGCTCCGCCAGCTCACCGGGGAAGCCGAGTTCAACGAGGTGTTCCTGACCGGCGCGGTGGTCCGGGACGTGGACCGGATCGGGGATGTCGGTGCGGGCTGGCGGGTCGCCCAGGGCACCCTGATGAACGAGCGGGTGTCCATCGGTGGCACCGCACTGCCCCGGGAAGGCGGCATGATCGGCCCGGCCGTGCGGACCTGGCGGGAGCATCCGGAGCAGCGCACCCCGGGCCTGCACGACCGGATGCTCCGGCTCTGGGCCGACGCCGAGGTGGCCCGGCTGGCTTCGGCCCGGTTCCGCCAGCAACTGGCCGCGGGCCATCCTGGCCCGGAGGGATCAGCGGCCAAGCTGGTCTTCGCCCGGCTCAACCAGGAGATCTCCGGCTTCGAGGTCGAACTGGCCGGGGAAGCCGGGCTGCGCTACGACGACTGGAGCATGCGCCGCTCCGGCGACGTTGACTTCTACGGCCGTGACGTCGGCTACCGGTACCTGCGGTCCCGGGGCAACTCGATCGAGGGCGGCACCTCGGAGATCCTGCGGAACATCATCGCCGAGCGGGTCCTCGGCCTGCCCACCGAGCCGCGCACCGACACCAAGATCCCGTGGAAGGACCTGCCCCGATGAGCGCGGCCACCGAGTCGTCGGCCACCACGGGGCAGGCCGCGCGGGCCGTCCCGGACCTGCTGTACAGCGCGGACGAGCAGGACCTGCGGGACGCGGTCCGGTCGCTGCTGGCCGAGCGGGCCGGCTGGCCCGCGGTGCTGGCCAGGACCGAGACCAGCGAGACCTACGACACCGGGCTGTGGCAGGTGCTGGCGGCCGACGTCGGCTGCGCCGGGCTGCTGATCCCGGACTCCCGTGGCGGCGCCGGGGCCAGCTACCGGGAGGCGGCGGTGGTGGCCGAGGAGGCCGGCCGGGCCGTCGCCCCGGTGCCGTACCTGGGCAGCGCGGTCGTCGCCACCACAGCGCTGCTGGCGGTACCGGACGCCGGCCTGCTGGCCGGGCTGGCGGCCGGCACGCTCACCGCCGCGCTGGCCGTGCCGTTCGCCAGCCGCCCGTCCGATGACCTGCCCGGGGGAGTGCGGGTGGTGCCGCCGCAGCCCGGTGACCCGGCCGGCCAGGTACGGCTGACCGGGACGATCACCGCGGTGGCCGACGCGCTGCCCGCCACGGTGCTGCTGGTGCCCGCCGACGGGGTGCCCGCCGGGCTGTACGCGGTGCAGGCCAGCGCGCCCGGGGTGACCATGACGCCGGTGGTGTCGCTGGACCAGACCCGGCAGCTGGCCGACGTGGCGCTGGACAGCGTGCCCGCCCGGCCGGTGGCGGCGGGACCGGACGCGGCCGCCGCGGTGCGGGCCGCGCTGACCGCCGGGGCCGCGATGCTGGCCGCCGAGCAGCTCGGGCTGGCCGAGAAGTGCCTGGAGATCACGGTCAGCTACCTCAAGGAGCGGTACCAGTTCGCCCGGCCGGTCGGCTCGTTCCAGGCGCTCAAGCACCGGCTGGCCGACCTGTGGGTGGCGGTCAGCCAGGCCCGCGCCGCGGCCCGGTACGCGGCGGCCTGCCTGGCCGAGGGCGATCCGGACACGCCGGTCGCGGTGGCGCTGGCCAAGGCGGCCTGTGGCGACGCGGCCACGCTGGCCGCCCAGGAGTGCGTGCAGCTGCACGGCGGCATCGGCTTCACCTGGGAGCACCCGGCGCACCTGTACCTGAAGCGGGCCAAGAGCACCTCGACCGGGTTCGGCACCCCGGACTGGCACCGCGGCACGCTGGCCAGCCTGGCCGGGCTGCCCTGGCCCCGGGGCGGGATGAAGTCCGTCGACGGCGCCGGGGTGGTGATCACCGGCGCCGGCCGTGGCATCGGCGCGGCGCTGGCCCGCCGGTTCGCCGCCGAGGGTGCCCGGGTGGTGGTGAACGACCTGGACGCGGCGGCCGCGCAGCAGGTGGCCGCCGCGATCGGCGGCGAGGCGGTGCCCGGGGACGCGGCCAGCGAGGAGGGCGTGGCCTCGCTGATCGAGGGCGCGGCCGACATGCTCGACGGCATCGACCTGTTCTGCGCCAACGCCGGGATCGGGCCGGAAGGCGGCCCGGAAGCGCCGGAGGCGGTATGGGACGCCTGCTGGCAGGTCAACGTGATGGCCCACGTCCGGGCGGCCCGGCTGCTCACCGGGCCGTGGCTGGAGCGCGGCCGCGGCCACCTGATCTGCACGGTGTCCGCGGCCGGCCTGCTCACCATGCTCGGCTCGGCGCCGTACTCGGTGACCAAGCACGCCGCGCTCGGTTTCGCCGAGTGGATGGCGGCCAGCTACGCGCACCGCGGCATCACCGTGCAGGCGCTCTGCCCGATGGGGGTGCGCACCGCGCTGCTCGAGGCGGCCAGCCCGGCCGGCCAGGCGCTGCTGGCCGAAACGGCGATCAGCCCGGCGCAGGTGGCCGACGCGGTCATCGAGGGCATCGCGGACGGCCGGTTCCTGATCCTGCCGCATCCGGAGGTCGCGGAGATGTACTCGCACCGGGCCGAGCGACCCGGGCCGCTGGCTGGCCGGGATGAACCGGCTGCAGCAGCGGCTGGAGAATCTGCCTGACTGACCGGTAACCCCCGCCGGATGTCCGGATTGCGGCATAGTGTCGCCATGAGGCCGGCCGTCATGGGGATGCTGCACCACATCGAGCTGTGGGTGCCCGATCTGAGCCGGGCCGAGCACACCTGGGGCTGGCTGCTCAGCGCGCTCGGCTACGAGCTGTACCAGCAGTGGCCCGAGGGATGCAGCTTCCGGACCGGGGACTTGTACATCGTGCTGGAGCAGTCGCCGGCCCGCAGCGCGTTCCGGCACGACCGGCACCGGCCGGGGCTCAACCATCTGGCGTTCCACGTGGCCGACCGGGCCACCGTGGACCGGATGGTGGGGGAGGCGCTGCTGCACGGCTGGCGGCTGATGTTCGCCGACCGGCACCCGTACGCGGGCGGCACCCAGCACTACGCCGCGTACCTGGAGGACCAGGACGGCTACGAGGTGGAACTGGTCGCGCCGCCGCCCCGGCACGGGGCCGAAGTGGGCGACACCGGCTACCGGCCGCCCGACCTGATGACCTGATGAGAGCTGCCGGGGGGCTGGTAGCTGGCCTGGGCGGGGAGGTATCCCCGCCCAGGCCAGCGGTTTTCGGGCGGTCAGCTCGGCGACCGCGGCGGCCTCGCCGCCGCTCGGCGCGGAGCGGCGATCGGGGGGCTCCGGGGGTCGCCCCCCCGGACAGATACCGTCAGACGGAGGTCGCGGGAGGAGCGGCCGACCGCGATGGTGAACTGGCCGGGTGGCCAGTCCCAGCGCTCCGCGTGCTCGTCGTAGCGGGCGAACACCCGGGCCGGCAGGGTGAGCGTGACCGTCGTCTGCTCGCCCGGTGCGGCGGTGACCGGGCCGAACGCGCCGAGCACCCGGACCGGGCGGCCCGGGTCCAGCGCGGGCCCGGCCACGTAGGCCTGCACCACCTCGCGCCCAGCCCGCGGCCCGGTATTGCGCACGGTGACCTCGATGCTGAGGTCGGCACCGGCGGGCAGGCCCGCCTGGTCCGCGGTCAGCGACTCATAGGCCCAGCTGGTGTAGCCGAGCCCATGGCCGAACGCGAACTGCGGGCGGGTACCGGCCGCGTCGTAGCCGCGGTACCCGATGAGCAGCCCCTCGTCGTAGCTGAGCAAGCCGTCCTCGGGCACCGCGTGCAGCACCGGGGCGTCGGCCTCGTGGGCCGGCATGGTCACCGGCAGCCGGCCACCCGGTTCGGCCCGGCCGAGCAGCACGTCGGCCAGGGCCTCGCCCATAGCCTGGCCGGGTAGCCAGGCGTAGAGCACCGCGGCGACCTGGCTGGCCCACGGCATGAGCACCGGCATGCCGGCGTTCACCACCACCACGGTCCGCGGGTTGACCGCGCTGACCCGCTCGATCAGTTCGTCCTGCCGGCCGGGCAGCCGCAGCGTGTCCCGGTCGAACCCCTCGCTCTCGGTGGTCTCCGCGGAGCCGACCACGACCACGGCCGTCGCGGCCGCGGCGGCCGCTTCGACCGCCTGGTCCAGGGCCGCCTCCTCGTCGGGTGCGGCCACGATGCCGAGCCGCACCGCGAGCGGGCCCTCGGCCAGCGCCGACGGCAGGAAATCCAGCCTGACCTGGGCGGGCTGCCCGGCGGTCAGCTTGACCGCGCCGGTCACCTCACCCGGCCGGGTCATCGTCTCCACCGGGTCGGCCGGGACCGGGGTGTCACCCGCGGCGGCCACCACGGCGTCCACGGTCAGCGTGAGCCGGCCAACCCCGGCCGCGCCGACCATGTGCGGGCCGGAGGTCTCCGGACGGTAGCTGGCCAGCAGCGAGATCGTGCCGTCCTCGCCCCAGCCGATACCCGCCGGCAGGCCATCGCCCCACCAGGCGAACACCGTCGTGTTCCGGTGCTCGGCGCCGAGCAGCCGGCCGTCCGCGGCGCGGAACTCCAGCCGGACCCCTGGCTCGCCGGTCACCGGGTCGGTCAGCGACCGGGCCGGCGGCTCCGGCACGGTCTCCCAGGTGTGGCAGCCCGGGGTGACGGTGACCGTGGCCTGGCCGGCCAGGGCCGCGCGCAGCGCCTCGTCCGGGGCCGAGATGACGGCCGGGTGGACGGCCGCGCTGCCGCCGCCCTGGATGACCGGGTGCACGGCGTTCGGCCCGATCAGCGCGATGCTGCCGATGCCGGCCGGGTCGAGGGGCAGCGCGCTGTGCTCGTTGCGGAGCAGCACGAACGAGGCTGCCGCGGTCCGCCGCAGCAGGAGGGAGTTGACCAGCGTCGTCGGCGAGGGGGGCGCGCCGCAGGCGTGTTCCCGCCGAGGCCGACGCTCGGCGCGGAGCGGCGATCGGGGGGGCCGGGGGTCGTCCCCCGGGTAGACACCTTTCCGACCCGGCGGGCGACCTCGAGCAGCCGGAGCACCTGCTCGTCGAGGACGTCCTCGGGTACCTGGCCGGCCCGGACCGCGTCGGCCAGGCCGGTCACCCACGGGCTGTCCGGCCCGGGCATGGCCAGGTCCAGCCCGGCCAGTGCGGTGGGCACCACGCTCCGGCAGGCGTCCCAGTCCGAGACGATCGCGCCGGTGAAGCCCCACTCGCCCTTGAGCACGCCACGCAGCAGCCGTTCGTGCTCGGTCATCCTGGCCCCGTTGACCGCGTTGTACGCGGCCATCACCATGACCGCGCCCGCCTCGCGGACGCTGGCCTCGAACGGCACCAGGTACAGCTCGCGGAGCACCGCCCCGGCGATCCGTGCGTCGTAGGTCCACCGCTCGGTCTCCGAGTCGTTGCCCACGTAGTGCTTGATCGCGGCGCCGACCCCGGCCGATTGCAGCCCGGTCACGTAGCTGACCGCCAGCCGGGCGGACAGCACCGGGTCCTCGGAGAAGCACTCAAAACCGCGGCCGCCGAGCGGCGTCCGCATCAGGTTCATGGTCGGGGCCAGCACGATGTCGATGCCCTTGCCCCGCGCCTCGGCGCCGAGGGCGGTCGCGAGCTCGCGGACGAGCTCGCTGTCCCAGGTGGCGCCGAGGGCGGATGGGCAGGGCACGCTGGCCGATGGATTCCGGTCATCTTTGGTGATGCCCCGTATCCCGGCCGGGCCGTCCGACATGACGATCGGACGGAGCCCGAGCGCGGGGGCACCGAAGGTGCGCCAGCTGTCCGCGCCGGTCAGCAGGCGCACCTTCTCTTCGACAGGGAGCGCAGCCACCCGGCTGCGCTCCGCCGTCGCCTCTGTAGACGTTGTCATCAAGGTCCTTGCGTCGGGTCCGTGGAGCTCAGGACTTCGGCGTGAGGTGCAGGATGGTGTCCTCGATGTACGGGGTGTTCGGCACCGGGTTCATGTACGGGTTGCTGGCCGACGGCCAACCCGTGTAGTCCCGGGTGGAGACCTCAGCCCAGGCCCCGCCGTTGAGCAGCGGCACCACTGGCACCTGGGTGGTCATGATCTGCTCCAGCTTGGTGATGGCCGCCTTCTGCGCGGCCGGGCTGCCGGAGCCGGCGAACTGGGCCAGCGCGGCCTGGGCCTGCGCGTTCGAGTACCGTCCGTAGTCACCGGCGGCTGGCTTGCCAATGGGCGCCGTCTGCGAGCTGTCCATCCAGTTGTCGTAGATGAAGTACGGGTTCGGGCCCTGGTTGCTCCAGTGGATGGTGGCATCGAACGTGCCGTTCGCGACGTTGCCCGCCCACACGGTCGGGTTGCCGATGCCGTCCACGCTGGTGTCGAAGCCAAGCGCGTTGAGCTGGTGCGAGATCAGCTGGTCATCCGTGTAGTAGTCGCTGTACGGGACCGGGTCCTGGATGGCGAAGCTGATCGTCTTGCCATTCTTGGCCCACTTGCCGCCGCTCTTGGTGTACCCGTCGGCCTTGAGGATCGAGGTCACCTTGGCCGCATCGCCGGTGGCCGGCAGGTTGTTGGCCAGCGAGGGGTCCAGGTAGGACTGGTGGTTGGGCAGCAGCAGCCCGCTGGTCGTGTTGACTGGCGGCTCGTAGCCGGTCTCGCCCTGCACGTTGAGCTGGGACCGGTTGATCCCGTAGCTGATCGCCTGGCGCACCGCTGGGTCGTTCAGCGGGGCCTTGGTGGTGTTCAGGAACAGGCTCACCACGTTGTTGGCGCTGAAGTACGGCGCGCTGCCCAGCCAGGTGTGGTTCTCCGGGCTCTTGGCCAGGAAGTTGGTCTGGATGTTGGCGATGTAGTTGCCGGCGAAGTCGATCTGGCCCTGGGACACCGGGGGCACCAGGTTCGCGTTGGTGTTGTACGCCGGGAAGTCGATCTCCGGCACGTGCACCTTGGACTTCTGCCAGTAGTGCGGGTTCAGCTTGAGCGTGTAGCCCTGCGGCGAGAACTTGTCCATCATGAACGGGCCGGTGCCCACCGGGCTGGCGTCCGCGTAGGTGGCCGGATCGCTGACCGACGACCAGACGTGCTGCGGGACGATGTACACCTGCCCGATCAGGAACAGGTTCGCGTACTCCGGCTTGGCGAAGTTGAGCACCGCGCTGGTCGCGCTGGGCGCGGACGCGCTGCTCACCACGGGCGCGCCCGAGGTGTAGAGCTTCGGGTTGCTCTTGATCATGTTGAACGTGAAGGCCACGTCGCTGGCGCTGAACGGCTTGCCGTCGTTCCACTTGACCCCGGACCGGATGGTCAGCGTCAGCGTCCGCCCGCCGTTCGACCAGGCGTACCCGGTGGCCAGCATGGGGATCGGGGCCTGCGGCGGAATTGAGCGTGTTGAAGATGAACAGCGGCTCGTTGTACAGCGATACCGCGTTGGTCAGGTAACCGGTGGAGGTCAGTGAGTACGGGTTGAACGTGTCGGTCATCGGGGAGAGCGGAGTGCTCTCGACGACCAGCGTCTTGCCCATCTTGACGCTGCCCGTGCTGCCGTTGCCGCTGTTCGAACTGCTGCCGCAGGCGGCGATGCCAAGGCTCAGGGCGCCGGCTACGGCCAGCCCTGCCAGAACTCTGTGCTTCATTGTTTAAACTCCGTTGTGCCCGGCCGGCTTGATGTCGGCCTGTTGTGAGCGACCGTGTCGGGGTCTTTATCGGTGGGGCGGTGCTGGCCGGCCGGGCTTCCGCCGGCCAGCCATGCCGCCGTGGTGGGTCTGTCAGGCAGGCACAAGCTGCGCTATCGCAGCCGCTAGGCGGCATCCCGGTACATCACGACTCCTCTCCCCCTTCTGCTGCGGAACTTGATGGTGCGTCGGCTGGGCTGGCCTGCCCGGAACTCAGCGGCTGGCTCTCCGCCCTGGTCAGCCCGCTGGCGTGCAGCCAGCAGGCGCTGGAGTGACCGGCTGCCACCTGGGCCGCCGGCGGGGTGCGGTCCGCGCAGACCGCCATCGCGTGCGGGCAGCGCGGATGGAATCGGCAGCCGCTCGGTGGTGCCACCAGGCTTGGCGGGGAACCACGGCCCTGCAAGGAGGGCGGCTCGGCACGGTCCGGATCCGGCGCCGCACTGAGCAGCAGCTGCGTGTATGGGTGCGCGGGCTCATCGGTGACCATCGAGGCAGGGCCGGACTCGACCACTTCCCCGGCGTACATCACCATGATCACGTCGGCCAGGTAGCGTGCCGACGCGATGTCGTGGGTGATGTAGAGGATGCCGAGCTTGTCCCGTTCCCGCAGGTCGCCGAGCAGGTTCAGGACACCGAGCCGGATCGACACGTCGAGCATGGAGACCGGCTCGTCGGCCAGCAGCACCCGTGGCCGGACGGCCAGGGCGCGGGCGATCGCCACCCGCTGCCGCTGGCCACCGGACAGCTCGTGCGGGTACTTGCCGAGGAACTGGGCGGCCGGGGTGAGGGCCACCCGGTCCAGCAGGGCGGCGATGGCCGCGTCCAGGTTCCCGCCCGGCTCAGCCAGGCCGTGGATCTGCAGCGGCCGGGCCAGGTGGTAGCGCACGTCGTGCACCGGGTTGAGTGAGGAGAACGGGTCCTGCAGGACCAGCTGGACGTCCCGGGCGTACTCCCGGCGGCCGCGGGTGGTCCCGGGCACCTGGTGGCCGTCGAGCAGCAGCTGGCCGGACGTCGGGCTGATCAGCCGGGCCAGCAGCCGGGCCAGCGTGGACTTGCCGGAGCCGCTCTCGCCGACCACCGCGGTGATCCCGGACTGGGGCAGCGCCAGCGAGACGTTCTCCACCGCGTGCACCACCGGGGCTGACCCGGCTTTGCCGCGCGCCAGCCGGGCCCGGCCGCGGCGCCGCGCGTGGTGCACGGTGAAGTGCTTGGTCAGCCCGCGCGCCTCGAGCAGCGGAACGCCGGTCTCCGGGGCGTGCGGCGGCGGCGGCGGTCTCGGTCATGCCAGGCTCCCGTGCTCGGGTGTGGCCACGGGGACGCTGCGCAGCGTCCGAGCTGATCCTGGCCCGGCTCGGGCAGGGCCAGCTCGGCGGGTACCTCGTGCGCGCCGTCCTGCAGCCAGCACGAGGCCAGCCGGGTACTGGCCCGGGCCCCGATAGCCGGCTGGGCCAGCGGTGGGGACTGCTCGCGGCAGATGTCCATCGCGTACCGGCAGCGCGGATGGAAGACACAGCCGACCGGCAGCATCCGCAGGTCCGGTGGTGATCCAGGGATGCCGGTCATGTGCTTGTGCGGCCCGTGCAGGGACGGGAAGGAGTTCAGCAGGCCGATCGTGTACGGGTGCCGCGGCGCGCGGAACAGATCGGCCGCGGCGGCCCGCTCGACCAGGCGGCCCGCGTACATCACCGCGATCGAGTCGGCGATCTCCACCAGCAGCGAGAGGTCGTGCGTGATGAACAGCACCGCGAAGCCCAGCCGCTCGCGCAGCACGGTCAGTTCTTCCAGGATCTCCCGCTGGGTGACCACGTCCAGCGCGGTGGTCGGCTCGTCCAGGATGACGATCTGCGGCTGCAGCGCGAGCGCCATCGCGATCATCACCCGCTGCCGCATCCCGCCGGACAGTTCGTGCGGGTAGCTGGCCAGCCGGTCGGGCGTGATCCCGACCATGCTGAGCAGCTCCGCGGCACGGTCCCGGCGGGCCGCCGCGGACTGGTTCGGCACGTGTGCCTTCAGCACGTCGGTCAGCTGGCTGCCGATGGACAGCACGGGGTTGAGAGCGTTCATCGCGGATTGCAGTACCACGGCAATGTGTGACCAGCGGAGCCCGCGCAGCTGCGGTTCATCCAGGGACAGCAGGTCCACGGCGCGCTCGGGCTCGGGGTAGTAGAGCACCTCGCCGCCGGTGATTATGCCGGGCGCGCGGAGCAGCCGGATCGCCGCGTAGGCCAGCGTGGACTTGCCGCTGCCGCTCTCGCCGGCCAGCCCGAGCACCTCGCCGCGGCGCAGCTCCAGATCGGCGCCGACCACCGCGTGCACCGCGCCGGGGTCGATCCCGTAATCCACCTGCAGCCCGCGGATGTCCAGCAGCGGCTGGCCGCTCATATGCCCGCCTCCCGGGTCTGGTCGGCCATGGCCGCGCCTGCCGCGGCGCGCCCGGCGGTGGGGCGGACCACCGGGGTGAGGCCGAGCTCGAACCGCTTGGGCAGCCCGGAGCCGTGCGCCTTCTTGGCCCGGCGCCTGGTCAGGCCCGCGGCCCGCAGCCGCGGGTTGATGAACTCGTCGATGCCGAAGTTGAGCAGGGCCAGCGCCGTGCCCAGGAAGGCCACCATCAGGCCGGGCGGGATATACCACCACCAGTAGCCGCTGATCTCGGCGTTCACGTTCTGCGCCTCGAACAGCATCGACCCCCAGCTCCAGTGCTCCGGGGGGACCAGGCCGAGGAAAGCGATCGCGGTGTACGTGCCCACCCCGTACAGCACGGTGAACAGGAACGAGGACGCTACCACCGGCATCAGGTTGGGCAGGATCTCGTGGCTGATCACGCGCCAGCCGCGCTCGCCGATGATGCGCGCCGACTCGACGTAGTCCCGGTATCTCAGCGACAGCGTCTGGGCGCGTAGCACCCGGGCGCCCCAGGCCCAGCCGGTGATGGCGATGATCAGCCCGATCAGCCAGTCGTTGCTGCCACTGGACTGGGGCAGGAAGCCGAAGATCACGATGAGCAGCGGCAGCGCGGGCAGCACCAGGAAGAAGTTGGCCAGCATGGACAGTACGTCATCGGCCCAGTGGCCGTGCAGGTAACCGGCGCACACCCCGATCACCACCGAGAGCACGGTGGCGACTACCCCGGCCAGCACCGCGACCAGGATCGTGCTCCGGCCGCCGGTCAGCAGCTGGGAGAACACGTCCTGCTGGGTCTGTGTGGTGCCCAGCCAGTGCGCGGCCGACGGTGGCTGTGGTGTGCCGTTCGTGGTGGACAGGCTGGCTGACGGGTCGTACGGGGCGACGATCGGCCCGACGATAGCCAGCATCAGGAACACGGCCAGCATGACCAGGCCGGTGATGATCTTGGGGGAGCGGGGCAGCTGGATTCGGCGGGCCCCACGCGCGGCCAGCGTGTGCGGCCCCAGTGGGCCGCCGACCGGTTCGCTGGCCGGGTCCACCCCGCCGGATCCGGAGCCGCCGACGCCGAGCCCGCCGAGGCCGGTTCCGCCCAGGTCTGTGCCGGTGCCGATGGACATCGCTCAGGCCTCCTGACGGGTGCGCGGGTCGAGGAACACGTACACGGAGTCGGCGGCCAGGTTGGCGATCAGCACGGCGAACGTGATGATCAGGAAGATGCCCTGGAGCAGCGGGTAGTCCCGGGAGCTGACCGCCTGGAGCAGGATCCAGCCCAGGCCGGGGTAGCTGAACACGATCTCGGTGAGCAGCGCGCCGGACACCACGAACCCGATGGCCAGCGAGAAACCCGACACGCTGGGCAGGATCGCGTTTCGCGCCGCGTACCAGACGACCCGGCGCTTGGCCAGGCCCTTGGCCTGGGCGACCAGGACATAGTCCTCGTCCATGGTGGTCACCATCACGTTACGCATGCCGACGATCCAGCCCGCCGCGCTGCACAGCACGATGGTGAACGCGGGCAGGATCGCGTGGTCCAGCACATCGCCGATGTAGCTGGCGTTCCAGGCCGGGAAGTCCAGCTGGCCGTAGGCCCGGCCGGTGGGGAACCAGCCCAGCCGGACCGCGAACAGGTCCAGGGCCAGGAACGCGATGAAGAAGTACGGCGCGGCCTGGAAGAAGGTGGTGGCCGGCAGCAGGTTGTCCAGCCAGGTGCCGCGGCGCCAGGCGACCAGGATGCCGAGTAGCGTGCCGAGCAGGAAGCTGATCACCGTGGACACGCCGACCAGGGCGACCGTCCAGGGCAGCGCGCTACGGATCACGCTGGTCACAGTGGACGGGTAATAACTGGTGGACACACCCAGGTTGCCGTGCAGCAGGTTCGTCCAGAACGTTATGTACTGCCCCCACAGGCCCTGCGGGCTGTTCAGGCCGTACTGCAGCTCGAGGGCGCGGATGGTGCCCGGCGTGACCTGGCCCGTCATGCGGGCCAGTACCGCCTCCACCGGGTTGCCGGGCATCAGCCGCGGGATGAAGAAGTCCACGGTGACGGCGGCGATAGCGGTGATGATGTAGAAGAGCAGCCGGCGGGCGATGACGCGCATGGCCGTTCCCGTTCAGCCCAGACGCCAGGTCGGCGTGGCCGGGTCGGGGCCGCAGCCGCAGCTCTCCCGGGTGATGAGCCGGGTCGGGAGCACCACGTCGCGCTGGGCGGGCTCAGCGTTACTGATCATGGAATAGAGCACCTCGAAAGCGGTCGCGCCGATCTCCTGGATGGGCTGGCGGACGGTGGTCAGCTGAGGGCGCAGGTGGCGCGCCATCGGGATATCGTCGAAGCCGGTGACGGCGACGTCACCGGGCACGTCGAGGCCGTGCTGCATGAGCGCGTAGACCACGCCGAGCGCGGTCTGGTCGTTGGCGCACGCGATGACCCGGGGGAGTTCGCCCTGGTCGGCCAGCAGCCGGCCGATGACCCGGGCCCCGCCCGCCGCGCAGTAGTCGCCCTGCCACGGCGGGCCGTCCACCAGGGTGCCGCCCGCTTCCGTCACCGCGGCCCGCAGCGCGGCGTGCCGGGCCAGGTTGTCCGGGCTGTCCGGGTGGCCGCCGAGGTAGGCGATGGTCTGGTAGCCATGCTCGCGGACCAGGTGGAAGGCCAGGTCCCGCATGCCGCTCCGGTTGTCGCCGCCCACGTTCGAGGTGGTTGGCGTGGCCACGCCGGCCAGCGTCACGATCGGCACCTGCCGGGACAGCCGTTCCAGCTGGGCCGCGTCGATCACCTGGTCGTGCAGGATCAGCCCGTCGCTCTTGCGGGCCAGCGTGTGGATCCGCCGGGTGTGGTCGTGGTCATCTACGTCCACCGAGCTGACCAGCAGGTTGTAGTCGCGATGCTGGGCCGCGACCTCGATACCCCGGTTGATCAGGTCAGGGAACTGGAGGCTCTCCGCCTCGTCCTGGAAGACCCCGCCCTCGGTGGTGCTGTCCGAGGCGCCGGGGCCGGTGGGCCGCCGGATCACCACCCCGACGACTTCCTTCAGCCGGGCGCTCAGCGCCCGGGCCGCGCCGTCCGGGATGAAGCCGAGCTCGGCCACCGCCTGCAGCACGCGTTCTTTCGTCTCGGGCAGCGGGTTGCCGCGCCCGTTCAGCACCCGCGACACCGAGGCGATCGACACGCCCGCCGCGTTGGCCACGTCGTAGATGGTTGGCGGCGGGACCGGGCCGATGCGCCGGCTGGTGAGCGGCGCGGTGGCCCGGCTGGCTGGGGAGCCGGAAGCCGGGAGGGTCGCGGTGGCTGCGGTGGGCCCGGTGGCTCCGCTGGGGGCGGTGGCTCCGCTGGGGGCGGTGGCTCCGCTGGGGGCGGTGGCTCCGCTGGGGGTGGTGGTTGCGGTGGGGGTGGTGGTTGCGGTGGGCGGCGCGGCGGAGCCGGCCGGGCCCGCCGGTACCGGCCCGCGCGCCGCACGGCTGCCGGCCAGCCCGTCCAAGGGGGCTGAGCTGACCCCGTCGCGACTATCCACCGGAACGCTCCCTCGCGGTTCCTGGGGCCGCTACCTGGGCCTACTGAGTGACCCGGGCAGCCGTCACCAGCCACCTCTGGTAAGCGCTTACCCAAGCATCCTTAAGAAAGCGGCTGGGTCAACAGCCGCGAGCTCAGCTCGGCAGGGTAAGCGCTTACCAAGCGGATATGCGCACACTAATCCGGGACCGCGTGCGACTCAAGGGGCCTTCGTCACTGTTACGCGAACGTGACGGATCCGGTAACAGGCCGGCGTTCCGGGCAAGCCGGGCAGTCCGGCCGTGCGGGGGACGGCCGGGCTGGGCGGCGGCTCGGGCTGGGCGCTGTGCCGACAGGTCATGGGCGGGGAAAAGGCGCTGGCAGGCGGGGCATCCCGGGGGGTGCCGCGCCGGGCTGCCCGGCGCGGCACTGCGGCCGGTACAGCGGCACCGGCCGGGGACGGGGTGCACAGGATTGCACCGGGCCGTCCTGTTGTGCACTCGTGAAACAGGGCCGAAACACGGTACCCGCCATGCGCTGGTCCGTTGTCCACGGCGTAACAGTTGGGAAACGTGGCCGAAACCCGCTCATGGGAAACATGAAGCGTTCTAGACGGACACCGAAGTGGCCGGCGGATCAAGCTAGCCCGGGGATGCCCCGGATCACACCGCTGTGATAGCGCGGGAGGGGTTTCCAGCAGCCCAGCAGGGCCTGCCTGGAGCCGCTACCGGAACCCCCCGGCAAGCCCTTCCAGGGTAACTCGCTGGAGGCGGAGAGTAGTGATTCCCTATGCACATTGGCTGTCGTCAGGCGATAACGCCTGGCAATTGACGGCCGCGACGTTCGTCGGCCTCATGAGCATCCCTGCCCTGGCCGTCCTGTACGGCGGGCTGGTGCAGAAGAAATGGGCCGTCAATACCGTGCTCATGGTGTTCGCCACGTTCTGCCTGGTGCTCATCACCTGGGTGCTGTGGGCCTTCAAGATGGGCTTCGGGACACCGTGGATCGGCGGCGGCTTGCACCTGCTCGGCCCGCCGGGCGCGGTGCTGGGTACCGGGGCGCTGGAAGGCCAGGCGAACATCCCGCTGCTCTCCGGCGGGATGCCGAGCTTCCGGTTCCCTGAATCGTCGCTGGTCTACTTCCAGTTCGTGTTCGCGGCGATCACCCCGATCCTGTTCATCGGCAGTGTGCTCGGCCGGATCAACTTCAAGGTCTGGCTGATCTTCGTGCCGCTGTGGATCACGTTCGCTTACGCGGTCAACGCGTTCCTGCTGTGGGGCGGCGGTTACTGGGCCGGCAAGGGCGCGCTGGACTTCTCCGGCGGTTACGTCATCCACCTGGCGGCTGGCGTCTCCGGCTTCGTCGCGGCCTGGGTGATCGGGCCCCGGCTCAAGCGCGACCGGGAGCACGCGGTCCCGAACAACCTGCTCTTCGTGGCGGTCGGGGCCGGCATCCTGTGGCTCGGCTGGAACGGCTTCAACGGCGGCGACCCGTACTTCGCGGGCGCGGACGCGGCGGCGGCCGTGGTCAACACCAACCTGGCCACCGCGGTCGCGATGATGACCTGGATCGTCATGGACATGATCGGCGGCCCGGGCAAGAAGGCAACGTTCCTCGGCGGCCTCAACGGCATGATCTGTGGTCTGGTCGGCATCACGCCCGCGGCCGGTTACGTCAACGGGCTGGGCGCGATCGTCATCGGCTTCGCCTGCTCGTTCATCGTCTGGTTCGCCTGGAACCACCTGAGCAAGGTGCCGCCGTTCAGCAAGGTTGACGACGCGCTGGGCGTGGTGTACACGCATGGCATCGCCGGGTTGTGTGGTGGCCTGCTGGTCGGCCTGCTGGCTGATCCCAAGATGATCGTGTACCTGGGCCTGGGCAAGAACCCCGGCTTCTCCGGTACCGGCTTGTTCTACGGGCACGCACACCAGTTGCTGGTCCAGCTGGGCGCGGCGGTCACAGTGATCATCTGGGACGGGCTGGTCACGTTCCTGCTGCTCAAGGGCATCGGCTTGTTCATGAAGCTGCGGGCGCCCGACGAGGACCTGGAGATCGGCGACGTGGCGTTCCACGGCGAGGAGGCCTACCCGTCGGAGGAGCTCACCCTGGCCGGGGTGAGCGCGGCCCAGGCCGCCGAGCGCGCGGCCCGCAATTCGTCCGTGCCGGAAAAGGTGCCGGAAAAGGACGGCTGAGCCGTCACCCGGACTGGCCAGCAGCCGGGCGGCTTCCCGGGCCCCGCGCCCGGGAAGCCGCCCGCCCATGTGCCCCGACGGCACCCGGCATTGTCCCGCCGTCACCGGGCGGCGCTTTCCATCGTGATCATGGGATTGGTGGCACCAGTACCCGGCACTGCTGACTCAAGAGCGCGGAGATGATCACCCGCGGTTGTTGAATGGGGCGGCCGGTCAGTGGCCCCGGAAGGCCTCTTCCAGCCACCACGAGCCCCGGCGGGCGGTGACCTTGGCGTCCACCACCAGCGGCCGGTCCCGCGGCCCGGCCAGCCAGTCCCGCACCGGGCCCAGATCGTCCGGGCCGCGCACGGTCACCCCGGCGCAGCCGAACCCGCGGCCGACCGCCGCGATGTCGGCGGCCGGGAAGCGCACCGTGTCCAGCGGGTGCCCGTCCGGGCCGAAGTGGTGCACCTCGGCACCGTACGCCTCGTCGTCGTACACCACGATCAGCATCGGCAGGCCGAGCCGGGCCACCGTCTCCAGTTCGCTGGCCCCCATCAGCGCCCCGCCGTCGCCCAGCGCCGCGACCGGCAGCCGGTCCGGCCGGGCGATCGCCGCGCCGATGGCCGAGGCCAGGCCGAGGCCGACCGACTGGTAGGCCTGGGTGAAGCAGAACCCGGCCTCGTCCGGCACGGACAGGTACATGCTCGGGTAGCCCATGAAGTTGCCCGAGTCCACGCAGACGGTCCGCTCCGCCGGGAGCATGCCGTCCAGCGAGATGCTCAGCGTGCGGGGGTCGATCCGGCCGCCGCCGGTCTCGTCGTCGTACGGCACCGACCGCCAGGCGATCTCCCTCTTGATCCGGCCGCGCACCTCGTCGGTGCGGTAGCCGAGCCCGCTGCCGAACCGGTCGCCGAGCGCGCTGAGCGCGGCCCGCGCCGTCTCGGCCACGTCGCCCAGCACACCGAGGTGCACCGGGCGGTGCGCGCCGATCGCGGCTGGGTCGTCGTCCACCTGGACCACGGTGGTGTCCGGGCCGATCAGGTTGCCATGCCGCATCGTCCACATGTTCAGCGAGCAGCCCCAGCCCACGATCAGGTCGGCCGCGGTGATCAGCTCGGCGGCCAGCGGGGAGGCGAACCCGCCGCTCACGTCCAGGTCCCAGGGATTGCCCCGGAACAGCCCTTTGGCCGCCGCCGAGGTGGCCAGCAGCGCGCCGCAGGCCTCGGCCAGCCGCTCCAGGTCGCCGCGGGCCTGGGCGATGCGGGCCCCGCGGCCGGCCACGAAGACCGGCCGCCGGGCCATGGCCAGCCGCCCGGCCAGCGCGTCGGCCGCGCCGGCCGCCGGGGCTACCGGCCCGAGCACCGGGCTGGCCGGTGGCGGCTGCCGGTCGCACTCGCCCGCTTGCACGTCCAGCGGCATGGCCAGGACTACGGTGCGGCGCTGCAGCGTGGCCGTCTGGTAGGCCCGGGCCGTGTCGGCCGCGGCCGAGGCGGTGGAGTGCAGCCGTTCCGGCACCGCGCCGACCGCGGCGGCCAGCCCGGCCACGTCGATCCGGAAATTGGAGGTGACCGCCGGGCCGGCCACGTCGGCCGCCAGCACCAGCAGCGGCGTCCGGCTCTTGGCCGCCTCGGTGATCCCGGTCATGGCGTTGGTCAGCCCGGGTCCCTGGTGCACGGTGAGCAGGCCGGTCCGGCCCGCGGTCCGCGCCCAGCCGTCGGCCATGCACGCCGCGCCCCCCTCGTGCCGGGCCGCCACGTACCGGGTGCCCTGGCTGACCAGCGCGTTGGCCAGGTGGAAGTTCCCGCTGCCGACCACGCCGAACAGGGTGTCCGCACCCAGCCCGGCCAGCGTCGCCGCGACCGCGTCGGTGACCCGCATCAGTCCCGCTCGGCGGACCGCTCGACCAGCGCGATGGCCCGGCACGGGCTGCCCGAGCCGCCGGTGATCGGCAGCGGGCCGGTGATCACCACGGCGCCCCGGGCCGGCAGCAGGGCCAGGTTCTGCAGCTGAGTGAGCCCGTACTTGCCCGCGCCGAGCAACGAGGCGTGGCACGGGAACGGCGGGTCGAACGAGTGCGCCGTGCCCGCGTCGGTGCCGACCGTCTCCACGCCCAGGCCGATCAGCTCGGCCCGGGCCGCCAGCCACCGGGCGCAGGCCACCGAGATGCCGGGGGTGTGCGGGCCGGTCTCGTTCGCGTTGAGGAATGCCTCCTGGCTGGCCGAGCGAGCGTCCCAGCCGGTCCGGTAGAGCAGCCAGCCACCCTGGGGGAGCGGCCCGTGCGCGGCCTCCCACTGCTTCACATGCTCGATGTCCAGCAGGAAGTCCGGGTCGGCCGCGGCCTGCGCGCTGAAGTCGAGCATGACCGCGGGCGCGATCAGGCGGCGCACCGGGACCTGGGCCACGTCGGCGCCGTCCCGGCCGGTCACCCAGTGCACCGGCGCGTCGAAGTGGGTGCCGGTGTGCTCGCCGGTGGTGATGTCGTTCCAGTACCAGGCGGGGCCGCGGTCGTCGTACCGGCTGATCTCGTGCAGCGCGAACGTGGCCGTGTTGCCGAACGGCTCGGGCAGCTTGATCACCGGCGTCGCGTCGGACAGCGGCGCGGTCAGGTCGATGATGTCGATGCTGCCGTCCCGGATTGCCTCGGTCAGGTCACTCAGGATGGACATGCGGGCTCCCGTCATGCGCACGGCTGGATGCAGGCTCTGTCGTTGTACCACCGCCGCCGCTCCTGCCGAAGTGACTCACAATCATGTTATGGTCATAACATGGCCGAGAAGAAGGCGGTGCTCAACGTCACGGTCAGCGAGTCCCTGGCCGAGGACGTCCGCCGGACCGCCAAGCTGGAGCACAGCACTATCTCCAGCGTGGTCGAACGTGCCCTCCGTCAGCAGCTGGGCTGGGAGCTCAAGCGCCTGGCAGGCATCCGGGCGATCGACGCCTACTTCGCCGAGCATGGCTACCCGACGGCCGAGGAGCGCGCGGCCGCGAAGGCCCGGGTAGCTGAGGAGCACCGGCTGATGGAGGAGGCGGACGCCTTCAACGCGGCGCACGGCGGTGACTTCGACCTCGAACGGTGGGTAGCTTCGTGAACTACGTCTATGACAGCGGGGCTCTGATCGCGATCGACCGCAGCCGCGCGGCCGCTCAGGTCACCAGCCACCAGGAGCGGCTGGCGGCCGGGCATCACATCATTGTGCCGGCGCCGGTGGCCGCGCAGGTCGTGCGCCGCCCACCTCGCCAGGCCCGGTTAATGCTCGCGCTGCGCAGCTGTGACATCGCCCCATTTGCGGGCAGTCACGTGTCCCTGGTTGGGAAGTTGCTGGCCAGGTCCGGTACGTCTGACGTGGTGGACGCCTTCGTGGCGCTGACCGCGGCGGTTGAGCGGGCCGCCGTCATAACCGCCGACCCGGACGGCATCGGCCGGTTGCTCGACGCGTTGGGAGTACGGGTCCCGGTACTGACGCCATGACCCTCAGAGGCTGGCGACGGCCGGGATCACCTCGCTGCCGATGACCTCCAGCGGGGTGACGTCCCAGACGCCCACCACCCCGCCGATGGCGGCCTGGAAGCCCATCCCGGCCAGCGCACCGAGCTGGTCCACCACCTGTTGCGCATTCTCGCCCTTGGCCCCCACGTCGTACAGGAAGTAGCAGGTCTTGTCGATCTCGTCGTAGTCGCGCCCGACGTCCGCGCAGTGCTGCGCGCAGCACGTCGAGCTTGCGGGCCAGGTCCGGGCCGGGGAACAGGTTGCAGGCCTGGGCGTACTGGGCGACCAGCCGGAGCGTCTTCCGCTCACCGCCGCCGCCGATCAGGATCGGCGGGTGCGGCCTGGTCAGCGCCTCCGGTGAGTTCAGCGGGCGTTCCAGCTGATAGTGCCGGCCCTGGTACGGGCTCTCGTCGCCGCGCCACATCTGCAGGCAGATCTGCAGCGTTTCCTCCAGCCGCTCGAACCGCTCGGCGACCGGCGGGAACGGGATGCCGAGCCCGCGTGACTCCTCGTCGTTCCAGGCGGCGCCGATGCCCAGCCAGCCCCGGCCGCCGGACAGCACGTCCAGCGTCGTCACGATCTTGGCCAGGATGCCCGGATGACGGTAGATCACCCCGGTGACCAGGGTGAGCAGCCGGGCCCGCGAGGTGTGCCCGGCCAGGTAGCCGAGCGTGGTGTACGCCTCGAGCATCTCCCGCTCGGGCGGCCCGATCACCCCGATCTGGAAGAAGTGGTCCATCACCGCGAGGTACTCGAAACCAGCGTCGTCCGCGGCGCGGGCCACCGTGGCCAGGTCCGCGCCGAGCCGGGCCGGGCCGTCCGGCGTGGTGAAGTCAGGGATCTGCAGGCCGATCTTCACGTAACCCACCTCCAGTGATGAGGCTCTCATATCGGGGGCGGTCACCCGCACCAGGCGTCACGCAGAATGGAACCATGAGCGGATCCGTGGTGAAGGCACTGACCCTGGTGACCGACGATGGCGTCGCTATCGACGCCGTGCACCTGCCCGGTGACCGGGACGTGGCGTTCGTTCTGGCGCATGGGTTTACCTTGTCCTGGCAACACGGCGCGGTCTGGAAGGTGGCCAGCCGGTTGCGCCAGGCGGGCGGGGTGGTGAGCTTCGACTTCCGCGGGCATGGCCGGTCCGGCGGGCTGTCCACCGTCGGCGACCTGGAGATCAGGGACCTGGACGTGGCCGTGCGGTACGCCCGCGAGCTCGGCTACCAGCGGATCGCCGCGGTCGGGTTCTCCATGGGGGCCTCGGTGGTGCTGCGCTACGCCGGGCTGATCGGCGGGCTGGACGCCGCCGTCTCGGTCAGCGGGCCCGGGCACTGGTACTACCGCGGCACGGTGCCGATGCGCCGGGTGCACTGGGCGGTGGAGCGCCGGCTGGGCCGGATGATCACCCGGACCTGGCTGAAGACCCGGATCAGCCCGGCCGGCTGGAACCCGGTGCCGATGCCCCCCGACGAGGCGGCCGCGCTGATCTCGCCCACTCCGCTGCTGATCGTGCACGGCGACAAGGACCTGTATTTCCCGGCCAGCCACGGCCAGCGGCTGTACGACGCGGCCGGCGAGCCCAAGGAGCTGTGGATCGAGCCCGGCTTCGGCCACGCCGAGTCCGGCGCCGACGGCCCGCTGCTGGACCGGATCGCGCAGTGGGTGCGGGAGCACGCGCTAGTCGCGCAGGCTGTCCCCGGTGTCGGGGTCGAAGAAATGCAGTGACCCCAGGTCCACGTGCACCCGCGCGGGCTGCCCCTCGCGGATCGTGGTCCGCGGGTCCAGCCGGGCGACGATGGCCGGGATCTGCGGCACCTCCTCGATCTCGGCCGCGTCCGGTTCAGTGTCGCCGATGGCCACCCCGGCCACCTGCACCGGCGGCACCCCCACCGTGCAGTGCGCGTTGACCTCGGCGCCCAGTTCCTCGCGCAGTTCCACGGTCACGTCGAGCACCGACTCGGGCGCGGCGCCGGGCACCAGCGCGGCGTCCTCCAGGTGCTCCGGCCGGATGCCGAGCACCACCTTGCGGCCGAGGTAGCCGGACAGCGCGGAGTGCTCGCGCAGCACCGCCGCGGGCACCTGGAGCCGGTGCGGGCCGAAGACCACCTGCGGGCCGCCGTCAGCCCGTTCCAGGCTGGCCTCGATCAGGTTCATCGCCGGTGAGCCGATGAATCCGGCCACGAACAGGTTGGCCGGCCGCTGGTACAGCTCCTGCGGCGCGGCCACCTGCTGCAGCACCCCGTGCCGCAGCACCGCCACCCGGCTGCCCAGCGTCATCGCCTCGGTCTGGTCGTGGGTGACGTAGATGGTGGTCACGCCGAGCGAGCGCTGCAGCTTGGCGATCTCGGCCCGCATCTGCACCCGCAGCTTGGCGTCCAGGTTGGACAGCGGCTCGTCCATCAGGAACGCGCGCGGCTGGCGGACGATGGCCCGGCCCATCGCGACCCGCTGCCGCTGCCCGCCGGACAGCTGCCGCGGCTTGCGGCCGAGCAGCTCGTCCAGCTCCAGGATGCGGGCCGCCTCGTCCACCCGGCGGCGGATCTCCGGCTTCGGCATCTTCCGGTACTTCAGGCTGAACGCCATGTTGTCCCGCACGGTCAGGTGCGGGTAGAGCGCGTAGCTCTGGAACACCATCGCGATGTCCCGGTCCCGCGGTTCCATGTCGTTGACCGGCTGGCCGTCGATCAGGATCGTGCCGTCGGTGATCTCCTCCAGCCCGGCCACCATGCGCAGCGCGGTGGTCTTCCCGCACCCGGACGGGCCGACCAGCACCATCAGCTCGCCGTCGGCGATGGACAGGTCCAGCGACCGGACCGCGGTGGTCCCGTCCTGGTACCGCTTGGTGATCCCCTCGAGCACGATCTCCGACACCCTGTTCTCCTCAATCCGCCGAGCTATCCGCCGAACCGGCCAGTCGGCAGGCCCCGGACCCCCTCGACCCGGGTGTGCAGCAGATGACCGGCCAGCGGCTCGGCGGCCCGCTGCGCGTCGGTCATGTCCTCCCAGGCCGTGGTGACGTACAGGTCCGCGAGCCCCGGGCCGCCGAACGCCGGGCAGGACGGCTGGGACACCGGCACCTCCAGCGACGCCAGCAGCTCACCGGAAGCCGAGTACCGGCGCACCGCGCCGCCGCCCCAGAACGCCACCCACAGGCAGCCGTCCGCGTCCACCACCAGGCCGTCCGGGATCCCGTAGGACGGCGGCGGCTGGACCAGATCGCGCGGCGCGCCCAGCGTGCCCGCGGCCAGATCGCACGGGAAGGCACGGATCCGCGGCCGTGGCTCGCCCGAGTCGATGTAGTAGAACGTGCCGCCGTCCGGGCTCCAGCCCAGCCCGTTGGACTCGGTCACCCCGTCCAGCACCACGGAGATCTGGCCGGACGGGTCGAGCCGGTACAGCGCGCCCGCACCGGCCCGCCGGTCCGCGGCCACCGTGCCGGCCCAGAACCGGCCCGCGGGGTCGCACACCCCGTCGTTGAACCGGACGTCGGCCAGCATGCCGGGCGGCCGCCATGGCCCGCCAGCAGCCTGCCCGTCCGCCGCCGACCAGCCGGAACCCGTCCGCCGCGGCCAGCACGTACCCCCCGCCGGCCCGCGGCGCGGCCGCGCCGACCGCCACCCCGGCGGTGTGGAACACCGCGTCACCAAGCCCGGGCCGGTACCGGTGCAGCTGCCCGGCCAGGATGTCCACCCACATCAGCCCGTCCGCGAAGGCGTCCCAGAACGGCCGCTCACCCAGCTCGGCCCCGGCCGCGACCACGACTTCCCACTCGCTCATTTGCCCATCCCCAGGGTCAGCCCGCGCACCAGGTACCGCTGGAAGATCAGGTACACCACGATCGCGGGCACAGCGCTGATGAACGAGCCTGCCATCAGCACGGGGATACTGGTGGTCCGCCCCGCCGACAGGGCGGCCAGCCCCACGGTGATGGTGCGCTGCTGCGGGTTCTGCAGGAAAAGCAGCCCGACCAGCAGGTCGTCCCAGATCTGGATGAACTGGAGCACGGTCACGGTGGCGATGGCCGGCCAGGACAGCGGCAGCGCGATGCGCAGGAACGTCCGCTCGTAGCCCAGCCCGTCCATCACCGCCGCCTCGATCAGGTCGTCGGAGATGCCCCGGTAGTAGGTGGCCATCAGGAACGTGGCGAACGGCGTGCCCAGCGCGACGTAGACCAGGATCGCGCCCAGGTAGGTGTTGATCAGCCCCAGCTTCCCGAGGTTCACGTACTCCGGGATGATGATCGACTGCAGCGGGACCATCAGCGCGGCCACCACGCCCAGGAACACCCACCCGCTGGCCCGGTAGCGCAGCTTGGCGAACGCGAACCCGGCGGTGGTGGACACGGCCAGGATGAGCAGGATCGACAGCAGGCAGATCAGCGTGGAGTTGAGCAGCTCCCGGCCCACCGGCAGCTCGGCGAACAGCTGGTGCCAGCTCACCGCCGAGTGCCCGCGCTGCTCGTTGAACTGGGTCTGGTTGCGGAACGCGTTATTCAGCAGGTACCAGAACGGGTACAGCATGACCACCGCGATCAGGGTCATGATCAGGAAGATCAGCCCGATCCGGCCGCGCCGCCGCGCTCGCAGCGCCCGCTTGCGGCCCGGCCCGGCGGGTGCCGTGGCCGGAGCCGCCCGCAACGAATCGGCCGCCACCTACCAGCCCTCCCCGTCCTCGGACCGGATCAGCCGCAGCTGCACCAGGCCGACCACGATCATGATCACGAACAGGATGATCCCGTACAGCGCGCCGGTGCCGAACTGGCCGAGGGAGAACGCCGACTGGTAGACGAAGAACTCCAGCGTGGTGGTGCCGAACCCGGGCCCACCGTTGGTCATCACGAAGATCAGGCTGAACAGCGCGGAGAACGCGCTGATCACCGTGATCACGAAGGAGAACTGGACGAACCGCTTGAGCAGCGGCAGGGTGACCCGGAAGAAGATCTGCCGCCGGTTCAGCCCGTCCACCCGGGCCGCCTCCAGCAGCGTCGGGTCCAGGGTGGCCATCCCGGTCAGGAAGATGATCGTGTTGGTGCCGAGCATGGACCAGATGAACGTGATGGCCAGCGCGAGCAGCGCGGTGCGCTGCCCGGCCAGCAGGTTGGTCTGCACCGAGCCCAGGCCGACCGTGGCCAGCAGCTTGTTCAGCAGCCCGTTCAGCGCGAAGAACTGCACCGCCACCATGCCGATGACCACCCAGGACACCGCGGTGGGCAGGAAGTACACCGAGCGGAAGAACCGCCAGCCGCGGACGTGCTCGTTGAGCAGCGCGGCGATGGCCAGCGGGATGCCGATGGCGAACGGGATGGCCAGCAGCAGCAGCGCGTTGTTCTGGATCACCCGCCAGAAAATCGGGTCGGACAGCGCGGCCGAGTAGGTGCTCGGCCCGATCCACTGCGCGGTCAGCCCGTTCCAGTTGGTCATCGAGTAGTAGACCGCCTGGCCGATCGGGATGCCGAGCAGGCCCAGCACCACGATCACCGCGGGCAGCGACAGCAGGATGCCCGCCCGCCGCCGGCGCCGGGCCAGCCGCGAGCGGGAACGCCGGGCGGGCTGGCCCGGGGCAGCGCCCCGGGCCAGCCGCGATGTCGTCTGCGAGATACTCACCAGGGCATCAGGGGTAGCTGGTGCCGCGCTGGCTGGACGGCAGCTGGCCGAACGTGGTCTGCATGCTGCCCAGTGCCGACTTGGGTGTGATGCTGCCGTTCAGCACCGAGGGCAGTTCCTTGCTGCCGGTGTTCACCACGTTGGGCTGCACCACGTTGTCCAGCATCGGGTACGCGGTCATGTGGTCCTGGCTGACGAAGTTCAGCATCTGCTGGTTCACCGGGTTGCTGGTGTTGACCCCGTTGATGGCCGGGATCAGCCCGGCCGCGTTGATGATCTGCGCGGCCTGCGTCGTGGTCATGAACTCGAGGAACTGCAGCGCCTCGGCCTGGTGCTGGCTGTAGCTGGTCATGGACAGGCCATCGCCGGCGAAGTCCACCACGCCCTTGATCGGCGTGGTGGAGAACGGCGGCACGAACGCGGCCACCTTGGACCCGAGCGCGCTGGTGAACTTCTGCGTGTCCCAGGTGCCGTCCACCATCATGGCCGCCTTGCCGGACTCGAAGTCACCCAGGTTGTCCGTCTTGGTCAGCACGTCGCTGTTGGTGCAGCCGTTGCTCTTCAGCTTGGCCCACTCGGCCAGCTGGGCCTCGTTAGCCGCCGAGGTCCACGGGATCTGGCCGCTGTACAGCTGCTGCCAGTCGGTCACCGGGTGCGCCCCGATCATCATGTAGCTCATGTCGTACCAGGGGTAGAACTCCGCGCCCAGCGGCTGGCCGCCGTTGCCGTAGGTCAGCGGCATGTAGCCGGCCTTCTTCAGCTTCTGGCAGGCGGCGAACAACTGGCTCCAGTCGGTCGGCACCGAGGTCACCCCGGCCTTGCTGAACGCGGCCTTGTTGTAGAAGCCGATGTAGAACTGGTTCTCCAGCGGGATCACGTACGGCCCGTTGGCCGCGTTGAACTGATCCGAGGTCCACTTGAGCGCGTCCGGGTCGATCCGGGCCAGGTCGGCCGCGGGGATCTTGCCCTTCAGGTTGGTCAGGAATTCCTTGTACTGCAGGGTGAACAGCCCGGTCCACATGACCGCCAGGTCCGGGCCGGTCTTGGACACGGCGGCCGCCTGCAGCAGGGCAAAGTAGTTGTCCGCAGGCTGGCTCACCACGTTGACGGTGACGTTCTTGTGCAGTTTCTCGAACGCCTTGGCCAGGTTCTTCAGCGCGGTCGCGTTCTGCTCGGTGCCGTAGTTCTCCCAGATGGTGAGCGTGACCGGCCCAGATGTCGAGCCGCTGCTCCCCCCCACTGCTGCCGCACGCGGTCGCCACCAGGGCCGCCGCGGCCACGGTGGCCAGCACCTTCCAGCGTCTCACGGCTATCTCCTCTCGCTTGTGCCTCGGTAGTTCGGTGTGGCATGGCCCGCCGGCCGGGAGATCCTGGTCAGTTCAGGACCTCCCGACGACTGGCTCCACGAACCGGCGGTGCTCCTTCGTCGGGGCCCGCAGGAAGTCCAGGTCGCAACCGTCCGGTGCCTGCAGCACGTGGTCGCGGTACAGCGCGGGCCAGCCGCGCAGATGCGGCGAGGGCGGCGGCGACCACTGCGCGCGGCGCCGGGCCAGGTCCGCCTCGGGCACGGCCAGGTCCAGGCGCCCGGCCGCCACGTCCACCTCGACCGGGTCGCCGTCCCGCAGCAGCGCCAGCGGGCCGCCCACCGCCGCCTCGGGCGCGGCGTGCAGGAACACGGTGCCGAAGCTGGTCCCGCTCATCCGGGCGTCGGTCACCCGGACCATGTCGGTGACCCCCTCGGCGGCCAGCTTGGCCGGGATCGGGATCATGCCCCACTCCGGCATCCCGGGCACCCCGACCGGGCCGCAGCCGGCCAGCACCAGCACGGTGCCCGGGGTGACCGGCAGCGCCGGGTCCTCGACCCGGCGGCGCATCTCGTCGTAGCCATGGAAGACCAGGGCCGGCCCACGGTGCCGGAGCAGCCCGGGCGAGGCGGCCGAGGTCTTCAGCACCGCACCGTCCGGCGCCAGCGACCCGCGCACCACGGCGAAAGAGCCATTTCTGCCCAACGCCAGTGCCCGCGACCGGATCGCCCCACTGGCGGTGGGTGCGGATGCGGCGATCTGGCCGACGCTGGCCCCGGTCACCGTGGCCGCGGCCGGGTCGACCAGGTCACCCAGCTCGCGGAACAGGGCCGGCACCCCACCAGCCCGATCCAGGTCGGGCAGCAGCCCGCGGCCGGATGGTTCCACGTCGGCCAGCACCGGGACCCCGGCGCCCAGCCGGCCCAGCTCGTCCAGCGGCAGCGGGACGCCGACCCGGCCGGCCATCGCGGCCAGGTGGATGACCGCGTTGCTGGACCCGCCGATCGCGTGCAGCATCCGGATCGCGTTGCCGAACGCGGCCGCGGTCAGCACGGCCGACGGCCGCCGCCCGGCCAGCACCGCGTGCACCGCGGTCCGGCCCGCCTCGGCGGCGGCCGCCGCGGCGCGCGGGTCACCGGCCGGGATGGTGGCCGAGCCGGGGATCATCAGCCCCAGCGTCTCGGCCAGGATGGCCATGGTGGACGCGGTGCCCATCGTGTTGCAGGTGCCCGCCGCGCAGCCCAGGCAGCGCTCCAGCTCACGCCAGGCCGCGTCGTCCAGCCGGCCCGCCCGCCGCTCGTCCCACAGCCGCCACAGGTCGCTGCCCGAGCCGATTCGCCGGCCGCGGAAGACGGCCGGCTCCCGGGCCCCGCTGGTCACCACCACCATGGGCAGGTCGGCGCTGGCCGCGCCCATGATCGCGCCGGGCACGGTCTTGTCACAGCCGGCCAGCAGCACGATCCCGTCCAGCGGGTTGCTCCGGATGATCTCCTCGATCTCGATGGCCAGCAGGTTGCGGTACAGCATCGCGCTCGGCTTCATCAGGTCCTCGCCGAGCGAGATCGAGCCGAACTCGACCGGCACCCCGCCGGCCGCCCGGATCCCGTCCGCCACCGGGCCGGCCAGGTCGCGCAGCGGCAGGTTGCACGGGTTCAGCTCGCTGGCCGAGTTGGCGATGCCGATCACCGGGCGGCCGCCGTCCGCGGTCACCTCCAGCCCGGCCGCGGCGAACGCCACCCGGTGCGCCAGCGCGACCTCGTCGTCGCCCCGCAGCCACGCGTCACTCCGCAGGCGGCCCGCACTCACGGGCGAGGGGAGGCGCGGCGAAGCCGTGTTCTCTCCGAGCCTGTGACGGGCGGGGGGTTCCGGGGGGTCGCCCCCCCGGGCTAGCACGGGCGCTCCGGGATGCCCAGGCCGGGGGCCCCGGGCGCGGACTGGATCAGGTCCAGGCTGGCCAGCTCCATCCACTCCAGCGCGACCGCGGCCCGGTGCACCTTCTCCCGGGCGATGGCCACCGCCTCGTCCACCAGGTGCAGCCCGCTGGGGTACAGCGGCCGGGAGTTGCGCAGGCCGAACTTCACGTACATCGGCGCGGCCGCGGCGACCAGCTCGGCCGCCTCGTGGCCGCGGACCACGCCGCCCATCGAGCTGGGCGCCTCCACGTACAGGTCGATGGGCAGCGAGGTGGCCGCGCGCAGCTCGGCCAGCTGGCCCGCGGTCAGGTCGGACGGCACGTTGACCGTGTGCCCGCCGAGCCGTTCCAGCTGCCGGGCGGTCACCGGGTTGGCCGGCGCCAGCATGGCCGACACCTTCCACACCACCGAGGCCGGGATCTCGCCGTCCCGCTGCATCCCGGCCAGCAGCTCGAGCAGCCCGGTGTCGGCCACCAGGAAGCCGCGGATGCCGTGCTCGACGCCGCGCAGCACGTCGTCCACCGCGTACCGGAGCTGCCGGCAGCCGCGGATCAGCCCGGCCCGGGACGGGCCCTCGGCCGACTGGGCCAGGCTGCCGATGTCCCACTCCTCACGCGGCCCGACGAACAGCGACACCTCCAGGCCGTGGTCGGCGCCGATCGCGGCCAGCTCGGCCAGCTCACGGCCGGACAGCAGCATCGCGCCGCTGCCCTGGGACACCCGGTTGACCGTGATGCCCTCGGCCGCGGCCTGCTCCAGCACGGCCCGCAGCACGGCCGGCCCTTCGACGCTGGGGATCTCGATGCGGAAGTCCGCCCCGTCCGGGAACCGCGCCGTGCTGCGCGCGGGCGCCGGCTCGGCCGTGATGCCGCGGGCGGCCAGTACCTGCGCGCCAGTCAGCCGACGGTATTGGTCCGGGGGCGACCCCCCTGGACCCCCCGGGATCGCTGGCGCCGCGGGACACCCCTCCGGGGCGCCCCCCGTCGCCAGCAAAATCGTCTGTCACTACAGCACCTCCAGCACCGCCGGGCGCGGCGGCATCGGTTCGTCGTCCTGGTCTTCGGCTGGCCAGCCCGGCCCTGGGCCGTCCGCCGCCGTGGTCACCCGGTGCAGGCCGGTCTCGCTGACCAGGTAGGTGTCCTCGGCCTTGGCCCCGCCGGGCAGGCTGGGGTTCCAGGCCACCGCGTGCCCGTAATCCACCGGGGTGGCATACCAGCGCGAGTCCCGCTGCCCCGGCGCGATCTCGAACTCGCGCTGCGCGAAGCCGATCGGGCCGCCCTGGTAGTGCCCGGCCCAGCCGCCCGGGGCGCCCTCCCGGGCGTAGCCATCGGCCAGCACCGTCAGCACGTCCCGGTAGCGGTGCGGCGGCCCGGACGCGGCCAGCGTGTCCCGCTCGATGCGCAGCACCCGGGCGCGCAGCGCGGCGAACTCCGCGTCCACCGGCCCGGCCGAGGCGAACCGGGTGGCGGCGGCGTGCAGCCCGCCGCGCCGGGCCACCAGCACGGCCATGGCCAGCCGGCGCACCGGCACCCCGGCCGCCATCGGGTGCCGGAACCGGCGCACCCGGTCGTCCCCGCCGACGATCAGCACCGGGGTGTCCGCGCCCCGGGACTCGAGCAGCGCGGCCACCCGGGCCTGGATGTCCAGGTCCCGCTCACCGGGCCGCCAGGCGGCCAGCGCCTGCTGTAGCCCGTCCGCCGCGTCGGCGCCCAGCGCCCGCAGTTCCTGCTGCTCGGCAGGGGACAGGGCGAGCCGGAGCGCCACCAGTTCATCGGCCACGTCCTGGAACGCCGGGTGCCCGTCGGCGGCCAGCCGGCCCGCGGGCGCCCCGGCGATGTCCTGGGCCGCCCGGGTGAAGCCGTCCGGGTCGTACCACGGGACCGCGGCCAGGTCGGCGAAACCGTGCTGCCGCGGCTGGTACTCCTCGGCCACCCGGTCCGCCTCCACCTCGGTGGTGATCAGCGCGGCCGACGAGCGGGTGGCCACCACCCAGACCAGGTCCACCGCGGCCGTGCGGTCCACTGGGGGCGCCACCGCGCCGGTGGCCCAGGCCACGGCGGCCGGGCCGGTGAGCACCACAGCGGCCACTTCCGGGTGCCCGCCCAGCCAGCCCGCCAGGCGCTGCCTGGCGGCCGTGGCCCGGGCCACGCTCCGGGGCGGATGTTCGGTTGTCCCGAACGACGTTTTGTGATGTAGAATCACGCCGACATGACATCACCCGTATTTGCCCATGTCAAGGCCGTTTTGGACGCGCTACCATAACAGATGGCGTTCTGCCTTACCGAACAACGGTGTGAGAGGTGAGCAGGTGGGGATGGCGCGGGACGGTGAGCCGCTGGGATCGCCGCAGGATGACCAGGGGCCGGGCCGGTACACGGTGCACAGTGTGGCCCGGGCGCTCCGCCTGGTCGGCATCGTGGCCGATGGCCCGGCTGAGGGCCAGACGCTCAGCGAACTGGCCAGCGCGCTGGGCGCGTCCAAGAGCACCACGCTGGCGCTGGCCCGGACCCTGGAGTCGTTCGGCTTCCTGCGGGACACCCGGCCTGGGCCCCGGTACACGCTGGGCACCGCGCTGATCCGGCTGGGCGACATCGTGAGCAGGCAACTCCCGCTAGGCGACATATGTAGGCCGCTGCTCGATGAGCTGTCCGAGACGACCAAGATGACCGCGCGGATCGCGGTCCCGGAAGCGGGCTACCCGGTGTTCATCGCCCGGGTGGACGGGCCGGGCAGCGTCCGCTTCTATACCCCGCTGGGCCAGCGCGAGGTGCCGTACGCCTCGGCCGCCGGGAAGGCCATCCTGTCCACCCTGCCCGAGCCGGAGGTGCGCCGGATCTGCGCGGAGACCGGGCTGGCCCCGCGCACCGCGCACACCATCACCGACATCGGCACGCTGCTGGACAACCTGGCCGCCGCCCGGCGGCTCGGCTTCGCGGTGGACGACGAGGAGGACGCCGAGGGCGTGTTCTGCGCCGGGGCGGCGTTCTTCGGCCACGACGGCGGCTGCGCCGGCGCGGTCAGCGTGACCGGGATCAAGGGCGACCTGCCCGCCTGGCGGATCGAGGAACTGGGCCGGGCGGTGCGCAGCTACGCCGACCGGGTGTCCGCGTTGCTCGGCGGCGCGCCGTACCACACCGAGGGAGCCTGACCGTGACCGACGTGACATCCCAGGAGGCTCAGCGCGGTGAGTTTGCGGTCACCGGTGACCGCAAACTCACCGCGCTCGTGGTGCGCTCACCCCAGGACGCTGGGCTGGAGGAGCGGGAAGGGCCGGTGCCGGGCCCGGGGAGGTGCTGATCCGGCCGGCCATGGCCGGGCTGTGCGGCACCGACCTGGACATCGTGGCGGGCCGGATCGACCCCGCGTATGTGCGCTACCCGCTAATCCTCGGGCACGAGTGGAGCGGGACGGTGCTGGCCGGCGGAGCCGGCGCACTGGCCCCGGGCACCCGGGTGGTGGCCGAGGGCATCGTTCCGTGCTGGCGTTGCGCAAAATGTGCCGCTGGGGAAACCAACCTGTGCGCTACCTACGACGAGATGGGGTTCACCAGAGATGGAGCCGTGGCCGGGTACGCGACGGTCAGCGAGTCGCTGGTGCACCCGCTGGCGGACCGGGTGAGCCTCGAGGACGGCGCGCTGGTCGAGCCGGCCTCGGTGGTCTACCGGGGGCTGGCCAGCGTGGCGCCCCCGCCGGGCGCGCGGGCGCTGGTGGTCGGGGACGGCACGGTGGCGCTGCTGGCGGTGCGGCTGCTCGGTCTGTGGTCGCCGGCCGAGATCGTGGTGCTGGGCCGCCGCCCGGCCCAGGCCGGCCTGGCCGCCGACGCGGGCGCGGACCGGTTCGAGACCGAGCCGGCGGCGGCCGGCGGCGGCTACGACCTGGTGGTGGAGGCGGCCGGGGCCACCGTCGCGGTGCTCACCGCGCTGGCCGCGGCCCGCCGTGGCGGCACCGTGCTGCTGCTCGGCCTGCCGCCACACGGCGCCACCGCCGCGGTCCCCGTGGACGACCTGGTCAACAACGACCTGACCATCCGGGCCAGCTTCGGCTACACCTCGGCCGCGTGGCGCCAGGTGGTCACCCTGCTCAACACGGGCCTGCTCAGCCTGGCCTTCCTGATCACCCACCGCTTCCCGCTGGCCGAGTGGTCCGCCGCGCTGGACGCCCTGCGCGACCCGGACCCGCCCGGACCGCGCGGCAAAGTCCTCCTCGACCTCAGCGCCCGGTAACGGTGCGAATTTTTGCCCTCATAGGGGCAAAAATTCGCACGCTTGACCGGAAGGCGGGCTACCAGGAGGTGGGCAGGGGCTGGCCTTCGGTGTAGCCGGCCGCGCTCTGCACGCCGACGACCGCGCGCAGGTGGAATTCCTCCAGGTCGGCGGCGCCCGCGTAGGTGGCCGCGCTGCGCAGCCCGGCGGTGATCGCGTCGAGCAGGTCCTCCACGCCGGGGTGCTGCGGGTCCAGGTACATCCGGGCGGTGGAGATGCCCTCCTCGAACAGTTCCTTGCGGGCCCGCTCGAACGAGGAGTCGGCCGAGGTGCGCAGCCGCACCGCCCGGGCCGACGCCATGCCGAAGCTCTCCTTGTACAGCCGGCCGTCCGGGTCGCGGAACGAGTCGCCCGGCGACTCGTAGGTGCCCGCGAACCAGGAGCCGATCATCACGTTGGACGCGCCCGCGGCCAGCGCGAGCGCCACGTCCCGGGGATGCCGGACGCCGCCGTCGGCCCACACGTGCGCGCCCAGCCGCCGGGCCTCCTCGGCGCACTCCAGCACCGCGCTGAACTGCGGCCGCCCCACCCCGGTCATCATCCGGGTGGTGCACATCGCGCCCGGCCCGACCCCCACCTTGACGATGTCCGCGCCCGCGGCGACCAGGTCGGCCACGCCCGCCGCGGTGACCACGTTGCCCGCCGCCACCGGGACCTGCGGGCTCACCCCGCGGACCGCGTGCAGTGCGCTGATCATCTTGTCCTGGTGGCCGTGCGCGGTGTCCACCACCAGCACGTCCACGCCGGCGTCCAGCAGCAGCTTGGCCTTGGCCGCCACGTCGCCGTTGATGCCCAGCGCGGCGCCGATGCGCAGCCGGCCGTGCCCATCGGTGGCCGGCTGGTACAGCGTGGCGCGCAGCGCGCCGGTCCGGGTCAGGATGCCCACGCACCGGCCCGTCCCGTCCACGACCGGCGCGAGCCGGTGCCGGCCATCATGCAGCAGACTGAACGCCTGCTGCGGGTCGGTGCCCGCGGGCAGCGTGAGGACTTCGCTGGACATCACGTTGCGGAGCTGGGTGAACCGGTCCACCCCGGTGCAGTCCGACTCGGTCACCACGCCGATCGGGCGGCCGTTCTCGACCACGATGACCGCGCCGTGCGCCCGCTTGGGCAGCAGGGTGAGCGCCTCGCCGGTGGTGTTCGCCGGGCCGAGCGTGATCGGCGTGTCGTGCACCAGGTCGCGGCTCTTCACCCAGGACACGACCTCGGCCACCACGTCGGCCGGGATGTCCTGGGGCAGGATGGCCAGCCCGCCGCGGCGGGCCACCGTCTCCGCCATCCGGCGGCCGGACACCGCGGTCATGTTGGCCACCACAATGGGGATGGTGGTGCCGCTGCCATCCTGGGTGGCCAGGCTCACGTCCAGCCGGGACGCCACCGCGGAGCGGCTGGGCACCAGGAAGACGTCGTTGTAGGTCAGGTCGTAGGCGGGCAGCCGCCCGGTAAGGAATCGCACTCTTCGATTCTGCCCGCCGCACCTGGGTGACCCGGCCCGGTGCCCGGCTGGTCCGGCTGGCCGCCGGTCATGTCCCATTCATCGCGGGACAGCATGGCCTCTTCCAGGTCCAGCTGGTGCAGCACCTCGTCGAGCACTTCGTCGTCGATCTGCCGCCCGTCCCGCAGCCGGATGAACTCGGCCCGTTCGGCGGCGGTCATCTCCCGGCGCAGCCGCCGGAACGCCGCCGACGGGGCGGCCTCACCCTGGGCCAGCCGCCGCAGCCGCTCGACCACATCCGGCGGTGCGCCGGCCGGGTCGGCTTCGGCCAGCTCGGCCAGCCGCCGCAGCCCGGCCGCGGCCGCCGCCTGCTGCGCGACCGCCTGGGCCGCGACGTCGGCCTGCTCCTCCTCCGGGCCGGCCCGTACCCCCAGCCAGCGGATCAGCCGGGGCAGGGTGAGCCCCTGCACCAGCAGCGTGCCCAGCACTGCGGTGAAGGTCAGGAACACCAGCAGGCTGCGCTGCGGTACCGAGGCGGGCAGCGCGGCCGCCGCGGCCAGCGAGATGACGCCACGCAGACCGGCCCAGGACAGCACCAGCGTGGCTGGCCAGCCCGGCACCGGGTCCGCTCGCCTGATCCGGGGGACCAGCCACCGGGGCAGGTAGACGGACGGGAACACCCAGGCGATCCGGGCCACGATGACGGCGCCGAGCACGATGGCCGCCTCGGCGGCCAGCCGTCCCGGGTCAGCCCGGCCCAGGTCCTGGAGCACCGGCCGGAGCTGCAGGCCGATCAGCGTGAAGGCCACCGATTCGAGGACGAACGTGGCCACCCGCCACACCGCCATGTCCTGCAGCCGGGTGGCGAAGTGCGCCTGGCCGGCGTGATGGCCCAGGTACAGGCCGGGCCACCACGACGGCCAGGATCCCGGACACGTGCAGCGAGTCGGCGGCCAGGTAGGCGGTGAACGGGGCGAGCAGCGACAGCGCGCTTTCCACCAGCGGGTCGCGCAGCCGCAGCCGGATCTGGTGCAGCAGCGCACCGAGCACCAGGCCGACGGCCACCCCGCCCGCCCCGATGAACAGCAGGCTGCGCACGTCCTCCAGCGGCGACGGGGTGGCCACCGTGGTGGCCGCGGCGCTGACCGCGACCGCGTACAGGGTGAGCGCGGTGCCGTCGTTCAGCATGCTCTCGCCGGTGATCACGGTCAGCAGCCGCCGCGGCAGGTGCAACTGCCGCCCGATGCTGGCCGTGGTGACCGCGTCGGTCGGGCCGAGGATCGCACCCAGGGTGAACGCGGCGGCCAGCGGCAGCCCGGGCACGGCCAGCCAGGTCACGCCGCCCACCACCAGCGCGGTGAACAGCACCAGCCCCACCGAGAGCAGGGCGAGGGTACGCAGGTTGTCCCGCAGGTTCAGGTAGGAGCTTTCCAGCGCGGTGGTGTAGACCAGCGGCGGCAGCACGACGAACAGGATCAGGTCCGGCTGGAGCCGGAACACCGGCACGCCGGGGAGGTAGGACGCGGCCAGCCCGGCCAGCACCAGCAGGATCGGCGCGGCCACGCCGCGCCTGCGGGCCAGCCCGGCGATCGCGCAGGAGCCGAGGATGAGCAGCAGCAGCGCCAGGGCCTGGGTGGCGGTCATGGCTGCCTGCTCCCGCGCCCGGCCTGGTCAGGAGTAGTGGAACGCCGCGAAGATGATCGCGGTCAGCCGGTCCACCATCTCCTCCCTGGGCAGCCGGACCTCCACGGTGAGCAGGTAGTTGATCCGCTCCAGCATCATCAGCAGGGCCACACCGGTGAGCTCGGCATGCCCGGCCGGCGCTTCGCTGCCATCTTTCCGCGCGGCCGCCGTCATGCCCTGGGTGATCGCCTCGGACAGCCGGAACATCACCTGCAGCCCGTCGCCGAAGACCTCCTCGCCGACCACCTCCGCCTGGCTGAGGATCCGGATCACCGAGGCGTGCGCGGCGTAGACGTCGCAGAACGCGCTGACCCAGCGGCGCAGCGCGGCCCGTCCCGAGTCGTTGCGGGTGACCACGGGAAACTCGTCAACGAGCGCGGCCATGTCGATCAGCGCGTCCGACAGCAGCGCCTTGAACAGGTCTTCCTTGTTGGCGAAGTACAGGTAGAAGGTGCCGTGCGAGGTCTTGGCCCGGCGCACGATGTCATCCACCCGGACGGCCTGGAAGCCGTTCTCATCGAACTCGGCCAGCCCGGCTTCGAGCAGTTTCTGCACGGTCTGGCGGCCCTGAGCGCGCAGCTCACGGTCCTGCGCGGGGGCGCCGCCGCCGAGCGAAGGCCGCTTCGGGCCTACGCCGCCGCCGCTGGCCCGCCGGGCCGGCGGCAGCCCGCCGGGCGCGGTGGGTGGTTTCGCAGCGTTACCTTCTGGCATGGATCTCCCAGGCACAGTGCCGGGGCGGACTTCCCGACTCATGTTCGGAGGGTAGCCTGCCGGTCGTCGGCTCGCTGCATTCGCCCCGCGTGAGCGGTACGAACTGGGCGAGACACCTGCCGTGATGGCGGGTCGGAGCAGTCTGGCTCAGGACCCCAGCACCTTGCTGAGGTAGGGATTGCTGAACCGTCGTGCGGGGTCGAGCTCATCGCGCAGCGCGAGAAAATCAGCGAACCTAGGGTACACGCCGCGCAGATACTCTGCGTCGCGGGTATGCATCTTGCCCCAGTGTGGCCGCCCGCCGACGGCCGTCATCACCGCCTCCACCTCGCGGAAATAGTCCTCGTGCGGGGCGCGGTGGAAGACGTGGATGGCGATGTAGGCGGTAGCCCGGCCGTAGCCGGTGGACAGCCAGATGTCGTCGGCGGGCGCCACCCGGACCTCGATCGGGAAGCTGATCCGCCAGTCCCGGCTGGTGAACAGCGCGCGCACCTCGGCCAGCACCGTGGCCAGGTGTTCCCGCGGGATCGCGTACTCCTGCTCCTTGAACCGGACCCGGCGCGGGCTGGTGAACACCCGGTGTGAGGTGTCGGTGTACTGCCGCGCACCGAGTGCCCGGGTGGCGATGCGGTTGATGGTGGGAATGGTGCCCGGGTAGCGCTGGCCCAGCCGGCAGGTCAGCCCGAACAGGCGGTTGGACAGGAACTCGTCGTCCAGCCGGTAACGCCAGCCGGGCAGCGGCCGGGCCGGCCCGGCCGCGCGGTTGTTCCGTTTGGTCAGGCAGCCGTCGGTGTGCGGGAACCAGTAGAACTCGAAGTGCTCGTTCTCGCTGGTCAGCTCGTCCAGCCGGGTGATGACCTCGGCCCAGCGCATCGGCTCCTCGCGAGCGGCCAGCAGGAACGCCGGGACCACCCGGAACGTCACCGCGGTGAGCACGCCGAGCGCGCCGAGCCCGATCCGGGCCGCCTGGAACAGCTTGGCGTCCTGCTCGGCGGAACAGCTGACCAGCTCGCCGTCGGCCCGGACCAGTTCCAGCCCGGTCACCTGCGCGGCGATGCCGCCCAGGTCCCGCCCGGTGCCGTGGGTGCCGGTCTGGATGGCCCCGGCCACGGTCTGCTCCTGGATGTCACCCATGTTCCGCAGGGCCAGCCCGCGGGTTCGCAGGTACTGGTTGAGCACCCGCAGCGGGCAGCCCGCTTGCACCGTCACCTGCCCGGCCGCCGCGTCCACCGAGCGCACTCCGCGCAGCCCATCCGGCCGGAGCAGCACCCCATCGGTCACCGCCACCGGGGTGAACGAGTGGCCGGACCCGGTCATCCGCACGGCCAGCCCGTCCCGGGCGGCCCCGGTGACCGCCTCGGCCAGCTCCTCGGCGGACCGGGGGGTGAGCACGCGGCGCGGTGCCGCGGTCTGGTTGCCGGCCCAGTTCTGCCAGCGCGGTGCTGCGGTGACCATGCCCGGACCTTACCCGGGGCCACGGCGGAAGGCTGCGGATCAGCTACCTCAAAAGGTGCTTCTTACCGCAAAGCCGTAGTCGGGTATCTTTCCTGGCCGCCAGGGCAGCCGGTCTTTCAGCCGGAGCGGCCCGGCTTATATGGTTGATCACGCGATGAGACGCCTACTCCGGCGCCAGACGCCGGCCAGAGCCGCTGGATCGCCCACGGGACGGATCATGGCGGTGGGCAGCGCTTTCGTCATCATGCTGGGCGGGATGACGCGCACCTGGCCGGGCCGCCGGCCCGCAGCCCGCGGTGGCCAGCCCGTCGCCAGCCGCCTCGCACGCCGCCCCGGGCAGCACCTTCCACCAGATCTTCCTGCCCGACCTGCTGGTGATCGAGCCCGCCGGGCTGGGTTCCGGGCAGCTGAAGCAGCTGTCCCGGATCAGCGGGGTACGCAGCATGGTGTCGGCCGACGGCGCCTCGATCAAGCTCGGGCCGAGCCGGGTTAACGTGCTGGGGGTGAACCCGGACCAGTTCCGGTCCTGGACCCCGCTGGCCACGGCCTCGGATCAGCGGCTGTGGACCGCGCTGCAGCGGGGTCACTTCGTGACCTCGGACACCCTGGCCCGGCAGCTCCACCTGCACCCTGGCGCCCGGTACCGGCTGGGCAGCAGGGGACAGCAGGACCTGATCCTGGGCGGGTCAGCCCCGCTCGGCGTCGCCGGCATCGGCGCGCTGGTGAACAGCCAGGCGTCGGCCGGGCTCGGCCTGATACCCGGCGTGCTCGCGCTGATCAGCGCGCCGGGCGACAGCATGGCCGCGCTGCGGAAGGCGGTCCGGCGCATCGCGGGCCAGCCTGCTCAGCTGATCAGCCTGCGCAGCCAGCTTCCGATCGACTCGGCCAGCGGCAGCCGGCCGGCCAGCTATCTCCAGCTGTTCAAGGACTCGGCCGCCAAGTTCTGCCCCGGGATGTCCTGGACCGTGCTGGCCGCCATCGGGCAGATCGAGAGCGGCGACCGGAGCAACCCGGGCGTGTCCAGTGCCGGCGCGCTCGGCCCGATGCAGTTCCTGCCGTCCACCTGGGCGGAGTGGGGGATCGCCGCGTTCGGTGAGAGCGGGGCGCCGAACATCATGGACCCGTTCGACGCGGTCCCGTCGGCCGCCCGGCTGCTGTGCGCGGCGGGGGGTGGCACGCCAGCGGGCCTGCGCGGCGCGATCTTCGCCTACAACCACGCCACCTGGTACGTCAACGAGGTGCTCTCCCTAGCCACGGAGTACGCCAGAGACTACGGCTGACCTCGCCGACGAGGCGGGGCCCGCCGCAGGCGGTGCTCGCCGAGCCGGCGTTCGGCGCGAAGCGGCGAGCGGGGGGTCCAGGGGGTCGTCGCCCCGGACAGATGCGGTTGGATGGGCTCATGGCGGAGTATGACGCGTTTCTGCTGGTGTCCTTCGGCGGGCCGGAGGGCCCCGGCGACGTCATGCCGTTCCTGGAGAACGTCACCCGCGGCCGGGGTATCCCGCCCGCCCGGCTGGCCGCGGTGGCCGAGCACTACTACGCGGTCGGCGGGGTCAGCCCGATCAACCAGCAATGCCGGGACCTGCTCGCCGCGATCGGCAAGGACTTCGCCGCGGCCGGCCTCGACCTGCCGGTGTACTGGGGAAACCGGAACTGGGCGCCCTACCTGACCGACACGGTGGCGGAGCTGGCCGCGGCCGGGGTACGCCGGGCGCTGGCGTTCGTGACCTCCGGCTACGGTTCCTATTCCAGCTGCCGCCAGTATCTGGACGACATCGAGCGGGCCCGGGCCGAGGCCGGCCCCGGTGCACCGGAGATCCACAAGCTGCGGCACTTCTTCAACCACCCGGGCTTCATCGAGCCGTTCGCCGACGCCACCGTGCGCGCGGTCCAGTCGCTGCCGCCCGCCGCCCGCGACCAGGTCCCGCTGGTGTTCACCGCGCACAGCGTGCCGACCGCGATGGCCGCGGCCAGCGGCCCGCCGCCCGGCGGCCGCTACCCGGCCCAGCTGGCCGAGGCGGCCCGGCTCATCGCGGACCGGGTCATCCTGGCCACCGGCGGCCATCCATGGCGGCTGGTCTACCAGAGCCGCAGCGGGCCGCCCAGCCAGCCGTGGCTCGGCCCGGATGTCTGTGACCACCTGGCCGAGCTGGCCGCGGCCGGGGCCCCGGCCGCGGTGCTCGTCCCGGTCGGGTTCATCACCGACCACATGGAGGTCGTGCACGACCTGGATATCGAGGCGGCGGAGCGGGCCCGGGAGCTGGGCCTGCCGCTGGCCCGGGCGGCCACGCCGGGCACCGACCCGCGCTTCGTGTCGATGATCACCGGTCTGGTCAGCGAGCGGCTCGACGGCTCGGTGCCGCCCGCCGCGCTGGGCGCGCTGGGCCCGGCCGGCAACGTCTGCCCGGACGGCTGCTGCCGGCTCGCCCGGCCGGCCGGGCAGGCCCGCGGCGGGATCACCGGCGGGGTCATGAGCGGCTGGGAGCAGGCCGACCCGGACCCGGCCGAGCTGCTCGCGCTGGCCCGCTCGGCCGCCGAGGCGGCAGCCCGGATGCTGGCCAGCCGCCGCCCGGCCGGGCCCGCCGGGCGGCCCGAGGTGGCGGACACCAAATCGAGCCCGACCGACGTGGTGACCGAGATGGACCGGGCGGCCGAGGCTCTGATCACGGAGCGGATCCGGGCGGTGCGGCCGGGCGACGCGTTCCTCGCCGAGGAGGGCGGCGAGTCCGGGCGGGGCCGGGTGCGCTGGATCGTGGACCCGCTGGATGGCACGGTCAACTACCTGTACGGGCTGGCCGACTGGGCGGTCAGCATCGCCGCCGAGGTGGATGGCCAGGTGCTGGCCGGGGTGGTGGCCATCCCGCGGCACGGCGAGCTGTTCACCGCGATCGCCGGGCAGGGCAGCTGGCTGCATCAGGCCGAGGGGCCTGCCGTGCCGCTGCGCTGCAACACCGGGGTGCCGCTGCGCCGTGCCCTGGTGTCCACCGGGTTCGGCTACGCGCGGGCCCGCCGCATCGTGCAGGGTGAGGTGGTCGCGGTCGTGCTGCCCCAGGTCCGGGACATCCGCCGCGGCGGCTCGTGCGCGGTCGATCTGTGCTCGGTGGCGGCGGGCCGGGTGGACGCCTACTACGAGCGTGGCGTGAACTACTGGGACTACGCGGCGGGCGGGCTGATCGCCACCGAGGCCGGGGCCCAGGTGGCTGGGCTGGCCGGCGGCCCGCCCAGCCCGGAGCTGGCCATCGCCGCCGAGCCCGCGCTGTTCGCCGAGCTCCAGGACCTGCTGGTCCCCCTGGACCCGCTGCGCGACGCGGGGGAGTAGCGGTCCTAGGAACCGGTCTTGGCCAGCAGGCCGGAGGGGCTGGGGGCGCCGCTGCGGCGGAACGCGAAAGCCAGCTTGGTCTTGCCGTGCGGGGTCAGCGTGACCACGCCGCTGTCGCAGCTCTGCTGCCCGGACGTGATGCCCTGTTCCAGGGTGTAGCTGCCGCCCACGGTGCTGACCAGCAGCAGGCGGCCGGAGCAGCCGAGCTGCGGGTAGGCGATGGTCCCATCGGGGGAGCCCGCGGCCAGCTGGATCTGGACCGTGACGGCCAGTGCCGGGTCGGTCTGCCGCACCGTGCCGGACCAGGTGCCGGCCAGCGCGCTGGGGATCTTCGGGGTGATCGTCGGTGATGCCGTCACGGTGGCCGGGACCGGCTGGCTGGCGTGACCGTCCGTAGCGGCCGCCGCCGGGGTGGGATGCGGCGCATCGTGCGTCACGATCAGCGTGGTGGCGATGGCGATGGCCGCGATGCAGGCGGCACAGGCCGCGATGAAGGCCGCCCGGCGGGTGGTCGACCGGGGCGGTTCCTCCGCCACCTCCTGCTGGCTGGGGCCGACCACGCCGCGCCCGGCCGCCCGGGCCCGCCTGGTGCCCTCGGCGAGCAGCCCGGCGGCTGGGTCGCCCTGCCCGAGCAGCGCGGTGAGCAGGGCCCGGGCCTGCGGCCTGCTGCCCTGGTCGGCCAGGCAGGCGGACACCGCGCCGCGCAGCGAGTCGGGCAGGCTGGCCGGGTCCGGTGCGGCGGCACCAGACGCGGCGAACAGGACGGTCTGGGCCCAGGAGTACAGGTCGGCGGACGGCGTGGCGGTGCCGTAGGGCGGGGTGATGCTGAACCGGACCACCCGGGGTCCCTCCGCACCCAGAATGAGATCGTCCGGGCCGAAGTCGCCGTGCACCAGCCCGGCCTGGTGGATGGCGGCCAGCCCGGTAGCCGCGCCGATGGCCAGTGCGCTGAGCACCGGCCCGTCCAGCGGCCCCTCCGTCCCGACCACCTCGGTCAGCGACGGCCCCTCGATGAACTCGCTGACCAGGTAGGGCTGGTCCGCATCGAACCCGGCGTCCAGGATCCGCGCGGCGCAGAACGGGGCGACCCGGCGGGCCGCCCGGGCTTCGGCGGTGAATCGGTCCCGGGAGGCCGCATCCGGGGCCGAGGTGGTGCCGAGCAGCATGACCGCGACCGGGGTGCCGTTGGGCAGCCGGGACAGGAAGATGCCGGCTGAGCCCTGACCGGCGACTTGATCGGCGATCCGCCCGGCCAGCCGGTAGCGGCCGACCCGCCGGGGATCATCGGGCCGCAACGGGGTGACGACGGGCATGCGGCGGCTCCGCTGATCCGGCTTGGGGCGGCTAAAAATCAGTTTCGTACGATACGCACTTCTCCGCGCTTGGCGTGCGGGGATCCGGGGAACTTACCGGTGGCAAGCACGCGATGGGGGCTTTCTGCGATGCCGTGGCCGGTCCAAACACACAGACACGACGCGCGATAGTCCGTACCCTCCGTGTACGCGGCAGGCGGACGTGACAGAATTCCCCGCCGGAATCGGGCACAACTGCGGCCTGCCGAGCGTTACATCCGCGCGACGAGGCCTATCAGAAGGAGGGGGTCGAGTACCCAGATGGCAACCGACTACGACAGCCCGCGGAAGACCGACGACGAGCTCACCGAGGACAGCCTGCAGGAGCTGCAGGCGCGCCGCATGGACAAGTCATCCAGCACGATCGACATCGACCCAGACGATGTCGCTGAGTCGCTGGAACTGCCCGGTGCGGACCTGTCCAACGAGGAGCTGTCGTTCCGGGTCATCCCGCGGCGGGATGACGAGTTCACCTGCTCGCGTTGTTTCCTGGTACATCACCGTAGCCAGCTGGCTGAGGACCGGAACGGCCAGCCAATCTGCCGGGAGTGTGCGGCCTGAGATATCAGGCCGCACGCTCCGGCGGGCGTTAAGCCCAGCGCGAAACATACGGGGTTGAGCATGCAGTAGCAGGCGCAGGCAGGGGACTGGGAACGGCATCCGGGCCATCGGCCGGAGCCTGGGGGGAACGTAGCGGCAGCCGTGCTGCCGGCTGAGCCAGGCTTCCGTACTACCGTCCTGTGCATGAGCTTCCGGGTCGTGCTGCCCGCCGCCGGGCTGTCGGTGCTGCTAGCGGTGCTGCTGGCCGCGTGCGGGACCGGTGGCGCTGCCCCGGCGCCGGCCGCGTCCCGCTCCAGTCCGGCGCACACCGCGACCCCAGCCGCCCAGACCAGCAGCCCGGCCCGCGGTACCGCCCTGCCCGCGCCGCCCGCACACACAGTGATCGTGCTGGAGGAGAACCACGGCTACGGCGAGGTGATCGGCAGCCCGCAGGCGCCGTACCTGAACCAGCTGGCCCGGCAGGGCGCGCTGTTCACCGACTCGCACGCGATCACCCACCCCAGCGAGCCGAACTACCTGGCCCTGTTCTCCGGCAGCACCCAGGGCGTCACCGACGACAGCTGCCCGCACCGGTTTACCGCGCCGAACCTGGCTGCCGGGCTGATCGCCGCCGGCCGGACGTTCGCCGGCTACGCCGAGGACCTGCCCGGGACCGGCTCGGCGGTGTGCTCGGCTGGCGAGTACGCCCGCAAGCACGTGCCATGGACGGACTTCAGCAACGTGCCGCCCGCGGACAGCAAGCCGATGCGGGCGTTCCCGGCCGGGCACTACAGCCGGCTGCCCACCGTGTCGTTCGTCATCCCGAACCTGTGCAACGACATGCACGACTGCCCGGTGTCCAGCGGCGACTCCTGGCTCCGGGCCCACCTCGGTGGCTACGCCAGCTGGGCGATGACACACCACAGCCTGCTGATCGTCACCTGGGACGAGAACGACGGCAGCCCAGGGAACCAGATCCCCACCATCGTGGCCGGCCAGCCGGTGCGCAGCGGCCGGTACGCCGAGCCGATCACGCACTACAGCCTGCTGCGCACCCTCGAAGAGCTGTACCGGCTGCCGCTGACCGGTCACGCGGCAACCGCGCCCCTGATCACCGGAAGCTGGAGATAACGGAGGCAGGCACGATGACGGACCAGGCTGATCTGCTGTTCACCGGCGGCCCGGTGTACACGGTGCCCGAGGAAGGCCGGGCCATGACCCGGGCCGAGGCCGGCAACGGCTGGCCAGCTACCGCAGCGGCGGTGCGGGACGGCCGGATCGTCGCCGTCGGCACGGACACCGAGCTGAGCGGCCTGGCTGGGGACCGGACCACCGTGGTCGAGCTGCGCGGCCGCCCGCTGCTGCCCGGCTTCCAGGACGCGCACGTGCACCCGGTGTTCGCCGGGTTGACCATGCTGCGCTGTGACCTGGCCGACGCGGCCGACCAGGCGGACGCGCTGGCCCGGATCAGGGCGTACGCCGCGGCGAACCCGGACCGGGAGTGGATCGACGGGAGCGGCTGGCGGATGGAGTGGTTCCCGGGCGGGACCCCGTCCCGGACGTTGCTGGACGGGGTGACCGGCAGCCGGCCCGCCTACCTGACCAACCGGGACGGGCACGGGGCCTGGGTGAACTCGGCCGCGCTGGACCGGGCCGGGATAACCGCCGCTACGCCGGACCCGGCGGACGGCCGCATCGAGCGCGGCCCCGGCGGCGAGCCGCAGGGCACCCTGCACGAGGGCGCCGCGCTGCTGGCCGGCCGGCTGGTGCCCAGGCCGACCCCGGCCGAGCAGCTGCACGGCCTGCTGCTGGCCCAGCAGCACCTGCACGGGCTGGGCATCACCGCCTGGCAGGATGCGATCGTCGGCGAGTACCTGGGCTACCCGGACCCGCTGCCCACCTACCTGACCGCGGCGCGGGACGGCACGCTCACCGCCCGGGTCGAGGGGGCGCTGTGGTGGGACCGTGCCCGCGGCGGGGAACAGCTCGACGACCTGCTCGACCGGCGCGAGGCGGGCCAGGCCGGGCGGTTCCGGGCGGGCACAGTGAAGATCATGCAGGATGGGGTGGCGGAGAACTTCACCGCCGGGATGATCGACCCCTACCTGGACGGCTGCGGCTGCCAGACCGGCAACACCGGGCTGTCCTACGTGGATCCGGCCGACCTGGCCGAGCAGGTGACCCGGCTGGACGCGGCCGGCTTCGGGGTACACGTGCACGCCATCGGGGACCGGGCGGTGCGCGAGGCGCTGGACGCGTTCGAGGCGGCCCGGGCCAGCAACGTGGTCAGCGCAGGCCGGCACCACATCGCGCATATCCAGGTGGTGCATCCCGATGACATCGCGCGGTTCGCGCAGCTCAGCGTGACCGCGAACATGCAGGCGCTGTGGGCCGCGCACGAGCCGCAGATGGACGACCTGACCATCCCCTTCCTGGGTCCGGAGCGGGCCGCCAGGCAGTACCCGTTCGGCGCCCTGCTGCGGGCGGGCGCGCGGCTGGCATCGGGCAGCGACTGGGCGGTGAGCAGCGCCAACCCGCTGTGGGGCATCCATGTCGCGGTGAACCGCATGCTCCCCCCGGGCGAGGGCGAGCCCGGTGCCGGGCCGCTGCTGCCCGGCCAGGCGCTGAGCCTGGGCGAAGCGATGGCCGCGTACACGGCCGGCTCGGCGTACGTGAACACCCTGGACGAGACCGGCGCCATCGCCCCTGGCTACCTGGCTGACCTGGTCGTCCTGGACCGCGACCCGTTCGCCGGCCCGCCCGGTGAGATAGCCCAGGCCGGCGTCGCACTAACCTTCGTCGAGGGGGCCCAGGTATTCGCGGGCGAGGGCTGAGGAGTGACGTACGTGAAGAGAGGAACACCGTGCAGCTGACCACGCTGGGCCGGGGCGGGCCGGCGGTGTCCCGCGCCGGGCTCGGGTTGATGGGCATGTCCGGGATCTACGGCGCCGCGGACGACGAGGAGAGCGTGGCCACCATCCGGGCCGCGCTGGACGCCGGGATCACCCTGCTGGACACCGGCGACTTCTACGGCATGGGGCACAACGAGCTGCTGCTCGGCCGGGTGCTCCGCGAGGTGCCCAGGGACAGCGTGTTCATCCAGGTGAAATTCGGCGGGATGCGGGACCCACGGGGCATGTTCATCGGCCATGACGCACGCCCGGCCGCGGTGAAGAACTTCCTGGCCTACTCCCTGACCAGGCTGGGCACCGACTACATCGACCTGTACCAGCCAGCCCGGCTGGACCCGCAGGTGCCGATCGAGGACACCGCCGGCGCCATCGGCGAGATGATCGACGCCGGGTACGTGCGCCATCTCGGCCTGTCCGAGGTCGGCGTGGAGACGATCAGGCGGGCGCACGCGGTCCGCCCGGTGGCCGAGCTGCAGATCGAGTATTCGCTGATGAGCCGGGGCATCGAGGCGGAGATCCTGCCGGTGCTGCGGGAACTGGGCATCGGCGTGACCGCCTACGGGATCCTGTCCCGCGGCCTGCTCAACCGGGACACGGCCCAGCTCGCCACCGTTGACCCGCGGGCCCGCTTCCCCCGGTTCCAGGACGGGAACCTGCAGCGGAACCTGGCCCTGCTGGCCGAGCTGGAGAAGATCGCGGGGGAGCGCGGGGTGAGCACCGCCCAGCTGGCCATCGCCTGGGTGGCCGCGCAGGGCGACGACATCATCCCGCTGATCGGCACCAAGCGCCGGTCCCGGCTGGCCGAGGCGCTCACCGCGCTCGACCTGCGGCTCAGCCCGGAGGAGCTGGCCGCGATCGAGGCCGCGGTGCCCGCGGAGCAGGTGGCGGGCACCCGGTACGACGCACCGCAGATGGGCGCGCTGGACAGCGAACGTCAGGCTCGGTAACCGCCAGCCAGGGCGCGCAGCCTGGCGTGCGCGCTGCCCATCGCGTCCCCGGCGGGCAGGTAGGTCTTGGGCATCTTGACCACGCTGGTGTAGTTCGGGTCGCACACGTTGGCCAGCGGCGCCTCAATGGCCTGGGTGACCAGCTGGTAGGCGTCCATCGGGTGCAGCCCGTAGTCGGCGGCCAGCCACTGCACCAGGTCCAGCGCGGCGATGCGGAACGCGTCCTCCAGCGGCCGGGCCGACCCGGCCGCCATCAGGTGGGTGTCCGACTCCAGCCGCGGCCAGGCGCACGGCCTGCCCTTGATCAGGTCCACCGCCAGCACCGTGTTCATCGCGCACTCCACGGCCACCCCGCAGGTCTCGCCCTCGCCCTGCCGGGCGTGCCCGTCGCCCAGCGACAGCAGCCCGCCCTCGACATTCACGCCCAGGTAGCAGGTGGTCCCGGCGCGCATCTCCGGGGTGTCCATGTTGCCGCCGAACGCATCCGGCACCAGCGCGCTGCGCACTTCCAGATTGGCCGGGGCCACGCCGACCGTGCCGTGCATCGGCTCGATCGGCAGGTCAACGGAGAAGTCACCATGCCGGGCGGTGAACCGGCAGGTGCCCTTGCCGGTATCGAACTGCCACAGCCAGACCAGTTCCGGCAGCGGATCGTGCAGCAGCGCGGTGGCGTGCGTCGCGCTCAGCGCGCCGAACAGCGGCACGGTGGTGGACGCGCCCCAGTCGCGGGCGGGCTCGATCGAGATGAAGTGCACCGCCACGGTGTCCCCGGGCTCGGCCCCCTCGATGTAGAACGGGCCGGTCTGCGGGTTCAGGTACGGGAACTCGCAGACCTCGGAGACCAGGTCGGTCTCGCTTCTCACCCGCCCCGCGAAGCAGTCCTCGGTGAACACCTCGAGGACGGCTGGTGGCGTTATGTGGGCTAGGGGTGCGGCACCGCCGAACGTCCAGGCGTATTGCTCCGGGGCTGGCCGGAAGCGGAAGACCTGCGGGTCACTCACTCGTATTCCTCCAGCGGGTCCAGGTGCACCAGCCCAACCTCGACCACCCGCCGCGGGTCGCGGCGGTACAGGTAGCCAAGGTAGATCAGCCCGGCCACCATCCAGCCGGCCACCCCCGGGCCCAGGTAGGAATAGGGCGGGGACAGCGGGGCGACGAACGAGAACGCCTTGATGCCCGCCGAGGTAAGCCAGGCCGGGACGAACGTGATGATGCCCAGCACCGGGATGACCAGCCACAGTACCGGGTTGGGCCGCCGCGCGGCCCGGGCGAAGAAGCCAATGCAGGCCGCGTTCATCACGATGTAGATCGCGGCCAGCACGATGACCAGGGCGGTGGCCACCATCACGAACGCGGTGGTGGCGCCGTAGCCGAGGCCGAGGCCGAGGGTGACCGCGACGGTGATGACGAAGCCGGTCACGATGGCCAGCGCGGGGGAGTGGTGCTTCGGGTGCACCTGGGCCAGGAAGCGCGGGAACGCGCCGATCCGGCCCATCGCGTAGGCGGTCCGGCTGGACACGTTGACCCCGGCGTTCGCGTTGGCGATGGTCGAGTTCACGATGGCCAGGAAGACGAAGAACCAGAACAGGCCGTACAGCGACCGGGCCATGCCCTCCCAGGACGCGGCCCCGGTCCCGGTGGTGAAGCTGCCGAACCTGGCCGGGCCGTAGGCGACGTCCACCGCGTAGGTGGTGAACACGTACAGCAGCCCGATGAGCAGGGTGGCCAGCAGCACAGCCCGCGGGATCGTGCGCCGCGGGTTGCGCGCCTCCTCGGCCAGCGGCGCCGCGCCCTCGAACCCGCCGAAGGCCAGGATCGTATACACCGACCCGCCGATGATCCCGGTGAGGCCGTGGAAGCCGGGCGGAGTGTATCTGGTGGTGAACACGCTGAGCGTGTTGTTGCTGCCCGCGTGCACCACGAAGAACACGGCCAGCACCAGGAACACGGCGATCTCGAACATGCCCAGCACGGTGCCCAGCCGGGCCGAGGTGCGGATGCCGTAGAAGCCGGCCGCGAGCACGATCACCGCGCCGGCCAGCGCCCATGGCCACCACAGGCTGGCCGGGTAGCTGGACCACTCGGCGTTGATGGTGGCCGCTGTGGTGAAGCCGAGCTGGAGCAGGACCAGCGGCGGGATGAGGAAGCCGACCAGCACATAACCCCAGGCCACCAGGAAGCCGATGGACGGGTGCAGGCCGCGGGCGGCGTAGGTGGCCAGCGACCCGGCCGACGGCATCTCGCGGGCCAGCAGGCCGATGCTCACCGCGCAGAACAAGCACGCGACCAGGGCGAACACCACGGCGAGCGGTAGTGAGCCGGCGGCGAACGCGACCCCGGCCGGGATGGAGGCCGCGATAGCCGCCCCGGGCGCCATATCGGTGATGGACTGGAACAGGACCTCGCGCAGCCCGATGGCGTTCCGCCGGAGACCGCGAGTCTGACTGGTGGTGGTGTCCTTGACGGTCATGACGACCTCCGCGGAACTGGCTGCCTGGAGCTGTCATGATCGTCTCACGGCCTGCCGTCGCCGGACAGGCCCAAGCTAGCGGCGCAAACCCGCGGTGTCCGCCACGTAGCTGGCGATGTCGGCGTGGGTGGCGAACCACACGCCGTGGTGCCCGGCGATGTAGTCGATCAGTTCCGCCAGGACCACGAAGCGGGACCGGGGCCCGATGACGTGCGGGTGCATGGTCAACTGGAACAGGCCGCCCTGCGCGTAGGCCTGGTCGAACTCGTCGCGCCACACCTGGCCGATGTCCCGGGGCGGGGTGAACGGGCGGGCCGGGTCGACCGGGAAATAGGGCGCGTCGTCGCGGATCCACTGCACCGGGATCTCCACGATCCCGGTGGGCAGGCCCGCCGCCTCGATCTCATACGGGTCGTCGTCGGCCATCAGAGATGAGTCGTAGCTCAGCCCGAGTTCCGTGATGATGTCCAGGGTGGCGTGGCTAAAGTCCCAGGAGGGGGTGCGGATGCCGGCCAGCTCGGTGCCGGTGATCCGGGTCAGCGTCTCGGCCGCGCGCAGCGTCAGCGAGCGCTCGGCCGCCGCCGGGAGGTCCGAGTTCCGCTCGTGGATCCAGCCGTGCAGCGCGACCTCGTGGCCACCCTGCGCATAACCGCGGACCTCGTCCGGCCGGAGCAGCGCGCAGACCGCCGGGACGTAGAACGAGGCCGGGATGCCGTGCCGGCCCAGCAGCCGCAGGATGCGGGGTACCGCGGACCGCGCCCCGTACTCGCCCTGGGACAGCCGGCCCGGGGAGGTCTGCCCGTCACGCAGCCAGATCGTCTCGTGATCGGAGTCGAAGGACAGTGCCACCGCGGCCCGCATGCCACCCGGCCACGACGCGGGCGCCAGCGACCGCCCGGCGCGGACCTGGGTCACCGCCGCGCTGATGGCCTGCTCGTCCCATTCCCACGGCGGCTGCGCAGGCGCCGTGGAGAGAGGAGGCGCCGGGGACGAAGCCGCCGGCGGCCCGCTCAGGCCGGGTCCCGGTGGCCGTTGCGGCTGAACGCGCCAGGCAGCGGCCCCTGCCGGGGCAGCGACACCTCGGCGGTGACGTCGGCGCCCAGCCGCACGCTGTCGCCGTCCACCAGGCGCACCTCGGTGCCGGGCAGCACCCGGTCCCCGTTGACGAACGTGCCGTTGGTGGAGTGCTCGTCCCGGATCGTCGCCTGGCCGGTATCGCTCACGGTGACCGTCGCATGCCGCCTGGACACGTTGTCGTAGCTGGCGAACGCGGCGGCGACCAGGGACTCTTCCGGGTCGCGGCCGAGCACCAGCGAGGTGCCCGCGGGCACCTCCACGTTGCCGGTGGGAAACACGAGGCGGAGCACGATGGGGGAGATGATGCCGGCCCGCGGTGGCAGCGGCTCCCGGCAGGCCGGGCAGAACACCGCCGTCGGGTCCGCGATGGCCGCCCCGCAGTGCGGGCACGCGGCCGGCCCGGCGGCGGGCGCGGCGGCCTCTTCCCGCTTCAGGTACTCCTGCATGACGGTCGGCGGGGTGGCCGGCTCGTTCGCAGGGCTGCTGCGGGGCAGGTTCGCGCCGCACGTGAAGCAGATGAGGTCATCCGGCTGGACCTCAGCAGCACACGCCGGGCAGGTGAGCGTCGCCATGTCGTCCTCCGGGACGGCGGCAGGGTCTGTGTCCACGAGAGCCTAACGCGCGATGGGGGGCCCAGGGTGCCCGGCCGGGGGCGTCGCCGGCCAGTAGCATCGCGCGTATGCGGCAGAGGCACAGATGACCACGTACCCGCTCAGCGACGAGCACCGGGCACTCCGCGACACGGTCGCCGAGTTCGCCCGGACGGTGGTCCAGCCGGTCATCGGCGGCTACTACGAGCGCGCTGAGTTCCCCTATGAGCTGATCGGCAGGATGGCCAAGCTGGGCCTGTTCGGCCTGCCCTTTCCCGAGGAGTTCGGCGGGATGGGCGGCGATCTCTTCGCGCTCGGCCTGATGCTGGAGGAACTGGCCCGGGTCGACTCCTCGGTGGCCATCACCCTGGAGGCCGCGGTGGCACTGGGCGCGATGCCTATCTACCGGTTCGGCACCGACGAGCAGCGCCGCCGCTGGCTGCCGGAGCTGTGCTCGGGGGAGCGGCTGGCCGCGTTCGGGCTGACCGAGGCGGGTGGCGGCACCGACATCCCGGGCGGCATGCGCACCACGGCCAGATTGGCCGGGGATTCGTGGGTGATCGACGGGAGCAAGTCGTTCATTACCAACGCCGGGACCTCGATCACCGCACTGGTCACCGTGCTGGCCGTGACGGGTGACGCGGCCGGGCCGGGCCGCCGGGAGATCTCGGCCATCGTGGTGCCGTCCGGGACGCCGGGCTTCTCGGTCGGCCCGGAGTACTCCAAGGTCGGCTGGTGTGCGTCGGACACCCGTGAGCTGGCCTTCACCGCATGCCGGGTGCCCGCGGACCATCTGCTCGGGCCGCGCGGCCGTGGCTACGCGCAGTTCCTGGAGATCCTGGACGAGGGCCGGGTCGCCATCGCCGCGCTGGCGACCGGGCTGGCCCAGGGCTGCGTGGACGAGTGCCTGCGCTACGTGGCTGAGCGGACCGCGTTCGGCCAGCCACTCGGCCAGTTCCAGGCCACCCAGTTCAAGCTGGCTGACATGGCGGCGCGGGTGCACGTGGCCCGGCTGGCCTGGTACGACGCGGCCGCCCGGCTGGTGGCCGGGGAGCCGGCCAAGCAGCAGGCGGCCATCGCCAAGCTGGTCGCGTCCAACGCGGCGATGGATAACGCGCGGGACGCTACCCAGCTGTTCGGCGGATACGGGTTCATGAACGAGTTCCCGGTCGCCCGGTTCTACCGGGACGCCAAGGTGCTCGAGATCGGTGAGGGCACCTCGGAGGTGCAGCGCCTGATCATTGCCCGGGAGCTCGGGCTGCGCCCCGGCGCGCCCCGTGACCCGGCCTAGCCGCCTGGGGTACTTGCGGGCCAAAGAGGCCAGCGTGAAGAAGCAGGTGAAATGGTAAATGGCCGGTGCGCTGGCCACGATGGCCGGTCGTGCTGGGAAGTCCAGGCGCCTGCCGGGCTGCCGTCCGCCGGGCTGCCGCCCGGCGGGGAGACCGGAGACGTCACGGCCTTCCTTGGGCAAAGACGGCTCGGTGGCCCCGCGGACCGGGCATACTGAGGGCTTTCCGGACACTGCTCGCGACGCGGAACTGCCGGGACAACCGGCGCGCTTGGCGCTCTGGGCACGAAACAGCTTAGTTAGGCCAGAACGAACCCCGGCCGTAGCGCCAGAGAGTACCCTACTGACGTCGAGCTATCCGGCAAACATCACGTTAGAAGAGTGTTTTCCTGCATAAGGTATTGATCAAGGCCGATGGTGAGACGTTATGGTTAGCCCTTGGCCGCGCCCGCGCGCGGGGCTCACAGAATCGTCACCCGGGAAGGGGTGCGTCATGTCAGTTCCGCCGCCGGTCCCGCGGGCCTGCTGGCTCGCCACACTAGCCAGGTGAAAGGTGCAGAGGCTGTGCGGTCTCGCAGCAACAAGGCCGGTGCCCGGCCGGCTGACGAATCTGGATCAGCCGACCCGTCCACCGCAGTCGGATTGGCGTCCCGTGCACCCGCCGAGGTTGACGGCCGGGAGGTCGGCGCCGACCCCGGGAGCAATGGCCAGGCCAGTGCCAGCCAGCGGCGGGCAGGCTCGCGCCGTGGGCTGAAGAACTGGCGGGTGCGATCGCGGCTCGTCCTGCTGATCGCGATCCCCACGCTGACCGCTGTCGTACTCGGCGGTATCAGCATCCTCTCCTACGCGCGCAATGCGAGTGCGGACGGGCGGGTCCAGCAGCTCGCCACGCTGAGTGCCAACATCACCAAGCTCTCCCAGCAGCTGGAGGAGGAGCGGGACCGCACCGTTTACTACATCGCGCTGGGCTCGTCCGGCGGCCGCGCCCAGGAGCTGGCCGCGCACAAGGCCGGTGGCCAGAGCGCGGCCGAGCTGGGCGTCATCGGCCAGGACTACGTGCTGACCAACAAGTCGGCCGCGCTGGTGACGCGGGAGCTCGGCCAGATCGGCAGTTCCTTCTCGCCGCAGGCCCAGCAGCAAGCGGCCACCGCGCGCACCGCGCTGGTGAACCTGCCGTTCCTGCGCAGGGCCTCGACCCGCACCGACCTGCCCGCACCGGTCGTGGTGCTGAAATACACCGGGCTGATCGACGACCTGCTGGCCATGATCGACGTGACCGGCCAGGGCGCCAGCGACGCCACGCTCGGCCAGGACATCCGGGTCCTCGGGCTGGTCTCCAGGCAGAAGGAGGAAGCCTCCGAGCAGCGCGGTCTGCTCAGCACCGGGCTGCTGCAGCGGCAGCTCACCGCGAATGAGCTGAACTCGCTCAACGCGGCGCTCTCTGAGCAGGAGAGCAACGCGCAGTCCTTCAACAGCGCGGCCAGCGCCGCTCAGCGCGAGCTGTGGAACAACAGCGTGTCCGGTTCGTTCGTGTTCCAGGCGAACGCCGAGGAAACCCAGGCCATCTCCACTGCGCAGCAGAACAACGGCTCGCTGCGGAAAGACCCGACCAACGTGGATGACTGGTACGGGTCCATGACGAACGAGATCGACACCCAGATGGGGTCGGTCGAGCACGCGCATGAACAGCCAGATCACCTCTCGCGCGGCCCAGCTGCACAAAGACGCGCTGACCTACGCGATCGCGGTCGGCCTGGCCGTCCTCATCGTGCTCGGGCTGGCCCTGTTCCTCACGGTGGTCGTCGGCCGGTCGATGGTCCGGCCGCTGCGGCGGCTGCGCGCGGGCGCGCTGGAAGTGGCTGGTGTGCGGCTGCCGGACATGGTCCGCCGGATGAGCGAGTCCGACGGGGCCGGCGTCTCGTTCGATGTCGCACCCATCGACGTGGATTCGTCCGACGAGATCGGTGAGGTCGCGCGGGCCTTCGACCAGGTCCACCGGGAAGCGCTCCGGCTGGCGGCCAACGAGGCCGCGCTGCGTGGCAACGTCAACGCGATGTTCGTGAACCTGTCCCGGCGCAGCCAGTCGCTGGTGGAACGGCAGATCCGGCTGATCGACGACCTGGAGCAGGGCGAGCAGGACCCGGAGCGGCTGTCCAACCTGTTCCAGATGGACCACCTGGCCACCCGCATGCGGCGCAACTCGGAGAACCTGCTGGTCCTCGCCGGCCACGAGGTCTCCCGCCGGTGGAACCAGCCGGTCGCCCTGGTGGACGTGCTCCGCGCGGCGGTGTCCGAGATCGAGCAGTACGAGCGCGTCTCGATGAACGTCCAGCCGGGCATCGCGGTACGCGGCCAGGCTGTCAACGACGTGGTGCACCTGGTCGCCGAGCTGGTGGAGAACGCCACCTCGTTCTCCTCGGCGGAGACCCCGGTGACCGTGTCCGGGCACCTGCTGAACAGTGGCGGGGTACTGCTGGACATCAGTGACCAGGGTGTGGGCATGGGCGCCGAAGAGATGGCGCACGCCAACTGGCGGCTGGACAACCCGCCGGTCGTCGATGTCGCGGTGTCCCGCCGGATGGGCCTGTTCGTGGTGGCCCGGCTGGCCGCCCGGCACGGCATCCGGGTCCGGCTCCGGCCGGCCCCGACCGGTGGCCTGACCGCGCTGGTCTGGCTGCCGGATGAGACCGTCACCCATGAGGGCGCCGGCTCCGGTCCCGGGTCGCGCCGGTTCGAGCGCAACGGCGGCACCCCCGACGCCATCGAGCCGGTGACCAACGGCCAGCTCAGCCCCGAGTGGGGCGGGCGCGGCGGGCGCAGCGCGGCCGAGGAAGCGGTGAACGCGGCGCGCACGCCACGGTTCACCCCGCTGAACACCGAGAACGGGGATTCCGCCACCACCGCTGGCTTCCCCGCGGTGAACGCATCCTGGGACGACCCGCTGACCAGGTCGTCGGGCAACGCCTGGGAGAACGGCAAGCCAGCCGGCACCGGCTGGGACGACGCACCGGCCAAGCCAGCCGGGACCGGCTGGGATGACGAGGCAGCCAAGCCCGCCAGCCCGGCCTGGGGTGAGGCGGCGGACAAGGACGCCGGGCCATCCTGGGATGACGCTCCGGCCAAGCCGGCCGGCTCAGCCTGGGAAGAGCCACTCAGCCCGCCTGCCGCGGCGCCGCCCCCGGCCGCCGCCACCGGGCCGCTTCCGTCCATCGGCAACGGCGGCTCGGCGCCGTCATTCGGGCCGCGGTCCGGTGACACGTCCGGCGGCCTGCCGACCCGGCTGCCATCCCGCCCGGCCCCCGGCTTCGGCAACGGCGGCGGCAACAACGACTCCGGGCCGATCCGGCGCGAGGTCGTGGTGCCGCCGGCCGCCCCGCTCGGCCAGGGCAACCGGCTGCCTATCTTCGAGTCGGTCGAGTCGGACTGGTTCCGGCGCGGCAGGCACAGCGCCGAGCGGGCCAACGTGCCAAACGGCCCGAGCGCGGCGAACGGGCCGAGCACGGCCCCGGCAGAGAGCGCGCCGAGCTGGACTTCCGCGGCCGACGAAGGCTGGCGGGCCGCGGAAGCGGTGAGCAAGCCGGCCTCCGGCGGGGTGACCCTGTCCGGCCTGCCGAAGCGGGTGCCCAAGGCCAACCTGGTGCCCGGAACGGTAGGGGCGAACGCCCAGTCCGCAGCGCCGCCGGTCCGGTCGGCCGCGATCACCAGGGATCGATTTGCCGCCTTCCAGCGAGGTGTCCGAGAAGCACGCGCCGCCGCGAACAGCGACGAAGATGGTGGCGGTGAGGGAGACGGTGCTACATGAGGGGTGGCGTGGCTTGGCTGCAGGTGCTGATGCTTCTTATGGTGGGGTCGCCGAGAAAGGAGGGTTCGTGAGTCCGCTAACCCGTCCCATCCAGGACCTGAACTGGCTGATCACGAACTTCGTGGAAAGGGTCCCGTCCGTCGCGCATGCCATCGTGGTCTCGTCAGACGGGCTGCCCCTGGCGTTCTCGAACGGCTTCCCGGCCGACCGCGTGGACCAGCTCGCGGCGGTGACCTCTGGGTTGACCAGCCTGACACAGGGCGCGTCACGGGTCTTCGAAGGCGGGTCAGTTACCCAGACGGTCGTGGAGATGCAGCGGGGCCTGCTGCTAGTGATGGCTATCAGCGACGGATCGAGCCTGGCTGTGCTCGCCTCCGCCGACTGTGACATGGGCCTGGTGGCCTACGAGATGGCGCTCCTGGTGGAGCGTGTTGGCCGCGCCCTAACGCCTGACATGCGCGGGGCGCTGCGGTCGGAGGATGGCAGATAGTGACAGGAGAGACCGTTGTCCGGCCCCGGCCTGGATGACTGGCCGCCGACGGGAGGCCAGCATGGCTCCGGCTCCGGCGGCGGAAAGCGTGCACGTGGGGCCGAACCTTCTGGGAGCGGACTGGTCCGGCCATATGCGGTTACCGGGGGCCGGACGAAGCCCCGGTACCAGCTCCAGATCGAGGCGATGGTGGCCGCGTCTCACTATGAGGCGCGGGATCTGTCGAGCCTGAGCCCGGAATGCCAAGCCATCCTCGGGTTCTGCCGCGATTGGCGTTCAGTGGCGGAGATCTCGGCTGTGCTCAGGATGCCCCTGGGTGTAGCCCGTGTCCTCGTGGCTGACATGGCGGTGGAAGGGCTTGTCCGGGTGCACCAGCTGGACCATGCACATGGCCGCCCAGATCTCAACCTGCTCGAAAGGGTGCTCAGTGGACTTCGCAAGCTCTAGTCCCGTGCGGGGCACGGCTGGGGATACCGCCGCGATGACGTCGGTGAAGATCGTCGTCGCGGGTGGCTTCGGCGTCGGTAAGACTACATTCGTCGGATCGGTGTCGGAGATCACGCCGCTGACCACCGAGGCAGTCATGACATCAGCCAGTGCTGGCGTCGATGACCTGTCCGCGGTACCGGACAAGACCACGACCACAGTGGCCATGGACTTCGGCCGGGTCACGCTGGACGCTGGGCTGATCCTCTACCTGTTCGGCACGCCTGGGCAGCACCGGTTCTGGTTCATGTGGGACGACCTGATCCAGGGCGCGATCGGCGCCGTGGTGCTGGTGGACACCCGCCGGCTGGCCGACTCCTTCCCGGCGGTGGACTACTTCGAGACCGCGGGCCTGCCGTTCATCGTGGCCATCAACGGCTTCCACGGTGAGTTCCCGCACGGTGTGCAGGACGTGCAGGAGGCATTGTCGGTCAGCCCGAACGTCCCGGTCGTGCAGTGCGACGCGCGGGGCCGGAAATCCACCAAGGCGACGCTGATCGCGCTGGTCGAGCACGCCATGACCATGCAGCTCAGCGCCCGCTGAGCAGCGGACACCACAGCAGGCGCTGCCGCACCGAGGCGGCAGCGTCTGCTGTAATGTTCAGGCGCTGTTATCCGGGGCGGTAGCTCAGCCGGTCAGAGCAGCGGACTCATAATCCGTCGGTCGTGGGTTCGAGCCCCACCCGCCCCACCACGTTTGACCTGCGGCGATGCGGTTGCCGATGGGCTGTGAGAGCGCTGCTGTGGCGCTGGATCGGAACAACTGGGGAACACCCGTGCCGATCATGACGCACCTCCCGCCTTGCGGACCAGGGCAGCCGTCTGCTCGGCAGCGGCCAGGTGCGCCTCCATCAGCGTGTGCGTGTAGCGGTCATTGATGCTCTTGTCGGCGTGGCCCACCTCGCGCATCCGCAGCTCCTGATCCACCCCGGCGTCACGCATCAGCGAGTTGCCGGTATGCCGGCCGCCGTCATGCAGCTTGATAACGGGCACGCCAGCCTGCCGGGCGAGGCGCTTAAACCGCTTCGAGATGTGGTCGGGCAGCCACGGGCGCCCGTCCGGCTGGCAGAACACCAGATCGTTGTCCTGCCACACCTCACCGGCCCGCAGCCGGGCGGCTAGCTGGGCTTTGCGGTACTCGCGCAGCAGCCCGGCCGTCTCGGCGTCAAGGAACACCAGGCGGTCACCGGCCCGGCTCTTGGCGCTGGCTTCCTCCACCAGCCTCCCGCCCAGCTGGACGATCGGCCGTGCCACGGTGAGCACGCCCCGGTCCAGGTCGGCACCTGCCCACCGGAAACCGGCCAGCTCGGCGCGGCGGCAGCCACGCAGGATCATGATCCGGTACATCAGGCCGAGCGGGTCATCAGCGGTGGCGGCGATGAACCGGGCTGCCTGCGCCGGGGTCCAGCGCTGTGCCTCGGGTGGGTTCTCCGGTTCCAGCTCGACCGAGGTGCACGGGTTCCAGGTGATCAGCCGCTGCCTGGCGGCTGCGTTCAGCGCGGCCCGCAAGGTGGCCAGCACCCGGTGCCGCGTGCCCGCCGAGCCGGTCACCGTGGCCAGCACCGCCTCGACGTGCCCGGGGTTCACCCGCTCAAGCGGCAGGTCACCGATCACTGGGCTGATGTGCACCCGGATGTGCGACTCGTAGCCGCGGACGGTGCTGGCCCGCTTGGTGCGCTGCTTGCCAGCCAGCCAGCTGTCCAGCCATTCGGCCACGGTCATGCCCGGCTCGCCTGGATCGAGCCCGAGCCCGAGCCGGCGGCGCACATCCTCGGCCGCGGGCAGTGGCTGGCCGCGCCTGGCGTCCCTGATCATGTCACCGACCCGGGCGCGGGTGATGGCGTCGGTGGCCAGGCCGAGCAGCTGGGCGGCGTGCTGTGCCCCGTCACCGGCCGCGGTCACTGAGCTGTACCCGTAGCGCTTGACCAGCTTGGTGCCGGCGCTGGTCGGTATCCGCGCGGCCCAGCCTGCCGAGCCGTGGCGGCCGGTCCAGCTGCCATCCCGGCGCCACAGCCTGGGGCACGCCTGGCCGAGCAGCTTGCCGTCCGGGCCCCGGCACGCACATCTGACGTGTGTGGAGTGCTTCACCGTGATCGTGTCTCCTGGTTGTCTTTGCCCTGGTCCTCTGCGGACAGCGCATCCTCAAGCAAGAACGCTGCCGCGGTGCTCACGGTCCAGCGGTGCTCGGCCGCATATGCGCTCAGCCGCGCCATCATCGTGGGCGTCAGTCCGACTGACACCCGTTCACTTCGCCGTTCTCTCGGCTCGTGCATCACTGTCATGCGGACAGTCTACAGCACAGTGCTGCACTCAGTGCCGCGATTTGCACGGTGCCCAGATCCGGGTATTGTGTGTCCGTGAGTGCCCGATCAGGGCCTCACCGATGACACAGACAGCAAGATCCGGGCCAGACAACCCACAGACAACCCGGTGGCCAGACAGTCCGGACGCCACCACGTGAGAGCGTGGGAGGCTGTCCCGTGTCTGTTCAGGCCATCACCCTTGACGATCTTGCTGGCCGCGACTTCGCCACCGTGGCCGAGGTGGCATCCATCCTGCGGTGCGATCCGCGCACCGTCCGCCGCCGCTGTATAGACGGCACCTATCCAGCGGTCCGGGCTGGCGACTGGAAAATCCCGGCCAGGTGGCTGCGCGAGCAGGCCGGGGTGGCGGCATGACCGCCAGGACCACCACCACCGCGTTCCACGAAACCGAATGCGACCGGTGCCGCACCATCGAGGCCAGCACAGGCAATGCCGGCTCACAGCCCGCATTGCCGGACGGCTGGCGGACGTTCGTCATCACCTGCCCGGCCAGGGAAGGCCCGCGGCCGCCTTGGAGCGGCGAGACCATCAGCATGGACCTGTGCCCAGGCTGCCAGCCGCGCGTGTCGCTGGCCGACTGCATAGCCAGGATCGAGCAGAACGCCACGCAGCTCAAGCTGGCTCAGGGGCCTACGTATCCGCCGTATCCGCCGCCTCACCAGCCCTAAGCGGCCAGCGGCGCACCAGCTCTCCGCACCGCCGCGCCGCCAGCCGTGCCCATTATCCGCAAACCGGGCATCTGCCCCACCAGTCACAGAAGGGGTAGCGTGATCCTCATGTCACAGAAACCGCTTGACCCGGCCGGCGGGGAATCCCCGAAGATCCATCTGCGGCTGCCCGTGGAAGACGCAGGCCAGCTCGACCGGCTGGCCCGCCGCCGTGGGCTCACCAGGAGCGCGGCCGTCCGCGAGCTGATCCACGCGGCGATCGGCCGGGAGGCTGCCGGGCCGCCGGGCAGCAGCGAAGCGGTTTAGAACGCGATCGGCGGGCCGCTGGCTGCGCGACCCGCCGACCCACCGTCCTGGACCCGACCTGACCAAAGGGAGTCCGTGAAAGGGCCCCCATCCGTGAGAACAGGAGACACCTCTCGTGACGACCGCCCCACCAAAGGAGGCCATCAGTGCCCAGTATGCCTGAAACCCCGGCGAGCGGCACAGACGCGGACCTGATCTGCGTGCAGCTGGGCTGCATGCCCCGGCGCCGCAGGCGGGACCTGCGGGTGCCTGGCCGACCTGCTCGCCTTCCTCGGCACCACCCGCCGGCCGGTGCGGTGGCTGGGCTGGAACTGGCCGCGCACCCTGGATGAGCTGCCGCCCAGCGCGCACCACCACAACCCGGGGCCAGCGCCCGTGATCGAGGCGGTGCGGGACGGCTGCTCACTGGTGATCTGGTGCAGGTACTGCCGGCAGCATCACCGGCACGGGGCGCACACCTCGCTATGCAGCCCAGCGGATTGCGCTTGCCCCATCCATACCGACAGATGGGCGCGGCTGTGCCTGTGCCCCACAGGCGCGGCTGACGGCCACCGCGGGGCCCACTGCTGGAAGCCGGGCAGCCCGTACAAGCAGACCGGCTACGTCTTGAGGGAAGTGGCGTGATGTCAGTCAACGGCTGGCCAGTGCCAGTGCCAGTGCCCGGCCCGGTGCCCGGGACAGGCGAGCTGGCCGAGATGCGGAAGGCACTTACCGATCTGCTCGGCCTGCAGACGGTGGCCCAGGGCGGCCAGTGGCCTGACGGGCGGCTGACCGACCTCGCCCGGCGGGTTGCGGACGAGCGCGTGCGCCGCATGGCCCTGGATCATGTGGACGCACAGGACCGCGTGGTGGCCATGGGTGAGCGGAAGATCACCAGCTATGCCACCCTGCTAGCCCAGCCCCGCCCGCGATGGGTGATAGACGGCCTGCTGACCGTGGGCGTGTACGGCCTGGCCGGGCCACCCGAGGCAGGCAAATCACTGCTCTGCCGTGACTGGATCTGCCAGGTGGCCGCTGGCGGCCAGAACGTGCTGTACGCCCTGTCGGAAGGGAACCACGACCTGGCCGACCGTTTCGCTGCTCACCCGCAGATCGGGAACGCCGGGCAGCACCTCGCGTTCCTCGACACCAGCCTGTCACTGGCCAGCCCGGCGGACGTGGGCTGGCTGATCGAGCAGTATCAGCCCTACGGCGTGGATCTGATCTGCTTCGACATGATCTACGGGTTCGGGCTCCCCGACGATGAGGGGACCAAGGGCGTTGCCCCGGCCCTGGCCGGGTGCAAGCGGCTGGCCACCGAGCTGGCCGCGTGCGTGCTGATCACCGGCCACCCCGGGCACAACACCGGCCGGCGGTTCCGCGGCAGCTCAATGTGGCGCGGCGCGTTCGACGGCGAGTTCCACATGGCCGATGGCCAGCTGTCCTGTGAGAAGCACAAGTACACCGACAGGCGGCAGCTGCGCTGGTCCTACTCGGTGAACTTCCCGCACCTGCGCATGATCAATGATCTTGAGGCGGCCGGACGGTCCATGTCCCAGCTGGCCCAGATCCAGGAAGACATGCGGGCTGCATCCTGGCGAGTCCGACACGGCCAGGGCCAAGCGGCTAGCTGGTCATCTGGGCCTGTCTGCCGACTATCTACGGCGGCACATCAGGCAGGCCAGGACAGGATTCAGCCAGGAATCCTAGATGGCCCGGAAGATGCAAAGTCCAGGTCCAAAGTCCAAGTCCAAAGCTCGGGACTTTCTGGACTTCCCGCAGGTCAGCGCTTGGACCCTGGTTGGACCCGAGGTATTTGGACCTGTATGTCCATACCTATATAAGTCCAAAGTCCAACAGGATTGAATCTAGGAATCTAGGCACAGGATCAGTCCAGGATCAGGCCCCAGGATCGAGGATCGGTCAGCTACATCCGTCCATCCGTCCATCCATATGCAGGCCGCCTGACCGGATGGACGGATCGGCGCAATCCTCCGGTGAGTAAGAAAGCAGATACGCCGGGTGAGCGGGAAACGAACGTGAACGGGTGAGGCGATGGGCTCGGCGGGTGGCCCTCCGGCCCGCGCGCAGCACCAGCTCAGCCACTAGGTAACCTTCGGCGCTGGCTAGCCCTCTGCTCGACTAGTCACATGCGCCCCATCTGGCGCACACTGGGCGTCGTGAACGATCATCAGCCCGTAGTGGTGGCCCGCGGCCGGGACCGGAAGCTCTATCCGGCCCAGATGCCGCCTGATGAGGCCGAGCAGCGCCGTGCCCGGGTCCTAGCACACAATCTCATCTGCAGAGATCATCTTTCCTACCGGGCCGCGCTGAACACCATGCTGGGATACGGCCTCAAGCGCTCGCTGGGCTGGCTGGCCAAGACGATCGGCGGCTACGACTGTGGCGAGCGGTGCACTGGCCGACGCGCTGAGCCCAGCACCCCGCCAGCTGTCCAGCAGCCACCGGCCACCGTCCACCAGGGCGGCCTGTCCGGTGGCCTCACAGGCATGATCGAGCGCGATGGCCGGTGAGCTGAGCCCGGCCGATCGCAGGGCGGCTATCGAGCAGCTGGAACAGATCGAGGCGACGCTGACCGCCATGTCGATGTGGATCGACGCCGACTCGCCCGACCGTGAACGCGCCAGCATCGCATTGGAGGACGCCAGCAAGGCGGCGATGGCCGCCGCGTACCTGATCGAGCGGGCCGACCGCGGCCGGGTGGCCGAGCTGGTGCATCGGCGGATGAGCGGCGCCAGATACCAGGACTGACGGCGCACAGCCCGCGCGGGCCTGTTCCCATAGCGTTCCCCGGGACCTGTAGCGGTGCAGGTCAGAGCGGGTGCAGCGGATTCATTGTCCGCCGGTAGGCTGTCCAGCTTGATATAACACCAGAAACATCTGCACATCCCGCATCATTAGTCACATGAGCGGCAGGTCACGAGATCCGCTGGCCCGGCGACGGCGCGCAGGCCGCGATCTGGCCCGGAGCGGGCACCTCTTCCCGAGATTGCCACGGCAGCCGGTTGAGCTGGCCGACTGCGGCCTATGTACGCGCCACCCGCGGCCGGAACTATGGTCCGCCAGCAACCACGCTGAGCGCCAGGCCGCCATCAGCGTCTGCCAGCGCTGCCCCGTGGTGTCCATCTGCCAGGAATGGTCACTGGCCCTGCCGGACACAGACCTGACGATCTACGGCGGCCTGACAACCTCGCAGCGGATCCAGGCGAAGCGCGAGCGGAACCGGGCAGCGGGCTAGATGCGCCATGTACGTCCCTGGCGGCCACCCCAGCCCGCCGCTGTCACCAGGCCCAGCTGACCGGGCGCGTTTCGAGCTGCTAACCGATCCCTGGCGGTCCAACAGAATCATTGCCGGCCTGGCGGGCTGCCACGTAGACACCGTGCACCGGGCCCGGCGCGAGCTGGAAGAGCGCGGCGTGATCGACCAGGTAGGCGCCTGGGAACGCAGACGGCGCACCGACCCGCACGCCCACCAGGACCACGACGCGCAGCGGATCGAGCTGCCACCGATGCCTGCCAGCATGCAGACCGGCCTCTGCGCGTCGGGCAAGTATGACCCGGACACCTGGCACCCTGGCCGCTACGACCACGCGACCCGCCAGCAGGCCCTGGCCCTCTGCCGCCAGTGCCCAGCTCTCTGCAGCTGCCGCGAGTGGAGCATGCAGCTGGCCACGTCCGATAAGTACGCGATCTATGGCGGGATGACCGCCAACCAGCGGGCACGCGCCCAGCGCACCCAGCAAGCCGGGCACTGACACAGCTACTGATGGGCCGGGTGCCAGGTGCCAGCTCCCCCCGCAGAGGGGATCATGGCTGGCCCTTGCCCATCTGAGTCAGGTAAACACCCGGCCCGCGCCTGGGTCCGAGAGAGAGTCCCCAGACAGGTCCCAGGATAACCGGGCAATTGCCGTCTAGGTGAACACAGGTCACACTGGCACCATGAGTGCTCTCCCTTCACAGGCCGCACCGGAAGCTGCAGGCCCAGGCCGATACGACGAATCAGGCAGCGTCCGCTACGGCGGTGACGAACCCGAGGTACGGGCACGGCTCGGGCCCATCCCACCGCGTGATTACCGCCCGGCCGACCCGGACCAGGCCGCCAACGTGGTCCCGGCGGATGGCGTTCGCTGCCCGCGGTGCGCGCACATCCCGGACGCCGTGATCAAGCCGCTAGCCGAATCGCTGGCCAGCACGGGGAAGGCCAGGCGGTGAGCGGCTACGGCCGGGACGGCGCCACCACGCTGGCCGACCTGAACCCGAGCCCGGAAGAGCTGGCAGAGCTGGCCGACGTGCTGGGCGAGGTTGAGGCGGACGGCTGGGATGATGCGGACCCGGGCTACTACGGCGAGCTGGACCCGGAGACCGGCCTGCCGCCCGAGCTGGCGAACACCTACGGCCAGGGCAGCTACGACGTGCTGTCTGCGGTCAGCGACTCGATCGAGCTGGCCAATCAGCGAGCGGCTGCGGCGGCCGAGCTGTCCGCGGTGCCGTTGCCGAGACGCAGCGAGGACCGGATGGCGCAGCTGCTGGACCGGGCGGCGGCCGGGATGTACGACCTGAGCACGCCGGACGGCAGCACCCATGGCTGCGGGCCGCTGGATGAGTTCGGCCGCTGCAGCTCACCATTCCACGCTGGCGAGTGCTTCGAGACGTTCCGCGGCGAGCCGATCGGCAGCACACCGGAAGCAATGGACGCCTGGCGAGACACGCTGCTCAGCAACGGCCGGGCCGCCGTCGAGCTGGCGAACGCGAACACCGAGCTGGCTATGCAGGCAGACGAAACGCTAGCAGGACCCAACGATCTGGCCACCTATCACGCCATGCGGCAGCTGCTCGGCATCGGTGGGCGGTGAGCTGCTGTGTCCACCGACCCGCGCGAGGATCCCCGCTATCAGCAGTGGCTGACTGAGCAGACTGCCGCAGGATGGGCACCTGAGCCGGACCCGGAACCGGAACCGGAACCCATACCGCTGACGCCACCGGCCGCCGCTGCCCATGAGCCCGCGCCTGAGCTGGACGACAGCCAGGACCAGGGCGACGGCAAACCGATGTACTACGGCTTCCAGCATCCCGATGACGCGATAACTGGCGTGGCGGCGCAAGGGCACGCGGTGCACGGGCAGCACGGTTTCAGCGCTGGTGTGAGTAACTGATGGCGCTCAACCGCTACGTGCTGACCAGCACCGTCACCGTTCCGGCGGGCGCGTTCACGGCGTCCAGCAACGGTTTCGGTACCGGCAGCTACGCCCAGGGCGCTGGCGAATACGACAGCTCGGGCGGTGCTACCTGGATCAAGGGCCAGGTGATCTATGCAGATCCAGCTGGCGCGCTTTACACCGCGATCGGCGCAAGCAACCTGCGAACTTACGTACAGGGCACCGACGACCGGGGACCCAGCGGAGTGAGTAACTGATGAGCGCCAACCCACGGCGGGTGCTGGCCGACATCGACCTGCTCTGGCCGCCAGGAAACACGCTGTTCCCAATCCACGTGCGCCGGGGCAGCCTGATTGACGCTGCGCCCGGGAGCGCACTCGAAGCGGCTTACGGCGGCGCTGGGAATCTGCAAGATGTGTCCACAGACCTGGGATCCGAGAGCACCCGTGACAAGAGCTGGCTAGGCAACTGATGTACGGCCCGCCGGATCTGCCGGACATTGAGCAGCTAACCAGCCGCGAGGCCGCAGAGCGCAGCCCTGGCGAGCTGTCCGCGCACCTGCGGCACCAGATGGGCGAGGCTGATCCGCCAGCCCGGCAGCGTGATCCTGCCTCGCCCGATGTGAGCGATCTGCGCAGCGAGCTAGGGCTGTGATGGCCCGAACCGATGCGGTGCTGGACGCACTGGCGCTGGTTGAGGCCAGGATGCGCAGCGACAATGAGGCGCAGGCCGCACTGCTCAACCACACCGATCTGCGGGAAGTGTGCAGCGTGCTGGCGGACATCCTGGCGGGCTACCTGAATGACGGCGACCCGGCATCCATGCGGGAAGTCCTGGCCGAGCTGGCACGCCTGCGGCCGGTGCTGGTGGCTGCCGGGGATAGCCCGGATGACGCCTGACAGGCCAGCCCGGAACACTAATCCCGGTACATCTCCCGCAGCTCTTTCAGCTCAGCTTCGACCCTGGCCGCGCAGTCGGGGCAGAACGGCCCCCGGGACCGGCAGCCGGTCCCGTGGCTGCTGCCCCCGTGGCGCGTGCGCCGCTGGCAGCTGGTGCTGCACAGCTCCGGGAACTGCTCGTCGCGGAAGTCGGCCCAGGAGCCCGGCTCGTCGTCACAGAACCTGCGCTTGCATTCCAGGCAACGGTGGACGTGGAACGTGCGCCATGTCCGGCCGCGCAGCAGCCAGGAAACCTTCATGACTCACCCTGCGCTGGCTGCCCGTTCAGCTCAGCCGACATCCGGTCAAAGATGCGTGTGGCGGCCTGCTGCAGTTCTTTCCGGTAGTCCTCCAGCGCCAGCCGTTCCCGCCGTGCCTGTTCGGCCAGCTCGCCGGGGTTCCGCGACTGCTCAGCCATCGTGATCACATGGCCCGCGTGCTCGATCTTCCTGGCAATCTCACCCCACCGTCCCAGCAGTGCCTGCACCTCCGGGCTGCCGTGGTTCATCACCAGTGCCTGTATCCGGTTCGCCTCCAGCCGGGGCATCGGGTCCGGTTCAGGGACCGGGCCGATGAATGGATGGACGGACCTAGCCCAGTCCTGCTGGTGGGCCAGAAAGGTTCCCAGTTCGGTGTAGGCCCGTTCTATCCGGTCCTGCCGCCGGGCTTCGGACGCCATCTGCATCTGGTGTGCCTGTGCGGTCTGCTCGCGCTTCCGGGTGTACCGGCTCGCCTGCCATCCGGTCAGGACGCTGCCCACCGCCAGCAGCCCACCGCCGGTCAGCAGCGTTATGAATGTGCTCATGCCGGCAGAGTGCCCGGCAACCCTGACAGTCTTGCCCGGATGTGCCCCAACACGCCGTATGCGATTTAGCGCCGCGGCGCTGAGAGCGGCACTATACGAGCGGATACGATGTTTGTTCAGTGCAGCCACATCGCAAGGACACTGCCGCAGCTGGCGAGACAGAGAAGATCAGGGAATCTGCCGCCAGCGCTCTGGCAGCTATCCAGGCGGCCGGCACATCCGCCGAGGCTTTCGCGGCAGCTACCAGGCTGGCAGCTACTGTCCGCCAGCTGGCAGGAACAGTGGCAGATTACCGGGCCTGGCTGGCAGCAGACATGCTCGACAGCGGTCAGGCTGACTCGCTGCAGGATGTGGCAGATCAGCTCGGCATTTCGAAGGCCAGGGCGCAGCAGCTGGTGGATAACGGCAGGAAAAGGGGCAACCCGGCGGCATCGGCTGATGAAAGCCGCTGAACGCCGCGTCGGCTGGGCAGAATCACGCCTCGGCTGCCGAGTCCTGTCCCATACGGTCAGAACGGCCACCACACCAGCAGCGCGACCGCCCCGGCGAGCGCCAGCGCCCGGGGCACGGTGGAGGTAGCCCAGACCAGCAGGTAGGTCAGGCCAGCGATCGGGATATGCACCGCGGCCCACAGATACCGCGGCCACCGGAGCATCCCAGCCTCGAAGTACCGCGCCGAGTGGCCATGCAGTTCCCATGCCTGGCTCAGTGAGCGCGGCCGGGTGAACCACAGATCAGCCCCGCCAACCAGCCCGAGCACCATCCGCAGCCAGCCCGGCAGTGACGCTGCGTCACGGCGGGTTGGGCGCCGGTCCCTGGCTCGACCCGGGGATTTGCCTCGTGTGCCCACGCGCACGTGCACGCCTGCCACGTTGACGGGCGAGGAATCCGGCCCTTGCGGCGGGACGGGGCGGCTGCGGCGGCGCAGATCGGGGAGATCGACTGGGCTGCCGGCGACCGGCATCGGGTTACTCCCAGTAACCGGCCCGGCGTGCTGCTCGCTCACCACAGCCCCCGGGTGCCCGGCGCGATCCGCCGCTCCAGTGCCGTGCAGATGCCAGCGAGCGCCCTGGCTGCCTCGGCTAGCGCATCCTCGGCGGGGCCGGTGAGCACATCCGAGCCAGACGGGATATCCCGGCGGTGAGATGACTGCTCAGCCTGTCTCACCAGAGCGAGCAGCCACCTGTGCGCATGCATAAGCTGCTCTGCCGGGGTCGTTGCGCTGGCCAGCTGCTCGCGCCAGTAGTGGGCGCGGCCGACGTACCTTTTTGCCTCTGCCTGCCTGGTCACCGGGGTATCACCTCTTCCGCCGCGGGCTGCAGTCGCAGTCATCCACCCACTCTTCGCAGGTGTTGCAGTAGTCCACGTAGCCGGCGGTGCAGTCGCAATCGACGCCGGCGGTGGGCTCTGGCACCCCGCCTGCGAAGAGGTTCCTGAGAAAACCCATCATCTGCCTCCCTCGTGCTGGCTCTCCCAGCGCTTGATCTGGTCCCGCAGATCCGCCGGATCCCCGGCGCGCAGCACAGCGGGCGGGCTGGTCTTGCGGCGGCTGGCGTACAGCAGCCCGGCGACTCCCTGCCAGGTGTGCCAGCGCGGCCACTCGCGCTGGATATCGGCCAGGGCCGGGCCGGGATCGTTCATGCCTGCATCAGCAGGCCGTGCTCAGCCTGCAGATCGGCGGCTGCCAGCCGGTGGGCGGCTGCCCGCTCAGACCGGGCCTGGCACTCGCTGCACAGTTCACCGGGCGAGGTGGCGCAGAAGCAGGACTCACAGGCGGCGGTGATGACCTCCGCACTCAAGATGTGCGCTGCGGCGGCGACGGCGGGTGCCGTGGCCCTGCCGCAGAGCGCGCGGAGCACGGCGGCGGCCAATTCAGGCCCGGCGGCTCCGTATACACGGGCGGACGGGTGCTGCGCGCTGGTGATGGTGCACGGCATGGTGGCCTCCCCGAGCCAATCTGTCTACAGATGCCCAGCCAGGCTGCCCAGCCAGACTAGTTGGCAGGCTAGATCTGTCCAGACAGGCGTGTCAACCTGCCTGCTCACCTGCCTGCCGCCAACCTGCCTAGACAGCTACGATGGTGGGCTATGCAGCCTTTGGACCCAGACGACAAGCGGCACCTGCAGGTCAAGATCGCGGCCTCAATCCGGGCGGCCATCCTGTCCGGCGAGCTAGCGCCCGGCTCACAGCTGCCGGGCAGGGCAGAGCTGGCCAGGTTCTACGGCGTGGCTCAGATGACCGTGGCCTCAGCAATCGGCATCCTCCGTGATGAGGGATATATACGCAGCCGGGCCGGCGCTGGTGTCTACGTACGTGACCAGGCGGCGCTACCTGCTCCGGACGAGGAACATGCGCTAGCCGGGGTGGCCACGTACCTGTTTGAGGCTGGGCACCTTAAGCGGCTGCCGCGGGCAGGCTGGCTGCTGCTGGGCATCAGTCACGGCGAGAGCGTGGCCGAGCACTCGTTCCGGGTCGGCATGGTGGGCATGGCCCTGGCCGGCCTAGCTGGCGCCGATGTGGGGCATACCGCGGCGCTGTGCCTGGTGCACGACATGGCTGAGACCCGGATCAGCGATCAGGCGTCCAACAACCGCGCATACGTAACGACCTCAGACCCGCAGGCGGTGACTGCGCATCAGACCGCGGCTATGCCGGATGAGCTGGCCAAGGTATTCCAGCAGCTGGTCACCGAGTACGAGGCCGGGCAGACGCTCGAAGCCCAGGTGGCCCGGGACGCGGACAAGCTGGAAACCCTGCTACAGGCGGCCGAGTACGGCGCCCAGGGACATGACACCGGCCCCTGGAAGGAAACCAGCATCAACGCGCTGCGCACCGAGGAAGGCAAGCAGCTGGCGCGGGCGATCAGCACGACCGGCCCGGCCAGCTGGTGGCAGGCGTTCGCTGCCAGCTACGCCGAGCTGCGCGCCACCGCGAAACAGCGCAGCCAGCAGCTAGAATCCCGGTCGGGTGACGAATGAGCGCATGCCCGTTGGCAGGTAACTGGCAGACCCGGTGACATGCAGCCAGCTGGCTAGATGGCAGGGAAAGAGCGCCCCGCCGGGCACTGGGATACCGGCGGGGCGCTCTGCGGGGCTGGGACTAGCGCCAGCCGAACAGCCAGCGGATAGGCCAGGGGATCAGCCTGCGCCACAGATAGCGATGGAGCCTGCGCCCGCTCACGGGCCGGTAGTAGCTACTGCGCCTGCGGGCCATGATTCACCTCCCCGCTGTGCCCGTTCTGGGACGCGCGGATCAGTGCCTGCACCTGCCTGGCCTTGGGTGCGCCCACCCGCAGGTCCCGCTGCAGCTGGCGCAGGCCGGGAACAGACGCACTAGCGGACGCAGGCGCGGCCTGCTCGGCGTCGTGCGCAACCTGTGCCGCAGCTGGCTCGCTGGCCGGCCTGCGGCGGGACCGGCGGACCATGCCGATCGCCATTTCGGCGCAGCCGATGAAGGCGACGGCAGGCCACCCTGACAGGGCTGCGCCAGCCAGGCCGAATGGCAGGCCGTAGCCGACGTTCGCGGCGAGGGTGGCACCGACAGCGAGCACCAGCATGAACCGGGCCAGGGACGGCGTGCCGAGCCCTTCCCGGGCGGCGCGGAGCATCACCAGGGACGCGGCGGCCACGGTGCCGTCGATCGACACCGGCAGCAGCACTGCGGCCAGCTCGGTCTGCCCGTGCGTGAGTGCCAGGTGCTCGATGTGGACGAACGAGATCACGGCAGCGATGAGCGCCACCAGGAGCACAGCCGCCGCGGTGGCGGCGCGGTTCATCCGGTCACCGTTCATGGCCTGTCCTTCCCAGCCCGGTGAGCCCTGATCAGCATGCTGGCGATCACCGCGCACGTGGATGGCTCATAACCAGCCAGCCATTCAACGATCCGCGCATCCCAGGCGCCGAGCTGGACGCCAGCACCGAGGCAGGCGTCTAGCAGCATGCTCAGGTTCGGGTTGCCGTTCGCAGCGCCACCGGCCGACGCCTTCGCAGCCTCGCGTGCCTCGCGCTCGGTCCCGAACGGCCCGGTCATGCCGCACCGCCATGGGGGAACGCCGGGGGAACACCCGTCCGTGTTTTCCCTGTCCGTGGCTGTCCGCGCGTGCATCCTCTGTCCGCGCGCTGACCAGGCAGAATAAGGGTGCAGCGCGCTGACCTGGGACGGCGATCCTGGGGACCGGCTGACTCATAATCCGTCGGTCGTGGGTTCGAGCCCCACCCGCCCCACTCTTCGAAGCCGCAGCACGTCGACGCCGTGCCCCGCCCACTCCGCTACCTGGGTGGGATAGACGCCGCCATTCAGCCACGTGGACAGGCAGGCGTGCCGCAGGAACCGGCCGCGGCCCGCTCCCCTGGGGGGTGGGCCGACGGTGACGGGATGAACCGACAGGCCAGAACGTGCGCGTCAGCGGGTCCGCCGGTGGCGCGTCACTGCCGTTCGGCAGCCCGGATCCACACCGACATGTGGGCCGGTTCGAGAGCCTTCTCCACGACGGCGGCCAGGTCGTCGCGAACAGAGTCCAGGTCAACCGCGTCTTTCAGCCGGGCTGCGAACGCCGTCACGGTCTGGTCGGCGTCATACCGTGCCCGGTTGAACCGGCGGTCTACCGTCCGCTGCACCCGGTGCCGCAGCGGATTAAACAGCGCCGCAGCGGCCAGCGTGGACACGGCCACCGCTACCGAACTGTGGAATCCCAGCACATGGGTGGCCAGCAGCACCAGCCCGGCGTATACCCCAACCAGAACCCCGGTAACGATCGCATACGCCAGAGTCCGGCTGATGATCCGGTCGATCTCATACAGGCGGTACTTCAAGATCCCCACGCCGATGCCCACCGGCAGTGCGGCCAGCCCGATCCCGAGAATCTCTCCTACGACGCTGGTCGAGCTGGTCCCCAACGACACGGCGATCACGGCCAGGGTAACCGCGGCGCCGGTGGCCAGCCACTTCAGCTGCTGGCGCCGCTGGCCCGTGGCGCGCCGCCAGCTGAGAACCTGGTGGGCCACGAACGACAGCACGATCACCAGGATCAAGCCCGGGACCAGTACCCCCGCCGCGGCGAGGGGCCCGCCGTGCGGCCGCCCGGTGCTGATCAGGTTGCCGGCGGCGTCGATGCGGACGTCATGACGGGCCACGGCGGTGATCGCCGGTGCAAAGACAGCCGCCGACGCCAGCGCCCCGGCCACCGCATAGGCCCGCAGCACCCACCGCCAGCGCCGCGCCGCCAGCCTGCCGTCCGGGAACAGCAAAATCACCACCGGGAACGCTCAGAGATCTACCACCGCCCGCAGCAGTAACCGGCGAGAGGCGTTGCACGCCCGCAGCACCGGTCGGCCTGGGGTTGCCCCGCGGTTACCAAGGGTGAGTCCATGGAGGGCCGCCGTGCAGAGCGCAGAGGATGCCCCACACAAGGAGGCACAGCGCGAGAATCAGCAAGTAAATCCATACCCATCGTGGAGGGTATGCCTTGCTTGACCTATCGTCAGCCACGACCGTTCATCTCCTCCCGCTCCCAGGGTCGCACTGTGTGCGGACAACTGAAAGTGGGCCTTGGTCCCATCTGACACTCCGTAGGACATCCCCCCGGGCCATGTACGGAGACAAGCAGACACCCAGGCCAGCGATGGTTTCCGACAACGTGGACGTACCTTACAAGCAAGGGCCGGTGGTTCGAATCCCCTGCACGGTGCGGCCGCTCACAACTAATTTTTGGTTCTCTCATTCACGACGATTTGGCCGCCGCGGGCCGGTCCATGATGTATCGCAGTTGAACGGTCTCCCCGGTATCAGGGTCGGACCGGGGTATCGCGTCGGCCAGGACGAAGCCAGCATTCACCGCCACTCGTTCGCTGGCCCTCTGACCTTCGTCGATTAGCACTTCTACAGTGTGGACACTGGGCTGCTTGGCCACCCACTGCGCAGCCAGCCGGGTAGCCCGGCTAGCCAGTCCCCGTCCCCGCCAGTCCGGGGCCGTTCCATAAGACAGCCCGAAAGCTCCGTCATCACGCTCGGCGATGCCAACGACGCCGATGAATCGCGGTTCGTCGGGGACGGTCACCACGAAAGTGAAAGTGGCGCTACCCCCGCGGCCATTCCAGCAATCCAGCCAGTCCTTGACAAGCCGCTCCCCAGACATCAGCGGAACATCCGGGAGCCACCCACCGTCGAGCTGATCATCCTCGACATACTGGTTTATCGTCGCAATGTCGCCGGCGTCCGGTGAAGGCAGCCGGAGCTCGACCACGCCATCGGTCAGCGTGCCTGCTGGTGCCGTCAGGATGGTCATGTCCCGCCCCCGATCAGATCGCCTGTCGCGCTGGCGTTCTTTCGCGTCGGGCAACGACCGAGAGGCTAGCCGCCCCGCAGGCGGCCCAGCGCTTAGGATCACGATCTCGTTGGTGATCGAGAGTACCCCACCACTTCAGAAGCGCTTGCTCCGCCTCTGCTCCGCCAGACCCGGGACTATGGCGTCCATTCCGGACACCCGGCAGGACGCTGGGGTATCGATTCTGCGTGGCGTCGTGTTCCCACGCACTAACGGCACCGACTCGGGTGGAGGAGCGGGAGATGAGCAAAGTCGCAGATTTCAGCGAACCCGCCAGCGAACTAGAACGCCTGATCGCCGAGCTATCGGGATCCGGGCTGCTGGTCTTTGTCTTCGGCGTCGGATGGTGGACCGCGCACCTCACCGGCGTGACAACGCCGCTGTTCCGCGGACCGGCCGACCGGCGCTGGTGGCACGTCAACCTCGGCGACGACACGGCGAGCTGGACGATGGACGTGCGGGTCGATGAGATCACCGGCGTCCGGTTCGTGCGCGAGCCCTACCCGTTCCCCTCGTTCCCCGGGCGGGAGGTCTTGACCGTGCAATTCCTCGGCCCGGGCGGGGAGACGGTGCTCTCCTGCTACGTACACGACCTGTATGACGGCCAGCAGATGCGCCCGGAGAGCCTGGAGGCCTGGCGAGCGCTGCGCGAGCGCTACGGCAACCGTGACGAGTCCAGGGTCGATCGAGGCACCCTCCTGGCTCCGGCGGCCTGAACCATCGAGACCACTGGGCCACGCTGCCTGACAGCAACCGCATCAAATTCGCATCAAAAAGCTGCGCGTGAAGACTCTTTATTAGCTGGCCTCCTGTCCGCTGTGGTGTGGGCGGCAGACACGGTCGCAGCAGGGCGTTCGGGCGTTGGCGCTCCAGACGATGACGGGGGCGGCGGCAGAGCCGAGCCTGCCCAGAACCAGGAGCGATTGCGCACTGGGGACGGTGCGCCGCATCGAGTTCTGCCAGGCCCTAGACGTATTGCCAGGTACAGCCCTCGCTATGCTCATGGTGATGACTGCACGGTGCGAATCGGGTACCGGCTTTCACGTGGTCTTGGACATCGTGGTGCCGCGTGCATTCGACGGTCCCGTCGCGAGGAACGACCTGGCCTGGCTTGTAGGTCTCGGTCTCCGGCGCGCTCTCGGCGCGGCCAGGCATCAGTGGCGCCGCCGCCTTCAGCAGGTCCTCGGCGAACTTCTGCTGGCTGGCAAGCAGCTGCTCGGCGAAGTCGTAGGTGCTGGCCACGGCGCCCTCTGGCTTCGCCTTCAGCAGGTCCTCGGTGAACTTCCGCTGGCTGGCAAGCAGCTGCCCGGCGAAGTCGTGGGCGCTGGCCACGGCGCCCTCTGGCCTGGGCAGCTTGTCCGCGAAGGGCACACTGACTGACGGCGGCTTGGGACCGGCTGTCCTGATGGATTCGGCCAAGGTCCTGACCACGGCGATCACGGCCTCCTGGCTCTTACGAATGACGGCCAGGAACTCTTCCTGGCCGGAGGTGCTAGCCATTACCTTGGCCTCCTTGTCAGCTTTTACCGAAGATCTCCGCTGTGACGGCTGATGTCCCTGCCGCAGGCATACCCAACTCCACCTACCTGCTAGCCGGAACACCGGAAATACTTCAACCGCAGCCAGTCGCGTCAGCGGACAACAGCCACGTCACCGCGGCCCGCGGTCCCGGCCCAGCCGAGTGCACGCTTCCGTTCCAGCCGTGCCCGCCGGTTAGGTCTCATCGTGATTATTATCGGTATCGCCCTACGTGAAGATGGGGGACGGTCTACGCCGAGTTGACAGCGACGGCGACACCAACCGCAGTGATCAATGACAAGCGGCAGCGACCGGCACCACCCGCCCACTGTTCGAGCCCCACCCGCCCCACCCACAGCCCCACACTGGCTCGATGTCTTGAGGCTGGGCACCACACACCCACCCATGTGATGCTGCGGCGGCCGGAAAATCAGTCGCGGTAAAGGTTCCCTGTCAGGCAGCATGGCCAGGCTGGCTGCTCGGAATGGGACCAGATGACTGCACCGGAACAAGAGTCGCGGCTCACCGCCCCGGAAACGGGCGGTGCTGCTCGCGCTGCGCTACTACGGCCGCCAGATGGCCCGGCTCCGGCGCTTCACGGTGCCGGCGATGCTGCTGCCCGCGCTGGGAAACACGTGCATCTACTACGTCGCGCCGCTGATCGTGGCGCAGCTGGTCGGCCGCCTTGTCAGCCATGGGTCCGTCGGCGTCGGCGCGGCGCTGTCGTATGTGCTCGCCTTCGCCGGCGTGCTGCTTTTCGCCGAGATTCTTGTGGCGGATCGGCATCCACTGCCTGAACCGCCTCGACGGTCACGGAATCGAGAACCTCTACGTGATCGGCATGGACGAGCTGCTGGCGAAGGACGCGGCGTTCTTCCACGACAACTTCGCCGGTTCGCTGACCAAGCGGGTGCTGAGCTTCGCTGCCCGGTTCGAGGACTTCGCCGACAATCTGGTGTTCAACATCGTCGGCAGCCTGGTGCCGCTCGTGTTCGCGTCGGTGGTGCTGTGGCGCTACGACCCGTTGCTCGTCGCCGGGCTCATCGGCCTGATCGCGCTCACCGGCGCCGGCATCGCACCGCTGATCCGCCGTCGGCAGAGGCTCGTCGACCAGCGCGAGGAAGCGATCGCCCGCGTGTCCGGGCACGTCGCCGACAGTCTGCTGAACATGGACACGATCCGCGCGTTCGCGGCCGAGGACCGGGAAGCCGCCGAGCACCGGTCGCGCGTCGCCGACCAGCGGCGGAAGTCGCTGCGGTCATGGGACTACGCGAACCTGCGCATCGACGCGCTGGTCGCGCCGATGTCCGTGCTGACCAACGTGCTCGGTCTGCTGCTCGCGGTCGCACTCGGCGGGGGCAAGCACGGAATCGAGGCGATCATCGTGGCGTTCACCTACTACTCCAACGCGACGCGGATCATGTTCGAGTTCAACCAGATCTACCGCTCGCTGGAGAGCTCGCTGACTGAGGCCGCGCAGTTCACCGAGCTGCTGCTCACGCCACCGACCGTGATCGACCCGGCCGAGCCCGAGCCGCTGCGGCCGAAGGCGAGCGACGTCCGCTTCGAGCACGTGACGTTCGCGCACGCGGGCACCCTGCCGTTGTTCACCGGCCTCGACCTGGCTGTGCCGCACGGGACCAGGCTCGGTCTGGTCGGCCGGTCGGGCGGCGGCAAGACCACGCTGACCCGCCTGCTGCTGCGGATGATGGACGTCGAGGAGGGCCGGATCCTGATCGGCGGCCAGGACATCAGCAAGCTGCGCCAGTCGGACCTGCGCGGCCTGATCGCCTACGTGCCGCAGGTTCCCGCGATGTTCCACCGGACGCTGCGCGACAACATCGCGTTCGCGCGCCCGCACGCGACCGACGCGGAGATCCAGCAGGCGGCGCAGGCGGCGCACGTGACAGAGTTCGCCGATACCCTGCCGGACGGATTCGACACGATGGTGGGCGAGCGCGGCGTGAAGCTGTCCGGCGGGCAGCAGCAGCGAGTCGCCCTGGCCCGGGCCATCCTGCGTGACGCGCCGATCCTGCTGCTCGACGAGGCGACCAGCGCGCTGGACTCGGAGAGCGAAATCCTGGTCCAGCAGGCGTTGTGGCGGCTCATGGAGGGCCGGACCGCACTGGTGGTCGCGCATCGGCTGAGCACGGTCGCGCGCATGGACCAGCTGGTCGTGCTCGACCACGGCCGGATCGTCGAGAAGGGCACGCACGAGGAACTGCTCCGCCTCAACGGAACCTACGCCAGGCTCTGGCGCCACCAGTCCGGCGGCTTCCTGGACGACGACGGGGCGACAGCGGCGCCCGCACCGGCCCCGAGACTGAGCGCGTGAGCCCACGCCGAGCTCGCCACCCGCGCCCAGCGGGCAGAAAACCACGGGAGACTCGCCGGGCGATGCCGTAGCCTCTGCGTGTGGCGCGCGCTGAACGCGGAGTGACCCCGCAGAGCCAGGACTTCTCCGCCTGGTACAACGAAGTCGTCTTCAAGGCTGAGCTGGTCGACCGTGGCCCGGTCCGGGGCACGATGGTGATCCGCCCCTACGGGTACCGGATCTGGGAGCTGCTGCAGGCCGACATGGACCGGCGGATCAAGGAGACCGGTCACGTCAACGCCTACTTCCCGCTGCTGATCCCGGAGAGCTACCTGCAGCGCGAGGCCGAGCACATCGAGGGCTTCGCGCCGGAGCTCGCGGTCGTCACCCACGCCGGCGGCAAGGAGCTGGAGGAGCCGCTGGTCGTCCGGCCGACTTCGGAGACGGTCATCGGCGAGATGATGGCCAAGTGGATCAGCTCGCACCGGGATCTGCCGCTGCTGCTGAACCAGTGGGCGAACGTGGTCCGCTGGGAGATGCGGCCGCGGATGTTCCTGCGCACCACCGAGTTCCTGTGGCAGGAGGGTCACACCGCGCACGTGGATGAGGCGGACGCGATGCGGGAGACCCTGCTGTCGCTCGACCTCTACGCCCATGTGTGCCAGGGACGTCGCGGCCATGCCGGTCATTACCGGGGAGAAGACGCCAGGCGAGCGGTTCCCCGGCGCCAGACGGACCTACACGCTCGAGGCGATGATGCGCGACGGGCGGGCCCTGCAGGCCGGCACGTCGCACTACATGGGCACGAACTTCGCCCGGGTCTTCAACATCCAGTACGCGGCGGAGAGCGGCGAGCTGGAGCTATGCCACACCACCTCGTGGGGCATGACCACGCGCATGATCGGCGGAGTGATCATGACGCATGGGGACGACAAGGGCCTGATCCTGCCGCCGCTGCTCGCCCCTTACCAGGTGGTGATCGTCCCGATCGGCCGCGGCGAGCAGGCCGGCCAGGTGCTGCCGCCCGCCCGGGAGCTGGCGGCCCGGCTGCATAACGCCGGTATCCGCGACGCACGTGGACGACCGGCCGCAGCTCTCTCCCGGCTTCAAGTTCAACGACTGGGAGATGCGCGGCGTCCCGATCCGGCTGGAGCTCGGCCCCCGGGATCTGGCCGGCGGCTCCGCACTGATGTCACACCCGGCTCGGCGCAGGGCAAGACGCCGGTCTCGCTCGACTCGGTGCCCGCCCGGCTGCAAGCCGAGCTCGCGGCGTTCCAGAGCCTGCTGCTGCGGCGGGCTACCGAGTTCAGGGACTCGCGCACCCGCACCGTGAACTCCTGGGCGGAGTTCGCCGAGGCGGTGAAGACCGGCTGGGCGCTCGCGCTGCACTGCGGCACCCAGGAGTGCGAGGACGACATCAAGGCCGCGACCACGGCCACGCCGCGCTGTATCCCCACCGAGGGCCCGGCCGAGGAAGGCCGGTGCGTTCGGTGCGGTTTGCCCTCCGCGTACCGGAAACGGCTCATCTTCGGCCGGGCGTACTGACCGCTCCGCTGGGCGGCAGGCAGCGGATGACCTGGACGTCGCCGGTGAGCTGGGCCGCCCGTCGGCATAGGGGACGAGCACGGTCATGCCGCGGCGCAGCGGCAGCGTGCCGCCGTGCTCGGTGGCCAGGGTCCCGGCGCCGCCGGCCACGATCCACACCGCGTAGCCGGCCGGCACCGCGAGATGTCCGTCCGGCCGGAGCAGTTCGGCCCGGAAGAACGGGTCGGCGGCGGGCGGGAGCAGCCGGGTGATGCCGCCACCCGGGACAGGTGATTCCGCCCGCCGGCACACCCCGGCCAGCCGGTGCGGGCTCCACCCGGTGCGGTCCACGGCCGCGAGCACAGTCGGGTAGCCCAGGCCGAGACTGCCAGCTTCGGTGCCGTCGTCCAGGAAGCCACGCCACTCCAGCAGGATGGACAGGTCGGTCGGTTCCTGCAGTTCGGCCAGGAACACACCGGGGCCGATGGCATGCGGGGTGCCGGCCGGCACCAGCACGCTGTCCCCGGGGGCGACCGGGACCCGGTGCAGCGCGCCGACCAGTGCGGGCACGTCCTGGCTGGCCACCCAGCGGCCAGCACGCCGGCCGGGATGTCGTCGCGGAAGCCCAGGTAGACGCAGGCATCTTCGCCGCTGGTGGTGAGCACGATCCAGGCTTCCGTCTTGCCGTGCGAGCAGCCCAGGTGGGCCCGGCTGTAGGCCTGGTCCGGGTGGCAGTGCACGGGCAGCCGCTGGCCGGCGTCGAGCAGCTTGACCAGCAGGCCGGTGTCGGTGCCGTACGCCGCGACGTGCTCCGCACCGAGGAACCATTCGGGCTGCTCCGCGATGGCTTCGGCCAGCGTGCGGCCGTCGGGCAGCGGGCTGAGACCGGCCCGCTGCTCGCCGAACGCCGTCGTCACCGACGCGACCCAGTCCTCCGGGCCGTCAGCCGCCGCACCGAGCCCGCGGAAACCCGCGATCTCCGCGCCACCCTGGTAGAACCGTTGCAGCTGGTTGGGGCCCAAGACGAACAACTGTGCCTCCTGCTCTGTGTCCCGGCGGGAAGATCCTTGACAGCCAATTAATGCGGTGTTAACTTACCGGAAACCTTGTTAACCGCAAAACAACAGAACTACTGTCATTTGTCATGGTTTTATCCTGACAACGTTGTCTGACAACGTTGTCAGATCGGCGTGCCGAGAGTGGGTGCCACATGACTGCAGACGAACCAGCGCCCGGCAGCAGCCCGGCCCCCGAGGAGACACCCCGGGTCGAGGTGCGCAGTCTGGCCAAGCGCTATGGCAGCGTGCATGCGCTGCGCGACGTGAACATGAAGCTGCACGCGGGAGAGATCGTCGGGCTGGTGGGGGACAACGGGGCCGGTAAGTCAACCCTGGTCAACCTCATCGCGGGCGCCTTGCAACCGACATCGGGGTCGATCCTGCTGGACGGCAAGCCGGTCAGCTTCCGGTCCCCGATCGAGGCCCGGGCGGCCGGGATCGAGACCGTCTACCAGGACCTGGCCCTGGCCCCGGACCTGAGCATCTGGGCCAATATGTTCCTCGGCCGGGAAAAGGTGGTATCCGGGCCGCTCGGCTGGCTGGGCTGGCTGGACCGCAAGACGATGATGGCCCAGACGGCCGAGGACCTGGAGCGGACCCGGATCAGGATCGCATCGGTGGGCAGCCGGGTCGGCCGCCTGTCCGGCGGCCAGCGGCAGGCGGTCGCGGTGAGCCGGGCGGTGGCCTGGGGCTCGCGGGTGGTGCTGATGGACGAGCCGACCGCGGCGCTCGGCGTCGAGCAGCAGGCCCGGGTGGGCGAGCTCATCCAGACCGTGGCCGGGCAGGGCCTGCCGGTGTTGCTGATCAGCCACAACCTGCAGCAGGTGCACGCCATCTGCGACCGCATTGTGGTGCTGCTGCACGGCACCACAGTGGCTGATCTGCGGCCCAAGGACACCGAGATCGACGACATCGTCGGCTGGATCACCGGCTCGGCCGTTGCCTCGAACAGGAAGGCCGGCTGATGGCCGCCCCGGCGACCGACGTGGTCCAGGCGGAGCCGCCCGCACGCGAGGACGTGCCCGCGTTCCAGCGCATCATGGAGCGGCTCGGCCCGCTGTGGACCCTCGGCGTGCTGATCATCCTGGTCGTCATCTTCGGCGTACTGTCCCCCGAGCTGTTCACCAAGGCGGCCTGGCTGTCCACCTCCAGCTACGCCGTCGAATACCTGATCCTGGCGGTGGGGCAGACATTCGTCATCATCACCGCCGGCATCGATCTGTCCGACGGCGCCATCCTCGGGTTCAGCGCGATGGCCGGCGCGGTGCTGATGAACAACATGCTCACCGGGCACAGTTCCGGCGCGCTGACGTCGCTCGCCGGGATCGCCGTGATGATCGGTACCGGCACGGCCATCGGCGTGCTCAACGGCCTGATCATTACCCGGGTCAAGCTGCCGCCGTTCATCGTCACGCTGGGCACGCTGACCGCGGTCACCGGCGCCACCGACCTGCTCAACAACGGCGGGGAGGTCACCAACCTGCCGCCGTTCATCGCCAACCTGGGCAACGACAGCCTGCTGTCCGGCTGGCTGCCCTACCCGGTCCTGATCGCGCTGGTCATCGCGCTCGTCTTCGGGCTGATCCTGGCCCGGACCCGGTTCGGCGTGCGCACCTACGCCATCGGATCCAACGAGACCGGCACCAGGCGGTCCGGTATCCGGGTGGACCGCCACCTGGTCATCGTGTACGGGATCTCCGGCTTCCTGGCCAGCATCGCCGGCCTGATGGTGACCGCGAACTTCTCCTCCGCCTCGTCGCTGGCCGGGGCGAACGACGAACTGTACGCCATCGCCGCCGTGGTGATCGGCGGCGCCAGCATCTTCGGTGGCCGGGGGCACCATCTTCGGCACCGTCATCGGCACGGCCATCCTGTCCGTGCTGACCACCGGCCTGGTCCTGGCCAACATCGCCCCGTTCTGGCAGCAGGTCGCCATCGGCGGGGTGGTCATCGCGGCCGTGGCCGTGGACCGGGTGCGCACCAAAGCAGGCACAGATTGACGCGGACGAAGCCCCGCCCACCTAGCCAGGGCGCTCAGCGCAGGGCGCTGCGCGGCGGGTGGCGCGGCCCAGCACAGGCAACCGCGCAGAGCGGCGTCGGCAAACTAATTGAAGGAGAGTGTCATGCGGAATGGTTCCCCGGGCCGCGCCCCGGGCAGTCGCAGGTACACCGGCGGCAGATGGCCAGACGAGGCACCGCGTGCATCGCCGGGGTGGCCGCCGCGGCGCTGGCCGCCGCGGGCTGCGGAAGCTCATCGAACAGCGGCTCATCGGGCTCTTCCGGGTCGTCGGGCAAGCACTACACGATCGCGCTGGTGCCCGGGCTCACCACGGACCCGTTCTACATCACCATGCACGCGGGAGCCGCCGCCGAAGCCAAGAAGCTCGGGGTGACGCTCCACCTGGCAGGGCGGCACCCAGTTCAGCCCGACCACGCAGCTCCCGGTGGTGCAACTTCACTGCTGGCCAAGCACCCCGACGCGCTGCTCATCGCGCCGACCGATGTCAAGGCGCTGCAGGCGCCGATCCAGAAGTTCGTCAACGCGGGCATCCCGGTCATCGCGGTGGACACCACCATCAACGACACCAGCCGATGCTGCACCAGCGCCATCACCTCGAACAACGCGCAGGGCGGCGCGGCCGCGGCGGACACCATCGCGAAACTGGCGCACGACAAGGGCGAGGTCGCGGTGGACAACGTCACGCCCGGCATCTCGACCACCGATGCCGCGGCAGGCGGGCTTCCTGGCCGAGATGAAGAAGTACCCGAACATGAAGGTGGTGGCGACCGAGTACAACAACGACAGCGCCACCACGGCCGAGAGCCAGGTGCGCAACCTGATCCTGAGCCACCCCGGCCTGGTCGGGGTGTTCGGCACCAACCTGTACGGCGCCCAGGGCGCGGGCACGGCGGTGGACGCCGCGGGCAAGAAGGGCAAGGTCTTCGTGGCCGGTTACGACGCCGAGCCCGCCGAGGTCAACCTGCTCAAGAAGGGTGTCATCAACATCCTGGTCATCCAGCAGCCCGCGGTGGAAGGCGCGGACGCGGTGCAGTACGCCTACGACAAGCTGACCGGCAAGACCTCGGCGATCCCGAAGAACACCCTGGTCAAGAACGTGGTCGCGACCACCGCGAACGCGTCGGACCCGAGCATCTCGAAGTACTTCTACCTGTCCTCCTTCTCGGGCTGACCGGCGGGAGCACACAGCCCGTGGTCTGCAGCCCATCCCGCCACAGCGGCGGGGCAGCGGTCGCGGCCAGGCCGGGGGCGTCAGCCGTCCCCCGGTCCCGGTCGGCCGCGGGCCTGCGTTCATGCTGGTCAGCATGCTGATCGTCAATCCCAACATCGCCACTGACCGGACCATCCCGCTCAGTGTCCTGGTCCCGGGCAGCGTGCACCGGACCGGGACGGCGGTGACCACGCTGGGTGGCAAGGGCGTCAACGTGGCCCGGATCGGCCGGGCCTTCGGCCACCGGGCCGTCGTCGTCACCTTCCTCCCGGCGGACAGCGCGGCTCAGCTCCGCCAGCTGGCCGCGGCCGAGCAGGCCGAGCTGGCCGGCGTCCCGGTACCCGGCACCGCCCGGGCCGCGTCCATCCTGCTCGAAGGCTCAGGACGGGTCACCGTGCTCAACGAGCCGGGCCCGCCGCGCGGGGCGGGGGAGTGGTCGCGGCTGCTGGCCGAGGTCGAACGGCGGGCCCCGGGCCAGCAGAGCCTGGTGTGCTCGGGGAGCCTGCCACCTGGGTCGCCCACGGATGCCTACGCCCAGATCGTGGCCATCGGCCAGCGGGCCGGGCTGCGCACCTTCGTCGATGCGGCCGGCCAGGCGCTGGCGGCGGCCCTGCCGGCCCACCCGGATATGGTCAGCCCCAACCTGTCCGAGGCCGAATCGCTGCTGCACGGCCCGTCCGTGGAGGGGGTCGAGCCGGACGGCGCCGACGTAGCGCTGCGCGCCGCCGACGCCGCCCGCGGCCTGGTCGCCCGGGGGGCGGCGCGGGCCATCGTGAGCGCGGGCAGTCACGGTGCCGCGTTCAGCGATGCGGGCCGGACGGTGTTCTGCCCGGCCCCCAAGGTCACCGTGGTCAGCCCGATCGGCGCGGGCGATGCCCTGGTCGGTGGCCTGGTGCACGCGCTGGAGGACGGCCAGGACTGGCCGGCCGCGGTCGGCTACGCGATCGCGGTGGCCTCCGCGTCGTGCGAGCAGGAGCTGGCCGGCGGCGTCAACGTGGCGCGGGTGGCCGACCTGGCCGGCCAGGCCCCGGGGGTGCGCTGATGGCCAAGCCGACCATCCATGACGTCGCCCGGCTGGCCCAGGTGAGCATCAAGACCGTGTCCCGGGTGACCAACGGGGACAGTTATGTCGCGGCGGACACCGCGGAGCGGGTTCGCCGGGCCATCGAGGAACTCGGCTACCAGGCCAACCCGAACGCCCGCTCGCTCCGGATCGGCCGGGACGACGCGGTGGGCCTGATCATCGAGTCGATCGGCGACCCGTTCTTCGCCTCGGTCACCGAGGCGGTCGAAGAGGCGGCCCGTGAGGAAGGCCTGTTCCTGCTGGTGGCCAGTGCGGGGGAGACCCCGGACCAGGAACGGGCGGCGGTTCGCGGCCTGCTCAACCGGTCGGTCCGCGGGCTCATCATCGTGCCGTGCCACCTCAGCTACGGGACCGAGCCGCTGCTGAACCGGCCGGAGAACGTGCCGGTGGTGTTCGCCGACCGGCCGCCGGAGAACCTGGACGCCGATGTCGTCATGATCGACAACGCGGCCACCGGGCACACCGCGGCCAGCCACCTGGCCAGCCACGGGCACCGCCGCATCGCGTTCGTGGGCACCGAGGTGGACAAGTACGCGGTGGGCGCCCGGCTGGGCGGCTACCGGGCCGCACTCGAGGAGCACGGCCTGGCGTTCGATCCCGGGCTGGTGGTGTCGCGCGATCTCGCCTCCCAGCGTCATCCGGCCGTGGACGGTGATCTTCTGCTCAGCCGGTTGCTGGCCGATCCGGACCCGCCCACCGCGGTGCTGTGCGGCAACCTGCTGGCCGGCGTGGCCACGGCGCGCGAACTGCACCGGACCGGGCGCACCGACGTGGCCATGGTGAGCATCGACGACTTCCCGGTGGCCGACTCGCTCGACCCGGCCATCACCGTGGTTACGCAGTCCCCCGAGCTGATGGGCCGCCAGGCGTTCGAGCTGCTGCTGGACCGGATCGCGGGCGAGGAATCCGGGCCCCGCCGGGTGGTGCTGCCGACCACCTTCATCGTCCGGGGATCCGGTGAGATCCCGTGCCCGCACGACCCCTGAGGAGAACCCTGGTGACCGACACCCACCCGACGGCCGCTACCCGGGCCGCCTGGCCACCGTGGCCGGCGACGACGGCACGCTGGCCATCGTGGCCATGGACCAGCGCAACACGCTACGGCGGATGCTCACCGCGGTCGGCCGGCCCACCGACCCGGGCGAGCTCCGCTCGTTCAAGGCCGACGTCGTCGAGGCGCTGAGCCCGGCGGCCAGCGCGCTGCTGCTGGACCCCGAATTCGGTGTGCCGGCCGTGCGCGAGGCGGGTGTCATGGCGGCTGGCTGCGCCACCCTGGTCGCGGTCGAGCCGGCCGAGCGGGACAGCTGGGCGGGCGAGCCCCGGGCCCGCCGGGACCCGGAACGTACCGCGTCCTGGGTCCGCGACATGGGCGGGGACGCGGTCAAGCTGCTGGTCCAGCTGCGCCCGGACCGGCCGCGCCGGCCCGGGGAGCCTGATCTGGTGGCGGAGGTGGTGCAGGTCGCGGCGGCCGTGGTGGACGACTGCGCGGCGGCCGGCGTCCCGTCCGTGGTCGAGACGCTGCTGTACCGGCTGCCCGGCGAGGAGCCGCTGCCGGACCGCCGCCGCGCCGACCTGATCGCCGAGTCGGCCCGCATCCTCACCGAAACCCGGCCCGACCTGCTCAAGCTGGAATACCCGGTGGACGCAAGGGGCTGTGCGGCGGTGGCCGGCGCGGTCACCGTGCCGTGGGCCATGCTGTCCGCAGGCATGCCGTTCCCGGCTTTCCTCGAGGCGGTGGCCACGTCCTGTGACCACGGCGGGGCGTCCGGCTTCATCGCGGGCCGGGTCTACTGGCAGGAAGCGGTGGCCATGACCGGTGCGGCCCGGAAGGAATTCCTGGCCACCGTCGGCCGCCGTGGCTGGAGCAGTCCATCGCGGCCATGTCCGGGCGGGCCCAGCCGTGGGACAGGGCCGGCCAGCCGAGCCGGTGAACGCCTCCCGCGCCCTGCTGGCCGGCATCGACGTCGGGACGACCAGGATCAAGGCTGGCCTGGTGGACGTGGCCGGGCACGAGCGTGGCCACGCTTCGGTGGCCACCCGGTGGCGCCGCCTGGCCACTGGTGCGGAAGCCGATCCGGATGACTTCCTGCGCTCCGTCCGGCAGGTGCTGGCCGAGTTGCTGGCCGCGGCGCCGCCCGGTGAGATCCTCGGCGTCGGGGTGACCAGCATGGCGGAGACCGCGATCCTGCTCGACGCGGAGGGCCGGGCGACCGGTCCCGCGGTCGCCTGGTTCGACCGGCGGGCCGTGGCTGAGCACCGGCAGATGGCGGCCGATCTCTCGGCGGCTGAGATCGGCCAGCGGACCGGCCTGACCCCGGGCCAGATCCCCACCATCGCCACGCTGCGCTGGCTGGCCCGCCGGTATCCGGCGCTGGGCCAGGCCAGGCAGGCGCTCAGCGTGGCGGAATGGGTCGTCTACGGGCTGGGCGGGTCGGCCGCGGCCGAGGCGTCGCTGGCCTCGCGGACCGGCGCGCTGTCGGTGGTGCAGCGGGCCTGGTGGCCTGATGCGATCGGCTGGGCCGGGCTGCGCCAGGCTCGATCTTCCCGGAGATCCGGGCGGCCGGGTCCTCCTGGGGCCAGGTCAGCGGGACCGCGGCCGGGCTGGGCCAGCTGGCCGGCGCGGTCCTCACCGTGGCGGGCCACGACCACGTGGTGGCCTCGGTGGGCAGCGGGGTGACGGACAGCCGGCAGGCCACCGACTCGTGCGGCACGGCCGAGGCACTGATCCGCCCGCTGGCCGTGGATGCCGGAGTGGACCCGTCGGCAGGCATCCCGGACGGCATCTCGACCGGCTGGCATGTGCTGCCCGGGCACTACTGCCTGCTGTCCGGGCTCCGGCTGGGCATCGACTTCATCCCGCTGCTGGAACGGCTCGGCGCGCCCGCCGCGCACGGCCGCACCCAGCTGGACGAACCGGTGCTGGCCATGCTCGACGCGGGCGGCAGCGCCGCGGACCTGCCGGCCGCGGCCCGCCAGTGGCACGACGCGCTGGCGGCCAGCGTGCGCCGGGTCGCGCAGAGCCTGGACCGGCTGCAGCGGCTCGGCGGGCCGATCGCCGAGGTGCGGATCAGCGGTGGCTGGGCGGCCAACCCGGTGCTGCGCGGCTGAAGGCGGCCTGCTTCCCCAGCCCGGTGTACCCGGATATCGCCGAGGCCGGCATCCGGGGCGCCGCGCTGCTGGCCGGCCTGGCCGCGGGGGTGTACCCCGCGGCCAGCGCGTTCCCGCCACCCCCGCTCGGCGCACCAGCCGGCCTCAGCCAGGCTGACCCATCAGGACAGGAAGTATTGTGATGAACGCTATTAGCCCGGCCAGTGGCCCTGTTCCCGTCCGCACCGCCGCCTCCGCGGGTAAGGAGTTCCGGCTTGGCCGGCTGTTCGCCGCCGACGGCCGCGCGGTCATCCTGCCGGTGGATCACGGCACGATGCTCGGCCGGGTGGCCGGGCTGGAGGACCCGGTGGCGATGGTGGCCCGGTTCCTGCCGCTGGCCTGCGACGGGTTCCTGCTCGGCCCGCGGGTGGCCGAACGGACCGCCGCGCTGTTCGCGCACCGGACCGCCCCGGCCCGGCTGCTCACCGTCGATTCGTACTGGCGCGGCGCCCCGGCCGCCCGGCATGTCCTGATCACGTCGGTAGCCCGGGCCGCCGCGCTGGGCGTGGACGGGGTCAAGGTGCTGATGCCGTGGGACACCGCGGCCGGGGAGCGGGCCGCCTGTGCCGAACTCGTCGCCACCGTGATCGGCGAAGCCGAGCAGTACGGCCTGCCCGTCATGGTCGAGCCGGTCTGCCTGGCCGCGCCCCGCCCGCCGGACGCGGCCACCATCGAGGGGGATGGCGGCCGGATGGCCGCCGAGCTGGGGGCGGACATCATCAAGGTGATGTACCCGGGCGACCCAGAGCTGCTCAGCGCCTGGTGCACGGAGCTTGGCGTACCGCTGGTGATCCTGGGCGGCCGGCGGCGGGACGGATGAGCTGTGCACCCTGGTCGCGGACGCGATCGCGGCCGGGGCACGCGGCATCACCATCGGCCGCCGGGTGTGGCAGCGCCCCATCGAAGAGGCCACCGAGGTGCTCGGCCGGGCTGGCCGCCATCGTGCACCCGGCCACGACTGTCAGCCCGGCCGGCTAAGCCTACGTGCCATGACCAAACTCATCTATTGGGCGAACACCTCGCTGGACGGCTTCATCGCCGACGAAGACGGCCGCTATGACTGGACCACGCCGGGCGACGAGGTGTTCCGGTTCATCACCGACTTCGAGCGGCCGATCGGCACCTATCTGTACGGGCGCCGGCTGTACCAGGAGATGATCTACTGGGAGACCGCGCAGCCCGGCCAGACCGATCTGATGCTCGACTTCGCCCGGGTCTGGCAGGCGGCGGACAAGGTCGTCTACTCCACGACGCTGGACACCGTGTCCTCGGCCCGGACCCGGCTCGAGCGGACCTTCGACCCGGAAGCCATCCGGCAGCTCAAAGCGCGGGCGGACCGGGATATCACCGTGGGCTACGCCAACCTGGCCGGCCAGGCGATCAAGGCCGGCCTGGTGGACGAATGCCACCTGATGATCGTCCCGGTGCTGGTGGGCGGCGGCACCAGGGCGCTGCCGGACGGCGCGCACGGGCAGCTCGAACTGCTCGGCCAGCGCCGGTTCGGCAACGGCTGGGTCCACCTGCACTATCGGCTCCGGTAGCTGGCGGCTCGGGTAGCTGGAATTTTCACCGCCCAGCCGCGGCCCAGGCCGGGCTGACCACGGACGACACCGGGCCCGGCGCGGCCGCTCTTGGCGTGCGCAGCCAGGCTTTCGTACCGTCCGGGCTATGCGATACCTCTGGTTAGCGTTGCTCTGCGCGCTCGGGCTCCTCACGGTGGCCGCGCCCACCCAGGCCAGCGCGGCCACCGGCTGCTCGGCCAGTTACGCCACGGCCAGCGAGTGGAGCGGCGGGTTGGTCGGCGGGGTCACCGTGACCAACACCGGCAGCAGCGCGCTCACCGGCTGGACGGTGACGTTCACGTTCGGCGGTGACCAGAAGGTGACCAGCGCGTGGAATGCCGCGCTGACCCAGAGCCTGGACTACGTCACGGCGTCCAACCTGAGCTACAACGGCTCGGTCGCGGCCGGCACGAGCACCTCGTTCGGCTTCCAGGGCACCTGGTCGAGCAGCGACGCGGCGCCCGCCACCGTCACCTGCACCCCGAGCAGCACGGTCACCCCGGCCATCGTGGCCAGCCCCACGTCGCTCCCGGTCATGCAGGGATTCACCGGCAGCTTCGGCGTCGCGCTCTCGGCCGCGCCGGCCTTCGACGTCACCGTGTCGGTGGGCCGCACGGCCGGCAACAGCGGCCTGTCGGCCGGCGCCGGGGCCAGCCTCACCTTCACGCCCACGGACTGGAACACGGCGCAGAACGTGACGATCGACGCGGACACGGCCAGCACCGGCGCGGCCACGTTCACCGCCAGCGCCACCGGCTACACGCCGGCCAGCGTGACCCTGACCGAAGTCGCCAGCAGCGCCGCGCCGCAGCTGCACGTGTCCGGCAACGAGCTGGCCGATGCCAGCGGCAACCAGGTCGTCCTGCATGGCATGGACCGGTCCGGCGCCGAATACGCCTGCGTGCAGGGCTGGGGGTTCTTCGACGGCCCGGTCGACGAGGCGTCGATCCTGGCCATGAAGAGCTGGACGCACGTCACCGCGGTGCGCATCCCGCTGAACGAGGCGTGCTGGAACGGCGAGTCCTACGTCAACCCGGCCTACGCGGGCAGCAACTACATCGCCGCGGTGAAGAACTTCGTCAACCTGCTGAACGCCAACGGCATCGTGGCCATCCTGGACCTGCACTGGACCGACGGGCTGTACACCGGCACCTCGTCCGGCTGCTCGTCGGCCGAGGCCACCTGCCAGAAGCCGATGCCCGACGCGGCGCAGGCCATCCCGTTCTGGACCTCGGTGGCCAGCACGTTCAAGGGCAACGACGCGGTGATCTTCGACCTGTTCAACGAGCCGTACGCGTCCCGGGCCACCGGCAGCGCGGTCAGCGGCTGGCAGTGCTGGCTGAATGGCGGCAGCTGCCCGGGCATCGGCTACCCGGTGGCCGGCATGCAGTCGATGGTCAACGCGGTCCGCTCCACCGGCGCCAGCAACGTGATCATGCTCGGTGGCGAGGAGTACGCGAACGACCTGGGCACCCGGGTCGGCCACCGACCCGTCGATCCTGAACTACCTGCCCACCGACCCGGACACAACCTGGCCGTGTCCTGGCACTCCTACAACTTCAACACGTGCGATACCGAGTCCTGCTGGACCAGCGAGGTGGCGCCGGTGCTGGCGAAGGTCCCGGTGATCGTCGGTGAGATCGGCGAGAACGACTGCGGCGGCAGCTACCTCGACTCGCTGACCAGCTGGCTCAACTCGGAGACCACCAGTTACCTGGCCTGGACCTGGGACGCCTGGGGCAGCTGCCCGAGGGTGCTGATCACCGACTACGCCGGCGATGCCACCCCGTACGGAGCCGCCTACCAGGCCATCCTGCAGGCGCTGCCGTAGTCCAGCGCCGAGGGCGGCTACCGCGGAGGAAGCCCCCGATCCTGGTGATGGCGCAGCCCGGCGATCGGCTCCGGCGGGCCGGAAGCCGGGGACCAGCACGCCGCTCGATCGCTCGCCTTGCGGCCGGCTTCGGGTGACGCGTTCATGGCGGTACAGGTGATGATAGAGGTGTCCTGCCCGGGCAGCAGAGAGGCATCTGATGAATCTGGAAGAGGCGCTGGCCAAGGTGGTCGAACTAGGCCGGGAAGAGCTGAGCATCGTGCGCAAGCGGGCCGAGGAGAAGACCCCGGCGCGTGATAGCGGCCACGACTACAACGAGATGCGGCGGGCCGCTGACCAGCTTGATCATCACGCCCACCTGCTCCGTCGGCTGCACGACGGGGAGTTCGGCGACCACTGGCGGCAGGACAGCCGTCAGGACTGAGTCTGGCCATGAGCCTGGACCGGGCTGACCCGCGTTAGCCATCCGCTCCGCGCAGATGGGTGGCGAAGAACTCGCTGATCCGCCGCCGCGCGTCCTGGGCGGCCGCCTCATCCGGGCCGTAGCCCATGATCGGGCCGGTGAACTTGACCAGGAACGGGGTGTGGTCGCCCGCGCTGTCGTGGTCGTTCAGGAAGCCGTGCCCGGCGTCCGGGTACTCGCGCACGTCGTGTGGCACCCCGGCCACGTTGAGCGCCTGGTCCAGCCGTTTCGCCGCGCCGCGCAGCGTGTAGTCCCGGCGGCCGAAGCTGCCCACGATCGGGCAGGCGCCGGTGAGCAACTGCCGCGCGTCCCTGGGTACCGTGCCGTAGTTGACGCTGGACGCGGCGAACCCGTGACCAGGCGCCAGCAGTAACGCGAAGCCCCCGCCCATGCAGAAGCCGATCACGCCCACCCGGCCGGTGCAGCCGGGCTGCCCGGTCAGCCAGGCCCGCACCGTCTCGATGTCCTCGAACGTCCGCCCGGACCGCCGCCGCAGGTCGCCCACGGCCCGGCGCACGCAGGCCACCGGCCGGCTCCAGGAGAACAGGTCCGGCGCGGCCGTCAGGTAACCCTCGCTGGCCAGCCAGTCAGCCTGATTGCGCACGTCCTGGCCCATGCCAAACGCGTCATGGATGACGACTACGCCCGGCCACGGCTGCGCGGTGGCCGGGGTGGCCAGGTACACCGGCAGGTCGCCATGGCCACCCGGGATCGTCGTGTCGGCCATCCGTGTCCTCCTCGCCGCCGGGCATACCGGATGAGCCAGCGTAGCCAGGCCAGCCCCGGCCGGAACTGCGGTTGCGCTCAGCCACTGATGAGCTACTGTCAAAACAAGTTTGAAAAACAAAGTAGTAGCTAGGAGCTAGTTATGATTGACGGGGACCTGTCGCCGCAGGAGTCGCTGGATCTGATCCGCAGCCAGCAACAGGGCGCGGCGCGCCGTCTCCACCCGGACCCGGTGCCGCTGCTCGGCGTCTGGGGCGTGACCTGGCTGATCGGCTTCGGCCCGTGTTACTTCGCCTCGTCGGGCGGCCGGTGGCATGTGGTGCGGGCTGGGTGGCGCGGCGTCGCTGTTCGGCGTGGCCTCCGCGCTCTCCGCGGCACATATGTAGCCTGGCACGTGGCCAGCCGGGGCCGCGGCGTCCAGGGGCCGTCGCGCACCGTAGGCGCCGCTTACGGCTGGTGCTGGGTGCTGGCCTTCGCCGGGGTGTTCGCGCTGGACATCGGGTTGACCCGGGCCGGGCTGCCGCCCCGGCTCGCCCCGCTGCTCTGGCCGGGCACCTCGGCCGTGGTGGCCGGGGTGATGTACCTGGCCGGCGGCCTGCTGTTCAGCGACCGGGTCCAGTTCGGGCTGGGCGGCTGGATGCTGGCCGTCGGTGCGGGCAGCGTGTTCGCCGGCTGGCCGGCCAACTTCGCGGTGCTGGCGCTGGCTGGCGGGGGCGGCTTCCTGGCCGCCGCCGCGCTGAGCTGGCTGCGTTCCCGCGCGGGCACGGAGCCGTGCTGACGTGACCGGCGACGTCACCGGCCTGCCCGGGGATACGGCCGGCGGGCAGCCCGGCGGGCCCGCGCTGCCCGTCCTCGACCCGGTCATCCACGCGCAGCCGCGGCTGCGGGTGACCGTGGCGCTGGCCGCGCTGGGCGACGGGGACCGGATCAGCTTCCCCCGGCTGCAGGAACTGACCGGGATGACGGCCGGCAACCTGGCCACCCACCTGCGCAAGCTCGAAGAGGCCGGCTACCTGGACGTGACCAAGTCCTACCGGCGCCGGACCCCGGTCACCTGGCTCAGCCTGACCAGCGCCGGGCGGCTGGCGCTGGAGCAGTACACCGCCGCGCTGCGCACCCTGCTGGCCAGCGCGGCCCCGGATTCAGCCAACGGCAACGGCAGGGAGGCCACCGGATGACCCGGGCGGGCCGGGCCTAGCGCCGCTCCCGCCCGCCCAGCCCGTCCGGGCCTCCCCGGCTGAACTATGCGGCGATCGGCACCTCGACCTGTTCCGGCTGGGCGACCGGGCCGCGCTGGCGGGCCGTGATAGCCAGCGCGGTGAGCGCGCCGAGCAGGGACAGCCCGGCCGCGACGGCCAGCGCGGGCCGGAAGCCGCTGGTCACGTCGGCCGCGGAGCCCAGCCGCGCCGTAGGCGGAGAACACCGAGGTGGCGATCGCGATGGCGAACACCGCGCCGAACCGCTGCATCATCGTGGCTGATGCCGGACGCCTTGCCCATCTCGGCCGGCCGCACCGCGCTGAGCACGGCGGTCGGCACGGTGGGCAGCGCCATCGAGATGCCCACCCCGGACACCAGCAGCGCGAGCACCACGCCGACCGTGCTGCCGGCGGCCGTCGCGGTGGCCGCCACCCAGGCTGAACCCGGCCGCCTGCAGCAGCAGCCCGGTCGCGATCACCGGCCGCCGCCCGATCCGGTCCGACAGCGCGCCCGCCACCGGCGAGATCAGCATCGGGGTGACCGAGCCAGGGCAGCAGCCGCAGCCCGGTGACCAGCGGCGAGTAGCCCAGCGCGAACTGGAAGTACTGCGTGATCAGGAACGCGGCGGAAAACGTCGAGCCGGTCATCAGGAACGCGGTCGCGTTCCCGGCCGCGAACGCCCGGATGCGGAGCAGCCGGAGCGGCAGCATCGGCTCGGCCGCCCGGGCCTCCCACGCGAAGAACGCGGCCAGCAGCGCCGCGCCCGCGGCCAGTGCGCCGATCACCTCGGCGCTGCCCCAGCGGCCTGCCCGGTCCGGGCCAGCCCCCAGACCAGCCCGACCACGCCGGCCGTGACCAGCGTGACGCCCGGCAGGTCGAGCCGGGCCGCCGCAGCCGTAGCTCTCCGGCAGCAGCCGCAGCGACAGCAGGCTCCCGGCCACGCCGAGCGGGACGTTGATCCAGAAGATCCAGTGCCAGTCCAGCCCTTCGGTGACCGCGCCGCCGACCAGCGGCCCGACCGCGACGGCCAGCCCGGCCAGCCCGCCGTAGATGCCGACGATGGCGCCGCGGCGCCGCGCCGGGAACGCGGTGGTCAGGATCGTCAGGCTGAGCGGCAGCACGGCCGCGCCGCCCGACCCCCTGCACCGCCCGGGCGACGATCAGCGCGGTCGCACCCGGCGCCACCGCGCACGCGGCCGAGGCCAGGGTGAACAGGGCCAGCCCGGCGATGAACACCCGGCGGCGGCCGCACCGGTCGCCGAGCGCCGCCGCGGTGATGATGCCCGCGGCGAACGCGATCCCGTACGCGTTCACCGTCCACTGCAACGTGTCCAGCCCGACGTGCAGATCCTGCTGCATCCGTGGCAGTGCGGTGATCACCACCGTCGAGTCGAGCACCACGATGAAATAGGCCAGCGACGTCAGCGCCAGCACCCACCGCAATCTGGAAGTGCCCATCAGAACGCTCCTCCATAATCCGGCTGGCGCAGCGGCCCGCATCGGTTCTCACCGATGCAGACACCGACGGATCGGCGGAGTGGGCGCTCTGGGTGGGTCAGCCGCGCATGTTGACTGCGTTCACCCGGGCCGGCTGGATCGTCACCACGTACCGGGTGTGCCCGGGCTGGTCATGCACCCGCAGGTCGGCGCCGTACTTGGCGCCCACCTTGTCGGCGAACACGTAGTCCGGGTCCGGGCTGACCTCCGCGTCACCGCGCAGTTCCAGGTAGCGGTAGGGCATGCCCAGGTCGAGGATGAGCACGCTGCAGGCCGGGTTGGCCAGCAGGTTCTTCATCTTCTGCCGGCTGCTGTTCAGCGAGATGGACACGGTGTCCCCCTCGGCCAGGAACCACACCTCGGACATTTGCGGGCGCCCGTCTGGCCCGATGGTGCCCAGCGTGGCCACGTCGGCCGCCAGCAGGTCGCGGTAGTTCTCGGGGATGGCAGTGCTCATCACGGGGCTCCTCAGCGGGTCGGTGCCTCAGGTGGAGATGTCGGGATACGGCACGGTCCAGTGTGCCAACCGCGCCGCGTACTCCCGCTGGAAGGCCAGCGGCTCCTCGTAATCCCGCTCGAACAGCGCGATGAACAGGGTCAGCGTGAGGAAGTTGTGCGCGCCCAGCTCGAACAGCGCGACGTAGTCGTGGCTGGCCAGCGCCTCCCGCTCGGCGTCGGTGAACGCCAGCCAGGTACTCCGCTCGCCGCTGTGGCAGTTCAGGATGACGTTGGCCTGCTCGGCCTCCCACCAGGTCACCGTGCCCCGCGGGTCGTCCCGGTACCGCTCGACCAGTTCCGGATCCCGGTCCACCGTGTACAGGAACTTGTTGATGCAGGTACTTGCTCACGGTGCCCCTCCAGTCACCTTCGCCGGGTACCAGGTGAAGTACGCCTCCATGGTGTGGAACAGGTCGAGCGAATCGGTGTAGTCGGCCTTCACGTTCCGCCCGGCCACGCCCATCATCAGCATGAAGTCCATGAACCCGTGGGTGGCGTTGCCCGGCTCCCACAGGCTGTCCAGGCTGACCTCGGCCAGCGCGGAATCCAGGTCGCCGGACGCGATCCACTCGACCGCTTTCCGGTCGAATTCCGGGTCCGGGCCGTGCGGGCCGAACTGCCGCGGCCCGCCCAGTTCCAGCGACAGGTGACCGGTGCCGATGATGGCCACCCGCAGCTCTGATGGCCAGGATTCGACCAGCTCACGGATGGTCTGGCCGAGCTCCACGAACCGCTTCGGCCGGGGCATCGGCGGCGCGAAGATGTTCGTGTAGATCGGCACGATAGGCAGGTCCGCGTCCGGCCGCAGCGTGATCAGCGGGCAGGTGATGCTGTGGTCGATACGCAATTCATTGCTGAACGCCAGATCGAATCCGCAGTCGATACCCTGGCGCAGCAGGTACGCCGACAGTTCCTCATGGCCTTTCAGGAACATGCGCGGCAGGCCGAACTCGCGTTCCTCGTTGTAGAAATTCCCGTCGTAGGCTGGGCGCCTTGCCGATGAGGAACTGCGGCATGTTGTCCAGCCAGATCTGGTGGAAATGGTCGGAGCCGACCATGACCAGGACGTCCGGCCGGGCCCGGGTCAGCGTTTCCCGGAACGCCTCGATCTTGGCCACCCACTCGTCGGCGAACGGCGGCCGGTCCGCGCCGGTGATGTGCTGGCCCGGTAGTAGAACGGGTGGTGGGTGGATGCGATGACCGCGGCGACAGTGGCCATGGCAGCTCCCTAACGTGATTCGGCGGGCCGGCTGGCCAGCCAGGCCCGGACCTCGGTGCCGTGCTCATCGAGCCTAGGCGGGGGGAGATCGTAGCGCGGCGGAGTACGGGAGAAGGCCAGCGGATGGCGCACCGTGGGCACCGCGCTGTCGCCCTGGCCGGCCTGCTGCACCGGTTCCAGGCCGACCTCGGCGGCGAAGTCGACCCCGCCGGCCACGGTGTTGATCGGCCCGCAGGGCACGCCGGCTGCGATCAGGTCCGGGAACCATTCGGCGGCCGTGCGCAGGCACAGGCGTTGGGCAAGAAGGGGCTTGAGTTCGTCACGGTGGGCGGTGCGGCCTTCGGTGCGGGCGAACCGCGGGTCGCTGGCCAGTTCCGGCGCGCCGATCACCTGGCAGAGCCGGCCGAACTGGGCGTCGTTGCCGGCCGTCACGATCAGCTCGCCGTCCTTGGTGGGCAGCGGCTCGTACGGGAACAGGCTGGGGTGCGCGTTGCCCATCCGGTACGGCACCACCCCGCCGGCCACCCACGCGCTGGTCTGGTTGACCATGCCGGACAGCGCCGAGGACATCAGGTTCGCCTCGACGTGCTGGCCCTGGCCGGTGGTGGCGCGGTGCACCAGCGCGGCCAGGATGCCGAACCCGGTATGCAGGCCGGCGATCACGTCGAAGACCGAGATGCCGGCCCGGTAGGGCGGCCCGTCCGCGGCGCCGGTCAGGCTCATCAGCCCGGACATGGCCTGCACCATGAGGTCGTAGCCGGGCAGGTCCTTGCCTTTTCCCGAGCCGAACCCGCTGATCGAGGCATAGACGATTCCGGGGTTGTCCCGGCTGACCGCCGCGTAGTCCAGGCCGAACCGGCGCAGCCCGCCCGGCTTGAAGTTCTCCACGAACACGTCCGCGCGGCGGGCCAGTTCCTGCGCGGCGGCCAGGTCGTCCTCGGTCTTGAGGTCGAGCGCGACCGACCGCTTGTTCCGGTTGATGGCCATGAAGTAGGTGGACGTGCCGTCGCCGGTGACCGGCGGCATCCAGTGCCGGGTGTCGTCACCGGCCGGGCTCTCCACCTTGATCACGTCCGCGCCCAGGTCGGCCAGCAGCATGGTGGCGTACGGGCCGGCCAGCGCCCGGGAGAAGTCGGCCACCAGCAGCCCGGACAGTGGGCCAGGCCTGCTCTCATCTGCCACTCCCTGGCCCATCTGTCCGTCAGGCGGACACTTGTCCGATCTCCCGCAGTCTGCTGTGGGGTGACGCGGCCTGTCAAGGCAGGCGGTCAGCGTGCCGCCGCCTGCGGCGCCGTGGTCTGAGATGCAGTGATCTGCGGCGCCGCCTGGTACCGGGCCCAGTCCGCGCTGATCGCGCCGGCCGCCTGCAGCAGCAGCGGCAGGTACTCGCCGGTGAGCACGTCCAGCGGGGTCTCGGCCGCGTGCACGGTCACGTTGAGCGCCGCGATCACCTGCCCGTCGCCGTCGCGCAGCGGCGCGGCCACCGAGCGGATGCCCGCCGCGAGCTGCTCGTCCGTGAGCGACCAGCCACGGGCCCGGACCTCGCGCAGTTCGGCCGCGCGCTCGGCCGCGTCCGGCCGCCAGCGCGCGGTGATGCCGGACCGGCCCGGCTCGGCCAGCACCTGCTCGGCCTGGCCCGGCGGCAGCGCGGCCAGCAGCACCTTGCCGAGGGAGGTCGGCATGGCCGGGAACCGGGTGCCGATGGTCACCGCCAGCGCGATGATCTTCGGCACCGCGACCCGGGCCACGTAGACGATGTCCGAGCCGTCCAGCTGGGCGATGGACGAGGACTCGTGGGTCCGCGGCGACCAGCGCCTCCATGTGCGGCCGGGCCACCTCCCACAGGTTGCGCGACAGTACATAGGTCATGCCCAGCTCGAGCACCCGGGGGGTGAGCTCGAAGCCGCCGCTCGGCCTGCCGTACGTAGCCGAGTTCTTCCAGGGTGAGCAGGATGCGCCGGGCGGTGGGCCGGGCCAGCCCGGCGGCGCCCGCCACCGCGGCCAGCGACATGGCCGGCTGGTGCGGCTGGAACGCGCGGATCACGTCGAGGCCACGGGCCAGCGCCTCGATGAAATCCGGGCCGGTGTCACGGCGGGCCATGGGCTGCTCCTGCTGCGGTGGGTGTACCGGGACCGACTGTAGCCTCTTGACACTGACCGCGGGACCGGCCACGCTTCCGGACTAATGACAGCTGGCCGTGATGCGGACGGGTGTCCGTAGATTCCTGCCCTGCTTCTGTCCAGCCTCGAAGTGGAGGTCCCAGCAATGGACGCAGCCGACTTCGCGCCCGGCCGGTCCGTGGTGTTCCGCAACGCCACCGTGCTGACCATGAACGATGCGCATGCGGTGCTGCCCGGCGCGGACGTGCTGATCACCGGCGAGCGGATCGCCGCGGTGGGGCCGGGCCTGACGTGCCCGAGGGCACCGCCGAGATCGACGCGGCCGGCGGCATCGTCATGCCAGGCATGATCGACACGCACCGGCACATGTGGCAGACCGCGATGCGCGGCTACGGCGCGGACTGGTCGCTGACCCAGTACTTCGTCTGGTACTACCTGCAGTGGGGCAAGGTGTTCCGGCCGCAGGACATCCACGCGGGCAACCTGCTGGCCGCGCTGGAGGCGGTCGACGCCGGGGTGACCACCACCGTGGACTGGTCGCACGGCCTGCAGACGGTGGACCACGCCGAGGCGGCGGTGGACGCGCTGCAGGCGGTGCCCGGCCGGTTCGTGCTGGCCTACGGGAACATCCAGCAGGGGCCGTGGGAGTGGTCGGCGGCGCCGGAGTTCCGCGCCTTCGTCGAGCGGCGGTTCGGCTCGGCCGATGACATGCTCGGCTTCCAGATGGCCTTCGACGTGACCGGCGACCCGGAGTTCCCCGAGAAGGCGGCCTTCGAGGTGGCCCGGGAGCTGGGCGTGCCGGTCACCACGCACGCCGGGGTGTGGGGCGCGACCAACGACGACGGCATCCGGCTGATGCACGAGCACGGGTTCATGACCCCGCAGACCATCTACGTGCACGCGGCCACGCTGACCCGGGACTCCTACCACCGGATCGCGGCCACCGGCGGCACCGCCTCGGTGTCCACCGAGAGCGAGCAGAGCGCGGGCCAGGGCTACCCGCCGACCTGGCAGCTGCGCGAGCACGACATCCCGGTGTCGCTGTCCATGGACACCAGCGTGTGGTGGAGCGGCGACCTGTTCTCCGCGATGCGCAGCACGCTGGGCGCGGACCGGTCCCGGGAGCACCTGGAGGCGCACGGGCGGCAGGAGACCATCACCCACCACCACCTGCGCGCCGAGCAGGTGGTGGACTGGGCCACCCGGGGCGGCGCCAAGGCGCTCGGCCTGGACTCGGTCACCGGCAGCCTGGAGCCGGGCAAGAAGGCCGACGTGGTGCTGCTCAAGAACGACGCCTCGCCGGTGATGTTCCCGCTGCTCAACCCGTACGGCCACGTCGCGTTCCAGGCGCAGCGCGGCGACGTGCACACGGTCATGGTGAACGGCCGGGTGGTCAAGCACGACGGGCGGCTGCTCGGTGACGGGCTGGCCCGCGCCCGCGCAGGAAGTGGCCCAGACCGTCGAGTACCTGCAGGGCCAGCTGGGCGACGAGGCGTGGCGGGCGGGCATGCACCCGGACATCCCGGAGACCAAGGTGCTGGACAACCCGTACACGTACACCACCTGGGACGCCGGCTCCGCGCAGTGGAAGGGCGGCGCCGCCCCCGACCAGCCCAGCTGACCCGGGCGCCGCCCCTCTGTCACTTCGCCCTGGGCTCCCACCGGAAGCGGCGGATGGCGACCAGCGCGCCGACCGCGCCCCACGCGGCCAGCACGGCCAGGCTGTGCCAGTTGAGGCCGGTGTGCTGGGCGAGCGGGCCGAGCAGGGCCTGGTTGAACGGGCGCACCGGCAGCACGCTGGCTACCCGGTTCAGCGCCTGGGAGTGGATCGGCAGGTAGGTGCCGGACAGGAAGAGCAGCGGGAACAGGATGAGCTGCACGACCGCGGGCGCGGCCTCGGCGTTGCGGATCAGCGAGGCCACCGCCACGCCCAGCGCGCAGAAGCAGGCCGCGCCGAGTACCAGGGTCGCCACGAGGGCCGCCCAGTGCGTGGGCAGCGGCACGCCGAACATCCGGCCGACGCCGACGATCAGCGTCACGTCCACCACGCTGACCAGGACACAGTGCGCCAGCAGGCCGAGGAAGTAGCCCCACGCGGGCAGCGGCGTGGCCCGGACCCGCTTCAGGATGCCCTCCTGCCGCCGGGTGGCCAGCACGATGGCCAGCTGGCTGTAGCAGGAACCCAGCACGGACATGGCCGCGATCGTGGGCACGTAGTACTGCAGCGCGGACAGCCCGTAGAAGTAGGAGCTGCGCCCGCCGGCCCGGAACAGCGCGCCGAAGATCACGATGATCACGACCGGGAACACGAACGTGAAGAACGCGCTCTGCGGGTTGCGCCAGAACGACAGCTGCTCGTACCGGACCTGATGCCAGGCCAGTGCGGCATCGTGCCGGCCGGGCCGGTGAATGGTGCTGGGCCGCCGGGCCCGGTGCGTGACGGTGGCCATCATGTGCTCCGTTCGCTGTTTTCGGCTGGCCTGGCGGGCCCGGCCTCTCCGGTCTCCCCGGTGAGGCGCAGGTAGACGTCCTCCAGGCTGGGCTGATCCACGGTGAGCCCGGCCAGCGCCGTGTTCTGGCGCAGCGCCCACCCGGTGAGCTGGTGCAGCGCCTGCGGTCGGCTCTGTCGTCTGCACGGTGACCAGGCCATGGCCCGCCGGTTGCGCGTCGAGCGGCAGGTCGGCGGGGTGGCACCCAGCCGGCAGTGCGAAGCGGATGCGGGCCCGGGCGCTGGTCGCGCCCGCCGATTGCGGCCGGGGTGCCCTCGGCCACCACCTGGCCCGCCGAGATCACCGCCAGCCGGTCGGCCAGCGCCTGGGCTTCGTCCATGTAGTGCGTGGTGAGCACGACCGTGGTGCCCGCGGCGCGCAGGCCGCGCACGACGTCCCACGCCTCCCGGCGGGCGGCCGGGTCGAAGCCGGTGGTCGGCTCGTCCAGGAACAGCAGTTCCGGGCGGCCCACCAGGCCCAGCGCGAGGTCCAGCCGGCGCTTCTGCCCGCCGGACAGGTTGCGCACCTTCTGCCGCGCCTGCCCGGCCAGGCCGACCAGGCCGATCACCTCGCCGACGTCGCGCGGGGCGGGGTAGTAGCCCGCGTTGCGCGCCACGGTCTCCCGGACGGTCAGGTACGGCTCGACCGCGATGTCCTGCAGGACCAGCCCGATCCGCTCGCGCAGCGCGCGGCCGCTGGCCCGGTCGCCGGGATCGGTGCCCAGCACCTCGACCGAGCCGGCGTCCCGGGTGCGGAACCCTTCCAGGATCTCCAGGATGGTGGTCTTGCCCGCCCCGTTCGGGCCGAGCAGCGCGAAGATCTCGCCGCGGCGGACGGTGAAGCTCACGCCGCGCACGGCGGCCACCGGGCCGTAGCTCTTGCGCAGCCCGGCCACGGTCAGCGCGGCCGGCGCGGTTGCCGTGGTCGCGGTGGTCGCGGTGGTCGCGGTGGTCGCGGGGATGGCGGGGGCCGCGGGGGTCAGCTGCGTACGCACCGGACCTCCACGGAGACGTCGAGATAGCGGCCGGCCAGCCCGCGGGACGCGGTCACCCCGAAGTCGTACCGGTCGATGCGCACCGTGGCCCGGGCGGTGAACGACCGCGGCGACACGTCGGTTACCTCGGCCCGCACGCTGACCGGCCTGGTCACCTCGCGCACGGTCAGCGTGCCCGCCAGGATCTGACCGTCCAGGCCTTTCGAGCTGAACGCCAGTACCGGGTACTGGTCAGCGGCCAGGAACCGGGCCGAGCGGACCCGGGCATCCCGCTGCGGGTTGCCGGTGCGGAAGCTGCCGCGTTTCGATCTCGGCGTAAATGCGCGAGCCGGCCAGCGGCTCGGACACGTTGACGGTTCCGGCCCGGATGGCGAAGCTGCCGCGCACCGGCGCCAGCCCGAACAGGTGCCGGGTGCGGAACGTGACGGACGGACCGCCCGGGTCGATCCGGTAGCGGCCCAGCGGCGGGATGGTCTGGGTGAGTTGCTGTGTCGTCTGCATGTGCTCAAGTGCACCGGAGCGGGCGCCGCCCGCGGCAGGGCGAGGAGTTGCGCGTCCTGGGCCGACGAAAGGCGGGTGCCGGCGGCCGGGATGCGACTTTCGTAGGGTCCTGATCCGACCGATGGTTTCGCAGGCCGTTGCCCGGCCGCCGTGATGGCATACCGTGAGCTCATGGGGTGCGAACAGCGGTGGTGCAACCGGCACTGGGTCGCCGTTCGATGTGGCCATCGCGGTGTTCTTCGTGCTGCTCGACACGGTCCTGACGCTGAGCGGCGCCTCCTGGTGGCCTGCCCACCCGGGCCCGCTGGCCTGGACGCTGCTGGGCGTGCAGGCGGCCTGCTGCGCCTCGCTGGCCGTCCGCCGCCGAGCGCCGATCACGGTGATTGCCATCCTGGCCGCGTTCACCCTGGCCGTGACGCTGCTCATCTACCCGGCCGGGGCGCTGACCCCGGCCAACCCCGGCAACATCTGGGCGCCGGTCTCGAGCCATCGTGGCCGCGTACGGGATCTTCTACGCGCGAGACCGGCGGGCCGCGCTGATCGCGGTGGGCATCCTCAGCGTGATCGCGGCCCGGCCGTGGCAGCCGGTGGCCACGGTGATCGCGCTCGGCCTGCTGCGCACGGCCGTCGGGCCGCTGCTGGGGCTGTACATCGTCGCCCGGCGGCGGCTGGTGCAGGCGCTGCGGGAGCGGGCCGAGCGAGCCGAGCGGGAACAGCACCTGCTGGCCGAGCAGGCCCGGGCCGAGGAACGGGCCCGGCTGGCCGGTGAGATGCACGACGTGGTGACGCACCGGGTCAGCCTGATGGTGCTGCAAGCGGGCGCGCTGCGGATGACGGCCAAGGACGAGGCCACCCGGCAGGCGGCGGAAGACCTGCGCGCGGCCGGCTGCCAGGCCCTGGACGAACTGCGCGACCTGGTCGGCATCCTGCGCACCGCCCCGGAGGGAGACGAGGCCCCGTCGGCCGCCGACTTCGCCGCGCTGGCCGCCGAGTTCGACCGCGGTCGGCACCCCGGTCGAGCTGACCGAAGACGGTGACCCGGCGCTCGCCTCGCCGGTGGTCAGCCGGACCGCCTACCGGGTCGTCCGGGAGGCGCTGACCAACGTGCGCAAGCACGCGCCCGGCGCGCCGGTCACCGTGCGGGTCGGGTACGACCCGGCGCAGCTGCGGCTGAGCGTGCGCAACGGCCCGCCGGGCAGCCGCAACGGGCTGGCCGGCCCAGGGCCCGCTGACCCAGGGCCCGCTGACCCAGGGCCCGCTGACCCAGTGCTAGCTGACCCAGTGCTAGCTGACCCAGTGCTAGCTGACCCAGTGCTAGCTGACCCAGTGCTAGCTGACCCAGTGCTAGCTGACCCAGTGCTAGCTGACCCAGTGCTAGCTGACCCAGTGCTAGCTGACCCGGTGCTGGCCGACCCGGTCCTGGCCGGGACAGGCTCCGGCCTGGGCCTGGCCAACCTGCGGCAGCGCATCGAACTGGTGCACGGCACGCTGCGGGCCGGGCCCGAACCGGACGGCGGGTTCTGCGTCGAGGTGGTGCTGCCCGCCTACGTGCCGACCGCGGAATCGGTGGGCCTGACGTCATGATCCGGGTCGTCGTGGTGGACGACGAGCCGATGGTCTGCGCGCACCTGCGCACGATTCTCGGCTCGGGCGGCACCGTCGAGGTGGTGGACGAGGCGCATGACGGCGCGGCGGGCGTCGAGGCGGTCATCCGGAACCGGCCCGACGTGGTGCTCATGGACCTGCGGATGCCGGGCCTGGACGGGATCGCCGCGACCGAGCGGATCAGTCAGCTGGACCAGCCGCCCGCCGTGGTCGTGCTGACCACGTTCGACGCCGACCAGTACGTGCTGCGCGCGCTCCGCGCCGGCGCCGCCGGGTTCCTGGTCAAGTCCACCCCGCCGGAGGATCTGATCGGGCTGGTGCAGGTGGCCGCCGAAGGGCACACGGTGCTGTCGCCGGTGGCCGCGCAGCGGCTGGTCGCGGCGTCGGCCGACCGCGACTCGGCCCGGGACCGGGCACAGCGCCTGGTCGGGTCGCTCACCGAACGGGAAACCGAGGTGCTGACCGGCCTGGGCGACGGGCTGTCGAACGCGCAGATCGCGGCGCGGCTCTACCTCTCCGAGGCCACGGTCAAGGGTTACGTGTCGCGGATGCTGGACAAGCTCGGCTGCGCCAACCGCACCCAGGCCGGACTGCTCGCCCACGAAGCCGGCCTGCACCAGCCGCTAGCCCAGGTCATCGGCACCGGCGTGCAGGGCTTGACGCCAGCCGCTCCGTTAGGCAACACTAACCGTTAGTGGATCCTGACCGAGCAAGTGACGGCTGGAGCGTGCTGGCGGACGCCACCCGGCGCGCCATCGTCAGCCGCCTGGCCGAGGAGCCGCAGCCGGTGGGACAACTGGCCGCGGATCTGCCGGTGAGCCGGTCGGCGGTGTCCCAGCACCTGAAGGTGCTCAAGGATGCCGGCCTGGTCAGTGAACGTGCGGTCGGCACCAGGCGTGTCTACCGGCTCAATCCCACGGCAGTGGCCGCGTTGCGCGATCAGCTCGACACCTTCTGGCAGCGGGCCCTGGCCGGCTGATGTGGATGCTGCCGGACAAGCGACGGAGGAGAGCCCATGACCCGAACCGAGGTCCCCGTTGTCCGCAAGCAGGTGGTGGTCAACGTGCCGGCCGAGCAGGCCTTCACCGCGTTCACCGAGAGGTTCGGCGACTTCAAGCCGCCGGAGCACAACCTGCTCGGGGCCGCGATCGCCGAGACAGTCTTCGAGCCGCACGTCGGCGGGCACATCTACGACCGCGCCGTCGACGGCAGCGAGTGCCGGTGGGCGCGGATCCTGGCTTACGAGCCACCAGCCCGCGTGGTATTCAGCTGGGATATCAGCCCGCAATGGCAGGTCGAGACCGACCCGGAGCGGACCAGCGAGGTCGAGGTCCGGTTCGTGGCCGAGGGACCGGACCGCACCCGGGTCGAACTGGAGCACCGCCACCTCGACCGGCACGGTCCCGGCTGGCAGTCGGTCAGCGATGGCGTTGACGGCGACCAGGGATGGCCGCTCTACCTGGCCCGGTACGCCGCCCTGCTCGCCGGCCGCTGACAGGGCACCGGTCACCGCCAGCACTGTGCTGGACCGGCCCGGTCCCGCCAGCCACGAGCGGCCGGCGACGGTCACCCTGCCCCGACTTGTTGATGTTGACTTGGCCGCTACTGGAGTAGCGGCCAAGTCAACATCAACACGGTGCCAGGTAACGCTGGGGCGGATGGGGCCATTGGTGCGTTCCCTGGTGGTGGTCGTCAGTGTGGCACAGTGTTGGCGTGCTGCTCCGCGAACGCACCGAGGCGGACTTGGCCGGGTGCGAACAACTGGCCCGCGCGGTGCGTGAGCGGGACGGGTACCCGCACTACCTGCCGGGGGACCTGACTGAGTTCGTCGCCGTGCCGGATGCGTACGGCGCGTGGGTGGCCGAGCAGGACGGGTGGATCGCCGGCCACATCGCGCTGCGGCCGCACACCGCGCCCGGGCCGATGGCACTGGCCAGCGCGGCCACTGGCCAGCCCGCCAGCCGGCTGGGCGTGGTCTCCCGGCTGCTGGTGGCGCCGGCCGCCCGGCGGGACGGGGTCGGCCGGAGGCTGCTGGAGCACAGCTGGCAGCAGGCCGTCAGCCGGGGACTGTGGCCGGTCCTCGACGTGGCCGCCGACCTTACCGGGGCGATCCGGCTGTACGAGAGCTGCGGCTGGGTGCGGGCCGGTGCGGTCACCGTCACGTTCCGGGACGGCAACTCGCTGGACGAGTTCGTCTACCTGGGCCCGCCACCGCCGACCCACTGACCGGCCGGCCGACTGTCCCGGCGTGTCCCAATGCGCCCCTATCGGCACGGTTATCGGCACTTTCTTACCGGAATAGCGCAATAAGCGATGCCCGGGAAAACTTTCAGTTGCTTTCCGGCCGGGATACCGCTTACCGTGTAACAGGTGCTTCGGGGAACACCACGTTAATAAGGTGGCCGGGTCATTGGCTGGGAGAGCAACTAATGATCGTTTCGGTAAGGCAAGCGGCCTGGCAATGCGGCGCCCGCTACCCGGGCTGCCGCGCGCAGCTGCCCGGGGAACATCACTAAACACGGCCCCTCTATCTGATCGGTAACTCTTTCCGTTCCGGGCTGCGGCACGGGCCGGAACGAATCCGCCATGGTCAATTCACTGGCTGAATTCCGTAATACATCACTGTGAAGGGAGAGACGTTGGCCAGCCCAGCCAGCCCGACGGAAATCCTGCCCCCGCTGCGGCGCCGGCACATGGCCGTGGGTGGCGTGCTCGCGCCGATAGATGACGGGTTAGCCGACGCTGAGTTCGGCTACGCCCAGTACAGCTGCCTGGCTGGGCCGCTGACCCGGCCGGACCCGGGCCTGCCGTACCGGGTGCGGTACCGCGGGATTCATCACACCCGCCGCGAGTGGCTGGCCACCCGGCTCATCGCACTGACCCTGGTGGTGCTGGACGCGAGATTCATCTACTGGCTCATCTGCCAGTCCCAGTACCCGTCCCTGGACGGGCTGGTGTGGCCGTCCGGCCCGCACCTGGCGGCGGCCGACGGATACATCCTGCTGCGCGGCGGGATGGCGCTCGGCTCTATCGTCATGCAGCTTTTATTGCTGACGAACGTGCTGACCGTGTCCCGGGCCTGCCTGGCCGCCCGGGACCCGGTACCGGTAGAACCAGACCCCGGGCTGCGGGTCGCGTTCCTGACCACGATCGTGCCGGAAAAGGAACCGATCGAACTGGCCGAGCGGACGCTCCGGGCCGCTAAGACGATCGTTTACGATGGCCGGCTCGATGTGTGGCTACTGGACGAGGGCGACTCGGACGCGGTCAAGAAGATGTGCCAGCGGCTGGGGGTTCAGCATTTCAGCCGGAAAGGCCGCGGCTACCTGGAACTGAACACGGGCACGTTCGCCAGCAAGACGAAGCATGGCAATCATAACCGCTGGCTCTGGGAATATGCTGGCCACTACGACGTGATCATGTTCGTCGATACCGATCATGTGCCGCTGCCCATTATGGCCGAGCGGCTGCTTGGCTACTTCCGCGATCCGGACGTAGCGTTCGTGGTCGCCCCGCAGTTCTACGGGAACCAGGGCAACCGGATCACCAGGTGGGCGGAGTCGGCCCAGTACCTGTTCCACAGCGTCATCCAGCGCGCGGGCAACCGCCGCCGCTGCGCGATGCTGGTCGGCACGAACGCGGCCGTCCGGACCAGCGCCATCAAAGCCGGTTACGTCGCCTCCATCACCGAGGACATGGCGACCAGCCTGACCATCCACACCACCAGGAGCCAGCAGACCGGCCGGCGGTGGCGCTCCGTCTACACCCCCGATCTGGTGGCGGTGGGCGAGGGGCCGAGTTCCTGGGCGGAGTTCTTCAGCCAGCAGGCCCGCTGGTCGGCCGGCACGTTCGACGCGCTGGCCCGGCAGGTCTGGCGGCTGGTGTTCAAGCTCCGGCCCGGGGCCATGCTGCATTACCTGCTGATGCTCACCTATTACCCGTCGGTCGCGGTGGGCTGGATCCTGGGCATCGCGATCAGTGCCTGTTACCTCGGGCTCGGCATCAGCGGCCTGCGCACCAACGCGGGGTGGTGGCTCACCTACTACGTGGACGTGGCGGCCATGCAGTTCCTGCTCTACCGGTTCATGCGGCGGCACAACGTGAGCCCGCACGAACCGGCGGGCTCGTCGGGCTTTTCCGGCATGCTCGTCTCGGCGCTGACCGCCCCCATCTACGCGCGCAGCCTGATCAAGGTGGCGTTCCGCCGCAAGCTGTCCTTCACCGTCACGGCCAAGGGCTCGGCCAGCAGCCTGGATGGCCTGTGGACGTTCCGGTACTCGCTGCTCTGGGCCGGGGTACCCAGCGCGATCCTGGCCGTGGCCCTGCTCCGGCACCGGCCGTACCCGATGATGATCGCCTGGACGGCCGTCATCCTCCTGGTTTGCCTGGCCCCGATCGGAATCTGGCTGCTCGACCGGCACGCCGCAGGTAAGGAGATCCCGTCCCGATGAACCGTGCTGCCCCCGCCCCCAAGCCCGCCCCCGAGCGCCCGCCTCAACCGCGGCCCCAAGCGTGGCCCCCAGGCGTCCCGGAAGCGGCCCGGCCGCCGCCTGCTGGGCAGCGTGGCCGCGCTGCTGGCCTGCGGCGCCATCACGGCGGCCAACGCGCCGACGTTAGGCGCCGAGGCGGCCAGCTGGTATCACCACTACGAGATCACCCGGCCCGGTTACGAAGCCAGGTACGGGCTGTGGACCAAACTGCATATCCCGGCACGGTTCCAGGTGAACGGCATCCACTCCACCCTGCTGCACAACGGGGACGTACTGATCATGGCGGGCTCCGGCAACAACCAGGCGTTCTTTAACGCCGGCACGTTCAAGACCCTGCTGCTCAACCCGCGGACCATGCGAATGCGGCTGATCCACACGCCGTGGGACCTGTTCTGCGCCGGGCACATCGAACTGCCCGACGGGAACATCCTCGTCGCGGGCGGGACCGCGCGGTACGAGAACCTGCACCCGACGCACGCCGGCGGCAGCATGACGGTGATCAACAACGACCCCGCTCAGGCCTGGGACCTGCCCAAGGGAACGATCTTCGTCGGCCCGCGCGGTGTGCAGTTCGCGTCCGCCTTCGCGGTGCGCATCCCGCGCGCGGCGACCCGCCCCGGTGCGCCTGACGGGCGGCCGCGGATCGTGCCCAGCCAGCAGAACGTCTGGGTGGACGCGGTGCGGGAAGGACGCGGCGAGGAGACCGCGAAGGCGGACCAGTTCCGGGTCAGGGGCCTGCTCGGCCCGCAGGCCAACCACCTGCTGTACGGCATCGGCACCCCGATGACGGTGCAGAAACAGAATTTCCAGGGCACCAGGGACGCGTACATCTTCGACGTCAAAACCTCGCGCTTCGTCAAGGTCAACTCGATGAACTACGCCCGCTGGTACCCGACGCTGGCCGAACTGGGCAACGGCATGGTGATGGCCATGTCCGGGCTGGACGGCCAGGGCCAGATCACGATGAACAGCGAGATGTTCAACCCGCGGACCAGCACCTGGTCGCCCGGCCCGGCGCACGGCTTTCCGACCTACCCGGCGACGTTCCTGACCGGCAGCGGGCAGTTGTTCTTCACCGGGTCCAACGCCGGCTACGGGCCGGCCACCCCGGCCTGGCGCACCCCAGGGTTCCTCAACCCGCGGACCGGCCTGTTCCGCCCGGTGCCCGGGCATCCCCGACCCGGAGGACCTGGAGACCAGCGCCTCCGTCCTGCTGCCACCCGCGCAAAAGCAGACTCTGATGGTGCTGGGCGGTGGCGGCGTGGGCCAGTCCAGCTCGGCCACCGCCCGCACCGCGCTGATCGACGTCGCGGCGCCCAACCCGCACTGGGTGCGCGGCCCGAACCTGGCCCGGCCGACCCGTTATCCGATCACCGTGCTGCTGCCCACCGACGAGGTGCTGGTGACCGGCGGGTCACGGTACTACCGCGGGATGCACGGCAGCGACAACCGGGACACCCGGATCTATCACGTGGCCAGCAACTCGTTCTCCTGGGCGGCCAACTCGGTCACCGGCCGGGACTATCACTCCGGCGGCATCCTGCTGCCCAACGGCAGCGTGCTCACGCTGGGCGGGAATCCGCTGTTCGGCAACCAGGCGGACACCACGCCACAGACGTTCAACCGCGAGATCGACATCTACGATCCGCCCTACCTGTTCCATGGCCTGCGGCCGCGGATCACCGCCGCGCCCGGGGTGCTGCGGCGGCGGCGCAGCTACCTGATCACCGTGTCCCAGTCGTCGCGTATCCGGTACCTGCGGCTGATGCGGCCGGACAACCCCACCCACGTGACCGACGTCAACGAGCGCTCGGTCGCGGTAGCCTTCCGCCCGGCCGGCCACGGTCGGCTCCGGATCACCCTGCCGGGCGACCCGAACCTGCTGCCGCCCAGCTACTACATGCTGTTCGCGGTCAATGCCAGCGGAATCCCATCCGTGGCCCGCTGGGTGCGGGTGCCGTGACGCGGCCGCCCCGGTGCCCGTCCCGCCGGGCGCGGGCCGGGCGCCTGGCCGCCCCGGTCCTGGCCCCGGTCCTGGCCGCCGCGCTGGCGCTCGGCGCTGTGAGCTGCGGCCCGGGGCCGGCCAGCCGGCTGTACACCGACCCGGGGAACCCGCTGCTGGCCGCCGCGGCCCAGCTGCGCGCCACCGGCCACCCGGCCCAGGCCGCCGAGCTGCGCACTGTGGCCCAGACGCCGGCCGCCATCTGGGCCGCGGGCCAGCCCGGCGACATCCAGGCCGTCCACGGGGTCACCCAGGCCGCCACCAGGGCGGGCGCCATTCCAGTCATCGTCGCCTACAACCTTCCGGACCGCGACGCGTGCGGGCACTTCTCCGCGTCCAGCGGCCCGACGGCAGCCGGGCTACCAGACGTGGATCAGGCGGCTGGCCGCGGCCATCGGGAACAGCGACGCCATCGTGGTGGTGGAACCGGACGCGGTGCCGGACATGCTGGCGGGCTGCCTCGACCCGGCCCAGCAGGCCGAGCGCTACCAGCTGCTCCGGTACGCGATGCGGCGCCTCGGCGCGCTGCCCCGGGCGCGGGTCTACCTGGACGCGGGCAACCCCGGCATGGCCGCCGGCCCGGCGCAGCTGGCCGCCCCGCTGGAACGGGCCGGGATCCGCGACGGCAGCGGGTTCTCCGCCAACGTGTCCAACTTCCAGTGGACGGCGGCCGTGGTGGCCTGGGCGCAGCGGCTGGAACATGCGCTCGGCGGCCGGGTCGCGGCTGTGATCGACACCAGCCGGAACGGCCGCGGGCCGTACACCGGGCCCGACGCCCCGCAGTGGTGCAACCCGCCGGGCCGGGCGCTGGGCCGCTGGCCGGCGCTCGACCCGGGGCCGGCCGGCATCGCCGCCTACCTGTGGATCAAGGATCCGGGGGTGAGTGACGGGCCGTGCAACGGCGGCCCGCCCGCGGGGGAGTACTGGCCGCAGTACGCGCTCGGCCTGGCCCAGCAAGCGCTGGCCGAGGCCCGGGCCAGTCGCCGGCCGGCGTTATCCTGGGTGGCATCCGGGCCGCTATGGGAGACCAAGTAGCCGGGAAGTTGAGTTGCTCAGAGAGCCGCCGGAAGCTGCGAAGGCGGACAGCCCACTCCCGGTGAAGACACCTTCCTAGCCCGGGTCGCTGGCCGCGTAACGGCTGACGAGGCCGGCGCGCGAGCGCCGGCGAAGGTGTGGTGGCACCGCGACCTAGCCCCCGCCCACACCTCCAGGGCCAGGTAACGGACTGGAGGTGACGAGGTATGAAAGCAGCTACCGCAACGGCCCGCACGCTGGCCGCCGACCTGCCCCAGGCAGCGCCCGGCAGCCGGGTACGCATCGAGGGCTGGGTGCACCGCCGCGCTTCCTGGCCGCGGTGACGTTCCTGATCGTGCGGGACCGGACCGGTCTCGCCCAGGTGGTCATCCGCCAGGACGAACCACAAGCGCTAGCCGCGGCGCGGGACTACGGCGAGGAAACCGTCGTCGCGGTGACCGGGGTGGCCACCCAGAACCCGGCCGCGCCAGGTGGCATGGAGCTCACCGAGCCGCGAATCACCGCGCTGACCGAGTCCGCGCACACCCCGCCGGTCGAGCTGTGGCGCCCCACGCTGGACGCGGCGCTGCCCACCCTGCTCGACCACGCCGCGGTGAGCTGGCGGCACCCGGCCCGGCGCGCGGCCTGGCAGATCGCCGCCGCGTCGCTGCACGGCTTCCGGTCCGCCCTGGACGGCCTGGGCTTCACCGAGATCCAGACGCCCAAGCTGGTGCCCTCGGCCACCGAATCCGGCGCGAATGTGTTCGGCGTGGACTACTTCGGCGGCCGCGCCTACCTGGCCCAGTCGCCGCAGTTCTACAAGCAGACCATGGTCGGCGTGTTCGAGCGGGTCTACGAGACCGGGCCGGTGTTCCGCGCCGAACCACACGACACCGCGCGGCACCTGGCCGAGTACGTGTCGCTCGACGCCGAACTGGGCTTCATCAGCAGCCACCGCGACGTGCTGGCCGTGCTGCGGCACGCGCTGGCCGGGATGACCGCGGCCGTCCGGGAGCAGGCCGGCCCGGCCGTCGAGCGGCTCGGCGTCACCGTCCCCGAGGTCCCGGCCGAGTTCCCGGTCATCCACTTCCGGGACGCGCTGGACCTGGCCGGCGCGCCGCCGGACGAGCCGGACCTGGCCCCCGCCCACGAGCAGGCGCTGGGCCGAGTGGGCGGCCCGCGAGCACGGCAGCGACTTCCTCGCCGTCGAGGGCTACCCGATGCGCAAGCGCCCGTTCTACACCCACCCGCAGCCCGGCGACGAGCGCTGGTCGAACAGCTTCGACCTGCTGTTCCGTGGCGTGGAACTGGTCACCGGCGGCCAGCGGCTGCACCGCTACGCCGACTACCTGGCCGCCATCCGGGCCCGCGGCGAGGACCCGGCCGCCTACGCGGGCTACCTCGACTGTTTCGCGCACGGCATGCCGCCGCACGGTGGGTTCGCGATCGGCCTGGAACGCTGGACCAGCCGGCTGATCCGGCGCGGAAAACGTCCGGGAGGTCACCCTCTTCCCCAGGGACCTCCACCGCCTAACGCCGTAATCCCGGTCCGGGCCGTCACCCCACTCGCGGTGCGCCGGGCGGGTCAGGGACGGCCGGCCGGCCGCGTCGCTGAGCAGGCACCGGCTCTCGATCAGTGCGCGGGCCGCCCGGGCGGCCCGCTCCGCGGCGCGCTCGACGTCCTCGGCCGTCGGTCCCGGGCCGCTGTCCAGCAGCAGCATGGCGTGGCCGTGCGCGGTGGCCTCCAGCGCCGACGCCAGCTCTTCGGCGGCCGGGCCCGGGCCGCCGCAGATGGCGTTGACGCAGGCCATGAAACTGCATCGTTGATCGGCTGCCCGGCCGCCTCGATCTCGGGATGGCCGGTCTTGTCCAGCCCGGCCTCGTAGAGCACCTGGAACAGCGGCCGGCTGGCGGCGGCGAACCGCACGTAGCGCCGGGCCATCGCGGCCAGCCGGTCGCGCCGAGCCCGCAGGCGCCTCCGCCCCGGGCGCGACGCGCCGCGTAGAACTGCTGGTAGCCGCGGACCGCGACGGCGGCCAGCAGGTCGCTGCGGTCGGCGAAGTGCGCGTACGGGGCGCTGACCGCGACGCCGAGGCGACGGCTGGCCTCGGCCATGGAGAAACCGTGCACGCCGCGCTCGCCGATGACCTCGATGGCCGCGTTCGACCAGGGCGGTGGCCAGGTCACCGTGGTGGTAACGGCCGCCGCTTACCTGGTCCGGGCATGGCCTTCAAGCTAGGCCGTGACAGCGTAGGAGACGCCGGTGAGCTGTTCCGAGACGTCCCAGAAGCCGGCGCTGCGCGGCCGGGTCGTGCGAGGCGGCGGTGGACTCCACCCGCACCGGGTAGCCGGTGTACTCGTGGAAGCCGCCCGGCCCGTAGTACTCGCCGCCCTGGGCCGCCGGGTCGGTGGCGGCGCGCAGCGTGGGCAGCGCCCCTTGCGCGCTGGCTGCGCCGCCCAGAAGTTGATCAGCCGCAGCCGCGGGCTGATCGCGCCCGCTGCCAGTGCGGGCTGGTCCGCCACAGGCCGGTGAGCACCATGCCGGATGGGCGGCCAGCGACGCCTGGCGGCGGTCCCCGCCGCGGCCAGCCGGTCCCCAGTTCGTAACTGAACAGCAGATTGGCCAGCTTGGACTGCCCAGTAGGCCTGCTCGGGCCGGTAGTCGCTGGTCAGGTTCAGGTCGTCGAAGTGCATCGTGCCGCCGCGGTGCCCCGAGGCTGCTCACCGTCACCACCCGGGAATCCGGGGTGTCCAGCAGCCGCGGCAGAAGCAGCCCGGTCAGCGCGAAATGCCCCAGGTGGTTAGTGCCGAACGTGAGCTCGAAGCCGTCCTCGGTGCGCTGGAACGGCAGGTACATCACCGCGGCGTTGTTGATCAGCAGGTCCAGCCGGGGACAGCTGGCCAGGATCTCGTCCGCGGCCCGCCGGACCGAGCGCGAGCGAGGCCAGGTCGAGATGCACCGGCCGGACGTCGGCCCTGGGTGCGGCGGACCGGATCTGGCTGGCCGCCTGGCTCCGCCTGGCCGTCGTCCCGGCAGGCCAGCACCGACGGTGCCGCCGCGCTGGGCCAGCACCGTCGCGGTCTGCGCGCCCGATGCCGCCGTTGGCCCCGGTAACAACGGCGACCCGGCCGGCCAGGCTGGGCACGTCACCGGCCGTCCACCGCGACCACGCTGTCATACCCGCTCCCGCGTCCCTATCAGAAATCTGATAACCGTTAAGATATGCGCGCGACCGGGCGCGGTCAAGGGCGGTCATCGGCATTAGTCGGTGACTTCCGTGGTCACCGGTGACCACAAAGTCACCGCACTGATGGGCACAGCGGGCGCTGTCCAACTGAAAATGGCTTCGGGGCCAGGACCGGGCGTGGCTAGGCTGGCCGGCGTGCTTCCTACCGGTCATCTGCTGGCTTTCGCGCTGATCTCGTGGGCGCTGATCGTGGTGCCTGGGCCGAATGTGCTGTTCGTGATCAGCCGCTCGCTCATGCTCGGCCGGGCCGCCGGGGTGGGCACCGCGGTGGGCGGCCAGATCGGCGTCTACTTGCAGGTGACCGCGGTCGCGTTCGGCATCGGCGCGCTGGTCGAGCGGTCGGTCACCGTGTTCACCGTGATCAAGCTGGCAGGCGCGGCCTACCTGATCTTCCTGGGCGTGCAGGCGTGGCGGCACCGCGGCTCGCTGCGCGCCGCGCTGGACACCCCGGTCCAGCCGAAGAGCCTGGCCCGGATCCTCTGGGACGGCACCGTCGTCGGTGCCAGCAACCCGAAGGCGATCGTGTTCTTCGCCGCCGTGCTGCCGCAGTTCGTGAACCGGTCCGCGGGGCACGTCCCGGTGCAGATGCTGCTGCTCGGCGCCGTGTTCATCACGATCGCGGTGCTGTGCGACAGCACCTGGGCGCTGGCCGCCGGCACGGCCCGGGCCTGGATCGCCCGGTCGCCGCACCGGCTGGCCCTGATCGGCGGCACCGGCGGCCTGGTCATGATCGGCATCGGCGCCAGCCTGGCGCTGACCGGGCGCAAAGACTGACTCAGCGGGGCCGCCGTAACGGCCAATTCGCGCGGGTTTAGCGTGGTTTTACCGTCGCCTGCCGGGGATTCCATGCCCATCCCGGGTAGGGGGCCTAGGTATGCGACCGCGACCAGCCGCACCGGGGGTGCAGCAGAGATGACCAGTGGTTTCTACGGGCCGGAGGACTTCGGGTCCAGCCCGTTCGACGACTTCCTCGCCCGCATCTACGGCACGGGCGGCCCCGGCCGGCCGGTGCGCCGGGTGGACATCACCCGGCTGATGAGCGCACCGGCCCGCGAACTGCTCGGCGCGGCGGCCAGCCACGCCGCCGAGCGGGGCGGCCGGGAGCTGGACACCGAGCAGCTGCTCTGGGCGGCGGCCAGCATGGAGCCGACCCGCACCCTGCTCACCCGGGCCGGCGCCGACCCGGACGCGCTGGTCCGCGACATCGAGGGCCAGGAAGCCCAGGCCGCGCCGGGCGGCGAGCCGCCGCAGCTCACCCCGGGGGCCAAGCGGGCGCTGCTCGACGCGCACCAGATCTCCCGCGCGGTCGGCTCCACCTACATCGGGCCGGAGCACATCCTGTTCGCGCTGGCCGCCAACCCGGAGTCCGGCGCGGGCCGGATCCTCGGCGCGGCCCGGGTCACCCCGGAGACGCTGCAGCGGGCGCTGGCCGGCCAGGGCCTGCCGCCGGGCGCGGGCGGCCCCGGCGGCCGGTCGGCCACGCCGACCCTGGACGAGTTCGGCCGCGACCTGACCGCGCCTGGCCCGGGACGGGCAGATCGACCCGGTCATCGGCCGGGACGACGAGATCGAGCAGACCGTCGAGGTGCTGTCCCGCCGGGGCAAGAACAACCCGGTGCTGATCGGCGAGGCCGGGGTGGGCAAGACCGCCATCGTCGAGGGCATCGCGCAGCGCATCGTGGACGACGACGTGCCGCAGACGCTGGCCGGCAAGCGGGTGGTGCAGCTCGAGCTGTCCGGCGTGGTGGCCGGCACCCGCTACCGGGGCGACTTCGAGGAGCGGCTGAAGCGGATCATCGACGAGATCCGCGAGCACGGCGACGAGCTGATCATCTTCATCGACGAGCTGCACACCCTGGTCGGCGCGGGCGGCAGCAGCGAGGGCGGGATGGACGCGGGCAACATGCTCAAGCCCGCGCTGGCCCGTGGCGAGCTGCACGTCATCGGCGCCACCACGCTGGATGAGTACCGCAAGAACATCGAGAAGGACGCCGCGCTGGCCCGCCGGTTCCAGCCGATCCTGGTGCCCGAGCCCACCCCGGACGACACGATCGCCATCCTGCGCGGGCTGCGCGACCGGTACGAGGCGCACCACCAGGTCCGGTACACCGACGAGGCGCTGGTCGCCGCCGTCGAGCTGTCCGACCGGTACATCACCGACCGGTTCCTGCCGGACAAGGCCATCGACCTGATCGACCAGGCCGGCGCGCGGGTCCGGCTGCGCACCAAGACGCCCGGCCGGGACGTGCGCGACCTGGAGCGGCAGGCTGACGGAGCTGCAGCGGGACAAGGACCAGGCGGTGGCCAGCGAGCAGTACGAGCGCGCCTCCCAGCTGCGCGACCAGATCAGCGAGGTCCGGCGGCAGATCGAGCAGCTCGGCGGCGACCAGAGCCGCGGTGCCCGAGGTCACCGTCAACGACATCGCCGAGGTGGTGTCCCGGGCCACCGGCGTCCCGGTCACCCAGCTCACCGAGGAGGAGAAGGACCGGCTGCTGCGGCTGGAGCAGCACCTGCACGAGCGGGTCATCGGCCAGGACGAGGCGGTCAGCGCGGTAGCCGAGGCGGTCCGCCGGTCCCGGGCCGGGCTGGGCGACCCGGACCGGCCGGTGGGCAGCTTCCTGTTCCTCGGCCCGACCGGCGTAGGCAAGACCGAGCTGGCCCGGGCGCTGACCGAGGCGCTGTTCGGCGCGGACAGCCGGATGATCCGGCTGGACATGAGCGAGTTCCAGGAGCGGCACACGGTGAGCCGCCTGGTCGGCGCGCCGCCCGGCTACGTCGGCTACGAGGAGGCCGGCCAGCTCACCGAGGCGGTGCGGCGGCGGCCGTACTCGGTGGTGCTGCTGGACGAGATCGAGAAGGCGCACCCGGACGTGTTCAACATCCTGCTGCAGATCCTGGACGACGGGCGGCTCACCGACGGCCAGGGCCGGACCGTGGACTTCAAGAACACCGTGCTCATCATGACCAGCAACCTGGGCTCGGACCTGATCACCCGGCGGGCCCGGCACGCTCGGCTTCTCCGGCAGCGCGGCCAGCTCCGGCGAGCGGCCAGCAGGACGGCCTGCAGGACCAGCTCATGCGCCGGCTGCGCGAATCGTTCCGCCCGGAGTTCCTGAACCGGATCGACGAGATCATCGTCTTCCGCCAGCTCGACCAGACCGAGCTGCGCCAGATCACCGGGCTGCTGCTGGAGGAGACCAAGCGCCGGCTGCACGCCCAGAACATCACCGTGGACTTCACCCCGGCCGCGGTGGACTGGCTCGCGGACCGCGGCTTCCAGCCCGAGTTCGGCGCCCGGCCGATGCGCCGGGTCATCCAGCGCGAGATCGACAACGAGCTGTCCCGGCTGCTGCTGGACGGGCAGATCATCCCGGGCCAGCACGTCACCGTGGACGTCCGGGACGGGCAGCTGGCCTTCGACACCTCGCGCCCAGCCAGCCGAGGCCGCCGCCAGCTGAGCGCCCGGCCGGAATCTAGCGAAAGGCAGCAGGATGGACCAACGAGGAAGCTTCAAGCACGGGGCCCGGGTCGACGACGAACTGGAGAAGGAGACCGAGACCCTCACCCACACCGGCGAGCCCGCGCACACCGAGGAGTGGCGGCAGACCGAGCCGGTTGACGAAGATCACCTGGACCAGGAGCTGCCGCCCGATGAGCAGCCGGGCACCCCAGCCGGTATCACCGAGGCCCAGGTGGACCGCCGGTCCGACATCGCCCGCTGGCTGGAGCCGCACGAGTTCCCGGCCCGCCGCGACACCATGCTCGGCTACCTGCGGCACGCCGGGGCACCGGACGAGGTCATCGACGCGATCAGCGGCCTGCCGGCCCGCCGGGAGTTCGCCAGCACGGCCGAGGTGATCCGCGCGCTCGGCATCCCAACCGAGCACCGCTAGCCGGCCGACCCGGCTAACCTCGGCAGGGGCGGGTGCGCCTGCCCGGGGTGCCTGGCTGGGGAGGCGGACGATGGGACAGATGCTGGCCGCGAGGCTGCCCACGGTGGCCACGCTGAACGGGACGCCGCTGCCACTGGTCGGCCGGGCCCGGGTGTACGCCTGCGGCATCACCCCGTACGACGTCACCCACCTGGGCCACGCGGCCACCTTCGTCTGGGTGGACACGCTGGCCCGGGTGCTGCACGCGGCGGGCACCGAGGTGATCGTGTGCCGCAACGTGACCGACGTGGACGACGTGCTGCTCGGCGCGGCCAGCCGGGCCGGGGCCCCGTTCGGCGAGTTCGCCGCCATCCAGCAGTTCTACTTCGACCAGGACATGGCGGCGCTCGGCGTCCGGCCACCCGCCCTGCAGCCCCGCGCGCACGCCTACATCGGGCAGGTGATCGCGCTGGCCGCCGGGCTGCTCGCCCGGGACGCCGCCTACCAGCGGGACGGCTACGTCTACTTCCGCGGCCGCGGCCACCCCGGTACGAGCCGGGCTGGACCGGGCCGAAGCGCTCCGGCTGGCCGGCGAGTTCGGCGACCACCCGGACGACGCGCGCAAGGACGACCCATTCGACGTGGCCATCTGGCAGGCGTCCACCGGACCAGCCCGCCTGGCAGAGCCCGTGGGGCCCGGGCCGCCCCGGCTGGCACGCGGAGTGCGCGGCGATGGCCCTGTACTCGTTCGGCTCCGCGGTGGACGTGCTGGCCGGCGGGGCTGACCTGCGCTTCCCGCACCACGCCTACCAGACCGCGCTGGCCGAGGCGCTGACCGGCGTGACCCCGTTCGCCCGGGCCCGGCTCAGCGCCGGCGTGGTCCGGGTGAACGGGGCCAAGATGGCCAAGTCAGCGGGCAACCTGGTGCTGGTCAGCACGGTGCTGGCCGAGTACCCGGCGGGCAGCGTCCGGCTGCTGATCCTGGACCGGCGGTGGGACGAGGACTGGGACTACGACCGGGCCGGGCTGGACGCGGCCGCGGCGCGGCTGGAGCGGCTGCAGGCCGCGGCCGGGCGGCCGGACCGCGCCGCGCCGGGCACCGGGGGGGCCGCGGTCTGACGCGGTGCGCGCCGCGCTGGCCAGTGACCTCGACGTGCCCGCCGCGCTGGACATCGCCGAAGAGAGCGGCGGGCAGGCCGCCCGGGTGCTCGGCTCGCTGCTGGGCTTGTGGTAGCCGGCCAGTCGGCTGAGCCGGATGCCGGTGAGTACCGGCTCTACCAGGACCTGGCCGGGTGGTGGCCGCTGATCTCGCCGCCGGGGGAGTATGCGGCCGAGGCGGCCTACCTGTCCGCGTGCTGTACACCGCGGACATCCCGGTACGCGAGGTGCTCGACCTGGGCAGCGGCGGCGGGCATGTGGCCAGCCACCTGGCCGGCCCGCTGGACCTCACCCTGGTGGACCGGTCCGCGGACATGCTGGCCACCTCGCGGCGGCTGAATCCGGGCTGCGCCCATATCCGGGGCGACATGCGCACGCTGCGGCTGGGCCGGGTGTTCGACGCCGTGCTGGTGCACGACGCCATCGACTACGTGACCACCGAGGCCGACCTGAGCCAGGTCATCGAGACCGCGTTCGCGCACTGCCGGCCGGGCGGCCTCGCCGTGTTCGTGCCTGACTACACCGCGGAGACGTTCCAGCCGGGCAGCGGTGGCGGCGGCAGCACCGCGCCGGACGGCCGCCAGGGCAGCTTCCGGGAATGGCGGTCCGACCCGGACCCGGCCGATGACTGGATCGAGGTGCGCTACGAGTTCGTGCTGCGCGGCGCCGACGGCAGCACCCAGGTGGTCCGGGAGACCCACCGGCTCGGTGCGTTCCGCCGTGCCAGCTGGCTCCGGCTGCTGGCCGCGGCCGGGTTCACCGCGGCGGCGGGCAGCGGCGTCGAGGTGCCCCGCGGGCAGCGGCCCGCGCACCTGTTCACCGGCCGCGTTCCCGCCCACCCGCCCCGCCCGGGCGAGCAGGGACCGGCTAGCGCGCCGGGTGGGCGCGGACGAAATCGGTGATCGACGCGGCCAGCTGGCCGCCCGCGTCCTCCTGGAGGAAGTGGCCGGCCCCGGCCAGCACCGGGTGGTCGATGCCCTTGGCGCCCGGCACGGTGTCCCGCAGCACCGGCCCCATCGCCCCGGTGATCGGGTCGCCGTCGCTGAACGCCACCAGGAACGGCTTGTCCCAGCCGGCCAGCTGCCGCCAGGCCGCCCGGTTGGCCTGCGTCTCGGGGTCGTCCGGGGAGGTGGGCACCAGGTTCGGCATGGCGCGCACGCCGGCCATGAAGGCCTCGTCGGGGAACGGCGCGTCGTAGCCGGCCAGCACCTCGTCGGGCAGCCGGTGCTGGCAGCCCGACTGCACCAGCCGGGACACGCTCAGCCTCGGCGCGGTGCGCACCACCTCGCGGAACCGCAGCCACACATCCGGCATGGGCTGATCGCCGGTGGGCAGCCCGGTGTTCGCCGCCACCACCCGGGCGAACCGGTCCGGGTGCTCGGCCACCAGCCGCAGCCCGATCAGGCCACCCCAGTCCTGCCCGACCAGGGTCACCCCGCGCAGGTCGAGCTGGTCGAACGCGAAGGCCCGGATCCACTCCACGTGCCTGCGGTAGCTGTGGTCGGCCAGCGCGGCCGGCTTGTCCGACCGGCCGAACCCGGCCAGGTCCACCGCGATGGCGCGCAGCCCGGCGCCGGCCAGCACCGGCAGCATGTGCCGGTACAGGAACGACCAGCTCGGCTCGCCGTGCAGCAGCAGCACCGGCTCCCCGTCCGGCGGCCCCGCTTCGACATAGCCCAGCCGCAGGCCACCGACCTTGGCGTAACGCGGCGGGTAGCCGAAATCGGGCAGATGGTCGAAACGCTCATCGGGGGTGCGCAGCACTCGCATCCGCTCATGCTGCCACGAACCGCGCCGAAGGGGACGCGGCGCCGGCGCCGAAGGGGACGCGCCGCCGACTGGACTGAGGAGCGAGCGAGCGAAGCGACCGAGCGACGAGGGAAGGAGGCGGGTAAAGCGCCCCCGGAGGCGCAAAACCAGCAGAGTCGCTAGGGCCTGCTGGCTACCCCCAGGTAGCTGTAGCTGAGTGCGCGTGGCCAGGCCAGGTAGCCGGTCTCCAGCTCGGTCACCCGCAGCCCGGCATCGGTGATCAGCTGCCGGATCGGGCGGTCCAGGTGACAGCCGCCGACCAGGCAGCGCTGCACCGGGTTGAGCCGGTGCTGCATCCGGGCTACCGCCGGGTCCGGAGCCAGGCCATGCTCGGCGAAGCGCAGTGTGCCGCCTGGCCGCAGCACCCGGCGGATCTCGGCCAGCGCCTGGCTGACGTCGGGGATCGTGCACAGCGTCCAGGTGCTGACCACGTGGTCCAGGCTGGCGTCGGCGGCCGGCAGGATGGTGGCGTCCAGCGCGATGAACTCGACCGGCACCGGGTGGGCCGACTGGCCACGGGCGGCCAGCCGCCGGGCGGCCAGCTTGCGGCCGCCACCCGCCGGCTCGACCGCCAGTACCCGTCGCACCGCGGCCGGGTAGAACGGGATGTTCAGCCCGGTGCCGAACCCGATCTCCAGCACCTCGCCGTCCAGGCCCGCGGTGACCTGCGCCCGCTGCTGGGCGAACGAGCCGCGGCGCATGCTCAGGTCGAGCGCCCGGGGCAGCACCTGATCCCGGTAGAACCCCACCCTCCCATCCTGCCATCGATGGATATGGGGTTAGCGCGGTGAGTTGTGCCCACCCGCGGGACACAACTCACCGCACTGCTGGATTGTGAACGCGGCGGGGAATGATGGGTGCGTGACTACTGCGCGGCTGCTGCACATCGACTCGTTCGCGTCCGCTCCGTTCACCGGGAACCCAGCCGCGGTGCTGGTACTGGAGCACGAGCCAAGCGACGACTTCGGCGCCCGGGTGGGCGCGGAGCTGAACCAGCCCGCCACCGCCGTGGTCTGGCCGGCCGGCGAGCCAGGCCGGTTCGGGCTGCGCTGGTTCACCGCGTCCAGCGAGCTGGTGCTGTGCGGGCACGGCACGCTGGCGGCGGCCCGGGTGCTGCTGGACAGCGGCGGTGCGGTGGCCGGCACGGTGCGCTTCGACACCAGATCCGGCACGCTGGAAGCGCAGGCGGTGGGGGAATGGGTGCAGCTCCGGCTGCCCAGCCTGCCGCCGCAGCCGCTGGTTGAACGCGGCCACGGCCGAGGCGATGCCGGGCGAGGCGGCACCGGGCGAAGCCGTGCTGGGTGAGGCGGTGCGCCAGCTGCTGCCGGTGCCGGTGACCGCGCTGCTGCGCAACGAGCTGGACGTGCTGGCCGTGCTGGACTCGGCGGACGAGGTCCGCGCGGCCCAGCCGGACCTGGCCGGGCTGCGGCGGCTGCCGGTCCGGGGCCTGATCATCACCGCGCCCGGCCCAGGCCCTGACGAGGCCGACTTCGTGTGCCGGTTCTTCTCCCCGGCGACCGGTGTCGACGAGGACGCGGTGACCGGCTCGGCGCACTGCGCGCTGGGGCCGTACTGGATCGGCCGGCTGGGCCGCCAGCCGCTGCTCGGCCGCCAGCTGTCCGCCCGCGGCGGGGTGCTCCGGGTGGCCCAGGATGGGGACAGCGTGCTGCTGGCCGGCCCAGCCCTGGTGCTCGCCGACGGCAGCTGGCAGGGACCGGCCGGCTAGCCCGTGACGAACGGCGGCGCGGGCCCGCGGGAGGGGGTAGCCGCGGGCCCGCGCCTGGTCTGGGCCTGGATCAGCGCACTGGGAAGCTGAAATAGTGCAGGCTGACGAATGGCGGATCACCGGACGCGCCGGAGGAGAACTCGAGGTAGACGGTGTGTGTGCCGGTCACCTGGCTGATGTTCGCCGGAACCGTCTTCCAGCTGCTCCAGCCGCCGGTATTAGCGACCGCGAAGCTGCCGACTGGTGGGTTGGCCGGGTTGTCCAGCACCACCTCCACCAGGCCGCTCACCCCGCCGGCCGCGCCGGAGGCCACCCGGGCGTCGAACTGGCTGGAGCCGGAGCCGAAGTTGACCCCGGATATTCCAGGTAGTCGCCGTTGGACAGCTGGGCCACCTGGTTGCCGTCCACCCCGGACGGGTTGGTGTCCCCGCTGGCCGCGGTGACCGAGATGCTGCCCGCTGACCCGTGTAGCAGTCGGCGGAGATGTCCGCGGTGGCCGTGGTGGTGCACGACGTGCCGCCGCCGCCGCCCGCCGCTGCTGGTCGCGCGTCGGCGTCGGGGACGGGTGACGGCGTGGGCGACGCGCTGGCCGCGTGGTGGTGTAGACGGCGACGTAGCCGACGCTCATCGCCGCGCCCGACTGGTCGCGGACGACGGCGAGGAGCAGCCGCAGACGCCGTTCGGGTACCCGCCGCCGATGGCCACGTCCAGGATCAGGAAGAACCCGTGGTCCACCGCGGCCTGCCAGGTGGACGTGCCGACCTGGCTCTCGGTCACCGTGTAGTAGGCGGTCCCGTTCAGGTACCAGGTGATCGACTCGTCGCTGGTGTTGGTCCGGTTCACGATGACCGAGTAGGTGTTGTACCCGGTCTGGCAGCCGGAGCAGGACTGCAGCCCGCTGCCCAGCCCGGTCGTCTCGTTGCACGGGCCGCCCGGGTCGACGCCGCAGTGCAGCGTGCCGGAGTGCTCGGACAGCGCGTTGACGTCCTCCATGATGTCGATCTCGCCGGTGGACGGCCAGTTCGAGCAGTCCATGGTGCCGGACGTGCCCGCACCGCTGGCGCGGAAGCCGGCCCCGAGCATCCAGAACGCCGGCCAGTAACCGAGGCCGCTGGACGGGTTCGGCTGCTTGATGGAGGCGCTGACCTCCATCTCGCCGCCGGCCGGGGCCGCGAAGCTGTCGCTCGCCGTCTCGATCCGGCCCGAGGTCCACGAGCCGCCGGAGTTGACCGGGGTGATGTTCAGGTGGCCGCTGCCGTCCTCGGACACGTTGGCGGTGGAACTGGTGTTGCTCTCCACCTCGCCGGTGCCGTAGTTGGCCGTGCAGCCGGTGCCGTTGTACTGGGTGCCGGTGTCGTAGGTCCAGCCGGAGTCCACCCCCGACCCGGCCGAGCCGGAGAACGAGTCGCTGTAGGTGGTGGTCCAGCCGGACGGCGGTCCGGGGACGGTGGTGGCCGAACTGCTCGCGGTGAAGGCCAGGCTGGTCACCATCGCGGCCAGTAACGCGCCGACCGCCCCGATGGCGGCGAGCGACGGCGCGGCCGGCCTGGCACCAGGCGCGGCGGCCTATGCAGAGGGATGGGGAGGTGGGTGGGGGTCGCATCCGGTTCTCCTCTTCTGTTCGGCGGGCGAGCGGTGCCCGCCTGGGCCGGTCCGTCCGGCCCTACGCTGCTGGGCCAGCCGGCTGCCGTGCCGGGCAGCCACAACTGGCCCTGATCTCGCACCTGGTCGGCAGGATCTCCGCCTGCGGCGGCAGGTCCCGGTCCTCGATGCGGGCGCGCAGCCGCTGCGCCGCGTGCTGGCCAAGCTCGCGCAGCGGCTGGCGGACCGTGCTCAGCGCCGGGTCACCACCCGGCTGGCGTAGATGTCGTCGAAGCCGGTCACCGCCACGTCACCGGGAACGCGCAGCCCGGCCTGCTGGAGCGTGAGCAGCACGCCGATCGCCATCTGGTCGTTGGCGCACGCGATGGCCTCCGGCGTGCCCGGCTGATCCAGCAGCGAGCGGGCCGCGGCGACCCCGCTGGCTTCCGAGAAGTCGCCGTCCAGCACCAGGTCGAGGGCGCAGCCGGGGCTGCTCCTGGACGGCCTGGCGGAACGCGGCCAGCCGTTGCCGCGGCGTCTGGCGAGTCGGCCGGGCCGGCCAGGAAGCCGAGGCGGCGGTAGCCATGCTCCTCGATCAGGTGGGCGGCCAGGCCGGCCATGCCGGCCGCGTTGTCCACCGCGACCACGTCCAGTTCGGTTTCCTCGGGGCGGCCGGCGATGGCCACCACCGGGATGCGCCGGGCCAGCGCCCGGAGCGGGCCGGGCGGCAGCACCTCTTCCGCGATCAGCAGGCCGTCCACCTTGCCGGACAGCGCGCGGACCCGGCGCTGGAACTGCTCGCCCGCCCGGCCGAAGGTGAGCAGCAGCGAGCACTCGGTGCCGCGCAGCACCGCCTCCACCGCGTGCACCAGCTCGTCCATGAACAGCGGGCCGGTCTTCTCGATGCCGACCTCGGTGACCCCGCGTTCCAGCCCGGCCAGCCCGATGATGTCCTTGCGCCGCCGGCTCAGGCCCTGCGCCGAGCCGTCCGGCACGTAGCCCAGTTCCTCGATGACCGCGAGGACCCGCTCCCGGGTGTCCGGGTGGACCAGGTTCGAGCCGTGAATCACCCGGGACACGGTGGCCGTGGAGACGCCGGCCAGGTTCGCGACCTCGTACACCGTGCTCATCCGCGGGCCCTTGTTCTGTAAGCGGTTACATTGGCTTTTGTTAAAGCGATGTTAAGAACGGATGTAAGCGCTGTCAATGGCTGGCCGGATGGTCCGGCCGGTACGGCGGGTGGGCCGGTGCTGGCGCCGCGGGTGGGCCGGTGCGGGCGCGGCGGGTGGGCCGGGTGCGGGCACCGCTGGTGGCGCCGGTGCGGGCGCTGCGCGGCTCGGCTCCGGTCCCGGTCTGGCGTACCGCTGCGGCCGCTCCGGCCAGGTGTGCTGCGGCTAGCTGGCGGACGCCGCGGCGGCCGCCGCGGGGCCGCCTTACCGTTTGCTTACGGCTGGCCCCAATACCCTCGTCAGCCTGGCCGGATGCCTGCCAGCATCCGTGTTCAGAAGGGAGGCAGCCATTCCCGGGACGACGGACGGCCAGGCGCCGCGACTGCCCTCTTCCCCGCAGCCCGGCGCGGCAGCGCCCATGCCGGTCCGGCTTGGGCCAGCACTTGGCTGGCGTCGCGTCTTCCCCGGCCAGGAGGCCGAACTCCGCCAGGTCCGGTATTGGCTGGCGGAACTGCTGCCGGACTGCCCGGCCCGCGGCGACGTGGTAACGGTCACCATTGAACTGGCCGCCAATGCGGTCCGGCACTCGGCCAGCGGCCTGGGCGGCTTCTTCGCCGTGGAACTGAGCTGGCTGGCCAGCCCGGCCACGGTACGTATCGCGGTGGCCGATGCCGGTGGGCTGCGCGGCCCGCAGTCAGCCCCCGGCGGCGGGCTGGCCGCATTGCTGGGCACCGGACCGATGCCCGCCATCCCGGCCACGGCGGCCGGCCCACCGGCGGGCGCCGGGGCGGACGTGGTGGGGGCGGGTTTCGTCGGCGCCAGCTACCTGGCCAACGGACCGCTGGGGGCCGGCCCGCCCGAGCCAGACCTGGCCGTGCCGGACGTGGCCAGCCCGGCGCTCCCCGAGCACGGGCGCGGGCTGCGCCTGGTCGCCGCCCTGGCCACCCGGGCGGGCGTGGTCGGCGATCACCGCGGCAGGCTGGTCTGGGCCGACGTGCGATGGGCGGACGACGCACCCGATGTGGCCGGGTCGCTGGACGGCTACACCGCGGCGCTGCGGGACATCCAGACCGTGCTCGCGGCCCGCTACCCGGAGGTGAGCATCTGGTTTGGCCGGACCACCATGCAGTGGTGGGCGATGGCCCCTGAGCCCGGGGCCGGGCTGGCTGCTCACCGCCGAGTCGCCGCTCGATCTGGCCCAGCTGCTGGACGTGTACCGGGTGACCCAGCGGCCGGTCCGCAGGCGCAGCCGGGGCCGGCACGGGCTCACCGGCCGCCGCCCGGGCCCGCCCGCCGGGCGGCCGGCCAGCCAGCCGCCGCGTGGCAGCTGGCGGGCGGTAGCCCTGGCGCCGCGGCGGATCCAGCAGGCCCGGGTGCTGATCAGCTCCCCGGGCCGGCCAGCAGGTCGCTGACCGCGTCCTGGAACGCCGCGGTGTGCCGGTCCACGTCGGCTTCGCTGGTCACCGGGGACATCAGCGCCATGTTGTGGAACGGCGTGATCAGCACGCCCCGGTTCATCGCGTGCAGGTGGAAATACCGCTCCAGCCCGGAATCGGCCGCCTGGAAAGCCTCGGTGCCGTTGCCCGGCGGGCCCGGCTGGAACCGGTATTCGGCCCGGCAGCCGAGCTGGGTCACCTGCCAGCCCAGGCCGAACTCGTTGAGCACGTCCTCGACGCCGCGCCGGAACCTGGTGGCCAGCGGGATCATCTGCTGATACGCGTCCGTGGTCAGCACCGTGCCCAGGGTGGCCCGCATCGCGGCCAGGGACAGCGCGTTGCCCGCCAGCGTGCCGCCGACGCCGCCGGTGTCCTCATAGTCCGCGTCGGTCTCGGCCAGCATCCGGCCGGCCGCGTCCCCGGCGATGCCGAGCGCCCCGGACGCCACCCCGCTGCCGATGGCCTTGCCCAGCGTGACCATGTCCGGGTCCAGGTCCCACGCCGCGGTGCAGCCGCCCGGCCCGGCCGACAGGGTATGCGTCTCGTCGATGATGAGCAGCGTGCCCGCCGCCCGGGTGAGCTCACGCAGCGCCTGGTGATAGCCGGGGTCGGGGAGGATGATGCCCATGTTGGTCATGGCCGGCTCGGCCAGCACGCAGGCCACATCCCCGGCGGCCAGCGCCGCCTCGAGCTGCGTGAGGTCGTTGAACTCGACCGCGACCGTGGTCTGGCCTGGGTCCACCGGCGGCCCCACGTTGCCCGCCCGGGACACCGTGCTGCCATCCGGCTGGCGTACCGCGAACGTCTCGTCCACCGAGCCGTGGTAGCAGTAGCTGAACACCAGGACCTTGCCCCGCCCGGTGACCTGCCGGGCGATCCGCAGCGCGGCCCGGTTCGCATCGGTCGCGCTCAGCGTGAACAGCCAGTGGGCGACCGCGAACCGGCGGGCGAGTTCCTCGGCCACCCAGATCGAGTCCTCGGTGGGCAGCATGGTGGTGATGCCCCGCTCGGCCTGGGCCGCGATCGCGGCCAGCACGGTGGGCGGCCCGTGCCCGGTCATCGCCCCGGTGTCCCCCAGGCACAGGTCCACGTAGTCGTGCCCGTCCACGTCGGTGATCCGGGCACCGGTGGCCCGCGCCGCGAACGGCGGGAACCCGCCCGCCCAGCGCATCATCCACGGCATCGGCACGCCGCCGATCAGCGAAGCCTGGCCGCGGGCGAACAGGGCCGCGGACCGTGGGTGACCGTCCGCGAACCGGCGCAGCTCACGCTGGGTTAGCTCGGTCAGCCAGGCGCGGTCGAATGGTGACGACGGGTAGTTGGCCACGGCTGCTTCGCTTGATACCATGCGACGACTCTTTCAGTTGCTGACTGCGGCTTCAACCACTGTTTCCGTTGCGACTCGGACGTATCCAGCAGTTTTCCGCACCTGGGGCAATCTGGTCAACGGGCCGCCGTAACCCGTCTGGGTAACCGCCCGGCCAGCCGGGCGCCCGCAAAAGTTGCGACGAAACTGCGCCATAAAGGACCGAAACTGCGCCGTAAAACGTGACGAAGGTAAAGTTTTCCCGACAACCTTGGTATTAGCTGAACAAAGGTTGACACAATCCTCATTCAGCATTAGGACGGCAGGCAGGGCCCGCGAGGCGGGCCCTGGGCGGTTTCCGCGGGGCCCAGCACAGGGCGCCGCGGCGGCCGCCCGCGTGTCGGTTGTGAGTTCTCGAGACCTGGCGAAAGGACCACGATGGGCAAGCGGTGGGCGCGATGGTGCGCACTCGGAGGATCATTAATACTGGTTGCCGGAACAGCGGTAGGGGCCAGCGTGGCCGCCAGCGCCGCTTCCGCGACGACGTCGGCCGCGTCGAGCAAGACCGTCATGCCGAACCACATGGGCATGATGGACTGCAACGGCCACAGCCCCAAGTACAAGGACGTCAAGCAGGACCTCGGCGGCCTGTGCACCGACCCGAACGGTGGCCTCTGGAACGGTAAGTCGTACCGTTTCGAGGACAACGGCGTCTATGTCGGGCACGACGAGCCGTCGATCAAGTTCATCTCCGGCGCGCCGGGCAGCGGCAACAACATGACCTACGTGAACCGGCTGAGCACCGACCCGCACGGCAAGCCCACCGTCTCCCCGAACGGGAAGATGCGGGCCGACTATGCGGAGCTCAGCCCGGCGCCGTGGTTCGGGCTGCCGATCTGCGACCCCGGCTCCTACCCGCAGAACCCGTGCACCCCGGACAGTGACAGCAACGGCGGGGCCATCAACGACCCCAACGCGGCGGGCTCGGCGTTCATGGAACTGCAGTTCTACCCGCCGGGCTACGGTCCGTTCGTGGACTCGCCGAGCTGTGACCAGACGCACTGGTGCGCCGCGCTGACCATCGACAGCCTGGAATCCCAGTTCAACTTCGCGAACCTCAACCCCAACTGCGAGGAGCCGGTCAACTTCGCGTTCCTGCAGCGCAACGGCGTGCCGGCCGGGCCACCCAGCCCGCAGCTCACCGACCTGAGCACGTTCACGCCGAACCACGAGACGCTGCTGATGAACCCGGGTGACGTGGTGGTCACGCACATCCAGGACACCTCGAACGGCTTGCTGGCCAGCGTGTCCGACCTGACCACCCATCAGACCGGGTACATCGTGGCCAGCGCCAAGAACGGCTTCATGAACACCAACTACAAGACCTGCGCGGGCACGCCGTTCAACTTCCACCCCGAGTACAACACCGCGCGCGCAGCAGAACCAGGTGCCGTGGGCCGCGCTCGAGGGCGGCGTGCTGATGGAGCAGGAGATCGGGCACTTCGAGCCGTGCTCGTCCATCACCAACGGCCTGCCGTACACGGCGTCGTTCCCGGACGGCTCGACCTTCAATGACAAGACGACGGCGCAGACCTGCGTGGGCGGCTTCGAGGGCAAGGGCAAGGTGGGCGAGGGCCCGTGCAGCACCAGCACGGGTGTCTGCCAGAACGCGACCACCGAGGGTGGTGCGGCGTGCCCGAGCGACAACTTCACCTCGGGCGACTTGTGTGAGTACTCCGACATGACCTGCGTGAAGGCCGGGCCGCGCCCGGTGCTGGAGAACAGCACGGTGGTCAAGTGGGACTGGCCGATATCCGGCTGTCAGGATAACTTCTTCCAGAACGGTGACCTCGATTTCGACGGGAGTTCTTACGTAAAGGACTGGCCGAACGGATCGCCGAGGCTGCCTTCGTCCTTCGCTTATATAGGACCGTTCTCACACGGCAAGAGTTATCCGCAGATACAGTTCGAAACCGACGTGGCCGGCTCGGAGGCGATGTGCAACGTGGCCACCGGTGCGGGCTGCACGGCGCCGCCAGCCGGGGCGAAGTTCTACCCGTTCTGGACGCTGAGCCGTAGTTGCGTGTGGAACTTCGGCAACGCCATTCCCGGGCAGACGGCGCAGGCTTTCGGCGGGGATGCCCAGTACGGCACGCCGAACGTCGCCCGGTACGGCGGGACGATCATCAGCCCGGTGCTGACCAACCCGCAGATCAGTGGGTCGGTGTGCCAAGCACGCGGCCAAGGTGTAGGTAACCGGGTCTACACGGGCCCGCAAGCGGCGTTAACCGCCGCTTGCGGGCCCGGCCCGGCTCGGTCAGGTGCTCCGGCCGCAGGCCGAAGAACAGCACCAGCATGATCAGCAGGTCGAGGAGGGCGAGCAGCCGCCGATGTACACTCCCGGGCCGCCCAGCGAGGCCAGATAGCCACAGAACGCCAGTACCACGATCATGGCGCCCAGCGCGCGCGGCCGCCCGCTGTGGGCCAGCCGTTCCGGCACCTCGTACGGCGCGCGGTGCACGTAGTTGTCGGTCTCCGCCTTGTCCTGGGCGATCCGCAGCCACAGGTCGTACAGTTCCGGGGCCTTCTCGCGGAGCAGCACCGCCTGCTCGGCCGACGGTATCTCCGGCTCGGCCATCCGCTGCGACACCAGGCTGGCCAGCCGGTCCAGGTCCACCGCGGACCCGCGGCACCGGATGGGGCGGGCGGCTGCCCGCGCCCGCGGGCCCGGCTGGCCCGCTGTCCGGCGGCTTGGCCCCCGGGCGCGAGGCGGGGAGACCGGGGCCGTCGCGGCCAGCGGCGTCGCCTGATCATGCAAGCTGGGCAGCCCGGCCGGCTTCGCTTTCGCGGCAGATCCGCCTTGCCGGGCAGATCCGCCTTCCCGGGTAGATCCGGCGGGGCGGGGACAGTCGGCACCCCGGTCGGCACCCAGGGACCGGGCGGCCCCGGGAGCCGCGGCGGCGTGGGCGGGGACGGGCCGGGCATCCCCGGCAGGCTGGCTGCGCGGGGCTGGTCCGGCGGGCTGGGGCGGGGCTGGTCCGGTGGGCTGGGGCGGGGCTGGTCCGGTGGGCTGGGGCGGGGCTGGTCCGGTGGGCTGGGGCGGGGCTGGTCCGGCGGGCTGGGGCGGGACTGGTCCGGCAGGCTGGCGCGGGACTGGTCCGGCAGGCTGGCGCGGGACTGGTCCGGCAGGCTGGGCCGCGACTGGTCCGGCAGGCTGGCTGCGTTCGGCTGGTCCGGCTGCTTCCGGGCGAGGCGCGGGCCCGGCTTGCCGGGGCGCTGGCCAGCGCCCGGCTGGCCGGTCAGCCCGGGTCCCGGTTCCGGCGGCTGGCCCGGCTGGATCGGGCCGCGGCGGCCGGTCACCGGGACAAGCCGCCGCGATCGCGCTCGGCCGCCCGCATGAGCGCTTCGGCATGCGCTTCCTGAATAGTCCGCGTCGCGTGCTGGAAAGGGCCTTCCCGGGAAACGTACCCGGCGTCCGGAAGCTGGCTCCGCAGCGCCCGGTAGATGACCGCGCCGGTAATATCGAATAGCGCAGCGGCGCCGAAGGCAAATGCCAGAACGCGGCCCGCTGACCTGTCCGTCGGCATACGGGCTACTTTCCCGCTTGGCGGCAGCACAAAACTGTTGCCCAATATGGGGCTTTCGTCGCTGTATGCAAGCTTAGTGCGGCGAGTTGTGCCCACCAGTGGGGCACAACTCACCGCGCTAATGCAGGAGGCGAGCGGCGCCGGCCCGGGCCGCCTACCGGGGTACTGGCGTTCGGCAGAAATTAGAGCTGGGACCAGGCCTGGGTGAGGACGCTGCGCAGGATCTGCTCCATCTCGGCGAAGTGCTCGGGGCCGCAGGTGAGCGGCGGCGCGAGCTGGATCACCGGGTCGCCGCGGTCGTCCGCGCGGCAGACCAGGCCCGCGTCGAACAGCGCCTGCGACAGGAAGCCGCGGAGCAGCCGCTCCGACTCCTCGTCGCTGAACGTCTCCCGGGTCGCCTTGTCCTTGACCAGCTCGATGCCGTAGAAGTAGCCGTCGCCCCGGACATCGCCGACGATCGGCAGGTCGGACAGCTTCTCCAGGCTGGCCCGGAACGCCCCCTCGTTGGCCCGCACGTTGCCGAGCAGGTCTTCCTTCTCGAACACGTCGAGGTTGGCCAGCGCGACCGCGCAGGACACCGGGTGGCCGGCGAACGTCACCCCGTGCAGGAACGTGGCGGTGCCCTGGTTGAACGGCTCCATCAGGTGGTCGCGGACCAGCATCCCGCCGAGCGGCGCGTATCCGGAGGTGACCCCCTTGGCGAACGTGATGATGTCCGGCTGGTAGCCGTAGCGCTGCGCACCGAAGTAGTAGCCCAGCCGCCCGAACGCGCAGATGACCTCGTCGGATACCAGCAGCACGCCGTAGCGGTCGCAGATCTCCCGGACCCGGGCGAAGTAGCCGGGCGGCGGCGGGAAGCAGCCGCCCGAGTTCTGCACCGGTTCCAGGTACACCGCGGCGACGGACTCCGGGCCCTCGCGCAGGATGGCCCGCTCGATCTCGTCGGCCGCCCACAGGCCGAACGCCGTCTCATCGTCCGCGATGAACGCGGGTGCGCGGTAGAAGTTGGTGTTCGGCACCCGGACCCCGCCGGGCGGCAGCGGCTCGAACGGCTCCTTGATCGGGGGCAGCCCGGTGATCGCCAGCGCCCCCATCGAGGTGCCGTGATAGGCGATCTCCCGGCTGAGCACCTTGTACCGGGCGGGCTGGCCGATCGTCTTGAAGTACTGCTTGGCCAGCTTCCAGGCGGACTCCACCGCTTCCGAGCCGCTGGTGGTGAAGAACACCCGGTTCAGGTCGCCGGGGGCCAGCCCGGCCAGCCGGTCGGCCAGTTCGACGGCGCGCGGGTGGGCGTACGACCACAGCGGGAAATAGGCCAGCTCGGTGGCCTGCCGCGCGCCGGCCTCGGCCACCTCCCGGCGGCCGTGCCCGATCTGGCTGACGAACAGGCCGGACAGGCCGTCCAGGTAGCGCTTGCCCTTCTGGTCGTACACGTACTGGCCCTCGCCGCGCATGATCACCGGCAGGTCGCCGTCGGCATAGGCCGACATCCGGGTGAAGTGCAGCCAGAGGTGGCGCCGCGCGGATTCCTGGAGGGCCAGGTCGTCCGGGCCGCCCGAGCCGACCGCGCCATCGGTGGCGGCCAGCGGGCCCAGCGGGTTGGACCCCCCGTGCTCGTGCTGGGCGCCCGGCTGGCTGCGGTACGGGTCGGTTGGCACGGTCATCTGGTCCCCCAGCCGTAGGTCTGCTTACGGAGTTTTAGGTATACGAACGTTTCTGTGCTGGTCACGCTGGACACGCCACGCACCCGGCTGAGAATCTCCAGCAGGTGGCTGTCGTCCTCGCAGACCACCTCCACCAGCAGGTCGAACGAGCCGGAGGTGATGACCACGTAGTCGATCTCGTCGATCGCGGCCAGCTGGTCGGCCACCTGCTCCAGGTCGCCGCCGCACTTGATGCCGATCATGGTCTGCCGGCTGAAGCCCAGCATCAGCGGGTCGGTCACCGCGACGATCTGCATCACCCCGGCGTCGAACCAGGCGCTGCACCCGCTGCCGGACCGCGGCCTCGGACAGGCCCACCGCCTTGCCGATGGCCGCGTACGAGCGGCGGCCGTCCTCCTGCAGCTGCTCGATGATCTGCTTGGACAAGTGGTCAAGGGCAGCACCCGAGGCACCTCGTCCGGGCACCCGGCCATTGCGGGCAGGCGTGGAGTGCTCCCCGCTCAGCCCGCCCGGGATCGCCGGCGCCCCGGGGGTGTGAGCCATGCGGTCCTCCTCTGCAGCCATGGTGTCATGCAGCGTCCACTTGTCAACTGATTTCGTTGCTATGCATGGTATATGCAACGGATTCACTTGTTCATGTTTCATTTCTCTGCGAGTGTCGGAGGCGTCGGCCGCTGACCGCGAAGTCCCAGGCAGCCGGCCGCGACCAGGAACTTGTCCCAGGAGGCGGACTTGACGGCAACCACCCAGCCCGGCACCAGCCTGCGCGAGCTGAAGAACTTCGTGAACGGCGAGTTTGCCGCGGCCACCGCGGACCGGGCCAGCGAGGTCGTCGACCCGAGCACCGGGCAGGCCTACGCGCTGGCCCCGGTGTCCGGGCCGGGTGACGTGGACGCCGCGCTGCGCAGTGCCGAGGCGGCCCGGGAGGACTGGCGGGACGCCACCCCGGCGCAGCGCAGCCTGGCCCTGCTCAAGATCGCGGACGCGGTCGAGGCGCGGGCCGCCGAGCTGACCGAGGCCGAGTGCCGGAACACCGGCAAGCCGGTGGCGCTCACCCTGGCCGAGGAACTCCCGCCGTGCGTGGACGAGCTGCGCTTCTTCGCCGGCGCGGCGCGGATCCTGCAGGGCAGCGCGGCCGGGGAGTACGTGGCCGGCCACACGTCGATGATCCGGCGCGAGCCGGTCGGCGTGTGCGCCCAGGTGACGCCGTGGAACTACCCGCTGATGATGGCCATCTGGAAGATCGCGCCGGCCCTCGCCGCGGGCAACACCGTGGTACTCAAGCCGTCGGACACCACCCCGGTGTCCACCCTGCTGCTGGCCGGGATCGCGGCCGAGTTCCTGCCGCCCGGCGTGCTGAACGTGATCTGCGGCGACGCGGACACCGGCCGCGCGCTGGTCAGCCACGACATCCCGCAGATGGTCTCGATCACCGGGTCGGTCCGGGCCGGCATCCAGGTGGCCCAGGCGGCCGCGGCCGGCCTGAAGCGGGTGCACCTGGAACTGGGCGGCAAGGCGCCGGTGCTGGTGTTTGACGACGCCGACCTGGCCCAGGCGGCCGAGGGCATCGCCGGGGCGGGCTACTTCAACGCGGGCCAGGACTGCACCGCGGCCACCCGGGTGCTGGCCGGGCCGGGCATCGCGGCCGACCTGACCGACGCGCTGGCCGAGCAGGCCCGCAACACCACGGTGGGCGGCCTGGATGTGCCGGACGCCGACTACGGCCCGCTGAACAACCCGAACCAGCTGGCCCGGGTGTCCGGCTTCCTGAGCCGGGCGCCGGAGCACGCCGAGGTGGTGGCCGGCGGCCACCAGGTCGGGGAGCGCGGCTACTGCTTCGCGCCGACCGTGGTCAGCGGGCTGCGCCAGGATGACGAGATGATCCAGGAAGAGATCTTCGGCCCGGTGATCACCGTGCAGCGGTTCAGCTCGGAGGACGAGGCGGTGCGTTACGCCAACGGGGTGAAGTACGGGCTGGCGGCCAGCGTGTGGACCCGGGATCATGGCCGCGCCATGCGGCTGGCCCGGCAGCTGGACTTCGGCGCGGTGTGGCTCAACACACACATCCCGTTCGCGTCCGAGATGCCGCACGGCGGCTTCAAGCACTCCGGCTACGGCAAAGACCTGTCCATGTACGGATTCGAGGACTACACCCGGATCAAGCACGTGATGAGTTACCTGGGCAGCTAGCTGGTTGCTGTTACGGCGCTGTAACCGAATCCGTCGCTTTTGCGCGATTCGGCGACGGATTCGGTTGATTTCGTATCCTTCGTCTGCCAGGATCGGGAACCACTTGCCGGACCGGCGCTTTGAGAAGTGGTTGCTGATACTTGACCTAGCTGGCGATGAGGGGCTTGCGCGTGACATGACGGACACCGACGCATCCGCGGCCGGCCTGCCGCCTGTCATGGCGACGGAGGCCGCGGCTGACCCAAGTGTTCCGGCCATCGGGCTGGATGGAGTGGTCAAGGAGTTCCACTCCGGGGGCGAGGTGGTGACCGCGGTCCGCGGCATCGACCTGGCCATCCGCAAAGGTGAGTTCTTCTCCATGCTGGGCCCGTCCGGCTGCGGCAAGACCACCACGATGCGGATGATCGCCGGGTTCGAGGAGCCCACCGAGGGCACCGTCCGGCTGGATGGCCGGGACGTCACCGTGGCCCCGCCGAACAAGCGCGACGTGAACATGGTGTTCCAGTCCTACGCGCTGTTCCCGCACATGAGCGTGTTCGAGAACGTGGCCTTCGGGCTGCGCCGCCGCAGCGTGCCCAAGGACCGGATCACCCAGCAGGTCGGCGAGATGCTGGAGATCGTCAACCTGACCGGCCGGGAGCAGCGCCGGCCGCGCGAGCTGTCCGGCGGCCAGCAGCAGCGGGTCGCGCTGGCCCGGGCCCTGGTCAACCACCCCAAGGCGCTGCTGCTCGACGAGCCGCTCGGCGCGCTGGACCTCAAGCTCCGGCAGGCCATGCAGGTCGAGCTCAAGCGCATCCAGCGCGAGGTCGGCATCACGTTCGTCTACGTCACGCATGACCAGAACGAGGCGCTGACCATGTCGGACCGCATCGCGGTGATGAACGACGGGGTCATCGAGCAGCTCGGGCCGCCCCGGGACATCTACGAGCACCCGGCGACCCGGTTCGTGGCCGGGTTCATCGGCACCTCGAACCTGCTGACCGGGACGCTGTCCCGGGTCACCGACGGCACCGGCGTCATCGAGGTGAGCACGGAGGAGCGGATCCTGGTCCCGGCGGGTGAGAAAGGCCTGTCGGCCGGCCAGCCGGTCGAGCTCACCGTGCGCCCGGAGAAGATCGACCTGGCCGCCGGGCCGGGCGCGCCGGGCAGTTGCGCGCTGCGCGGCAGCGTCACCGAAGTGGTCTACCTGGGCACCTCGACCAGCTTCTCGGTCCGCACCACGACCGGGGCGGACGTGGTGGTCTTCGAGCAGAACTCGTCATCAGCGAGCAGCACGGTCAGCCGGGGCGACGACGTCTGGCTGACCTGGGATCCCCAGCACTCATACCCGATCGGCTAGCCCGGGCGCGGGCCGTCGGCCCAGCGGTCCCGGCGGTCCCCGGCGCAGTGGAGGACGACATGGATAACGAGCACGGCATGGACCCGTCGATCTGGCGCGGGCTGACCCAGCGCCGGCTGTCGCAGCGCTCCATGACCCGGCGCGAGATGCTGCGCTCGGCCGGGGCGGGCGCCGGGGCGCTGGGCATCGGCGCGTTCCTGGCCGCCTGCGGGGTCAAGGGCGTCAGCACCACCAGCAGCGGGGCCAGCCCGGCCGGCGGGGTGGGCACCGCGGCCTGGTGGGCCAAGCAGAAGCTGCACCACACGGTCAACTTCGCCAACTGGCCGTACTACATCGACGTGCTGAACGGCAAGCACCTGTCCCTGGAGCACTTCACCCAGCAGACCGGCATCCAGGTCACCTACACCGAGCCGATCAGTGACAACCTGCCGTTCTACGCCAAGATCCGGCCCTCGCTGCAGGCCAAGCAGCCGACCGGCTACGACATCATCGTGATGACCAACAGCAGCCCGCCGCTCGGCTACCTGATCGACTTCGGCTGGCTGGTCCCGCTGGACCGCAGCATGATGGCGAACTTCAACAAGTACGCCGGGCCGCTGATCAAGAACCCGTCCTGGGACCCGGGTAACAAGCACACCATGGCCTGGCAGTCCGGCTGGACGGCGATCGGCTACAACTCGTCGATCATCAAGGACCCGGGCAGCAGCGTGGACATCCTGTTCGACTCGAAGTACTCGGGCAAGATCGGCATGATGTCCGACCCGCAGGAACTGGGCAGCGTCGGGCTGCTGGCCATCGGCGTGGACCCGGCCAGCTCGTCCGAGTCGGAGTGGGCCAAGGCGGCCAAGAAGCTGCAGCAGCAGAAGAGCGACGGGCTGGTCCGCGCGTACTACGACCAGAGCTACATCGACCACCTGAAGAACGGCGACATCGTGGTCTCCCAGGCCTGGTCCGGCGACATCTTCCAGGCCGACCTGAACAGCAAGTACCGGGACCTGAAGCTGATGATCCCGGACGAGGGCGGCATGTTCTGGACGGACAACATGTGCATCCCGATGTACGCCCAGAACCCGAAGGACGCCATGACGCTGATGGACTTCTTCTACGACCCGCAGGTCCAGGCGGTGGTCGAGTACTACAACGACTACGTCTGCCCGGTGCCCGCGGCCAAGGAAGTCCTGCTCAACCCGGCCGGCTGGGCCAAGACCGCGCTGGCCCAGATGAAGCCGGAGATCGGGCTGCCCACCTCGACCACGGCCAACGCGCCGACCGTGTTCCCGACCCCGGCGTACATCAAGAACTCGCGGAACTACTACCAGTACAAGAGCCAGGAAGAGCTGACAGCGTGGAACAACATGTTCTTGCCGATCACCCAGGGCTCGTAACCCGGCGCCGCGCCCGGCGGCCCCGGCTCGGCCGGGCGCTCGCGCCGTACCTGCTGAGCCTGCCGGCCGGGCTGTGGCTGCTGGTGCTGTTCCTGATTCCGCTGGTCGTGATGCTGTCGCTGTCCCTGCAGTCGTGCAACACGGCCACCGGCGCCTGCGTGATGACCTGGCACTGGGCCGAGTTCGGCCAGCAGCTCAGCCTGTACCACACGCAGTTCATCACCAGCTTCTACTTCGCCGGCGCGGCCACCGTGATCGACCTGATCGTGTCCTTCCCGATCGCCTACTGGATCGCGTTCCACGGCGGGCGGAAGAAGAACTTCTTCCTGCTCATGCTGCTGGTGCCGTTCTTCGTGTCGTTCGTGATCCGCACCGTGGTGTGGGAGTTCATCCTGTCCGACCAGGGCATCATCCTGGGCAACCTGAAGCACGCGCACCTGCTGCCGCAGAACTTCCACGTGCTGGCCACCGGGTACGCGGTGGTGGCCGGGCTGGCCTACAACTACCTGCCGTTCACCGCGCTGCCGCTGTACGTGGCCATCGAGCGGATCGACAAGCGGGTGCTGGACGCCGCCTACGACCTGTACGCGTCCCGGCGGCAGGCGTTCCTCAAGGTGATCCTGCCGCTCACCGTGCCCGGCCTGTTCGCCGCGTTCCTGCTGACGTTCATCCCGGCGCTCGGCGACTACGTCAACCAGCAGATCCTGGGCGGCACCAACAACACGATGATCGGCACCGTCATCCAGAACGCGTTCCTGACCAACCTCGATTACGCCGGCGGGTCCGGCGCTGTCCGCCGATCCTGATGGCGATCGCGCTGGTCGGCATCTTCGCCTACGCCCGGCTGCTCGGCTCCCGGACGATCGAGGAGTACCTGTGACGGCGGCCGTCAGCACCGCGACGGCGGCCCGGGAGAGCGCGGCGCCGGCGGGCGGCCGCACCGGCCGCCGCCGGTGGACCCGGTACATCCTGCCCGCCTACTCCTGGCTGATCATCGCGTACCTGGTCTTCCCGATCGCGGTGATGGTGCTGTACAGCTTCAACAAGGTGACCACCGGGCTGCCCCAGGTCAGCTTCGCCTGGAACGGGTTCACCACGCAGTGGTACCGGCAGTGGAACGCGATCCCGCAGCTCACCTCCGCGTTCTGGCTGTCCGTCCGGCTCGCCCTGGCCAGCACGGTGCTGGCCACGATCGTGGGCACGCTGCTCGCGCTGGCCCTGGTCCGCTACCGGCCGCCGCGGTTCCGCGGCAAGGGCTTCGTCGAGCAGGTCATGTTCCTGAACATCGCCGCCCCGGAGATCGTGCTGGGCGCCTCGCTGCTCGGCCTGTTCGTCACCATCAACGTGGCCCGCGGCTTCACCACCCTGCTGCTGGCGCACGTGGTGTTCAGCATCGCGTACGTCGCGATCACGGTGCGGGCCCGGATGTCCGGCTTCGACCGGTCGCTGGAGGAGGCCGCCCAGGACCTGGGCGCCAACGCCTGGGTCACCTTCCGCAAGATCACCTTGCCGCTGATCTTCCCCGGCATCCTGGCCGGTGCGCTGATGGCGTTCGCGCTGTCCATCGACGACTTCGTCACGTCCAACTTCGTCAGCGGGGCCGCCGTGCCGTTCCCGGTGTGGGTGTACGGCGCCACCCGGATCGGCATCCCGCCGCAGGTCTTCGTGTTCGGCAGCGCCATCTTCGCAGTCGGAATCCTGTGCGCGCTGGCCAGCATCGTGGTAGCTAGGAGGCAGGCCTACGGGCCAACCGGCCTGCCAGGCCTAACCGGCCTGATCGGCGGGCGGCGGGGGAGGGACCTATGCAGCAGCCGCGGCGTCGTGACGTGCTGGCCCTGGGCGGCCTGGCCGCCGCCGGGCTGGCGGTGGCGGGCTGCTCCGCGGGAGCGCCGCTGCCCACCGCGATGCACGCGCGCAGCCCGGTCACCGCGTACTGGGCCCGGCAGCGCCGGCATGGCCAGGTGAACTTCGCCAACTGGCCGCTGTACATCGACACCGGGCGCAAGACGCTGCAGGAGTTCACCGCGGCCACCGGGATCACGGTGAACTACGCCGAGGTGATCCAGGAAGACCCGTACTGGGTCAACAAGATCAGCCCGATCATCCGGGCCGGCCAGTCCATCGGCTACGACCTGATGGTGGTGACCGACGGGTTCTGGTTCTCCGAGCTGGTCAGCATGGGCGAGCTGATCCCGCTGGACCAGAGCATGCTGGCCAACTTCCACAAGTACGCGGCGGCCAAGTTCCAGCACCGCTCGTTCGACCCGGGCAACACCTACAGCATCCCGTGGGCGTCCGGCACCACCGGCATCGCGTGGAACCCCAAGTTCATCCCGGGCCCGGTGACCAGCATCAACGAGCTGTGGAACCCGGCCTACAAGGGCCGCGTCGGGATGATGTCGGACATCCAGGACCTGGGCAACTTCGGCCTGCTCAAGCTGGGCATCGACCCGGAGACGTCCACCCCGGCCGACTGGCAGGCCGCGGCCCGGGTGCTCACCCAGCAGCGGCACGCGGGCCTGGTCCGCGGCTACTACCAGCAGTCCTACATCGACGAGCTGGTCGCCGGGAACACCTGGATCTCCATGGCCTGGTCCGGCGACATCTTCCAGCAGAACCTGTCCTCCGGCACCGACCTGCGGTTCGTCATCCCGGACGAGGGCGGCACGCTGTGGACGGACAACATGATGATCCCCAGGTACGCGCAGAACCCGGTGGACGCGATGCTGCTGATGGACTGGTACTACCGGCCGCAGATCGCGGCCCAGCTGACCGAGTCGATCAACTACATCAGCGCCGTGCCGTCCGCCCAGCCGATCATCGCCGCGGCCGCGGCCAAGGCCACCGGCAGCAGCAAGGCGCTGCTGCACGAGGTGGCCACCAGCGAGCTGGTCTGGCCGTCCGCCGCCGACTACAAGCGGCTGTACAACTATCCCGACGTGAGCGGCAAGGCTCAGGCTCAGTATGAGTCGATCTTCAATCCGATCATTGCCTAGCATGCCTAACGCCAGTGCCTGGCCTGCCGCCGGCCAGCGGCCCGCGGATGTTGCGGCAGCGGAGTCGCTGCGCGACGCGCGCCCGGTCAGCTACTGGCTGGACCAGCCGGACGCCCCGGCGGCCCTGCCCGCGCTGCGCGGCACGGCGACCGCCGGGCTGGCCGTGGTCGGCGGCGGGTTCACCGGGCTGTGGACCGCGCTGCTGGCCAAGGAACGGGACCCGGCGCGGGACGTGCTGCTGCTCGAAGGACGCCGGATCGGCTGGGCCGCGTCCGGCCGGAACGGCGGTTTCTGCTCGGCCAGCCTGACCCACGGGCTGGCCAACGGCCTGGACCGGTTCGGCGCCGAGATGCCCACCCTGGACCGGCTCGGCCGGCAGAACCTGGCCGAGATCGCCGGCACGGTGGCCAGGTACTCGATCGACTGCGGGTTCGAGCGCACCGGTGAGCTGATGGTGGCCACCCAGGACTGGCAGCTGCCCGGCCTTTCCGGGGCCGCCGCGGCCGCGCGCGGGCTGGGCGGCGACCCGGTGCTGCTGGACGCGGCCGCCGTCCGGGCCGAACTCGATTCCCCTACCTATGTAGGCGGGCTGTGGGACCGGGACGGCTGTGCCCTGGTCAACCCGGCCCGGCTGGCCTGGGGACTGCGCCGGGCTTGCCTGGACGCGGGGGTGCGGATCTACGAGGGCTCGCCGGTGACCCGGATCAGCCGGGCAGGCCGGCCGCCTGCGGCTGGACACGCCGCGGGGCAGCGTGCGCGCGGCCGCGGCCGTGCTGGGCACCGGCGCGTTCCCGCCGTGGCTGCTGCGCCGGCTCAGGCTGTGGCTGGTGCCGGTCTACGACTACGCGCTGATGACCGAGCCGTTGTCGGCCGGGCAGCTGGCCAGCGTCGGCTGGCGGCACCGGCAGGGCGCCGCGGACATGGGGAACCAGTTCCACTACTACCGGCTGACCGCCGACAACCGGATCCTGTGGGGCGGCTACGACGCGGTCTACTACAACGGCGGCCTGATCACCGCCGCGCGGGACCAGCGGCCCGCCACCTTCACCCGGCTGGCCAGCCAGTTCTTCGAGACGTTCCCGCAGCTGGCCGGGCTGCGGTTCAGCCACGCCTGGGGTGGCGTGATCGACACCTGCGCCCGGTTCTGCGCGTTCTACGGCACCGCGCACGCCGGGCGGCTGGCCTACGCGGCCGGCTACACCGGGCTGGGCGTGGGTGCCTCCCGGTTCGCCGGGAACGTCATGCTGGACCTGCTCGGCGGGGAGCCGACCGAGCGGACCGAGCTGGGCATGGTGCGCAGCAAGCCGGTCCCGTTCCCGCCCGAGCCGGTCCGGTCCGCGGTGATCCAGCTCACCCGGGCCTCGCTGGCCCGCGCGGACCGCAACGAGGGCCGCCGTGACCTGTGGCTACGCACCCTGGACCGGCTGGGGCTGGGTTTTGACTCCTGACCGCACCCAGGTGGTGCCGTCCGCGCCACCGGTACTGCCGCCCGCGCCGTCCTCCCTTCCTGTGGACCGCCGTCCTCCCTTCCCGTACCGCCGTCCGGCGCACCGCCGTCCTCCCTTCTCGTACCGGCGGGTAATGTTTTCGATATTCACCCATGATCAGACCTGCCGGCTGATAATCGGTCTAAAGCGGGAGGGGCGGCCTCGATGACGGACGAGTGGCTCGGCGCGCCGCTGGCGGCGAACTCGGACGAGTCCGTGGACTTCGACACCAGCGTGGCGCACATCGCCCGGGTCTATGACTACTGGCTGGGTGGCAAGGACAACTTCGCCGCCGACCGGGAGGCCGGCGCGGAGGCCATGCAGGCCTACCCGGACCTGGTCTCCTCGGTCCGGGCCAACCGGGCGTTCCTCGCCCGCGGGGTGCACTACCTGGCCGAGGCCGGCCTCCGGCAGTTCCTGGACATCGGCACCGGGATCCCCAGCGCCAACAACACCCACGAGGTGGCCCAGCGGGTGGCCCCGGGCAGCCGCGTGGTCTACGTGGACAACGACCCGATCGTGCTGGCGCACGCCCGCGCCCTGCTGGTCGGCGACCCCGCTGGGGCGACCGACTACCTCGACGCCGACCTGCGCGACACCGCGAAGATCCTCGAGCACGCGGCGCAGGTGCTCGACTTCTCCCGCCCGGTCGCGGTCATGCTGGTCGCGGTGCTGCACCTGATCGGCCCGGAGGACGACCCGTACGGCATCGTCCGGCAGCTGATGGCCGCGGTGCCGCCGGGCAGCTACCTGCTGCTGTCCCACGTGGCCTCGGACATCGAGCCGGAGAAGATGGCCGAGATGGGCAAGCGGCTGAACCGGCTGCTCGCCCAGCGGGGCTGGTACCGGAACCAGTCCGAGGTGGCCGGCTTCTTCGCCGGGCTGGACCTGGTCGAGCCCGGCATCGTCCCGGTGCAGCAGTGGCGGCCGGATTCCGAGGTGGAAAGCGCCCGCCGGTCGGCCATGTGGGGCGGCGTCGCCCGGAAGACCGGCTGAACCTGGGCTAGCTGCCGCGGAACACCGGCTGGCGTTTCTCGGCGAACGCCCGGAGGCCCTCGAGGTAGTCCCGGCTGTCGTACGCTTCGCGGCGCAGTCCCTGGATGCGCTCGTAGACCTGAGCCGCGATCGGCTGGTAGTCGCTCAGCACGCGCAGCTGTTCCTTGATCACCGCCATCGCCATCGGCGACTTGGTGGCCATCGTCCCGGCCAGCCCGAACGTGAACGACTCGAGTTCAGCCGCGCCCAGCAGGTGGTTGATCAGCAGCCACTCCCGGGCCTTCGGCGCGTCGATGCACGCCGCGGTGAAGAACATCTCCTTGATGAGGTTGATCGGCAGCCGCCCGAGGAAGTGCAGCAGGCCGGTGGTGTTGTAGGGCAGGCCCAGGTTGGCTGCGGTGATGGAGAAGCACGCTGTCTCGTCGGCGGTGACCAGGTCGGAACTCAGCACCAGGTCCAGCGCGCCGCCCCAGACCGTGCCATGCACCATCGCGATGACCGGCGCCGGGAACGTGCGGATGGCCCGGAGCAGCCCCTCAAGGTGGTCGTTGTAACCCAGCGGGTCGCGGTGGCCCCGGGGCAGCTCGGTGATGTCATGGCCGGCCGACCATACGCTCATGCCCGGCGCGGCGCGCAGCACCACGGCCCGCACCTGCTGGGCGTGCAGGCTGGCCAGGGCGGCGATCACGCCGTTGGCCAGCCGGGCCCCGATGGCGTTCCGCTTCAGCGGGTCGTCCAGGACGATCACACCCACGTGCCCGCGCACCTCGGTCCGGACCACGTCCACCGCCCGGCTATCCGGGGTGCGGGCCGCGGCCCCGGGTGGCGGGCCCGGCGGATTGTCGTCCCGGCTGGCCAGGGCCACATACGTCCGGGCCAGCGTGTCCTTCCCCGCCCCCAGGACGATGCTCACCAGCCGGAGCACCTCGAGCCGCTGCTCGTCAGCCAGTGCGCTGGCCGCGTGCCGCCAGATCATCTCCTCCAGCAGGTTGAAGGCTCCCTGGATCTCGGCCAGGTCAACCCCGGCCACGAACCGGTCCGCGGCCATCCGCCGCGACGGCGTGATGATCGAATCCGCGCCGCCCTCGTTCACGCACCGCAGTACGAGGTCGAGCAGCTGGCCTACCTCGCGGCGGCGCTGCTCCGGCCCAGCCGCCGCCTCATGGCGGTCCTGGGTGCGCTGCCCGAGGGCCGCCACCGTGTCGCTGATCACCCGGTCCCGCACGCTGGCCGGGATGGCTGATGTCTTCATGACCGTCACCTCCGTGGCGCCCCGGCCGCCGGTCCCAGACGGCACTCTCCCGCACGCGTTGGGCCTCACCCCCTCCGCTACAGCCAGCCTGCGCCGGTCCGCCTGGGCTGGGAAGGGGCGAACGCCCCCCGGCCGGCCGCGGTTGCCCGCCGCCGCGCCGGGGGCGGCTCAGGCACCTGGGCCAGCGTGGTCTCCCGCCGCCGGGCCCGGCGCACTGATGAGCGGGCTTGACAGCGGCATATCGTTTGTCGTTATTATCGACTATCGATATGGAGGCGACATGATGACCACGCGACGCCAGCAGCTGACCGAGCCACTCGGGTCCGTGACCGCACTCTTCGGCGGGCTGCTGCTGTTCACCGTGGCCGCCGGCCTCGCGTTCTTCGTGGTCGGCCGGGGTTCCATTGGCGGCTTCGGCAACACGACGGTGTGTGTCATCCAGCCGAACGTCGTCTATGGCGGCGACGACTGGACCAGTCACCTGGGGGTCGCGGCCCGCCCTGGGACGTCGGCCAATATCAACGGCGCGCTTCAGGTGTGCGCGGGGCACGCGTCGATCGGGCAGCGCGTGCTGTACAGCCTGATGAGCCTGCCCAGCGCACTGGTCTGGGCAGCCGTGCTGTTCCTGCTCTGGCGGCTGATGGCGGTGGCCCGCCGGACCGGGCCGTTCACGGTGGGGGTGGCGGTGGCCATGCGGCGGCTCGGCTGGCTGATCATCGCCGGCAGCGCGGTGGTCGGCGCCGTGCAGGGCTTCGCCACCGACCAGTTGCTGAACACCATGCTCGCGACGCAAAACGACTTCGGGGACACGGTCACCGGGCTGATCCATGGCCTGCTGCCAGTACCCCTGCTAGTCGGGGCGGCACTGCTGACGTTCGCCCGCATCATCCGGGCTCGGGGCGGCCATGGACGACGAGCTCAAGGCCACCGTGTGAGCTAGACCGCAAACCGATATGCCGCCGTCGATGACGCAGGGGCCAGGCCGACGGGGCGACTGCCATCCGGGTGCGGCTTGATGAACTCCTCAGCCAGCGTGGGATGACGCTCACCGAGCTATCGGCCCTGGTGGATGTCACGGTGGTGAACCTGTCCATTCTGAAGAACGGCCGGGCCCGGGCGATCCGGTTCACCACCATGGCCAAGCTGTGCGAGGCACTCCGCTGCCAGCCTGGCGACCTGCTTGGCTACGAACCAGCCGGGCCGCTCAGCGATCCGGGGAATGCCCGGCCACCGCGGTGAAGGCGATGGTCTGCGTCCACCAGGACGGGTCCTCGCAGCGGGCCAGGAACGCGTCGATCAGCCGGTCGTCCAGCTGGCCCGACCCGGCCAGCCGGGGGCGCAGCTCGATGACTGTCTCCCGCCAGTACCCGGCCCACGGCGAGCCGCCGCGGTACAGCGCCGTCTCGGCGCTGGCGGTGACGCTGGCCAGGCCCAGCCCGGTCAGCATGGCGGGCAGCTTGCGGCCGATGAAGTAGTCGATGCCCTGCTCGCCTGACCAGGCCAGCCAGCCGTCCCAGAACGCCCGGATCTCGGCCGGCTCGGCCACGCTGACCGGCAGGAAATCGGGCTCGATGAGCAGGACCGCGCCGCCCGGCCGGGCGCTGGCCACCAGGTTGGCCACCGCGGTCGCGGCATCGCCGACGTGGTGCAGCACGGCCCGCGCCGTCACCAGGTCGAAGCCGCCCGGCGGAACCGGCCCGGCCAGGATGTCGCCCTCGCGGTACGCCAGCCCCGGCGCGTCCGCGCCGGCCAGCGACAGGTCGAGGTCCACGGCCAGCGCCTGCCCGCCCGGTGCGACCTGCCCGGCCAGCCAGGCCGACATGGACCCGTTGCCGCAGCCCACTTCGAGCGTCCGCGCGCCCGGCCCGGCCGCGCCCAGCTGCTCGATGTGCCGCCGGTGCATCGGGTCGAGCAGCCGCGACATCAGCGCCAGCCGCTGCCGCTCGCCCCGCTGATGATGATCAAGCACATACTCTTCCGGCATGCTGCCCCCGGTTGGCACCCTGCCCGGACGGCCCTCGCCTCAAGCCACTTTTCACCCGAGACAGCGCCTGATGTCCGGTTCATCCGGGTATTTTGCGCACGTTTCGGGTGAACGGTGCGGTGACAGTGATCAAATGCACCCTGCCCGGAGAGTGGCAGCGGCATAAGGCTTGCCCCAGGACATCATGCGGCGCTACGTTCCAGCAGGAACGCTTTACTGCTCTTGGGGGGGCTATGGCGGGCGAGCAGCGGCCTGCGCGGGCTGGCAATGGCAGTGGCGGCGGGAGCCGTTCTGGTCAGCACGGCGGGCAGAAGTCCGGCCGGCGCCGGGCCATTGCCTGGGCCGTCGGGGTAGCGGGCGCGGGGATAACGGCTTTCGTGGTCGCCTACTTCACCACGCTCGGCAATCACGTGGCCGCTCTCTCGACCGCACCGGGCGGGCCGGCCCAGCCGGGTGGTGCGCCGGTGAAGATCGACTATGTGGCGGTCCAGCCCGGGGGTCCCAACCAGTCCGCGGTCGTGCCGGGGGCATTAGCGCTCACCGCGGCCCAGCTGGCCGGCCTGAATTCGCTCAACCAGACTACGTCGGCCTTTCATCAGTGGTTCGCCGCCCATGCCGCGGTGACCGCGGACAACCTTTTCGTGGAACTGATCGTGGAAGGCAACCGTGACTCCGCGGTGCGGATCGTCTCCATGCAGCCGGTCGTCAGCTGTCACCCGCCGCTGGCGGGCACGCTCTTCTACTCCCCCGCTGCCGGGGCGGACTCCAATACCCAGCTCATGCTCAACCTGGACCACCCGCTGAGCCCGCCCGGCTATATCGCCAGCGTCAATGGCCAGGTCAGTGACGGCGCCAACTTCTTCCAGCATTTCACCATCTCGCTGAAGCGCCATGAGCAATACACGTTCCTGGTTAACGCGCACACGGCGAAGCAATACTGTCAGTTCACGCTGAATTTGACCGTCCTCGATGGCAGCCGCACCGTGACGGAGTCCGTCAGCGACAATGGCAAGCCATTCGCGGTGACCGCGGTATACAACGAGGACGACCTGAACCCGGGGGCATTCTCGCGTTACAAGGATGTCTACGTCGGCGGCGTGGCGGCCACCGGCCTGCCGGGCAGTGGGCCCAATGCGTTCGGCGACGACCGGTGGCTGCAGGTCAATCCCGCCACCTACCGGCAGTAGCGCGAGCGCCCATTCACGTGCCGGTTGGCGCGGCCACTGGTTCTCGTGGTGGTGTTACCGGGGCAGCAGGGCCGCGGCGGTGCGGCGGGCGCCGTCGCGGGCGAGCTGGGCGAGGTGCTCGGTGAGCAGATCGCGAAGGACCGCCGACCCGGCCAGGTCGCCGAACACCTCGCGGATCCCGAGCAGCGCCCCGGCCACCCGGCCGGCCTGGTCCGCCCCGTCCCCGGCGCCCACCTCGGCGAGCCGGGAGCGGAGCAGCCCGGCCAGCGGGTCATCGACCGGGAACGGCTGTCCGTCGTCCGCCCGCTCCACCCACACGTACCGCATCCAGGCGGCGACCGCGAGCGCCGCCCATACCGGCGTCGCGCCGGCCTGGAGCCGGTCTGCGACCGTGCCGAGCAGCCGCTGCGGCAGCTTCTGGCTGCCGTCCATGGCCACCTGCGCGCATCGGTGCCGCAGCGCGCTGTTGCCGAACCGGCGGAGTACCTGCTCCGCGTAACTGTCCGGTTCCATGCCGGACGGCGGCTGCACGGTCGGCCCGGCGTCGTCGATCATCAGCCGGTATGCGCTGGCGGCGAGCACCTCGTCGCGGACCGCGTCCACGATGAACTCATGCCCGGCCAGCCCGCCGAGGTAGGCCAGGGCCGAGTGCGCGCCGTTGAGCAGGCGCAGCTTCACCTTCTCGTAGGGTGCGACGTCGGCCACCAGCTCCGCCCCGGCCTTCTCCCAGGCGGGGCGGGGCCGGCGAAGCTGTCCTCGATGACCCACTGGGTGAACGGCTCGGCCACCACCGCGCCCAGGTCGCGTACCCCCAGCAGCGCCGCGACGTCGGCCCGGTCCGCGCCCGAGGTGGCGGGCACGATCCGGTCCACCATCGTGGCCGGGAAGGCGGCCTGCGCATGGATCCAGCCGGGCAGCGTGGCGCCCGCTGGGTGCCGGGCCGCGTACGCCTCGGCGTAATCCAGCACGAAGCCGCGTACGGCCGGCCCGTTGGCGGGCAGGTTGTCGCAGCACAGCACGGTGATGGGCCCGGCGCCGCCCGCGGCCCGGGCGGCCAGCCCAGCAGTGAGCTGGCCGATCACGGTCTGCGGTGGGCGCCCGGCCAGGTCGGCGGCGATCTCCGGGTCGCCGAGCCGCAGCCGGCCGGTCGCCGGGTCGTGCCGGTAGCCCTTCTCCGTCACCGTGAGGCTGACGATGCTCACCTCCGGCTGGGCGATCCGTGCGGTGACCGCCGACGGGTCGGCGCCCGCGTAGCGCACCTCACGGACCGCGCCGATCACCTGGGGCCTGGCCTCCGTACCGTCCCGCACCAGCAGCGTGTACAGGTCGTCCTGTGGTGTGAGCTGCTCGGCCACCCGGGGGCTGCGCAGGGTCACTCCGCAGCTGCCCCAGTCGCCGCACTCCTCGGTGTACCAGGCCTGATGCGCCCGGTGGAACGCGCCGATGCCCAGGTGCACGATGCGGACCCGGCGCTGCCGCGGGTCGATGGCCGGGCGGAACGCGGCCGGCAGCCGGGGCAGCCCGGCCAGGCTGAGCCGGCGCTCCCCGGCCGGCCCCGGGACTTCCGTCACAGTGTCTCCCCAGCGGCTCGCGCCGCCCGGAGCTTCGCCACCGGTCCGCTCGCCCGGGCCTGTCGGCCCGGGGTCGCGGGCCGGTCCCGGCCGGCGCTCACAGGACCGCTCCGAGCTGCCACGGGGTGAATTCCTCGTCGCCGAACCCGAGCAGCTCGCTGGCCGTGCGCCGTCCGGACGCGGTGGCCAGCACCAGGTCGAAGATGCGCTGGCCCAGCTCGGCCACGGTAGCGGTGCCGTCCGCGATCTCGCCGCAGTTCACGTCCATGTCCTCGGTCATCCGGCGGTAGGTCTCGGAGTTCGAGCACAGCTTGATGCTGGGCGCCGGCTTGCCGCCGAACACCGAGCCGCGCCCGGTGGTGAAGCACACCACCTGCGCACCCCCGGCGACCATGCCGGTCACCGACACCGGGTCGTATCCGGGGGTGTCCATGAACACCAGGCCGTGCTCGGTGACCGGCTCCGCGTAGCGGTAGACGGCCCGCAGCGGCGTGGTACCCCCCTTGGCCACCGCGCCGAGCGACTTCTCCGTGATCGTCGTGATGCCGCCCGCCTTGTTGCCCGGCGAGGGATTGCCGTCCAGCGTGCCGGCGTCCTGCGCGGCGTACGCCTCCCACCAGGCGATCCGCTCCCTGATCGCGTCGCCCACGGCCGGCTCGGCGGCGCGGGCGATGAGCAGGTGCTCCGCGCCGTAGATCTCCGGCGTCTCGCCCAGCACCGCGGTGCCGCCATAGCCGGCCAGCAGGTCGGCGGCGGCGCCGAGCGCCGGGTTGGCGGTGATGCCGGAGTACCCGTCCGACCCGCCGCATTCCAGGCCCAGGATCAGCCGGCTGGCCGGCACCGGCGTGCGGCGTGCGGCGTCCGCGGCGGGCAGCAGTTCCGCCAGCGCATCGAGCCCGGCCCGCACCGCGGCGGTGGTGCCGCCCGCCTCCTGGATGGTCAGGGAGGCAGCCGGGTTGGGGCCGCTGGCCAGGTCCAGGTCGGCGAGCTGGTTGACCTCGCAGCCCAGCCCGACAGTCAGGATGGCGGCGAAGTTAGGGTGCGCGGCGTACCCGTGCAGCGTCCTGCGCAGCAGGCGCATCCCTTCGCCGGTGACGGTCATGCCGCACCCGGTGCCATGGGTGAGCGCGACGACGCCGTCCACGTTGGGGAAGGAGCCCAGCCGGCGCTCGGCCTCCCGCGCGATCAGTTTGGCCACGGTGGCCGAGCAGTTGACCGAGGTCAGGATGCCGATGTAGTTGCGGGTGCCGACCCGCCCGTCTGACCGGACGAACCCGTCGAACGTGCGCGGGGGGAGCTGCCCGGACGCCGCGGCGGGGCCGCTGGCGGCCGGGCCCGTGGGCGCCGCGCCGCCCGCCGGGGCGGCGCCGCCCTGCATGCCTGGGGCGAACTCCAGGTTGTGCGTATGCACATGCTCCCCGGCTGGGATCGGCACCGCCGCCACGCCGATGATCTGGCCGTACTTGTGGACCGGCGCCCCGGCGGCCACCTCCCGCAGGGCGATCTTGTGGCCGCGCGGCACCGGGCCGCGGACGGTCACCGGCGGTGCGCCGGACGGGTTGTCCAGCCGTTCACCCGGCGCCAGGTCGTCCAGCGCGACGGCGATGTCATCATCCGCGGCCAGCACGAGCAGCCGGGACCGTGCCGAGGTCATGAGATTTCTCCTTCGTCCAGGCGGTAGGCGCGTTTCGGCAGCCGGTAGGCGAGATCCCTGGCCACCTCGGCGGCCTCGCCGATGGGCAGCCGGTACTCGGCGACCAGCCGGGCCAGGAAACCGCAGTTGACCCGGCGGGCCACGTCGTGCCGCACCGGGATGGACGGGAACGCGCGGGTGTCGTCGGTGAACCCGACGGTGTTGTAGAAGCCCGCGGTCTCCGTGGTCAGCTCGCGGTAGCGGCGCATGCCTTCCGGGCTGTCGTGGAACCACCAGGCCGGGCCGAGGTAGACGGCGGGGTACACGCCGGCCAGCGGAGCCAGCTCCCGCGAGTAGTCCGATTCGTCCAGGGTGAACAGCACCAGCCGCAGCCGCGGGTCGTCACCGAACCGGTCCAGCAGCGGGCGGAGGGCGTGCACGTAGTCGGTGGCGGCCGGGATGTCACCGCCCGAGTCCGGGCCGAACTCCGCGTAGAGATAGCGGTCGTGGTTGCGGACCGCGCCCGGATGCAGTTGCATCACCAGGCCGTCGTCGACGGACATCCGCGCCGACTCGGTGAGCAACTGGGCGCGGAACAGCTCGGCATCGGCGGGGTCCGCGCCGTCCTGCCCGGTGGCCCGCAGCAGCCGCTGGTACAGCCGGGCCGCGTCCGCGGCATCCAGGTCAGCGGTGAGTGCGGTTGGGTGGCCGTGATCGGTGGCGGTCGCCCCGGCCCGCTTGAAATCCTCGCGCCGCTGGGCCAGCGCGTCCAGGTACCCGGCGTAGCTGCCGGTAGCGGCGCCGGTCAGCTCACCCAGCCGGGCGACCGCCGCGGCCCAGCCGGGCCGCTCGGGGTCGGTGACCGGGTCGGGGCGGAAGGTCGGGATGACCCGGGCCCGCGGGCCGTTCCCCTCCGGCGCGGCCTGCCCCGGCCGCCCGCCCTGGCCGCCCAGCCCGTCCGCCGCCAGCCGGGCATGCTGCTCCAGGCTGTCGAGCGGGGAGTCCGTGGTGGCGAGCACTTCGATGCCGAACCGTCGCAGCAGCGCCCGGGGCCGGTAGCTGGGCTCGGCGATCCGCGCCGTCAGCTCGTCGTACACCGCGTCCGCGGTCTTCGGCCCCAGCCGCTCGGTCACGCCGAAGATGTCGGCGAGGGACTGCTCCAGCCAGAGGCGGCTCGGCGTGCCGCGGAACAGGTACCAGTGAGCGCAGAACGTGCGCCACGCCTCGCGCGGGCTGACCTGGACCCGGCCGTGGCGGTCCGGCACCCCGAGCCGCTGCGGTGGCACGCCCTGGCTGTACAGCATCCGGGTGAGGTAGTGATCCGGCGCGACGAACAGCGCGGCCGGGTTGGGCAGTGGCGCGTCGTCGGCCAGCAGCGCCGGGTCCACGTGCCCGTGCGGGCAGATCAGCGGCAGGCCGCGGACCTCGGCGTACAGGTCGCGGGCGATAGCCCGGGTCGCCGGGTCGGCGGGGAACAAGCGGTCCGGATCCATCATCAGCGCTCCTTGCTGCGGATTCACCAGTCGTGGCCCCTCACCAGTCGTGCCCTCACCAGTCGTGCCCTCACCAGTCGTGCCCTCACCAGTCGTGCCCTCACCAGTCGTGCCCCTCACCAATCGTGCACCGTGCCGTCGGCGAGCCGGCTGACCGGCAGGTAGGCGGGCGCGTAGGGATACTTCGCCGCGAGTTGCTCGTCGATCGACACGCCCAGGCCGGGCTCGTCCCCGGGATGCAGGTAGCCGTCGCGGAACCGGTACGCGTGCGGGAACACCTCGTCGGTGGCCGGCTCGTGCCGCATGTACTCCTGGATGCCGAAGTTAGGGATGGCCAGGTCGAGATGCAGGGCGGCGGCCATGGTGACCGGGGACAGGTCGGTCGCCCCGTGGGAGCCGGATTTCACCCCGTAGACCTCGGCCAGGCCGAAGATGCGCCGGACGTGGCTGATGCCGCCGGCGTGCACCACCGAGACGCGGATGTAATCGACCAGGCGGTCATGGATCAGCTGCTCGCAGTCCCAGACCGAGCTGAACACTTCGCCGATGGCCAGCGGCGTGGTGGTGTGCTGGCGGACCAGGCGCAGCGCGTCCTGGTTCTCGGCCGGGGTGACGTCCTCCAGCCAGAACAGGTCGTAGGGCTCCAGGGCCCGGCCGAGCCGCGCCGCCTCCAGCGGGGTGAGCCGGTGGTGCGCGTCGTGCAGCAGGGGCAGTTCCGGGCCGAACCGCTCCCGGACCTTCTCGAACACGCCGGGGATGTGCCGCAGGTAGGCCCGCGAGTCCCAGGTCTCCTGGGCCGGCTGGCCGCCGCGGGCCGCGGGCTCGTAGCGGCCGGGGGTGACGCCACGGCCCACGCCGTAGATCGGGCCGAGACCGGGGACCGCGCTCTGGATCCGCACCGCCCGGTAGCCCAGCTCCAGATGCTGCTGCACCGAGCCGAGCAGTCCGGGCAGGTCGTTCCCGCTGGCGTGGCCGTAGGCCAGCACGCCGTCCCGCGCCGCCCCGCCCAGCAACTGGTAGACGGGCAGGCCGGCGATCTTGCCCTTGATGTCCCACAAGGCCATGTCCACCGCGGCGATCGCCGTCATGGTGACCGGGCCGCCCCGCCAGTAGGCCCCCTTGTACAGGTACTGCCAGGTGTCTTCGATGCGCTGGGGATCCCGGCCGATCAGCAGCGGGGCGACGTGGTCGCGCAGGTAGCTGGCCACGGCCAGCTCCCGGCCGTTGAGCGTCGCGTCGCCGACGCCGGTCACCCCGTCGCTGGTGGACACCTGCAGCGTGACGAAGTTCCGTCCCGGGCTGGTGACGATCACCCTTGTGTCGCTGATTTTCATTGCTCACCCGGCCCCGGGGCGGCGTGCCAGCCGATCGCCAGCCCCGCCGTGTCCGGCAGCGCGGGCAGGTCGCCATCGTCCCCGTCGAAGTAGCCGGGGAACCGCTCGCGTATCGCGGGCAGGATGCCGAGCACGGTGCGCAGGTGCGCGGTGAGCACCTGGTCGGCCCGCTGGGCGTCACCCGCCTTGAGCGCGGCGGCTATCTCCTCGTGCTGGCCCAGGGCGTCATCGATGCCATGCGGCTCGGGCAGGGTGAGCCAGCGCACCCGGTTGAGGTGGGCCCCGGCACCGCCCGCCAGCCGGCCCATTCCGTCGAAGCCGCTCAGCCGGGCGAGCTCGGCATGGAACAGGTCGTCGGCCTCGTAGAACGCCGGGTAATCCCTTCTCAGCGCGGCCTGACGCTGCGCGTAGAGGGCGCTGTCCAGCCCGCCGCAGGCGTCCGCGGTGGTGTGCCGGCAGTCCAGCGCCAGCACCGCCCGTTCCAGCACCTCACGGACGAACTGGGCCTGGCGGACCTGGCGGGTGCTGATCCTGGCCACCGCCGTCCCGCGCTGCGGCGAGATGATGAGCAGCCCGTCCTCGGCCAGCTGCAGGAACGCCTCGCGGACCGGAGTCCGGCTCACCCCCAGGGCCGCGGCGACCTCCTTCTCCGACAGCGGCTGCCCGGGCTCGGCCCGGCACTGCACGATGTCGCGCAGCAGCAGCCGGTACACCTGCCCGCGCACCGAGGACTCCCGGGCCTGCTGGCTGGAAAGCCCCAGTCCAGGCGGCTGGATGTCCGATGTCACCATGGGGGCTCCTGCTCCTGCCACGTGGGCCGCGCCGCTGGCCACCACCATCCCTGCTAATGGCCGCTACTACCACTATTGCCTGAACATACTACCATGGTAGTATGCATGCGCTCGCTGGGCTGACCGTGAACCGGCACGTCAGGAGGCATGATGACGGAAGTCCTCGCGGCCATCACGGCGGCCCGTCTGGTCCCGGTGGTGGTGATCGACGACCCGGGGGCGGCCCGGCCGCTCGCCGCGGCGCTGCAGCGCGGCGGCGTGCGCTGCGCCGAGATCACCCTGCGGACGGCGGCGGCCGAGGCGGCGATCCGGGCCATGGCCGCCGACCCTGGCATCGTGGTGGGCGCGGGGACGGTGCTGAACGCCGCCCAGGCGGCCCGGGTCATCGACGCGGGCGCCCGTTACATCGTCACGCCGGGCCTGAGCCTGGAGGTCGTGCGGCACTGCCAGGCCCGGTCGGTGCCGGTCTTCCCGGGCGTGGCGACGGCAACCGAACTGATGGCCGCGCTCGACGCGGGCATCGAGACGGTGAAGTTCTTCCCCGCCGAGCCGCTGGGCGGGGTGGCCATGCTGAAGGCGCTCAGCGCGCCGCTGCCGATGATGAGGTTCATCCCGACCGGCGGGATCACGGCGGCCAATCTCGCTGGCTATCTCGGCCATCCCGCCGTGCTGGCGGCCGGCGGCAGCTGGATGGCCTCGGCCGGCCTGCTGCGCGCCGGGAACTTCGACGAGATCACCAAGCTGACGGCGGAAGCCGTGGCCATCGCGGGCGGCGATTAGCCGATTAGGAGAGGGACCCCATGGCTCTCATCGAGACCAGGCCGGCCGAGGAATGCCGGTTCGACGAGATCTCCCTCGGCGAGGTCATGCTGCGCTTCGACCCCGGGGATACCCGGATCAGGACGGCACGCTCATTCCAGGTCTGGGAAGGCGGCGGCGAGTACAACGTGGCGCGCGGGCTGCGGCGCTGTTTCGGGCTGCGGACCGGGGTGGTGACGGCGTTCGCCGACAACGACATCGGCCGGCTGGTGGAGGATTTCATCCTGCAGGGCGGCGTCGATACCTCGCTGATCCGCTGGGCTGCCTTCGACGGCGTCGGGCGCACCGTCCGCAACGGGCTCAACTTCACCGAGCGCGGCTTCGGCGTGCGCGGGGCCCGGGGCGTGTCCGACCGCGGGCACACCGCGGCCAGCCAGCTGCGGCCGGGTGACATCCCGTGGGAGCACATCTTCGGCACGCTCGGCGTGCGCTGGTTCCACACCGGCGGGATCTACGCCAGCCTCTCGCCGGAGGCGGCGGACGTGGTCGCCGAGGCCACCCAGGCCGCCCAGCGGCACGGCACGGTGGTTTCCTACGACCTGAATTACCGGCCCAGCCTCTGGCAGGCGATTGGCGGCCAGGCCCGCGCGCAGGAAGTCAATCGCCGGCTGGTCGAGCACGTCGATGTGCTGCTCGGCAACGAGGAGGACTTCACCGCCTGCCTGGGGTTCCACGTGCCGGACACCGGGGCGGACTTCGACTCGCTCAGCGCCACGGCGTTCAAGCAGATGATCGGCGAGGTGACCGGACAGTTGCCGCACCTGAAGGTGGTGGCCACCACGCTGCGGACGGTGCGGTCGGCCTCGGCCAACGACTGGGGCGCGGTCGCCTGGGCGGGCGGCGCGTTCGCCGAGGCGACGCACCGCGGCGGCCTGGCCATCCTGGACCGGGTCGGCGGCGGCGACAGTTTCGCCTCCGGGCTGATCTACGCCCTGATGACCGTCGATGACCTCACCACCGCGGTCGAGTACGGGGCGGCCCATGGCGCGCTCGCCATGACGACGCCCGGGGACACGTCCATGGCCACCCTGGCCGAAGTGGAGGCGCTGGTGCGCGGGGGCAGCGCCCGGGTGCAGCGGTGAGCCGCCCTCCCGGGTCAGCGCTCCGCAGCGACCGCTGGTTCGGCGGCGACGGGATGCGGGCGTTCAGCCACGGCACCCGGATGCGCCAGCTCGGCGCGGACCCCGTGGACTATCGGGGCAAGCCGGTCATCGCGATCGTCAACACCTGGTCCGAGCTGAACCCGTGCCACATGCACCTGCGGGAACGGGCCGAGCAGGTCAGGCGGGGCATCTGGGAGGCGGGCGGTTTCCCGGCCGAGTTCGGCGTGGCCTCGCTGTCCGAGACGTTCCAGAAGCCGACCCCGATGCTGTACCGCAACCTGCTGGCCATGGACACCGAGGAACTGCTCCGGTCCTACCCGGCCGACGGCGCGGTGCTGATGGGCGGCTGTGACAAGAGCACCCCGGCGCTGCTGATGGGCGCGGCCAGCGCGGGCATCCCGGCCATCTACCTGCCGGCCGGGCCGATGCTGCGCGGCAACTACCGCGGCGGCACCCTGGGCAGCGGCACCGATCTGTGGAAGTACTGGGACGACAAGCGGGCCGGGCTGATCGGCGACTGCGAGATGGCCGACCTGGCCGACGGCATCGCCCGCTCGCCTGGGCACTGCATGACGATGGGCACCGCGTCCACCATGACATCGGCGGCCGAGGCGCTGGGCATGACGCTGCCCGGCGCGGCGTCCATCCCGGCGGTGGATTCGGCGCACTACCGGATGGCCACCGCGACCGGCCGCCGGATCGTGGAGATGGCCTGGGAGAACCTCACCCCGGACCGGATCCTCACCGCCGAGGCGTTCGAGGACGCGGTGGCCACCGTGCTCGCCCTGGGCGGGTCGACCAACGCGGTCATCCACCTCATCGCCATGGCCGGGCGCTGTGGCGTGCCGCTGTCCCTGGACGACTTCGACGAGATCGCCCGCCGGGTCCCGGTGCTGGCCAACATCCGCCCCGGCGGCAAATATCTGATGGAGGACTTCTACTACGCCGGCGGCCTGCGCGCACTGCTGGCCGAACTGGCCAAGGTCCCCGGCGCGCTGCACCCCGACCGGATGACGGTGACCGGCCGTTCCCTCGCTGACGGGCTGGCCGGGGCTGAGGTCGGCAACGAGGACGTGATCCGTAACGCCAGTACCGCGCTGGCGCCGGAAGCCGGGCTCGCGGTGCTGCGGGGCAACCTGGCGCCGGACGGCGCCGTGATCAAGCACATCGCGGCCGACCCGGCGCTGCTCAAGCACACCGGGCCGGCCGTGGTGTTCGACAGTTACCAGCAGATCCGGGACACCATCGACGACCCGGCGCTGGGCATCACCGCCGACTCGGTGCTGGTGCTGCGGAACACCGGCCCGCTCGGCGGCCCGGGCATGCCGGAGTACGGCATGCTGCCCATCCCGGACTACCTGCTGGCCCAGGGGGTCCGGGACATGGTGCGCATCTGTGACGCCCGGATGAGCGGCACCAGCTACGGGGCCTGCGTGCTGCACGTGGCGCCGGAGTCCTACGTCGGGGGCCCGCTCGCGCTGGCCCGCACCGGCGACCTGATCACTCTCGACGTGCCGGAGCGGGCGCTCCGGTTGGAGGTGAGCGACGCGGAACTGCACCGGCGGCGCGCCGCCTGGCGGCCGCCGCCGCCCCGGTATGAGCGTGGTTACGGCGCGCTGTACAGCGAGCACGTGACCCAGGCGGACAAGGGCTGTGATTTCGGGTTCCTGGCCAGGGCCGGCCGGAATCCCGAGCCCGACCCCCGCTGAGTTAGCCCGGGGGGACGACCCCCCGGAACCCCCCGATCGCCGCTTCGCGCCGATCGCCGGCTCGGCGGGGACACGCCTCCGGCGCGCCCCGCCTCGCCAACGAGATGGAGGTAACCGCAATGTCGAAGGACCTCAACCGCCGCAGCATGCTCCGCTACTCGGCACTGGCCGGAGCCGGAGCCTTAACCAGCCCGCTGTGGGCCGGCGCGGCAAATGTTAGCGCTGCCACCGCGCGGCCCAGCCGCCCGTCTGGTCCCTGGTCGGCCATGGACCGGGCCGCTGACCGCATCGTCGCCTCGGTGCGCCGTCCATGGTTTCCCCGCCGGTTCTTCCCGGTCACCCGGTTCGGCGCCGTCGGGGACGGGACCACCGACTGCACGGCCGCGTTCGCCGCGGCCATCGCCGCCTGCCACCGGGCCGGCGGCGGGCACGTGATCGTCCCGTCCGGGCAGTTCTTCACCGGGGCCATCCACCTGCTCAGCAACGTCGATCTGCACCTGGCCAACGCGGACTCGGTCATCCTGTTCAGCCAGGACCCGAACGCCTACCTGCCGGTGGTGCTCACCCGGTGGCAGGGCATCGAGCTGATGAACTACTCGCCGCCGGTCTACTCCTACGGCCAGCGGAACATCGCCATCACCGGCCAGGGCACGCTGAACGGGCAGGCCGACGCAAACCACTGGTGGAACTGGAAGGACATGGAGACCGCCGATTTCTCTCTACTGGAGCAGATGGCCGACGACAACGTGCCGGTCGCCCAGCGGGTGTTTGGCGCCGGGCACTTCCTGCCGCCGCAGATGATCCAGCCGTTCCTGACCGACACCGTGCTGCTCCAGGGCGTCACGTTCATCAACTCGCCGTTCTGGCACCTGAACCCGAACCTGTGCAGCAACGTCACGGTCGAGGGCGTGAGCATCAACTCGTCCGGGCCGAACACCGACGGCTGCGACCCGGAGTCCTGCGACGGGGTGGTCATCGACTCGGTCACGTTCAACACCGGCGACGACTGCATCGCGATCAAGTCCGGCCGGGACGCCGACGGCCGCCGGGTCAACGTGCCCAGCCAGAACGTGGTCATCCAGAACTGCAACTTCGCCAACGGGCACGGCGGCATCACCATCGGCAGCGAGATGACCGGCGGGGTGCGGAACGTCTACGCCCGCGACCTGACCCTGAACAGCGCCAACCTGCAGGCCGGGCACCGGATCAAGACCAACACGCTGCGCGGCGGCTACGCGCTCAACAGCAACGTGTACCGGATCAACGCCGGCACGGTCGGCGGCCCGCTGCTGCTGATCCAGGGCAACTACAGCGGGCAGACCGGGGACTTCCCGCCCGACATCACCGGCATCACGCTGGCTGACTGGACGGTGGGCAGTTGCGAGGGAGTGTGGTCGATCGTCGGCGCGTCGGCCACCGACCCGGTCGGCACCGTCACCCTGGACGACCTCACCATTACCACGTCCACCGTGGCCAACTCGGCCCAGTACATCTCCAACCTGGTCGTCGAGGACGTGACCGTCGGCGGCACCCCGGTGACAGTCATGATTTGGCGCCTCCGGCGCCCCGCCCACCTCCCCATTCCCCCTTCACTGCGCTGTCTTCCCTCGTCGCTTGTTCGCTCGTACTCTGCTTGCTTTGCGCCTCCGGGGGGCTTGGACCCGCCGTCTTCCCTCGTCGCTTGTCACTCGTTCCTCGCTCCGCGCTCCTCAGTCCAGTCGGCGGCGCCCCCCTTCGGCGCGGCAGTCCAGACGGCGGCGCGCGCCTTTGGCGCGGCGGCCTTATTGACCCTCCTCGCGGCGCAGGGGCCGGCCTGGGCCGGCGTCGCGGGGAGGCACCACCTGCTGGTGGTGTCGCAGAGCGGTCGGCCCGGGACGTTCGCCTCGGTGCAGGCAGCGCTGGACGCGATCCCGCCGGGTAGCGGGCCGGTGACGATCCGGATCGACCCGGGCACTTACTGGGGCCAGATCTACGTGCCCGCCTCCGAGCCGGACATCACGCTGGCCGGGGCGACTGGGAACCCGCGCGACGTCGTCCTGGTGGACGACATCGCGCACGGCACGGTCGCGCCCAACGGCAACCAGTACGGCACCGACTGCAGCGCCACCCTGTCGGTGGCCGGCAACGGGTTCGCCGCCTACGGCATCACCGTGCAGAACTCCTTCGACCCGGCGGCCAACCCGCAGATCACCTCGCCGCAGGCGGTGGCGGTCAAGACGGTGGCCGACCGGGTGGTGTTCGCCCGGGACCGGCTGCTCGGCATCCAGGACACGGTGTTCGCCAGTTCGTACGCGGACCCGTTCACCCCGGCCGAGTGCTTCGCCCCGGGCGGGCCGCCCGCCACGTCGCCGCCGGGCAGCACCACGCCGCCGCCCGCCCGGCAGCTCTACCTGGACGACTACATCTCCGGCCAGGTGGACTTCCTGTGTGGCTCGGGCACGGCCGTGTTCGACCACGACACCATCGACATTCTGGGCCACCCGGGGGGCACGGTAAGTGCCCCGGACACCGGGCTGGAGCAGCCGTATGGCTACCTGATCACCAACAGCCGCATCATCAACAGCCCCGGGAACCTGGCCGCGGCCAGCTACTACCTGGGCCGGCCGTGGCGGCATACCGGGGTGACCAACCCGGTAGGCCAGATCACCATCCGGGACACCTACCTGCCCGCGGCGATCAACCCGGAGCAGTGGCAGAACTGGACCAGCCCGCCGTTCCCGTGGCAGGACGCCCGGTTCTACGAGTACCAGAACGCCGGGCCGGGCGCCGTCGTGGCCGCGGACGTGCCGCAGCTCACCGCGGCGCAGGCGGCGCAGTACACGGTGGCTGACTACCTGGGCGGATGGCGGCCCCGCGCCGAAGGGGGGCGCCGCTGACTGGACTGACGAGCAAGGAACGAGCGAGGAGGGAAGTCGGCGGGTCCAGCCCCCCGGAGGCGCAAAGAAATGCCGCGCATAGGGTGGACCGGCGTGCCGGTGCCCCGGCTGGCTCAGCAGCGACAGGACGGAATTTCATGATCCAGGGATTCGACCCGCGGACCGGCCAGCCCACCGGCGAGCCGGTGGCCGAGACCAGCGACAGCGCGGTGGACGCGGCGGCCACGGCGGCGGCCGGGGCACTCGCGGCCTGGTCCGGGGCCGGCCCGGCCGGGCGGGCTAAGGCGCTGGCCGCGGTGGCCGACGCGCTGGACGCACGGGCCGCCGAACTGGCCGCGCTGGCCGACACCGAGACCGCGCTGGGCAGCACCCGGCTGACCGGTGAGGTGGCCCGCACCACCGGCCAGCTCCGGATGTTCTGCGATGTGCTGGCCGACGGCGGCTACCTGGACGTGATCACCAGCCCGCCGGGCAGCGGGGTGCCCGGGCTGCGGCACATGATGCACCCGATCGGCCCGGTCGCCGTGTTCGCCGCGTCCAACTTCCCGTTCGCGTTCTCGGTAGCGGGCGGGGACACCGCGTCGGCGCTGGCGGCCGGCTGCCCGGTGGTGGTCAAGGCGCACGAGGGGCATCCGCAGACCTCGGTGCTGACCGCCGAGATCGTGTCCGGGGCGCTGGCCGGGGCGGGCGCGCCGCCGGGCACGTTCGCCGTCGTGTACGGCGTGCCGGCCGGCATCCGGCTGCTGCGGCACCCGGCCATCGCCGCGGCCGGGTTCACCGGGTCGGTGCGCGGCGGGCTGGCGCTGGCCAGGATCTGCGCGGAACGCCCGGTGCCGATCCCGTTCTTCGGCGAGCTTGGCTCGGTCAACCCGGTGGTCATCCTGCCCGGCGCGGCGGCCGCCCGGCCGGCCGAGATCGCCGCCGGGTACGCCGGGTCGCTCACCCTGGGCGCGGGCCAGTTCTGCACCAACCCGGGCCTGATGTTCGTGCCCGACGACCCCGGGCTGCGCGGCGCGATCGCGGACGCGGTCGCCGGATCCGCGGGCGCGCCCATGCTGACCGGCCGGATCCACGAGTCCTACCAGGCCGCCGTGGACGAGCTGGCCGCCAGCCCGGCGGTCAGCCCGATCGCCGACGGGCAGCCGGGGGAGGGGCCGTGGGCGGCCACCCCGCACGTCTTCGGCACCACGCTGGAGCAGTTCGCGGCCGGGCTGCCCGGCACGGCCGAGGAGCACTTCGGCCCGGCCGGGCTGGTCATCACCTACCAGTCAGCGGAGGACCTGCTGCCGGTGCTGGCCCGGCTGGGCGGCAACCTGGCCGGGGTGATCCACGGCGACCCGGACTCGGCCACCGACCTGGCGGCCGCGGCCCAGGTCGCCGACGTGTTCACCCGCACCACGGGGCGGGTGGTGTGGAACGGCTGGCCGACCGGGGTCGCGGTCACCTGGGCCCAGCAGCACGGCGGCCCGTTCCCGGCCACCACCGCACCGGGGTTCACCTCGGTCGGCGCCACCGCCATCCGGCGCTGGCTGATCCCGGTGACCTACCAGGACTTCCCCGCACAGCTGCTGCCCGAGCCGCTGCGCCCAGTCTCCTAGTGCGGCCGGCGCGCACCTCTACCCGTGACGTGGAGGGCGACCTGGCCGCCATCCGCTCCGCGCTCAGTGACGGCTGAGGCGGAGCGGATGGCGGGCAGCCCGGTAGGTGCCAGCCGGCCGGGCGGCGACCCGGCGGCGAACTCCAGCACAATAAGTAATAACACGATAACTCTCCGGAGTTAGAGGCGGCAACCGGCGACCGCAGCGGAGACCGTCGGATGGCCGGCTGGCTGGCCGCTGCGGGTTTCATGTTCCTTTCATCCGCGGGCCGGCCACGGCCTCGCTGACCTGCGTGGATGCGGCCGGGCTGGCGAAGAGCCGGGAGTTTCTTGCCCGGGGGCCAGCGGGTCCGTAGCGTTCGGCGGGACAGCCCTCGGGAGCGGGGCGCGCCGGCCGGCCGGGCCGCAGAGCACTGGCCGGCCCGTGGAGGCCGCTGTCGCCCCGCCGCCCGCTCGCAGAGGCCCGCCTGAGAGGACTGTCCCCGTGAAACACCCTCCCGTCCGTCCCCGCCAGTTAGCCATCAGCACAGTTGTTAGCGCTCTCATCGCTGCCGTGGCAGGCTTCGCGCTGCCCGCGGCCGCGGCGGCCAGCCACCCGGCCGGGCCTGGCCAGCCGCGCGGCGGCCAGCCTGGCCCTGGCCACCGGGGACAGCCGCGCGGTGGCCCAGCCCAGCGTCCCGGCCACCTGCGCCACGCTGAGCGCCACCCTGGCCACCAGCAACGAGCAGTTCAGCAGCAGCGCCGAGGCCGCGCCGCCGGACACCTCGCGGATCCAGTCCGCGCTGAACAGTTGCAGCGGCACCGGCGAGGCGGTCGTGCTGGCCCCCAGCGGCAGCGACAACAGTTTCCTGTCCGGCCCGCTGTCGCTGCCCGCCAGCGTGACCCTGCTCGTTCGACGCGGGCGCCACGCTGTACGCGTCCCGCAACCCGGCCAACTATCAGGTGTCCGGCCAGGCCACCTGCGGCACCGTGGCGTCCAGCGGCAACGGCTGCAAGCCGTTCATCAACGTGACCGGGTCGAACGCCGCCATCATGGGCACGCAGAGCCCGAGCGGCAGCCAGGGCGCCATCAACGGGCGGGGTGACCAGGACATCCTGGGCACCAGCGGAAGCTGGTGGACGCTGTCCAACACGGCCAAGACCGATGGTGACGACCAGAACAACCCGCGGCTGATCGAGGCGCACGACGTGAACAACTTCACCGTGTACGACGTGGACCTGATCAACGCGCCGCTGTTCCACATCTACTTCGAGGGCGGCAGCGGGCTCACCGTGTGGGGGGTGCGGATCAAGACCCCGGCCACGGCGCGGAACACCGACGGCATCGACCCGGACAGCGCGTCCAACGTCACCGTGAACGACTCCTACATCCAGGACGGCGACGACGGCATCGCGATCAAGACCAACTCGGCCGCCGCGTCCAACATGACCATCGAGAACAGCCACTTCTACGGCACGCACGGGATCTCCATCGGCAGCCAGACCCAGTACGGGGTGAGCAACATCCTGGTCGAGAACAACACGGTCAGCGGGACCGACTCGGCCGGGAACGTGAGCAGCGACAACAACGGGCTGCGGATCAAGACCACGTCCAGCGAGGGCGGCACGGTCAACGGGGTGACCTACGACAGCAACTGCCTGACCGGGGTCAAGCACGCGCTGGAGTTCAACCCGTTCTACTCATCCGGCAACGGCTCGACCACGCCGTACTTCGAGAACATCGTGGTGGACGGGCTGAAGGCGGTCAGTTCGGCGTCCAGCGCCCAGTCCGTGCTGGAGGGCTACAACTCCAGCCACCTGCTCGGGCTGACCCTGGAGAACGTCAGCCTCGACGCGACCAGCACCAGCGCCGAGTACGCCAGCATCCGCACGTACAACAGCAACATCACCCCGTCCGGCACGGACGTGACCGTCACCTCGTTCACCGGCAGCGGCAGCGTGCCGTCCTGCTCGTTCCCGAGTTACCCGGGCCTGTAGGGGAGGGGCGATGACGTTCAGCTTTCCCGGGGGGTCCAGGGGGGTCGTCCCCCCGGACCAACAGAGCGCATCGCCCGGGCCCCGCCGCCTGGGGCGGCGCCGGTTCCTCACTGGCGCCGCCGCCAGCGGCCTGGCCCTCGGGCTGGCCGGCACCGCGGCGGACGCGGTGGCGGGCCGGATCGCGCCGGCCAGCGCGGCCACCGCGTTCGGCTACACCAGCAGCGGCGGCTACTACACGGTGAGCACCGGGGCCGGGCTCACGTTCAAGATCAGCCAGTCGGACGGCGACATGACCTCGCTCAGCTACAACGGCACCGAGCTGCAGGACCAGACCTCGTTCTCGCAGGTGGAGTCGGGCCTGGGCGCCGGGGCCACGGTCACCGCGACGCAGACCGGCAACTACATCGTGATCACCGAGTCGGTGACCGACTGGTATGGCAGCGGCACGCTGATCCACTACCTGGTCGCGGTGAGCGGCCAGAACAACATCTACCTGGCGACGTACGTCAACTCGGCCGGGGCGGGCGAGCTGCGCTGGATCAGCCGGCTGAACGCCAGCGTGATCAGCACGGTGTACACCCCAGCCGAGATCAACGGCGGGACGGCGATCGAGTCCACCGACATCTACCTGCTGGACGGGCAGACCCGGTCCAAGTACTACTCGAACCGGCAGGCGATGAACCTGACCGTGCGCGGTGTCACCGGCAGCGGCATCGGCGTGTGGATGGCCTACGGCAACCGGGAGAGCAGCGCGGGCGGGCCGTTCTTCCGGGACATCGAGCAGCAGGGCAGCACGGACAGCCAGCTGTACAACTACCTGTGGTCGGCGCACAACCAGACCGAGGCGCAGCGGCTGGGCGTGCTGTACGGGCCGTACGCGCTGCTGGTCGGCGGGACCAGCGCGCCGGCCGCGCCGGACATGAGCTTTATGTACGACTTCGGTTTCACCGGCTCGGTCGCCCCGGCCGGCCGCGGCTATGTGGTCGGCGCGGCCTCGGGGGTGACCGCCGGCGCCGCGGTCACGGTGGGCTGGGCCAACCCGGCCGCGCAGTACTGGGCCACGCCGCAGTCCAACGGTGACTTCGCCAGCCCGCTGATGAAGCCGGGCACGTACACCCAGACGCTGTACCAGGGCGAGCTGGCCGTCGCCACCCGGACCGTGACGGTCTCCGCCGGGGCCGAGACGACCGGGCAGAACATCGACTCGGCCTGGCTTACCCCGGCCGCGCCGGTGTTCCGGATCGGCACCTGGGACGGCACCCCGAGCGGCTTCCTGAACTGGGCCAACCTGACCTGGATGCACCCGTCGGACAGCCGGATGGCGAGCTGGGGGCCGGTCACCTACACGGTGGGCAGCAGCTCGGCGGCGGACTTCCCGGCCTACCAGTTCAAGGACGTGAACAACCCGACCACGGTGAAGTTCACCCTGTCGTCCAGCCAGGTCGCGGCGCGCACCGTGCGGATCGGGATCACCGCCGCGTACGCCGGCGGACGGCCGCAGATCACCGTGAACAACTGGACGTCGGCCGCGCCGTCGCCGTCCAGCCAGCCGTCGTCGCGCAGCCTGACCATCGGCACCTACCGGGGCAACAACACGCTGTACAGCTACCCGGTGCCGGCCAGCGCGTTCCTGGCCGGCAGCAACACGATGACGATCACCGTGATCAGCGGGTCCAGCGCGCTGAGCGACTGGCTCAGCCCGGCCGTCAGCTACGACTGCATCGAAATGTACTGACCCGGCGACGGAATTCATCAGCGCGGTGAGTTTGTGGTCACCGGCGACCACAAAGTCACCGCGCTGTTGAGTCGCGGGTACTGGCGTTAAGCAGAATTAGGGTTCGGTGCCGTAGATGAGGGTGCCGTTGTTGTACACGGTGATGTCCGGGTTGGCGGTGAAGCTGGTGTCGGCCGCGTTGAACGAGTAGTCGTTGGTCTGCGTCATCGTGGCGTAGCTGCTCTGGAACAGCTCGTTCTGGATGCCGCCGGTACTCGCGCCGGGCGCCAGCGATCCGGCCCCGCTGCCGAAACTGAGCTGCAGGTAGTGATCGGCGCCGGTCACCGCCGGGCTGACCGCGGCGTACGTGCCGGTGATGTTGGCGCAGCCGACCGGCGCGTACTCACACACGTAGTCGAGCGGGCCGGTGCCGTCCTCGGTGAACCAGTACCGCACCGTGAGGTCGGCCAGCGGGATGGCCGAGGTGCCGTCATTGACCAGCTCGATCTGGTTGCTGATGGTCGACGTGCTGGCCGCGGTGCTGGACGCCTCGTATTCGGCGGTCACCGACGGGGTGCCGCCACCGCCGCTGCCGGACGAACCGCAGCCCTCGTCCGCGGTCAGCGACGGCGTCTGCCCGTAGGCGAGCTGCCCGTTGATGTAGACCGGGATGTACGGGTCCGGGGTGGACGCGTACGTGCCCGCGGCCAGGCCGGTCATGAACGGGGAGCTGGCCGAGTTCCAGTAGAACTTGTACTGCGGCCCGATCGCCGCGTCGATGCCGAACTCGAAGGCCCGGGACGGCGGCAGCCCGATCTGGTCACTGCCCCAGTTGACCGTGACGTAGTAGACGCAGCTGTTCGCGTCCCCCCACTGCACCGGCGCGCTGACCGAGGTGGCCGTGCCGTCGATCTGGTCGGCCGCGTCGTAGTACACCGGGGTGGAGATGTCGCTGATGTCCTGGCCCTGCGCGTGCAGCGAGCTGATGTCGAAGTACACCCGGGCGCTCATCCCGGACTGCCGGTGCGGCGGCTCGTCGGCCATGTTGTTGATGGTCACGGTGAGCTGGGTGCCCTGGTTGCTGTCCTGGTTCAGGGTGGCCGTGGCGTAGTACGGGGCCGAGCAGGTCTGCTGGTACTCGGCGCAGTTGCCCTGCGGCTCGGTGGGCGGGGTGAAATTCGTCATCGGCTGGCTCTGCCCGTAGTACTGGTACAGCCCGGCCAGCGCGCCGACGAAGGCCGCGTTGTAGTCCACCGCTACCTCGTTCAGCACGAAGTCGGTGGTCACGTCGTCCGGCTGGTCGGCCGAGCTGGGCCCGCCGACCAGCGCGCCCCACAGGATGTGCTTGTCGGTCGCCGGGTCGCTCTGGCTGTTGGTCAGCGAGCCCTGCGCGTCACCATGATGCGGATGCGTCGCCGCGGTCGCGCTGCCGCCGACCTCGGATCCCACCCCGGGCACGTTCGAGCCGAAGCCCACGATGTAGGACCAGCTTGCCGGGTTGTCGCCCATCAGGTAGTTCATCTGGCCCATGGCCCAGTTGCTGAACAGCACGCTGTCCGGGTCGGTGGGGAAGTTCTTCCGGTAGGCCAGCGCCTCCAGCTGGGCGGCGGTGTTGTACCGGGCCGAGCCCCAGCTGGTCAGGTAGGAGAACCCGGCCGGCGTGGTGGCGATGAAGTTGGTGTCGTTGCTGCTGTCGTGCGGTACGTGCGACCAGTACTGCACCTGCCACTTGTCGAAGTAGTGGATGTCGGCCTGGGTCGCGGCGGGCACGTTCGCGTTTCCCTGCACGATCGGGTCGAGCACCGAGAACACCCCGCCCCAGCGCGAGTCCCAGCTCATCACCCAGGTGTTCTGCCAGGTCGATCCCGGGCTGGTGATGATGTTGCTGAGATAGCCGGTGAACGCGCCGCTGGCGTTGGTCGCGATGATGTCGTTGATGTAGCTGAAGTTCCCGGTGGCCAGGTACAGCCAGTCGGCCGCCCAGGCCTCTTCGCTGACGTACCCGCTGGACGGGTAGAAGCCGCCGGAGTAGCCGGTGCCCGGGTTGGCCCGGGCGAACGTGTACAGCGCCTCGGCGTACTGCAGGCACTTGGCCGAGTAGCTGGCGTTGCTGCTGGCGGTCAGGATCGCCTCGACGGCCAGCGCGGCCGCCGCGCTGGCCGTCTGGTCGGCGGCCGGTGTCTGGCTGGTCGCGAAGTAGGCCGGCCGCGGGTAGGTGGTCGCGCTCTGCAGCTCGGACGGCCCCCAGTAGTCGTGGTCCACCCCCCCCTCGCCGACCTGGTAGGCGAACGCGACCACCTGGCCGGACGAGTTCAGGAACGTGGACCGGAGGAAGTAGTCGCTGAACCACTTCATCTCGTCCATGGCGTGCGCCCAGGTGCCGGTGGCCTGGTAGGCCTGCGGGAACTCGTACATTCCCCAGCCCAGCACGGCGGCGGCATAGGACTGCGGCAGGCCGAACTTCACGTGGTCGCCGGCGTCGTGGAAGCCGCCGGACAGGTTCACGCAGCCGGTGTTGCCCGGGTCGAGCACGGACTTGTTGGCCGCGATGAACGCGGCCGACATGTTGGTGCCCACATGGTTGGCCATTGGCTGCAGCGGTACGCAACTGTCCGACGGCTCGGAGTCGCCGCGCCAGGGCAGCGGCTGGTCGCCGTCGGTCCGGGCCGGGCCCGGACTTCTGCGCGTCGTAGAAGTACAGCGACTCCTGGAGCGCGAGCGGCAGGCTGTAGCCCGGGGTGTCGGGCAGCGTCGCGGCTTGGGCCGGCGCCGCGGCCACCGCGCTGAGCAGCGCCGCGGCCAGGCCGCCCGCGGCGAGCAGCGCGGCCGGCCGCCGGGCGCGGGCCGCTGCCCGGTGCCGGGACCGGGTGGCCAGCCGGGGCCCGGGGCGGGCCGCTAACCGGCTGCGGAGGCTGGGGTTACGGGTCTTCGTCGTCATGGCTGCGCTCCGGTGGCGGCGGCGGAGCCAGGTCGGCGGCCCGGGATCGGGCGCCGCGGCCCCGCGGAGAGGCGGGGGCACCGCGCGCCCACACCGTAACCAGGCCCCCTCCAGCCGGCCAGGCGGCGGTCCCGCCCGCTCATCCGCGCGGTGCCGGTGACCTGCCGTGACGAGCCACCCGCCGGGAATCGCCCAGGTGAAATTTCAGGCCGCTGCGCGGTTGCCTGCGATGGCTCCAGCCGGGAACGGAATCGACCCAGCAGGCTGAGAGGTGGCGCGGACGTCGGGGCCCGCCCCAGGCAGGTGGCCTGCGGCGGGTCCTAACTTCTGCGGCTTCGGTCCGCGTGGACCTTATGGCCCGGAGTTGACCACCAGGGTGACCGTGCCGGTGTACGTGCCGGCCAGGGTGCTCGCCGGCACGTTCAGCCACCAGCCCACCGGATCGGTGCCGGGTGCGCCGATGTTGATCGACCCCAGCCCGCCCCTGGTGTTGTCGAAGATGGTGAGCGGTGTCGTGGTGCCGATGGACACCCGGTAGGTGTTCACGTTGGTCGGCGCCGTGCACGTCAACCCCGTGGCGCAGGTAGCACTCGGGCCCGTGCTGCTGCCGAATACGCTCGCGCTGCCGTTGGTCGTGAGCGATGTCGTGGCGGGCGAAGGCGGAGCTGGCAGCGGGATGGTGCCGAACAGGAACCCCGTGGTAACGGCGGTCACGTTCCAGCCCGTGGTGGCGACGCCTTCCCGGGCCGCGACACCGGCCTTATCCACTTGCCGGTCAAGATGTCCCCCGTATCCTGATCCGTCAGTCTGGAGCAGCCAGGAATTGTCTGCATTCTTTCCCGTGTGGCCCAGAAAGCCGCGAAAAAAGATGCAGAACCAAATACGTTGTCTCCCTGGCATGTTGCGTCGTGTCGCACCGGAATTCTATCCCCGCGTATAGCGGGAAACCGTTAGGTCAGCGCCGTATCCGCCTGATCAGAACGGCAAAGTTTGGCAAAGTAACTATGCCGGGATGGGGTCGGCCAGTAAGTGTGCGGGCCGGATTGGGATTCTGCCCGGCCATTAGATATCGCTGTGCCGCAGCCGGTGTTGCCCGGGTGCGAGCTGGAACCGTTGGCGTGCTGAACGCAGCCGGCCGTCCGGGTGCGGGCCGCCAACCGGAACCCCGGCCCGCCATGCCGCGGCGAGGCGGATTGGGGCTGCCTCATGGCCGCGCCCCGGTGATTGCGGTGAACCCCCTGACCAGGCACGGCGTGCGGCCCATCCGGACCGGCCAGAGGAATTTTCAGCTGGCCGCGGAGGAATGGAATGGATCGGGCGCAGCGGGCAAGTTAGCTACCCGCTGACCGCACGGACGGAGAACCAGCCATGGCTGAGCAGCGGGACGACAGCGAGCAGGCGGACGACGGCGAGCGGCTGGCTGATGCTGAGCGGCGGATGGCGCGAGGCGGATGGCGCCGAGGCGGATGGCGCGAGCCGGCGGACGGCGCGACCGGCGGATGGCGGTGACCCGGCGGATGGCGGTGACCCGGCCGACCGGCGCCGCGCCGAGCTCATCGCGGCGGCGCAGGCCCGCTGGGTCGCCGCGCTGACCGACCTGGGCGGCCGCAACACGCTGCTCTACTACAAAGACCGCCGGGCCGGCACGCTGGACCTGGCCGCCGCCGACCCGGCCGCGCTGGACCGGTTCCTGCGCACCGGCTCGACCCGGCTGACCCGGCTGTTCCACGACGTCGACGCACGGGCCGACGCGATCCGCCGGGTCCAGGTCATCCACCGCAAGGCCCGGGAACTGCTGGAGGAGCGCGGCATCCGGGCCGGCTACCTGGCCATCGGCATCGCGCGCTGGGACGAGCTGTTCCTCGAGCCGGCCGCGCCGGTGCTGCTGCGCGGCCTGACCATCACGCCGACCCGGGCCCGGCACGACGACTTCGAGCTGGTGCTGGACGACGAGCTATGAGGTCAACCCGGTCCTGCTGCTACAAGCTGGCCAGCGTGTTCGGCGCGGCCACCGAGGAACTGGCCGAGCAGCGCGGCCAGCCGGGTCGGCCCGCTGCTGGCCGGGCCGCCGAGGCGGCCGAGGTCCCCGGCTTCGCGATCACCGACCGCGCAGGTGATCGGCACGTTCACCTACGCCAAGCTGCCCATGGTGCGGGACCTGCAGAGCCGCGGCCGAGCTACTGGACGACAGTGACGTGGTGGCGGCCATCGCCGGCGACCCGGAGGCGCAGGAATCCCTGGGCGCGGCCGACCCGGCCATCGGCGAGGCCAGCGGGCCGCTGCTGGATTCCCCCGAAGAGGACTACTCGGTGCTGGACGCCGATTCCTCGCAGCGCAGCGCGATCGGCGCGGTGCTGGCCGGGCGCAGCCTGGTCATCCACGGGCCGCCCGGCACCGGGCAAGAGCCAGACCATCGCCAACCTGATCGCCACCCTGGTCGCCCGGGGCCGCAAGGTGCTGTTCGTCGCGGAGAAACGGGCCGCCATCGACGCGGTGCTGTCCCGGCTCAAGGGAGTCGGCCTGGGCGGCATGGTGCTGGACATCCACGAAGGCACCCGGGACCGGCTGCGCATCGCCCGTGACCTGGGCGACACCCTGGATGAAGCGCAGCGCACCGCCGGCGCCGGACCTGACCGACCTGCACCGCCGCCTGGTGGACCGGCAGCAGCGGCTCAGCCAGCACGCGACCGCGCTGCACGACGTGCACAAGCCGTGGGGGCTGACCCCGTTCGAGGTGCAGGCCGCGCTGCTCGGCGGGCCGGACGAAGCGCGCACCCCGGTCCGGCTGGCCGGGCCGGAGCAGATCACCCGGGAGGCGGCCGACCAGATCCGGGACGAGCTGCGCGAGTTCGCCCACCTGGGTGGCTTCACCCTGCGCCCGGGCAGCACGCCGTGGTACGGCGCCGCGCTGCGCACCCCGGACCAGGCCCGCCAGGCGTGCGACATCGTGGCCCGGCTCAGCTCGCATGAGCTGCCCGCGCTGCTGCACCGGGTGGCCCGCGCGGCGGCGGAGACCTGGGCTGCGGCCGCCGCGCGGCTACCCGGACGCGGTGGCCAGTGCTGCGGCTGTACGCGGCGGTCGCGCAGACCGCTGCGGTCACCTCGGGCCAGCCGTGTACGCGGCCGGCCCGGACCGGCTGGCCGCCGCGACGGGCGACGGGGCCGGGCTGAGCTTCCTGGATCGCCGGGCGCTGCGCAAGCAGGCCCGCGCGCTGGCCATCGGCGACGGCCGAGCCGCCCCGCGAGGAGCTGCACCAGCAGCTCCGCGCCGGCCGCCGGCCGAGCTCGGGCCAGTGGCGCGAGCTGAGCACCGACGCAGGGCCTGCCCCGGCTGCCGGCCAGCTATCCGGAGCTGACCGAGATCGGCGCGCACTGCGACGCGCAGCTGGGCCTGCTGCGCGGTTACGTCTCGCTGCCGGCGAGGATCCCGCGGTCCAGCTGGCCGAGCTGGCCGCGGACCAGGACACCGCGTGGCAGCTGCCCCGGCTGTACCAGCTCGCGTCGGGCTTCGCCGAGCTGGGCCTCGGCCCGCTGCTGGACGAGCTGGCCCGCCGCGAGGCCGGGCCCGGAGCTGGCCGCCGCCGCGTTCGATACGCGTGGTACTCGCTCGATCCTGGATCAGATGCGGGTCCGCGATCCGCGGCTATGCCGCGCACCGCGGCGGCGCGCTGGACGAGATCGCCAGCGACTTCCGGGTCCGGGACATAGCGCACCTGGCGGCCAACGCCGGCCGGGTCCGCCGCGCCTGGGCGGACCGGCTGCGCGACGCCCAGGACCGGCACCCGCTGCAGGCCCGGGTCATCCGCAAGCAGGCGGCGCTGCGCCGCCGGCCATCTGCCGCTGCGGCGGCTGCTCGACCAGACCAGCGACGTGCTGTTCGCGCTCAAGCCGTGCTGGGCCATGTCACCGCTGATGGTCAGCCAGGTGCTGCCCGCCGACCCGGCTGTTCGACGTGGTCATCTTCGACGAGGCCAGCCAGATCGTCCCGGCCGACGCGATCCCGTCCGTCATGCGCGGGCACCAGATCGTGGTCGCCGGGGACGACCGGCAGCTGCCGCCGACCAACTTCTTCCGCCAGTTCGGCGATGACGGCGACGGCGGCCGAGCCGGACGATGACGAGAGCCTGGTCTCGTTCGGCGCGGGCTTCGAGTCGGTGCTCGACGCGCTCCGCCCGCTGCTCCCGACCGCGCCGCTGACCTGGCACTACCGCAGCCGGGACGAGCGGCTGGTGGCGTTCTCCAACGCGCACATCTACGGCGGCGCGCTGACCACGTTCCCCGGCGTGCTGCGCGACGACTGCCTGCGCCACGTGGTGGTCGGCGCAGGGCCCGGAGCGGGGCCAGGAGGTGTCGGTCACGGCCGAGGTGGACAAGGTGGTCGAGCTGATCCTGGAGCACGCCCGGACCCAGCCGCGGCAGTCGCTCGGCGTGATCGCGCTCGGCATCAAGCACGCGGAGCGGATCGACGCGGCGCTGCGCGACGCGCTGGCCGCGCACCCCGACCTGGAGGCCTTCTTCGCCGAGGACACGGCCGAGCCGTTCTTCGTCAAGAACCTGGAGCGCGTGCAGGGCGACGAGCGGGACGCGATCATCCTGTCCATCGGGTACGGCAAGCACCCGGACGGCCGGATGCGGTACCAGTGGGGCCCGCTGCTGCGCGACGGCGGCGAGCGCCGGCTGAACGTGGCCGCGACCCGGGCCAAGCACCGGCTCACCCTGGTCAGCTCGTTCTCCAGCACGATGTGGACCCGGACCGGGTGACCAAGGCCGGTGCCCGGCTGCTGGCCGACTACCTGGAGTACGCCGGGTCCGGGCGGCACGTGCGCCGAGGCGTCGGGCCGCTCCGAGCTGAACCCGTTTCGAGGCCGACGTGCGGGACCGGCTGGCCGCGTGCGGGATCACCGTGGTGCCGCAGTACGGGGTCGGCGGCTACCGGGTCGACTTCGCCGCCACCCACCCGGACGACGTCAGCCGGATGGTGCTGGCCATCGAGACCGACGGCGCGTCCTACCACGCCTCGCGGCAGCGTCCGCGACCGGGACCGGCTGCGCGGCGAGCACCTGCAGCGGCTCGGCTGGAGTTTCCACCGGCTGTGGTCCACCAACTGGTTCCACGAACCCGCAGGCCGAGGTGGCCCGGCTGCGCGACGCCTACCAGCGGGCGGTCGCGGCCGCGGAGCCGCCAGCCGCGCCGCCGCCGGCAGCCGAGCCGTCCGCCGGTGCGCCGCCAGCCGGACCGCCGCCAGCGCCGCCGGAACCGGGTACCGAGCTGAGCCGCACCACGCGGCCATCGCTGCGCAAAACCGGGCCTGGCTGACCGCGGCGAGCCACCCTGGCCTTTCCGTGATGTGCGCATTACGTTCCCGGTAAGGGGGGCCACATCACGAGTTCCGGCTGGGTTAGCGGCCGGGGCGGAACGGGGAGTTGCCATGACGAGAGCAAGACTGCGGCTGCGCGCCGCGGCCGTGGCGGTGGCCGGATTAACAGCCGTGTCGGTCACCGCGCCCGGGCTGCCGGGCGCGGCGGCCAGTACCCCAGCCGGGCCGCAGCTGAAGCTGATCCCGGCGCAGAACAGCGTCAAGCTGCCCAGGTTTGGTCACGTGGTGTTCATGGATCCGGGCATCTGGACCGCGTCGCTCGGCTCCGCCTTGGAGTTCGACGTGCAGCGGGCGAGCTACACCTCGCCGCTCACCCTGACCCAGATCATCCACCTGCCCGGCGGCGGGGTGCAGCAGGTGCCGTTCCCGGCCACGCTTATCGGGCGGGTGCCGTCCCAGCTGCGCCGTTTCCTCCAGATCACGGTGGCGACGACCCGGGGGAAGGTGCTGGACAGCTCGAAAGTCGGCTTCTGCCCGGACAGCTATGACCCGGAGCGCGCCTCCCCGGACAGCCCGGCCACCTCGCCCTACCCGCAGGAATGCGTGGCCGACCCGTTCCCGAAGTCGCTGGTCTGGGGCGTGGCCAAGGGCTGGGCGGTGGACCCGCTGGAAGAGAACTCGGTCGGCTACCGGCTCAACCTGGGCACATACAAGGTGACCGAGACGATCCTGGCGCCGTACACCCGGCTGCTGCACATCACCCCGGCCGACGCCACCGCCACGGTGAAGGTCACCGTGGTGAAGGCGTCCGGGTGCTGCGGGCCGCTCGGCGCCCGCGGCCGCCCGGCCATCCCGCGGAGCCGGGCGCTGCCCACCTTGCCGGCGGTGCGCACGCTGGCCAGCCCGCCGGCCAGTTCGCTACCGGACCTGGTCCCGCTGCCGTCCTGGGGGATCTCGGTCGATAACATCCGGGCGACCAAGAAGCACCCCGCCTCCGAGTCAGCTGGACTTTGGCGCCACGGTGTCGATCGGCGGTAACGGGCCACTCGATGTCGAGGGGTTCCGGTCGAACGGCTCGCCGACCATGAAGGCGTACCAGTACTTCTGGCAGGGCGGGCACGTCATCGGCCGGGCCCGGGCCGGGACCATGGGGTTCGACTCCAAGCACGGCCACAACCACTGGCACTTCCAGCAGTTCGCGCAGTACGCCTTGCTCAATTCGGCTCAGCAGCTGGTCGTGCCGAGCCGCAAGGTGGGCTTCTGCATCGCGCCGACCGACCCGGTGGACCTGCTGCTGCCCGGCGCGGTGTGGCAGCCGTCGTTCCTCGGCTTCGGCGGCCAGTGCGGCTCACCGACCGCGCTGTGGGTGCAGGAGGAGCTGCCGCTGGGCTGGGCTGACACCTACTTCCAGTCGGTGGCCGGCCAGTCGTTCAACATCACCCACCTGCCGAACGGCACGTACTACATCGAGATCCGGGCCAACCCGGAGCATGTCCTGTACGAGACGGACACCAGCAACGACGTGTCGCTGCGCCAGGTGATCCTGGGCGGCAGGCCAGGCCATCGCACGGTGCGGGTGCCAGCGTTCGACGGCATCGACCCGGAAGGCTGACCGGCACGGGTAACCGCCCGGCCGGCCGGGGTTCGCTACCCGGCGGGCCGGGTCCCGCGGGCCCGCTGCCGGGCCAGCACGGCCACGTGCAGCGAGGCGCGCGATTCGGCCGAGCCGAGGTCGACGCCGAGGATGCGCTCGATGTGCCGCAGCCGGTCATACAGGGTGGGCCGGGCCAGATGGGCCTGGGCGGCCGTCTCGGCCTTGTTGCCGCCGGTGGCCAGGTAGGTGGCCAGCACCCCGGTCAGGCTGGTGCCGTGCGCCGCGTCGTAGCGGAGCAGCGGGCCAAGTTCCCGGTCCACGAACGTGGCCAGCCGCGGGTCCCCGCCGAGCAGGAAGAGCAGGCCGCGCAGCCGCAGGTCGGCCAGCCGGTAGAACGGCCGGCCATCGGTCCCCGGCCCAGCCTCGGCGGCCGCGTCGGCCACCTGCCGGGCTTCCAGCAGCGAGCGCCGCACCTGCGCGACGGTGCTGACCGGGGCCCCCGCGCCGATCACCGGGTCGCCGCCCGGCATGCCGTAGGGCCGGCTGGCCCGGCGGGCCAGCCCGCGGCGGACCGCCTCGCACACCTGGCCCAGCAGCCGATCCGGGTCGGCCGCGCTGGGCACCGACAGCACCGCGCCGGCCCGGACGTCATCCAGCGAGCCGACCAGCGCGGGGATCCGTTCCGCCCGGCAGGCATCGGCCACCGCCTCGGCCAGGTCCAGCACCCTGGCCTGGGCCAGCAGCCCGGCACCCTGATCCGGCGACCTGAGCACCGCGGTGACCAGCTGGCGGCCGGTAACCGGCACGCCGAGCGCCCGGGCCTGCGCCGCCACCTCGTCTGGATCGGCGTCCGGGCCGGCCAGGATCGCGCTGATCAGCGTGCGGTGGGCCTGCCGTTCCAGGCTCTCCTGCTGCCGGGCCAGCAGGCGGCCGAGGGCCAGTGTGGTGGCGGTCCGCTCGACCAGCACGGTGTCCACCGGGCCGGGCGGGCCGTCGCAGACCAGGATGACCCGGCCCCAGTCCTCGCCCCGGGCGCCGACCGTGGTCACCAGCCAGCCGGAGCCCTCGTGATAGCCGGTCCGGGGGGACGGCGGGACGGCCCGGGACCGGGCCTCGAACCCGGCCAGCAGCTGGGCCGGGTCGGTCCCGGCCGGCTCGACGGCCAGCACGTGATGCGACAGGTCCTCGAGCAGCAGCGGCAGGCCCGCCAGCAGGCTGGCCTGGCGGAGGATCTCGGCTGGCCCGGCGCCGGCTACGGCCAGATCGGTGAACACCTCGTGCAGCCGGGCCGAAGTGCGCAACTGGTCCAGCTGGTCGCTGATGATCCGGGCGTGCACCGCCTCGGTGATCTCGACGAACGGGACCTCATGCTGGAAGACGATCAACGGCAGGCGGTTTGCCTCGGCCGCGGCCACGAAGCCGGCCGGCAGCCCGCCGGTGTACTTGCGGCCCAGCTCGACGGCGAGCGCGCTGGCCCCTACCCCGGCCAGCCCGGCCACGTACGCGTCCAGCTGCGGTCCCTCGTCGGGCAGCGCGATGCCCGTGCTGAGCACCAGTTCCCCGCCGTGCAGCAGCCGGGCCGCGTCCGGCAGCTCGATCACATGCACCCAGCGGACCGGCTTGTCCAGCTGGCCCGCGGCCGCCAGCACCCGGGGCAGGCCGCGCTGCACCACGTGAGCCGCAGCACCTCGGCCACCGTCGGCATTCGGCCACCTCCCAGCTGGCCCGCCCAGTTCGATCATAGTGTCAAGATCCAGGCCAGATTCCTGACACTATGCCGGGGCCCGGGCGGCCGGGCGCCGGGCAGACTGAGGGTCATGTCCGAACTCCTTGAGCGGCACCGCCGCGTCATCCCTAACTGGGTCGGCCTCTACTACGACGAGCCGCTCGAGCTGACCAGCGGCAGCGGCAGCCGGGTCACCGACTCCTCCGGCCGCAGCTACCTGGACTTCTTCTGCGGGATCCTGACCAACATGCTCGGCTACGACGTGCCTGAGGTACGCCAGGCGGTGCAGGACCAGCTGGACACCGGCATCGTGCACACCTCGACGCTGTACCTGATCCGGCACCAGGTGGAGCTGGCCGAGAAGCTGGCCCGGCTGTCCGGCATCGAGAACGCCAAGGTGTTCTTCACCAATTCGGGCACCGAGGCCAACGAGACGGCGCTGATGCTGGCCACCGCGGCCCGCCGGTCCAACCAGGTGCTGGCGCTGCGCAACAGCTACCACGGCCGCTCGTTCGGCGCGGTCGCCATCACCGGCAACGGCGCGTGGAAGCCCTCCCAGCTGGCCCCGTTCAACGTGCACTACCTGCACGGCACCGACCGGCAGCTGCCCGCCTTCGCCGGGCTGGACGACGCGCAGTACACCGCGGCCTGTGTGCAGGACCTGCGGCACGTGCTCAGCACCGCGACCGCCGGCGACGTGGCCTGCCTCATCGCCGAGCCGGTGCAGGGCGTCGGCGGGTTCACCATGCCGCCGGACGGGCTGCTCGGCGAGTACGCGGCGGTGCTCCGGGAGCGCGGCGCGCTGCTCATCTCGGACGAGGTGCAGACCGGGTGGGGCCGCACCGGCGAGCACTTCTGGGGCATCGGCGCGCACGGCGTGACCCCGGACATCATCACGTTCGCCAAGGGACTCGGCAACGGCTTCGCCATCGGCGGGGTGATCGCCCGCGGCGCGCTAATGGACGGGCTGCCCGGCAACGGCATCTCCACGTTCGGTGGCAACCCGCTGTCTACCGCGGCCGCCAACGCCACCCTCGATTACGTGCTCGACCATGACCTGCAGCACAACGCCGCCCAGCTGGGCGGCATGATCATCGGCGGGCTGCGCGAGGCCGCGGCGGCGCTGCCGGCCGTCGGCCAGGTGCGCGGCAAGGGCCTGATGTTCGCCATCGACATGGTCGAACCCGGCCACCGGGGCGCCCAGCCCGGCGCTGGCCACCCGGATGCTGGCCGAGACGCGGGAGCGTGGCCTGCTGATCGGCAAGGGCGGGCTGTACGGGCACGCGCTGCGGATGGCCCCGCCAATGAACCTGTCCGAGGCCGACGCCAAGGAGGGCCTGGGCATCCTGGCCGACGCGCTGCGCGCGGTCGAGCGAGGAGGCCGGCAGATGAGCATAGGCACATCAGCCACTGGATCGGCGGCCAGCCGCTGGACCGGCGTGCGCCGAGCGGCACGGTGACATCTACGACCCGGCCACCGGCCAGGTGACCGGCACGGTCAACTTCGCCTCGGCCGCGGTGGTCGGCGACGCGGTGGCCGCGGCGGCCAAGGCGTTCCCCGGCTGGCGCGGCGTGTCGCTGGCCCGGCGGACCGCGATCCTGTTCCGGTTCCGCGAGCTGCTCGTGGCGCACGCCGGTGAGCTGGCCGCGCTGGTCAGCGCCGAGCACGGCAAGGTCACCTCGGACGCGGCCGGCGAGGTGGCCCGCGGCCTCGAGGTGGTGGAGTTCGCCTGCGGCATCCCGCACCTGCTCAAGGGCGGGTTCTCGGAGAACGTGTCCACCGGCGTGGACGCCTACTCGATCCGGCAGCCGCTCGGCGTGGTGGCCGGCATCACCCCGTTCAACTTCCCGGCCATGGTGCCGATGTGGATGTTCCCGCTGGCCATCGCGTGCGGCAACACGTTCGTGCTCAAGCCGTCGCGAGAAGGACCCGTCGGCCTCGCTGCTGCTGGCCCGGCTGTGGGCCGAGGCGGGCCTGCCGGACGGCGTGTTCAACGTGGTCCAGGGGGACAAGGAAGCGGTCGACGCGCTGCTCACCCACCCGGACGTCCGCGCGGCCAGCTTCGTGGGATCGACCCCGATCGCGCGTTATGTCTATGAGACCGGGACCGCGGCCGGCAAGCGGGTGCAGGCGCTGGGCGGGGCCAAGAACCACATGGTGGTGCTGCCCGATGCCGACCTGGACCTGGCCGCCGACGCGGCCGTGTCGGCCGGCTTCGGGTCGGCGGGTGAGCGGTGCATGGCCGTCTCGGTGCTGGTCGCGGTGGGCGCCATCGGCGACGAGCTGGTGGCCAAGATCAGAGAGCGGGTGGCCCGGCTGCGGGTCGGGCCGGGCAACGACGAGCGGTCCGAGATGGGCCCGCTGGTCACCGCGGCGCACCGGGACAAGGTCGCGTCGTACCTGGATTCCGGGGTCCGCGAGGGCGCCACGCTGGCCGTGGACGGCCGGGTGCACCCGGTGATCGGCGGGGCCGACGCCGGGTTCTGGCTCGGGCCCAGCGTGCTCGACCACGTCACCCCGGGGATGGGCTGCTACACCGACGAGATCTTCGGCCCGGTGCTGTCCGTGGTCCGGGCGGCCAGCTACGACGACGCGGTCCGGCTGGTCGGCGAGAACCCGTACGGCAACGGGACGGCCATCTTCACCAACGACGGGGGAGCGGCCCGCCGGTTCGTGTTCGACGTCGAGGCGGGCATGGTCGGCGTGAACGTGCCGATCCCGGTGCCGATGGCGTACTACTCGTTCGGCGGGTGGAAGGCCTCGCTGTTCGGCGACACCCACGTGTACGGCACCGAGGGGGTGCACTTCTACACCCGGGGCAAGGCGGTCACCTCACGCTGGCTCGACCCGAGCCACGGCGGGGTCAACCTCGGCTTCCCGGTCAGCAATTGACTGGGCTGCCCAGCCTAGCTGGCTGATGCCGTTACTCCTCCGCCAGCAGGTGGGCGAGAGGCAGGCGGCGCAGCAGCGCGGCGGGCAGCAGGGTGGCCGCGGCGGTGATGATGATCCCGGCGGCCACCGCGGCGACCGCGATGGCCAGCAGCCGGGCGGGCAGTTGCCCGGCGAACCAGGCCGCGGCGGCCAGCCCGAGCCCGGCGCCGGCCAGCGAGCCGACGCACCCCGATGATCGTGCCCTCGGTGATCACCAGCCGGGCCAGCGCGGTATCCCGCCAGCCGAAGCTGCGCAGGGTGGCCAGCTCAGCCGCCCGCTCCCGGATGTTCAGGAACACCACGTCGGCGACGGCCAGCACGCCCAGGGCGATCGTCGCCCCGGCCGCGGCGTAGTCAACGTCCCCGGACCTGGACGGTGACGGCGTTGCCGAGCAGCGATCCGACGACCACGCCGCGGAAGGCGAAGGTGACCGCGGCCAGCATCGTCAGCGCGGCGATGCCCACGGCCAGGCTGGCCACCCCGATCAGGGTCCGGCCGGGGGTGCGGGCCACGTTGAGCAGCGCCAGGGAGGTGATCCCGCCGAGGCTGGTGCGCGCGGCGGACCGCCGAGTACCGGCGGCCGGACCGAGCTGACCGGGTCGGCCCGGGCGGCCAGCCAGGCCTGGCTCAGCCCGGCGGGCACGACGGCCACCGCCATCGCGACGGGCACCGCCAGCAGTGCCCGTCCGGGCGAGGCGCGCAGGCCCAGCCCGGCCGATAGAGGCACCGCGATGGCCGCGGCCAGCAGCCCGGCGGCGAGCCCCATCCCGGCCAGCTCGCCCAGCGCGGTGGCGAACAGCCGCGACCGGCGCCAGCCGACTGCGGCGAGCACCCCCAGCTCGCGCCGCCGCCCGCGCACGGCCGCGGTGGCGGCGTTGCCGACGAACAGCACGCACACCACCAGGATCAGCGTGAACAGCACCACGCTGGTCTTGTCCACCGCGTTCAGGATCGCCACCGCCACGCCCTTTTTCACCCAGTTCTCGGACAGCGTCAGCGGCGGCGGCCCGAACCTGCCCGCGGGCAGGTCGATGGTCACCGGGGACGGCGAGGAGCCGGCCACGACGTCCACATCCAGGCCGGTGCGCTGGGCGATCTGCTGCGCGACCGCGTTGATCCGCTCCCGCGACAGCGCACCCGGCCCGGTGACGCCCGCGGCCCGGACCCGGATCACGCTGATCGGATCGGCGGCCGGCACGCCGCGGTAGCACCAGGCTGTTCTCCAGCTTCGGCAGCGCCGACAAGGTGGTGATCGAGGTTCACCGGCTGGCTGACCAGGCCACCCAGGTTCTGGCTGGGCAGCAGGTCGCCCCCGTGCAGCGCCCGGCGGCTGGCCGGGGTCGCCGGCGCCGCGGTCACCGGCTGGTAGGCGCCCAGCGGCACCCGGGACAACGGGGAAAACGACCTGATCCTGGTCGGGTCAAAGACACCACTGATCTTGATCAGGGCGAACGGCAAGCCGCCGCCCGACGTGATGTGCGAGGTCACCGTCCGGTACTGGCTGTTCTCGTCGTCCATGGCGACCGAAGCCAGGCTGCCGGTGTCCCAGACCGACCGGCGGTTGACCACCTGACGCGGTGCCAGCGCTCCGGCTGGGGTGCGCTGGTAGGCCACCGGGCCGACCGACCAGTAGCCGGCCACCGGAGTGCCAGTCAGGTTTCCCAGGACAGCCGTCCCGGGCTCCTTGAGCACGGCGTTGTAGGCCTGCTGGGCCGTGGTGCGCACGGTGGCCACCGTGCGGCCGGGAGCCGACGCCCGCGCGCTCTTCCAGGCCGCGTTCACGTCAGGCTTCGCAGCCGGGCGGCCAGCTGCTGCAAGGTGGTCTGCGCGTACTCGCTCATGCCACTGGCGGAGGAGGCCAGTACCGGCAGGACCGGCAATATCGAGCCGCGGGCGCTCTCGTTCTCGGTCAGGTACCTGCCGGAGACGACCGCCTTGTTCAGCCCGTCCAGTTCCGCCTCGGCGGCCGGGTCGATAGCCGCGATCAGCATCGGGACGGTCCACTCGACGAAGTAACCTGCCTTGGTGGGACTGGCCGCGCCCAGTGCCGGCGGCATGTCGCTCTGGTTCACCCGGGACCAGCACAGTCGGTAGGACTGCGCGGCCGTGCCGAACGGGTTCGTTCCCGGTGGCGGGATGCTGGCCGCCCCGCATCCGGAACGCAGCCCTGGCCCCGACTTGCTGCTGGAACCGCCGGTGAGTCGTAGCGGCGTCACGTACAGGTATCCCGGCGGCTGCGTGACGCGGCTGGCGCCGTTGTCGCTGACCCAGGTGGTGGAGATCCGGTACAGCCGGGGGCCGGACCGGCCTAGCGCGGCGGCGGGCACCGGCTCGAACATTTCGGCACTGAGCTGCGCGTAGCCGACCATCGCTATCGGCGCGGCGACCTGGACCCCGGGGATCCGCTGGATCTGGTGGTACTGCGCCATCGTGATCCCGCCATAGATGCCCGACAGGAAGTCCGGCTGCACGGTGCCGGTCTGGTTCTCCTGCGCGGTCCTGGCTCCCTTCGGCCGGACCAGGATGTCGTAGGCGGGCCGGAAGTTCGCCGACACTGTGCCGGTCGTGCGCAGCTGCGCGGTCCGCGACGCCGCGGTGAGCACGGTGAACGCGGCCGCCGCGACCAGCAGGCCGGCGATCAGCGCCAGCGTGCGGGCAGGGCGGAACCGCGCTTGCCACCAGGCGAGCCTGCCCATCCCCCACCCCTCGCTTGCCCGTGCCCGTCCCCGGGGCGCCGGGCGGGGCTGCGACTATGCTCACTCCTTACCTAGCGGCAATGCAAGAACGACAATCGGATCGTTACCTGAGCCGGCCCGTGACGCGCGAACGCTTGCGGCCTGGGGGCACCGATGTTGCTCACCGGTCAGCCGCCGGCCGGCTGAGACAGCTGGCCGGCCGGCGGCGTCCGGGTGACGGTCAGCCCGGCCCGGCGGGCCAGCTCGGCGAACGTGACCGAGTCGCGGACGGCCGCGCCGCCCGGGTCGTTGTTGAAGTACACGTACACGTCCGCCGCGGAAGGCCAGCCGTCCTGGATCCGCTCCACCCAGGACCGCAGCGCCACCCGGCCGTACCGCGGCCACGGCTGGGCCGCGCCCTCGTGCAGCCGCAGGTAACCCCAGCCGGCCGTGCGCCACAGCGGGCTGGCCGGGCGGCCCAGCCGGTCCGCCCAGCACAGCGCCGCGTCGTGCCCGGCCAGCACCCGCTGCACCTCGTTCGCCTGCGTCGCCGGCCCACCAGGACTCGTGCCGCAGTTCCACCGCCACCCGGACCGGGCCGGTGCCCGCGGCCTCGCCCGCCGGCCGGAACTCGGCCAGGCACGCGGCCAGCAGCGGCGGATCGGCGGCCAGGTTCGGCGGCAGCTGCAGCAGCACCGGGCCGAGCCGCGGGCCCAGCCCGGCCGCCGCGCCGAGCAGCCGGGCCACCGGCTCGGCCGGGTCGCGCAGCCGCCGGATATGGGTGAGGTAGCGGCTCGCCTTGACCGCCATCACGAAGCCGTCCGGGGTCCGGTCCCGCCAGGCCGCGAACGTGTCCCGGCTGGGCAGCCGGTAGAAACTGTTGTTGTTCTCCACCGTCGCGTACTGGCTGGCGTAGTGCTCCAGCCAGCGGCGCTGCGGCACCCCCTCGGGGTAGAGCAAGCCGCGCCAGTCGCGGTACTGCCAGCCGGATGTGCCGACGAGAACAGGCATGAGTCCGTCCTACCCCGGCCCGGGTCCGCCAGCCCCCGCGCGGACCCGGGCCCCGGCATCAGCTCAGCCGGCCGCCGCGCTGAACACCGGGTAGTACCCGTCAGCCTGGCCGGCCGCGGTCGGATGGTAGGACTCGCTGATATCGAGGACATTGACCGAGTGCAGCCAGCTCGACGAGTCACAGATCTCGTGCCCGGCGAACTGATTCGCCGCGTCGGCGAACACGTCGCCGTAGCGGCCCGCCGCCGCCTGGATCTCGCTGTCCAGGATCTGCGCGCCCTGGTTCAGCGCGGTGCGGTTGCTGGTGCTCAGCCCGATGCAGCCGGACGACCGGGACAGGTCGTAGAGCTCGGGATAGTCGAGCACCACGACCCGGGCGTTCGGCGCGTCGGCCTTGATGTCGGCCAGCACCGAGTCCAGCTCGCCGGGCAGCTGGTTCTCGGCCTCGCTTTCCGCGTTGTCCACCGCGCTCACGCAGTCCCACCCTTCCAGCACGCAGGTCTCCATCACGCTGCTGAACCCGATGTCGTTACCGCCGATGGTGATCGACACCAGCGTCGTCGCGGTGCTGAGCGCGGACAGCTGGCTGCTGATCACCGTCGAGGTCGTCGCGCCCGAGCAGGCCACCGAGACATACGAAGCCGGGTCGTTGGCGTTGGCCCACAGCTGCGAGTAGGCGTCCGTGCTCCGGTCGCAGGACCCGCTGGAGCTGGTGTAGCTGCCCGCGCCCACCCCGGAGGAGTAGGAGTCACCGAGCGCCACGTAGTTGACCGAGCTCGCGCTGGCCGCGGGGGCCAGGGCGAGCGGCAGGGCAAGGCGCTAGCCGCAATGAGGGCTAACCAGGCCGGGCGGGAGCGGACGGGACGGGGGACTCCGCGGGGGACTGGATGCGCACGGGGCCTCCTCGCTGAGCCACGATTTAACGCGGTGAACCCAGCAGAACACCAGCTCCGCGGGCCCGTCCATATGACGCCTGTGCGCAAGTTCGCACCAGGTTTTGTCCGCTCCCGCGCATGGCCGGGCCGCCGCCCGGGCGGCGTGGCCTCAGAGCGTGCCGAAGGCGTCCTCCAGGATGCCCAGGCCCTCTTCGAGCAGCTGCTCGCCGATCACCAGCGGCGGCAGGAAGCGCAGCACGTTGCCGAACGTGCCGCAGGTGAGCACGACCAGGCCAGCACTGTGGCAGGCCTTGGCCACCTGGGCCGCCGCGGCCGGCGCGGGCTCCAGCGTGCCGGGCCGGACCAGTTCGATGGCGATCATCGCGCCGCGGCCGCGGACATCCCCGATGACCGGGTTGGCCTCGGCCAGCTTGTGCAGCCGGGGCAGCATGATGTCGCCGATCCGCCGGGCCCGCCCGGCGAGATCCTCGGCCGCCATGGTCTCGATCGCGCCGAGCGCGGCCGCGCAGGCCACCGGGTTGCCGCCGTAGGTGCCGCCGAGCCCGCCCACGTGCACCGAATCCATGATCTCGGTCCGCCCGGTCACCGCGGCCAGCGGCAGCCCGTCGGCGATGCCCTTGGCCGTGGTGACCAGGTCGGGCACGACCCCCTCGCGGTCGCAGGCGAACCAGTCACCGGTCCGGCAGAACCCGCTCTGGATCTCGTCGGCGATCAGCAGCGATGCCGTTCTCCCGGCAGAACGCGGCCAGCCCGGTCAGGAACCCGTCCGGCGGTACCACGAAACCGCCCTCGCCCTGGATCGGCTCGATGAGCACCGCGGCCACGTTGTCCTCGCCGACCTGGGTGTGGATCAGCCCGGTGATCACATCCAGCGCGTTCGCCGCGCACGCCTCCGGGCCACCCGGCCAGCGGAACGGGTAGGCCATCGGCATCCGGTAGACCTCCCCGGCGAACGGCCCCATCTTGTCCTTGTACGGCATGTTCTTGGCGGTCAGCGCCATGGTCAGGTTGGTCCGGCCGTGGTAGGCGTGGTCGAACGCCACGATGGCCGGGCGCCCGGTGGCGTGCCGGGCGATCTTGACCGCGTTCTCCACCGCCTCCGCGCCCGAGTTGACCAGCGCGGACCGCTTGTCGTGGTCACCGGGGGTGCGCCGGGCCAGCTCCTCGCACACGGCCACGTAGCCCTCGTACGGCGTGACCATGAAGCAGGTGTGGGTGAACCGCGCGACCTGCTCCTGCACGCCGGCCACCACCCGGGGCGCGCTGTTGCCCACCGACGTCACGGCGATGCCGGACCCGAAGTCGATCAGCGAGTTGCCGTCCACGTCGATGAGCACGCCACCGCCCGCCGCGGTGATGAACACCGGCAGGACGTGGCTGACCCCGCGGGCCACACTGGCCTCGCGGCGGGCCAGCAGCTCGCGCGAGCAGGGCCCGGGGATCTCGGTGACGAGGCGGCGCACCTGAGCCAGGCCAGGGCCGCCGGAAAGCGATGATTGCACGGTCATACAGGAGACGATAGGCCCCCGTCCGGCGGCGTGACCAGCCCGCCCATCGCTCAGCTGGCGGAGATGGGAAACCGCACCATACGCAACGCCCGCCCGGCCCAGTCATATCCGGTGACCTGGGTCAGCGTCCGGCTGGCCGGCAACGCCAGCGCGAAGTAGCGCCGCCCGCCGACCTGGGCCGGCTGGACCCGCAGCGAGCCGCCACCGGACAGCCTGGCGACCAGGTACGCGGTCTGCGGGCTGGCCAGCCCGGCGTAGCCGGTCAGCCCGGTGCGCTGCTGGATCGGGAACCGCTGCAGCGTGACGGTTCGTGGCGGGACCGCGATCGGCACGCAGTCGGTGGCCTGAGTGGCCACCTGCCCGCCGAACGTGGCGCCGAGGAAGCAGTCACCGGCCGCGCCGAGCTGGACGGAGATCCGCCACCGGGTGCCGCCCAGCTGCCCGGACGCCACCGTCCCGGCCGCCACCGGGCGCGGCGTGCGCCACAGCTGCTGCCAGACCCCGGGCACCAGGCGCAGCGTGGATCCGGCCGAGCCCGGCGTGCCCGCTGCGGCGTAGCCGCCCGCCGGGGCGGCCGGCTGGCTGAACAGGCTGGCCGGCGGGGTGACCCGGGCCAGCACCTGGGTTCCGGCGAACGCGGTGATCGTGGCCACCCCGGACCGCGGGTAGCTGAACCCGGCCAGCGGCAGCCGCTGCCCGCACGCCTCGATGGTCACCGGATGCAGCACCAGGGTGCGGCCGTCCCGCAGCCCGGCGGTGAGCCGGGTGACGGCCGGCGAGACACGCAGCGCGGCGTAACCCGTAGCGGGCTGGCCGGGCACGTTGGTCAGGAAGGCCAGGCTGGCGATACCGCCCGCAACCCCGGCACCGGGCGACGGCAGATACCCGTCGGTGGCGTTGAGCATGATGGTGGGTAGGCAGCGGGCGCCGGGATCCGCGATGTTGCGCACCGACAGCTGCCAGGGCCGGCCTGCTGCCGTGCCCGCGGCGAATGCGGTCCCGGTCAGCACCGGCGCGGGCCGGTGCTGGCCCGCGGTGGCCTGCCTGGCCCGGCTGACCTGGGCGTCGCGGGCCAGCCGCGCGCGGGCTGGGCCCGGCCGGACAGCAGCGGGACGGACACGGCCACGGCGGCCACCGCGGCCAGCCCCGACGCCGCGGCCACCCAGCGCCGGCCGCGCAGCATGGTGCCGCGCCGGATGGCCGCGCCCACCGGGGCGGCCGGGGCGGGCAGCGCGGCCAGCTCGTGGTGCAGCCGCTGGCGGAGTACCTGCTCGTCGGGACTGGTCACTGACTTCCTCCTTGGTCGGCCAGCGCGGCGCTGCCGCGCAGCTTGGCCAGGGCCCGGGACGCCTGGCTGCGCACCGTGCCCGGCGAGCAGCCGAGGATGGCCGCCACCTGCGCGTCGCTCAGGTCGTCCCAGTACCGGAGCAGCACGATCGCGCGCTGCCGGGCGGGCAGCTCGCGCACCGCGGCCAGCAGCACGCTGCGCTGGCCGATCAGCTCGGCCGGGTCGGCTACCGCGGCGTCCGGGAGTTCCGCCGGCTGGTGCGCCTGCTCGGCGACCCGGTGCCGCCGGAACCGCCGGTGGCTGGTGTTGATCAGGATGCGGCGCACGTAGGCGTCCGGATCGTCGGCCCGGCGGACCCGCCACCAGGCCGCGTACGCGCTGGCCAGCGCGGCCTGCGCGACGTCCTCGGCCAGCCACCGGTCGCCGGTCAGGCCATAGGCCAGCCGGACCAGGCCCGGCCAGCGTGCGGTCATGAACTGGCCGAACTCCTGCTGCCTGGACGTCCCGGCCTGGCTCGTCTCGGTCGTGTCTAGGATCGCTACCTCCCCGGTCACATCACTTATGAGAACCAGATGACTACGTAGCGTTGCATGGCTGAGGTGATTTCCTGGCCGGGTGATGACGAATCCGCCGGGCTATCGTGGGGCGGTGCAGACTCCGGGCGGGCTTTTCGACGGCGTGTTCAGCCGCGGCCAGGTGGACACCTCGGACCGGGCCTGGCTGCAGGCCATGCTGGATACCGAGGCCGGGCTGGCCCGGGCCCTGGAAGCGGCCGGGCTGGCCGCCCCGGGCGCGGGCGCGGCGGTGACCGAGGCGGCCCGGGCCGGCGCGTTCGACCCGGCCCGGCTGGGCGAGCAGGCAGCGCTCACCGGCAACCCGGTGCCCGCGCTGGCCCGGGAACTGGGCCGGCGGCTGCCGCCGGACGCCGCGGCCGCCGTGCACAAGGGCGCGACCAGCCAGGACATCCTCGACACCGCGGCCATGCTGCTGGCCCGGCAGGCACTGGCCGCGGTGGCCGCCGACCTGGCCGCCGCGGCCGCCGCCGCGGCCCGCCTGGCCGCCGCGCACCGGGACACGCTGATGATCGGCCGCACCCTGCTGCAGCAGGCGGTACCGGTCACCTTCGGGCTGGTCGCGGCGGGCTGGCTGACCGGCCTGGACGAGGCGCGCGGTGCGCTGGCCCGGGTGGCCACCAGCCGGGCTCGCGGTGCAGTTCGGCGGGGCGGCGGGCACGCTGGCCGCGCTGGGCGGCGCCGGGCCGGAGGTGGCTGCCCGGCTGGCCGCCGAACTCGGCCTGGCCGTGCCCACGATGCCCTGGCACACCGACCGGCTGCGGATCATCGAGATCGGCGCGGCGTGCGCCGGTGTCACCGGCGTGCTCGGCAAGATCGCCCGGGACGTGACCCTGCTGGCCCAGTCCGAGGTGGCCGAGGTCCACGAGCGCGGCGGGGACGGCCGGGGTGGCTCGTCGGCCATGCCGCACAAGCAGAACCCGGTGGCCGCCATCGCGGTGCTCGGCTGCACCAAGCAGGTGCCCGGGCTGCTGGCCACCCTGGCCAGTTCGGCCGAGCAGGAGCACCAGCGTGCGGCGGGGGCGTGGCACGCGGAGTGGGCGCCGCTGAGCGACCTGCTCCGGCTCACCGGGTCGGCCGCGTCCTGGGCGGTGGACATGCTGACCGGGCTGCGCGCCGACCCGGCCCGGATGCGGGCCAACCTGGACGCCGCGGGTGGCTTCCCGCTGGCCGAGCACGTCGCGGCGCTGCTCGCCCCGGCCCTCGGCCGGGCCGGGGCGCACGACCTGGTCGCCCAGGCCAGCGCGCGGGCCGCGGCGGCCGGCCAGTCGCTGCGCGACGGCCTGCTGGGCGGGCCGGAAGCAGGCCGCTGGCCGCGGCCGGGATCACGCCCGGGCAGGTCGAGCAGGCCCTCGACCCGGCCGGTTACCTGGGCGCGGCGGGCGAGTTCGTGACCGCCGCGCTGGCCGCGCACGCGCGCACCGAGCAGAATGGCCGGCCATGAACGACGAGGAGCGACACGAGCAGGGAATGACCGTCCGCCGGGAGGTCCTGGGCGATGCGCACGTGGACCGGGCGGTGGCCGGGACCACCGACTTCACCGCCCCGTTCCAGGACTTCATCACCCGGTACGCGTGGGGCGAGGTGTGGTCCCGGCCCGGGCTGACCCGGGCTGAGCGGAGCATGATCACGCTGACCGCGCTCGTCGTGCTGGGCAAGGAAGAGGAACTGGCCATGCACCTGCGCGCCGCGCTGCGCAACGGGCTCAGTGCCGAGCAGATCCGCGAGGTGCTGCTGCACGCGGCCATCTACGCCGGGGTCCCGGCGGCCAACCGGGCCTTCGCCATCGCGCAGCGTGTGCTCGCCGAGACAGCCTGAGCCGGGCCGATCGGGGCCGGCCGGGGCCGGACTGCGGTGTCCGTATGACGAACGGCTGTACTTATCGCGACCACGTGGCCATTATGGTGTCCGGGGATACGCGGTCCGGGGCAGGAGGATATGGCGGAGATCGTTTCACTGGCTGAGGCCATCGCCCGCGCGGTACACGACGGCGACCAGGTGGCCATGGAGGGATTCACCCACCTCATCCCGTTCGCCGCCGGGCACGAGGTGATCCGGCAGCGGCGGCGCGACCTGACCCTGGTCAGGATGACCCCGGACCTGATCTATGACCAGCTCATCGGGGCTGGCTGCGCGAGCCGGCTGATCTTCTCCTGGGGCGGCAACCCCGGCGTCGGCTCGCTGCACCGGTTCCGCGACGCGGTGGAGAACAGCTGGCCCGGGCCGCTGCAGCTGGAGGAGCACAGCCACGCGGGCATGGCCAACCGGTACGTGGCGGGTGCGTCCGGGATGCCGTTCGCCATCTTGCGCGGGTACAGCGGAACCGGCCTGGAGGGCCTGCCTGGCCTGGACGGCCAGCCCGCCATCCGCCCCATCACCTGCCCGTTCACCGGCGAGCGGCTGACCGCGGTGGCCGCGCTCAACCCGGACGTGGCGGTCATCCACGCGCAGCGCGCCGACCGGGCCGGCAACGTGCAGCTCTGGGGGATCACCGGGGTGCAGAAGGAAGCCGTGCTCAGCGCCCGGCGTTCGGTCGTGACGGTCGAGGAGATCGTGGACCAGCTTGCCCCGCAGCCGGGGGCGATCGTGCTGCCCACCTGGGTGGTGGACTACGTGGCGGAAGTTCCCGGCGGGTCGCACCCCTCGTACGCGCTCGGCTTCACCGCCCGGGACAACGACTACTACCAGGCCTGGGATGAGATCAGCCGGGACCGGGACCGGTTCAGCCAGTGGCTGGCCGACGAGGTGCTGGCCACCTCGGGCTCGCTGGCCGGTGCTGCGCCCGCCGAGACGGGGCGTGACGCGTGACCGCCACCGGGCGCGGGGAGGCACCGGCCAGCGCGGCGGACCGGTCCCCGTTCACCGCGGACGAGATGATGACCGCGTGCGCGGCCCGGGCGCTGACCGACGGCATGACCTGCTTCGTCGGCATCGGCCTGCCCAGCGCCGCGGCCAACCTGGCCCGCGCCACGCACGCGCCGGGCCTGGTGCTGATCTATGAGTCGGGCACCATCGGGGCCAAGCCGGGCCGGCTGCCGCTGTCCATCGGCGACGGGATCCTGGCCGAGACCGCGGACGCGGTGGTCAGCGTCCCGGAGATCTTCAACTACTGGCTGCAGCCCGGCCGGATCGGCATCGGCTTCCTGGGTGCCGCGCAGATCGACCGGTTCGGCAACATCAACACCACCGTCATCGGCGCGTCCTACGCGGACCCGAAGGTGCGGCTGCCCGGCGCGGGCGGGGCACCGGAGATCGCCGCGTCCTGCCGGGAAGTGATCGTGGTGGTCCGGCAGAGCCGCCGGTCCTTCGTGGACCGGGTGGACTTCGTCACCTCGGTCGGCTTCGGCGACGGGCCCGGCTACCGGGAGCGCCGCGGCCTGACCGGGGCGGGCCCCCGCAAGGTCATCACCGACCTCGGCATCCTCGAGCCGGACCCGGCCAGCTGCGAGCTGACCCTGACCGGGATCTACCCCGGGGTCACGGTGCCGGACGTCCGGGCCCGGACGGGCTGGGAACTCGCGGTGTCTGATTCCCTGGCAGATGCTTGCGCCGCCGACCGCCGCGGAACTCGCCGCCTTGCGCCAGCTTCAGGCAAACAGTACGAGCGTGTGAGGGAGAGCACCCTGATGACCACCCACCCGCCGGCCGATCTCCAGTCTGCCGTCCTACCCGCGGGCGGGGGACGGGGTGCACCCGCCGCTGGATTCCCCGGGCTACCGGTCCACCGCGCTGCGCGCACCGCACCAGCCGCTGGTGCTGCTTCCGCAGCGGCTGACCGAGATCACCGGCCCGCTGCTCGGCCCGGACCGGGTCACCGCGGCCGACGCCGACCTGACCAGGCAGCACGCCGGTGAGCCGCTCGGCGAGCGGATCATCGTGACCGGCCGGGTGCTGGACAGCGACGGGCGGCCGATCCCGGACACGCTGCTGGAGGTGTGGCAGGCCAACGCGGCGGGCCGCTACCACCACAAGGTGGACCAGCACCCGGCGCCGCTGGACCCGAACTTCTCCGGGGTCGGCCGGTGCGTGACCGACTCGGAGGGCCGGTACCGGTTCATCACGATCAAGCCGGGTTCCTATCCGTGGGGCAACCACTACAACGCCTGGCGGCCGGCGCACATCCACTTCTCCATGTTCGGCCGGGCGTTCACCCAGCGCCTGGTGACCCAGATGTACTTCCCGGACGACCCGCTGTTCCCGTACGACCCGATCTTCAACTCGATCCCCGACCCGAAGGCCCGGGCAGCGGCTCATCTCCCAGTTCAGCATCGACCTGACCGAGCCGGACTGGGCGCTCGCCTACACCTGGGACATCGTGCTGCGCGGCACCGGCGCGACCCCGTTCGAGGCGCAGGACGGTGCCCGGTGACTGGTGGGCTCACCCCGTCGCAGACCGTCGGGCCGTTCCTCGGCATGGGGCTGCCCTGGCCGGATGGCCCGTACGTGGTGGCCGAGGGCACCCCCGGCGCGATCACGATCACCGGCCGGCTGACCGACGGGGCCGGCGACCCGGTGCCGGACGGGCTCATCGAGACCTGGCAGGCCGACCCGTCCGGGCGATTCGATCATCCCGACGACCCGCGCGGCGCCCCGGCGGGCGGCACCGGGTTCCGTGGCTTCGGCCGGTCCCCGACCGGGCCCGACGGCAGCTACCGGATCATCACCCTGCGGCCCGGCGCGCTGCCCAGCCCGGACGGCGGGACCGAGGCACCGCACCTGGACGTGTCGGTGTTCGCCCGCGGCCTGCTCGACCGGGTGGTCACCCGGATCTACTTCGCCGACCAGGCCGCGGCCAACGCGGCCGACCCGGTGCTGGCCAGCCTCGCCGACCAGGACCGCCGGGCCACGCTGATCGCCACCGCCGAGCCCGGTGCGCAGGACAGCTACCGCTTCGACATCCGGCTGCAGGGCGACGGCGAAACAGTGTTCTTCGATGTCTGAGCCGGTGCGGCTGGCCTTCACGGTGGACGACGGGCCGGCCGACGCGCCGGTGCTGGTGCTGGGCAACTCGCTGGGCACGACCGGCGAGCTCTGGCAGCCGCAGCTGGCCACGCTGCGGCGGCACTTCCGGGTGGTCCAGTACGAGCATCGCGGGCACGGCGGCTCGCCCGTCCCGCCCGGTCCGTACACGATTGCCGACCTGGGCGGGGATGTGCTGCGGCTGCTCGATGAGCTGGGCACCGGGCCGGTGTCGTACTGCGGTGTCTCGCTCGGCGGCATGGTCGGCATGTGGCTGGCCGCGCACGCGCCGGACCGGATCGCCGCGCTGGCCGTCTGCTGCACCTCGGCCTGCTTCCCGGACCGGGCGTTCTGGACCGACCGGGCGGCCAAGGTGCGGGCCGGCGGGCTGGCGCCGCTGGCCGGGCAGGTGGTGGGCCGCTGGTTCACCCCGGCCTTTGCCGCCCATGACCCGGCCACCCCGGCCGCCTTCGTGGCCACGATGAGCAGCAGCGTCGACCCGGTCGGCTACGCGGGCTGCTGCGACGCGATCGCGGGCATGGACCTGCGGCCCGTGCTGCCCGCCATCACCGCGCCAACCCTGGTCATCGCGGGCAGCGAGGACCCGGCCACCCCACCCTGGCACGGCGCGGTGATCGCCCGGGCCATCCCCGGTGCCCGGCTCCGGGTCATCCGCGGTGCGGCGCACCTGGCCAACGTGTCCCAGCCCGGCGAGGTGACCGTCGCGCTGACCAGCCACCTGCTCGCCGCCCACGGCGGCTAGCAGGCGGCCGGCTCTTGTCCGGTCAGCGGCGGGCGGCAGGCGGTCAGCGGCGGGCGTGCCGGAGCAGCGTGCGCTGCAGCTGCAGGCCGTAGCCGGCCGCCAGGGCCAGCGCGACGATGGCGCCGCTGAGATACCAGCCGGGCCCGGTGATCCCGCGCACCGCGACCAGGCCGCCGCCGTTCATCGCGGCCAGCCAGGCCAGGCCGAGGCCGGCCATGCCGAACACCGTCACCGCGATGGTCGGGGTGAACGCGTCCGGCAGCACACCCGGCGACCAGCCCCGGCGCCGGGCCAGGTAGTAGCCGCCCAGCAGGAGCAGGCCGAGCAGGCCGGCGCCGAGCCGCAGCGAGACCGCGTCGCTGCTGCTCTCCAGCATGTACGCCTGGGCGCAGCTGTGCGCGCCGGGCCAGATGTGCAGCCAGTACCGGCAGGACGCGGCGGGCAGCCGGATGCCGGGGGTCACCGCCGCCACGAACGGCCGGCCGAACAGCACGTTCATGGCCGCCACGACCAGGCCGCTGGCGCCGACCGCGAGTAGCCCGATCGAGCCCAGCTTCCAGCCGGACATGATCAGGTCGACCAGGACCGCCGTACCGGGCACCCGGCGCAGCCGGCTGTCGTGCGCCCGGACCACGGCCCGCACCGAGCCGAAACTGGACACGGCATGCTGTTGCGCCTCCGGCAGGGTGAGCCCGCCGGCCAGCCCCTCGTCCACGCCCTGGCGCAGGTGGTCCTCGGCCTCGGCCAGCAGCCGCCGTCCCTGCCGGGGTGAGCCGCGCAGCTTGGTGTACAGCTCGTCCAGGTACTCCTCGACCGCATCGTCCCGGCCGTTCATTTCCCTGTCGCTCACGCCATCCCCCCAGCCACGATCGGGCCGCCGGCCAGGCCGGGGCCGCTGGTCACCGCCTGAACCGCACGCGCGAACCGCCGCCACTCACTCTCCTCGGTGGTCAGCGCGGCGGCGCCCTGGGTGGTCAGCGCGTACACCCGGCGGCGGCGGCCTTCCGCGTCGGCCCAGCTGCTGCTGAGCAGCCCGGCGTCCTCCAGCCGGTGCAGCGCCGGGTACACGGTGCCTTCCGGCAGGTCGAAAGTGCCCTCGCTGCGCTGGCGCAGGGCCGAGATCACCGCGTAGCCATGCGCCTGGCCCGGCCGCGAGCACGGCCAGCAGCAGCAGATCGAGGTGCCCCTTGAGGCGTTCACGGTTCATACTGCGTAAGTCTATGCATAGGAACTCTAGGTGTCCAGTGCGGTCTTCTCGACGCCCAAGTCATCAGCCTTCGCCTGTTCGGCGAGCCGGGAGAGGTCCCGGCCGCCGTCGTAACGGAACCCGCCGTCCGGTCCGAAGTCCATCTCTGCTTGGTCGAAGGCCGCGATCACGTCAGCGGTTCCGGCGCTCAGGGTGACGGGCTGTTCTCCGATGGCGGCGGCGAGCCGGGCGACTGTGCGGGACCGGCAAGTGCTCCAGGGCTTCCGTTCGAGCCTGGCCACGGTAGCGAGACTGAGGCCGGCCTTGGTGGCCAGCTGTTCCCGGGACAGGCCGTGCTGACGCCGGAGCCGACGCAGGGTGTGGCCATTCACGACGGAGATCCAGCGCTGTACGTCGAGCAGGACGCTGAGGTGTACCGCTACGGCATGGCCTTCGACCGGCTTCGCGCCCTGGCTCTCCCGGGCCAGAAATCAGCAGAATTCCTGGCCAGCGCAGCCGATAGCATCAAATGACCTGGCGGGAACACGCCTCCAGGCCAGAGAGGAGGCACGGAAGTGGACGCTCACGATCTGCGCCGCGCCCAGTGGCGCACCAGCACGCACAGCGCGAACGGGTCAACCTGCGTGCAGGTCGCCCGCAACCTGCCCGGCATCGTCGCCGTCCGCGACTCGAAAGATCAGTCCGGCCCAGCCCTTGTCTTCACCCCCGATGAGTGGCGGGCATTCACCGCGCAGCTGCGCGACGGTCAGTCTGTGGCATGAGGGCGGTGAGTTTGTGGTCGCCGGTGACCGCTTTCTCACCGCGCTGACGCGGTGCGAGCCCTAGCCGCGTCTGGGCTGGGGCTGATGTGACTGGTGTGGCGCGTCCGTGTGCCGCACGCGTAAGTGCGGTGCAGAAATGCCTCGCTGGTGGGGCACAACGCACCGAGCTGATGCAGGTCCGAAGGGGTCGGTTAGCGGTGGGGGGTGCTGGCCGGGGGTAACGGGGTGGGGGTCGGTGTTGGGCGGAGGCGGGGGAGGACAGGGCGGATGACCGCGTCGGCGCCGTGCGCCGGGCGGCTGCCGAGCAGCACCCGGGTCAGGTCGTGGCTGCTGTCCAGCAGTTCGTCGAGCGCCCGGTTCAGCTGCCGGGCGGTCACCCGCAGCGGTATCCCCGGCGCGGTGGCCACACCGTGGGCCACCGGCTCAGCGTGCGGCGCCGAGCCGTTCAGCGGGGGAGTGCGGGCGGCCCGCGTGCCGTCCGCGTGCATGGCCGCGTGCAGCGCGGCCCGGCGGAGCAGTTCCCTGATGAACGAGGCCGTCACTCCGTCGGTGCGGGCCACCACGGTCATCGCGCTGGCCCGGCCGATGTGCAGCCCGCCCTGGTACAGCCGGACCAGCCGGCGCCGGGCCGCCGCGTCCGGCAGCGGCAGCCGCGCGGTGTGGTCGATCCGCCCTGGCCGCGCGGCCAGCGCGTCCTCCAGCACGTCCGACTGGCTGGCGGTGAGCAGGAACGTCACGTTGGCGTCGGCGCCGAGCCCGTCCATCTCGTTCAGCAGCCGGGCCAGCAGCGGATGCCCGCGGACCGCCTCGCCCGGCCCGGCCAGCAGATCCACGTTCTCGACCACGACGACTGACGGCTGCAGCGCCCGGGCGATCGAGCAGGCCTCCCCGATGGCTGGCAGCGACCCGCCGGACAGCACGATGGCGGTCACCCCAGGCAGCTGGCTGAGCAGGTAACGGACCGTGTGCGTCTTGCCCGTCCCGGGCGGGCCATGCAGCAGAACGCCCCGCTTGAGGTGCTGTCCGCTGGCCCGCAGCGCGGTGGCGTGCCGGGCGATCCCGACCACCTGCCGCTCGATGCCGTCGAGCAGATCCCGGGGCAGCACCACGTCGGCCCGGCCGATCCGCGGCCGGGCCAGGAACGCCGGCCGGCTGCCGGCCGCCGCGCAGTCCTCCGCGTCGAACGAGATGACCTGACCCCGGTAGACGTTGTGCTCGGCGGCCAGCCGCCGTATCTCGTCGAGCAGCTGGCCGGCCCGGGCCTGGCTGGCCCCGGCTACCTGGAGCCGGACCGGTTCGTCCGGGCTGCCGTCCTCGGGGCCGCGGAGCAGCAGCGCGAACCGGCCGTCACCGTCCTCGATCAGGTAGACGCCGCAGCTGACACAGGGATGGGTGACCCCGCCCGGCCCGGCCGGACGCGGCTCGGTGGTAACACTGCCCACCCCGGGCGAGCCGAGCAGCGGGTCGGGCGGCCCGTCGCTGAGCAGGTCGGCCAGCCCGGACTGCCAGTACCGGGCCCCGGTGACGCCGAGGAGATCGTGGGTCCGCCCCGGGCCGGCCAGCCAGGCCTCGACGCCCAGCTGGACGTTCACCTGATCGAACGCCGGCCAGGACGCGGTCAGCACTGGCCAGCTCGCGGCCTGCGGGCCGAGATGGGTGAGCAGCGCACGGCGCAGCGGCGATTCCTCTACCCGGGCGGCGGCCAGCGCGATAGCCCGATTGACCAGGCGGCCGGCCAGCCGTCCCGCGCTCGCCAGTTCCGGCCGGGAATCCAGCGCCGCGATCAGCCATGACGGATGGCCGAGGCGCCCTCGTGGTATCCCCGGAATCCCCACGTGAGCAGCATAGACACGCGCCGCCCGGTTTATTGGGACAACGGCAACGCCGGGATTAGTAATCGGGCAAATCGGTGGGCAACGGGGTAACCGGACAATGGCCGCCCAGTGAACAACGGGTACCCGCCCCGCCGCCCGCGCTCAGCCAGGCAGCGCAGCCAGCCGCCGGGCGGCCGACTCGATGGCCGCCTCGGACAGCAGCACCAGGTTGGCCGCCTCACCCAGCGGGATGAAGCTGTCCGCGCTGGTGACCCGCGCGACCCGGCCGCCGAACCCGGCGTCGGCCAGCGCGGTGAGCACCGCCTCGGAGACCCCGCCGGTGCGCCGGGTCTCGTCGGCCACCAGCACCCGGCCGGTGACGCTGGCCTCGCGCAGGATGTCGTCGGCGGGCAGCGGCGCGATCCAGCGCAGGTCGAGCACCCGGCAGCCGATGCCGTCGGCGGCCAGCCGGGCGGCCACCCGCAGGCTCATCGGCAGGCCGTTGCCGAACGTGACGATGGTCAGGTCACGCCCGTCCCCGTGGCAGCACGCGCGGCCGACCGGGACATGCCCGGCGGGCCAGGCGGCGGGCGAGTCATAGCGGGCCAGCCAGCCGCCGTCCCCGGGCTCGGCCAGGTCCCGGGTGTGGTACAGCGCGATCGGCTCGAGGAACACGCATACCCGGCCGTCCGTTTCCGCGGCGGCCAGGCAGGTGCGCAGCATGGCCGCCGCGTCGTCCGGCCGGGCCGGGCAGGCGATCAGCAGGCCCGGGATGTCACGCAGGCTGGCCACCGCGTTGTCGTTGTGGAAGTGCCCGCCGAAGCCGCGCTGATAGGCCAGCCCGGCGATGCGCACCACCATCGGGTTGCGGTACTGGCCCTGGGAGAAGAAGGACAGCGTGGCCGCCTCGCCCCGGATCTGGTCCGCCGCGTTGTGCAGGTAGGCCAGATACTGGATCTCCGGCACCGGGAGCAGCCCGGCCAGCCCCGCGCCCAGGGCCAGGCCGAGGATGGACGACTCGTCGAGCAGGGTGTCGAACACCCGGGCGGCGCCGAACCGGTCGAGCAGGCCCCGGGTCACCCCGTACACGCCGCCCTTGCGGGCCACGTCCTCGCCGAACACCAGCATGCCCGGCCGGGCGGCCAGCGCATCGGTCAGCGCGGCATTGACCGACTGCGCCAGGGTCAGCCCGCCGGCCTGCTCGGGCAGCCGCCCGGCAAAGGCGTTATGCCTGCTGGCCGGATCCGCGCTGAGGCATGCGCCGGCCCAAACCTGGTCGGGCCGGTGCGGGGCGAGCGGGGCCATCACCTGCTCGGCGGAGGCCAGCCGCGGGGCATCAGCCAGCTGGCCGGCCAGGCCGAGCACGTGGGCACGGGACTGCTCGTACCGGGCGATCACCTCCGCCGGGGTGACCACCCCGGCGCTGACCAGCAGCCGCGCGGTGCCGAGCAGCGGGTCCGCGGCCAGGTCGGCGGCCAGGTCGGCCGGGGTGCGGTAGCCGCTCTCCACGTCCGAGCCCGCGTGGCCGCCGAACCGGACCACATCCAGGTGCAGGAACGCGGGGGAGCGCCGGTCACGGACCCAGGCCGCGGCGGCCTGCGCGGTGTCATACACCGCGGCCAGGTCGGCGCCGTCGGCGTGGAAGTAGCCGATGCCCGGCACGGCCTTGAGGGCCGTGCCGACCCAGCCGGGCGGGGTCCGCACGCTGATGCCGAGACCGTTGTCCTCGACCACCATCAGCAGCGGCAGCGGGAGGTGCTGGAACGCGCAGTACGCGGCGGTGCTGATCGCCCCGGCCGCGGTTGAGTGGTTCAGCGACGCGTCACCCAGGCTGGCTACCACGATCGCGTCGGACGGCCAGGCCGCGCGCTGGCCCAGCCGGGCGGCCCGGTCCAGGGCGAAGGCCAGCCCCATGGCCCGGGGCAGGTGCGAGGCAATGGTCGAGGTCTGCGGGATCACGTTCAGCGCCTGGCTGCCGAACACCTTGTGCCGGCCGCCCGCGATCGGCTCCTCGGTGGCGGCCACCAGGCCGAGCAGCACATCCCGCACGCCGTCGTGCGGCGGGCTGGTCTGCTGGGCACGGGCCAGGTAGAACGCCCCGGACCGGTAGTGCAGCAGCGCCGGGTCGGTGAGCCGGAGCGCGGCGGCGACGCCGGCGTTGCCCTCGTGCCCGGACGAGCCGATCGTGTAGTGGCCGGCGCCACGGGCGCGCAGCCAGCGCGCGGCCACGTCCAGGTGCCGGCTGGCCAGCTGGGCGTCGAACAGGTCCAGGCACTGCTGGCCGGTGAGCGCCGACCCCGGCCGGATGGGGGCGGCACCGGGCGGCCGGCGCACGGTGCCGTCGGCTAGCGCGGCGGCAGGCCGCAGCGGGCTAGGGGGTCGTCCCCCCGGGCTGACACGGCCATTGAGGGTGCTGGCCATCTCGGCGAAGTGCAGCTCCACCGGGTCTCGCTCAGCCTGCTCGGTGCTCATTCCTCTACCGTAGGTCCCAGCGCGGTCCGCTACCTGTGCGCCAAGAAGGAGGCCCGATGCTGCCCTGGTCTGCCGATCTGGCGGGGCGAATCGACGAGCACGTGATCACCAGTGAGCTGCTGCGGGGCAACCCGCTGGGTGACCCGGCGGAGCGGCCGCTGTGGGTGTATGTGCCACCCGGTTACGACGCGGACCCGGGTCGCCGCTACCCGACGGTGTACGTGATCCAGGGCTACACCGGGCACATCGCGATGTGGCAGAACCGGTCGCCGTACCGGCAGCCGTTCCCGGAGACGGCCGACGCGGTGTTCGGGTCCGGGCAGGCACCGGGCACGATCGTGGTCTACGTGGACGCGTGGACCGCTTACGGCGGCAGCCAGTTCGTGGACTCGCCGGGCACCGGGCGGTACCACTCCTACCTGTGCAACGAGGTGGTGCCCTGGGTGGACGCGCACTACCGGACGCTGGACGCGGCCGCGCACCGGGCGATCATGGGCAAGTCGAGCGGCGGCTTCGGCGCGATGATCACCCCGATGCTGCGCCCCGACCTGTTCGGTGCGCTGGCCACGCACGCCGGTGACTCGCTCTACGAGCTGTGCTACATCCCGGAGTTCGGCAAGTCCGCGCGGCATCTGCGGGACTACGACGGGGACATCTGGAAGTGGTGGGCGGACTTCCAGTCGCGCACCTCGTTCACCAAGGAAGCCGACCACGACCTGCTCATGCTGCTCGGCGTGTCGGCCTGCTTCTCGGCCCGCGAGGACGGCACGGTGGAGCTGCCGTTCGAGCCGCTGACCGGGCAGCTCCGGCCCGCGGTGTGGCAGCGCTGGCTGGACTGGGACCCGGTCCGGATGGTGCCGCGGTACACCGCGGCGCTACGTGGGCTGGGCAGCATCTGGATCGACGCGGGCAAGCGCGACGAATGGTTCCTCGACCTGGGCGCGACGGCGTTCCGCGAGGCGCTGCGCGGCGCCGGGGTGGCCGACGACGTGATCCACTTCGAGCTGTTCGACGCCACCCACATGGGCATCGACTACCGGTACCCGATGTCGCTGGCCTGGCTGGCCGGCCGGATCGCGGCCGCGGGCTGAGTGGCCCGGCCACCCCCAGTTACGGGCCAGCCGGAACACCGGTAAGAAAGACGTAATGCCCATTCCGCTGCTGCGGCTGAACGACCGGATCTAGCGTTACGTGCTCAGGGGGAATGAATGTCCGCCCCCTTCTCGATGAGCGGAGAGGTTCGATGCGTTACCGCAGATGGACGCCCGCGGTGCTGGCCATACCCGCGCTGCTGCTGGCCGCGTGTGGCAGCGGCACTACGCCCAGTTCGGCGAGCGGCAATAGTTCGTCCATGTCCACCAAGTCGAGCACGTCGGGCATGGCCGGCAAGAGCAAGAGCGGTAGCTCCGGGATGATGTCGTCCAGCACCGCCAGCCTGATGAAGGTCAAGACGGGCATCGGCCCGGTGCTGGCCGACTCCAAGGGCTTCACGCTGTACTGGTACGCCAAGGACACCGCGATGACCTCGGCCTGCACCGGCGGCTGCGCGACCGCCTGGCCGCCGCTGACCGGCAAGCCGATGGCCGCCATGGGAGTGCGGCTGACCGGCAAGCTCGGCTTCATCAACCGGTCCGGCGGGATCGTGCAGGCCACCTACAAGGGCCACCCGCTGTACACCTATGCCGGTGACACCGCGCCGGGCCAGGTCAAGGGCAACGGGCTGGGCGGCGTCTGGCACGCGCTCCGGGTGAACGCGATCGACGCCGTGTCGGCCAACTCGCTGATGATGGGCGCTGGCTCGTCACCGAGCCCGAAGGCCAGCTCGTCGATGGGCTCCGGCGGCTACGGCAGTGGCGGCGGCTACTAGTTAGCCCGGGGGGACGACCCCCCGGAGCCCCCCGATCGCCGCTTCGCGCCGAACGCCGGCTCGGCGGGGGCACGCCTTCGGCGCACCCCCGCCTCGGCCGGCGAGATGGCTCGCGGCACCCCCTTTCGCCGGCTCGGGGGGACACGCCTGCGGCGCGCCCCGCCTCGGCGGCGAAATTAACGGGCGGATTCGCCGAAGAGGTCGGTGTTTACCCGGGCCAGGTGGACGCGCATCGCTTCGGTGGCCCGGCCGGTGTCCCGGGCGCGCAGCGCGGCGACCAGTTCGGCGTGGTCAGCCTGGTACCGCTCGCGGCGTTCCTGTGACGCGCTGCGCCGCTTCATGTCACCCCAGGAGTGCCCGTGCCGGGCTGACTCGATGACCGCGTACAACTGGCCGAGCAGCGGGCTGTGACTGGCCGCCATGATGCTGCGGTGCAGGGCGAGATCCCAGTTCTCGAACTCGTCGTAGCTGCGCGCCTGGCCCCCGCCGGCCAGGCAGCGGTCCATCTCCTTGAAGTCGGCAGCCGTCGCCCACGCCACCACCAGCGGCATGGCCAGCGGTTCGAGCAGCCGCCGGATCGTCATCACATCCGCGGGCGCGAAGCCGTCCGCCGTCTCCGGGACGCGGGCCGGCCGCCCACCAGGCGCGGCGACCGCCCCGTCCGCCGCCGGCAGGCTGGCGGCCCCGTCGCCGGGGCCGTCGGCGCCGGCACCGACCGGTCCCGGCGTACGGCGCAGGAAGGTGCCCCGGCCAACCTCACGGGAGATGTGGCCCTCCGCCTCGAGCACGGCCAGCGCCTGCCGGATCGAGGTGCGCGTGGCGCCCATGTCGGCGGCCAGCTTGCGCTCGGTGGGCAGCCGGGACCCAGGTCCCAGGCCTGCCCGGGCCGACTCGGCCAGGATCAGCTCGGCCAGCCGGTATCTCAGCTGGGCCGGCAACGGGGTGGCGGCCCCGGCAGCGTTCCCCATGTCAACCAATCGTACCAATCGAGATCAGACCGTGACTAGCGAACGCCGCTAATTTCGCGTTAACCCTATTGACCCTCTTCTGAGACAGCACCTATGCTCAACCAATCCGCTGTATACAACCAATGTGCAGCATAGCTCAACCAATCCATGTCGCGGCCAGACGGCCCGCGCCCGATGACCGCAGCAGCATCCCCGCGACTAAGGAGATCGGGCACGTGAGGCTCGCCACCATTGCCACCCCCGACGGACCGCGGCTGCACGTCCGGGCCCGGTCCGGCTACGTCGACGCTGCCGAGGCGACGGGAGATCCCCGGTTCGCCTCGCTGCACTACGTTCTCGGTGCCGGGCTGCCCGCGATGGACACGGTCCGGGCGCTGCAGGACGCGGACGGGCGCGAGGTGGCCGAGGCCGACTTCGCGCCCGCGGTGCCCAGCCCGCCGCGCATCCTGTGCCTGGGCCTGAACTACAGCGAGCATGCCCTGGAGGGCGGCCGGGAGGTGCCGACCTGGCCGGACGCCTTCGTCCGCGGCGCGGACAGCGTGCTCGGCCCGTACGCCGACCTGGTCAAGCCCGCGCTCACCGAGCGGTTCGACTACGAGGCGGAACTGGGCATCGTCATCGGCGCGGGCGGCCGGTACATCACCGCGGACAAGGCGCTGGACGCGATCGCGGGCTTCGTCGTGCTGAACGACGCGTCGGCCCGGGACTGGCAGCGGGCCGCCAGCCAGTGGACCGCGGGCAAGAACTTCGAAGGCAGCATGCCCATCGGCCCGGAGGTGGTCACCACCGACGAGCTGGACGTGACCGACCTGGCCATCAGCTCCCAGCTGAACGGCCAGGTGATGCAGTCGGCCCGGACCTCGCTGATGCTCGTCGACGTGCCCAGCGCGGTCGAGTTCTTCTCCTCTTTCACCCGGCTGGTCCCCGGTGACGTGATCGCCACCGGCACGCCCGGCGGTGTCGGCTTCGCCCGCACGCCACCGGTCTGGATGCAGCCCGGGGATGTCATCGAAATCACCGTCGAAGGGCTCGGCACCATCCGGAACCGGGTGGTCGCCGAGGAGGGCGCGCCCGCGGACTGGCGCTGGCGCCCCGGCGGCCCGCTCAAGAGCGGGTTCTGACCCGCCCCGTCCGCGCGCCGCCGCATTCGCCGAACCGGCCATCCGGCCACCAGGCAGCCAGTCAGTCCAGCAGCGTGACTCCACCAAGGTTCACTCCACCAAGGTTTGGAGGGGGACAATGAAGTTCACCACTATCACCGCGGCCCTCGGCGCGGCGGTGCTCGCGGCCGGGCTGGCCGCCTGCGGCAGTTCCGGTGGTTCCGCGTCGTCCAGCAGCAGTTCCGGCTCAGGGTCGGGCAAGCTGACCGTCGCCGACGTGGCGCCGTTCAGCGGCGCCGACGCCGCGCTCGGCCCCACCTACCTGGCCTCCTGCTACGGCGCGACGGCGACCATCAACAAGGCGGGCGGGGTGCTCGGGCACACGCTGACCTGCAAGAGCGTGGACACCCGCGGTGAGCCGGCCGACGCCGTGCCCGCGGTGAACCAGATGTTCGCGTCCACCCCGAGCCTGGCCCTGGTGATCGGCTGCACCTCGGACGAGGCGGCCTCGGTCGTGCCGATCATCAACTCGCACAAGACGGCCATGTTCTGCATGACCGGCCAGTCCGAGTTCGATCATGTGCACTTCCCGTACTTCTACCGGCTGGTCCCGCCAGACCTGGAGGAGTCCTACGCGATGGTGGCCATCGCCCAGGAACTGCACTACAAGCGGATCGCCCTGGCGTTCGGCAACGACATCGGGTCGCAGACCTTCATCCAGCCCGCGATCAGCGCGCTGAAGAAGGCCGGCATCACGATGACTACCAACCAGACCCTCGACCTGAGCGCGACCACGTTCCGCACCGAGGCCGAGGCGATCATCCAGTCGCACCCGGACGCCATCATGACCGAGGCGCTCGGCTCGGCCGACCCGACCCTGTTCTCCGAGATCAAGCAGCTCAACCACGGCAAGATGATCCCGATCATCGGCACCTCGGCCGCGATCTCGCCCGCGTTCTTCAAGTCGGCCGCGGCGGCGGTCGGCGCCAGCACATTCGCCAGCGGGTTCCACGCGGACAACCTGGTGGTCGAGTCGAACGGGCCGGCGTTCAGCGCGTTCAAGACCGCGCTGCTGTCCCAGCAGGGCAAGGTCCCCGGGGCCACCGGTGACTTCACCACCTACCTGAGCGCGCCGGGCGGTGTGCACCTGTACGACGGGATCAACCTGGCCGCGCTGGCGATGATCATGTCCAAGAGCACCAGCCCCAGCGTGTACGGGCCGGACATCGTCAAGATCGGGGACGGCGTGCCCGGCGCGACCGTCTGCTACTCGTTCGCTGCCTGCGCCAGCGCGCTCAAGGCGGGCAAGTCGATCCGGTATGAGGGCCCGGGCGGGCCGACCAACTTCGACAGCTACCACGACTCGACCGGGATCTTCCAGATCGACACCTACAGCCCATCGGGCACGGTGAACGTGGTCGGCAACCTGACCGCGGCCCAGCTCAGGGCGCTGTCTTGACGCCAGTCCCGGCGCCGCGTACCCAGGCCGTGGCCGTCCCCACCCCCCCGGGGCGGCCACGGCCTGCCGGGCGGCCGGGCCGGCGCGGCCAGTCCGCGCCGGCGGGGGGCAGTGGCGGCCGGATGAGCCTGTTCGTCGCATCCCTCGGCTTCGGGCTGGTCACCGCGGCCGTGCTGGCCATCGCGTCGGTCGGGTTCACCCTCCAGTTCGCGGTGACCGACGTGCTCAACCTGGCCTACGCCGCGATCATGATCTTCGGTGCGTACATCGCCTACGCGGTCAACCAGGCCGGGCTGTCGGTGTGGCTCGGCCTGCTGGTCGCGGTGGCCGCCTGCGCGCTGATCTCGGTGCTGCTCAACGTCGGCGTGTACGCGCCGTTCCAGCGGCGCGGCACGGCGCCGATCACCATGGTCATCGTGTCGCTCGGCATGACGCTCATCATCGAGTTCGGCGTGCAGGCGGTGACCGGCGGCACCGCCGTGTCCTACACCATGAGCAACGGCCCGACGCTGCAGGCGGGCGGGCTCAACCTGACCGGCGTCCAGGTCGCCATCATGGTGCTGGCCGTGCTGGTGATGGCGGCCGTGCATGGCCTGCTCCGGTACACCAAGCTGGGCAAGGCGATGCGGGCCACCGCGGCGAACCGGTCGCTGGCCCGCAACTGCGGCATCCGGGCCAGCCGGGTGATCACGCTGACCTGGGCCATCACCGGGGCGCTGTGCGGGCTGGCCGGGGTGGTGTTCGCCATCGACTCGGGCAGCTTCGACGCCACCTCCACGGACATCTTCCTGATCCTCATCCTGGCCGCGGTGTTCCTCGGCGGGCCCGGGCAGGCCTACGGCGCGATGCTCGGCGCGGTGGTGATCGGGCTGGCCACCGAGGTGAGCGCGGTGTTCATCCCGGCTGACTACAAGTACGTGGTCGCGTTCGTGGCGCTGCTGGTCATGCTCGGCGTGCGCCCCACCGGGTTGCTCGGAGCGCGGGCATGATGGCCGGAGGTGAGCGCCGATGAACTCCTACTACACGCTCAACCTGATCATCTACGCGGCGGTGGACGCCATGGCCTGCCTCGGGCTCAGCCAGCAGTTCGGGGTGTCCGGGGTGACCAACTTCGGCTTCATCATCTTCCAGGCGGCCGGCGGCTACGCGGCCGCGATCCTGGCCCTGCCCAGCGACCACGCCAACGGCGGCTTCCAGTCCTACATCGGCGGGTGGAACCTGCCGTTCCCGCTGCCCTGGATCGGGGCCGCCGTGGTCGGCGGGGTGCTGGCCCTGCCGTTCACCTTCCTGGTCGGACGGCGGCTGCGCGGCGACTTCGCCGCGGTCGGCCTGCTGGTCACCGCGGTACTGCTCAACCTGCTGGTGACCAACTACCGGCCGCTGCTGAACGGCGACGCGGGGCTGTCGCTGATCCCGGCGCCGTTCGCCGCGTCCGGCTTCACCACCACGTCCAATGGGTACCAGTGGGGGTTCGGGGCGGGCGCCGTCGTGCTGACCGGCGCAGTGTTCTGGTTCGTCCGGCGGATCACGTTCTCGCCGTATGGCCGGTCGCTGCGGGCCATGCGGGACAACGACACGGTGGCCGACTCGCTGGGCAAGAACCTGCTCTCGCTGCGCACCGCGATGCTGGTTATCGGCGGGGCCATCGCCGGGCTGAGCGGCGGGATCCTGGTCTCCTACATCAGCACCTGGTCGCCGGCCGCCTGGGGGTACGCGGAGACAGTCGTGCTGTTCGCGGCGGTCATCATCGGCGGAGCGGGGAACCATGTTGGCGCGGTGCTCGGGGCCATTCTGGTGCCGGTCGGGTTCGAGGAGATCACCCGGTTCATCCCGACGTCCAATAACCTGCCGCCCAACCTGATCCCGTCTCTGGAATGGGTGGCGATCGGGCTGCTGATCGTGATTTTCCTGTGGGTTAGGCCGCAGGGGATCCTGCCTGAACGGAAACGGTTTATTCGTCTGGCGGGGTCGGCGACGGCTGGCGCGGCGAGCGCGGGCTGGCGGGGGTCCTCGACCGGCGGACATCGTAGCGGCCCGAGGCGCGCGAGGAGAGGCGGTAACGGGCGGCCACGCGACGCCCGCTTTTCGCCCCGCCCGCCGTCGCCTTCGGCGGACGGCGGTGCGCGCAGTTCCGGCGCAAACCCCGGTGCAGCTGATGGCACGGCTGGTCATGGTCAGCCGCCCGTGATGCTGGAAGCGCGTGATGTGGTGCGGGAGTTTGGCGGGGTCCGGGCCGTCGATGGCGTGTCTTTTGTGGTGCGGAAGGGGCAGCTGACCGGGCTGATTGGGCCTAATGGAGCCGGTAAATCGACGCTGCTTGCCATGCTGGCCGGAACGTTGTCTGTCACGTCCGGGCACATCATTTACGAGGGCAACGACATTACGTCCGTGCCGGCGTTCAGGAGGGCAAGGGTTGGGCTGGTCCGGACGTTTCAGCTGGCCTCGGAGTTCAAGCGGCTGACGGTCATGGAGAATTTGCTGTCCGCGGTACCCGGGAACCGGGGGGATTCGCTGCGCGGGGCGCTGCTCGGGCGGCGGTACTGGCGCGGAGATGAGGAAGCGGCGGTGCGGCGGGCCACCGGGCTGCTGGAGCGGTTCGGGCTGGTGGACATGGCCAACAGCTATGCCGGGGAGCTGAGCGGGGGACAGCGGCGGCTGGTGGAGATCATGCGCGCGCTGATGGCCGAGCCCAGCACGCTGCTGCTGGACGAGCCGATGGCCGGGGTGCATCCCAACCTGGCCCGGCGGATCGGCGCGGAACTGGTGGCGCTGTGCGCCGAGGGAATGACCATCCTGATGGTGGAGCACGAGCTGGCGATCATGGACGAGTTCTGCGACCCGGTGGTGGTGATGGCCGAGGGACGGGTGCTGGCCGAGGGAACCATGCAGCAGCTGCGCGGCCGCAGCGAGGTCGTGGAGGCCTACCTTGTCGGCTGAGCTGACGCTGACCGGGCTGCCGCTGCGGGCCCAGGGCATCACCGCGGGCTATGGCGGTGACCCGGTGATCCGGGACATCACCGTGCAGACCAGCCCGGGTGAGGTGGTCTCCCTGGTCGGCCCGAACGGCTCGGGGAAGAGCACGCTGCTGAAGAGCCTGGTCGGGGTGGTGCGGGTGTCGTCCGGCACGGTCCGGGTCGGGGACCGTGACCTCACCAACGCCGCGCCCGAGGAGGTGGCCCGGGCGGCGGTGGGCTACGTGCCCCAGGTGGACGACATCTTCGCCCCGCTGACCGTGCGGGAGAACCTGGAGATGGGCGGCTACCTGCTGCGCCGCAAGGAGATCGCCGGGCACATCGAGCGGGTGCTGGCGGTGTTCCCGCGGCTCGGCGAGATGCTGGGCCGCAGCGCCGGGAAGCTCAGCGGCGGCGAGCGCAAGATGCTGGCCATGGGCCGGGTGCTGATGCTCGATCCCGGCGTGTTCCTGCTCGACGAGCCGACCGCCAACCTGGCCCCCAAGGTGGCTGCCGTGCTGCTCACCGAGCACGTGCACAAGCTGGCCGCCAGCGGCGCCGCGGTGCTCATCGTGGAGCAGCGGGCCCGGGCCGTGCTGGCCATCTCGGACCGGACCTACGTGCTCGGCGGCGGGGAGGTCCGGATGGAGGGCACCCCGGCCGAGCTGTCGGCCAGCCCGGATTTCGTGGAATCCTTCCTCGGCGGCGGCCGTGGCCAGGCCGCCGCACCCCGAGCTGAACCGTAACACCGCAGGTCACGCCCGGTGGGCCGGGGCAGGCTCGTGCCGCCTGCCGGGGCCGGGGCGTACCATCGGTGAGGTGGCGGGTCAGGGTGGCACGGCTGGCACGGCGGCGGGCGAGGCGATGGCCGACCCGGCCGCCCGGACTGTGCGGTACCTCCAGGTGCAGACCACCACGGATTCGCGGGCCGAAGCCATCGAACTCGGCCGCGATGCCGTGCAGGCCAGGCTGGCCGCCTGCGCGCAGGTGGCCGGGCCGGTGGTGAGCACGTTCTGGTGGGAAGGTGACCTGGAGCGGGCCGAGGAATGGCTGCTGCTGCTCAAGCTGCCCGCCGCGCGGTACCAGGAACTGGCCGACTTCCTCACCCAGCGGCACAGCTACGACGAGCCGGAGATCGTGGCCACGCCCATCGTGGCCGGGACGGCGACGTTCCTGAGCTGGATCGAGGACGAAACCCGGCCGCGCTGACCGCGGGCCCCGGAGCCTACTCGAAGGCCACCGGCGGCAGGTTCCAGGACAGGATGACCGGGGAGTCGTGCTCGGTGCCGAGCACCGACAGCGTGCCGGTGCCCAGCCGGAACAGGCGGCCGCAGTCCGGATCCAGCTCCAGCCAGCGGGCGGTCAGCACGCGCAGCAGGTGCGCGTGGGCGACTAGCGCCACGTCCCCGTCGGCGAGCAGTGGCCGCACCCGGGCCAGCACCCGGTCAGCCCGCACCCCCACGTGCTCAACGCTCTCACCTGGATGCTCTGCGTCCTTCGGTATGACGCCGTCGCGCCACAGATACCAGCCGGGCCGCTGTGCCCGGATCTGCGCCGTGGTCAGGCCTTCGTAGCCGCCGTAGTCCCACTCCTGCAAGTCGGGGTCGACCGTGGCGTCGGCCAGGCCGGCTAGTTCGGCGGTGTCCCTGGCCCGCTGGGCCGGGCTGGTGAACACGGCCCGGAAGTGCCGCCGGGCCAGCGCCGGGGCCAGGGCAGCGGCGGCTGCCTTCCCCTCCGGGCTGAGCGGGATGTCGGTACGGCCGGTGTGCCGGCCGGCCTTGCTCCACTCCGTCTCGCCGTGCCGGAGCAGGATCAGCTGTCCCATGGCGACCATCATCGCGTACCGGCCTGGCCGATGTGCCGCCGCCCGCCGGGTGTCGTGTGCCGCGGCCGCCCCGCCCGCCGGCTGTCGTGTGCCGCGGCCGGCCCGCCCGCCGTCATGTGCTGCCAGCCCGCCTTGACGCACCCTCTCTTTCATGTGTAAGTTTTTTATGACAGGTGAAAGAGTCTTGCGTTCGGGGAGTCATGCTGACCAGTGACGAGCTGCTTACCGTGCTCACCGCGGTGGCGAATCCGCACCGGCTGCGGATCGTCGCGGAACTGCGGGACGGCCGGGTGCACGTCAGCGAGCTGGCCCGCAGGCTCGGCATGTCCCGGCCACTGCTCTACATGCACCTGGACAAGCTGGAGAAGGCAGGCCTGGTGGCCGGCCAGCTGGAGCTGTCGGCGGACGGCAAGGCCATGAAGTACTTCGAGCTGGCGCCGTTCGACCTGCACCTCAACGCCGAAACGATCATTGCAGCGCTGCGCAACGGCAGCATGGAAGGGGACGACGTGGAGACCCGAGAAACCGGCCCGGACGGAGTTGGCCGATGATTGCCGGACACCTAGCCGCACTGGACAGCAGTGCCACGGCTGGCATCTTCATCGGCCTGGGCATCCCGTTGTGCATCTGCGCGGCAGCGGCCGTCATCGTGTGGTCGTACTTCCGGCTGCAGGCGCACCGCGCCGACGCGGTGGCCATGGCCCACTACCGGAAGCTGGCCGAGGAAGCCGTGGCCAACCAGCAGGAACTGCGCACCGAGCTGGCCAAGCTGACCGAGCATGTGCGGGCGGTCGAACAGCTGATGCGGGATGTGGGATGAGTACCCGGCTGCCGCTGTACCGCAACCCGCTGCACCAGCTGGTGGCGGGCAGCACCTGGCGCGCGGCCTGGTTCCTGCTCGCCTACCTGGTGTGGGGCTGGCTGCTGTGGACCGCCGTGTTCGCGGCCACGCTCACCGCGGCCGTGCTGTGCATCACGCTGGCCGGCATCCCGCTGCTGGTCGCCGCGGCCGGGGTCATCCGGGGCTGCGCCAACGCGGAGCGCTGGCGGCTGCGCGAAGTGCTGGCCGAGCCGATCCATGGCGGGTACCGGGCGGTCCAGCGGCCCGGCATCCTGGGCCAGGTCCGCACCCGCTGGACCGACCCGGCCATCTGGCGCGACTTCGCTTACCTGTTCGTCCTGTTCCCGCTGCTGTGGGCGGTCGACCTGGCGGTCCTGGTGGTCTGGCTGGTGCTGCTGGCCGGCATCACCGTGCCGCTCTGGTACTGGGCCCCGGCCCGGGCACGTTCAACAACGGGCAGTCCAGCGCCGGCCTCCAGTTCGGCTACTTCCCGAACGGCCCGAGCGGGCCCGGGGCCTGGGGCTGGTTCGTGGGCAACGCTGCACCAGGCGCTGATCGCCGCAGCCGTCTTCCTGGTGCTGTTCCTGCTGTTCAACTACGTCCTGGTGGGCACCGCCCGGCTGCACACAAGGATCGCTAGCGCGCTGCTGCGCGCGCCAGCTGACCCGATGGCCGAAGCGAAGGAGGTGCTGACCAAGCCAGGCCCGCTGGGCCCACTGCACCCTGAACCACAACCCGCTGAACCGCTGCCTTCGCAGCGCATGCATCCGGCGAATTGATGCCGTGCCCTCACCCATGAGGGATCAGCTCATGGGTGAGGGACTGCGACCGACTCACGCACCGCCCTGAGAGAGAAGGCCATGATGCGCCAGCCGTCTAGTTCAGTATTGCCAGAAACCGGACCCGTTCGCGAGCAGCCGCACCGATCCCGCGCGCCGGTGGTCGAGCGGATCGCCGGGTGGAGCGCCCGGCACCGCAAGACCGTCGTGTTTGGCTGGTTCCTGCTCGTCGCGGTCATCTTCGTGGCGTGCCACCAGTTGCCGTCGAAGAACCTGCCGTCCAACGACGCCGGCCAGTCCGGCGTGGCCGAGCAGACCCTGCAACGGCTGGGTTTCACCACCCCGCCACACGAGTACGTGCTGATCCAGCCGCGGGGGAGCGGCGGGCCGGGGCGCACGTTCCGCGCCGACCCGGCCATGCGCCGTGCGGCCCAGCAGGTGGCGGCCGCGCTGGCCGCCGTGCCGCACTCGGCCCGGGACATCGCCACGCCGTTCGGCGCGGGCCACACCGGGCTGGTCTCGGCCGATGGCCGCAGCGCCCTGGTCACCTTCACCGTGCCCGGCCAGGTCAGCCACGAGGACCAGACGGTCGTGCCCGCACTGCGCGCGGTGGCCGGGGTGCAGGCCCGCCACCCTGGCCTGCTGATCGCCGAAGCCGGGGACGCAAGCGCCGACCGGGCCGCCAACGCGATCGTCAGCCATGACTTCCGGCAGGCCGAGGAGACCTCGGTGCCGATCACGCTGATCCTGCTGATCGCCGTGTTCGGCGCGCTGATCGCGGCGGGCATCCCGGTGCTGCTGGCCGGGACGGCGGTGTTCACCGCGCTGGCGCTGCTCGCCATCCCGGGTCAGTGGCTGCCCATCGACTCCAGTACGTCCGAGGTCGTGCTGCTCATCGGGATGGCGGTCGGCGTCGACTACTCGCTGTTCTACCTGCGCCGGGAACGGGAGGAACGGGCCCGCGGGGCGAGCACCGAGCAGGCGCTGCGCACCGCGGCGGCCACGTCCGGCCGGGCCATCCTGGTCTCCGGGCTGACCGTGATGATCGCGCTGGCCGGGTTGTTCCTCACCGGCTACAGCGAGTTCACCGGCATCGCGGTCGGCACGATCGCGGTGGTCGGTGTCGCGGTGATCGGCTCGCTGACGTTCCTGCCCGCGCTGCTGTCCTGGCTGGGCCCGTGGGCGGACCGGGGCCGGATCCCGTTCCTCGGCCGCCGCCGGACGGCCGCCCGGCCGTCCCGGCTGTGGGCCGCGCTGGTCCGCCGGGTGATCCGGCATCCGGCCGCCTGGGGCTCGGTAGCCGCGCTGGCCATGCTCGCGCTGGCCGCGCCCGCGCTCGGGCTGCGGCTGGGCAACCCGCCGGACGGCGGGTTCTCCAGCAAGATCCCGATCGTGGCCACCTACGACCGGATCAACCGCGCCTTCCCGGGCGGGCCCGGCGCCCGCGCAGGTAGTGGTGACCGGCCACGATCTGGGCGGCCCGCAGGTCACCCGGGCGCTGGGCCAGTTGCGGGCCGATCCGCCACGGCCAGTGGGCCGATCCGCGGGCCGATCCGGGCCCAGGCGGTGGCGGGCGGCCGCGCCGTGCTGGTCAGCGTGCCGCTGGCCGGTGACGGCACCGACGCGGTGTCCAATCACGCCCTGCTCGACCTGCGGAACCATGTCCTGCCGGACACGCTGGGCCGGGTGCCGGGGGTCAGCTTCGCGGTGACCGGCAACACGGCGCAGAACTACGACGACACCGGGGTGCTGCGGGGGCGTACCCCCCTGGTACTGGCCGTGGTGGCCCTGCTGGCGTTCTTCCTGCTGCTGATCGCGTTCCGCTCGGTGCTGATCCCGCTGGTGTCCATCTCGCTGAACCTGCTGTCGGTGGCCGCCGCGTTCGGCCTGCTCACGCTCATCTTCCAGGACGGCCACCTGGCCGGCCCGCTGGGCTTCACCAGCTATGGGGCGATCGTGCCGTGGGTGCCGCTGTTCGTCTTCGTGTTCCTGTTCGGGCTGAGCATGGACTACCACGTGTTCATCCTGAGCCGGATCAGGGAACTGCGCGGCCGCGGCGCGACGACCAAGGACGCGGTGGTGGGCGGCATCGCCAGCAGCGCCGGGGTGGTGACCAGCGCGGCGCTGATCATGATGGCGGTGTTCTCGATCTTCGCCACGCTCGCGCTGGTCTCGCTCAAGATGCTCGGCGTGACGCTGACCGCCGCGGTGCTGATCGACGCGACCGTGGTACGCGGCATCCTGCTGCCCGCCTGCCTGGCCATGCTGGGCGAGCGCAGCTGGTACCTGCCGCGCTGGCTGCACTGGCTGCCCGGCCGGCCCGTTCCCCTTCGGGCCGGCCGGGCCCGCGGCCGGGCCGGGCCTCATCCCGGGGACGGCTGAGCCTGCCGTCAGGCAGGGCTGACCCCCCGGGGGGCGGCCCGGGTGCGGGGCCCAGGCCCGGTCCCGCCGTAATGGCGGGACCGGGCCTGGTCCTGCCGTGCTGGCGGGACGGTCCTGGCCTGCGTCCCGGTTCAGGCCTGGTCCCGGTTCAGCGCAGCGCAGGTCACGATCTCCGCCCAGTACCAGCGAACTGCAGCCCCGCCAGTCACATCGATCATGCTCGTCGGCGACTCTTCACGCGTCCGGTGCACCTGGCGTCCGTTTCGTCAAGATTGCGCAGCGCAACAGTCCGCGTGCAGAGGTCCGCAGCGGCGGCGGGTCCACTGCTGGTCATGTCGAGACGACCCGGCCGGCGCTCGACCTTCTGCTGAGGGTGCGGGTCGGCGCCGTTCGCTGGCGAGCGGGCCGAGCTGATCCGGACGGGAAACCAATCGCGGGGTCCGCTGCCCACCTGCGCTACCGCGTCGCGAAGCCGTGGTGGACAGGTTTCCGCTGGCAGAGGCCGAGGTCGGCAGAGTGGCAATGATCCTCGATCGGCCTGGCCAGGAGTGCGCGGCGGCGGCCGGAATGCTGCGCCGCAGCTAGCAGGGCGCCGCTGGCCTGGGTCGTCGTGCCTGGCGCTGGCCTCCAGGCTGGCATCCAGGAAAGCTGGGGGTTAGCTGTAAAACTCCGAGAATCCCTGGACGCTGACGTCAGTGTCAGAAAAGTCTGGCATGCTGTGTGGGATCCCTGACGTCCACGTCAGATACGTCTGCCGTGCCAGTCAGCCGTCCCGACCCCGCGAGGCCAGATGCGCGAGCTGCTCAACCCTGCCCTGCCCCAGGTACGTTCCCCGCTCCCGGAACTGCCCCCGGCGCTGCCGCCGGAGCGGTTCCCGGAGCCCAGCCCGGACCCGGCGCGCCGTGGGCCCGGTGGGCGGCGGCCGCGGGGGCCGATGGTGGAGCGGATCGCGTGCTGGAGCGCACGGCACCGGATCGCGGTGATCGCCGGATGGCTTCTGCTGGCGGTGCTGGCGCTGTTCGGCGGGCACCTGCTCGGCACGCAGAGCCAGCCGCAGTACGACCCGGGCCAGTCCGGCCAGGCCGAGCAGATGCTGCGCCGGCTGGGCGTGGTCACCCCGCCCGCGGAAAGCGTGCTCATCCAGGCCCGCGGCGCCGGCCCGGGGCAGCACGTACTCGCACGACCCGGCGCTGCGCGGTGCGGTGGCCGAGGTGGTCAGCGCGCTGCACCGGCTGCCCGGAGCGGCGCGGGACATCCGGTCCCCGCTCAGCCCCGGCGGCCAGGCGCTGATCTCGGCCGACGGCCGCACCGCCCTGGTCACCTTCCAGGTGGCCGGGCCGAACGCCAGGGCGGACAGCACGGTCAACGCGGACCTGGCCGCGGTGGCCCGGGTGCAGGCCAGCCATCCCGGCCTGATCGTGGCCGAGGCCGGTGGCGCCAGCACCGACCAGGCCGCCAACACGCTGATGGGCCAGGACTTCCACAAGGCCGAGCTCACCTCGGTGCCGATCACGCTGATCCTGCTGATCGCGGTGTTCGGCGCGCTGATCGCCGCGGGCATCCCGGTGCTGCTGGCCGGCAGCGCGGTGATGGTCGCCGTGTCGCTGCTCGCGATACCCAGCCGGTGGCTGCCCATCGGCTCCAGCACCGCCGAGGTGGTGCTCATCATCGGGATGGCGGTCGGCGTTGACTACTCGCTGTTCTACCTGCGCCGGGAGCGCGAGGAACGGGCGGCCGGCGCCTCCTTCCCCGGGGCGCTGGCCACCGCCGCCGCCACCTCCGGCCGGGCCATCCTGGTCTCCGGCCTGACCGTGATGGTGTCCATGGCCGGGCTGCTGCTGACCGGGATCGACCTGTTCACCGGGATCGCGGTCGGCACCATCATGGTGGTCGGCGTGGCCGTCGTCGGCTCGCTGACGTTCCTGCCCGCGCTGCTCTCCCTGCTCGGGCCGTGGGCGGACCGGGGGCGCATCCCGTTCCTGGGCCGGCGCCGTACCCAGGCCCGGCCGTCCCGGCTGTGGGCCGCGCTGGTCCGCCAGGTGGTACGCAGGCCGCTGCTCTACGGCGGTGTGGCCGCGCTGGGCCTGCTCGCGCTGGCCGTGCCCGCGCTGGGCATGCGCACCGGCGCCCCGGCCATCGACCTGCCGTCCCGGCTGCCCGTGGTGCACACGCTGGACCAGATCCAGCGCGCCTTCCCGGGCAGGCCCGCCCCGGCGCAGGTCGTGGTGACCGGGGGCAACCTGTCCGGCCCGGAGATGCGGTCCGAGGTGACCGCGCTGCAAGCCACCGCGTCGGCCCACGGGGTGATCCACCGGCCGGTCACCGCGCAGCTGGTGGGCCGGGGCCGCGGGATGGTGATCTCGGTCCCGCTGGCGGGCAACGGGTCGGACGCGGTGTCCCGCAACGCGCTGCTGGCGCTGCGCGACCGGATCCTGCCCGGCACCATCGGCAAGGTACCGGGGGCCAGCTACGCGGTCACCGGGGACACGGCCAACGGCTACGACTTCCGCGCGGCGCTGCACTCCCGCACGCCCATCGTGTTCGCCGTGGTGGCGCTGCTCGCGCTGATGCTGCTCACGCTGGCCTTCCGGTCGCTGATCATCCCGCTGGTGTCTATCGGGCTGAACCTGCTCTCGGTGGGCGCGGCCTACGGCCTGATCACGCTGATCTTCCAGGACGGCCGGCTGCAGGGCCTGCTCGGCTTCACCTCGTTCGGCGCCATCATCGACTGGGTGCCGCTGTTCATGTTCGTGTTCCTGTTCGGGCTGAGCATGGACTACCACGTGTTCATCCTGAGCCGGATCCGCGAGTTGCGGTCCGCGGGCCGTTCGCACCGCGACGCGGTGGTCGGCGGCATCGCGACCTGCTCCGGCGTGGTGACCAGCGCGGCGGTGATCATGGTGGCGGTGTTCTCCATCTTCGCGACGCTGTCCATCATCGACCTGAAGATGATCGGCGTCGGGCTGGCCGCCGCGGTGCTGATCGACGCGACCGTGGTGCGCGGCATCCTGATGCCCGCCGCGCTGATCCTGTGCGGCGAGCGCACCTGGTACTTCCCGCGCTGGTTGAGCTGGCTTCCCGGAAGGCACACGCTGGATCGCGCGCCGGTGAGGGGAGGCGCCCCGCAGGGCGTTCTCCCCGAGCCGACGCTCGGCGCGAAGCGGCGATCGGGGGTTTCGGGGGGTCGTCCCCCGGGCCAGCACAGTACTCTTTACAGGTGAACCAACCGGGTCCCGGCCAGGCCTGGGCTGACCACGACGCCGGGATCAGCCCGCGCCCCGCGCGGGCGGCCCGCCATCGCGGGCTGGCCATCGCCGTCACCGCGCTCGGCGGGGTGTGCTGCCTGGTCGCCGCGGTACTGGCCGGGCATGCGGCGATCGCCCAGCAGACCCGGCGGCCCACCGCGGCGGAGCGCACCGCAGCCGCCGCGACGGCGGTGGCGCGCCGGTGGCGGACTTGGCCCGCGGGCCGGATCTTCCCGGCCACCCTGGGCTATACCACCATCCTGCTGAACAACGACACCGCGCGCCGGGTCGGCATCTCGCCGCACGACCAGTGCGCGGCCGCGCTGGACCCGGCGCTGGCCGGGCCGGCCCGCCGGGATGGCTGCCGGGCCGGGCTGCGCGCCAGCTACGTCGATGAGCTGCAAGGTGTCGTCTACACCACCGGGGTGCTCGCGTTCCCCAGCCCGGCCAAAGCCCGGGCGTTCGACCGCGGGCTGCCATCGGCCCGGCCGCCGGTGGCCGGGCTGCGCGCGCTGGCCTTCCCGGGCACGGCGGCGGCCCGGTTCGCCGACGGCAGCCGGCAGACGGCCACCGCCCGGCAGGACGGGCCGTACGTGCTGCTGACCGTGGCGGGCTATGCGGACGGCCGGCCGGCCGCCGCTACCGGCGAGTTCGACGCGACCGCGTTCGCCGCGGCCGGCCAGCTGGCCGACGCGATCCTCGCCCCGCTGAACCGGCCCGCGGTGGTGGATTGCGCGGCCACCCGGCAGTGGTCATGCTGAGCCGCCGGGCCCGGCTGACCGTGCCTGGCTTAGCGCTGGCCGGGATCACTGTTCTCACTGGGGCCGCCGGCCCCGGGCAGCGGGGTCGGTGGCCAGGTGCGGGCGGCCGAGCAGCCCCAGCTGCGGGACATCGAAGCACCAGCCGCCTGGCAGCTGAGCCAGGGCCGCGGGGTGACGGTGGCCGTGCTGGACACCGGTGTGGACGCGGCCGCGGCCGACCTGGCCGGGTCGGTGACCACCGGGCCGGACTACACGCTGGGCGCGGACCCGCCCGGATACCAGCCACCGCACCTGCACGGCACGTTCATCGCCTCGCTCATCGCCGGGCACGGCAGCGGGCCGGGCCGGGACGGCGGCATCATCGGCGTCGCCCCGGCGGCCCGGGTGCTGTCGGTCCGGGTCATCCTGGACGACCAGGAGCCGGGGCTGGCCGTGTACAACTCCAACTCGCGGTATGCCGACGCCATCGGCGACGGCATCCGGTACGCCACGCAGCACGGCGCCCAGGTGATCAACATGTCGCTCGGCACCGGCCAGCCGACCCGGCGCATGCAGGCGGCGCTGGGTTACGCGGTGTCGCATGGCGTGGTCGTGGTGGCGTCCGCCGGGAACAGCGG